>NZ_CP029193.1:5940000-7140000 GCF_008642355.1 Streptomyces venezuelae
GCCGGAGGGTTTCGAGGCCCTCAGGTCCCGTCGCTACGGCGAAGGGACGTTTTGGTACGGTCGCGCCGCCTCTACGTGCGACGACTCAGTGATCGCGCCATGACCGGACCGGAGAGCGAGGGACTCACGATGCGCCGCGCCGTCTGTCCGGGGTCTTTCGACCCCATCACCAATGGACACCTCGACATCATCGCCCGCGCCTCCAAGCTGTACGACGTGGTGCACGTCGCGGTGATGATCAACCAGTCGAAGAAGGGCCTCTTCGAGATCGAGGAGCGGATCGAGCTGATCCGCCAGGTCACCGCCGACTTCGGCAACGTCGAGGTGGAGTCCTTCCACGGCCTTCTCGTCGACTTCTGCAAGCAGCGGGACATCCCGGCCATCGTCAAGGGCCTGCGCGCGGTCAGCGACTTCGACTACGAGCTCCAGATGGCCCAGATGAACAACGGCCTCTCGGGCGTCGAGACCCTGTTCGTGCCGACGAACCCCACGTACAGCTTCCTCTCCTCCTCGCTGGTCAAGGAGGTCGCCGCCTGGGGCGGCGACGTCGCGCACCTGCTGCCCCCGCTGGTCCACGAGGCCCTGATCGAACGCCTGGGCAAGAAGTGACCTTCCGGCAGGATCGCTGACAGTTCGTCACCCGGTGTCGGGCGGGCGGCCACTGGCCTTACAGTCGTCCCGTCCGTCTCACAACCAGCTGTAGAGAGTGGCGAGCACACGGTGGACGTGCAGAAGAAGATCGACGAGATCGTCCAGGCGGTCGGCAGCGCCCGGTCCATGCCGATGTCGGCCTCGTGCGTGGTCAACCGCGCCGATCTGCTCTCGATGCTCGAAGAGGTGCGCCAGGCCCTGCCGGGCTCCCTGGCCCAGGCCCAGGAGCTCATCGGCGGTCGGGAGCAGCTCGTCGAGCAGGCCCGCCAGGAGGCCGAGCGGATCATCGAGTCCGCGCACGCCGAGCGCGGCTCCCTGATCTCCGACACCGAGGTCGCCCGCAACTCGCAGAGCGAGGCCGACCGCATCCTCGCGGAGGCCCGCCAGGCCGCCGAAGACGTCCGCGCCGAGGCCGACGACTACGTGGACAGCAAGCTCGCCAACTTCGAGGTCGTCCTCACCAAGACCCTCGGCTCGGTCGGCCGCGGCCGCGAGAAGCTCCTCGGCACCGGACCCGGCCTCGACGAGAACGGGTACGAGGACGAGGACGCCCCCGAGCGCAGCCACGATCCCGAGACGCTGCGCCGCAACGCGGACGCGTACGTCGACGCCAAGCTCGGCGCCTTCGAGGCGGTCCTCGCCAAGACTCTGGAGGCGGTCGGCAAGGGTCGGCAGACCCTGCACGGCCGGGCCCCCGCTGACGAGCTCGGCTCCCTGGGCGAGGGCACCGCCACCCAGGCTCACACCACGGACGCCGAGTACCTGGCGGACCTCGCGGGCCCCGCGGCCACCGCGGAAGCCGTGCAGCCGCGGGCCGTCCCCGCGCCGCCGGTCCAGTCGCCCCCGGTCCAGGTCCCGCCGATCCCGCCCCAGCAGCCCTACGCGCCACCGCAGCAGCAGCCCGACCCGTACGGGTACCAGCAGCAGGACCAGTACGCGTACCAGCAGCCGTACGGCCAGCAGGACCCTTACGCGTACCAGCAGCACGATCAGTACGGCTACCCACAGCAGGGCTACGAGCAGCCCCGGTACGAGGCGCCGGCGGCGCAGGCCCCCGCCGCGCTGGAAGAGGCCAGTCTCTTCGACACGACCATGATCAGCGCCGAGCAGCTGCGCCGGTACGAACAGGGGCGCTAGCGGCCGTCGGGACCGGATTGGGCCGAGAGCGAAAGGTCAAGTATCCTGGCTCTTCGGTCGCGCATACGTCCGCGATCCCGGCTGCCCACCCGAGTGGCGATACTGCGGCATCGGTGCGGCGGCCCCCCTTGAACTCCCAGGATTCGAAAGCAGGAAAAGCCCTGAGCACGCGCCTCGACCACCGGAACCCCCTCGTGTTCGACACACACGAGCTGGGGCGGCGTCCTGGTGCCATGCAGCGGCTGACCCGCGAGATCGAGGCGCCCGGTCCGCCGAGCGCCTTCGGCATCGAAGGTGTCATCGGTGTGCCGCAGGGTGCCCCGGTCGAGCTGGAGATCCGACTCGAGTCGGTCATGGAAGGGGTGCTTGTCACAGGCACCGCCCGTGCATCGGCCGAGGGGGAGTGCGTAAGGTGTCTGGAGCCGCTCGAGCTGGAGCTCGACGCGGACTTCCAGGAGATGTTCTCGTACCCTGACGCCGACGACCGGGGCCGCACCGCGGAACCGGCCGACGACGCCGAGGAAGACGAGAGCAGGCTCTACCTCGAGGACGGCATGTTCGACCTCGAGCCCGTGCTGCGTGATGCGGTGGTGCTCGCACTGCCGATGCAGCCGGTGTGCCAGGACGACTGTCCGGGCCTGTGCTCCCAGTGCGGAGTGCGGCTCGCGGACGACCCGGACCACCACCATGACGCCGTCGACATCCGTTGGGCGGCTTTGCAAGGACTCGCTGGCACCATCCAGGACGGCGAGAAGGACGAGATGAGCGGCGCCGAAGCGGAAGCGGGCGTCGACGAGAAGCAGGAGAAGTAGCCGTGGCTGTTCCGAAGCGGAAGATGTCGCGCAGCAACACGCGCCACCGCCGGTCGCAGTGGAAGGCTGCGGTCCCCACCCTGGTTTCGTGTGAGCGTTGCCAGGAGCCCAAGCAGCAGCACATCGCGTGCCCGAGCTGCGGCACCTACAACAAGCGCCAGGTCCTCGAGGTCTGAGCGGCTGGTGAGAGGCACCGTGTCTAGCCCCAAGAAGGCGGAAGACGCCAAGAAACCGGCGGAGACAACGGCCTCGTCCCACACGCTTCTGGAAGGGCGGCTCGGGTACAAGCTCGAGTCCGCCCTTCTGGTGCGTGCGCTGACCCACCGTTCGTACGCGTACGAGAACGGCGGCCTGCCGACGAACGAGCGTCTGGAGTTCCTCGGGGACTCGGTGCTCGGCCTCGTCGTCACGGACACGCTGTACCGAACCCACCCCGACCTGCCCGAAGGCCAGCTGGCCAAGTTGCGGGCCGCGGTGGTCAATTCGCGTGCGCTGGCGGAGGTCGGCCGTGGCCTCGAACTCGGCTCCTTCATCCGGCTCGGCCGGGGCGAAGAGGGCACGGGGGGCCGGGACAAGGCATCCATCCTCGCCGACACCCTCGAAGCGGTGATCGGCGCGGTCTATCTGGACCAGGGTCTGGACGCCGCGGGAGAGCTGGTGCACCGGCTCTTCGACCCGTTGATCGAAAAGTCCTCGAACCTGGGCGCGGGCCTGGACTGGAAGACCAGTCTCCAGGAGCTCACCGCGACGGAGAGCCTCGGCGTGCCCGAGTATCTCGTCACGGAGAGCGGCCCCGACCACGAGAAGACTTTCACTGCTGCCGCCCGCGTCGGAGGCGTCTCGTACGGCACCGGCACCGGCCGCAGCAAGAAGGAAGCGGAGCAGCAGGCCGCCGAATCCGCGTGGCGTGCGATCCGCGCCGCAGCGGACGAGCGGATCAAGGCGGCCGAGGCCGCCGCTGCCGCCCGGTCCGAGGGGACCGCCGACACCCCCTCGGTCTGATCACCGCCCTCCTTTGTTGCCGGTCGCTCCCTCAGGGGGGCGGCCGGCATCGTGCTGAAGGACGGTCTCGACAGTCCCTGAAGGAGACCCATGCCCGAGTTGCCCGAAGTCGAAGTCGTCCGGCGCGGTCTTGAGCGCTGGGTCAGCGGGCGCGTCGTCGCCGACGTGCAGGTGCTGCATCCGCGTGCGGTGCGGCGGCATGTGGCGGGCGGTGCGGACTTCGGGGACCGGCTGACCGGGCACCGGATCGGTCTCGCGCAGCGGCGCGGCAAGTACCTGTGGCTGCCGCTCGCCGACTCCGCGCAGTCCGTCCTGGCCCACCTCGGGATGAGCGGGCAGTTGCTCGTGCAGCCCCACGAGGCGCCGGACGAGAAGCACCTGCGGATCCGGGTGCGCTTCGCGGACGCACAGGGCACCGAGCTCCGCTTCGTCGACCAGCGCACCTTCGGCGGGCTCTCGCTCCACGACAACACCCCCGACGGGCTGCCCGACGTCATCGCGCACATCGCACGCGACCCGCTCGACGACGCGTTCGACGACGACGCCTTCCACTCCGCGCTGCGCCGCAGGCGTACGACGATCAAGCGGGCGCTGCTCGATCAGTCGCTGATCAGCGGGGTCGGCAACATCTACGCGGACGAGGCGCTGTGGCGCTCGAAGCTGCACTACGAACGGCCCACCGGCACCTTCACGCGCCCGCGCACGGCCGAACTCCTCGGTCATGTACGGGACGTGATGAACGCGGCCCTGGCCGTGGGCGGCACCAGCTTCGACAGTCTCTACGTCAACGTGAACGGCGAGTCGGGATACTTCGACCGGTCCCTCGACGCATACGGCAGGGAGAACGAGCCGTGCCGCCGCTGCGGCGCCGCGATCCGCCGACGTCCCTGGATGAACAGGTCCAGCTACTACTGCCCGCGCTGTCAGCGTCCGCCGCGCTCCGCGTCGTAACGCTCCTGCGCCCGCACCACGTCGTCCTGCCGGCTCTCCACGAACCGGATCAGGGCCAGCAGGCGCTCGGCGACCTCCCGCCCCAGCGGGGTGAGCGCGTAGTCCACGCGCGGTGGGTTGGTCGGCTGTGCGTCGCGGTGCACAAGACCGTCGCGCTCCAGGGCGTGCAGGGTCTGGGAGAGCATCTTCTCGCTCACGCCGTCGACCCGGCGGCGCAGTTCGTTGAACCGGAACGTGCCCTCGTGCAGCGCGCCCAGGGTGAGCCCGCCCCAGCGCCCCGTGATGTGCTCCAGGGTGCCGCGGGAAGGGCACTGGCGGGAGAACACGTCGTACGCCAGGTCGGTCGGCTCCATACCGACGGTCGGTTCCATGCGGACAGCCTACTCGCGCACAGCGCTTTCGAATAGTTAGCGCAGACGGGAGGAGTGGCGGGCTCAGAAACCGAAGTCCTGCGTCCACCACGGGCCGCCCGGTGCGAAGTGCGCTCCGACGCCGAGTGTCTTGTAGTCGCAGTTGAGGATGTTGGCGCGGTGGCCCGCGCTGTTCATCCAGGCGTCCATCACCGACTGCGCGTTCGCCTGGCCGCGCGCGATGTTCTCGCCGCCGAGGTCGTCTATCCCGGCCTTCTCGGCGCGGTCCCACGGCGTCGCGCCGTCCGGGTCGGTGTGGTCGAAGAAGTCGCGCTCGGCCATGTCGGCGCTGAAGTCTCCGGCCAGCGCGGCGAGCCGGTCGTCGGCCCGCACCGGTCGGCAGCCCGCCTTGGCCCGCTCCTGGTTGACCTGGGCGAGGACCGCGGCCTCGGCCGTGCTCTCGTCGGAGGACGACTCGGAGCGGCCCGGCGGGGGAGTCCCGGGCTTCTTCTCCGGCTTGTGGGACGGGGTGGTCCTCGCCTTGCCGTCCTTGTCGGCGTCCCGCCGCGGAGCCTGGGACGACGGCTTCTCGGACGGGGTCCTGGACGGCTTCCGCTCGGCCTTGGAAGGCGTGGGCTTCGGGGCCTCGGAGCGGCCGGTGCCGCGGCTCGGCGACGGTTCGCCGCGACCGGCGTCGGTGCTCCTGCCGCCCTGGGCGTCCACCTCGGTGGGAACGGCCGCGGAGCGCACCTCGCCGGAGTCGTCCCCGCCGCCGAGGCGGTAACCGTCACTGCCCGGGAGCACGCCCGCGGCGACCGCGACGGCGCCCATCGCGACAGCGGCGGAGACACCGAGCAGACCCGTGCGGACGGGGGCGACGGCACGGCCCCTGCGGCGGTGCGACACCGTTCCCGGGTGGTTCTCAGGGGTGGCGGCGGCGCGGCCGGCGCCGGAGCGTCGGTGGCGTCCCATCTCCTGACCTTTCGTCCTAAGATCAACGTGACTCACCCATATGAGTGAGGCTCATCGATTCGCGACTGTACGCGATGGCGCATGGGGACGAAGTGCTCACTGAGCAATTGGCCGGTTAGCGTGCACCCATGAACGAAGACGTACGACTCACCGCCTGGGTGCGCGGACGCGTGCAGGCCGTGGGATTCCGCTGGTTCACGCGGGCCAAGGCCCTGGAGATCGGCGGGCTGAGTGGTTTTGCTCTCAATCTGGAGGACGGTCGCGTCCAGGTCGTCGCCGAAGGGCCCCGGATCGGCTGCCAGGCACTGCTCGACTGGCTGCGTGAGGGCGACACACCCGGCCGCGTCGACGGAGTCACCGAGATCTGGGACACACCGCGTGGCATATACGAGACCTTCGCCATCCGCTGAGTCCGACCTCGGAGAACGCGGTGGGGCGGGCGCGGCGCGAGGCCGGACGGGTGTCCCGGGCAACTGCCTGAGGCAGAAAAAGCCTGGTGGTTGCCAAGAACGGCTTGTCGTGGCAGGCTCCCCGGGTAAGGATGATCTCCACGCCCCCAGGGCCCCGAAGGAGTAGCAGCGCCGCCGGTTTCCAGGCCGCGCGCCCCCGGGTCGCCCGCCAATACGGGGTGTGATCGTGTTGACCGTCAAACTTTTTGGTGAGACTCTGGAAGCCCCGCGCACCTTAGCTGTTTGGCATGTGAGAACGGCCAGCAAGACCCAGCGAAACAATGAGTGCCAAGCACCGCGGGTGCGATTCCCTCACGACCCACACCGCTTCGGTCGGTCACTCAGTGTGGAGGACCATCCATCATGGCAAAGGCGCTTCTCGGTTACGTCGGCGGCAGCGACCCGCGACTCCTCGCCGAGATGCGACGGCTCCAGCAGCGCGTCCAGGACCTCGAATCCGAGCTCGGCCGTATCCAGGCCGAGAACGACGCGCTCGCGGCTGCCGCTTCTCACGAATCGCTCCTGGAGAGCATCGACGTACCCCAGGCGGAGCCTGCGCTCACCTGACCCCTATCCGATCACGATCAATGGCATCAGGGCCTTGAGCTGTTGAACACGCGCCCTGAGCAGTCCTGAGTACTGTCCTCAGGTAGGCAAGACATTCAAGGGACGCTTCGGCGTCCCTTCTTTCTTGTGTCCGCGTACGCTGCTTTCTTTACCGTCTGATGTGCCCTGCACCTTCATCGGTGAAACGGCCAGTGAAAGGTAGAGTCCGACGGCGTGCACCTCAAGGCCCTGACCCTGCGCGGCTTCAAGTCCTTCGCGTCGGCGACGACACTGAAGTTCGAACCGGGTATCACCTGCGTCGTCGGACCCAACGGCTCCGGCAAGTCCAACGTCGTGGACGCGCTGAGCTGGGTCATGGGAGAACAGGGCGCCAAATCCCTGCGCGGCGGCAAGATGGAGGACGTCATCTTCGCCGGCACCACCGGGCGGCCCCCGCTCGGCCGCGCCGAGGTGTCCCTCACCATCGACAACTCCGACGGCGCGCTGCCCATCGAGTACGCCGAGGTCACCATCACGCGGATCATGTTCCGCAACGGCGGCAGCGAGTACCAGATCAACGGCGACACCTGCCGCCTCCTCGACATCCAGGAACTCCTCTCCGACTCCGGCATCGGCCGCGAGATGCACGTCATCGTCGGGCAGGGACAGCTCGACGGAGTCCTGCACGCCGACCCGATGGGGCGCCGCGCGTTCATCGAGGAGGCCGCGGGCGTCCTCAAGCACCGCAAGCGCAAAGAGAAGGCGCTGCGCAAGCTCGACGCGATGCAGGCCAACCTCGCCCGCGTCCAGGACCTCACCGACGAACTCAGGCGCCAGCTCAAGCCCCTCGGCCGACAGGCCGCCGTCGCCCGCAGGGCGGCCGTCATCCAGGCCGACCTGCGCGACGCCCGCCTGCGCCTGCTCGCCGACGACCTCGTCCGCATGCGCGAGGCGCTCAACGCCGAGGTCGCCGACGAAGCCGCCCTCAAGGAGCGCAAGGAGAGCGCCGAGGCCGAGCTGAAGGCCGCCCTGCAGCGCGAGGCGCAGCTGGAGGAAGAGGTGCGCCGTCTCACGCCGCGGCTGCAGCGCGCCCAGCAGACCTGGTACGAGCTGTCGCAGCTCGCCGAGCGGGTGCGCGGCACCGTCTCGCTCGCCGACGCCCGGGTCAAGAGCGCCACCGCCGCGCCGCCCGAGGAACGGCGCGGCCGCGACCCCGAGGACATGGAGCGCGAGGCCGCCCGGATCCGCGAACAGGAGGCCGAGCTCGAAGCCGCCCTCGAAGCCGCCGAACACGCGTTGGACGACACCGTCGCCCACCGCGCCGACCTCGAACAGCAGCTGGCCGTCGAGGAGCGCAGGCTCAAGGACGTGGCACGGGCCATCGCCGACCGCCGCGAGGGGCTCGCCCGGCTGCACGGGCAGGTCAACGCGGCCCGGTCGCGGGCCGCGTCGGCGCAGGCCGAGATCGACCGGCTCGCCGTCGCACGCGACGAGGCCGCGGAGCGGGCGGTCGTGGCGCAGGAGGCGTACGAGCAGCTGAAGGCCGAGGTCGACGGGCTCGACGCGGACGACGCCGAGCTCGGCGAGCGGCACGACGCGGCGAAGCGGGAGCTCGCCGACGCCGAGGCCGCGCTCACCGCCGCCCGGGAGGCCGCCACCGCCGCCGAACGCGAACGGGCCGCGGTCGCCGCCCGCCGCGAGGCACTCGCCCTGGGCCTGCGGCGCAAGGACGGCACGGGCGCGCTGCTCGCCGCCGAGGACCGGCTCACCGGGGTGCTCGGACCGGCCGCGGGACTGCTCACCGTCGCCCCCGGCCACGAGGTCGCCGTCGCCGCCGCGCTCGGCGCCGCGGCCGACGCCGTCGCCGTCAGCGGCCCGAGCACCGCCGTCGAAGCCGTCCGCCTGCTGCGCAAGCAGGACGCGGGGCGCGCGGCGCTGCTGCTCGGCGGCGCCCCCGACGACGTACCGGAGGAACGTCCCGGCGGGCATCCGTACGCCGCCGATCTCGTGCGGGGACCCGACGAGCTGATGCCCGCGGTGCGACGGCTGCTGCGCGGGATCGTCGCCGTCGGCACGCTGGAGGACGCCGAGGATCTGGTGTACGCGCATCCCGGACTGACCGCCGTCACCGCCGAAGGAGACCTGCTCGGGGCGCACTTCGCGCAGGGCGGCTCCGCGGGGGCGCCGAGCCTGCTCGAAGTGCAGGCTTCCGTCGACGAAGCGGCCGAGGAGCTGGAGCAACTCGCAGCGCAGTGCGAGGAGTTGGCGCTGGTTCAGGAGCGTGCGGGGGAGCGGCGCAGAGAATGTGCCGCTCTCGTCGAGGAGTTGGGGGAGCGGCGCAGGGCGGCCGACCGTGAGAAGTCGTCCGTGGCGCAGCAGTTGGGTGCCCTCGCCGGGCAGGCGCGGGGCGCCGCGGGCGAGGCCGAGCGCAGCACCGCCGCCGCGGCCACGGCGCAGGACGCGCTGGACAAGGCCGTCGCGGAGGCCGAGGAGCTCGCCGAGCGGCTCGCCGTCGCCGAGGAGGCGTCCCAGGGCGGCGAGGACGAGGAGCCCGACACCTCCGTCCGCGACCGGCTCGCCGCCGACGGGGCCAACGCCCGGCAGACCGAGATGGAGGCCAGGCTCCAGGCGCGTACGCACGAGGAGCGGGTGAAGGCGCTCGCGGGCCGCGCCGACTCCCTCGACCGGGCCGCCCGCGCCGAACGCGAGGCACGCGCGCGTGCCGAGCAGCGCAGGGCCCGGCTGCGCCACGAGGCGGCGGTCGCCGAGGCCGTCGCGTCGGGCGGGCGTCAGCTGCTCGCCCACGTCGAGGTCTCCCTCGTACGGGCCGACGACGAGCGCACCGCGGCCGAGCGCGCCAAGGAGGTGCGGGAGCGGGAGCTGCTCGCCGCGCGGGGCCGGGGCCGCGACCTCAAGGCCGAGCTCGACAAATTGACTGATTCAGTTCACCGGGGCGAGGTACTAGGAGCCGAGAAGAGGCTGCGGATCGAGCAGCTGGAGACCAAGGCACTGGAGGAGCTCGGTGTGGAGCCGGCGGGACTCGTGGCGGACTACGGTCCCGATCAGCCCGTGCCGCCCTCGCCCGCCGCCGAGGGCGAGGAGCTGCCCGACGACCCGAGCCACCCGCGCAACCTGCCGGTGCCGTTCGTCCGGGGAGAGCAGGAGAAGCGGCTCAAGTCCGCCGAACGGGCGTATCAGCAGCTCGGGAAGGTGAACCCGCTGGCCCTTGAGGAGTTCGCGGCGCTGGAAGAGCGCCACAAGTTCCTCAGCGAGCAGCTCGAAGACCTGAAGAAGACACGCAGCGACCTCCTCCAGGTGGTGAAGGAGGTCGACGAACGCGTCGAGCAGGTCTTCACCGAGGCCTACTACGACACGGCCCGGGAGTTCGAGGGCGTCTTCTCGCGGCTGTTCCCCGGCGGTGAGGGACGGCTGATCCTGACCGACCCCGACAACATGCTCGCCACCGGCGTTGACGTCGAGGCCCGGCCGCCCGGAAAGAAGGTGAAACGGCTCTCGCTGCTCTCCGGCGGCGAACGGTCGCTGACCGCCGTGGCGCTGCTCGTCTCGATCTTCAAGGCGCGGCCCAGCCCGTTCTACGTGATGGACGAGGTCGAGGCGGCGCTCGACGACACCAACCTGCAGCGGCTCATCCGCATCATGCAGGAGCTGCAGGAGGCCTCGCAGCTCATCGTGATCACGCACCAGAAGCGCACGATGGAGGTCGCGGACGCGCTGTACGGCGTCTCGATGCAGGGCGACGGCGTCTCGAAGGTCATCAGCCAGCGCCTCCGCTAGGCGTCACGGGCGCCTCGCGCTCCCCCTTCACAAGTTCAAGCCTTGAACGCACGCGACCTCAGAGTGCCCATAAATTCACAACGGCGGACCTATTGACTTCGAAACTTGAAGGCATAGTCTCTGCAACGTTGCTTTTACCTTCAGGTGGTGGGCGGCGTGAAGTTGTGCGCCACTTGAAGAGCTCGCCCCCACCCCCGGCAGCGCTGCCGGTGGCCCGAGGAGTACACGTGACCAGCACATCGCAGGCGCCCCAGTCCGGAGCCAGAGAGGCCCACCCGGACCATCTCGGCCATGTCATCTTCATTACGGCGGCCGCCGCGATGGGTGGCTTCCTCTTCGGCTACGACAGTTCGGTGATCAACGGCGCGACCGTCGCCATCCAGCACCGCTTCGACGTCGACGCCAACATGCTCGGCTGGATCATCGCCACCGCGCTCCTCGGCTGTGCCGTCGGCGCCGCCGTGGCCGGCCGCATCGCCGACCGCATCGGCCGCATCCGCTGCATGCAGATCGCCGCCGTCCTCTTCGCCGCCAGCGCCGTCGGCTCGGCCCTGCCCTTCGCGGCCTGGGACCTCACCATGTGGCGCCTCATCGGCGGCATCGGCATCGGCATGGCCTCCGTGATCGGCCCGGCCTACATCGCCGAGGTCGCGCCGCCCGCCTACCGCGGCCGCCTCGCCTCGTTCCAGCAGGCCGCGATCGTCATCGGCATCGCCGTCTCCCAGCTGGTCAACTGGGGCATCCTGAACATGGCCGACGGCGACCAGCGCGGCAAGCTCGGCGGCCTCGAGGCCTGGCAGTGGATGCTCGGCGTCATGGTCATCCCGGCGCTGCTCTACGGGCTGCTGTCCTTCATCATCCCGGAGTCGCCGCGCTTCCTGATCTCGGCGGGACGCCACTCCGAGGCCAAGAAGGTCCTCGGCGAGGTCGAGGGCACCTCCATCGACCTGGACGCCCGCGTCGACGAGATCGAGCGTGGCCTGCACCGCGAGCACAAGCCGTCCTTCAAGGACCTGCTCGGCAAGGTCGGCTTCCTGCCGATCGTGTGGATCGGCATCGGGCTCTCGGTCTTCCAGCAGCTCGTCGGCATCAACGTGATCTTCTACTACTCGAACCAGCTGTGGCAGTCGATCGGCAAGGACCCGTCCAGCTCGTTCCTGTACTCGTTCGAGACGTCGATCGTGAACATCATCGGTACGGTCATCGCGATGATCTTCGTCGACCGCATCGGCCGCAAGCCCCTCGCCATCATCGGCTCCGCGGGCATGGCGGCGGCCCTGTTCACCATGGCATGGGCGTTCTCGTACAAGACCGGCTCCGGCGACACCGTCTCGCTGCCGAACGCGCAGGGTCTGACCGCGATCATCGCCGCCAACGCCTTCGTGCTCTTCTTCGCCCTGTCCTGGGGTGTGGTCGTCTGGGTGCTGCTCGGCGAGATCTTCCCCAACCGGATCCGCGCCGCCGCGCTCGGTGTGGCCGCATCCGCCCAGTGGCTCGCCAACTTCGCGATCACCAAGACGTTCCCGAGCATGTCCGAGTGGTCCCTGACCGGCTCGTACATCATCTACGGCGCGTTCGCCGCCGTCTCGATCCCCTTCGTCATGAAGTTCGTCAAGGAGACGAAGGGCAAGGCCCTGGAGGAGATGGGCTAACCCCCGCTGCCCCCTCCTCTTCAGGAAGCTGCCCCGGCCGAAGGACTCGTGCTCACCTGTCCTTCAGCCGGGGCAGTACGTTTTCGCAGAAGTGGTGCAGGCTGCGCCAGCCCTCGTCGATCGGCATGCCGCCGGAGAGCGGGTGCAGGATGAGGCTGTCCGTGCCGCTCTTCGCGTACCGCACGCACTCGTCGGGCGTCAGAACGCGGTACACACCCTCGGCGCGCAGCTCCTCCACCGTCGTCGCCGTCGACTTCACCGCCGAGCGGATGTCCTTGTTCTGCCAGGACGCGTACGTACGGGCCTCGTGCAGGAAGTGCTCGCCGTGCTTGGCCCAGGTCAGGTCCGGATCGTCGGCGACGTGCAGCAGCGGGGTCTCGGCGGCGGGCATCATCGTCCAGCCCTCCGTGCCGTGCTCCGTGAGCTGCTCCTGGTAGTACGCCTCCAGGTCGGGCAGGTGGGCGCTGGGAAAGAACGGCAGGCCGAGCCGGGCCGCGCGCCGGGCCGCCGCCTTCGACGAACCGCCGACGAGCAGCAGCGGGTGCGGGCGGGTGAACGGGCGCGGCGTGATCCGCACGGTGCGGCCCCGGAAGGTGAACGGCTCGCCGGTCCAGGCCGCGAGCAGCGTCTCCAGCAGCTCGTCCTGGAGTTTGCCGCGGCTCTTCCAGTCGACGCCCGACTGCTCGTACTCCTCGGGCCGGTAGCCGATCCCCGCCACCGTCACCAGGCGGCCCGCGCTCAGCAGGTCGAGCACGGCGATGTCCTCGGCGAGCCGCAGCGGGTCGTGCAGCGGGCCGATGACCGCGGACACCGTCACCGCGATGCGCCGGGTCGCGCCGAACACCGCGCCCGCGAACGTGAACGGCGAGGAGATCCAGTTGTTCTCCGTGCCGTGGTGCTCCTCGGTCTGGATCGTGGAGATGCCGCGGTCGTCCGCGTACGTGGCCATCTCCAGGGCGGCACGGTAGCGCTCGCTCAACGAGGCGGGTGTGGCGGCGGGATCGACGAGATTGAACCGTACGACTGTGGTGGGCATGGAAACGTCCCCCTTCACCGTGCGTGGGCGGCGAAGGGGGACGCTAGTTGACCGTGGGTCAGATGGGTAGCCTCGTACGGAAGTTGAGGTTTCCCGCGGCCAAGTTGGCGGGGATCAGGCGGAGACCAGCTCGGTCTCGCCGTTGTCCTTGCCGGAGGCCGCCGTCTCGGGCAGGGGCGACTTCGGCAGGACCGCGTACAGCACGGCCGCGATGACGATCGTGGTCAGCCAGCCCAGGCCGTGGCGGCCGATCCACGACGTGGCGAGCGGACCGCTGAACCAGTCGACCTTGGTGAAGAGCAGGCCCACGACCAGGGCGACCGCCCACGCCGTCATGGCCTGCCAGGCGAAGCCCGCCTTGTACCAGTAGGCGCTGGTGCGCTTGGTGTCCATCAGCGCCTCGCCGTCGTACGTCTTGCGGCGCAGCATGTCGACGCCGAAGACGCCGATCCAGGCGGAGAAGGCGACCGCGAGCAGGGTGAGGAAGGAGATGAACGAGCCCATGAAGCTCGTCGCCACGTTCATCAGGATGTAGCCGAAGATCAGGCTGATGATCGCGTTCACGCTGACCGCCCACGCGCGCGGGACCTTGATGCCGAGCGTCATGGCGGTGAAGCCCGCGGAGTACATCGACATCGAGTTGATCAGCAGCATGCCGATCAGGGCCATCAGCAGGTACGGCACCGCGATCCACATCGGGAGCAGCTCGCCGAGGAAGGAGACCGGGTCCTGCGCCGAGGACAGCTTCGGATCGGAGACCGCCATGACGGCGCCCATCAGGACCATCGGGACGACGACGATGCCGGCGCCGCCGATGGCGTGGCCGATCAGCGGCTTGTTGGAGGCCGTGCGCGGCAGGTACCGGGTGAAGTCCGGTCCGGTGGGCACCCAGCTGATGCCGCCGGCGGCGATCGTGCCGACGCCCGCGACCATCATCGCGGTGGAGCCCGCGGGCTTGTCGAAGACGGCCGACCAGTCGGTCTCGGCGATGAGGTAGATCAGCACGAGCACGCTGAACGCGCCGAAGGCGTACGTCGACCAGGTGCTGCAGACGTGCAGGATCTTCCGGCCGAGGCCGCTGATCAGGAACGTGCAGGCGACGAAGGCGACCAGCGTGACGACCGTCAGCCAGGTGCTCGACTCGACGCCGAAGCAGATGTTCAGGACGGTGATGATCGCGTACGCGCCCGTCACCGCGTTGATCGTCTCCCAGCCCCAGCGGGCGACCCAGATCAGGGCTCCGGGGAAGAGATTGCCCCGCTGGCCGAAGACCGCGCGGGAGAGCGTCATGCCCGGGGAGCCGCCGCGCTTGCCGGCGATGGAGATCAACCCCACCATGCCGTAGCTCAACAGGGGCGAGACGAGGGCGACGACCAGGACCTGCCAGATGTTCAGGCGGTTGGAGACGATCAGGCCCGCGCCCATGGTGAGCAGCAGAACGCTGATGTTGGCCGCTACCCAGGTGGGGAAGAGTTCACGGGTACGGCCCGTGCGCTCGGCGTCCGGAACGGGCTCGAGGCCGCGTGTCTCGAGGGCGCCTTCGGTTTCGGCGGTGGTGCTCATGGGGGTGGGTCCGTGCCTCTCGCTCGGCTCGCAACGCTGCGACCCGTCGGTGGGGGTGATCGCGATGGACTCTACGCGCGTTGATGCGGAGACCTCCATCGTACTTTAGTCCGAGTAGTGCCCTCGCAAGGCATATGTTCTTTGGAGGAAACCACAATCTGGGCCTCTTCCGGGGCCATGGCTGATACTGGACGGGTTATGGAAATCGTCATCCTTGCTGTAGTCATCGCCGTGGTCGTGATCGGCGCGCTCGGCGGGCTCGTGATCGGCAGCCGCAAGAAGAAGCAGCTGCCCCCGCAGGCCCCGTCGAGCACGCCCACCATCACCGCCCCTCCCGCCGAACCGAAGGTCGGCGACGAGGCCGAGACGCCGCGCGACGAACCGCGCCGCACGATCGAGGAGGTGGAACTCCCGCTCGCCGAGCCGACGGCGTCGGCACCGGTCGTCGAGGAGCCGGTCGTCGCCGAGCCGGCCGCGCCGGAGATCGAGACCCCCGAGCCCACCGCCGGCCGCATGGTCCGGCTGCGCGCCCGGCTCTCCCGCTCGCAGAACGCGCTCGGCAAGGGGCTGCTCACGCTGCTGTCCCGCGAGCACCTCGACGAGGACACCTGGGAGGAGATCGAGGACACGCTGCTCACGGCGGACGTGGGCGTCGCGCCCACCCAGGAGCTCGTGGAGCGGCTGCGCGAGCGCGTCCGTGTCCTCGGCACCCGCACCCCGGACGAGCTGCGCACGCTGCTGCGCGAGGAGCTGATCAAGCTCCTCGGGACGGCCGACGGCGCGGACTTCGACCGCACGGTGAAGACCGAGTCGGGCCTGGAGACGCCGGGCATCGTGATGGTCGTCGGCGTGAACGGCACCGGCAAGACCACCACCACCGGCAAGCTCGCCCGCGTCCTCGTCGCCGACGGCCGCACGGTCGTCCTCGGCGCCGCGGACACGTTCCGCGCGGCCGCCGCCGACCAGCTGCAGACCTGGGGCGAGCGCGTGGGCGCCCGCACCGTCCGCGGCCCCGAGGGCGGCGACCCCGCGTCGATCGCCTTCGACTCCGTCAAGGAGGGCATCGCCGACGGCGCGGACGTCGTCCTCATCGACACCGCGGGCCGGCTGCACACCAAGACCGGCCTCATGGACGAGCTCGGCAAGGTCAAGCGCGTCGTCGAGAAGCACGCCCCGCTCGACGAGGTGCTGCTCGTCCTCGATGCCACGACCGGGCAGAACGGCCTCATCCAGGCCCGCGTGTTCGCCGAGGTCGTCGACATCACGGGCATCGTCCTCACGAAGCTCGACGGCACCGCCAAGGGCGGCATCGTCGTCGCCGTGCAGCGCGAGCTGGGCGTGCCGGTGAAGCTGGTGGGTCTCGGCGAGGGCGCGGACGACCTGGCACCGTTCGAGCCGGAGGCGTTCGTCGACGCGCTCATCGGCGACTGAGACGGCTTCGCAAGTCTCGCGTACGCGACGAAGGGCCCCCTCGCACGGTGCAGATGCGAGGGGGCCCTTCTGTCTGCGGGCGCGCGGGCTACGCAGGGGAGCGGTGCGCGACGTACGCCAGGGTGCCGAGCAGCAGGCGGGCCTGCGGCGGGTTCGTCGCCGAGTCGAGGGCGGGGGCGCGCAGCCAGCGGACCGGGCCGAGGCCGCCGCGGTCGGACGGGGGCGCCGTGATGTGGGCACCCCGACCCAGGCCGTGTAGGTCCAGGTCGGCGTCGTCCCAGCCCATCCGGTAGAGCAGCCGGGGGAGCTCGGTCGCGGCGCCGGGGGCGACGAAGAACTGCGCCCGGCCGTCCGGCGTGACCGCCACTGGCCCCAGGGGAAGGCCCATCCGCTCCAGGCGGACCAGCGCGCGCCGTCCCGCGGCCTCCGCCATCTCGATCACGTCGAACGCCCGCCCCACCGGCAGCATGACCGCCGCGCCGGGGAACTCGGCCCAGGCGTCCGCCACTTCGTCGAGTGTGGCCCCGGCCGGGACCTCGGGGGCGAACCCCAGTGGGTGGGCGCCGGGTGCTGCGCAGTCGGCCGACCCGCACGAGCAGACGCCGTCCAGGGCGCGGGCGCCGGGCACCGCGGCCCAGCCCCAGAGTCCGGTGTACTCCGCCACCGCCGTGCAGTCCGATGTGCGGCCGCGCCGCCGTGATCCGGTCCGGGGCCGGTCGGTTCCCCGGATGCCGCCGATCGTGAAGCCCATGCTCCCTCCAACGGGTCGAGCGTGCCTCGGTTACGTGACGGAATCGGATCGTGACCCTCTGTTCTTGACGGCGCCCGGTTGCACGGAGGGTGGTGCGCCCGGTGTCATACGCCCCGGTGCACTTCCCTGCGCCCACTTTCATCCGTCCTATGTCAAGTGAATCGCTTGTGGGGGCAAGGGAGTTCATTCGAAGGGGTGGCGAATGGTGGCGTTTCCGCGAAGGCCCTCGCCGGACCGGTGATCGTAGGATTACTTTCGGTGCACGGCCCTGGAAGTTCGAGCACTCGTGGGTATGCCGGAGGCAAGTCGGTTTCCTGTTCGACGGGTGACATTCTCCGGACGGACAGCGGCGAGTGGCGGCATTCTGTTAGGGCTAGCCGTGTACAGCGCGCAGATGTCTTGAGGGATGGGGGCGTTCCAGTGAGCGGCAATGGCGGAGGCGGCGCGAACGCGGAGAAGCGCCCCAACGAGATGCTCACGTCGTGGTTCGTGCGCAGCGGTTGGTCCAAGGGTGAGCTGGCCCGGCAAGTCAACCGGCGGGCACGCCAGTTGGGTGCACATCACATTTCCACGGACACCTCGCGGGTGCGCCGCTGGCTGGACGGCGAGAATCCGCGCGAGCCGATTCCCCGCATCCTTTCCGAGCTGTTCTCCGAACGGTTCGGCTGTGTCGTCGCCGTCGAGGACCTGGGCCTGCGCGCGGCGCACCGCACACCGGCGTCCTCCGGGGTCGACCTGCCCTGGACCGGACCGCAGACGGTCGCGCTCATCAGCGAGTTCTCGCGCAGCGACCTGATGCTCGCGCGCCGAGGTTTCC
Source organism: Streptomyces venezuelae (assembly GCF_008642355.1). NCBI lineage: Bacteria > Bacillati > Actinomycetota > Actinomycetes > Kitasatosporales > Streptomycetaceae > Streptomyces > Streptomyces venezuelae. Next base: position 5,957,916 of record NZ_CP029193.1, read on the forward strand.
TCGGCACCTCGCTCGCGCTCTCCGCTGGCCCCGCCCTCATCGAGCCCATGCAGCGCTGGCTGGTGCCCTCGCCTGCGACGCCGCGCGACGACCCCGAACCCGCCGCGTCGCGCCGCCCGGCGCGGCTCTCCAAGCCGGAACTGGACCTGCTCGAGTCCACGACGGTGATGTTCCGCCAGTGGGACGCCCAGTGCGGGGGAGGGCTCCGGCGCAAGGCCGTCGTCGGGCAGCTGCACGAGGTGACGGACCTGCTGCAGGAGCCCCAGCCCGAGGCGACCTCCAAGCGCCTCTTCAAGGTCGCGGCCGAACTGGCCGAACTCGCGGGCTGGATGAGCTATGACGTGGGGCTCCAGCCCACCGCCCAGAAGTACTTCGTCCTCGCCCTGCACGCCGCGAAGGAAGCGGGCGAGAAGCCTCTCGGGTCGTACATCTTGTCGAGCATGAGCCGCCAGATGATCCACCTCAACCGGCCGGACGACGCGCTCGAACTCATCCACCTCGCGCAGTACGGAAGCCGGGACTGCGCCGGGCCGCGCACCCAGGCCATGCTGTATGCGATGGAGGCCAGGGCGTACGCGAGCATGGGCCAGCCCGGCAAGTGCAAGCGCGCCGTCAGGATGGCCGAGGACACCTTCGCCGACGCCGAGGACTTCGGCGAGCCCGAGCCGGACTGGATCCGCTTCTTCTCCGAGGCCGAGCTGAACGGCGAGAACGCCCACTCGTTCCGCGACCTGGCGTACGTGGCGGGCCGCAGCCCCACGTACGCCTCGCTGGCCGAACCGGTCATGGACCGCGCCGTGGAACTCTTCGAGAAGGACCTCGAACACCAGCGTTCGTACGCACTGAACCTCATCGGCAAAGCAACCGTCCACCTGCTCCAACGCGAGCCCGAGCAGAGCACGGTCCTCGCCGGGCAGGCGCTCGGCATCGCCAAGAAAGTGCGCTCGGAGCGGGTCAACACCCGCCTGCGCAAGACCGTCGACACCGCCGTGCGGGACTTCGGGGACGTCGCCGAAGTCGTCGAGCTCACCGAACGGCTCGCCATCGAGATGCCGGAGACCGTGGAGGCGGTCTGACGTCCGGCACGACCTGCCCCGGCCGCGGCAGGACCATCCCTTACAGCCCGACTCGGCTCCCCCATGCCAGGTCAGCCGGATGGCCGCCGCGGCCGGTTCCAGTACCGCGCACACGGGTGCGTCGCGCACCCCGCGCGACCCGCGAGTTCATGGGCATGTAACACGCGCGACCTCTTCGTCACTGCGGCGAAACACCGAGGGGCCCCCGCCGAAACGGCGCTCGGCCAGTCTCTGGCGCACAACCGGCCCCACAGCGAGGAGACGCCGATGCCCCCAGGCATCACGATCGCCGCAGACGCCCCCGAGCTGTCTGCCGCCAACACAGGCTTCATGCTCATCTGCTCCGCCCTGGTGATGCTCATGACACCCGGCCTGGCCTTCTTCTACGGAGGCATGGTCCGCGTCAAAAGCACCCTCAACATGCTGATGATGAGCTTCATCAGCCTGGGCATCGTCACCATCCTCTGGGTGCTGTACGGCTTCTCCGTCGCGTTCGGCACCGACCACGGCAGCCTCTTCGGCTGGGAGGGCGACTACGTAGGACTCAGCGGACTCGGCATCAACCAGCTCTGGGACGGCTACACCATCCCGGTCTACGTCTTCGCCGTCTTCCAGCTGATGTTCGCCGTCATCACCCCCGCGCTGATCAGCGGTGCCCTCGCGGACCGCGTGAAGTTCACGGCGTGGGCGCTGTTCGTCGCCCTGTGGGCCACCATCGTGTACTTCCCCGTCGCGCACTGGGTGTGGGGCACCGGCGGCTGGGCCTTCGAGCTCGGCGTCATCGACTTCGCGGGCGGCACCGCCGTCCACATCAACGCGGGAGCCGCCGCCCTCGGCGTCATCCTCGTCATCGGCAAGCGCGTCGGCTTCAAGAAGGACCCGATGCGCCCGCACTCCCTGCCGCTCGTGATGCTCGGCGCGGCCCTGCTGTGGTTCGGCTGGTTCGGCTTCAACGCCGGCTCGTGGCTCGGCAACGACGACGGTGTCGGCGCGCTCATGTTCGTCAACACACAGGTCGCGACCGCCGCCGCCATGCTCGCCTGGCTCATCTACGAGAAGCTCCGCCACGGCGCATGCACCACCCTCGGCGCCGCGTCCGGCGCCGTCGCGGGCCTCGTCGCCATCACCCCGGCGGGCGGCTCCTGCTCGCCGCTCGGCGCCATCGCCATCGGCGCCATCGCGGGCGTGCTGTGCGCCATGGCGGTCGGGCTCAAGTTCCGGTTCGGGTACGACGACTCCCTCGACGTCGTCGGGGTCCACCTGGTCGGCGGCATCGCGGGATCGATCCTCGTCGGCTTCTTCGCCACCGGCGGCGGACAGTCGAAGGCGCAGGGCCTGTTCTACGGAGGCGGCCTCGACCAGCTGTGGAAGCAGCTCGCGGGCGTCGGAGCGGTGCTCGCGTACTCCCTGATCGCCTCCGCGGTCCTCGCCCTCCTCATCGACAAGACCATCGGCATGCGGGTCTCCGAGGACGACGAGGTCGCGGGCATCGACCAGGTCGAGCACGCCGAGACCGCGTACGACTTCAGCGGGGCGGGCGGCGGCCGGGCCCCGCGGACGACGGTCCCGGCGCCCGGCGAGGACGGCGCGCAGACAACGGCTCAGGTTCAGCGGAACAAGAAGGTGGACGCATGAAGCTCATCACCGCGGTCGTCAAGCCGCACCGGCTCGACGAGATCAAGGAGGCGCTGCAGGCCTTCGGTGTGCACGGCCTGACCGTCACCGAGGCCAGCGGCTACGGACGACAGCGCGGCCACACGGAGGTCTACCGGGGCGCCGAGTACACCGTCGACCTCGTACCGAAGATCCGCATCGAGGTCCTCGTCGACGACGACGACGCCGAGCAGCTCATCGAGGTCGTGGTGAAGGCCGCCCGCACCGGCAAGATCGGCGACGGCAAGGTCTGGAGCGTCCCGGTCGACACGGCGGTGCGGGTGCGGACCGGGGAGCGCGGACCCGACGCGCTCTGAGCCGAGCTGCGCAAGGGGGGCAGGACGGGACGACTGAGCAGGACTGAGCGGGACCGAACGGGAGCTGCCGGGTGACGAGTATGGACGTACGGACCGAAGCGGAAACGGAAGACTCCGGCCCCAGCGGCTACGCGGCGGCCCGGCTGCGGCTCCTCCACGAGGAGTCGCGGTCCGGGCCGCCGCGCCGTGGCGCCCTCGCCGACCTGACGGACGACTGGCTCGCCGGCCTCTTCCGGGGAGGGCCATCGGGCACCCCGAACCCGAAAGGCGCCGCGCTCATCGCGGTGGGCGGCTACGGACGGGGTGAACTGTCGCCGCGCAGCGACCTGGACCTCCTCCTGCTGCACGACGGGAGCGCCGACTCCAAGGAGCTCGCCGCGCTCGCCGACCGCCTCTGGTACCCCGTATGGGACCTGGGGATCGCCCTCGACCACTCCGTGCGCACCCCCGCACAGGCGCGGAAGACCGCGGGCGAGGACCTCAAGGCGCACCTCGGACTGCTCGACGCCCGGCACATCGCGGGGGACCTCGGCATGACCACCGCGCTGCGCACCGCCGTCCTCGCCGACTGGCGCAACCAGGCCCCCAAACGCCTGCCCGAACTCCGCGAGCTCTGCGACGAACGGGCCGAACGCCACGGCGAGTTGAGCCACCTGCTCGAACCCGACCTCAAGGAGGCGCGGGGCGGACTGCGCGACGCCACCGCGCTGCGCGCCGTCGCCGCGTCCTGGCTCGCCGACGCGCCCCGCGAAGGCCTCGACGAGGCCCGCCGACGCCTCCTCGACGTACGCGACGCACTGCACCTGGCGACCGGCCGCGCCACCGACCGGCTCGCCCTCCAGGAACAGGACCAGGTCGCCGACGGGCTCGGCCTCCTCGACGCGGACACCCTGCTGCGCCAGGTGTACGAGGCCGCACGCGTCGTCGCCTACGCGGGCGACGTCACCTGGCGCGAGGTCGGGCGCGTGCTGCGGGCACGGGCCGGACGCCCCCGGCTGCGGGCGATGCTCGGCGGCAGGAGCGGCGGCCGGACGGCGGTCGCCGAGCGGTCGCCGCTCGCCGAGGGGGTCGTGGAGCAGGACGGGGAAGCCGTGCTCGCCCGTGCGGCGCGCCCCGAACGGGACGCGGTGCTGCCGCTGCGCGCCGCGGCGGCGGCCGCGCAGGCGGGTCTCCCGCTCTCCCTGCACGCCGTGCGCCACCTCGCCGCCACGGCACGGCCCCTCACCACGCCGTGGCCGGCCGAGGCACGCGAGCAACTCGTGACGCTGCTCGGGGCGGGCCGGCCGACCGTGCAGGTGTGGGAGGCGTTGGAGGCCGAAGGACTCATCACCCGGCTCCTGCCCGACTGGGAGCGGGTCCGGTGCCGTCCGCAGCGCAACGCCGTCCACACCTGGACGGTCGACCGGCACCTGGTCGAGACGGCGGTGCGGGCCTCCGCGCTCACGCGCCGGGTCGGACGGCCCGACCTGCTGCTCGTGGCCGCGCTGCTGCACGACATCGGGAAGGGGTGGCCGGGCGACCACTCCACGGCCGGGGAGACCATCGCCCGGGACGTCACGGCACGGATCGGCTTCGACGCCGCTGACGTGGCGGTCGTCGCGCGCCTGGTCCGGCACCACCTGCTGCTCGTGGAGACCGCCACGCGCCGGGACCTCGACGACCCCGCGACGGTACGCGGCGTCGCCGAGGCGGTCGGCTCCGTCGGCACGCTGGAGCTGCTGCACGCCCTCACCGAGGCGGACGCGCTGGCCACCGGGCCCGCGGCCTGGTCGACGTGGCGCGGGGCGCTCGTCGCCGATCTGGTGAAGCGGGTGGCGGCGGTGCTGTCCGGGGAGACGCCCGAGGAACGGACCGCGCAGGACGCGGCGCCTACGGCGGAACAGGAGCGGCTCGCGGTGGAGGCGTACCGAACGGGCGGTCCGGTGCTCTCGATGCGGGCGGACTCGGGAATTCCGGCTGAGGACGGGCCGGAGCCGCTCGGGGTGGAGCTGGTCGTCGCGGTCCCGGAACGGCCGGGGGTGCTGTCCTCGGTCGCCGGGGTGCTCGCCCTGCACCGGCTCGCCGTGCGGACCGCGGAGCTCGGGTCGGTGACGCTGCCGTCCGACATCGGGTCCGGTGCGGGGGGCTCGGTGCTGTTGCTGAGCTGGCGGGTGGCGGCGGAGTACGGCTCGATGCCGCAGGCGGCGCGGTTGCGGGCGGATCTGGTGCGGGTGCTCGACGGTTCGCTGGACGTCGAGGCCCGCCTCGCCGAGCGGGAGGCGGCCTACCCGCGCCGCAGGGGCACGGTGGCGCCTCCGGCGCGGGTGACGGTGGCTCCGGCTGCGTCGCGTCTCGCCACGGTGATCGAGGTGCGGGCCCAGGACGCCCCGGGCCTGCTGCACCGGATCGGGCGGGCCCTCGAAGCGGCAGGGGTGGCGGTGCGCAGCGCCCACGTGTCGACCCTGGGGGCGAACGCGGTGGACGCGTTCTATGTGACGGGAGCGGACGGGGCGCCGCTGGCGGGGGAGACGGCGGCGGGGGTGGCCCGGGAGGTGGAGGGGGTGCTGCGGGGATAGGGGGTGGCGCGGGTGGTGTCCCGGGCCGGACGCGGAGCGTACGGCGTTCGGGAAGTCCCGCCCGCCGCCCCGGGCACCCGCCCGGGACAGATACTCTGGAAGGCGACCTGTCCCCCTTTCCCCGACCCGAGGATTCGCGACCGCCGTGTTCGATACTCTCTCCGACCGCCTCGCAGCGACATTCAAGAACCTCCGGGGCAAGGGCCGCCTGTCCGAGGCGGACATCGACGCCACGGCGCGCGAGATCCGCATCGCCCTGCTCGAGGCGGACGTGGCCCTGCCCGTCGTCCGCGCCTTCATCAAGCAGGTCAAGGAGCGCGCGGCCGGCGCCGAGGTCTCCCAGGCCCTCAACCCCGCCCAGCAGGTCATCAAGATCGTCAACGAGGAGCTCATCGGCATCCTCGGTGGCGAGACGCGCCGCCTCCGGTTCGCCAAGACCGCGCCGACCGTCATCATGCTGGCGGGTCTGCAGGGTGCCGGTAAGACGACCCTCGCCGGAAAGCTCGGTCTCTGGCTGAAGGGGCAGGGCCACTCGCCGCTCCTCGTGGCGTGCGACCTGCAGCGTCCCAACGCCGTCAACCAGCTGGGCGTGGTCGCCGAGCGCGCGGGCGTCGGGGTGTACGCCCCGCAGCCGGGCAACGGCGTGGGCGACCCGGTGCAGGTCGCCAAGGACTCCATCGAGTTCGCGCGGACGAAGCAGTACGACGTCGTGATCGTCGACACCGCGGGCCGCCTCGGCATCGACCAGGAGCTGATGCAGCAGGCCGCGGACATCCGCGATGCCGTCAGCCCGGACGAGGTCCTCTTCGTCGTCGACGCGATGATCGGTCAGGACGCGGTCAACACGGCCGAGGCGTTCCGTGACGGCGTCGGCTTCGACGGCGTCGTGCTGTCCAAGCTCGACGGTGACGCCCGCGGTGGTGCCGCGCTCTCCATCGCGCAGGTCACGGGCCGCCAGATCATGTTCGCCTCGAACGGCGAGAAGCTGGACGACTTCGACGCGTTCCACCCGGACCGCATGGCGTCCCGCATCCTCGGCATGGGCGACATGCTCACGCTGATCGAGAAGGCCGAGCAGACCTTCTCGCAGCAGGAGGCCGAGAAGATGGCCTCCAAGCTGGCGTCCAAGAAGGGCCAGGACTTCACCCTGGACGACTTCCTGGCCCAGATGGAGCAGGTCAGGAAGATGGGCAGCATCAGCAAGCTGCTCGGGATGATGCCCGGCATGGGGCAGATCAAGGACCAGATCAACAACCTCGACGAGCGCGACGTCGACCGCACGGCCGCGATCATCAAGTCGATGACGCCCGCCGAGCGTCAGGAGCCGACGATCATCAACGGCTCGCGTCGAGCCCGTATCGCCAAGGGTTCCGGTGTCGACGTCAGCGCGGTCAAGAACCTCGTCGAGCGGTTCTTCGAGGCGCGGAAGATGATGTCCCGCATGGCCCAGGGCGGCGGCATGCCGGGTATGCCCGGGATGCCGGGCATGGGTGGCGGCCCCGGCAAGCAGAAGAAGAAGCAGAAGCAGGCGAAGGGCAAGCGCAAGTCGGGCAACCCGATGAAGCGCAAGCAGGAGGAGCAGGAGGCCGCCGCGCGCCGCGAGGCCGCGAACCAGGCGGGTGCCGCCTTCGGGATGCCGGGCGCGCAGCCGGGCAAGGACTTCGAGCTGCCGGACGAGTTCAAGAAGTTCATGGGCTGACGTGGCGGTACGTGCGTTCCGTACGTACGCGCGCATGAGGGCGTTCCCGGTCGCCGGGGGCGCCCTCATGCGTTTTCGAGCAGGTGCTGGCCCGTTGTTTGTGTCGTAACGTCCGGATATGAGCAACCCCGTGCCGCCGGACCGGGCGCCCGACAAGCCGTGGCGCTCCGAGGGCGCGCCCTCGCCCGACCCCGCGCCGCCGCCGAAGAAGAAGATGCCGGGCGGCTGGGGCGGTCTCGTCCTGACGGCCCTGATCGTCTACCTCATCGCCAACCTCGTGCTCTCCTTCTTCAACGACGGCGACGAGCCGACCATCTCGTACACGGAGTTCAGCAAGCAGGTCGACTCCGGCAACGTCACGAAGATCTACTCCAAGGGCGACGCGATCCAGGGGCAGCTCAAGAAGGAGCAGCCGAGGCCGGACGGCGACAAGGGGAAGTACACCAAGTTCACCACCCAGCGGCCCGCCTTCGCCGACGACAAGCTCTGGGACGACCTGACCGAACACAAGGTCACCGTCACCGCCGAGCCCGTCGTGCAGGAACGCAGTTTCCTCTCCAACCTCCTCATCTCGCTCGCGCCGATGCTCCTGCTCGTCGTGCTGTGGATCTTCATCGCGCGGCGGATGAGCGCCGGCATGGGCGGCGGTGGCGGCATGCTCGGCCGCAAGACGCCGCCCAAGCCCGTCGAGCTGGAGCCCGGGGCGAAACGGACCACCTTCGAGGACGTGGCGGGCATCGACGAGGTCGAGGGCGAACTCAACGACGTCGTCGACTTCCTGAAGAATCCCGGGGCCTACCGCGCCATGGGCGCCAAGATGCCGCGCGGTGTGCTCCTCGCGGGCCCGCCCGGCACCGGCAAGACCCTCCTCGCGCGCGCCGTCGCCGGCGAGGCGGGCGTGCCCTTCTTCTCGGCCTCCGCCTCCGAGTTCATCGAGATGATCGTCGGCGTCGGCGCCTCGCGCGTACGGGAACTCTTCACCGAGGCCCGCAAGGTCGCGCCGTCCATCATCTTCATCGACGAGATCGACACCATCGGACGCGCCAGGGGCGGCGGCAGCGGCATGGGCGGCCACGACGAGCGCGAACAGACGCTCAACCAGATCCTCACCGAGATGGACGGCTTCTCGGGCGCGGAAGGAGTGATCGTGCTCGCCGCCACCAACCGGGCCGACATCCTCGACCCCGCTCTCACCAGGCCGGGGCGGTTCGACCGGGTCGTCAACGTGTCACCGCCCGACCGCGGTGGACGCGAGGCCATCCTCAGGATCCACACCCGTCCCATCCCGCTCGCCGACGACGTCGACCTCGCCCAGGTCGCCCGTACGACACCGGGCATGACCGGCGCCGAACTCGCCAACCTGGCCAACGAAGCGGCCCTCATCGCCGTCAAGCGCAAGCAGCGCACGGTCACGCAGTCCGACCTCTCCGAAGCCATGGAGAAGGTGCAGCTCGGCGCCGAACGGCCGCTGGTGATGCCCGAGGACGAGCGCAGGCGCACGGCCTACCACGAGAGCGGACACGCCCTGCTCGGCATGCTCCAGCCCGGCGCCGACCCCGTCCGCAAGATCACCATCGTGCCGCGCGGGCGCGCGCTGGGCGTGACCCTCTCGACCCCGGACTCCGACAAATACGCCTACACGGAGGAGTACCTCCGGGGACGCATCATCGGCGCCCTGGGAGGCATGGCCGCCGAACACGTCGTCTACGGAGTGGTCACCACCGGCGCCGAGAACGACCTGGAGCAGGTCACCAACATCGCCCGCGGCATGGTCGCCCGCTGGGGCATGAGCGAACGCGTCGGCCGCCTCTCCGCCCTGCCGAACGACGCCCAGCAGGCGTACGGCCTCGCGGCCGCCCCGCAGACCCTCGACACGATCGACGGCGAGATGCGCCGCATCGTGGACGAGTGTTACGAAAGCGCTTGCCGCCAACTGCGCGACCACCGCGACCAATTGGACGCCCTGTCCGCCGCGCTCCTCGAGAACGAGACGCTGGAGGAAGCCGAGGCGTACCGGATCGCCGGCATCACGCGGCTGACCAAGGGCAGCTGACGTACCGCCCCCGTCACGGAGTACGTGCGATCAAGTACCGGAAGACGTTCGGCATCCACACCGTCCCGTCCGCGCGCCGATGCGGATGCAGTGCCTCCGTCAGCTCCTTGTCGACCTGCGCCTGATCCGTCGCCCGCGCCGCCGCGTCGAACAGTCCCGTCGAGAGCAGCCCGCGTGCCGCGCTCTCCACGTCCGCGTACCCGAAGGGGCACGCGACCCGGCCCGACCCGTCCGGCTTCAGGCCCGCCCGTTCCGCGACCATCTCCAGGTCGTCGCGGAGCGCGGGGCGCCAGCTGCCCGCGCTCCGGAGCGGGTCCGCGAGCTTCGTCGCCACCTTCAGGACGGACGAGGTCGCGCAACGCTCCGGCGGGCCCCAGCCGGCGAGCACCACCGGAGTGCCGTGCCCGGCCAACGGCGTCGCCGCCTCCAGGAGGTCGGAAAGCCCTTCGGAGTCGCCCGCCCTACAGCCGATCGGCTGGAAGGCCGTGACGAGGTTGTACGTGGGCAGGCCCGGGTCCGCCGCGTCCGCGGGACCGCCTTCCACCAGCCGGGCGGCGGCACGCGCGCGTGCGTCACCCGTCGAGTCCGGCAGCAGACGTTCACGCGCGAGAGCAAGACGTTCGGGCTGCGAGGGGTCGACCCCGGTGACCGCGGCACCCCGTGAGGCCGCCATCAGCAGAGCCAGTCCGGAACCGCAGCCGAGGCCGAGGAGCCGGGTGCCGTTCCCCACGTCGAGCCGTTCGTACACCGCTTCGTAGAGCGGGACCAGCATCCGTTCCTGGATCTCCGCCCAGTCACGCGCGCGTGCACCCAGGTCCACACGGGGCGCCGCGCCCGCGTGGGGAAGGTGCGACTGCACGAGTGTTGGTGTCATCGAATGCGCCCCAATCAGCCGAGAGTTAGTGCCGTGACGTAATCCAACGGTTCGTCCGCCCCCGTGCAGTGCGCTCGCACTCCCCCCGTATGCCAGAGAACTCCGCATCCGTCGTGGAGTCCAGAGGTTGTGGGCCAATGCTTGCGTTCCACCGTTGTGCGCCCCCCTGCGACAACCACGCGCACTCTCCGCAGGCCCGCCCCTACCATGCGCGCCATGGCCAAGACACCCGTGCTCACGCCCCAGGCGGACGACTTCCCGCGCTGGTACCAGGACCTGATCAACAAGGCCGAACTGGCCGACAACGGCCCGGTGCGCGGCACCATGGTGATCCGACCGTACGGCTACGGGCTGTGGGAACGTATGCAGCGGGAGATGGACGCCCGCATCAAGGAGACGGGCGCGCAGAACGCGTACTTCCCCCTCCTCATCCCGCAGTCGTATCTCACCAGGGAGGCCGAGCACGTCGAAGGCTTCGCCCCGGAGCTCGCCGTCGTCACGCACGGCGGCGGCAAGGAACTGGAGGAGCCGGTCGTCGTCCGCCCCACGTCGGAGACGATCGTCAACGAGTACTTCTCCAAGTGGGTGCAGAGCTACCGCGACCTGCCCCTGCTGATCAACCAGTGGGCCAACGTGGTCCGCTGGGAGATGCGCCCCCGCCTGTTCCTGCGGACGTCGGAGTTCCTCTGGCAGGAGGGCCACACCGCCCACGCGACGTACGAGGAAGCCCGCGACTTCGCCGCCCGCATCCACCGCCACGTCTACGGGGACTTCATGCGCGACGTCCTCGCCATGGACTTCGTCCTGGGCCGCAAGACCGCCAAGGAGCGCTTCGCCGGGGCCATCAACACCCTCACCCTCGAAGGCATGATGGGCGACGGCAAAGCCCTCCAGCTCGGCACCAGCCACGAGCTCGGCCAGAACTTCGCCGAGGCCTTCGACACCCGCTACCTCGCCAAGGACGGCACGCGGGAGCTCGTCTGGCAGACCTCCTGGGGCAGCACGACCCGCATGATCGGCGCGCTGGCGATGATGCACGGCGACGACGACGGGCTGCGCGTACCGCCCCGGCTCGCCCCCGTCCAGGTCGTCGTCCTCGCCATCAAGGGTGATGACGCCGTGCTCGCCAAGGTCCACGAGATCGGCGGCGCCCTGCGGGCCGCGGGCATCCGCGTTCAGGTCGACGACCGCACGGACACCCCCTTCGGCAGGCGCGCCGTGGACTGGGAGCTCAAGGGGGTCCCCGTGCGCGTCGAGGTCGGCCCGCGGGACCTGGCGAGCGGCACCGTCATGCTGGTCCGCCGCATCCTGGGCAAGCACAGCCCCGGCGGCAAGGAGCCGGTCCCCGTCGACGCCCTCGCCACCCTGCTGCCCACGGTCCTCGAAGAGGACCAGGCGCTGCTCCTGACGCAGGCCCGCGCTCGCCGCGAGTCCCGCACCTCGGACGTCCGCACGGTCGACGAGGCCGTGGAGGCGACGGCCGCCGGCGGCTGGGCACGCGTCCCGTGGGCCGCCCTCGGCGAAGAAGGCGAGGCCAGGCTGGCCGAGCACTCCGTGACCGTACGGTGTCTGGTCACGGAGGACGGGGCGGTGCCGCACGCCGAGGAGACCCCGGGTAACGTCGCTCTCGTGGCCCGCTCCTACTGAGGAGGGCGCCTCCGGTACGCCCGCGCTCGATCTCGGCTCGCACGCCCGCCCAGGCATCACGAGCCCCGGCGCGAGGACTCGATCTACGCGCCGGGGCGTACGCGCCGCTACGTACCGGCTTGGTGCGAGCTGTGAGGCTTCTCCGCAGATCAGCGCACCCGCCCTCGTCCGGACGCATCAACGGCAACTGACGGGTACGTGCAAATTATTTGGGATGCCCCGGAATGGAACCCCCGGGGCTCCCGGCTCGTTGTTCACGACGTGAGCACGACACCACCTGTTCTCGCCGCAGAGCTGGCACAGGCGTGGGCCGACATTCAGCGGCACCACCCCGAGCTGCCCGACCTTGCCGCGCCCGAATCCCTGATCGGAGAGTCGTCGTCCGCCTGTGGCGCCGAGCTCTCTTTCGAGCGACTGCTTCACGAGGCAGTCCATGGCATCGCCGCCTCGCGCGGTGTACGCGACACCTCACGTGCCGGCCGATATCACAACCGCAGATTCCTCGCGATCGCCGAGGAGCTGGGTCTGGACCACCCGGAGGAGCCACATCCCAGCAGCGGCTTCTCACTGGTCACGCTCAACCCGGAGGCGAAGAAGCGCTATCGCCCGACGATCGAGCGGCTCCAGCGAGCCCTGAAGGCGCACACCGCGGCGACGACGGCGGACACCGCGCGCAGCTTCCGGGGGCCGGCCGCACGGCACGGCTCCTCCGGCGGAGGCGTGCGCGTCAAGGCCGTCTGCGACTGCGGGCGCAACGTCCGCGTCGTGCCCTCCGTGCTCGCCCAGGCGCCGATCATGTGCGGCGGCTGCGGCAAGCCGTTCCGGATCCCGGAAGGGGTCGCGGTGGGTGTGGGCTGAGCTGGACCGGGGCGCCCGGTCCGGGTGCGGGCGCCCCGCCGACGTATGGCACAATGGCTAGCTGTACTCGACAGTCGCACAGGACCCCTCTCTCCTCCGGCTGACGCGTCCATCGGGCACTCGAGTACCGCAACCCCACGCGGCATCCACGTTGTGCCCACCCACGTCAAGACCAGGAGACACCACTCCCGTGGCAGTCAAGATCAAGCTGAAGCGTCTGGGCAAGATCCGTTCGCCTCACTACCGCATCGTCGTCGCCGACTCCCGTACCCGCCGTGACGGCCGGGCCATCGAGGAGATCGGTCTGTACCACCCGGTGCAGAACCCGTCGCGCATCGAGGTCAACTCGGAGCGTGCCCAGTACTGGCTGTCCGTCGGCGCCCAGCCGACCGAGCCGGTCATGGCCATCCTGAAGCTCACCGGTGACTGGCAGAAGCACAAGGGCCTGCCGGCCCCGGCGCCGCTGAAGGTCGCCGAGCCCAAGGACAAGCGCGCCGCGTTCGAGGCCTTCACCAAGGGTCTCGAGGGCGACGACGCCAAGGGCGAGGCCATCACGCAGAAGGCCAAGAAGTCGGACAAGAAGGCGGACGAGGCTGACGCCGCGTCCACCGAGTCCACCGAGGCCTGAGCATGCTCGAGGAGGCTCTCGAGCACCTCGTGAAGGGCATCGTCGACAACCCCGACGACGTGCAGGTCGCCTCGCGCAACCTGCGCCGCGGGCGCGTCCTCGAGGTCAGGGTTCACCCCGACGACCTCGGCAAGGTGATCGGCCGCAACGGCCGCACCGCGCGCGCTCTGCGCACCGTCGTGGGCGCGATCGGCGGCCGTGGTGTCCGCGTCGACCTCGTCGACGTGGACCAGGTTCGCTGAACCGGGTTCCCAGGACCGATGGGTTCGTAGAACCACAGCAGCACCGGCTCGGGCCGGGGAGGGCTCCAGGGCCATCCCCGGCCCGTAGTCGTTGGATGAGGAGAAACGCTAGTGCAGTTGGTAGTCGCCCGTATCGGCCGTGCCCACGGCATCAAGGGTGAGGTCACCGTCGAGGTCCGCACCGACGAGCCGGAGCTGCGGCTCGGCCCCGGCGCCGTGCTCGCCACCGACCCCGCCGCCACGGGGCCGCTGACCATCGAGTCCGGCCGGGTGCACAGTGGCCGACTGATCCTGCGCTTCGAGGGCGTGCGCGACCGCACGGGCGCCGAGGCGCTGCGCAACACCCTCCTCATCGCCGAGGTGGACCCCGAAGAGCTCCCCGAGGAAGAGGGCGAGTTCTACGACCACCAGCTCATGGACCTCGACGTCGTCACCGAGGACGGCGAGGAGGTCGGCCGGATCACCGAGATCTCGCACCTGCCCTCGCAGGACCTCTTCATCGTGGAGCGGCCCGACGGCAGCGAGGTCATGATCCCCTTCGTCCAGGAGATCGTCGTCGAGATCGACCTGGAGGAGCAGAAGGCCGTCATCGCCCCGCCGCCCGGCCTGATCGACGACCGCGCGGAGATCGCCTCCACCCGGGACGAGGCGTAATGCGGCTCGACGTCGTCACGATCTTCCCCGAGTACCTGGACCCCCTGAACGTCTCCCTCGTGGGCAAGGCACGCGCGCGTGGGCAGCTCGACGTCCAGGTGCACGACCTCAGGGAGTGGACGTACGACCGGCACAACACGGTCGACGACACCCCCTACGGCGGCGGCCCCGGCATGGTCATGAAGACCGACCCCTGGGGCGCGGCCCTCGACGACGTGCTCGCCGACGGGTACGAGAACGGGGCCCACGGGCCCGTCCTGGTCGTCCCCACGCCCAGCGGCCGCCCCTTCACCCAGGAACTCGCCGTCGAGCTCTCCGAGCGCCCCTGGCTGGTCTTCACGCCCGCACGCTACGAAGGCATCGACCGCCGCGTCACGGACGAGTACGCGACCCGCATGCCCGTCTACGAGGTCTCCATCGGCGACTACGTCCTCGCGGGCGGGGAAGCCGCCGTCCTGGTCATCACCGAGGCCGTGGCCCGGCTCCTGCCCGGCGTCCTCGGCAATGCCGAATCCCACCAGGACGACTCCTTCGCCCCCGGAGCCATGGCCAACCTCCTGGAGGGCCCGGTGTACACCAAGCCTCCCCAGTGGCGCGGCCACGGCATCCCCGACGTCCTCCTCAGCGGACACCACGGCAAGATCGCCCGCTGGCGGCGGGACGAGGCGCTCCGGCGCACGACCCGCAACAGGCCCGATCTCATCGAGCGTTGCGACCCCGGGGCCTTCGACAAGAAGGACCGCGAGATGCTCTCGATCCTGGGGTGGCGGCCGGGGCCTGACGGCCGATTTGGGCGTAACCCCGAGGCCGTGGAAGAATAGAACGCTGCTGTACGTCCAGCGTGCGCCCCTGCCACAGGGGGAACGACGCCCGCCCGACGCGATCAGCTACCGAAACCTCATCACCACGTTCCGCTGATGACCTGTGGCATCAGTGAAGAAAGCAGACGATCATGGCTAACCTGCTCGACTCCGTCGACAGCGCGTCGCTGCGCAGCGACATCCCGGCCTTCCGCCCGGGTGACACCGTCAACGTCCACGTCCGCGTCATCGAGGGCAACCGCTCCCGTGTGCAGCAGTTCAAGGGCGTAGTCATCCGCCGCCAGGGTGCCGGCGTGCGCGAGACCTTCACGGTCCGCAAGGTCTCCTTCTCCGTCGGCGTCGAGCGCACCTTCCCGGTGCACACCCCGATCGTCGAGAAGATCGAGCTCATCACCCGCGGTGACGTGCGTCGCGCGAAGCTGTACTACCTCCGTGACCTGCGCGGCAAGGCCGCGAAGATCAAGGAGAAGCGCGAGAGCTGAGCTCCCGCGCGGGTCCACAGCGGGGCCGGATAGCATCTGGCCCCGATGGACACCGAAGCACAGCACACGGAGCGCGACCGCTCCTCCCCACCCTCCGAGCCCGGAGACGTCACGGACGTCGCCGAAGCATCCGAGGAGACGGAGGAACGGTCGCGCTCCGTTTTTGCGTCCCTCGTCGACCGCGTGCCCGGCGGCGGGCTCACGCTGTCGTTCCTGCTGTGCGTGGGTGCCCTGCTCCTGCTCAGCGCCTTCGTGGTGCAGCCCTTCCAGATCCCGAGCGGCTCCATGGAGCCCGCGTTCCGCTCCGGGGACCGGGTACTCGTCAACAAGTTGGCGTACCGTTTCGGTTCCGGGCCACAGCGGGGTGACGCGGTGGTCTTCGACGGAAGCGGCTACTTCGGAGAAGCCGACTACATCAAGCGCGTCGTGGGCACCGGGGGAGACCGGGTGGTCTGCTGCGACAAACGGGGGAGGGTCCAGGTGAACGGCGAGCCGGTCGACGAGCCGTACCTGTACCCCGGCGACACCGCCTCCAAGGTGCCCTTCGACGTCGTCGTACCCGAGGGCAGCCTCTTCCTCCTCGGCGATCACCGCAGTGACTCCCGTGACTCCCGCGACCACCTCGGAGAGCCCGGCGGCGGCATGATCCCCGTCGACGCGGTCATCGGCAGGGCCGACTGGATCGCCTGGCCCGTCGGCCGCTGGACGTCCCTGGAGCGCCCCGACAGCTACGCGCGCGTGCCCGCACCCGGAGGCGCCCATGGGTAGCCGCGGACGCGCCCGCGCCGGCCACGCCGTCGACACCCGGCTGCCCACGGGATCCCGGCCGACCGACGGCCCCGCCCTGCCCGGCCGTGCAGAGCGGCGCAAGCTCGCGAAGAAGGTCAAGCGACGCAGGCGACGTTCGGCGATCAAGGAGATACCCCTTCTCATAGGGGTGGCGCTGCTCATAGCCCTCGTCCTGAAGACCTTCCTGGTGCAGGCCTTCGTGATTCCGTCGGGCTCCATGGAGCAGACGATCCGGATCGGCGACCGCGTCCTCGTCGACAAACTCACCCCCTGGTTCGGATCGAAGCCGGAGCGCGGCGACGTCGTCGTCTTCAAGGACCCCGGCAGCTGGCTCGAAGAGGAACAGGGCAAGAAGAAGGACGACCCCGTGGTCGTCAAGCAGGTCAAGGAAGGGCTGACCCAGATCGGCCTGCTGCCGTCCGACAGCGAACGCGACCTCATCAAGCGGGTCATCGGCGTCGGCGGCGACACCGTGAAGTGCTGCGACAAGAACGACAAGGTCACCGTCAACGGCGTGCCCTTGGACGAGCCCTACATCAACCCCGGTGACAAGCCCTCCGCCTTCGAGTTCGAGGTGAAGGTCCCCGAAGGCCGCCTCTTCATGATGGGCGACCACAGGAGCGACTCGGCCGACTCCCGCTTCCACCGCACCGAGAAGTTCAGCGGCACGATCGCCGAGGACCAGGTCGTCGGACGCGCCATGGTCATCGCGTGGCCCTTCGGACACTGGCGCAAGCTCGAGGCACCGGACACCTATGCGTCAGTTCCCGACGCGCGTGCGGGATCGGACATCGCCACAGGAGCGTCGCATAGGCTGACCCCTGACGATCGATACGGATTGATCCGGCTCCCGACCCCTGCGGAACTCCCGCTCGTTATGGGAGTGGTGGGCCTGCATCGCATATGGGGCAGGCGGCGGCACGGACTGAGGAGTGGATGTGGGGGATTTGGCGGTCGGCGCACGATCCGGACACGAGGGGCCCGAAGATCGGCCGGTACGATCCGACGAGCCGGGCGTCGACCCCGTCGCGGACGGTACGACCCCCGGGAATGACGCCGTGGGCGACGACGGCGACGGTGGCGCGACGCGCGAGCAGGATCCCGAGCAGCCCAAGAAGAAGCCCCGCTCCTTCTGGAAGGAGCTGCCGCTCCTCATCGGTATCGCCCTGGTCTTGGCGCTGCTCATCAAGACGTTCCTGGTCCAGGCGTTCTCGATTCCGTCGGACTCGATGCAGAACACGCTGCAGCAGGGCGACCGCGTCCTCGTCGACAAGCTGACGCCATGGTTCGGCTCCGAGCCCGAGCGCGGCGAAGTCGTCGTCTTCAGGGACCCCGGCCACTGGCTGGACGGCGAGCCCACGCCCGATCCGAACGCGATCCAGCGGGTCCTCGGCTGGGTCGGTCTGATGCCGTCCGCCGACGAGAAGGACCTCATCAAGCGCGTCATCGGCGTCGAGGGCGACACGGTGGAGTGCAAGGGCACGGGTCCGGTGAAGGTCAACGGCAAGGCGCTGAACGAGCCGTACGTCTTCGCGGGCAACACCCCGTGCAGCGTCGACGACCAGGGCGGCCAGTTCAAGATCAAGGTTCCCAAGGGCAAAATCTGGGTCATGGGTGACCACCGGCAGAACTCGCTGGACTCCCGGTACCACCAGAAGCAGCCGGGCGGCGGCGCCGTCCCGGTGGACAACGTCGTGGGCCGCGCCATCGTGATCGCCTGGCCGCCCACCCGCTGGGCGACGCTGCCCAAGCCGGACACCTTCGACCAGCCGGGCATCAACGCGCTCTCCGGCGCGGCTCCGGGCGTCCTCGGACTCGCGGGTGCCGTGCCGCTCGTACTGTGGCGCAGGCGCCGTCTCACGGTGACCGCCGCGCGCGCCGCGAGGGTTTCTGGCGGCAGTACCGCCGGGTAGGGTGCCGTCCCAGATCGCCGATCTTCCGCCGCCCGTACGCACGGGCGGCGAGGTCGTCTCCGAGATGGGGGAGCACCGGGATGAGCAGGACACAACGTACGAACGAGGGCCGCGGACGGCTCGGCAGCGTGCTGTCGGGCATCGCCGTGGCCCTCGGCTGTGTGCTCTTCCTCGGCGGGTTCGTCTGGGGCGCGATCCTGTACCAGCCGTACACCGTCCCGACCGGATCGATGGCCCCGACGATCGGCTCGGGCGACCGTGTGCTCGCGCAGCGGATCGACGGCGACGAGGTGCGCCGCGGCGACGTCGTCGTCTTCGAGCAGTCCACGTGGGGCGACCTGCCCATGGTGAAGCGCGTCGTCGGCATAGGCGGCGACAGGATTGCCTGCTGTGAGAACGGCAAGCTCACCGTCAACGGCGAGGACGTCGCAGAACCGTATCTCCTTGATCAGGGCGAGGCCGCCGTGGCCACCCGCATCCCCGCCACGACGGTGCCCAAGGGGCGCTTGTTCCTGCTCGGCGACGAGCGCAGCGGGTCGCTGGACTCCACCGCGCACCTGACCGACGGGGAGAACGGCACGGTGTCGCGGAAGGCCGTGAAGGCGCGGGTCGACGCGGTGGCCTGGCCGATGGACCGGTTCGGCATGATCGAGCGGCCCGACGGCTTCGCTGCCCTGCCGGGCGGCACCTCCGAGCCGGGCCCGCTGCGCCTGATGGTGATTGCCGTCGTCGCGGGCATGGTCCTCGTCCTGGGCGGCGCGGCCTACGGTCCTGTGGCCAGGCGCGCGGGTCGGCGCCGCGCCGACAGCGGTGCTCAGGAGACCGCCGGTGTCGGCTGAGCTGCGCAGGGTCGCCCGGGTGATCCTGCTCGACCCGAGCGACCGCATCCTGCTCATGCACGGCTTCGAGCCGGGGAACGCGTCGGACGACTGGTGGTTCACCCCGGGCGGCGGGGTGGAGGGCGACGAGACGCGGGAGCAGGCGGCCCTGCGCGAGTTGCGGGAAGAGACCGGCATCACGGAGGTCGAGCTCGGTCCGGTCCTGTGGCGGCGCGTGTGTTCGTTCCCCTTCGCGGGGCGGCGCTGGGACCAGGACGAGTGGTACTACCTGGCGCGTACGTCGCAGACCGCGATCGCCGCGCAGGGTCTGACCGAGCTGGAAAGACGCAGTGTCGACGGAGCACGTTGGTGGACGTGCCGAGAACTGACCGAGGCTCATGAGACGGTGTACCCGACCAGGCTCGCCGAGCTGCTTCGCAGACTGCTCGACGAGGGGCCCCCGGACAGGCCCGAGATCCTCGACACGGAAATCGTGTAGGGGTTCGCGGGGCTGACGCACAATAGGGGGACGCACGGCTGAAGGGGAACATGCCATGAGCGCCGAGGACCTCGAGAAGTACGAGACCGAGATGGAGCTGAAGCTCTACCGGGAGTACCGCGATGTCGTCGGGCTGTTCAAATACGTGATCGAGACCGAACGCCGTTTCTATCTCACCAATGACTACGAGATGCAGGTGCACTCGGTTCAGGGCGAGGTGTTCTTCGAGGTCTCGATGGCGGATGCCTGGGTGTGGGACATGTACAGGCCCGCCCGGTTCGTCAAGCAGGTGCGGGTGCTCACGTTCAAGGACGTGAACATCGAGGAGCTCAACAAGAGCGATCTGGAGCTGCCGGGCAGCTGAACGCAGCCGTACTCGCCCGCCGCGTGCGGCTGATTCACTCGGCGGGGTGAGGGCGTTTTCCACAACCGGTGAGTAGTGCACCAAGATCCAACAGGTGCGGGCTGAACCGTGACCGTGGGTGTCGGAGGTGGTGCCGACATGAACGCACGGGGAGCACTCGGCAGGTACGGCGAGGATCTGGCCGCACGACGGCTGATCGACGCGGGGATGACGGTCCTGGAGCGCAACTGGCGCGCGGGCAGGACCGGTGAGATCGACATCGTGGCCATGGACGGCGAGGCACTCGTCGTCTGCGAGGTCAAGACGCGCAGAGGGGGCCCGGCCGGCTCCCCACCCTTCGAACACCCGATGGCAGGCGTCGACCGGACCAAGGCGGAACGGCTGCGAAGGCTCGCCGAACGCTGGATCGAGGAACGCGGCGGCCCACCCCCGGGCGGCGTCCGCATCGACCTGGTCGGAGTCCTGATCCCGCGACGCGGTGTTCCCGTGGTCGAGCATGCGCGGGGGGTGGCCTGATGGGATTCGCGCGTACGTGTTCGGTGGCGCTGGTCGGCGTCGAGGGCGTGGTCGTCGAGGTGCAGGCCGACCTGGAGCCCGGAGTCGCGGCGTTCACGCTGGTGGGGCTGCCGGACAAGAGCCTCACCGAGAGCCGCGACCGGGTCAGGGCCGCTGTGGTCAACTCGGGCGGTGAGTGGCCGCAGAAGAAGCTCACGGTCGGGCTGAGCCCGGCGTCGGTGCCGAAGGGCGGCAGCGGTTTCGATCTGGCCGTCGCCTGCGCGGTCCTCGGAGCGGCCGAGCGGATCGATCCCCGTGTCCTCGCCGACATCGTGATGATCGGGGAGCTCGGGCTCGACGGCCGGGTGCGCCCGGTCCTCGGGGTGCTGCCCGCGGTCCTCGCGGCGGCCGACGCGGGGTACGAACAGGTGGTCGTCCCCGAGTGCACCGCCGCCGAAGCGTCCCTGGTGCCGGGCATCTCGGTCCTCGGGGTGCGCAGTCTGCGCCAGCTCATCGCCGTGCTCACCGACGAGCCGGTGCCGGAGGAGGAGCCGGACGAGCCCGGACGGCCCGACCCGCTGCTCGCCGGGCTGTGCGTGCCGGGCACCGGGGTCGGCACGGGGCTCAGCGGCGCCCCGGACGACGCCCACGCGCTCGACCTGGCCGATGTCGTCGGGCAGGTGGCGGCGAGGACGGCCGTCGAAGTGGCCGCGGCCGGCGCGCACCATCTCTTCCTGCAAGGACCACCGGGCGCGGGCAAGACCATGCTCGCGGAGCGGCTCCCGGCGGTCCTGCCGCGGCTGACACGGGAGGAGTCCCTGGAAGTGACGGCGGTCCACTCGGTGGCGGGCATGCTGCCCCCGGGCCGACCGCTGGTGGACATCGCGCCGTACTGCGCCCCCCACCATTCCGCGACCATGCAGTCACTGGTGGGCGGCGGCAAGGGAATCGCACGGCCGGGCGCGGTCTCGCTCGCTCATAGAGGGGTGCTCTTTTTGGATGAGGCGCCCGAGTTCAGCAGTCAGACCCTGGACTCCTTGCGGCAGCCCCTGGAGTCGGGGCACGTGGTCATCGCGCGCAGCGCGGGCGTGGTGCGGCTGCCCGCCAAGTTTCTGATGGTGCTCGCGGCCAACCCCTGCCCGTGCGGGCGGTACACCTTGTTGGGCGACGGCTGCGAATGCCCCGCGTCCGTCATCCGCCGCTATCAGGCCCGCCTCTCGGGGCCGCTGCTCGACCGGGTCGACCTGAAGGTGGAGGTGGAGGCCGTCACCCGCTCCGAGCTGGCCGGGTACGGCACGCCGGGGGAGTCCACCCGGACCGTCGCCGACCGGGTGCGTGCCGCGCGCGAACGGGCGGCAGCCCGCCTGGCCGGCACCGGCTGGCGGACCAACAGTGAGGTCGCGGGACACGCCCTGCGCACGCGCTGGCCCGCGGCTCCCGGTGCGCTGGAGGCGGCCGAACTGGACCTGGAGCGGGGTTTCCTGACAGCCAGGGGACTGGACCGCGTGCTGCGGGTCGCCTGGACCGTCGCCGACCTCGCGGGGCACGACCGGCCCCTGGCGCAGGACGTCGCCCTCGCGCTGCAACTGCGTACGGGGATCGCGCGAGGCGTGCCGATGGTCATCGGGGCGTCCTCGTGAGCGCCGACGCGCCGTCGGTCCCGCTGTCCGACGGGGAGCGGTTGGCGCGCGTCACATTGACGCGGGTCCTCGAACCGGGTGACGCCGCCGGTGGGCGGTGGCTGCGCGAGGTCGGGCCGCGCGAAGTGCTGCGGCGCCTCACCGGAACGGAGGAAGAGGCGCGGCTGCCGGGGGTGACGGCGCGGCGGTGGGAGGGTCTGCGGGCACGGGCCGCCGCGGCGCGCCCGGAGCAGGACCTGGCGGCGGCGCGGGACGTCGGGGGGAGGTTCGTGTGTCCGGGGGACGCGGAGTGGCCGGTGACCCTGGACGACCTGGGGGACGCGCGTCCGGTCGGGCTGTGGGTGCGGGGGCGGCCCTCCCTGCGGATATGGGGGCTGCGGTCGGTGGCCGTCGTCGGCTCGCGGGCCTGTTCGGAATACGGCGCGCACATGGCGGCCGAGCTCGCCGCGGGGCTCGCGGAGCGCGGCTGGGTCGTGATCTCAGGAGGGGCGTACGGCGTGGACGGTGCCGCACACCGAGGGGCGCTCGGCGCCGGCGGTGCAACCGTGGCCGTCCTCGCCTGCGGGGTCGACCGGCCCTACCCGCGCGGACACGCCGGGCTCATCGGACGCATCGCGGAACAGGGCCTCGTGGTGGGTGAGTTGCCGCCGGGGGACCATCCGACGCCGAGCCGGTTCATTCTGCGGAACAGGGTGATCGCGGCACTGACCAGGGGGACGGTGGTGATCGAGGCCGCATACCGCAGCGGGGCCCTCGCCACGGCGCGCAGTGCCCAGGAATTGGGGCGCTTCGTGATGGGTGTGCCGGGGCCCGCGACCAGCGGCCTGTCGGCCGGCGTGCACGAACTGCTGCGGGGCGACGGAGTCCTCGTCACGGACGCCTCCGAAGTCGTCGAGCTGGTCGGTGACATGGGGGAGCTCGCTCCGGTCCGGCGGGGGCCCGTCGTGCCACGAGACCTGCTCGCTTCCGGAGTGCGGCGCGTCCTCGCGGCCCTGCCCGCACGGGGGCTCGCGGCGGTGCGGGACATCGCGATCGGCGCGGGGACGACCGAGGACGACGCGGTCGGGCGGCTGTACGAACTTCAGTCGTTGGGGTTCGTCGAACGACACGGCGACGGCTGGCAGTTGACACGCCAGGCGATTCTGTCCGTCTGCGCCGAGGGAAAGGAATCGTGACCGAGCGTGTTCCGCCGGACGGATGACCCCCGACGACCATGGGAAATCGCGCAGTTGGCGCGCCGGAGTCATCACGCAGAGCGACGGCGCCGACTCCTGAAGGGGGCAAGCGGAACGTATCTGCGCACGCGCGATCCCATACTCTTCGCTCACTGCGACACTTCAGTCACGCTACGCTCACACAGATTCCGACGCGGACAGGCAACAGACGGACGACCTCATTCACTCCACGCACGCTCTCCACCGCTCCGGCGCGAGCGACACCGGTGCCCCCACCGACTCGCGCGACCACACCGACCCACGCGATCTCCCCACTTCAGGCGACCTCACCGACCTCCCAGGTTCACGGCAGAACGGCTCAAGGCGACGAATGCCCCAGCACACCTCAGGGTCCGATCGGGCAGCGGCTCCCCCCGCCGCCCGTAGCGGCGAGCAGGAGCGGCCCCCCGCGCCCTCGTCGCTGGACGAGCTGTGGCGCTCGTACAAAGAGACGGGGGACGGGAGGCTGCGGGAGCAGCTGATCCTGCACTACTCGCCGCTGGTGAAGTACGTCGCGGGGCGGGTCAGCGTGGGGCTGCCGCCCAACGTCGAGCAGGCCGACTTCGTGTCGTCAGGCGTGTTCGGGCTCATCGACGCGATCGAGAAGTTCGACATCGAGCGGTCCATCAAGTTCGAGACGTACGCGATCACCCGCATCCGCGGGGCCATGATCGACGAACTGCGCGCGCTCGACTGGATCCCGCGTTCGGTGCGGCAGAAGGCGCGCAACGTCGAGCGGGCGTACGCCACACTCGAGGCGCAGTTGAGGCGCACTCCGTCGGAGGGCGAGGTCGCCGCCGAGATGGGGATCGCGCTGGAGGAACTGCACGCGGTTTTCAGCCAGTTGTCGCTGGCCAACGTCGTGGCCCTCGAAGAGCTGCTCCACGCGGGAGCCGACGGCGGCGACCGGCTCAGCCTGATGGACACGCTCGAGGACCACGCGGCCGACAACCCCGTGGAGGTCGCTGAGGACCGTGAGCTGCGCAGGCTGCTCGCGCGGGCCATCAACACGCTGCCGGAGCGTGAGAAGACCGTCGTCACGCTCTACTACTACGAAGGGCTGACGCTCGCCGAGATCGGCAACGTCCTCGGGGTGACCGAGAGCCGGGTGAGTCAGATCCACACCAAATCCGTGCTGCAGCTGCGTGCGAAGCTGGCGAGTTTTGGGCGCTGAGTGTCGCTGAATCGTCCCTGCCCGAGGGCGCGCGCGAGGGAGCGGCTCCCGTGTGCGGCGTCCCATCCGTAAAGTGGAGCCGTGCCAAGGATTCGAGCGGCCTCCGTGGCCGAGCACCGGTCGATGCAGCGCGGCGCCCTGCTGGACGCCGCGCGTTCCCTGCTGTCCGAAGGCGGTACGGAGGCGTTGACCTTCCCCGCACTCGCCGAGCGCACCGGGCTCGCCCGGTCGTCCGTGTACGAGTACTTCCGGTCGCGGGCCGCCGTGGTCGAAGAGCTGTGCGAGGTCGACTTCCCCGTCTGGGCGGCGGAGGTCTCGGCGGCGATGGAGTGCGAGGAGTCGGCCGAGGGCAAGGTCGAGGCGTACGTACGACGGCAGCTGGCGCTGGTCGGGGATCGGCGGCACCGCGCCGTGGTCGCCATCTCCGCGAGCGAGCTGGACGCCGGGGCGCGGGAGAAGATCCGCGCCGCGCACGGTGGCCTCATCGCGATGATCGTCGAGGCGCTCGAAGAGCTGGGGCACGAGCAGCCCCGCATGGCGGCGATGCTCCTCCAGGGCATCGTGGACGCCGCGGTGCGGCGCATCGAGCTCGGCGTGGCGGAGCAGCCCGAGGCCATCACGGAGGCAGCCGTGGCCATGGCGCTGCGGGGAGTCCAGGGCTGAGCCCCCGCGCATAGGTGTACGGACCTCGCCCGTAGGCGTACGGCCCTCGCCCGTAGGACGGCCCTTCCCGCCCGTGGACGTACGCCCCTCGCCCGTAGGGAGGCCCTTCCCGCGTGTAGGCGTACGAAGGCGGCCTCAAGGGGTCCTGGGTCGGCAGCAGGCGGGACGGGCCGTGGCCCAGGAGCCACGGTGGCAGGAGGGTCAGCGGGTTCAGGTAGGTCCGCGCTCTGAGCAGGCCCCAGTGGAGACAGCTCGTCGGGCAGTGGCCCGTCGGGCGCTCCAGGAAGCCGACCGGTGCCCCTGCCTCAACCGTGTCGCCCTTCTTCACCGTCGCCCGCACCGGTTCGTACGTCGTGCGCAGCGGTGGATCCCCCGTGCCGTCCAGCTCCACCGCGACCACGCCCCGGCCCGCGACCCGGCCCGCGAACGAGACGCGCCCCGGAGCCACGGCGCGCACCGCGGAGCCCGGCGCGGCGGCCAGGTCCACGCCCCGGTGACCCGCTCCGTACGCGGTCGCCGGCGGGCTCCAGCCGCGTACGACCGGCGGCCGGGCGCCCACCGGCCACGTCGAAGCCGTGGGCGGGGCCGGGGCCAGAAAGGTCACGAGCAGGGCCGCCAGCGTGGGCAGCAACAGTTCCGGGTGCATGTGAGAACCGTCCCGCGCCGGGCCCGCCCGCGGGGATCATGGACCGTTTCTGTGGACGACTGCCGGGCTGTGGACAACCCCGTCACCCGCGCAGGTGAGGCGCCGCAGACCGGGCGGGGGAGAGCGCTGCGCCTGGGCGGGGACAGCACCGCGCCCGGACGGGGGACAGCGCCGCGCCCGGACGGGGGAAAGTGCCGCCACCCGGTCAAGGGAAGCGGCGTCACCTGCCACCCCGCGGGTCCCGTACACTTCTTTTGGCGATCCGGGTCACCGGGTCGACTTCGCACGCCCCGACACCAGGCCATGAACAGCCGGTGTCAGCGCCCCTCGGTCCCTGGTGGCAACCAGTGGCAAGGCGCACAGCGGGCGTCAGGCGCGAGTGCCGTCCGGCACACGCGGCACAACCGAGAATCTCAAGGAGAACGGCCATGGCCGTCGTCACGATGCGGGAGCTGCTGGAGAGCGGCGTCCACTTCGGTCACCAGACCCGTCGTTGGAACCCGAAGATGAAGCGCTTCATCTTCACGGAGCGCAACGGCATCTACATCATCGACCTGCTCCAGTCGCTGTCGTACATCGACCGCGCCTACGAGTTCGTCAAGGAGACCGTCGCCCACGGCGGCACGGTCATGTTCGTCGGCACGAAGAAGCAGGCGCAGGAGGCCATCGCGGAGCAGGCCACCCGCGTCGGCATGCCCTACGTCAACCAGCGCTGGCTGGGCGGCATGCTCACCAACTTCTCGACCGTCTACAAGCGTCTGCAGCGCCTCAAGGAGCTCGAGCAGATCGACTTCGAGGACGTCGCCGCCTCCGGTCTCACCAAGAAGGAGCTTCTCGTGCTCTCGCGCGAGAAGGCCAAGCTGGAGAAGACCCTCGGTGGTATCCGCGAGATGCAGAAGGTGCCCAGCGCCGTCTGGATCGTGGACACCAAGAAGGAGCACATCGCGGTCGGCGAGGCCCGGAAGCTCAACATCCCGGTCGTCGCCATCCTCGACACCAACTGCGACCCCGACGAGGTCGACTACAAGATCCCGGGCAACGACGACGCGATCCGCTCCGTCACGCTGCTCACCCGCGTGATCGCCGACGCCGTCGCCGAGGGCCTCATCGCCCGCTCCGGCGTTGCCGCCGGTGACTCGAAGCCGGGCGAGAAGGCCCAGGGCGAGCCCCTCGCCGAGTGGGAGCGCGACCTGCTCGAGGGCGAGAAGAAGGCCGACGAGCCGAAGGCCGCCGAGGCCGAGGCCGAGGTTCAGAAGTCCGCCGAGACGGAGAAGGCTGCCGACGCCGAGCAGGCCGACGCCCCCGCCGCGGCCGCGGACGCCGAGCAGGCCTGACCTCACAGGTTCGGTTGTTGACGGCGGGGGCCCGATCGGCCCCCGCCGTTCACCCGTAGACCTCCGTAGATCTTTCAGACTTCGAGAGAGAATTTTCGATCATGGCGAACTACACCGCCGCTGACGTCAAGAAGCTCCGTGAGCTCACGGGCGCCGGCATGATGGACTGCAAGAAGGCGCTCGACGAGGCCGAGGGCGACGTCGACAAGGCCGTCGAGGCGCTCCGCATCAAGGGCCAGAAGGGCGTCGCCAAGCGCGAGGGCCGCTCCGCCGAGAACGGCGCCGTGGTCTCCCTCATCGCCGACGACAACACCTCCGGTGTCATCGTCGAGCTGAAGTGCGAGACGGACTTCGTCGCCAAGGGTGACAAGTTCCAGGCCGTGGCGAACAACCTCGCCGCCCACATCGCCAAGACCTCCCCGGCCGACATCGAGGCGCTGCTCGCGTCCGAGATCGAGGCCGGCAAGACCGTCCAGGCGTACGTCGACGAGGCCAACGCCAACCTCGGCGAGAAGATCGTCCTGGACCGCTTCGCGCAGTTCTCCGGCGCCTACGTCTCCGCGTACATGCACCGCACGATGCCCGACCTGCCCCCGCAGATCGGTGTCCTCGTCGAGCTGGACAAGGCCGACGCCGACGTCGCCAAGGGCATCGCCCAGCACATTGCCGCCTTCGCGCCGAAGTACCTCTCCCGTGAGGACGTCCCGGCCGAGGTCGTCGAGACCGAGCGTCGCGTCGCCGAGGAGACCACCCGCGCCGAGGGCAAGCCCGAGGCCGCCCTCCCGAAGATCGTCGAGGGTCGCGTCAACGGCTTCTTCAAGGAGGCCACCCTCCTCGGCCAGCCCTACGCGCTGGACAACAAGAAGTCGGTCGAGAAGGTTCTCGCCGAGGCCGGTGTCACCCTGAAGCGCTTCTCGCGCATCAAGGTCGGCATCTGAGTCCGTACCGCGATCGACGGTAGACCCGTATAGGGTCGACAGCGGTCGCCCGCGTACGGTCCTCGTACGCGACGTACGACCGCAGGATCTGACGAGGAGGCCACTGCCGAGCATGGGTTGCGAACGACACCCCACCGGCAGTGGCCTTCTTCGTATGTTGTGCCGAGTAAGAGAAGCGAGAAGCACATGACCACCCAGGCCGACTCGAAGAGTGATGACGGCAAAGTAGCCGGACGCTTCCTGCTGAAGCTCTCCGGCGAAGCGTTCGCCGGTGGGGGCGGCCTCGGGGTCGACCCCGACGTGGTGCACGCCATCGCCCGGGAGATCGCCGCCGTCGTCCGTGACGGCGCCCAGATCGCCGTCGTCATCGGCGGAGGCAACTTCTTCCGCGGCGCCGAGCTCCAGCAGCGCGGCATGGACCGGGCCCGCTCCGACTACATGGGCATGCTCGGCACCGTCATGAACTGCCTCGCGCTGCAGGACTTCCTGGAGAAGGAAGGCATCGACTGCCGCGTCCAGACCGCCATCACGATGGGGCAGGTCGCGGAGCCGTACATCCCGCTGCGCGCCGTGCGCCACCTGGAGAAGGGCCGTGTGGTCATCTTCGGTGCCGGCATGGGCATGCCGTACTTCTCCACTGACACCACCGCCGCGCAGCGCGCCCTCGAGATCGACGCCGAGGCGCTGCTCATGGGCAAGAACGGCGTGGACGGGGTCTACGACTCCGACCCGAAGACCAACCCCGACGCGGTGAAGTTCGACTCCCTCGGCTACGGCGAGGTCATCACCCGCGACCTCAAGGTCGCCGACATGACCGCGATCACGCTGTGCCGGGACAACAAGCTGCCCATCCTGGTCTTCGAGCTGCTCTCCGAGGGCAATATCGCACGGGCCGTCAAGGGTGAGAAGATCGGCACACTCGTGGGCGACCAGGGAAGCCGGGCCTGACCCCGAGAGACCTGGGCCAGCCTCAAGGAACGTCCTGTGGACGGGCCTTGAGGGGATGGACAAAGCCCTGCCGGTCGGACACCGTGCAGGAAAGAGACGCGACGCAGCCGGCCGCCCCGTGCTAGCCGGGCCACTCAAGACACGCAGGAGCAAGTGGTGATCGAAGAGACCCTCCTCGAGGCCGAGGAGAAGATGGAGAAGGCCGTCGTGGTCGCCAAGGAGGACTTCGCCGCGATCCGCACCGGCCGTGCGCACCCGGCGATGTTCAACAAGATCGTGGCTGACTACTACGGCGCGCTGACGCCGATCAACCAGCTGGCCTCGTTCTCGGTGCCCGAGCCGCGGATGGCCGTGGTGACCCCGTTCGACAAGAGCGCGCTGCGCAACATCGAGCAGGCCATCCGGGACTCCGACCTCGGCGTCAACCCGAGCAACGACGGCAACATCATCCGGGTGACCTTCCCCGAGCTCACCCAGGACCGCCGCAAGGAGTTCATCAAGGTCGCCAAGACCAAGGCCGAGGACTCCAAGATCTCGATCCGGTCGATCCGCCGCAAGGCCAAGGAGGCCTTCGACAAGGCGGTCAAGGACGGCGACGTCGGCGAGGACGAGGGGCGCCGCGCCGAGAAGGAGCTCGACGACACCACCGCGAAGTACGTCGCCCAGGTGGACGAGCTGCTCAAGCACAAGGAAGCCGAGCTGCTCGAAGTCTGAGCCGAGGCTCGAGTCCGAGGAATCAGGAAATCGATCCGTGAACGACTCTTCCTGGGGGGCGCCGCCCAGAGCCGGGTATTGGGGGCCGTCCGACCAGGGCCCCGGCCAGGGGGCGACCCCGCCGGGTCCCGCGTACGATGCGCAGGACGCGCTGTTTCCGTCCGAGACGCAGCCCATGCCCATCGTGCCCGACGTACCCGTGACCGGCGGAGACCAGGACGACGACCGGGGGGCCACTCGGATGGGCGGCCCCCTGTTCCGTGACGAGCCTCCGCAGGAGCCCATGCCCAGCGCACCACAGCCGCAGCCCGCCCCGGCCGCACCGCAGAAGAAGAGCGCGGGCCGCGATCTCGGGGCAGCCATAGGAGTCGGTGTGGGACTCGGCGCGGTGATCATCGCGTCGCTGTTCATCGTGAAGGCCGTCTTCATCGGCGTCATAGCGGTCGCCGTCGTCGTCGGCCTCTGGGAGCTCACCTCCCGCCTGGAGGAGCGCAAGGGCATCAAGGCGCCCCTCGTGCCGCTCGCGGTGGGCGGCGCGGCGATGGTCGTCGCCGGGTACGTGCGCGGGACCGAGGGCGCGTGGGTCGCGATGGCGCTCACCGCACTCGCCGTCCTCGTCTGGCGCATGACGGAGCCGCCCGAGGGCTATCTGAAGGACGTCACGGCGGGGGTCTTCGCGGCCTTCTACGTCCCGTTCCTCGCGACCTTCGTGGCGCTGATGCTCACCGCGGACGACGGTCCGCAGCGGGTCCTGACGTTCCTGCTCCTGACCGTGGTCAGTGACACGGGGGCGTACGCGATCGGCTGGCGCTTCGGCAAGCACAAGCTGGCGCCGCGCATCAGCCCCGGCAAGACCCGGGAGGGCCTGGTCGGCGCGGTCACCTTCGCGATGGCCGCGGGCGCGCTGTGCCTGCACTTCCTCATCGACGACGGTGTGTGGTGGCAGGGCCTGGTGATCGGCTTCGCCGTCGCGGCGAGCGCGACGCTCGGCGACCTCGGCGAATCGATGATCAAGCGGGACCTCGGCATCAAGGACATGGGTACGCTGCTGCCGGGCCACGGCGGCATCATGGACCGCCTGGACTCCCTGCTGCCGACCGCACCGGTGGTGTGGTTGCTGCTCGTGGCGTTCGTGGGGCTCGGCTGATACGAGGCCTGACCTGCGTAGATGTGCGTGAGGGGTCCGTTGTCCACAGGGCGGCGGGCCCTTCGTCGTACGTCTGCGGCACTGGAAGGACCTGCCTGTGCCCGGGGAACTGCCAGTGGTTCGTCCGTGAAAGGCCCCCTACCTGATCGTTTGGCACTGGTAGGGAGGCCTCTTCGGGGGCGCTGGGCCGTCGCTGGGCGGTGGGACTTCACTGCTCATGCATGTGAGAGGCGTTGATGGACTACCTCGCCGCTCGCGGCGAGGAATTGTTCGGTGGCGATACGGTGCCGGTTCCAACGGCTGGTGAACTCGGCTTCGTCCACGATGCCTCGCCGCCAGTAGCTGCCGAGTTGCTGACCGGCCCTGTTCAGTTCCTGCAGCGCTGAGAGCAGGGCCCGGTCCTTCGAGAGGATTCGCAGCCGAGCCGATGCCAGCTGGTGAGCCGATACATCCCAGCTACTGACGCGGTCCACCATGTTGAGGACCCGCTCCTCCCAGACACGGTTATGGAAGTCTGAGGATGAGGCGGCTACCAGAGCGCATTGCTCCAAGAGCAGTTCCGAGATGCGAGCCCTGTGTTCAGCGCGCTTCACGAGGTGCTGCCCCAGTAGAGCGATCGCAGCACCAACAACGGTTGCGAGCAACGTCCCCCAAACGCCCATGGGGGCATTGTTCCCGCGCTGGCGCTCACTGCATAGCGAGCCCGGGTAGCTCGCGTGGAGAGTGAGTGCAGGGAACCTGGGTCTACCTGCACTCTCGCCTCCCCTGCGTTTCTACGCTGCCTGAGCCTCGTTGCCCTCGCTGGCGCTCTTGCAGAGGGTGTCGATTGCCCTTCGCGTCCGGGACTCGCTGCTCGGCATGAGGTGCGTGCAGACCCGCGGAGTGAAGCCGGGATCTGTGTGCCCGAGGTAGCTGTTGAGCGTCTTGATGTTCTCTCCAGCGTCCAAGAGCACAAAAGCGTAGAAGTGTCGAAGCGCGTGCATGCCGTGCTCGCGAGCCGAGGGCAGGGGGGCGCCGTCCTCCGGCTTGTCGATGGGGCCTGCCGTAGCAAGAGCTGGTTTCCACGGGCTGATGTCGAAGTTGCTCCGGTAGACGTGGTTGCCCTTCGGGCCCGAAAAGATGAGCCGCTTGGTGACGGGCGGGCCATCGGGCCTCTTCCACGGAAGCGTGACGTCCACGGGCGGATGGTGCTGCATGTGCTGAGTGAGTGCCTGAGCGACTGAATCGGGGAGCGGCACGTCACGCACCTTGTTGTTCTTGGGCTTCCCGAAGAGCGCCCTGCCCGTCACGACCTTGATCTGCAGCCCGTCGTGCAGCCAGCCCGTAAGGGACCCCACGGCGTCGACCGGCACACCGAAGACTTCGCCCTGCCGCGACGTGCCGTCCTTCCCTTGGTTGGACTCGCGGTCGAAGACGCGCGGGGTGGTCGCGATGGTGAACTTGGCGAGTGCGGCCCCGCCCTCGGTGAACTTGATCTCGGGGTCGGCGGTGAGGTTGCCGACGACGGTGACGGGGGTCTCTCCGAACGACATGGAATCTCCCTGGTCAATGGGTTAGAAGGGCGGACCGTCCCTGTAGCCGTGGGCGGCCCACGGGTCGGTGTGACGGCGCGGGTGCCAGCGGCGGCGCGGGAGCGGCAGCACGATCCAGCGGCGCTGTGCGTTCCAGCAGTGGCACGGTGCCAGTTGGTACCGGCGTATTCGCCGGTTTCGGGGTCGCCGGGGTCGTACTCCGTGCCGCCCGCGCCCGCGCCCTCGCAGTCGGGACAGTCGGGGCGCGGGGTGTCCGACAGGACGAGGGCGGGCCGGGGCCAAGCGGTGCGCTCGATGCGCAACCGGGCCATCAGCGTCCGTCCCGGGGAGGCAGGGTGAGCCGCTGAGCGGCGTTGTGCAGCTTGATGTTGAGTACGGAGGGGGCGTGGTCGGTGATGGAGAGCAGGGCGACCGCGGCGGCGACGATGACGTCGGCCAGTTCCCTGGGCGA
Source organism: Streptomyces venezuelae (assembly GCF_008642355.1). Taxonomy (NCBI): domain Bacteria; kingdom Bacillati; phylum Actinomycetota; class Actinomycetes; order Kitasatosporales; family Streptomycetaceae; genus Streptomyces; species Streptomyces venezuelae. The sequence goes on from NZ_CP029193.1 coordinate 5,990,754, forward strand.
CGTCGTTGTGGCTGTGGGTCAGGCCCCTGCGGGGGTTCTGGCCGGTGGCACCGATGTACGCGGCGGCCACTTCCCCGGCCTCCTCGTTGACCTTGAGCAGGCGCATTGCGATCTCGTGTTCGTCACGGCCGTTGGCCGCGTCCAATGTGGCGGTGATGCGGGCCGTGACGGGCCACAGGGCGGCACTCATGCGGGGTTCTCCTAGGGGCGGTGCGGATGACGGCGAAGGTGTCGTTGGCCTGGTCGTAGTGGACGTGGACCGGGCCAGGGGCCTCATTGCGGGCCTGGGTGGCACGGTGCGCGGTGACCAGGAGGCGCGGGTGTCGCCGGCCGGGTAGGAGTCGAGCAGGACGGGGTGTCCCGCGGTGCACTCGCGGCAGGCCACGGCGCTACTCCTGGCCGTGGGTGCGGGTGTCGGCGGTCTGCGTGTGCTCGGGGCGGTGCGCGGGGCTGGCGTCCTCGTCGTGCCCGTCGATGACGGCGGCGAGGGCGAGAACGAGCAAAACGATCAGGGCCCAGAACCAGATGGGCCGCCGGACGGGGGCGACGGGGGTGATGCTGATCTCGTAGCGCGTGGGAGTGCTCTTTCCCAACAGCATGGTGAAGCCTCCGAGTTGTGACAGGGCGTGGGGTGCGGGCCGGTCGGCCTGCCAGCCCTTCGCCGCCGCAGATGTGCAGATGAAGGCCAGGAAGAGCGGCCGGAGTTGGCTCTGGGCGGCTGGGCTCGTCCGTAACGGCACGTGGGTCAGACCGGGGGGACCTAACGGGCTGTGGCTGACGAGTTCAGGGGCCTCGTGCCTGAAGCGCTCGTGGTGATCGCGAACGGGTAGTTGCTTTTGAGCCATTTAGAACCATTTGAGCCTGTTCTACAGCGCTGTAGATTTCGATTGGATCTCAAATGCGCAAAAGCGAAATGAACCGGGCTCCAGCTCTGGCGGGTACGCGCGCACTGGAGAGTTCTGCAACTTCCCTACATGGCAGCAGAATTGACGTGCCGTCGTCTTGCCTCGTTGAGGCGAGGTTGGCAAAGATTTGATCATGCTACGGTCCTTTGGTCCGAACACCCCGAGGAATCCCTAGCGTTATGAAGGCAGAGGTTACGAGTGATCAAGTCCCGTGTTTTCAAGGCAACTTGCTCGGCAGTCATGACTGGTGCGCTGCTGGCTGCGGTTGCCCCTGCGGCGTCTGCCTCAACTGCCAGGCAGGGCAAAATAAAGCCCGCCGCAGTTGCGGCAGTTGACGATGGTGGCGCTTACCTGGACCTCGCCTCGCAGGGATACACCTACGAAGAGGCTGTCGAGGCGTTCAAAGATTCCCCGGTCGTCACGGTGGTAAAGGGTGAGGTGCCGGAGGCTGACGCGACCGAGGTCGTGGCGCGTGGTGTCAGCCTTGGTTGGTACGTCTACGTGAAGCTGAGCAAGTCTCAGGCCAAGGCCGTCAATGCTGGGTCTGCGGCTACTGCAGCCGGTCTCATCGGCGCCATCACCGGAGGGATCGGCGGAGCCGTCGCCGCAGGCGTCTACGCCGCGGTTGTATCCATGGGCAACGAAAAGATCGACAAGTGCAAGAAGGGTGTAGAGTTCAAGTTCACCTACCTTGCCAAGTTCAAGGGCGCCAAGTGCTACTAAACGCCTAGGAGGGGAGCATGCGCACCCCATCAGCTATCGGAACGGCCGTCGCCGCATTCGCCTTCTTCTTCGTCCTGCTAATCGGTAGCGAATTTGTGGCAGATGACGGAAGCGTGGCTCAGTCGGCCCTATTCTATTTGGCTATTGCTGTACCGGGCGCCCTGTTGGTCTTCTGGGTTGCAACTAGAGGCCGAAGGTGATTCGCACCCCGAGGTGAAAGGCATGTTTCACCTCGGGGTAAAGCATCCTCTCGGACGTGCGGGTCCCAGGCTCTGCCTCATTTTCAGTTGTATGTGCAGGTGTCGTTCTCACTGCGTATGTCTGTGCTCCGTTATGGGTTCCGGATCAAAAGCCCGTGCGACGAAGCTCGTGTCCGTCCGATGGGCGTCTTAGGGAATTTGATCCCGATCTGTTGTCGGCTCAGGCGGCGTGGTCGATGACGTTGGGTGGCATCTCCCACCCCCACTCCCCGCGCGCGGCAGGCCTGGCGACGGAGCCTTTGCCCTGGGCGGCGTCGCGGCGCCGGGAGGTGAGGCAGAGCTGCTTCTCGTAGTCGGTGACCGCAGCGGGGTGAGCATGAAGGCACTTTCAGGCCTGTGACCTGTGGGCCGTGCGAGGAGGGCCCACAACGACCGATGACGGGCAGTGATGACCTACACCGATCTCCGTGAGCCAAGGTCAGCGATGTGGATCTGCGACACTGGAAGGACCATGCCTGTACCCGGAGAACTCACTTTCGTCGCGCCCCGCGGTGCCAAGAAGCCCCCGCGGCACCTCGCCGACCTCACGCCCGCCGAGCGCAAGGAAGCCGTCGCCGCCATCGGCGAGAAGCCGTTCCGTGCCAAGCAGCTCTCGCAGCACTACTTCGCGCGGTACGCGCACGACCCGGCCGAGTGGACCGACATCCCGGCCGGGGCGCGCGAGAAGCTGCGGGACGCGTTGCTGCCCGATCTGATGTCTGTGGTGCGGCACATCAGCTGTGACGACGACACGACGCGCAAGACGCTGTGGCGGCTGTTCGACGGGACGCTCGTCGAGTCCGTGCTCATGCGGTACCCGGACCGGGTCACCATGTGCATCAGCTCGCAGGCGGGCTGCGGCATGAACTGTCCGTTCTGCGCCACGGGGCAGGCCGGTCTCGACCGGAACCTGTCGACCGGCGAGATCGTGCATCAGATCGTCGACGGCATGCGGGCGCTGCGGGACGGCGAGATTCCGGGTGGGCCGGCACGGTTGTCCAACATCGTCTTCATGGGGATGGGCGAGCCGCTCGCCAACTACAAGCGGGTCGTCGGTGCCATTCGTGCGCTGACCGACCCGGAGCCCGACGGTCTCGGTCTTTCGCAGCGCGGTATCACCGTGTCGACGGTGGGGCTCGTGCCCGCCATCCACCGGTTCGCCGACGAGGGCTTCAAGTGCCGGCTCGCGATCTCGCTGCACGCGCCGGACGACGAGCTGCGCGACACCCTCGTACCGGTCAACACGCGGTGGAAGGTGCGGGAGGTGCTGGACGCCGGGTGGGAGTACGCCGCGAAGTCCGGGCGCCGACTGTCCATCGAGTACGCGCTCATCCGTGACATCAACGACCACGCGTGGCGTGGTGACCGGCTCGGGCGGCTGCTCAAGGGCAAGCCCGTGCACGTCAACCTCATTCCGCTGAACCCGACGCCGGGGTCGAAGTGGACGGCCTCGCGGCCCGAGGACGAGAAGGCGTTCGTGGAGGCCATCGCCGCCCACGGTGTGCCCGTCACGATTCGGGACACCCGTGGTCAGGAGATCGACGGGGCGTGCGGCCAGCTGGCGGCGGCCGAGCGGTAGGTCGAGAGGTAGTCTGGCGGGCGTACCGCTGCGTACGAGTACACACATCTGCATATTCCGACAGGGGAGCGCCACAGCGCTGAGAGTGCGGTCACTTGGACAGGTGGGCCGCAGACCCTCTGAACCTCGCCCAGGTCATTCTGGGTAGGAAGTTCGGGCATCACTCAAGCTGTAGCGCCCTGCCCGCGTGCCGTCGGTGCGCGGGCGGGGCCGCGTCTTCTCCTGGTCACCCAGGAGGAAAGTCAGTGAGCACCACCAAGTCAGGGAGCACCAAGAAGGTCACGTTCACCGCCGTGGCGGTGGGCATCGGGCTCGTCGCCGTCTCCGCGTGCGGCAGCTCCGGGGGCGGGTCCGGGACGTCCGATTCCAAGAGTGTGACGCTGGTCAGTCACGACTCCTTCAATGTCTCCAAGGACGTGTTGAAGGACTTCGAGAAGCGGTCCGGGTACAAGGTCAAGGTCCTCAAGGACGGTGACGCCGGCGCTGCCGTGAACAAGGCGATCCTGTCCAAGGACAACCCTCAGGGCGATGTCTTCTTCGGCGTCGACAACACGCTCCTCTCCCGGGCGCTCGACAACGGGCTCTTCCAGGCTCACGAGGTCAAGGGCTCGGAGAAGATCAAGGCCGAGTTCCGGGTCGATGAGGGCAAGCACCGGGTCACGCCCGTCGACAGCGGTGACATCTGCGTCAACTATGACAAGAAGTACTTCGCCGACAAGAAGCTCGCGCCCCCGAAGTCCTTCGCCGATCTGACCAAGCCCGCGTACAAGAACCTGCTCGTCACCGAGAACGCCTCGACCTCGTCGCCCGGCCTCGGCTTCCTGCTCGGCACCGCCGCCGCGTACGGGGACGACGGCTGGGCCGGCTACTGGAAGAAGCTCAAGGCCAACGGCGTCAAGGTCGTCGACGGCTGGGAGCAGGCGTACAACGAGGAGTTCTCCGGGTCCGCCGGTGGCAAGAAGGCCAAGGGCGACCGGCCGCTCGTGGTGTCGTACGCCTCCTCGCCGCCCGTCGAGGTGCTGTACGGCGAGCCGCAGCCCAAGCAGGCGCCGACCGGCGTCGCCACCGGCACCTGCTTCCGCCAGGTCGAGTACGCGGGCCTGCTCAGCAACGCGGGCAACGAGAAGGGCGGCAAGGCGCTCCTCGACTTCCTGGCGAGCCAGGAGTTCCAGGAGGACATGCCGCTCAACATGTTCGTGAACCCGGTGCGCGAGGGCACCAAGCTGCCGAAGCTGTTCACCGAGCACGGCGTGACGGTCGACGACCCGCAGACCATGGACCCGAAGAAGATCGCCGACAACCGCGAGCCGTGGATCAAGTCGTGGACCTCGCTCGTACTGAAGTAGCGAAACCGGGCCCACGCGCGGGGTCCCGGCGCGGGAGCGCGACGCGGCTCGGTCTGATGGCCGTGCCCGTCGCGTTCTTCGGACTCTTCTTCGCCTATCCCGTCACGGCGATCGTCGCGCGCGGGCTGCACGTCGACGGCGTGTGGCGGTTCGGGCGGATCACGGACGTCCTCGGGCAGTCCGACATCCGGCAGGTGCTGTGGTTCACCACCTGGCAGGCGCTCGCGTCGACGGCGCTCACGCTCCTGATCGCGCTCCCCGGCGCGTACGTCTTCGCGCGCTTCGACTTCCCCGGCAAGCGGGTGCTGCGGGCCGTCGTCACCGTGCCGTTCGTGCTTCCGACCGTCGTCGTCGGCACGGCGTTCCTCGCGCTGATCGGGCGGGGCGGGCTCTTCGACGAGCTGTGGGGCGTACGCCTGGACACCACGGTGTGGGCGATCCTGCTCGCGCACGTCTTCTTCAACTACGCGGTCGTCGTACGGACCGTCGGCGGCCTCTGGTCGCAGCTTGACCCGCGCCAGGAGGAGGCCGCGCGGATGCTCGGCGCCTCCCGGTGGGCCGCGTGGCGGACGGTGACGCTGCCCGCGCTCGCGCCCGCCGTCGCGGCCGCCGCGCTCATGGTCTTCCTCTTCACCTTCACCTCCTTCGGCGTGGTGCAGATCCTCGGCGGACCCGCGTACTCGACGCTCGAAGTGGAGATCTACCGGCAGACCGCGCAACTCCTCGACCTGCCGACGGCCGCCGTCCTGACTCTCGTGCAGTTCGCCGCGGTCGGCCTGATCCTGGCGATCCACGCGTGGACGGTGCGGCGGCGCGAGAGCGCGCTGAAGCTCGTCGACGCCTCCGCGGTGGCACGCAGGCCGCGCGGCGCCGGGCAGTGGACGTTGCTCGCGTTCGTCATGGTGACGGTCGTGCTGCTGATCCTGTTGCCGCTCGGCGTGCTGGTGCAGCGGTCCTTCGACGGTCCCGAAGGCTTCGGGGTCGCGTACTACAAGGAGCTGACCTCGGCGGACGGCGGCGCCTTCCTCGTGCCGCCGATCGAGGCCATCGGTAATTCGCTGCAATACGCGGTGGTCGCCACGGGCATCACCGTGCTGATCGGGGGGCTCGCGGCCGCCGCCCTCACCCGGCGCGCGGGGCGTCTCGTGCGCGGGTTCGACGCGCTGCTCATGCTGCCGCTCGGCGTCTCCGCGGTGACGGTGGGCTTCGGGTTCCTGATCACGCTCGACAAGCCGCCGCTGGACCTGAGGTCCTCCTGGATCCTGGTGCCGCTCGCCCAGGCCCTGGTCGGGGTGCCGTTCGTCGTACGCACCATGCTGCCCGTCCTGCGCGCGGTGGACGGCAGGCTACGCGAGGCGGCGGCCGTGCTCGGGGCTTCGCCGCTGCGGGCGTGGCGCGAGGTCGACCTGCCGATGGTGTGGCGGGCACTGCTGATCGCCGCCGGGTTCGCCTTCGCCGTCTCGCTCGGCGAGTTCGGCGCGACGGTCTTCATCGCACGCCCCGACAACCCGACGCTGCCGGTCGCCGTGGCCCGCCTGCTCGGACGCGCGGGCGACCTCAACTACGGCCAGGCGATGGCCCTCTCGACGATTCTCATGGTGGTGTGCGCGGTGTCCCTGATGATGTTGGAACGCGTCCGGACCGGGCGCACCACGGGGGAGTTCTGATGACGGACGCGCTGCTGAGCCTGCGGGACGCGACGGTACGGTTCGGGGCGCGGGCCGCGCTCGACGCCGTGGACCTCGATGTCGCCGAGCATGAGATCGTCTGTGTGCTGGGGCCGAGCGGCAGCGGCAAGTCGACGCTGCTGCGGGTGGTCGCCGGGCTCCAGGGACTCGATTCGGGGCGGGTCGTCCTCGGGGGGCGCGACCAGCGCGGGGTGCCCGCGCACAAGCGGGGCGTCGGCCTCATGTTCCAGGACCACCAGCTCTTCCCGCAGCGGGACGTGGCGGGCAACGTCGCGTTCGGGCTGCGCATGCACGGTGCGTCGCGCGGCGAACAGGCCGACCGGGTCGCCGAGTTGCTGGACCTCGTCGGCCTCCCGAAGGCGCAGCGGCGTGCGGTGGCGGCGCTCTCCGGTGGTGAGCAGCAGCGCGTGGCGCTGGCGCGGGCACTCGCGCCACGCCCCCGGCTGCTGATGCTCGACGAGCCGCTCGGCCAGCTCGACCGTTCGCTGCGGGAGCGTCTCGTCGTCGAACTCCGTGAGCTCTTCGACGAGTTGGGCACGACCGTCCTCGCCGTCACGCACGACCAGGGTGAGGCCTTCGCGCTCGCCGACCGCGTCGTCGTCATGCGGGACGGGCGGATCGCCCAGTCCGGCACGCCGTTGGAGGTGTGGCAGCACCCTGTCGACGAGTTCGTGGCGCGATTCCTCGGCTTCGACAACGTGGTGCGGGCGACCGTGGCGGGAGGGGCCGCCGACACGGTGTGGGGCAAGATCCCGGTCCCTGAGGGCACCTCGGCCGGACCGTGCAAGGTTTTGGTGCGGCCGGCCGGGGTGCGGCTCGTCTCCGCCGAGGAGGGGCTGCCGTGCCTTGTCACGGCACGCACCTTCCGGGGTACGCACGTCGCCGTTCACCTCCAGCCCACCGACGGGCCCCGTCTGGAGGCGGCTTGCGCGCTGCGCAGGGCGCCGGCGGTGGGGGAGACGGTGGGTGTCGGATTCGACGCTGAGGATGTGGTGGTACTCGGCTGAGTGCCCTCTCCGGTGCTCGGCCGGTCGGCTGTGTGCCGACGCCGCAACTCGGGTACCGCCCCGGGCGGGTCGTTCCAGTGTTCGGCCATGACGACACTCGGCTATGACGACACTCGGCCATGATCGATACTGCGACGAAGTCGCCCGGCAACTCGACCTCAAGGTCCCGAGGGCGACGACCCGGTGGCCCTCGACGCCTGGCTCGCCCGCACCGCGGAGCCCGGCGCGGCCACGTTCCGCGAGGCGGGCGCCGACGCGGCCGTGTGGTCGTGGGCCGAGGACCACAGCGCCGGGTTCTGGGCGCGCCGCATGACACGCGAGCTGGTGATCCACCGCGCGGACGCGGCCGTCACCGTCGGCGTCCCGTTCGAGGTCGCCCCGGAGGTCGCCGCGGACGCCATCGACGAATGGCTCGACCTCGTCGCCCTCGCCCAGCGCACCGACCCCGAGGACAGTGCCGCGGAGCTCAAGGGCGCGGGCCGCTCATGGGGGTGCTGCTGCTCGCCTTCCACCGGCGGCTGCCGCTCGACAGCGGGCACGTGGAGGTCGTGGGGGAGCGGGGGCTGCTGGACTTCTGGCCGGAGCGGGCTTCGTTCGTGTGAGCCGGTGCGGTTCCGTCGTGGCGCACGAGGCCTCAGGCCGTACGGGACGGTGTCGCGCCGAGCTTTCGCAAAGCGTCCGGGGCGTCCTCCACCCGGTCCACCAGGGCGATCCGGGACTCCATCGAGCGGTCGCGGGCCAGCGACCGCAGCAGCGGCCACACCGGCAGGTGGTCGGTCCAGTGGGCGCGGTCGACCAGGACCATGGGGGTGGGCTCGCCGCGGGACTCGTAGTAGTTGGGGGTGGCGTTGTCGAAGACCTCCTGGACGGTGCCCGCCGCGCCGGGGAGGAAGATGACGCCGGAGTTCGAGCGGGCCAGGAGGCCGTCCTCGCGGGTGGCGTTGGCGAAGTACTTGGCGAGGTGCGAGGCGAACGCGTTCGGGGGCTCGTGGCCGTAGAACCACGTGGGGATGCCCACGGAGGCGCCGCCGTCGGGCCACCGCTCGCGTACCGCGAACGCCGCCCGCGCCCACTCCGTGACGGAGGGCGTGAACGACGGGGCCTTGGCGAGGAGTTCGAGGGCCTCGTCCAGCATCGCGTCGTCGAAGGGAGCCGCGTAGGCGCCGAGGTTCGCCGCCTCCATGGCGCCGGGGCCGCCGCCCGTGGCGACCGTGAACCCCGCGCGGGCCAGCGCGCGGCCGAGGCGGGCCGCCCCCGCGTAGGCCTCCGTGCCGCGGGCCATCGCGTGACCGCCCATTACGCCGACGACCTCGGCACCGACGAGGAGCTCGTCGAGGGCGTCCGAGATGGAGTCGTCGTGTATGGCGCGCAGCATCGACGAGAAGACGTCGCCGTCGGCCTTGGTGCGCTGGAACCAGTCGTACGCGTGCGCGTCCGGCGTCGCGTCGTATCCGCCCTCGGCGAGGCCGGCGAACAGGTCGTCGGCGGAGTAGAGCAGGCCGCGGTACGGGTTGAACGGCAGTCCCGGGACGGGCGGGAAGACCAGCGCGCCGCCCGCCCGCACCTTCGCCGCCGCGTCCTCCCGCATCGGGCAGCCGAGGAAGACGGCGCCCGCGACGTCGGCCGCGAGGAGGGCGGAGGTGCGCTCCGTCAGGTCGACGGCCTGGACGCGGCGCCCCGCGAGGGCGCCGCGTCCCGAGACCTCGTCGAACTCGGCGAGGGTCTCGATCTCGCGGTCCTCGCCGGGGTGTTGCGGGGCGGGCGCGGCCCCGGACGTCCCGGGGGACACGGGTGCCGGCGACGCGGGTTCGGGAGTCGGCTGCATCCGCCCATGCTAAGCAGGGCGGGCAGCGGGGCCTCGGTCAGCCCTGGACCTCGGACGGGTCCATCCACATGACCTCCCAGGTGTGGCCGTCCAGGTCGTCGAAGGCGCGGCCGTACATCGTGCCGTAGTCCTGGACCTTGCCCGCCGTGCCGCCGGCGGCGATCGCTCTGTCGACGAGCTCGTCGACCTTCTCGCGGCTCTCGGCGCTCAGACAGATCAGCGTCTCGCTGACCTTGGTGGAGTCCGCGATCTCCTTCTGCGTGAAGTTCGCGTAGTGCTCCTTGCTCAGCATCATCGCGACGATGGTGTCGCTGATCGTCACACACGCGCAATCGTCGGTCGAGAACTGCGGGTTGATCGTGTAGCCGAGCTCCGTGAAGAACTTCTTCGACGCGGCGACGTCGGACACGGCCAGGTTCACGAAGATCATCTGCTGGTACATGTGTGTCTCTCCCGAGGCGTGTGTGCGCGTGTGCGCGCTGCGTGGGTGCGCTGTCGGCGCGTGTGCTTACGGGAGGATAGACATCCGTTCGACTCGGAACTCATCGCTCGTCGCGAACTTTCTCGTGACTTCTTTTCGCGGTCACTCCCGGCATACCTGTCGCGGTCACTCCCGGCATACCTGTCACGGGGTCAGCGGCAGTGCGGCCAACTGCGCGACGACCCAGGTCAGCGGGCCGAACACGGCGAGCAGCGCGCCCGCGCGGAGCGCCGCCGAACCGCGCAGCACCGTCGCGGGCGCGCCGAGCCGCAGCAGCGCGGACGTCGTCTCCGAGCGGGCCTGCCGGGCCTCCACGGAAGCCGTGGCCAGCGTCAGCACCGCACAGCCCCCGACGAGCAGCACGCCGAGCGTGGTCAGCGGACCGGCTTCGGGGCGCGGCCCCGCGTACAGCACGATCGACGCGTACGCGCCCGACGCCACCGCGCACAGCACGCCGAGCGGACGTCCGATGCGCCGTGCCTCCTCCTGCAGGACGCGGCCCGCGAGCAGGCGCAGCGCACCGGGCCTGACCGCCTGGAGCAGCCGTCCGCAGAGGTAGGTGAGGCCGGGACCCGCGAGGACGAGGCCGAGCGCGGTCAGCGCCCATCCGGCGAGCACGCCCGCGGGGCTGCCGTCGGCGCTGCCGGGCAGGGGAAGGCCGGTGCGCGGAGCGGTGCCGGAGCGGCTCGTGTACGTCTCGACGGCGAGGCCGGCGGCGAGCAGCGCGACGCCCCACGGGAGACCGCTCGGGGGCGGGGCGGGCGCGGCGGGCCCGGTGGCGGGGTCGGTGCCGGGACCGGTACTGGGTTCTGGGCGGGTCGAGGGCCCGGACTCGGGTGCCGCCTCGGCGTCCGGCCTGGGCGCGGTCGCCGGACGGGCCTTGGCTCCGCGGGGCGTGCCCGCGGCTCCGGCCGCGGTCTTCGTGGCATGTGGTCGCAGCACGAAGGCACTTGCCGCGGACGCGGCGAGCGGGACCACCGCGAGCAGGGTGAGCGCGGCGGCGACCGGCAGCGGCTGGTCGGCGGCGAGCAGATCGGCCGCCGACCCGTCGAAGGGGAAGCCCGAGACGTCGCCGCGCAGGTGCAGGAAGAAGAGCAGCGCGAGCATGGAGCCGAGCGTGCAGGCGACGGCCGTGGAGATGGTGGCGAGCACCATCAGGCGGCCGGGGCCGAGGCCCACCGCGGAGAGCCCGCTGCGGGGGCGGGTGCCGGGGTCGGTACGGGCGACGGCGACGGCGAAGTAGACGGTGGCGGCGACGGGCGCGGCGCACCACGCGAGGCGCAGACCGGCGCCCGCTCCGGGGTGTTCCATCGCGTACGCCAGGGTGCAGAGAAGCAGGAAGCCGGTGCCGGCGGACGCGGCGGCGACGAGGAGCCGCCGGAGCTGGACGACGGGGTGGGCGCCCCGGGCTAGACGGAAAGCGAGCACGCGGCCCCTTCCGTCCGGACGGGGGCGGTGACCCCGGCGGAACGACTGGCTCCGGCGGTGGTGCTTGTGGTGGTCGTGGTGCTTGTGGTGATCGTGGTGCCTGTGGGGGTCGTGTCTCCGGTCGCGCTGGTGGCGCCCGTCGTGTCCGCGGGGTCCGCGACACCCGGGGGCTCCGTGGTGTCCGACTTCTCGGGCATCGCCCCCTCACCTGCCTCCGACCCGTCCGCCCCCGGCAGGTGCACGGTGCTGACCCGTCGTCCGTCCAGGAGGTTGACCGTGCGGTCGGCCAGCATGGCGACCGCCTGGTCGTTCGTGGCGAGGACGACCGTGATGCCGTGGGAGCGGGCCGCCGTCGTCAGGGTGCGCAGGGCGAGTGTGTGGTCGGCGCGGTGCAGGGGCGCCGTGGGCTCGTCGGCGAAGAGCACGGACGGCGTGGTGACCAGGGCGCGGGCGATGGCGACGCGCTGCCGCTCCGACTGGAGGAGCGCGTGCGGCCGCTTCCGCGCGCAGCCGCCGATGTCGAGGCGGTCCAGCCACTCCTGGGCGGCGGGCTTGGAGACCCGGTGCGAGGCGCCGCGCAGCATCAGCGGCAGGGCGACGTTCTCCCAGGCGGTGAGCTCGGGGACGAGGTGCGGTTCGGGGTCGATCCAGCCGAAGCGGTCGCGGCGCAGCCGTTCGCGTACGAGTGGACCCATCGTGTGGACGGGCGTGCTGTTGAACCACACCTCGCCCTTCTGGGGCAGCAGCTGGCCGGAGAGACACTGCAGGAGGGTCGTCTTGCCGCTGCCCCGGGGGCCGTTGACGGCGAGGATCTCGCCCTCGCGGACACCGAGCGAGACGCCGGTGAGGGCGGGGGAGCCGTTGTGTGTGACATGTAGGGCGCGTGCCCACAGCACGTCGTTGTCCGGCGGGGCCACCATGGCGTACACCTCGGTTCAGATCAGCTCGACTCCCCCGTACGGGGGAACGAAGGCGGGGCCGATCGGTCACTGGGCACGGTAGGGACAGGGGCGGACCGGGCCGGAAACGACGCGGCCCGGGGGCCGCCGTTCTCACTCGAACGGCGGCCCCCGGGCCGTTGTTGATCACACCGGATCACACCGGATCACACCGGATCGGACCAAGCGCTTACAGCTTCGTCCACGCCTCCGTGAGCACCTGCCGCAGGATGCCCTCGATCTCGTCGAAGGTCTCCTGCGTGGAGATCAGCGGCGGGGCGAGCTGGACGACCGGGTCGCCGCGGTCGTCGGCACGGCAGTACAGGCCGTTGTCGTACAGCGCCTTGGAGAGGAAGCCGTACAGGACGCGCTCGGTCTCCTCGTCGTTGAACGTCTCCTTCGTGGCCTTGTCCTTCACGAGCTCGATGCCGTAGAAGAAGCCGTTGCCGCGGACGTCGCCGACGATCGGCAGGTCGAGCAACTTGCTGAGGGTCTGGTGGAACGCGTCCTCGTTGTCGAGGACGTGCTGGTTGAGGCCCTCCTTCTCGAAGATGTCGAGGTTGGCGATGCCGACCGCGGCGGAGACGGGGTGGCCGCCGAAGGTGTAGCCGTGCAGGAAGGTGTTGTCGCCCTTGTAGAACGGCTCGGCGATGCGGTCCGAGACGATGCACGCGCCGATCGGGGAGTAGCCCGAGGTCATGCCCTTGGCGCAGGTGATCATGTCCGGTACGTAGCCGAACTTGTCGCAGGCGAACATCGTGCCGAGGCGGCCGAAGGCGCAGATGACCTCGTCGGAGACGAGCAGCACGTCGTACTTGTCGCAGATCTCGCGCACGCGCTGGAAGTAGCCGGGCGGGGGCGGGAAGCAGCCGCCCGCGTTCTGCACCGGCTCCAGGAAGACGGCGGCGACCGTCTCGGGGCCCTCGAAGAGGATCTCCTGCTCGATCTGGTCGGCGGCCCAGCGGCCGAAGGCCTCGGGGTCGTCGCCGTGGATCGGGGCGCGGTAGATGTTGGTGTTCGGCACCTTGTGCGCGCCGGGGACCAGCGGCTCGAAGGGGGCCTTCAGGGCCGGCAGACCGGTGATGGACAGGGCGCCCTGCGGGGTGCCGTGGTAGGCGACCGCGCGGGATATGACCTTGTACTTCGTGTGGTTGCCGTTGAGCTTGTGGTACTGCTTCGCCAGCTTCCACGCGGTCTCGACGGCCTCGCCGCCGCCGGTGGTGAAGAAGACCTTGTTGAGGTCGCCCGGCGCGTAGTCCGCGAGGCGCTCGGCCAGCTCGACGGCCTTCGGGTGGGCGTAGCTCCACACCGGGAAGAAGGCCAGCTCCTGCGCCTGCTTGTAGGCGGTCTCGGCGAGCTCGTGACGGCCGTGGCCCGCGTTGACGACGAAGAGGCCTGAGAGGCCGTCCAGGTACTTCTTGCCCTTGTCGTCGTAGATGTAGGTGCCCTCGCCACGCACGATGGTGGGGACGGGCGCGTTCTCGTACGACGACATGCGGGTGAAGTGCATCCACAGGTGGTCGTAGGCGGTCTGGCTGAGGTCCTTGCTCACGGCTATCGGGTTCCCCACATATAGGTCTGCTTCTTGAGCTTGAGGTAGACGAAGCTCTCGGTGGAGCGCACGCCGGGGAGGGCGCGGATGCGCTTGTTGATGACTTCGAGCAGGTGGTCGTCGTCTTCGCAGACGATCTCCACGAGGAGGTCGTGCGAGCCCGCGGTCATCACCACGTACTCGGCCTCCGGCATGGCGGCCACGGCGTCCGCGACCGGGTCCACGTCGCCCTCGACGTCGATGCCGACCATCGCCTGCCTGCGGAAGCCCACGGTGAGCGGGTCCGTGACGGCGACGATCTGCATCACGCCCTGGTCGAGCAGCTTCTGGACGCGCTGGCGCACGGCCGCCTCGGAGAGGCCCACGGCCTTGCCGATGGCGGCGTACGGACGGCGTCCGTCCTCCTGGAGCTGTTCGATGATCGCCAGAGATACGGCGTCCACGGGAGGGGTGCCGTTCCCACTGCCGCTTCCGCCAGGGTTTCCGGTGCGGGAGCTGCGAGGGGTGCTGGGGTCTGCGCTGCGACTGGCCACAGGCTCACTGTGCACGACGTCTCGTCACTTCCGCAAGCCTCGATCGATGAAATTCGTTGTCTGAGACTCGGATACTCACGGATTCCGCAGTTCTGGGCAGCTGGGTATGTTGAAAGCGTCGGTACAGCGACTAGGGTGGGTGTCTCATCCATTGGACATCTGACTTGGAGGGCCGCGGAAGTGACCACCGAGCTGCGCCGTCTGCGCAACTACATCAACGGAGAATTCCGGGACGCGGCCGACGGACGGACCACCGAGGTCATCAACCCGGCGACCGGCGAGGCCTACGCGACCGCGCCGCTGTCCGGCCAGGCCGACGTGGACGCCGCCATGAAGGCCGCCGCCGACGCGTTCCCCGCCTGGCGCGACCTCACCCCCGCCGAGCGGCAGAAGGCCCTGCTCAAGATCGCCGACGCGTTCGAGGAGCGGGCCGAGGACCTCATCGCCGCCGAGGTCGAGAACACGGGCAAGCCGACCGGGCTCACGCGGTCCGAGGAGATCCCGCCCATGGTCGACCAGATCCGCTTCTTCGCGGGTGCGGCCCGGATGCTCGAAGGCCGCGCCGCGGGCGAGTACATGGAGGGTCTGACCTCCATCATCCGCCGCGAGCCGATCGGTGTCTGCGCGCAGGTCGCGCCGTGGAACTACCCGATGATGATGGCCGTCTGGAAGTTCGCCCCGGCGCTCGCGGCCGGCAACACGGTCGTGCTGAAGCCGTCCGACACCACCCCGGCGTCGACCGTCCTGATGGCCGAGATCATCGGTTCCATCGTGCCGCCCGGCGTCTTCAACGTCGTCACGGGCGACCGCGACACCGGCCGCGCCATGGTCGAGCACCCCACCCCGGCGATGGCGTCCATCACCGGTTCGGTGCGCGCGGGCATGCAGGTCGCCGAGTCCGCCTCCAAGGACCTCAAGCGCGTCCACCTGGAGCTCGGCGGCAAGGCGCCGGTCGTCGTGTTCGAGGACACCGACATCGCCAAGGCCGTCGAGGACATCTCCATGGCGGGCTTCTTCAACGCCGGCCAGGACTGTACGGCCGCCACGCGCGTGCTCGTCCACGAGTCCATCCACGACGACTTCGTGACCGCGCTCGCCAAGGCCGCCGCCGACACGAAGACCGGTCAGCCGGACGACGAGGACGTGCTCTACGGCCCGCTGAACAACGCCAACCAGCTGAAGCAGGTCTCCGGCTTCATCGACCGCCTCCCGGCGCACGCCAAGGTCGAGGCCGGCGGTCAGCGCGTCGGCGAGAAGGGCTACTTCTACGCCCCGACCGTCGTCTCCGGCCTCAAGCAGGACGACGAGATCATCCAGAACGAGGTCTTCGGCCCGGTCATCACCGTCCAGTCCTTCACGGACGAGGCGCAGGCCGTCGAGTACGCGAACGGCGTCGAGTACGCGCTCGCCTCCTCCGTCTGGACGAAGGACCACGCGCGCGCGATGCGCATGTCCAAGGTCCTCGACTTCGGCTGCGTCTGGATCAACACGCACATCCCGCTGGTCGCGGAGATGCCGCACGGCGGCTTCAAGAAGTCCGGCTACGGCAAGGACCTCTCCGCGTACGGCTTCGACGACTACACGCGCATCAAGCACGTGATGACGTCCATCGAGGGCTAGTACCGCTCTGGCCTGGGTTTTATTGAAGTGACCGGGCCCGCCGCCCCCGCGTACCGTTGCGTACGCGGGGGCGGCTCCGCGGTGTGCTTCCTTCTTTTTTCTTCTCTGTAAAAGATCCGTAGCGCACCCACTCCCCGCCCCCGCTCTTTCTCCGCACCACGGGGGTGGGACCTGATGACGACGACAACGCACGACGACCTCCTCGGTATGCTGCTGCGCCGTCGGCAGAGCGTCTACGTCCCCGAAGGTGCCGTCCTTGAGGAAGGTGCCGTCCTTGAGGGCGCCGGACCGTCCGCCGTGACCGAGGCCGGCGTCGTCGTCCTCGAAGCCGAACTCGCCGACCGCGGGCACCTGCTGACAGCCCCCCTGCGCCGCGCGCTGACCGCGCTGTCCGCCGACGACCTCGCCACGACCGGCCGCAAGCTGCTGGCCGACGTCGACGCGCTGATGGGCTCCGACCGGCATCACGCCCCGCTGTTCGCGCGGTTCCCCGCCGAGACCGCCTTCCAGCCCGCGTACGAGCGGTACACCACCGTCGTCGCCGAGTACCTCGCCGCGCAGCCGCACCAGCCCTGCATGAACTGCGCGGGCACCAAGGCGAGCGTGCGCGCGCTCGACCCGTGCGCGCACCTCCTGTGCGACGACTGCCTCGGCGCGAAGACCGCCCCCTGGAACTGCTGCGACCAGTGCTGTGAGTGGTACGAGTGCCCGATCTGCGACAAGCGCTACGAGACCGAAGGACCCCTCGACCCCTGGCTCGACACCGGCGCCGACCGGGCCGGTGACGGCGGCCCCGTCCTGCGTGCCCTGTCCCTCGGTGCCCCCGGCGACGCCGCCGCCGAACTCGGCGCGCTGCTCGCCCGCCGCACGCCCCTGAACCCGCAGGACCACGACGACCTCGTCCTGCTCCTCGGCCACCTGGACCCGGCCGCCGCGGCGGCGTGGCTGCCGCCCGACATCCCGCTGCGCGAGAGCAAGGCGCTCGCCCTCGCGCCGCTCCTCGACCTGCCCGCCGTGCGCCCGCTGATCGGGCGGTACGCGGACACGGCCACCGACGTGCTGCGCATCCTCGTCGTACGCTCCGGGGGCGACCCCGACCTGCTCGAACTCCCGCGCCTGCGCGGCCTGCCGCGACCGGTGCGCCGCGAACTCCTCGCCCTGCTCGACGGGTTCGACTTCCGGCGCCTCGCGGAGGACATGGCACGCCACCCGCGCGCGTGGCAGCGCGTCGGCGAGATCCTGCACCCCTTCGAGCACGCCCGCCGCCACGCGCGCGTGGCACTCGCCTTCGCCGCCCTGCGCGGCACGCGCGTGCGTGACGGCGCGCTCGGAGAGGTCCTGCTCGCCGAGGCCGCCCGGCACGACGACGTCCGCCTCGCGGGCGACCGGCCGCACGTCGTCACCTGGCAGGCGCGCGTCGAGGAAGCGCTCGGCCACTGGGACGTCGAGGCCGCTGTACGCCTGCTGCGCGAGCGCCCCGGCGAATTCCTGCGCCGCCTCGACCTGCTGCTCGCCCGCTCCGGCTCGACGACGCTCCCCGACACCGTCGGCGAGGCGCTCGCCGACGTCCTGCCGCGCTCCGGCCCCGGGCCGCTGCTCGGGGCGTACGGCCGTATGAAGGTCCGTGCCGTGCCGGGGCACCGCCGCGTCTTCTTCCCGCGCGGCCGTGTCACCAAGGCGTACGCGGTCGAGGACCACCGGCCGCCGCTGCCCGCCCGCGTCGCGGGCCGCGCCGGTGAGCTCATCGAGGCCGAGGCGGTGCGACGTCTCGCGGAACGGGACGGCGAGCGGTACGACGTGGCCGTCCTGGACGCCGCGCTCGCCGACCTGCCCGTGCCGTTCGCCGAGCGGGCGTCGGCCGCCTCGCTCGTCGCCGTGCCGCGCGGCGCCTCCCTGCCGATGCCGCAGGACAGCGAGACCGTCCGCCTCTTCCTGCACTGGACGCAGCCCAAGGGCGTACGCGTCGACCTCGACCTGTCCGTCGCGCTCTACGACGACCTGTGGCGCTTCGTGGGCCTCTGCGACTACACGCGGCTGGAGTACGCGGGCGGCGCCGCACGGCACTCCGGGGACCTGACCTCCGCGCCCGCACCGCGGGGCGCCACCGAGTACCTGGACCTCGACCTGCCGCGGCTCGCGAACACCGGGGTGCGGTTCGTGGTGCCCGCGGTGTTCTCGTACAACGACATCCCCTTCGACGAACTCCCGGACGCCTTCACGGGGTTCATGGCGGTCACCGGCAAGGAGCGGGCCGTCTACGACCCGCGTACGG
This sequence comes from Streptomyces venezuelae, assembly GCF_008642355.1. Taxonomy (NCBI): domain Bacteria; kingdom Bacillati; phylum Actinomycetota; class Actinomycetes; order Kitasatosporales; family Streptomycetaceae; genus Streptomyces; species Streptomyces venezuelae. Next base: position 6,008,890 of record NZ_CP029193.1, read on the forward strand.
TCCGGCAGCGCTTCGATCTCGCGGGCGACGCGAAGCTGACCGTGCCCATGATCGTCGACCTGCGGACGCGCCGCGCCTGGTGGACGGACGTCACCCTCGCCACGACGGGCACGCACCACGCCGTGTGGGGCTACCGCAAGCAGATCGGCCGCATGGGCAACGACCTCCTCGACACCTTCCAGCCGCGCGGCCGGGCCACGCTCTGGGACCTGGCCTGCTGGACGGCGGCGGCCCGCACCGACGGCGACGTGTACGTGCGCGGCCGCGGTCACGTCCTGTGGGGCTACCGCCGTGCGGAGGACGAGCCGCGCGCCGACTTCGCGCTGCGCGTACGGGACGGCTGGGAGCCGGACGCGCTGCGCGCGGAGGCGGAGTTGACGGACCGGGCGGCCCTGCTGGCGCTGCTGCACGGCGACCTGCCGGGTGCGGAGGCGGCGGCGTCCGGCACGGCGTACCGCCTCTTCCCGGGACCGGTGGACGAGGCGGCGGTGGAGCGGGTCACGGCGGGGGACCTGGCGGGGTGGCTGGAGCCCGCGTGACGTACGCGCGCACGGCGAGGTGATCGACAAGGTGTCGGCTCCTCGGGGCGGGGCTCGACGCTGCGTCCATTGCCGCGCCGACGGGCGAGGGCGCATGCTGCCGAGGTGCGAGCGAACCCCATGACCTCCTCCGTGCCCCGGTCCCGGACCTCCTCCGTGTCCCGCCGTTCCCTGCTCCGCGTCCTGGGCGGGGGCGCGGCCGTCGGTGCGGCTGTCGGCGCGCTCGCCGGATGCGGGGTGCCGGCCGCGTACATCGAACCGGGGGAGCGGGCCGCGCGGGACCGCTCGCGCAGGGACAGGACGCTGACCTTCGCCAACTGGCCGCTGTACATCGACACCGACGACAACGACAAGACGAAGCGCCCCTCGCTGGACGCCTTCGAGAAGCGGACCGGCATCGACGTCCGCTACACGGAGGAGATCAACGACAACGACGAGTTCTTCGGCAAGATCAGCCCGTCCCTGATGAACCACCAGGAGACCGGCCGCGATCTCATCGTCATCAGCGACTGGATGTGCGCACGCTTCGTACGGCTCGGCTGGGTCCAGGAGATGGACCGCGCCCGCCAGCCCAACGTCACCAAGTACCTGGACCCGCTGCTGCGTTCGCCGCACTTCGACCCGGGCCGCAAGTACACGGTCCCCTGGCAGTCCGGCATCACCGGCATCGCGTACAACAAGCGCAAGGTCGGCCGTGAGATCAAGCAGGTCTCCGACCTGTGGGCGGACGACCTCAAGGGCCGCGTCACCCTCCTCTCCGGCCTCGACGAGGCGTTCGCGCTGCTCCTCCAGGGCGACGGCGTGGACATCAGGAAGTGGACGGCGGACGACTTCCACCGGATGTGCGACAAGGTCGAGAAGATGGTGAACAGCCATCACATCCGCCGGTTCACCGGCAACGACTACATCAAGGACCTCTCCAGCGGCGACGTCCTGGCCTGCCAGGCCTACAGCGGCGACGTCATCCAGCTCCAGGCGGACGACCCTGACATCGAGTTCGTCGTCCCCGAGGAGGGCGCGGAGCTGTGGGCGGAGTCGCTCATGGTCCCCAACCTGGCCCGCCACAAGCAGAACGCCGAGCGGCTCATCGACTACTACTACGACCCCGAGGTCGCCGCGGAGCTCGCCGCCTGGGTCAACTACGTCTGCCCCGTCCCGGCCGCCCGCGACATCCTGGCCTCCTCCAAGGACAAGGAACTCGCCGCGCTCGCCGAGGATCCGCTGATCTTCCCCGACGACGCGATGCGCGAGCGGCTGGTCATCGCGCGGGACATCACGTCGAGGGAGCGGACGGAGTTCGCGAAGCGGTGGAACGGGCTGGCGGGGCTGTAGCCGCTCCGGCGGACCAGTCGCAGCGACGGCGGTCGTGCAGGGCCTTCCGGGTGCCCTTGAGGATGCGTGGCGAGGCGTCCGCCGGCGTGCAGTGGAAGGCGAGCCCGATGACCGCCGTGCCGAGCGACCGCTCGCCGCGTGCGTAGGCGGCGTCCCACTCGGCTGGGTCATCCATGCCGAGCATGCCTTCGGCGGTCTCCCAGTTCCAGGTGGGTGGCATGCGCGGCCTCGTGTCAGGCGGTCTCGGGAAGGCGGCGGAGGCCGTGCAGGGTGTCGATGCGGTTTGTTGTGATCGCGTCGGCGCCCGCGTCGATCAGGCGGCGCATCGAACGGCGGGTGTCCGGGGTCCAGGCCGAGACGAGCAGGCCCTGGCGGTGCACGTGGAGCGTCAGTTCGCGGTCGATCAGCGGGAAGCGGTAGTTGAGCCAGCGCGGCTTCACCGCGTCCAGGAGGACCGGGCGTGGCGGGGCCTTGGTCGTCCAGGTCAGCGCGATCTCCGCGGCCGGATCCGCCTCGCGCACGGCGAGCATCGTCCGCCCGCCCGCGCAGTAGTACACCCGCTCCGCCGCGCCGCACTCCGCGACGACGCCGACGACCGTGCGCACGGCGTCGTATGTCGCTCCCGGCAGGTCGATCATGAGCCGGTGCCCCTCCGTGGCCGCGAGGGCGGCGGCGAGGGTCGGGACGCCGCCCTCGGTGAGTCCCTCGACCTCCGCGGAGGACAGAGCGGCGAGCGGCCGCTCGTACCCCCACAGGCGTTTCAGGGTCGGGTCGTGCAGCAGGACGGGTACGCCGTCGCCGCTCAGGCGGACGTCGATCTCCACCGCGTCCGCGCCCCGGTCGAACGCGGAGCGCAGGGACGGGAGGGTGTTCTCGCGGACGCGGTAGGGATCGCCTCGGTGGGCCACAGCAGTCACGGTGTGCATGGGTCCATTGTGGTCACGGGACGCGGACGGGTACGTGGATTGCGGGTGCGTGGATCACGGGGCGAGCCACGTGTCCGTGTACGTGTCGATCTCGGCCGCGATCCGCGCCTTGCCCGCCGGGTCGAGGAAGGACGCCTCGACGGCGTTCTTGGCGAGATCCGCGATGCCGCGCTCGTCGAGACCGAGGAGACGGGCCGCGACGGCGTACTCCTCGTTCAGGTCCGTGCCGAACATCGGCGGGTCGTCGGAGTTGATCGTGACGGTCACCCCGGCCTCGACGAACTGCCTGATCGGGTGCTCGTCGAGGGTGCTGACGGCGCGGGTCGCGATGTTCGAGGTCGGGCAGACCTCAAGCGGGATGCCGTGCTCGGCGAGGTGGGCGAGAAGCTTGGGGTCCTGCGCGGAGGCCGTGCCGTGGCCGATGCGCTCGGCGCCCAGGTGGACGAGGGCGTCCCAGACGGTCTCGGGGCCCGTCGTCTCGCCGGCGTGCGGGACCGAGTGCAGGCCCGCCGCGATCGCCCGGTCGAAGTACGGCTTGAACTGCGGGCGCGGCACGCCGATCTCGGGCCCGCCGAGCCCGAAGGAGACCAGGCCCTCGGGGCGCAGCTTGTCGGTGGTGGCGAGGCGGAGCGTTTCCGCGGCCGACTCGAGCCCGGCTTCGCCGGGGATGTCGAAGCACCAGCGCAGCACGGTGCCGAACTCCTTCTCGGCGGCCGTGCGGGCGTCCTCGATGGCGTCCATGAAGGCGCGGTCGTCGATGCCGCGGCGCACGGAGGAGTAGGGGGTGATGGTCAGCTCGGCGTAGCGGACGTTCTGCCGCGCCATGTCGCGGGCCACCTCGTACGTGAGGAGACGGACGTCCTCCGGGGTGCGGATCAGGTCCACGACGGACAGGTAGACCTGGATGAAGTGCGCGAAGTCCGTGAACGTGAAGTAGTCGGCGAGCGCCTCCGGGTCGGTCGGCACCGAGGAGTCGGGGTGCCGGGCTGCCAGCTCGGAGACGATGCGGGGGGAGGCCGAGCCGACGTGGTGCACGTGCAGTTCCGCCTTGGGCAGTCCGGCGATGAAGGCGTGCGCATCTCTGGCGGGCGCGGCTGCGGTCTGCTGCTCGGTCACGGTTTCCTCCCCAGGAACGGGTTTGATCGGCTGATCGGGGTGTCGGGGATCATCGTAGGCGCCGGTCGGCGTGGCGAAAGCGGGGGCCGTAGCATGACGGAACGTACGAAAGAGGTGACCCGTCATGTCCGCGAAGTCCGAGGACGACGCCGTGCCCGACGCGGGTGGCGCGGAGGGCGCGGGGGCGCCGCAGGAACGTGATCCTTGGGCGCCGCCCGCGGAGGACCGGTCGGGGAGTGCTTCGCCAGGGGGTTTCTCGCCAGGGGGTGTCTGGCCAGGAGGTGCCTCGGGGCCGGTGCCGCCGCCCGGCGTGCCGACCGGCGGGGCGGAAGGTGTCGGCAGCCCCTTCGCCGCGCCCGGTGAGCCGGTGCCGCCGCCTCCCGTCTCGCCGGACGGGCCCGGGCAGATGCCGTACGCGGCTCCGGGGCAGGTGCCGTACGGGGCTCCGGGGCAGGTGCCGTACGGGTACCCGGGCCAGGGCTACCCGGGGTACCAGGGTTCTCACGGCTATCCCGGGTACGGGTGGCCCGCCATGCCCATGGCCCCCGCGAACGGCATGGGCGTCACCGCGCTCGTCCTCGGGATCATCGCCGCCGCCGGGTTCTGTCTCTGGCCGCTGGCGATCGTCCTCGGCATCCTCGCGGTGATCTTCGGAGCCGTGGGACGCGGCAAGGCACGGAGGGGCGAGGCGACGAACGGCGGGCAGGCCCTCGCCGGGATCATCTGCGGAGCCGCGGGCATCGTCCTCGGCGTGGCACTGCTGGTGGTCCTCATCGTCGTGCCGGACGAGGACCCGGACGCGGGGTCCACGCGGGACGACGACCCGGGATATTCGGCCGCGGCGGCCCCCTCCGCGGTGGGACCGGGCCTCACCCTCCGTACGTAGCCTCCGACTCGCCGAGCACCGCCGCGAAGTCCGCGGCGAGACGTCCCGCGTCCGCCGGCCCGAGCGCGGACGCGGTGATGCGCACCCCCGTGGGCGCGGCGATGCGGAACCGTGCCCCCGCTGCCACCCACCACCCGCGCGACCGCAACCCGTTGACGGCCGCCGACTCGTCCCGCACGGGCACCCACACGTTCATCCCGCTCGCGCCCCGCGCCGCGATCCCGTGCCCCGCGAGTTCCCGGATCAGCGCCGCGCGCCGCTCCCCGTAGACGCGCTCGGCACGGCGCACCACCTCGCGGGCCGCGGGGTCGGCCATTGTCCGCTCGACCGTCTCCTGCAGTACGTGGCTCACCCACCCCGAGGTGAGCAGCATCCGCCCCTCGTGCCTGGCCAGCGTGGTGGCGTCGCAGGCGAGTGCCGCCCAGCGCAGGTCGACGCTCAAGTGTTTCGACACGGTGCGGACCTGCGCCCAGCGCGGGAGTCCGCCGGTCGCCAGTGAGTGCGGGGCCGCCCCCGCGATGTCCGCGTTGTGGTCGTCCTCGACGACGAGTACGTCCGGGTGTCCGGCGAGGGCGTCGAGCAGCGCGTCGCGTCGCTCCGCGGTGAAGTGGCCGCCCACCGGGTTCTGCCCCCGAGGGCTGCACACCAGCGCCCGCGCACCCGCCCGCAGCGCCCCGCGCAGCGCCTCCGGCCTGATGCCCTCGTCGTCCACGGCCACCGGCGCCATGCGCAGGCCCAACGCCGGTACCAGGTCGAGGAGATGGTGGAAGCCGGGGTCCTCCACGGCCACCGTGTCGCCCGGCTTCAGCTCCACCGAGAGCAACCGGGCCATGCAGTCCAGCGCGCCGTGCGCGAACGTCACGCCGCTGTCCGGCACTCCGTCCCGTGCGAACCACTCCCGGGCCCGCTCCTCCAGACCGGCGAGGCGCGGTGACCCGCGGTGCGAGCCGTTCACCGGCTCCACCCGGGCGGGCGGCAGCAGGACCGGGAGGAGTTCCGGGTCCGGGTGGCCGCCCGCGAGATCGCGCACCCCCTGGGGTGCCTTCGGCGGCCTGCGGGTGCCGACCGCCGGGGCCTGCGCCACGACCGTTCCGCCCCGGCCGCGCGTCACGACGATGCCGCGCTGCCGCAGTTCTTTGTAGGCCGTCGCCACCGTGCCGGCGCTGACCCCCAGGTCGTCGGCGAGCCTGCGCACCGGGGGCAGTGCGGCGCCCGGCGCCAAACCGCCGTCGGCCACGGCCTGTTCGACCGAAGCGGTGATTCCCTTGGCGGTCGAGCCGCTGATCACATATTGTGCTGCCACGTAAACAATTATGTACCGGTACAAATGAGAGCGTCAAGGGGGACGGGTGAGCCTCAGGCGGAAACGGTCCGCGCTGTACGCACGCATACCGGGGGGCGCCGACGGTCGGCGCATGCTCTGGATCGCTCTGATCAACAAGATGGGAACCGGTCTCTGGATGGGGGCGGCCGCCCTCTACTTCACTCTGGTCGCCGGGCTCTCCGTCGCCGAAGTGGGGATGCTCCTCGGAGTCTCCGGCGCCGTCGGCATCGCGGGCGCGCCGCTCGCGGGCCACCTCGCCGACCGCTTCCCGGTCACCCGCATCCTCATCGGCGCCCAACTCCAGCAGGCCGTGGCGCTGTTGGCGCTGCTCACGACGGACGACTTCGCGCTGCTCCTGCTGTACTCGGCCGTCAACAGCCTCGCCGACCGCGGCGCCAACGTCCTCACCAAGCTGTACGCCGCCCGCATCGCGGGCCGGGACCGCACCAGGTACCAGGCCGTGCAGCGCACCGTCTCCAACGCGGGCTGGGCCGTCGGCGGTCTCGCCGGAGCGTGCGCCCTCGCCGTCGGCACCACGCACGCCTACCAGGCGCTGCTCCTCGGCAACGTGGTCAGCTTCCTCGCCGCCGCGGCCCTCACCCTGCGGTGCGCGGAGCCTCCGTCGCCGTCCCGCGTGGTGTCCGGCTCACCGACGGCCACACCCGGCTCGATCACGGCCACACCCGGCTCGCCTGCCGCCGCACCCGGGTCGACCACGGACGCATCCGGAGCGACCACCGCCCCCGGACCGGCCTCCAACCCCTGGCGCGACCGCTCCTTCCTGCTCTTCACCGTGACCGAGGCGGCGCTCTTCCTCGACGACGCGGTGCTCCAGGTCGGCATCCCCCTGTGGATCGTCCACGCCACCGATGCCCCGCACGGTCTCGCTCCGCTCCTCATGGTGCTCAACTGCGTGCTGGTCGTGGGCTGTCAGGTCCCGCTGTCCCGGTTCGGCAGCACGCCGGAGCGGGCCCGCGCACTGCTCGTCCCGCTCGCGGTCTGCTTCGTCGTCGGGTGTGCCGCCCTGACCGTCTCGGCGCTCGGCGGGACGGGAGTGGCCGTCGCCGCGCTCACGGCCGCCGCGATCGCCCTGACCTTCGCCGAGATACTCCACGCCATCGCGTCCTGGGAGCTCTCGATCGCGCTGGCGCCCGGCGACGCGCAGGGCGCCTACCTCGGCGTCCACGGCCTGTCCTCGTCGGCGCAGCGCAGCGGCGGTCCGCTCCTGGTCACCACGGTGATCGCGGCGGGCCCGCTCGCCTGGCCGGTCCTCGGGGCGGGGGTGATCGTGACGGTGGCGGCGCAGAGCCGTCTCGTGCGGAGGCGGTTGGAGCGGCAGCGCGCCGAGGTGAGTCGGGCCTCGGACGGCCGCGCCGTGGGGGTGCATCCGGCGGGCTAGACCCGGTCCCGTGCCTCCATCAGCGCGAACCCCAGCAGGTTCGGGCCCCGCCACTTCGCGGGGTCCTCTGCCCGAGGGTCGTCGGCCGCCAGGCCGATGCCCCAGATCCGGTCCAGCGGGCTCGCCTCGACCAGCACACGTCGGCCCGTCCCCACGAGGAAGTCCCGCAGTGCGGGGTCCGACGCGAACTTGTGTGTGCTGCCCGCGACCACGACGGCGAAGCGCTCGCGGGCCCATGTCTCGTCGTCGAAGTGCCGGACGAGGCGGCCCGCGTTCTTCGCCTCCGCCGGGGTGCGCGCCGCGAGGACCGCCCGCTCGGCGTCCGCGTCGTCGAAGAGGCGGGCCTTGGCCGCCATCATCCAGTGCTCCGCCGTCGCGTACTCCACGCCGTCGACCGTGAACGGCGACGGCCACCACTGACTCAGGCAGCTCGGGCCCAGCGTGCGGTCCCGACGCGGGGTGTGGCCCCAGAAGCGCAGGTACTTCACCTTCTCGCCCGCGCGCACCGCGCCGACCAGCGCCTCCACCGAGTCGATCTTCGCCATGCATGCGAGTCTGGCACGCACCACTGACATTCCGTCCTGGGTTTTCCGGGTCGACTCGACACCTGGTCGACAGATTCCGTCGCGTAACCAAAAGGCAACAACGGAATCACTTGTTGGACTATCACTGCTCTGTCAGGATCGGCACTCAAATCGATCCGGAGCTACGCCGACCCCCGCGGGACGGGGCGGGCGGCGGAGGAGAGCGTCATGCACAACTTCCAGGCGCAGGACCACTTCGCGGACGGTGCGCAGTACATCGCCGGGCGGCTGACCAAGGGCACGTCCGGCACCTCCCACGCGGTGGTCGACCCCGCCACCGGCGACGAGGTCCTCACGTACGAGCCGGCCGGAACCGACGACGTGGACGCCGCCGTCGCCGCGGCCGCCGACGCGTTCCCCGGGTGGGCGGGCGCCACCCCGGGCGAGCGCTCCGAGGCCCTGCACCGGTTCGCGGGCGTCCTGGCGGAGCGTGCCGAGGAGATCGCGCAGGCCGAGTCGTTGCAGTGCGGCAAGCCGATCAAGCTGAGCCGGGAGTTCGACGTGCCCGGGACCGTCGACAACGCCGCGTTCTTCGCGGGCGCGGCGCGCCACCTCCAGGGCCAGTCGGCCGGCGAGTACACCGGTGACCACACCTCGTACGTACGCCGTGAGCCCATCGGCGTCGTCGGGTCCATCGCTCCCTGGAACTACCCGCTCCAGATGGCCGCCTGGAAGATCCTCCCGGCGATCGCCGCGGGCAACACCATCGTCCTCAAGCCCGCCGAGCTCACCCCCTTCACCTCCCTCCTCTTCGCGCAGGCCGCGACCGAGGCGGGCATCCCCGACGGTGTCGTCAACATCGTCACGGGCGCGGGGAAGGACGCCGGTGAGCATCTGGTCGGGCACCCCGATGTCGCCATGACGTCCTTCACCGGGTCCACCGCCGTCGGCAAACGCGTCGCCGAGATCGCCACCGCCACCGTCAAGCGGCTGCACCTGGAGCTCGGCGGCAAGGCGCCCTTCGTCGTCTTCGACGACGCCGACCTCGACGCCGCCGTGCACGGCGCGGTCGCCGGGGCGCTCATCAACTCCGGGCAGGACTGCACGGCCGCCACGCGCGCGTACGTGCAACGCCCGCTCTACGAAGCCTTCGTGCAGGGCGTCGCCGACCTCATGGAGAGCGTGCGGCTCGGCGACCCCTTCGACCCGAGCACCGACATGGGGCCGCTCATCTCGCACGCGCACCGCGACCGCGTCGCGGGATTCGTCGACCGGGCCCGCTCCTACGCGCGCGTGGTGACCGGCGGCGAAGCGCTCCAGCACCCCGGCGCGTACTACAAACCCACCCTCATCGCCGACGCCGCGCAGGACAGCGAGATCGTGCAGTCCGAGATCTTCGGACCCGTCCTCGTCGTACTGCCCTTCGACAGCGACGACGAGGGCATCCGGCTTGCCAACGACACCCCCTACGGCCTCGCCGCCTCCGCCTGGAGCCGCGACGTGTTCCGCGCCAACCGCGCGACCCGTGAGATCAAGGCGGGCTGCGTGTGGGTCAACGACCACATCCCGATCCTCAGCGAGATGCCGCACGGCGGCTACAAGGCATCCGGCTACGGAAAGGACATGTCCGCGTACTCATTCGAGGAGTACACGCAGGTCAAGCACGTCATGTTCGACAACACGGCGGTCGCCCGCAAGGACTGGCACCGCACGATCTTCGGGGACCGGTAGTCACGCAGCCACGTCGTCACAGGCCGCGTGACCGGCGGCCGCCTTCCTCCCGAAAGGGCAACCACGCGTATGGAGCAGTACGAGCCCCACCGCCTCGGCCCGGCCCAACTGGCCGCCATGCACCGCGGCTACAGGAACGGCAGGGCCGCCCTGACCCGCCGCAGCGTGCTGCGCGCCTCCACGGGCGGCGCGCTCGCGATCGGCGGCCTCGGGGCGCTCACCGCCTGCGGCATCCCCGCGGCGGGCAAGAGCCAGGGCGAGGTCTCGTCCGACGACCACTCGGCGGAGGAGAAGCGGATCAGCTTCTCCAACTGGACCGAGTACATGGACGTCGACGAGAAGGACGAGAACCGGCGGCCCACCCTGGAGGCGTTCACGAAACGCACCGGGATCACGGTCAAGTACACCGAGGACATCAACGACAACGTCGAGTTCTTCGGCAAGGTCAAACCGCAGCTCGCCGCGGGCCAGGAGACCGGACGCGACCTCATCTGCGTCACCGACTGGCTCGCCGCCCGGCTCATCCGCTTCGGGTGGGTCCAGAAACTGGACCCGGCCAACCTGCCGCACGCGTACACCAATCTCTCCGCCCAGTTCCGCGACCCGGACTGGGACCCGGGACGCTCGTACTCGTATCCCTGGACCGGCATCTCCACCGTCATCGCGTACAACAAGAAGGCGACCGGCGGCCGGGAGATCACCTCGGTGTCGCAGCTGCTCGACGACCCGAAGCTGAAGGGGCGCGTCGGGTTCCTCTCCGAGATGCGTGACACCGTCGGCATGACGCTCATCGACATGGGCAAGGACCCCGCGGACTTCACCGACGACGACTTCGACGCGGCCATCGCCCGCCTCCAGAAGGCCGTCGACCGCAAGCAGATCCGGCGCTTCACCGGCAACGACTACACGTCCGACCTCGCCAAGGGCGACATCGCGGCCTGCCTCGGCTGGGCCGGCGACATCGTGCAGCTCCAGGCCGACAGCCCGGACGTCGGCTTCCACATCCCCGACCAGGGCTACATCACGTCCACGGACAATCTGCTGGTCCCGAACAAGGCGCGGCACAAGAAGAACGCAGAGCGGCTCATCGACTACTACTACGAGCCCGAGCCCGCCGCCCGCCTCGCCGCGTACATCAACTACGTGTGCCCGGTCGACGGGGTACGGGACGCCCTCGCGAAGCTCGACAAGGACGCCGCGTCGAATCCGCTGATCATCCCCGACAAGGAGATGAAGGAGAAGTCCCGGGCGTTCCGGTCCCTCACGCCGAAGGAAGAGACGGCGTACGAAGAGAAGTTCGCGCGCCTCACCGGGGCCTAGTCCCTCTCGCCATCCCCTCGACTTCCCCTGGACCCACCATGACCTCTGCTCAGGAAACCGGCGGCGACGTCCGTCTCTCCGGGATCAGCAAGACGTACGGCTCCTTCACCGCCGTACGGCCGCTCGACCTCACCGTGCCCCAAGGCTCCTTCTTCGCCCTGCTCGGGGCGTCCGGCTGCGGCAAGACCACCACGCTCCGCATGATCGCGGGCCTGGAGGAACCCAGCTCGGGGACCGTGCACCTCGGCGACCAGGACGTCACGGCCCTGCCGCCGTACAAGCGGCCCGTGAACACCGTCTTCCAGTCGTACGCGCTCTTCCCGCACCTGGACATCTTCGAGAACGTCGCCTTCGGGCTGCGCCGTCGCGGCATCAAGTCCGTCAAGGGCCGGGTCGGCGAGATGCTCGACCTGGTGCAGCTCGGTGAGCACGCCCGCAAGAAGCCGCACCAGCTCTCCGGCGGCCAGCAGCAGCGCGTCGCCGTCGCCCGCGCCCTCATCAACCACCCGAAGGTGCTCCTCCTCGACGAGCCGCTCGGCGCCCTCGACCTGAAGCTGCGCCGCCAGATGCAGCTGGAGCTCAAGCGCATCCAGACCGAGGTCGGCATCACCTTCGTGCACGTCACGCACGACCAAGAAGAGGCCATGACCATGGCCGACACCGTGGCCGTGATGAACGGCGGCCGTGTCGAGCAGCTCGGCGCCCCCGCCGACCTGTACGAGAACCCGCGGACCACGTTCGTCGCCAACTTCCTCGGCACGTCCAACTTCATCGAGGCGGATGTCGACGCGAGGAGCGGTGACGACATGGTCGTCAAGGCGGGCGACTGCAAGCTGACGCTGCCCGTCGCGCGATGTACCGGCCCCACCGCCACCGGCGGCAAGGTCCTCGTCGGCGTGCGCCCCGAGAAGATCTCCCTCAGCCACGCCGACGACGCGGGGCAGATCCCCGAGGGCCGCAACCGCATCACCGGACGCATCGCCGACAGCAGTTTCATCGGCGTGTCCACGCAGTACGTCGTCCGCAGCCCCGTCTGCCCGTCCTTCGAGGTGTACGCGCAGAACATCGAGCGCGACACCCGCCTCGTGCCCGGCGCCGAGGTCGTCCTGCACTGGAACCCCGCCCACACCTTCGCCCTCGACGCCGCCCAGGACGCCGAGGCGGGCGTCGAGAAGGTCGAGGAGGACGCCTCCGCATGACGACCGTGACCGACGCACCCCCGCCCCCACCGCCACCGTCGACGGCGCTCGCCCCGGAGGAGCCACCCGCCCGGAAGCCGCGCAGGCGCGGGCGGCTCGTCCCCTACTGGCTGCTGCTCCCCGGCATCCTCTGGCTCATCGTCTTCTTCGCGCTGCCGCTCGTCTACCAGGCGTCGACCTCCGTGCAGACGGGCTCCCTCGAAGAGGGCTTCAAGGTCACCTGGCACTTCGCGACGTACTGGGACGCGCTCACCGACTACTGGCCGCAGTTCCTGCGCTCGGTGCTCTACGCGGGCACCGCCACCGTCCTGTGCCTGCTGCTCGGCTACCCGCTCGCCTACCTCATCGCGTTCCGCGCGGGACGCTGGCGCAACGTCATCCTCGTCCTGGTCATCGCGCCGTTCTTCACCAGCTTCCTCATCCGGACGCTGGCGTGGAAGACGATCCTCGCCGACGGCGGCCCGGTGGTGGGCGCCCTCAACTCCCTGCACGTCCTCGACGTCACCAGCTGGCTGGGCGTCACGGCGGGCGACCGGGTCCTCGCCACACCCCTCGCGGTGATCTGCGGACTCACGTACAACTTCCTGCCGTTCATGATCCTGCCGCTCTACACCTCGCTGGAGCGCATCGACGGCCGGCTGCACGAGGCCGCGGGCGACCTCTACGCCAAGCCGTCGACCACCTTCCGCAAGGTGACCTTCCCCCTCTCCATGCCCGGCGTCGTCTCCGGAACGCTGCTCACCTTCATTCCCGCGGCCGGTGACTACGTCAACGCCGACCTGCTCGGATCCACCGACACCCGCATGGTCGGAAACGTCATCCAGACGCAGTTCCTGCGCATCCTGGACTACCCGACGGCCGCCGCGCTCTCCTTCATCCTCATGGCCGCCATCCTCTTCATGGTGACCTTCTACATCCGCAAGTCGGGGACGGAGGATCTCGTCTGATGACCGCCTTCTTCCGCTGGTTCCGGCGCAATCTCGTCGTCATCGCGGGCCTGCTGACGCTCGCCTACCTGCTCCTTCCGAACATCGTCGTCACGGTCTTCTCCTTCAACAAACCGAAGGGCCGCTTCAATTACTCGTGGCAGGAATTCTCGCTCGACGCGTGGAAGGACCCGTGCGGTGTCGCCGACATGTGCGGGTCGCTCTCGCTGAGCCTGCAGATCGCCACCTGGGCGACGATCGGCGCGACCGTGCTGGGCACGATGATCGCCTTCGCGCTCGTGCGCTACCGGTTCCGGGCGCGCGGCGCCATCAACTCGCTGATCTTCCTGCCGATGGCGATGCCCGAGGTGGTCATGGCCGCCTCGCTGCTCACGCTCTTCCTCAACATGGGCGCCCAGCTCGGCTTCTGGACCGTCCTCATCGCCCACATCATGTTCTGCCTCAGCTTCGTGGTGACCGCCGTCAAGGCGCGCGTCATGTCGATGGACCCGCGCCTGGAACAGGCCGCGCAGGACCTCTACGCCGGTCCCGTGCAGACGTTCCTGCGGGTGACGCTGCCGATCGCCGCACCCGGCATCGCGGCGGGCGCGCTGCTCGCCTTCGCGCTGTCCTTCGACGATTTCATCATCACGAATTTCAACGCGGGCTCGACCGTGACCTTCCCCATGTTCGTCTGGGGATCGGCGCAGCGGGGCACGCCCGTTCAGATCAATGTGATCGGTACGGCGATGTTCCTCGTCGCCGTCCTGCTCGTACTCTCCGGAATGCTCGTCGGCAAGCGCCGCAACAAGCAGTCCCGGTAATCCAAGCAATTGATGAAGGAGTGGAAATCATGGCCCCTGGTGCCATGACCCGTTTCACCGAGTCCCTCTCCGACGCCAAGCCGGTGTCCTTCTGGCTCGACGACCCCGGCAGGCCCGCCCCCGAGCCCGCCCTCACCGGCGACGAGCGGTGCGACCTGCTCGTCGTCGGCGGCGGGTACAGCGGTCTGTGGACCGCGCTCATCGCCAAGGAGCGCGACCCGAGCCGCGACGTCGTCCTCGTCGAGGGCCGCGAGGCGGGCTGGGCCGCCTCCGGCCGCAACGGAGGCTTCTGCGCCGCCTCCCTCACCCACGGCATCGCCAACGGCCTGTCCCGCTGGCCCGGCGAGATCGAGAAGCTGGAAGAGCTCGGCGCGCGCAACCTCGACGAGATCGAGGCGGCCGTCAAGCGCTACGCCATCGACTGCGACTTCGAGCGCACCGGTGAGATCGACGTCGCCACCGAGCCGCACCAGATGGACGAACTCCGCGAGATGTACGCGGAGATGGCCGAGCACGGCCTCGCCGAGGGCTCCGAGCTCCTGGACGCGGACGCGCTGCGCGAGCACGTCGACTCGCCGACCTTCCTCGGTGGCCTCTGGGACCGCCAGGGCGTCGCCATGCTGCACCCGGCGAAGCTCGCGTGGGGCCTGAAGCGGGTCTGCCTGGAGAAGGGCGTACGCGTCTACGAGCACACGCCCGCGCTCGAACTGGCCTCAGCCGGTGCCGGAATGGCGATCCGCACGCCGTACGGCAGGGTCTTCGCCCGCCACGTCGCGCTCGCCACGAACGTCTTCCCCTCGCTGGTCAAGCGCATGCGCCCGTACACCGTGCCGGTCTACGACTACGCGCTGATGACCGAGCCGCTGACCGACGAGCAGCTGGCGGCGATCGGCTGGAAGAACCGCCAGGGCCTCGGCGACAGCGCCAACCAGTTCCACTATTTCCGGCTCTCCGCCGACAACCGCATCCTGTGGGGCGGCTACGACGCGATCTACCCGTTCGGCGGGAAGGTGCGCGCCGAGTACGACGACAGGCCGGAGACGTACGCGAAGCTCGCCGGGCACTTCTTCGCGTGCTTCCCGCAGCTGGAGGGGGTCCGTTTCACGCACGCGTGGGGCGGCGCGATCGACACGTGCTCGCGGTTCTCGGCGTTCTTCGGCACGGCCCACAAGGGGCGTGTCGCGTATGCGGCGGGCTACACGGGCCTCGGTGTCGGGGCGTCCCGGTTCGGCGCCGACGTCATGCTCGACCTGCTGTCGGGCGAGCGGACGGAGCGTACGGACCTCGAGATGGTGCGGACGAAACCGCTGCCGTTCCCGCCCGAGCCGTTCGCGTGGGCCGGTGTCGCGCTGACCAAGTGGTCGCTGGCCCGGTCCGACGCCAACGGCGGCAGGCGGAACCTGTGGCTGAAGACGATGGACAAGCTGGGGCTCGGCTTCGACAGCTGAGGATTCACCCTCGAAACCGCGTAATGCTCCGGCCCGTGGCCTCTCTCCCCTGTGACGCGCATGTTGCCGCACAGGGAAGGAAGGTCTTGTCATGACTGGCTCGGGTGACGCGGGGGCGAGGTCGGCGCGGTCGGCGATCGAATGGCTGGTGTCGGTGGCGCCGGATCCGGACGCCTGCCGCTGGGAGTGGGAGCGCAACCCCCTGGGGGTCGCGCTCCTGCCGGCGGGCCGGCGCTGGGACGTGCTGATCCTGCCCGGCGAACTCGGCTACCCCACGCTCGACGTGCTGACCCGCTGCGTCGACCGCCCCGGCCCCGTGCTCGCCGACTTCGGCGACGAACGCATGGGGTTCTTCGTGCCGCCGGGCACGGTGTCCCGGTGGCTGGGCACGGGGGTGCGCGGCGCGGGGCGCGGCACCTGGGTCGTCGTGCCCTATCCGGGCCGTGCCGCGGGCGGCGTCCGCTGGCTGGTCCCGCCGGACGGCTCGGGGACGCTGACCGACCCCGGCGTCCTCGAACTCGCGATGCACGAGGCGGCGGCACGTCTCGCGGGCGACGGCCAGGACGGGGAGACGTGAGGGCGGCCGGAAGCCTGCTGCGGGCCCGCACTGTCGGAAACCTTGACAACTTGATTGGTCTGGACCAAGTTGTGCGCGACCCGCCCTCCTGTTCCCCCCATGCCCGGAGGCAGTTGTGGATCGCTCTTCGTTGCCCCGCACAAGCCCCGCCGCCCGCGTGAGACGTGCCGCCGTGGTCGCCGTCGCGGCCTGCGCGCTCGCCGCGTCCGGTCTCCTCTCCACCCGCGCCGCGGCGGCCCCCGAACCCCGGGACACCGGACCGCGGGCCGCGACCGCCGACCACGCCCTCGTCGGCTATCTGCACACCAGCTTCGCCAACGGCTCCGGCTACACCCGGCTCGCCGACACCCCCGACAGCTGGGACATCATCGACCTCGCCTTCGGTGAACCCACCTCCGCCACCTCGGGCGACATCCGCTTCGACCTGTGTCCCAAGTCGGAGTGCCCGAACGTCGAGACGAAGGACGAGTTCAAGGCCGCGATCAAGGCCAAGCAGGCGGCGGGCAAGAAGGTCCTGATCTCCATAGGCGGCCAGAACGGCCAGGTCCAGCTCAAGACGGCGCAGGCCCGCGACACCTTCGTCGCGTCGGTCTCGAAGATCATCGACGAGTACGGGCTCGACGGCCTGGACATCGACTTCGAGGGCCACTCGCTCTCGCTCAACGCCGACGACACCGACTTCAAGAACCCGAAGACACCGGTGATCGTCAACCTCATCTCGGCGGTGAAGACCCTCAAGGCCAGGTACGGGCCGGGCTTCACGCTCACCATGGCGCCCGAGACCTTCTTCGTGCAGCTCGGGTACCAGTTCTACGGCACGGGGAAGTGGGGCGGCCAGGACCCTCGTGCGGGCGCGTACCTGCCGGTCATCCACGCCCTGCGCGACGACCTGACGCTGCTGCACGTCCAGGACTACAACTCGGGGCCGATCATGGGCCTGGACAACCAGTACCACTTCATGGGCGGCGCGGACTTCCACGTCGCCATGACCGACATGCTGCTCACCGGCTTCCCCGTGGCGGGCGACAAGAACAACGTCTTCCCGCCGCTGCCGCCCCGCAAGGTCGCCATCGGCATGCCCGCCTCCGTCCACGCGGGCAACGGCCACGTGTCCACGGGTGAGGTCAACAAGGCCCTGGACTGCCTCACCAAGGGCAGCAACTGCGGCACGTACAAGACTCACGGGACCTGGCCGGACCTGCGCGGCCTCATGACGTGGTCGATCAACTGGGACCGCTTCGACAACTGGGAGTTCTCGAAGAACTTCGACCGGTACTTCGGCTGACCACCAGC
Organism: Streptomyces venezuelae; assembly: GCF_008642355.1. Classification (NCBI taxonomy): domain Bacteria; kingdom Bacillati; phylum Actinomycetota; class Actinomycetes; order Kitasatosporales; family Streptomycetaceae; genus Streptomyces; species Streptomyces venezuelae. The sequence goes on from NZ_CP029193.1 coordinate 6,026,254, forward strand.
ACCACCGCCCGAAGCAGCACCGCGGCCAGGCACCAGCTCGCCACCACGTCCAACGGCCAGTGGTAGCCCCGCCGCACCAGCCCGAACCCCACTGCCACGTTCAACAGGCAGCACCCGATGACCAGTTCGCGACGGCCGTACGCGCCACGGAGCAGCGGCAGCAGGAGCAGGACCGCCGCTCCGTAGGCGACGGCGGCCGTCGCCGCGTGGCCGGAGGGGAAGTAACCGTCGCCCGCCATGCCGGGCGGGCCCGTACGCCCGATCACCGCCTTGAGCGGCACCACCAGCACGGGCACCGCCGCCATCGCGACCAGCGCGGCGACCGCGGGCAGCCACCACCGGAACGCACCGCCGCGCCGCGCCCGCCAAGCGGTGTACGCCGCCACGGCCACAAGCACCGGCACGGCCACCGTGGCGTTGCCGAGATCGGCGAGGAACTCGGCGGCACGGTCCGGCAGCCGGCTCCCGGTGAGGGCGCGCCCCACGCGCTCGTCGGCGCGGCGCAGCGGCCCGTCGGCGACGACCTGCCAGGTCAGCAGCGCGAAGAGGAGGACGCTCGGCGCCAGGGTGAGGACCGGCCGTCGCGGGGCCGGGGTTGCAGACATGCGCTACAGCCTGGCACGGCGGCAGGCCCCCACCGGTCCGGCGACTCAGTGCTCGTGGTCGCAGCACTTGGTCCGCAGCTGCTTGCCCGTCCGGGCCCACTGCTCGCGCTCCGCGGCCGTCACCCGCACCGCGGGCACCGCCGACACCAGGTCGCTCACCTCGTACGGGACGCCGCCGCGCATCACCGACACCGTGCGCACCAGTGAGTCGAAGTCCGCGAACGGGTCGCCGTCGACCACCACCAGGTCGGCGAGCTTGCCCACCTCCAGCGTGCCGAGGTCCCGGTCGAGACCGAAGATCCGCGCGGGCGCGGAGGTCGCCGTGCGCAGCGCCTCGGAGACCGAGTAGCCGCCGCGCCTCAGCGCGCGCAGACCGATGTGGACGCCCAGGCCGGTCGGGATGCCCGGCGAGTCCGTGCCGAGGGCGATCAGGCCGCCGCCGGTCGTGATCCTGCGGTAGATGTCGGTCTCCCGCGCCATCGTCGCCAGCTGCGCCTCGGTGGGCGGCTGCGCGGCCAGGCTCCGCACCTGGGCCGTCTCCCACGGGGGCATCAGCCGGGTGACCCGCTCGTCGTCGGCGAGGCCCGGCGCCGCGCCGATCAGGGGCGTCGCCGAGAACGGCGTGGCGACGAGGTGGAAGTCGCCGGTGGCGGTGTAGATCTCCGTCACGTCCTGGTACGCGAGCTCGCCCGCGGACGTCGCGTGGCCGAACTCGGCGCGCTGGGTGGCCTGGAGGTGCGTCGTCAGGTCCTGGCCGAGCTGGATGCCGGGGGAGAGGTTGTGGCTGCCGCAGCGCACGCCCATCTCCTCGTGCGCGAAGCGAGCCGCCTCCTCCATCACCCAGGCGGGGGCGCGGACGTACGTCTTGACGAAGTCCCAGTCCAGGGCCTTGCCCCGGGAGAGTGTCAGGCGAAGGCCCTCGCGCGTCGCGTGGACGCGGTTGTCCCACGCGACGCGCGACCCGTCGAGGACCTCGCTCGCCGTGACGAGCCGGGGACCGGTCAGCTCCCCGGAGGCGGTGGCCTCGCGCAGCCTCGCCCCCTCGTAGCCGGAACCGCCCATCGACATGGCGCTGGTGACGCCGTAGGAGAGGAACAGGGCGGACTGACGGCCGCCGTAGACGGCCGGCTGCGGGTGCATGTGCGTGTCCCACAGGCCGGGGATCACGGTCTGTCCGGAGGCGTCGACACGGCGGCCCGCCGCGCGCCCGGCGCGGTGCGGCGCGACGTCCGTGACACGGCCGCCCCGGATGGTCACGTCGACGTCCTCGCGGACGCTGTCGTCGCCCCCGGAGCCGTCCCAGAAGCGGCCCGCGTGGAGGACGGTGTCCTCGGGCGCGGGTCGCCGGGTGGTGAGCGGCAGCTTGACCGTACGGACACTGCCGTCCGCCACGGTCAGGAGCCGGAGGCGGCCCGCGGAAAGGTACAGGACGTGGCCGCTGTCGCCCGACCAGGTGGGATGGTCGGCGGCCTCCGCGGGGAAGACGCGGGGTTTGCCGTCCGGGGTGCCGTCGGCGTCCACGGGCAGCAGCCACAGCGCGGACTCGACGACCGCGGCCATGTGACGGCCGTCGGGGGACCAGACGGGGCCGTTGCTGTTGCGGTCGGAGATGGAGGTGTGGGGCGCCACGGCGTGGGTCCGGGCGGAGCCGTCGGCCGTGTCGATGACGCGGATCAGGTTGTAGCCCTCGCGGAAGCGCTGGTTGACGCGGTTGCGGAAGCTGACGGCGACGTGGCGGCCGTCGGGGGACCAGCTGGGCCTCCCGGACAGCTCACCGCCGGGCGGACTGGTCGCGAGCACCTTCTCCTCGCCGGTCCGCAGATCCCGTACCAGCAGGTTCGTCGCGAGGTCGAAGCAGGCGAGGCGGTGGCCGTCGGGGGAGAGCGCCGCCTGGATGCGCCCGCCGGACGCGAGGACGGTCTCCTTGCCGGTGTCCAGGTCACGTCTGCGGATCGCGGGCATGCCGTCGCGGTCGTCGGAGAACAGCAGCGCCTTGCCGTCGGGCGTCCAGGCTGCCGCGTAGAGGTACCCGGTGGCCTTGGCCCGCGTCACCCTGCGCGGCGCCCTGCCGCCCGAGACGTCGCCCACCCAGAGGGAGTTGAGCGCGGTGAAGGCGACCCGCTTGCCGTCGGGCGACAGCACGGGCAGGTCGTAGGCGCGCACGGGGCGGCTCGCCGTGTCGGACAGGTCGAACGTCTTGAGCCGGTAGTCCGGTCGGTCGACGGGCAGCGGCGCGGTGAAGGGGATGTCCTTCCGCGTGCCGGGATCGTCGGCGCGTACGACGGTGAAGTGGCCGTCGACCGTGAGGAGCAGCTCCTTCGCGGAGATCCAGCGGGGCGGCGCGGGCTCCACGTCGCCGCCGACCGCGACCGCCTTGCCGTCCACGACGAGGGCGCAGGAGGCGTTCGGCGCCGCGGTCGTGCGCAGGTACGCCAGGGTGCCGGTCGAGGAGACGGCGGGCACGAAGATCTGGGCGGTGGTGGGGTCGGTGTGCTCCACGGTCACCGCGCCGCTGCCGTCGGCGGCCACGGACGCGATCGTGCGGGCGTCCAGCGCGCCCGACCTCACCGCGGCGCGGACGAACAGCACCCGCTTGCCGTCCGGCGACCAGACGGGGTCGAAGTCCTCCCACGCGCCGTCCTGCTCGGGACCGGACTGGCCGGGCCGCCCGGTGAGCCGGGTCAGCTCGCCGGTCGCGAGGTCGAGGACCCAGATGCGGAAGGGGGCACCCGTGACGGGGTCGCCGCCCCGCTCGGAGGCGAACGCGATCCGCTTGCCGTCGGGCGACCAGGCCGGGCCGCGGTCGTCCCACGGGCCGTCGGTGCGCTGGGTGAGCTCGGAGCCGTCCGGCTTCAGCGTCCAGATGTGGAAGTTGCCGGTGCGGAACGCGCAGACGGCGATCAGCCGGCCGTCGCCGGTGTGCACCGGACGCGTCGGCTCCAGGTCGGCGGGGGTGAGCGGCACGGCGTCGCCGCCCGTGCGCGGCAGGGACCACAGCACGCCCTGCACCTCGGCGACGAGCCGGTCGCCCGCGAGGGAGGCGGCGCCGTTGGTGGTGGCGGTGAAGCGCAGCCGGGTCGCGGCGGCCGTCTCACCACCGGGGGCCGCAGCGGCGGCGTGGGCGCTGCCGAGGCCCGCGAACGCGCCCGTCGTGGCAGCGGCACCGACGGCCGTCGTCGTCTGCAGGAAACGGCGGCGCGATATGTAGGGGATGCTCAACTGTACTCCCGCGTGGGCCTGTTGGTGCGCTGACGGCGACCGGGAAGGACGCTCCGCGATCTTCACGCAGCGGTGGGGCGGCGAGGAGTGCTGTGCAGGATCACGCCGAAAACGACCTGTCTCGCGCAGGAAGGCGCGTTATACAGGGAGTTGTGAGAACCCATGCGCCGACCGGCGGCGCGGCCGAGCCGCTCGCGGCGGATCCGGGCCTCGACGGACTGGACCTGCGCATCGTGAGCGCGCTGCAGATCGAGCCGCGGGCCTCGTGGGCGAAGGTCGGCAGCGTGCTGGGCGTGGACGCCGTCACCGTCGCGCGCCGCTGGAACCGGCTGCGGGCGGCGGGCCTCGCCTGGGTGACGGCGTACGAACCGGGGCCCGCGCAGGGCCGCCTCGCCGTCGTCGAGGTGGAGTGCGCGGGCAACCCCCTGGAGGTGGCCGACTCGCTCGTCGGCGACCAGGAGTGCCAGACGCTCGACCTCGCGTCCGGCGGGCGCGACCTGCTCGTCGGCGTCTGCGCGCACGACGAGGTGGCGCTTGCCGACTACCTCCTGAAGCGCCTCGGCACCGGACCGCAGATCCGGGCGGTGCGCACCCAGCTCGTCACGTCCTTCGTCCGGGAGGCGGGTGACTGGCGGCTCGGGGAGCTGCCCGCGGACCAGGCGGCCCGGTTCACGGAGCACGGCGCGCGCGAACCGGGCGCCCCGGTCGCGCCGACCGGCCTGGAGCGCGCGGTCCTCGCGGCCCTGCGCGAGGACGGGCGGATGCCCGCCACCACGATCGCGGCCCGCACGGACGTCCCCGTGCGCCGGGCACGCGAGGTCGTGCAACGCCTGCTCCGGCACCGGCGGGTGGCACTGTGGACGGACGTCGCCCGCGCGAAGTGCGGGCGGTCCGTGCAGGCCTGGTTCTTCCTCCAGGTCCCGGCGCGGCGCCTCGCGGGGGTCGCGGCCCGTCTCGCCCGCCTGGACGAGGCACGCCTGGTGGTCACCACCGTCGGCACGTACAACCTGGCGGTCTGTGTCTGGATGCGTGAACTCGCCGACGTCACGCGGCTGGAGGCGCGGATCGAGGACGGTCTGGAGGGCGTACGGATCGCGGACCGCTGCATCACGCTGCGGACGGCGAAGCGGGCGGGCAACCTGCTGGACGCGCAGGGCCGGAGAACCGTCCGGGCGAGCTGAGCGGGAGTGTCAGGGTCTCGGCCCCGACATGCCGAAGGGCCGGCGCAAGGGGGGGAGTGCGCCGGCCCTTCGGTGGCCGACCGGCCCGGACTGTCCGAGGGGACCTGCTCACGCGGGTCCGTCGGGGGGAGTCTCCGAAGCGGTCTTCCGGATCGGGGGGCCGCGCGCCCCGGGGGGTGTGGGGCGGGCGGCCGTCCGATCGGTGAGGAGTTCCGGAGCTCAGGGCTCCGGCCGTGTGCGCTAGGCACTACCAGGACGGGGCTGGGGAGGCTCCGCCGTGGTGCCGCTCACAGTCCCCTGTGAGCGGGGTGTTTCTCTCATCTGCAGAAACCGTACGGCAGCGGATGGCGGGCCGACAGCCGGAACGGCAACCCGTCATGGGGCCCGCACACCTTCTTCACACGCCCCGACGGTCACACCCGGCCGGGGACGCTCAGACGCGGGCGAAGGCGCCCTCGATGATGTCCAGGCCCTCGTTCAGCAGGTCGTCGCCGATGACCAGCGGCGGCAGGAACCGCAGGACGTTGCCGTACGTGCCGCAGGTCAGCACGAGCAGGCCCTCCGCGTGGCAGGCCTTGGCCAGCGCGGCGGTCGCCTCGGGGTTCGGCTCCTTGGTCGTACGGTCCTTGACCAGCTCGATGGCGATCATCGCGCCGCGGCCGCGGACGTCGCCGATGATGTCGAACTTCTCGGCCATGGCGGAGAGCCGGGCCTTCATGACCGACTCGATGTTCTTCGCCTTGGCGTTGAGGTCGAGCTCCTTCATGGTCTCGATGGCGCCGAGCGCACCGGCGCAGGCCACCGGGTTGCCGCCGTAGGTGCCGCCGAGGCCGCCCGCGTGCGCGGCGTCCATGATCTCGGCGCGGCCCGTCACGGCGGCGAGCGGCAGACCGCCCGCGATGCCCTTGGCGGTGGTGATGAGGTCCGGGACGATGCCCTCGTCCTCACAGGCGAACCACTGGCCCGTGCGGCAGAAGCCGGACTGGATCTCGTCGGCCACGAAGACGATGCCGTTGTCGTTGGCGAACCGCACGATCTCCGGCAGGAAGCCCTTCGAGGGCTCGATGAAGCCGCCCTCGCCGAGCACCGGCTCGATGATGATCGCGGCGACGTTCTCGGCGCCGACCTGCTTGTTGATCATGTCGATGGCCTGCTTGGCGGCCTCGGGACCGGCGTTCTCGGCACCCGTCGGCCAGCGGTAGCCGTACGCCACCGGGACGCGGTACACCTCGGGGGCGAACGGGCCGAAGCCGTGCTTGTACGGCATGTTCTTGGCGGTCAGCGCCATCGTGAGGTTGGTGCGGCCGTGGTAGCCGTGGTCGAAGACGACGACGGCCTGGCGCTTGGTGTGCGCACGCGCGATCTTCACGGCGTTCTCGACGGCCTCGGCGCCGGAGTTGAACAGCGCCGACTTCTTCGCGTGGTCACCCGGCGTGAGCTCCGCCAGCGCCTCGGCGACGGCGACGTAGCCCTCGTACGGCGTGACCATGAAACAGGTGTGGGTGAAGTCCCGCAGCTGGGCGGAGGCCCGGCGCACGACGGCCTCGGCGGAGGCGCCCACGGACGTCACGGCGATGCCGGAGCCGAAGTCGATCAGACGGTTGCCGTCGACGTCCTCGATGATGCCGCCGCCCGCGCGGGCGGTGAAGACGGGCAGCACGGAGCCCACGCCACCGGCTACCACGGCGGTACGGCGGGCCTGCAGCTCCTGCGACTTCGGACCGGGGATGGCGGTGACGACGCGGCGCTCCTGCGGAAGGGCAGTCATGAGGGGCTCCTGTTGCTGACGGGGGTGGGGCGACGATACGGACGCTCTACTGCTTTCTTCGCAGGTTAGGGGCGGCACCAGGGGGTGGGCATGCTCCATGGGGGAGTCGTTCGACGCGGCGGTTGTCCGTGGTGGACATAGCGGAGAGCTCATCGCCGGGCGCGTATCCGGTGAGCTCGCCCCGCAGGGGCACTAGATTGACCCGCGAAACAAGAGAGCGGCAGGCCAGGGGGCAAGAATCGTGGATTCCGACGGCACGCAGGACGCGCAGGGCACGCATGCGACGCCGGTGCCGCGCCCGGCGTCGCCACCGACCGGGTCCGTACCGCCCCCGCAGGGACCCGCCACGCCACCACAGGGCGCGCGCGGCCCGGTGTCCGGTCTGCCGCCCCGGCCCGCGCAGGCCCCCGGAGCGCCGCCGCTGCCCGACGGGGCCGCCTTCCTCGCCTGGCTGCGCGCGCCGCGCCCCGACGCCCTGCCCGGCATCTGGCGGTTCGCGCACAAGCCGCGGCCCGCCCAGGAACCCGACACCGTGCCGACCCGGCAACTGCTCAGCGGCGCCCTGATCTCGTTCCTGGTCGGCTGGCTCATCTGGTCGCTGCTGTGGAACGGGTACCTGGGCGGCTGGTGGGTCCTGCCGATCGAACTGTTCCTGCCCGACGCCTGGCTCTACACCGGCGACAAGGTCGGCAACGCCGTCGTCTGGTACGGCTACTACACCCTCATCGCGTTCGCCATCATGATCGGCGTCGGCAGGCTCGGCCGCTGGGGCGAGGTCTGGCGCCGCTTCGTCGCCCCCCGGCTGCGCCGCCCCGACGCGCCCCCGCCGCCGCCCGCCCCCGAGGACGACCCCGTCCGCTGGCCGCAGCTGCGGGCCGCGGGCGCGGAGGCCGCCGCCGACCGGCTCGCCGCCGACGCGCGGGCCGGACTGATGCGGGACGTGGACCACGCGCGGATCGCGCGGGCCTGGCGGTCCGTGCGCACCGGCCACAGCCCCCTGCACGTCTTCACCGACGCCGTCGTGCGCGACGGCGCCCGCGCCTGCCCGCACCCCTCGGGTGACAGGGACCTGCCCGCGCGGGCCGCCCGGCACGACCTCGCCACCGCGCAGGTGCGGATCGGCACGACCGCCGACGACCCCCGCAACCCCTACGCCTACCGCGGCACCGGGCTCGCCCTCGGCCCCGACCTGCTCGGCACCTCCCTGCTCGCCGTCGGCCCCGGCGGCTCCGGCAAGACCGGCCGCGTGGTCTGGCCCATCGCCGAGTCCCTGTGCCTGGGCGCACTCGCCGGGCGGGCCGCCGTGGTCGTCGTCGGCGCGGCGGGCGCGGGGCTCGGGCCCGCCGAGGACTACGACGTGATCGTCCGGATCGGACAGCCCGACTCCGTGTACGACCTCGACCTGTACGGCGGCACCAACGACCCCGACGAAGCCGCCGCCGTCCTCGCCGAGGCCCTCGTCGGCGACCTCGTCGACCCGCACCCCAGCGGTGACAGCCGCCGCTCCACGACCTGCCTCGCCCAGCTCCTCGGCCCCTTCCTCGCCGTCCACCGGCGCTTCCCCTCGGTGCCCGAGCTGCGCGCCCTGCTCGACGGAGCGCCCGGCCCGCTCGCCGCCCTGCGCAAGGCACTCCAGTCCGCCGGGCACGACGCGATGATCAGGGAACTCGACGCCCGCGAACGCCAGTTGGGCCACCCCGGCGACCCGGGCGCGGTCCTCGCCGACCGCATCGCACTCCTGGACCGGCCCGCCTTCGCGCCGTTCTTCGACACCTCGGGGCGCAGTACCCCGTTCTCGTTGCGCGCCCTCGACCACCCCGTACGGGTCCGCATCGACCTCCCCGAGCGCGGGCACGCCGACGCCTCGCGGATCCTGGCCCGCCTCGTCCTCGCCCAGTTCACGGCGGTCGCCGCGGGACGCGAGGACCGCTCCCTCTTCGCCTGCCTCGTCCTGGACGACGCGTCGGGCACGATCACCCCGGAATCCGTACGCCGGGTCCAGCGGCTGCGGTCCGCCAACGCGGGCGTCGTCATGACTCTGCGTACGCTCGACGACGTACCCCGTCCGCTGCGCACACCGCTGCTCGGCGCGATCGGCTGCCGCATGGCGCTCTCCGGGCTCACGCCGTGGGACGGCCAGGACTTCGCGGAGGTCTGGGGCAAGGAGTGGACAGAGGCCCGCGATGTGACCGACCGGCAGATCATCGCCGAGACCCCGCTCGGCAAAACCGTGCACATGCTGCGCCGCGTCATCACCGGCAACGCGCCGACGGCCCGCGCCGTCACCGTCCGTCAGGTCGAGCGCGAGCGGTGGTCCGCTTCCGAGCTGGCGCACGGGGTGCCGCCGGGGCACGCCGTGCTGTCCCTGACGGACGTACGCGGGGAGCACGCGCCCCCGCTCCTGGTCGACCTGCGCTCCTGAAGCGGCACGGGGCGCGGCCTGAAGCGGCGTGGACGGGGCACCCGGTAGGTCCGGCGCGGGACCGGCGCGCAGGACGCGCCGGGTCACCCCCTCCGGATCACACGTACGGGGAGTTCGGTCTCTGCCGCACCATACGGTGAGGCAGAATCGACACAGGTCGTTCATACGGACCGGCCAAAAGATCCACATCCGGCGCCCGCGAACCGGGGGCCGGAGAACCAACCCATCCGCCCCGCCTGCCGCAGACCTGAAGGTCCCATGCCGCCCACGCTCGCCTCGCTCGTCCACCACTCCGCGCTCAAGCTGACCGTGCGCGCGGGCGAGGACCGCCTGGACGCCCCCGTGCGCTGGGCGCACGCCAGCGAGCTCGCCGACCCCGTCCCCTACATGGAGGGCGGCGAACTCCTCCTGATCACCGCGCTCAAGCTGGACGCGGAGGACCCGGACGCCATGCGGCGGTACGTGAAGCGGCTGGCCGGCGCCGGAGTCGTCGGGCTCGGTTTCGCCGTCGGCGTGCACTACCCCGACATCCCGAAGGCCCTCGTCGACGCCGCGACCGACGCCGACCTGCCGCTCATCGAGGTGCCGCGGCGCACCCCGTTCCTCGCCATCAGCAAGGCCGTGTCCGCCGCCATCGCCGCCGAGCAGTACCGCGCCGTGACGGCGGGCTTCGCCGCCCAGCGCGAGCTGACCAAGCAGGCGCTGAGCGACGGCCCCGAGGGGCTGCTCCTCGCGCTCGCCGGACAGGTCGACGGGTGGGCCGCGCTGTACGACGCGTCGGGCGCCGTGGTCGCCGCCGCGCCGGAGTGGGCCAACCGCAGGGCCGCGCGGGTCACCGCCGACGTGGAACGCCTCAGGGAGCGTCCAGCGCCCGCCAGTTCCGTCGTCGCGGGCGCCGAGGACCGCGTGGAGCTGCACTCCCTCGGCACGGGACGCAGGCCGCGCGCGGCGCTCGCCGTCGGTACGGCGTCGACCCTCGGCACCGCCGAGCGCTACGCGGTCCACTCCGCCATCGCCCTCCTCACCCTCACCACCGAGCGCTCCCGCTCCCTGCACGCCGCCGAGCAGCGGATCGGCGCGGCGGTCCTGCGGATGCTGCTCGCGGGGGAGCCCGACCACGCGCGAACGGTCGCCGGCGAACTGTACGGAAGCCTCCTCGACGCCCCCTTTCGCCTGGTCGTCGCGCAGGTCGCGTCGGCGTCCGCGGCGCGGGTGCGGGCGGGCGCGGAGGAGAACGGCGAGGGCGCGGCCGACGCGATGCCCGGCACCGCGTCCGCCGCGGTGCTCGCCGCGGTGGCCGACGCCTCCGGGAACGGCGATCCGCTCGCCGGCCTCGTCGACGTCGTCGAAGCGGCGGCCGCGCGCTCCGGCGAGGCACTGCTCGTCGTCCCCTACGGGGAACGGCTCGTGCTGCTCGTCGTGGACGGGGGCGCGGGAGTGCGGGCGTGCGCGGAGTACGCGGCGGCGCTGGAGGCGGGCCGGCTGACGGCAGGACGCGATACGTCCACCTCGGGAGAGGAGGGCGAACTGGTGATGGGCCTGTCCGCGCCGGCCGGACCGATCGCCGCGGCGACGGCGTACAAACAGGCGGAGCAGGCGCTGTCCGTCGCACGGCGTCGGGGCCGCGCGCTGGTCGAGCACGAGGAGCTGGCCGCGGGTTCCGTCCTGCCGCTCCTCGCGGACGACGCGGTACGGGCGTTCGCGGACGGCCTCCTCCGCGCCCTGCACGAACACGACGCGACGGGCCGCGGCGACCTGGTCGCCTCCCTCCGCGCCTGGCTCTCCCGCCACGGCCAGTGGGACGCGGCCGCAGCGGACCTGGGCGTCCACCGCCACACCCTCCGCTACCGCATGCGCCGGGTCGAGGAGATCCTGGGCCGCTCCCTGGACGACCCGGACGTCCGCATGGAGCTGTGGCTCTCCCTGAAGGCCACATCAACGAACTCGGACTGAGCCACGCCCGACCAGGGGCGCGGGGAACTGCGCGACGAGCCCCCCCGGCCCGCGGACGAGGAGCGCCCGGCCCCGGCGGAGCCGAGCCCCAAGGGCGACGGCGACACATACAAAGCGGCACAAGGCCCCCGGCCAGCACTCCGCACAGGACAAACGTCGACGCCCACCCCTACCCCTACCGTGAGGGACGTACGTACCCCCAGACACACCCCCGCGGAAGGGCCGGAATCGACATGACTTCCATCCACGCCTTCTGGCTCGCCGGTCGCCAGACCACCGGCGAGACCACCTTCGACGTCACCTCGCCCTGGGACGGCCGGGTCGTCGGCAAGGCCGCCGTCCCGACCGACGCCCAGGTGGAGGAAGCCGTCGCCGCCGCGTACGCCGTGCGTGACGAGTTCGCCGCCACCCCGGCCCACGTCCGCGCCGCCGCCCTCATGCACGTGTCGAACCGCCTGGTCGAGCGCACCGAGGAGATCGCCCAGCTGATCTCCGCCGAGAACGGCAAGCCGATCAAGTGGGCCCGAGGAGAGCTCGGCCGTGCCGTCTCCGTCTTCCGGTTCGCCGCTGAGGAGGCCCGCCGCTTCAACGGCGGCGAGGCCCAGCGCCTCGACACCGACGCCGGCGGCCAGGGCCGTCTCGCCCTGACCCGCCGCTTCCCCAAGGGCGTCGTCCTCGGCATCGCGCCGTTCAACTTCCCGCTGAACCTCTGCGCGCACAAGGTCGCCCCGGCCATCGCCGTCGGCGCGCCGATCATCCTCAAGCCGGCCCCGGCCACCCCGCTCTCCGGCCTGATCCTCGGCGAGCTGCTCGCCGAGACGGACCTGCCGGCCGGTTCGTGGAGCATCCTGCCGGTCGCCAACGACAAGATGCCCGCCCTCGTCCAGGACGAGCGGATGCCGGTCATCTCCTTCACGGGTTCCGAGAAGGTCGGCTACGCGATCATGGACTCGGTGCCGCGCAAGCACTGCACTCTGGAGCTCGGCGGCAACGGCGCGGCCGTCGTCCTCGGCGACTGGTCCTCCGACGAGGACCTCGACTGGGCCGCCTCGCGCATCGCCACGTTCTCCAACTACCAGGGCGGCCAGTCCTGCATCTCCGTGCAGCGGGTCATCGCGGACGCGTCCGTGTACGACCGGCTCGTGCCGCGCGTGGTCAAGGCCGTCGAGGCCCAGGTCACCGGCGACCCGTCCGACCCGGCGACCGAGGTCGGCCCGCTCGTCAACGAGGACGCCGCGAAGCGCGTGGAGTCCTGGGTCGACGAGGCGGCGAAGGCGGGCGCCAAGATCCTGACCGGCGGCAAGCGCGACGGCGCCTCGTACGCGCCGACCGTCCTCGCCGACGTACCGGCCGACACCACGATCGCCTGCGAGGAGGTCTTCGGCCCCGTCCTCACCCTGAAGAAGGTGAACGGCGAGACCGAGGCGTTCGACGCCGTCAACGACTCCAAGTACGGCCTCCAGGCGGGCGTCTTCACGCACGACCTGCAGACCGCCTTCCGCGCGCACCGCGAGCTCGAGGTCGGCGGCGTGGTCATCGGCGACGCCCCCTCCTACCGCGCCGACCAGATGCCGTACGGCGGCGTGAAGCAGTCCGGCGTGGGCCGTGAGGGCGTGCGCTTCGCGATGGACGACTACACGTACGAGCGCGTCATGGTCCTGACGGGCCTCGCCCTGTAGGACCGAGCGTCCCGAGACCGGCCGCGTCCGAGACCGGCCGCGTCCGAGACCAACGGCCGGAGCCCACTGTGCGGGGGCTCCGGCCGTTGTCGTACACCCCGCCCCGCCTCCGTGAGCCCGCCTGGTGGTGCTGACACCAGGCTCGGCACGCTCTCCCCACCCGCCTCCCCGCGCCCCCACCGTGGTCCCCATGGACCGACACACCACCCTCGTCACCGGCGCGACCCAGGGCCTCGGCCGCGGCATCGCGCTCGACCTCGCCACCCGCGGCCACGCCGTCCTCCTGCACGGCCGCGACCGGACCCGGCTCGACGCCGTCGCGGCGGAGGTGCGCAAGCACGCGCCGGGCGCCCCCGTCCGCACCTACCTCGCCGATCTCGCCGACCTCGACCAGGTGCGCGCGCTGGCCGCCGAGATCTCCGCCGCCGAACCCCGGCTCGACGGGCTCGTCAACAACGCCGTCGCGGGCGGCGGCGCCGAGCCCCTCCGGCGGGAGTTCAGCGCCCAGGGCCACGAGCTGCGGTTCGCCGTGAACCACCTCGCGCCCTACGCACTCGTCCGCGGCCTGCTGCCCCTGCTCACCGCGTCCGCGCCCGCCCGCGTCGTCAACGTGGCCTCCATCGGGCAGGAAGCGGTGGACTTCGACGACGTCATGCTGGAGCACGGCTATGAGGGGCTGCGCGCCTACTGCCGCAGCAAGGTCGCCATGATCATGACGACCTTCGAGCTCGGCGTCGAACTGGAAGGCACCGGCGTCACCGTGAACGCCCTCCATCCGGCGCACCTGATGGACACGGAGGGCGTGCGGGCGTACGGCCTCGCCCCGCTCGTCGGCGTGGAGGAAGGGGTGCGGCCCACCGTGCGGCTCCTCGTCGATCCCGAACTCGACGGCACGACCGGCCGCTACTTCGACCAGTACACCGACACGCGCGCCCACGAGCAGGCGTACGACACCGGGGCGAGGGCACGCCTGATGGAGCTGACCCACCGTCTCCTCGGCCTTCCCCGGTGGAGCGATGGCTGCGCGAGGACTGGCAGGAGCGGGGCGAATCGGGTACCAACGATCCAGTAGCACCAGTCAGTAACCGACCGGGTCACGATCGGGCCGACCGGCCCGACGGCCCCACTCCGCGGCGAGGTGAGCTCCTCATGTCCGCACCAACCTCCAAACCGTCCGTGAGCGAACGCGAGGCCCGGCAGGTCGCCGAGGCCGCCCGCGAGCAGGACTGGCGCAAGCCCAGCTTCGCCAAGGAACTCTTCCTCGGGCGATTCCGGCTCGACCTCGTCCACCCGCACCCGATGCCGCCCGACGAGGACGCGCAGCGCGGCGAGGAGTTCCTCGCCAAGCTCCGCGACTTCTGCGAGACGAAGATCGACTCAGCGCGCATCGAGCGCGAGGCGAAGATCCCCGACGAGGTGCTCAACGGCCTCAAGGAGCTCGGCGCCCTCGGCATGAAGATCGACACGAAGTACGGCGGACTCGGTCTCACGCAGGTGTACTACAACAAGGCCCTCGCCCTGGTCGGCTCCGCCAACCCGGCGGTCGGCGCGTTGCTCTCCGCGCATCAGTCGATCGGCGTACCGCAGCCCCTGAAGATCTTCGGCACGCAGGAGCAGAAGGACGCGTTCCTGCCGCGCTGTGCCCGTACCGACATCACCGCGTTCCTGCTCACCGAGCCCGACGTCGGCTCCGACCCGGCGCGCCTCGCCACCACGGCGGTGCCCGACGGCGACGACTACGTGCTCGACGGCGTGAAACTGTGGACCACGAACGGCGTCGTCGCCGACCTGCTGGTCGTCATGGCGCGGGTGCCGAAGTCCGAGGGACACAAGGGCGGCATCACCGCGTTCGTCGTCGAGGCGGCGTCCGAGGGCGTCACCGTGGAGAACCGCAACGCGTTCATGGGCCTGCGCGGCCTGGAGAACGGTGTGACCCGCTTCCACAACGTACGGGTCCCCGCCGCCCACCGCATCGGATCCGAGGGCGCCGGCCTCAAGATCGCGCTCACCACCCTCAACACCGGGCGGCTCTCGCTGCCCGCCATGTGCGTCGGCGCGGGCAAGTGGTGTCTGAAGATCGCCCGCGAGTGGTCGGCCGCCCGGGAGCAGTGGGGCAAGCCCGTCGCGTTCCACGAGGCGGTCGGCTCGAAGATCTCCTTCATCGCGGCGACGACGTTCGCGCTGGAGGCCGTCCTCGACCTGTCCTCGCAGATGGCCGACGAGGACCGCAACGACATCCGCATCGAGGCGGCCCTCGCCAAGCTGTACGGCTCCGAGATGGCGTGCCTGATGGCCGACGAGCTCGTCCAGATCCGCGGCGGCCGCGGCTTCGAGACCGCCGAGTCCCTCGCGGCCCGCGGCGAACGCGCCGTCCCCGCCGAGCAGGTCCTGCGCGACCTGCGCATCAACCGCATCTTCGAGGGCTCCACCGAGATCATGCACCTGCTGATCGCCCGCGAAGCGGTGGACGCCCACCTGAAGGTCGCGGGCGACCTCATCGACCCCGACAAGACCCTCTCCGACAAGGCGAAGGCGGGCGCGCGGGCCGGCGGCTTCTACGCCAAGTGGCTGCCGAAACTGGTGGCGGGGCCGGGGCAACTCCCGCGCTCGTACGCCGAGTTCCACCCCGAGGGCCACGCCGACCTCTCCGGTCACCTGCGCTACGTCGAGCGGAGTGCCCGCAAGCTGGCCCGCTCCACCTTCTACGCCATGTCCCGTTGGCAGGGGAAGATGGAGACCAAGCAGGGCTTCCTCGGCCGGATCGTCGACATCGGCGCCGAACTGTTCGCGATGAGCGCGGCGTGCGTACGCGCCGAACTCCTGCGCACCACCGAGGACCACGGACGCGAGGCGTACCAACTGGCCGACGCCTTCTGCCGCCAGTCCCGCATCCGGGTCGAGGAACTCTTCGGCCGGCTGTGGACCAACACCGACGACCTGGACCGCAAGGTCGTCAAGGGCGTTCTGTCGGGGACGTACACCTGGCTGGAGGAAGGGGTCGTCGACCCCTCCGGTGACGGCCCGTGGATCGCGGACACCGCGCTGCCCGCGACGCCGCGGCCCGATGTGCGCAGGGTGATCGAGGAGCAGTGATCCGGCATGGTGGCGGCGGTCAGCCGAGCGCCGGCTGGTGCAGGGCCGCGAGCGCGCCGTCGATGGCGCGCGGCTGCGGTTTCCCCGAGGCGTCCGGCTTGTTCCACCGCACGAGGTTGACGGCGAGAGTCATCTGACGCCGGCCGTCGGCACTGGTCCGGGACGTCGTCCCGGCGCCCCGGACCGTGCCCTCGTGCCCCCCCGTACACGCGGCCGCCCCGGAGCCTCGGTCCGCGTCGGGCCGAACCCGTAGTCGAGCGTTTCGCCCGCCGTCCAGAACGCGCACTGGGCCCGTGCGCTGCATCTGCGCGAGGGACTTCCGGTCGACGACACGGCCGTCGATCAGCTCGCGGAAGAAGTGGTCGAGGTCCGCGACGGTCGACCCGTGTCCCGGCCGGGAACGACGTGTCGCGCACTCCGGGGGCGTCGCGCTTGCGGGCTCCAAGCGGCCGGTGCGGCCGTTGCGGCCATGTTCGGGGAGCACCCGTGCCGAGATCGTCCGCCGTCCGTCCCGCCTTGAAGACGCGCCGCCCGGCGCCAACCCCGGTAAATCGTTTGGAGCGGGGGCGCGGCGCTCCTACGGTGACCCGGTGATGACCCAGGTGATCGTTCTCAACGGTGGTTCCAGTTCGGGGAAGACCGGGATCGTGCGGTGTCTGCAGTCGGTCCTGCCGGAGCCGTGGCTGGCCCTCGGCGCCGACACGCTGGTCGCCGCGATGCCCGCGTCCCTGCGGTCCTCGGACGGCGGCATCGAGTTCGCGGCCGACGGCACGGTGAGCGTGGGGGAGGAGTTCCGGACCCTGGAGGCGGCGTGGATCGAGGGGGTCGCCGCGATGGCCCGCGCGGGTGCCCGCATCATCGTCGACGAGATCTTCCTCGGCGGCGGGGAGTCGCAGCGGCGCTGGCGGAAGGCCCTGGACGGGCTGCCGGTGCTCTGGGTCGGCGTCCGGTGCGACGCCGCGGTCGCCGAGGCCCGCGGGATCGCCCGCGGTGACCGGGCCGCCGGGATGGCCGCGTCGCAGGCCGAGGTGGTCCACCGCGGCATGGTCTACGACCTGGAGATCGACACCGCGCACACCGAGTCGATGGAGTGCGCGCGGACCATTGCTGCCGCCGTGTGACCCAGCCCACAATGGGCGGACCGGCCGGCGAGCCAGGGAGGGGTCATCATGTCCGTCCTCAGGCTGGACCGGCTCACCGGCAGGATCATGCGCGCGGGCGAGGGCCGGATGCTGCGCAGGCTCGAACGCGTCAGGGACCAGGTCAACTCCGTCGAGGGCGAGATCGAGCGGCTCTCCGACGCCGAACTCCGCGCTTCAACCGACGAGTACAAGGAGCGGTACGCCGACGGGGAGAGCCTCGACGCGCTGCTCCCGGAGGCCTTCGCGACCGTCCGCGAGACGGCACGGCGCGTCCTCGGCATGCGCCACTTCGACGTCCAGGTCATGGGCGGCGCGGCCCTCCACCTCGGCAACATCGCGGAGATGCAGACGGGCGAGGGGAAGACCCTCTCCGCCACGCTGCCCGCGTATCTGAACGCCCTCACCGGCAAGGGGGTCCACCTCGTCACGGTCAACGACTACCTGGCCGAGCGCGACGCCCGCTGGATGGGCCGCGCCTACCGATTCCTCGGTCTGACCGTCGGTGTCATCAAGGCGGACATGAGCCCGGACGAACGCCGTGCCGCGTACGCCTGCGACATCACGTACGGCACGAACAACGAATTCGGCTTCGACTACCTGCGCGACAACATGGCCTGGTCGAAGAGCGAACTGGTGCAGCGCGGGCACCACTTCGCGATCGTCGACGAAGCGGACTCCATCCTCATCGACGAGGCCCGCACTCCTCTGATCATCTCGGGCCCGGCCGACCAGCCGACGCACTGGTACGCGTTCTTCGCCGACGCCGTCCGCAGAATGCGGGGCGTCGCGATCCAGGAAGAGAAGTACACGGCGCCGCAGCGCAAAATGGAACTCGCGGAACTGCGCGCCGCGTACGACTACGAGTACGACCCGAAGAAACGCACCGTGGCCGTACTGGACAGCGGCGTCGAATTCCTCGAGGACCAGCTGGGCATCGACAACTTCTACGACTCCGCCCACACCTCGCTCATAGGTCAGCTGCACAACGCTCTCAAGGCGAAGGAACACTTCAAGAAGGACAAGGACTACGTCGTCACCGACGGGGAAGTCCTGATCGTCGACGAGCACACCGGACGCATCCTCGCGGGACGCCGCTACAGCGAAGGCGTCCACCAGGCCATCGAGGCCAAGGAGGGCGTGGAGATCAAGGACGAGAACCAGACGCTCGCCACGATCACCCTCCAGAATTTCTTCCGCCTCTACGAAAAACTCGCCGGAATGACCGGCACGGCCATGACGGAAGCCGCCGAATTCCACCAGATCTACCAACTCCACGTCGTGCCGATCCCCACCAACAAGCCGATGATCCGGGCCGACCGGCCCGACGTGATCTACCGCGACGAGTCCGTCAAATTCGAGGCGGTCGTCGCCGACATCATCGAGCAGCACGGCACCGGCCAGCCGATCCTGGTCGGCACCGTCTCCGTCGCGAAGTCCGAGCACCTCTCCGCCCTGCTCACCCGGCGCGGCGTCCCGCACGAGGTGCTCAACGCCAAGAACCACCTGCGCGAGGCGCAGATCGTCGCGCAGGCCGGCCGCAAGGGCGCCGTCACCGTCGCCACGAACATGGCGGGCCGTGGCACCGACATCATGCTCGGCGGAAACCCCGAGGCCATGGCCGAGGCGGAGCTCCGGGCGGACGGCCGCACCCCCGAGGACGCCCCGGACGGCTACCGCACGGCCCTCGACCGCATCGCCGCCGCGGCCGCCGCCGAGCACGACGAGGTCACCGCCCTCGGCGGGCTCTACGTCCTCGGCACCGAACGCCACGAGTCGCGCCGCATCGACAACCAGCTGCGCGGCCGCTCGGGCCGCCAGGGCGACCCCGGCCGCTCCCGCTTCTACCTCTCGCTCGGCGACGACCTGATGCGTCTGTTCCGCGCCGAACTCGTCGAACGCGTCATGCTCATGGCCAACGTCCCCGGTGACGTGCCCATCGAGAACAAGATGGTGACCCGCGCCATCGCCTCCGCACAGTCCCAGGTCGAACAGCACCACTTCGAGACCCGCAAGAACGTCCTCAAGTACGACGAGGTCCTCAACCGCCAGCGGGGCCTCATCTACCAGGAACGGCGCCGCGTCCTCGAGGGCGAGGACCTGCGCGAACAGATGCACCACTTCATGGCCGACACCATCGACGCGTACGTCGCCGCCGAGACCGCCGACGGCTTCGCCGAGGAGTGGGACCTGGAACGGCTCTGGACCGCCTGCCGCCTGCTCTACCCCGCCCGCGTCACCACCGACGACCTCGACCGGAAGGCGGGCGGTCGCGCCGAGGTCACCCCACTGCTGATCGCCGAGACCCTGACCGACGACATCCACGCCCGCTACGAGGAACGCGAGCGGGCCCTCGGCCCCGACGCCATGCGCGAACTGGAACGCCGCGTGGTGCTCTCCGTCCTCGACCGCAAATGGCGCGAGCACCTGTACGAGATGGACTATCTCCAGGAGGGCATCTGGATGCGCTCCTACCTCGGCAGGGACCCCCTGTTCGAGTTCCAGCGCGAGGGCTTCGACCTGTTCACCGCCATGATGGACGCCATCAAGGAGGAGTCCGTCGGCTACCTCTTCAACCTGGACGTCCGCGCCGAAAGCCTGGAGGCGCGCAAGACCGACGGCCAACTCCGCTTCAGCGCACCGACGATGGACACCGCGGAGGGCGTCCAGGAGGGCGAATTCGACACCCGCGACGACCTGCGCGACACGTCCCGCGACCACCCCCGTCACCCCTCCCGCGACGAGAAGGAGTGACCCCGATCGGGCACGCCCTGTCGGGCCGGGCCCGGGATACGGCCACAATAGGGGGATGAGCGACAGCCCATCCCCCCTCGCCGACCCGCATCTCGTCTTCGACCCCCTGACGGGCGACGGACCGCGGGACATCGTGATCCTCGGCTCCACGGGCTCGATCGGCACCCAGGCCATCGACCTCGTCCTGCGCAACCCCGACCGCTTCCGCGTCACGGCGCTCTCCGCCGCGGGCGGCCGCGTCGGCCTCCTCGCCGAGCAGGCGCGCAGGCTGCGGGCCGGGACCGTCGCGGTCGCCGACGAGAAGGCCGTACCGGCACTGCGCGAGGCCCTGAAGGGGCAGTACGCCGCGGGGGAGCGGCTCCCCGAGATCCTGGCCGGACCCGACGCCGCTGCGGAGCTCGCCGCGTCCGCCTGCCACACCGTCCTCAACGGGATCACCGGCTCCATCGGCCTCGCGCCGACACTCGCCGCCCTCGAAGCGGGCCGCACCCTCGCGCTCGCCAACAAGGAATCCCTCATCGTCGGCGGGCCCCTCGTCAAGGCGCTCGCCAAGCCCGGCCAGATCATCCCGGTGGACTCCGAGCACGCCGCGCTCTTCCAGGCGCTGGCCGCCGGCACGCGCGCCGACGTACGCAAACTGGTCGTCACCGCCTCCGGCGGCCCCTTCCGGGGACGTACGAAGGCCGACCTGGCCGACGTCACCCCCGAGGACGCGCTGGCGCACCCCACCTGGGCCATGGGCCCGGTCATCACCGTCAACTCCGCGACGCTGGTCAACAAGGGTCTCGAGGTCATCGAGGCACACCTGCTCTACGACATCCCCTTCGATCGCATCGAGGTCGTCGTCCACCCCCAGTCGTACGTCCACTCCATGGTGGAGTTCACCGACGGCTCGACCCTCGCCCAGGCCACCCCGCCCGACATGCGCGGCCCCATCGCCATCGGTCTCGGCTGGCCCGAGCGCGTCCCCGACGCCGCCCCCGCCTTCGACTGGACCAAGGCGTCGAGCTGGGAATTCTTCCCCCTCGACAACGACGCGTTCCCGTCGGTCGGGCTCGCCCGGCGCGTCGGGGAACTCGCGGGCACGGCCCCGGCGGTGTTCAATGCCGCCAACGAGGAGTGCGTGGACGCGTTCCTGAAGGGCGCCCTGCCCTTCAACGGCATCATGGAGACGGTCACGAGGACGGTGGAGGAACACGAGACCGCCGTCACCGGCGGTCCTGGAACCCCCCTGACCGTCGCGGACGTCCTCGAGGCGGAGACCTGGGCGCGTGCCCGGGCACGCGAACTGGCAGCGAAGACGACCGCGGAGGCCCGTGCATGACGACACTGATGATGATCCTCGGGATAGTCGTCTTCGTGATCGGGCTGCTCTTCTCGATCGCCTGGCACGAGCTGGGGCACCTGTCGACCGCCAAGATGTTCGGCATCCGCGTGCCGCAGTACATGGTCGGCTTCGGACCCACCCTCTTCTCGCGCAAGAAGGGCGACACCGAGTACGGCATCAAGGCCATCCCCCTCGGCGGGTACATCCGCATGATCGGCATGTTCCCGCCGGGCGCCGACGGCCGCATAGAGGCACGGTCCACGTCACCCTGGCGCGGCATGATCGAGGACGCGCGCTCGGCGGCGTTCGAGGAGCTCAAGCCCGGCGACGAGACCCGCCTCTTCTACACGCGCAAGCCCTGGAAGCGCGTGATCGTCATGTTCGCCGGGCCGTTCATGAACCTCATCCTCGCCGTGGCGATCTTCCTCGGCGTGATGATGACGTTCGGCATCAGCAGCCAGACCACCCAGGTCGGCAAGGTCTCCGACTGCGTCATCCAGCAGAGCGAGAACCGCGCCAAGTGCGAGAAGGGCGACAAGGCCGCACCCGCCAAGGCGGCGGGCCTGAAGCCGGGCGACAAGATCGTCGCCTTCCAGAACCAGCCCGTCGACGACTGGTCCGCCCTCCAGTCGAAGATCCGCGAGACCATCGGCCCGGCCACCATCACGGTCGAGCGCGACGGCAAGCGGCTCGACCTGCACGCGAACCTCATCAGGAACCAGGTCACCAAGACCGACGGCGACGGCGCGTACGTGGAGGGCAAGTACGTCTACGCCGGCTTCCTCGGCTTCACCCCCGCCACCGGCATCGTGCAGCAGTCCTTCGGTGACTCCGTCGACCGCATGGGCGACATGATGGAGAACGGCGTCGAGTCGATCATCGCCCTGCCGTCCAAGATCCCCGACCTGTGGAACGCGGCGTTCGGCGACGGGGAGCGCAAGCAGGACTCCCCGATGGGTGTCGTCGGCGCGGCCCGCGTGGGCGGCGACGTGTTCACCCTGGACATCCCGCCGGAGAACCAGATCGCGATGATGCTGTTCCTCATCGCGGGCTTCAACCTCTCGCTCTTCCTCTTCAACATGCTGCCGCTGCTCCCGCTCGACGGCGGCCACATCGCCGGCGCCCTGTGGGAGTCCGTGCGCCGCAACGCGGCGAAGGTCCTGCGCCGCCCCGACCCGGGCCCGTTCGACGTCGCCAAACTGATGCCGGTCGCCTACGTGGTGGCGGGGATCTTCATCTGCTTCACGATCCTCGTCCTCATCGCGGACGTGGTGAACCCGGTCAGAATCTCCTGATTACGAGAAATTTACGGCGCCCCGGCACCTTGTGTGTCGGGTCGCCCACCATTGGGTGGACTTCCGGACGTGATGTGCCCGGCCGCCGGAGGGTGCCGTAATCTCGAATCCGGGAGCCCGCCGATCTCGGGACCCAGAGCACACCGCGTGCTCGACACTCTGTGATCCACACTCTTGGGGATGCTCGCCAGATGACTGCCGTATCGCTCGGAATCCCGTCCGTTCCGACCAAGCTCGCCGACCGAAGGGTCAGCCGCAAGATCCAGGTCGGCACGGTGGCCGTGGGCGGGGACGCACCGGTCTCGGTCCAGTCGATGACGACGACGCGCACGTCCGACATCGGCGCCACGCTCCAGCAGATCGCGGAGCTGACGGCGTCCGGCTGCCAGATCGTGCGCGTCGCCTGCCCGACGCAGGACGACGCGGACGCGCTTCCCGTCATCGCGAAGAAGTCGCAGATCCCCGTCATCGCGGACATCCACTTCCAGCCGAAGTACGTGTTCGCCGCGATCGACGCCGGATGCGCGGCGGTCCGCGTGAACCCCGGCAACATCAAGCAGTTCGACGACAAGGTCAAGGAGATCGCGCGCGCCGCGAAGGACGCGGGTACGCCGATCCGCATCGGCGTCAACGCGGGCTCCCTGGACGCGCGCCTCCTCAAGAAGTACGGCAAGGCGACCCCCGAGGCGCTCGTCGAGTCCGCCCTCTGGGAGGCGTCCCTCTTCGAGGAGCACGACTTCCGCGACATCAAGATCTCGGTCAAGCACAACGACCCGGTGGTCATGGTCAACGCGTACCGGCAGCTCGCGGCGCAGTGCGACTACCCGCTCCACCTCGGCGTGACCGAGGCGGGCCCCGCGTTCCAGGGCACGATCAAGTCCGCCGTCGCGTTCGGCGCGCTGCTCTCCGAGGGCATCGGCGACACGATCCGCGTCTCCCTCTCCGCGCCGCCCGCGGAGGAGATCAAGGTCGGCATCCAGATCCTGGAGTCGTTGAACCTCCGCCAGCGCCGCCTGGAGATCGTCTCCTGCCCGTCCTGCGGCCGCGCCCAGGTCGACGTCTACAAGCTCGCCGAAGAGGTCACCGCCGGCCTCGACGGCATGGAGGTCCCCCTCCGCGTCGCCGTCATGGGCTGCGTCGTGAACGGCCCCGGCGAGGCCCGCGAGGCCGACCTCGGCGTCGCCTCCGGCAACGGCAAGGGCCAGATCTTCGTCAAGGGCGAGGTCATCAAGACGGTGCCCGAGTCGAAGATCGTGGAGACGCTCATCGATGAGGCGATGAAGATTGCGGAGCAGATGGAGAAGGACGGAGTGGCCTCCGGCGAACCCACCATCTCGGTCGCCGGCTGACCCCGACACTCCACGTCGCCCCTGCTGGCCGCGTAACACTCCCCGTACTCGGCTGCCCGCCCTCGGCACTCCCCGTACTCGGCTGACCCCTGACCCCTGACCCCTGACCCCGCCGTACCGGGCCGTTGGCTGACCGCGGCGCACCCGGTTGGTTCGTGGCCGGCCGATGAGAGTGCCTCCCGCCGCAGGTCGCCGCCCGCCACGCTCTCCGTCGCGGGCGGCCCCGCGGTCTTCTGCCTTTCCCTTTCCCTCTCCCTCTCGCTGCGGCCCCGGAAGCTCCCAGAGCACCGGGGCTGTGCCGTGCCGAGCCGTGCCGCTCTGTCAGGGCCGCACCACCCGCCATCGCCACCCAGCGACGGCCCCCAACCCGTCCGTGCACCGCGCCCGCAGGGGCGGTGGCCGGCACCGTTGTGCGCTGCCCCGGCCCGCCGCCGCGCGGCGGATGCTTCCCACCCGCCCACCCGTGCGCCCGGCCCCGTTTCGTTCTGTAGGAGCGGTGCCCCGCACCGTTGCGTGCTGCCCTGGCCCGCTGCTGCGCGGCGGATGCCTCCCGCCCACCCGGCCCGTGTGCCCGGCCTCGTTTCGTTCCGTAGGGGCGGTGACTGGCACCGTTGTGCGCTGCCCTGGCCCGCTGCTGCGCGGCGGATGCCTCCCGCCCACCCGGCCCGTGTGCCCGGCCTCGTTTCGTTCCGTAGGGGCGGTGACTGGCACCGTTGTGCGCTGCCCTGGCCCGCCGCTGCGCGGCGAATGCTTCCCTACCACCCGCCCGTGCGCCCGGCCCCGCTTCGTTCCGTACGAGCCGTGCCCCGCACCGCTGCGCTGGTCCCGAGCCCGCCGCTTCGCGGCAGATGCCGACCTCCCGTCCGTCCGTGCGCCCGGCCCCGAGCCGTACCCCGCACCGTCGTGCCGGTCCCGAGGCTCCCTCCAGCCGGTGCGCCCCGTACCGCCCACGGGTCTGCGCCTGGCACTGTTGCGCTGCCCCGGGGCCCCGCCTCGCGGCGGATCGCACTCACCCTTCCGTCAGTCCCGCAGGGCCGACGCCCGCGCCGCCCACACCGGCACCGAGCCGCTCCCTGTCCGTTCACCCCGCACATCGCACCGCCTCGCCCCCCAGCATCGCGATGACGCCGAGCAACCAGTGCCCTGTGCCCCCACCCCAGCGCGAACCCGCCGAGTGACGGGTGGGTGGGTGGGGTGACGCCGCGGAGCGGCGGGGAAGTTCCGCGTACGGGGGCGGTTCTGTTCGGGTCGGCCTGCCGGAGGTCACGAAGGTGCCGAGTGACGGGTGGGTGGGTGGGGGTGACGCCGCGGAGCGGCGGGGAAGGTTGCGCGACGAGGGCGGGTCCGTTCGGGTTCGGCCCGCCGGGAGAGCCGACGTGCCGGGTACCAGGCGGCGAACGGGGGGCAGAACGGCGCTCCGCACAAGGCGCCCCCGCCAGGTACAGTGCGGAGATCAGCAAACCGTATGGTGAGGCCCCCGCACGTGTTGACTCAGACCACCACCCGGGTCCTCGAACCGAGTGACCTCGACGCCGCGCTCGCCGTGCTCGACCGCGAGCCGGTCGCGAACGCGTTCGTGACCGCCCGCGTCCAGGTGGCGGGCCTCGACCCCTGGCGTCTCGGCGGCGAGATGTGGGGCTGGTACGAGGACGGCATGCTCGCCTCCCTGTGCTACGCCGGTGCCAACCTCGTCCCCATCTGCGCCACCCCCCGAGCGATCCGCGGCTTCGCGGACCGCGCCCGTCGCGCAGGACGCCGCTGTTCCTCCATCGTCGGCCCCGCCGAGTCCACCGCCCGGCTGTGGCGGCTCCTGGAACCCTCCTGGGGCCCCGCCCGCGAAGTCCGCGCCCAGCAGCCCCTGATGGTCACCGACCGGCTCCCGGACGACGTCGTCCCCGATCCGTACGTCCGTCGCGTCCGCAAGGACGAGATGGAGACGATCATGCCGGCGTGCGTGGCCATGTTCACCGAGGAAGTCGGGGTGTCGCCGCTCGCGGGGGACGGCGGGCTGCTGTATCAGGCCCGCGTCGCCGAGCTCGTCGGCTCCGGCCGCTCCTTCGCCCGCCTCGACCGCGACGGCAAGGTCGTCTTCAAGGCGGAGATCGGCGCCGCCACGTCGCAGGCGTGCCAGATCCAGGGAGTCTGGGTCGCCCCCGAGTACCGCGGCCGCGGCCTCGCCGCCCCCGGCATGGCCGCCGTCCTGCGCTACGCACTCGCGGACATCGCCCCCGTCGCCAGCCTCTACGTGAACGACTTCAACACCGCGGCGAGGGCGGCGTACCGGCGCGTCGGCTTCCAGGAGGTCGGGGCGTTCATGAGCGTCCTGTTCTGAACGTGAGCGTCGCGAAGTAGGGTCGCCCCATGACAGACGATGTCGTGATCGCGCCGCTCGACCTCGCCGCGCGCGTGGACGACGCACTGAGCGTCCAGGCCCACGCCTTCGGGCTGAGCGACGACGAAGTGGCCGTCCGGCGGCAGATCGTCCTGCGACACCTCACCTATCCGGGCGCCCGCGCGTTCGGCGCGACGACCCCCGACGACCGTCTCGTCGGCTTCGTCTACGGCATGCCGAACAGCCGCGGCCACTGGTGGTCGACGGTCGTCGAGCCGTACCTGCGCAGCCAGAACCTGGACGGCTGGCTCGACGACTCCTTCGTGATCACCGAGCTGCACGTGCACCCGGACCACCAGAACCGCGGCATCGGGCGCGGTCTCATCACGACCATCACCGAGGGTGTCCGCGAGCCGCGCTCGATCCTCTCCGCCATCGACGTGGAGAGCCCCGCCCGCGGCCTCTACCGCTCCCTCGGCTACGCGGACCTGGCCCGCCGTGTCCTGTTCCCCAGCGCCGCCCGGCCGTACGCCGTCATGGGCGCCACCCTCCCGCTGCCGACGCCGCCGAAACGGTTCTGAGCCGTAACCGATTTCCGCCCGCCCCCGGCCCCCGGCTAACCTCCTGCGTACCACCTTTACAGCAGGAGTTCACCATGGCCCAGGTCCAGCGCATGTCCCGACTGATGGCGAAGACGCTGCGCGACGACCCCGCGGACGCCGAGGTGCTCAGCCACAAACTCCTCGTCCGCGCCGGATACGTGCGCCGTACCGCCGCCGGTGTCTGGTCGTGGCTGCCGCTGGGCAAGAAGGTCCTCGCCAACGTGGAACGCGTCGTGCGCGAGGAGATGGACGAGATGGGCGGCCAGGAGGTCTCCCTGCCGGCCCTGCTGCCCAAGGAGCCCTACGAGGCGACCGGCCGCTGGACGGAGTACGGCGCCGAGCTGTTCCGCCTCAACGACCGCAAGGGCGGCGACTACCTCCTCGGCCCCACCCACGAGGAGATCTTCACCCTCCTGGTCAAGGACCAGTGCACGTCCTACAAGGACCTGCCGGTGATCCTCTACCAGATCCAGACCAAGTACCGCGACGAGGCCCGCCCCCGTGCCGGCATCCTGCGCGGCCGCGAGTTCCTCATGAAGGACTCGTACTCCTTCGACACGGAGGACGAGGGCCTCGCCCAGTCGTACGCGCTGCACCGCGCCGCGTACCAGAAGATCTTCCAGCGCCTCGGCCTGGACTACCGCATCTGCGCCGCCACCGCGGGCGCCATGGGCGGCTCGAAGTCCGAGGAGTTCCTCGCCCCGGCCGCCGCCGGCGAGGACACCTTCGCCGACTGCCCGAGCTGCGACTACGCGGCGAACACCGAGGCCGTCTCCTTCGCCCTGAAGCCGGTGGAGGCCGACGGCGTGCCCGCCGCCGAGGAGATTCCCACCCCGGACACCCCGACCATCGAGACGCTCGCCGCGCACCTCGGCGTCCCCGCGTCCGCCACCCTCAAGAACCTCCTCGTGAAGGTCGACGGCGAGATCGTCGCCGTCGGCGTCCCCGGCGACCGCGAGGTCGACATGGACAAGGTCGAGGCGCACTTCGCCCCCGCCGCGGTGGAGCTGGTGACCGGCGCCGACTTCGAGGGCCGCGACGATCTCGTACGGGGCTACGTCGGCCCGCAGGGCCTGGAGAAGGTCCAGTACATCGCCGACCCGCGCGTCGCCCCCGGCACCGCCTGGATCACCGGCGCCAACAAGGACGGCGTGCACGCGAAGAACGTCGTCGCGGGCCGTGACTTCGAGGTCGACGAGTACGTCGACGTGGTCGTCGTCCAGGAGGGCGACCCCTGCCCGAACTGCGGCACCGGCCTCAAGCTGGACCGCGCCATCGAGATCGGCCACATCTTCCAGCTGGGCCGCAAGTACGCCGACGCCTTCCAGCTCGACGTCCTCGGCCAGAACGGCAAGCCGGTCCGCGTGACCATGGGCTCGTACGGCATCGGCGTCTCCCGCGCCGTCGCCGCCCTCGCGGAGCAGCACGCCGACGACAAGGGCCTGATCTGGCCCGAGGAGATCGCCCCCGCCGACGTCCACGTCGTCGCCGCGGGCAAGGCGCTCCAGACCGAGCTGGCCCTGGAGGTCTCCGACAAGCTGGCCGCGGCCGGCGTCCGCGTCCTGGTCGACGACCGGCCGGGCGTCTCGCCGGGCGTGAAGTTCACCGACTCCGAGCTGATCGGCGTGCCGAAGATCCTGGTCGCGGGCCGCCGCTCCGCCGACGGCGTCGTCGAGCTCAAGGACCGCCGCACCGGCGAGCGCGAGGAGCTCACCGTCGACGAGGCGATCGCCCGCCTCACCGCCTGACGACACACGAGAAGGGGGCGCTCCGCACGGCGGGGCGCCCCCTTCTCGCGTCACACGTACACGGACCGCTACAGCCAGCCCGCGAACTCCAACAGCAGCTCCGCGTCCTGCGGCCGCCCCACCCGCAGCGCCCGCACGCCCGACTCCACCGCGCGGAACAGCGTCCAGCCCCGCAGCCGCTCCTGCTCGACCTCCAGGGACTCCGCCAGCTTCTTCACGCGCCGCCGCGTGATCGAGGCGCCCGACGGCGACGCGATCAGGTCCTCGACCCGGTCGCGGACGAGCCGGGCCAGGTCGAAGGCGGGCTCGCCGACGACCGGGTCGGGGCCCACGGCCAGCCACGGCAGCCGGTCCCCGGCGAGCACCTTGCTCTGCCGGAACGTGCCGTGCAGCAGCCGCGGCTCCACGCTCGCCGCGAGCAGCTCGTCCCGCGCCGCGAGCGCCGCGTCGACCAGCGGCGCGACCCCCGCGTCGGCCGAGGCGGAGGCGCGCATCGCGTCGGCCTGCCGGCCCGTGCGCTCGGCGACCGTCTCGAAGCGGTGCCCGGCGGGCGGCTCCACCCACAGCCTGCGCAGCGTGCCCGCCGCCTCCAGGAGCGCCTTGGCCTCGGGCAGCGACCGTACGGACACGTCACGGTGCAGCCGCTCCATGAGCAGTGCCCCGTCCGCGCACTCGGGGTCGAGCAGCCGCACGGCGCCGAGCCCGTTCCAGTGGGCGAGCGCGGCCCGCTCGCTCTCAGGACGCGACCGGGACGGTACGAGCTTCAGCACCGCGGGCGTGTCGTCGGAGCGCCGCACCATCAGCACGAGGCTGCTGCGGCCACCGGGCACGTGCACCCGCTCGACGGTCAACCCGCGTAGAGCGACGGCCTTTTCGACTGCCCCGGGCAGCTTGTCCAGCCAGTCGTCGCCGTCCTGCGCCGTCTCGCCGAGTGCTGTGACGAGGCGCTGCGGCGGTTCGAGAGCCATGCGCGAGTCGTTCCCTTCCTGAGCGCGTTACGCCTGGGGTGTCGCCGGTGCGGACGACGGTGTCGACCGCTCGGCGAGCCCAGGGAAGGCTACGCTCCCGCCCCGCCACCGTGCCGCACGGACCGCCGCCTCCCGCAGTGCGAGGGCCGCGGTGCCCCGCCGGGTGCCCGACGAGGCGCGTACGAGATCGGAGTAGACGCCCGCGACCCGGTCCTCCAGCTCCGTGGCGAGCCGGACCGCCGCGGCGGCGTCGGGCACCGGGAAGGGCAGCGAGTATGCGGCGTCCGCCGACTGCGGTTCGCCGCCGAGGTCGCGCACCGCGCGCTGCAGTTCGTCGCGCCGGGCGCGGTGCGCGTCGTACGCCGTGCGCGCCTCGTCCCTGCGCTGGTCGCCGATGCGGCCGCCGACGACTCCGTAGCCGTACACGGCGGCGTGCTCGGCGCCGAGGGCGGCCTGAAGCGCCTTCAGCTCGTCGTCCTTCGACGGCTCGGGCGAGTCCTTCGTACCGCTCACTTGTCGTCCTCCGTCTCCGTCAGCAGGTAGGCGTGGGCCGCGCCCGCGGCGGCCACCGAGGCGAGCAGCCTGCCCTCCTCGGCGGGGGCGTCGAGCAGGGCCTTGCCCCGGCGGTCGGCCAGCTCGCGCTCGGCCTTGGCGAGGTCGCGCACGGCCGCCCTCGGGTCGGGGGCCGCGGAGGGCGAGGGTGCCTTCGGCGTGGAGCCTGCGGGGGAGCCGGACGCGGTGGGGGACGGGCTCTCGGTGTCCGTGCTCTTCTCGAACGCCTCCACATGCCGCTGCACCTCGCCCCGCAGCGGCCCGAGGCGCTTGTCGAGCGAGGGGTGCGCCGCGAGCACGGCGTCGTACCGCCGCAGGAGCTCCCGGCTGTCCTTCGCCGCAGCTGCGCGCAGGCGCCGGGCCTCGGACGGGCGCCCGTCGGTGTCGGAGTCGGCGGAGTCCGAGCAGCCCGCGAGCAGCGCGGCGGACGCGACGCCCGCGGCGCCGGTGAGCAGACTCCTTCGGCGCGGTCCCGGACGGGAGCGCGGGGCGGTGCGATACGACGGCACGGCAGACGTCCTCGGAAGGAAGGCCAAAAGGCGCGAGCAAGAAAGGTGCGAAAGGGAACGGAAAGGAACAGAAAGGGAGATCGATGGGCACTGGCCCGGTGATCACCGTACCTTCGGACCGGCCCTGCGCCCGCGATCGGCTCGGAACGGAGCGCCGTATCGTCCCGCCCGTGGGCGGCAACACCCCTTCGGACCGGATACCCTTTGACCTGACACGCAGACTTGCAACGCACCCACAACAGCACACGCGGCCGAGGAGTCACCCGGATGAGCACCACCCAGAGCGAGAGGCTGCGGCAACTACTGGAACCGCTCGTCACCTCGCAGGACCTGGATCTCGAAGAGATCGAAGTGGCCTCCGTCGGACGCAAGCGGGTGCTGAGAGTCGTGATCGACTCCGAGGACGGCGTGGACCTGGACCAGATCGCGGACGTGAGCCGTGCGCTCTCCGCGAAGCTCGACGAGACCGACGCGATGGGCGAGGGCGAGTACGACCTGGAGGTCGGTTCCCCCGGCGCCGAGCGTGCGCTCACCGAGCGCCGCCACTACCTGCGCGCCGTCGACCGCCTGGTGAAGTTCCAGCTCACCGAGGGCGGCGAGGTCACCGCCCGCATCCTCACCGTGGACGACGAGGGCCTCGACCTCGAAGTGCCCGGCGTCAAGGGCCGCAAGCCCACGTCCCGCCGCCTCGCCTTCGACGAGATCGACAAGGCGCGCGTGCAGGTCGAGTTCAACCGCAAGGACAAGAAGGAAGAGGAGGCGTAGCCGTGGACATCGACATGAGTGCCCTGCGGGGTCTGGTCCGGGAGAAGGAGATCTCCTTCGACCTCCTCGTCGAGGCGATCGAGTCTGCCCTCCTCATCGCCTACCACCGCACCGAGGGAAGCCACCGCCGCGCGCGCGTGAAGCTCGACCGTGAGAGCGGACACGTCACGGTCTGGGCGAAGGAGGAGGCGGACGACCTCGAGGAGGGCCAGGAGCCCCGCGAGTTCGACGACACCCCGTCCGACTTCGGCCGCATCGCCGCGACCACCGCGAAGCAGGTCATCCTGCAGCGCCTGCGCGACGCCGAGGACGACGCGACGCTCGGTGAGTACGCCGGGCGCGAGGGCGACATCGTCACCGGCGTGGTCCAGCAGGGCCGCGACCCGAAGAACGTGCTGGTCGACATCGGCAAGCTGGAGGCCATCCTGCCCGTGCAGGAGCAGGTGCCCGGCGAGCGGTACCCCCACGGCATGCGCCTGCGCAGCTACGTCGTGCGCGTGGCCAAGGGCGTCCGCGGCCCCTCCGTGACCCTGTCGCGCACCCATCCCAACCTGGTGAAGAAGCTCTTCGCGCTGGAGGTCCCGGAGATCGCCGACGGCTCCGTCGAGATCTCCGCCATCGCCCGCGAGGCCGGCCACCGCACCAAGATCGCGGTCCGGTCGACGCGCTCGGGCCTCAACGCCAAGGGCGCCTGCATCGGCCCCATGGGCAGCCGTGTGCGCAACGTCATGGGCGAGCTCAACGGTGAGAAGATCGACATCGTCGACTGGTCCGACGACCCGGCCGAGATGGTCGCCCACGCGCTCTCCCCGGCCCGCGTCAGCAAGGTCGAGGTCGTCGACCTCGGCGCCCGCTCGGCCCGCGTGACCGTGCCGGACTACCAGCTCTCGCTCGCGATCGGCAAGGAGGGGCAGAACGCCCGCCTCGCCGCGCGGCTCACGGGCTGGCGCATCGACATCAGGCCCGACACGGAGCAGCCCGCCGACCAGTAGAGGGCTGTGGGCGGTGCCGCTCCGGGAATAAATTCCGGGCGGCCACCGCTTCGATCACGACAGTATGTGGCGAGAAGCCGTTCGATTCTTGCCCCAAAGGGGTGAGGTCGGTGCGGGGAGGTAGACTTAAGCGTGTCTGGCCGGACGCATGCCCGCGCATGCCCTGAGCGCACCTGTGTGGGGTGCCGGGAGCGAGCGGCCAAGAGCGAACTGCTGCGCATCGTGAGGAAAGAGGGCGTCTGCGTCCCCGATCCGCGCGGTACGCTGCCCGGCCGGGGTGCGTATGTACACCCCGCCCTGGTCTGTCTGGACCTGGCGGTCCGCCGCCGGGCGTTCCCGAGGGCGTTCCGCGCCCAGGGGCCGCTCGACACGGAGGCACTGCGCCGGGCTGTCGAGACAGTTGCCCAGGAGGCGACACCGTAAGACGTGGGCGCACGGAACCCCGTGTGGCCCTGGTACCCCGCGAGTTGGAAGTAGGTCGAGATTGCGATGAGCACTCGATGAGCACGCGATGAGTACGCCCATGAAGTAGCGACGGTCCGGCGTAACCCGGACCTAAAAGGAGCGAAGTGGCTAAGGTCCGGGTATACGAGCTCGCCAAGGAGTTCGGCGTAGAGAGCAAGGTCGTCATGGCCAAGCTCCAAGAACTCGGTGAATTCGTACGTTCGGCGTCCTCGACGATCGAGGCGCCGGTGGTACGCAAACTGACTGACGCATTGAACCAGGGCGGCGGCAACGGCAAGTCCGCCGCCAAGCCCGCGGCGCCGCGCAAGCAGGCCGCCCCCAAGCCGGCGAGCCCCGCGGCTCCCGCAACCCCCTCTCCCGCGCAGGCCGCCCGTCCGGGTCCGGCCGCACCGAAGCCGCCGGCGCCCAAGCCCGCCGCGGCCGAGAAGCCCGCGTCCCCCGCGACGCCGGGCCCGCGCCCGACGCCCGGCCCGAAGCCGCCGGCCCCCAAGCCGGCACCGGCCTCGCCGGCCCCGTCCGCCCCGGAGTTCACCGCTCCGCCGGCCGCGCCCGCGGCCCCCGCGGCCCCGCAGGCACCCCGTCCGGCTGCCCGTCCCGGCGCCCCGAAGCCCGGTGGCCGTCCGGCCCCCGGACAGGGCCAGGGCCAGGGTCAGGGCCGTGGTGACCGCGGCGACCGTCAGGGTGCTCCGCGCCCCGGCGGCCAGGGTGGCGCCCCGCGTCCCGGCGGCGCCCGTCCCTCGGGTCCGCGTCCGGGCAACAACCCCTTCACCTCTGGTGGCTCCACCGGCATGGCGCGCCCGCAGGCGCCCCGTCCGGGCGGCGCCCCGCGCCCCGGCGGCCAGGGTGGCCCCGGCGGTCCCGGTGGCGCCCCGCGCCCGCAGGGCCAGGGCGGCCCCGGCGGCGCTCCCCGTCCGCAGGGTCAGGGCGGCGCACGTCCGACCCCGGGCGGCATGCCTCGCCCGCAGGGCGGCGCTCCGCGTCCCGGCGGCGGTCCCGCCGGTAACCGTCCGAACCCGGGCATGATGCCGCAGCGTCCCGCCGCGGGTCCGCGTCCCGGCGGTGGCCCCGGCGGCGGCCGTGGTCCCGGCGGCGGCGGTCGCCCGGGTGGCGGCGGTGGCGGTCGTCCCGGTGGCGGCGGCTTCGCGGGTCGTCCCGGTGGCGGTGGCGGCGGCTTCGCCGGCCGTCCCGGCGGTCCGGGTGGCGGCGGTGCCGGTCGTCCCGGCGGTGGCGGCGGCTTCGGCGGTCGTCCCGGCTTCGGTGGCCGTCCCGGTGGTCCCGGTGCCCGTGGTGGCACGCAGGGTGCGTTCGGCCGTCCCGGCGGGCCCGCCCGTCGTGGCCGCAAGTCGAAGCGGCAGAGGCGCCAGGAGTACGAGGCCATGCAGGCCCCGTCGGTGGGCGGCGTCATGCTGCCTCGCGGCAACGGACAGACCGTCCGCCTGTCGCGCGGTGCCTCGCTGACCGACTTCGCCGAGAAGATCAACGCGAACCCGGCCTCGCTGGTCGGCGTGATGATGAACCTTGGCGAGATGGTCACCGCCACGCAGTCCGTCTCCGACGAGACGCTGAAGCTCCTCGCCGAAGAGATGAACTTCGTGCTGGAGATCGTCAGCCCGGAGGAGGAGGACCGCGAGCTCCTCGAGTCGTTCTCCATCGAGTTCGGCGAGGACGAGGGCGGCGAGGACATGCTCGTCTCCCGTCCGCCGGTCGTGACCGTCATGGGTCACGTCGACCACGGCAAGACCCGACTTCTGGACGCGATCCGCAAGACGAACGTCGTCGCGGGCGAGGCCGGCGGTATTACGCAGCACATCGGTGCGTACCAGGTCGCCACCGAGGTCAACGGTGAAGAGCGCGCCATCACCTTCATCGACACCCCCGGTCACGAGGCGTTCACCGCCATGCGTGCCCGTGGTGCGAAGTCCACCGACATCGCGATCCTCGTGGTCGCGGCGAACGACGGTGTGATGCCGCAGACGATCGAGGCGCTGAACCACGCCAAGGCGGCCGACGTGCCGATCGTGGTCGCGGTCAACAAGATCGACGTCGAGGGTGCCGACCCGACCAAGGTGCGCGGTCAGCTCACCGAGTTCGGTCTGGTGGCCGAGGAGTACGGCGGCGACACGATGTTCGTCGACATCTCCGCGCGCCAGGGCCAGAACATCGAGCAGCTGCTCGAGGCCGTGGTCCTGACCGCGGACGCCTCGCTCGACCTGCGGGCCAACCCGGAGCAGGACGCGCAGGGCATCGCGATCGAGGCCCACCTCGACAAGGGCCGCGGCGCCGTCGCGACCGTCCTCGTCCAGCGCGGTACCCTCCGCGTCGGCGACACGATGGTCGCCGGTGACGCGTACGGCCGAGTCCGCGCGATGCTCGACGACAAGGGCGAGAACGTCGAGGAGGCGACCCCGTCGACTCCCGTCCTCGTTCTCGGTCTCACCAACGTGCCGGGTGCCGGCGACAACTTCCTGGTTGTCGACGAGGACCGTACGGCGCGTCAGATCGCCGAGAAGCGCGCGGCCCGCGAGCGCAACGCCGCGTTCGCCAAGCGCACCCGCCGGGTGTCCCTCGAGGACCTCGACCAGGTGCTCAAGGCCGGTCTGGTCCAGGACCTCAACATCATCATCAAGGGCGACGCGTCCGGTTCGGTGGAGGCTCTCGAGTCCTCGCTGCTCCAGCTCGACGTCGGCGAAGAGGTCGACATCCGCGTCCTGCACCGCGGTGTGGGTGCGGTCACCGAGTCCGACATCGACCTGGCGATGGGCTCCGACGCCATCGTCATCGGCTTCAACGTCCGTGCGGCCGGCCGTGCCGCGCAGATGGCGGAGCGCGAGGGTGTCGACGTCCGCTACTACTCGGTGATCTACCAGGCCATCGAGGAGATCGAGGCGGCCCTCAAGGGCATGCTCAAGCCGGAGTACGAGGAGGTCGAGCTCGGCACCGCGGAGATCCGCGAGGTCTTCCGCTCGTCCAAGCTCGGCAACATCGCGGGTGTGCTCATCCGCTCCGGCGAGGTCAAGCGCAACACCAAGGCCCGCCTGCTCCGCGACGGCAAGGTCATCGCGGAGAGCCTCAACATCGAGGGTCTGCGCCGCTTCAAGGACGACGTCACCGAGATCCGCGAAGGGTTCGAGGGCGGTATCAACCTCGGCAACTTCAACGACATCAAGATCGACGACGTCATCGCGACGTACGAGATGCGCGAGAAGCCGCGCGGCTGATCAGTTCACTGATCTGATCCGCTCGGTTCAGTGTCGGGGCCGGTCGACGGGGAAAAATCCCGTCGATCGGCCCCGGCCGTTCCGTGTACGGTTCTTGTGTCCCTGCCAAGTGGTTGGCGGGGCCTCGAACCCGTACCGGCGGGACATCCGGACACACATGTATGTGGGGACTCTGTCCTTCGATCTGCTCCTCGGCGACGTACATTCGCTGAAGGAGAAACGCTCCGTCGTCCGTCCGATCGTCGCCGAGCTCCAGCGGAAGTACGCGGTGAGCGCGGCGGAGGTGGGCGGTCAGAACCTGCACCGCAGAGCCGAGATCGGCCTCGCGGTGGTGTCGGGCGACGCGGGCCACCTCCACGACGTACTGGACCGGTGCGAGCGCCTCGTCGCCGCCCGGCCGGAAGTGGAGCTGCTGTCGGTACGGCGGCGGCTGCACGGCGACGATGATTGAACACAGCAAGACAAGCCCAGGGAATGCCCGGGGATAAGGGAGACGGAGCAGTGGCCGACAACGCGCGGGCGAAAAGGCTGGCGGACCTCATCCGAGAGGTGGTTGCTCAGAAGCTGCAGCGCGGGATCAAGGACCCGCGGCTCGGCACGCACGTGACGATCACGGACACCCGGGTGACCGGCGACCTGCGGGAGGCCACGGTCTTCTACACGGTCTACGGCGACGACGAGGAGCGGGCGGCGGCCGCCGCGGGCCTGGAGAGCGCCAAGGGCGTCCTCCGTTCGGCGGTCGGACAGGCCGCGGGCGTGAAGTTCACGCCGACCCTGTCCTTCGTCGCGGACGCCCTGCCGGACAACGCCAGGGCCATCGAGGACCTCCTCGACAAGGCACGGATGTCCGACGCCAAGGTGCGCGAGGTCTCGGCCGGCGCCGAGTTCGCGGGCGGCGCGGACCCGTACCGCAAGCCCGAGGACGACTCCGACGAAGAGACGGACGGCGACGCCCGAGCATGAGCAACAGCGGCACCACGCCGGACGGCCTTGTCATCGTCGACAAGCCGTCCGGCTTCACTTCGCACGACGTGGTGGCCAAGATGCGCGGGATCGCCAAGACCCGCCGCGTCGGGCACGCGGGCACCCTCGACCCCATGGCGACCGGCGTCCTCGTGCTCGGCGTCGAGCGCGCCACCAAGCTCCTCGGCCACCTCGCGCTGACCGAGAAGGAGTACCTGGGCACCATCCGCCTGGGCCAGAACACCCTCACCGACGACGCCGAGGGCGAGATCACCTCGTCGACGGACGCCTCGAAGGTCACCCGCCAGGCCATAGACGCCGGTATCGCCAAGCTGTCCGGCGAGATCATGCAGGTGCCGTCGAAGGTCAGCGCCATCAAGATCGACGGCAAGCGGTCGTACGCCCGTGCCCGGAAGGGCGAGGACTTCGAGATCCCGGCCAGACCGGTCACGATCTCCGCCTTCACGGTGTACGACGTCCGCGACGCGGTCGCCGAGGACGGCACGCCCGTGCTCGACCTGGTCGTCTCGGTCGTCTGCTCGTCGGGCACGTACATCAGGGCCATCGCCCGCGACCTCGGCGCCGACCTCGGCGTCGGCGGTCACCTGACCGCGCTGCGCCGCACCCGTGTCGGCCCCTACAAGCTGGACGCGGCGAAGACCCTCGACCAGCTCCAGGAAGAGCTGACCGTGATGCCCGTGGCCGAGGCCGCCGGCCGCGCCTTCCCGCGCTGGGACGTGGACGAGAAGCGCGGACGGCTGCTGCTCAACGGCGTCCGGATCGACATGCCCGAGGAGTACGCGGGTGTGGGTGCCGTCGCCGTCTTCGACCCGGAGGGCCGCTTCCTGGTCCTCGCGGAGGAGTCGCGGGGCAAGGCCAAGAGCCTCGCCGTCTTCGCCTGACGGCCTGCTCCGGGTGGTGGAACGTAGTGGAGCGGCGGACCTCGGTCCGCCGCTCCACGCTTCCCCCCTCTTAAGGTCTATCCACCGACACGCCCGCATTCACCCCATCGGGCAGGCGCTCGGAGTGAACCGGGGGGTCGGAAGGGGGCGCGTTCGCGCCGTCACCTGTCCCGCTGATCACCCCCGACCTACGGTCGAGGGAACGGGGCACGGTGGGGAGGTTCGAGCATGGCGGGACGCGGCCGGGACGGCTTCCCGGTTCCGGCGCCGGAGGCGTCTCTGGTGCGGGTCTGCGATCTCGCGGGGCGACCGCGCGGCACGGGGTTCGCCGCCGACGAGCACGGCACGGTCATCACCAGCCACGAGGCGGTCGACGGGCTCGCCCGCATCGTCCTGTACGCGGCGGACGACCGCACCTGTGTGGTGCCCGCCGAAGCCGTGGCCGAGCTGCCCGGCACCGACCTCGCCCTCATCCGCACCGAAGGACTCGCACTGCGGCCCCTGCCGGTCGCCGCGCGGGCATCCGTGGCGATCGGCACGTACGTGCGCATCGTCGCGGGCGGCTGGCGCGAGGCACGCGTCCTCGGCACCTCGGCCGTCACCTACACGGCGACGGACCGCTACCACCTCGTGGGCGCCGCCCTGGAACTCGCGATCGGCACGGACGGCGCCGACGCGCTGCGGCTCGGCGGGGGCGCCGCGGGCGGGCCCGTCGTGGACGCGGCGACGGGCGCGGTGCTCGCCGTCCTCGGAACGGCCCTGCGGCCCCGCCGCGGCATCGAGCCCTCCGACCAGGAAGCCCACCGTCCCGCGGGCTTCGCCGTCGCCCTCCTGGAGGCGGCCGCCGCCGACCCGGGCGGGCCGCTCGCCGAACTCGTCGCCCGCAACGCCGCGACCGTTCCCGCGTACGGCGAGGACCTCAACCTCGCGGGCGCACTGCACCTCACCGCAGTCTCGGCGGGCTCCGACGGCCCGCCCGCCCCACCCCACGAACCGGTCGAACGCCCCGACACGGCACGCGAGTTCACGGCCTTCATGACCGGCCCGGCCCGCGTACTCGGCCTCGTCGGCGACCCCGGCACGGGACGCACGACGGAGCTTGCCGCGCTCGCCGCACGACGCGCCAGGGGCGCCGAGCCCGCCCCCACACTGTGGCTGCGCGGCGCGGACCTGCGGGGCACGGACACGTCCGTGGCCGACGCGGTGGAGCGGGCACTCGACCGCGCGGGCCGCATCCTCGCCGCGTCGGCGCCGGACGAGCGGGTCCTCGGCGACGTGGGGGCCGACCGGCTGGCCCGGCTCGTACGGGACGCGGGACGACCGCTCCTCCTCCTGCTCGACGGCCCCGAGGAAATGCCGGCCGTCCTCTCCCACCACCTCGCGCAGTGGAGCTCGGGCACGGCACGCTGGCTGCGGGACACGGGCGCCCGGCTCGTCATCGCGAGCCGCGCGGAGTACTGGGAGCAGGCCGGAACCCACTTCGACGCGGCGTCGCTGCACGCGGCGACGGACGGCGCGGAGCTCCCCGGCTGCGTACGCCTCGGGGATCTGCCGGAACCCCAGGCGAGCCGGGCCCGCGCGCTCCACGGCATCCCGGACGACGCGCTGACCCCCGCCGACGCCCGGCACCCACTGGCCCTGCGCCTCCTCTCCGAAGTGCGGGGCGCGACACCGGACGCCCCTCCTCCGGGCACCCCGAGCCGCGAGGACATCTTCAGCGCCTACCTGCACCTGCTCTGCCTGCGGGTCGCGGTGCGGCTCGCGGCGGCCAACGGGCTGCGCGGGGGCGCGGTGCGCCGCCTCGCGGCGAGGGTGTCCGGCCAGGTCCACGAGGCGGCACGGCGCTGCCTCGGCCCCGGCCACGGGGAACTGGACCGGGCCTCCTTCGAGGAAACCTTCCCGTGGGCGACACGCCTCCACGGCTGTACGGGCTGGGCTTCGGCGGTGCTCACGGAGGGGCTCCTCGTACCGGCGGGCACGGGTTACCGCTTCGCCCACGAGGAACTGGCGGACTGGCTCCAGGGCACGCATCTGGACGTGGACGGGGCTTTGGGAGCACTGGTGCACCGGTATCGGGATCTGGATCGGGACCGGGGGGCGGGAGGGGACGGCCCGGCCGTCCCGGAACAGCGCCGTCGAACGCCGGGCAGCGCCCCGGCACCGCCCCTTCCCCCCACCCGCCCCCTGCCCGTGCCGCGGCACCGGATCGGGCCCGTGGTGCAGGCTCTGTTGCTGCTCGGGCGGCAGCGGGGGGCCGCGGAGCTGGCCTCTCGACTGGGGGAGCTCACCGATGCGCTGGTGGAGTTCGGGCGCGGGGGAGCGGCGGGCAGGTCCGGGGACGGCGCGTGGTGGGCCTCGCGGCTTCTCGGTGAGGTGCTGCTGCGGGTGCCGGATGCGACGCCGTACCTCGCGGTGCTCGAACCCCTCGCCGCGCGCGGGGAGTTCAGGACGGCGTTCTGGCTGCGGCTGCCGCTCGCCGAGGCCGACCGGTTCTCGCTGCTGCGCGGGCTCGTCGTGCACGACGGCCCACCGGGGACCCCGGACCGCCGACTGGACGCCGTCGCCGCACTGCTCCGCGCCGACCCCGCGAACGTACAGCCGCTCCTCGCGCGATGGTTCGCCGACGAGAGGCCGCTGGACGCCGCGCCCGACGCCACCGTCGCCTCCGCCGCGCAGGCGCTGCTCCACACGCACCGGCACCGCGCCATCGACGACCTCACCGAAGCCCTCGTCGACTGCGCGCACGCCCGCGCCGACGAACTGCTCGCCGCGCTCGCCGAGGAGGAGCCCGCCGCCCTGTGCCGGGCCGTCGACCGCTGGGCCCGCGACGAACGCCCCGCCCGGCGCGTAGCGGCCGCCGCCTACGGGCTGCGCGCCGCCCCGCACGCCACCACCCCCGCCGAGCACGCCCTCCTCCGGTGCGCCGCCCTGGCTCTCCTCGGCCGCCCCGCCGACGAGGCCCTCCACGGCGCCGCCCTGGCCCTCCTCGTACGCGACCCGCAGACCCGCGCCACGCACCTGCCGCACGCCGTGCGACGCTTCACCGCCGGGGACCCGCAGCTGCCCGCGAGCGCCCTCGCCGCCGCCCTGACGACCCACCCCGACCCCGTCCTCGACGCCTTCCGCACCCGTCTGCACGCCCCGGACCCGGCCGCCGACGCCATCCTGTGCTGTCTCGCCGACGTGACCACGCCAGCGCTCGCCCGCCGCGTCGCCACCCTCGTCCACGACCTCCTGGAAGCCCGCCCCGAAGCGGCCGCGCCCGCCGTCGCGTACATCGACCGCCGCCTCGAACACGGCCCCGACGCGCGCCCCGTCCTCTTCCCCCTGGTCGCGGGGCTCCTGCACAGCAGACACGTACAGCTCCGCGCGGCCCTCGCGCCCGTGCTCGCCGCGCCCGGCACCGACGCGTCACGCGCCCTGCGGGGCGAACTGCTCGACGTCCTGCTCAGCCAGGAGCGGGACGCCGCCGTCCTGGAGAGCGTCCTGCGGGCGGTGGTGCTCGGCGCTGCGGAGAGCGGCGAGGACCGCACCCGCGCGCTCGTCCACCGCACCGCGCTGCTGCTCGTCCGCACGCCGGAAGGTGCGTCCCGGTGCGACCGGTGCCTCGTCGAACTGGCCCGCGGCGGCCGTCCGGACTTCGCCGCGCTGCTCGTCGGCTGGCTGACCGAGGCCCCGCAGGACTGGGCCGCACTCATCGGCCCGAGCGCACTGCGTGTGCTCGAGAACCTCGCGGGCGGCGTCAGCGTCCCCGCATAGGAAGGACGCACGGGCACGACGCACGGGAACAGCGGAGGGAAATGACACACAGGAGTGACCCCTGCCACTCACTCCGGTGCGAGCCGCGAGGTGTCGGCATGGCACTCTTAGTCCTGCGCAATCGGCAATGGGAACGTACAGATGTACGTGACGTATACGGGTTCGGCGAGGAGCAAAGAAGTGCAGCGCTGGCGTGGCTTGGAGGACATCCCCCAGGACTGGGGGCGCAGCGTCGTCACCATTGGTTCCTACGACGGCGTGCACCGCGGGCACCAGCTCATCATCGGCCGCGCGGTGGAGCGGGCCCGTGAGCTCGGCGTGCCCGCCGTCGTCGTCACCTTCGATCCGCACCCCAGCGAGGTCGTCCGCCCCGGCAGCCACCCGCCGCTGCTCGCCCCGCATCACCGGCGCGCCGAGCTGATGGCGGAGCTCGGCGTGGACGCGCTGCTGATCCTCCCCTTCACCACCGAGTTCTCGAAGCTGTCGCCCGCCGACTTCGTGGTCA
This sequence comes from Streptomyces venezuelae, assembly GCF_008642355.1. Classification (NCBI taxonomy): domain Bacteria; kingdom Bacillati; phylum Actinomycetota; class Actinomycetes; order Kitasatosporales; family Streptomycetaceae; genus Streptomyces; species Streptomyces venezuelae. The sequence continues at coordinate 6,068,318 of NZ_CP029193.1, forward strand.
AGGTCCTCGTCGACAAGCTCCACGCGCGCGTGGTCGTCGAGGGCCCCAACTTCCGCTTCGGACACAAGGCGGCGGGCAACGTCGACTTCCTGGCGGAGCTCGGCGGAACGTACGACTACGAAGTGGACGTCATCGACCTCTACGTGAGCGGCGAGGCGGGCGGCGGCGAGCCGTTCTCCTCGACCCTGACCCGGCGCCTCATCGCCGAGGGCGACGTCACGGGCGCCGCGGAGATCCTGGGCCGCCCGCACCGCGTCGAGGGCGTCGTGGTCCGCGGAGCCCAGCGCGGACGCGAGCTGGGTTTCCCCACGGCGAACGTGGAGACCCTGCCGCACACCGCCGTCCCCGCGGACGGCGTCTACGCCGGCTGGCTCCACGCCCAGGGCGAGGCGATGCCGGCGGCGATCTCCGTCGGGACGAACCCGCAGTTCGACGGCACGGAGCGGACGGTCGAGGCGTACGCGATCGACCGCGTCGGCCTCGACCTGTACGGGTTGCACGTGGCCGTGGACTTCCTGGCCTTCGTCCGCGGCCAGGCGAAGTTCGACACGATCGACTCGCTGCTGGTCGCCATGGCGGATGACGTGAAGCGGTGCGGGGAGCTTGTGGCGGCGGCGACCCGGGCGTAGTGCCTCGGGCGGCGTGAACGGTTCTGCCTGCGGCTGGGCGGGGGTTGCTCGCGCAGTTCCCCGCGCCCCTTGAGCCCACCCGCTGGGGGGCGGTGTCGGGTCTTCGCGCGGCTGCGGGCCAGTGGGGTCCGGTCGCACGATTCCTCGCGCCCCTGAAAGCGCCCGTTGGGTGCTCCCATGTCGTGGGGCCTCCCCCTGTTCGTCGGGCCATGACCGTCGTCGCAGGGCCGCCGCCCCCGGGAAGCACCCGCAGGGTGCTTTTTCAGGGGCGCGGGGAACTGCGCGAGCAACCACGATGCACGCGCGCTCGGTCACCGGGCCGGGGCGTCGCGGCGAGGGGGTTGCAGGGGCGCGGGGAACTGCGCGAACAGGCACCGCCGCGCTCAGCCCGCCCACGGGCCGGGCGCGGCGGGAGTCAGTGCGCCGCTGCCCAGTGGCAGGCGACCTGGGTCCGGCCGTCCCCCGAGAGCACCGGCAAGTCCTCCCCCCGGCAGCGGCCTGCGACCCCCGCGCGCTCCGCCTCGCCCGAAGCGAGTACCTGGCAGCGGGCGTGGAAGCGGCAGCCGTCGGGGATGCGGGACGGGTCCGGGGGCTCGCCCGTGAGGACCACCGGGGCGCCGGGGGCCTCCGGCAGGACCGACAACAGGGCTTGTGTGTACGGGTGTTGCGGCGAGGTCAGGACCTCCTCCACCGTACCCGTCTCCACGATCCGGCCCAGGTACATCACCGCCACCCGGTCCGCGATGTTCCAAGCCAGGCCGAGGTCGTGCGTCACCACCAGCGCCGACAGGCCCAGTTCGTCGCGGAGTCGCAGCAGCAGCGCCAGGATCTCGCCTCGTACGGACGCGTCCAGCGACGCCACCGGCTCGTCGGCGACGATGAGTTCGGGTTCGAGGACCAGCGCGCCCGCGATGACGACGCGCTGGCGCTGGCCGCCGGAGAGTTCGTGCGGGTAGCGCAGGAAGAAGCGTTCCGGGGGGCGCAGACCGGCCCGGGAGAGGGCTCCGGCGACCGCAGCCCGCTCGTCGCCCCGGTAGCCGTGGATGCGCAACCCCTCCGCGACGGCGTCGTACACCGTGTGCCGCGGATTGAGCGACCCGCTCGGGTCCTGGAGGACCAGCTGGACGCGTTTGCGGTATGCCTTCAGGGCGCGGCCGGAGTAGTTCAGAGGCTCGCCGCCGAACGTGACCTTTCCCGACGTCGGGGGCACCAGGCCCAGCAGCGAGCGGGCCAGTGTCGTCTTGCCGCAGCCCGACTCGCCCACCAGGGCGACGATCTCGCCGGCCTTGATGTCGAGGTCGACGCCGTCCACGGCGCGCGCGGTGGGCCCGCCGCGGCGGCCGGGGAACGCGATGTGCAGGGCGGCGGCGGTCAGCAGCGGGCCGCCGGGCGCCTCGGCCGTCGTGTCTGGTTCCTGCGTGGTCATGCGCGCGTCCTCTTCACGGGGGCTCTCGGTCACGGTGTGCGCTCCGCCGTCGCGGGAGCCGACGTCGGCTGCGCGGGCAGCGGCGCGCCCGCATGGACGCAGGCCGCGCGATGGTGCGGCCCCGCGTCCCGCAGCGCCTGGTCCTCCGTGGCGCAGGTGTCGAGGGCGACCGGGCAGCGCGGATGGAACGTACAGCCCGTGGGGAGCGCGGACGGGTCGGGCGGATCGCCCGGCAGGCCGCGCGGGGCGAACCGCGACGCGGCGTCTCCGATGCGCGGGAACGCCGCCGAGAGGGCCTTCCCGTACGGGTGCCGCGCGTTCTCGTAGACCTCGGAGGCCGGGCCCTCCTCGACGACGCGGCCCGCGTACATCACGGCGAGCCGGTCACACGTGTCGGAGAGCACGGCCAGGTCGTGGCTGATCATCATCAGGCCCAGATCCTGCTCGGACACCAGCTGTTCGATCAGGCGCAGGATCTGCGCCTGGATCATGACGTCGAGCGCGGTGGTCGGCTCGTCGGCGATGATCAGACGCGGATCGCAGGCGAGCGCCATCGCGATCATCACGCGCTGACGCTGGCCGCCGGACAGCTCGTGCGGGTAGGCCTCCGCACGGGCGGCGGGCAGCCCCACGTGTTCGAGGAGCTCGCCCACCTTGGTCTTCGCGCCCGCCTGCGTCGCCTTCTTGTGCAGCAGGATCGGCTCGGCGATCTGGTCGCCGATGCGGTGGACGGCGTTCAGGGAGTGCATCGCGCCCTGGAAGACGATCGACGCGCCGGCCCAGCGAACCGCGCGGACCCGCCCCCACTTCATGGTGAGGACGTCCTCGCCGTCGAGCAGGATCTCGCCGGACACCTTCGTGCCGGCGGGCAGCAGCCGCAGCAGGGCGAGCGCGAGCGTGGACTTGCCGCACCCCGACTCGCCCGCGACGCCGAGCTTGTGGCCCGCGTCGACGTGCAGGTTCACACCGCGGACCGCGGCGGCGCCGTTCGCGTACGTCACTTCGAGCTCGCGTACGTCCAGGAGGCGCGGCGAGCTTGCTTCGGTGTTGTCGGACAAGGTCAACGGGAGGCCCCCAGCCTGGGGTTGAGCACGGATTCCACGGCGCGGCCGCACAGCGTGAACGCCAGCGCGACGACGGCGATGGCGAGACCGGGCGGGGCGAGGTACCACCAGTGCCCCGCGCTGACCGCGCCCGCCTCGCGCGCGTCCTGCAGCAGCCCGCCCCAGGAGACGCTCGTCGGGTCGCCGAGGCCGAGGAACGCGAGCGTGGCCTCGGTGAGGATGGCGCCGGAGATGACGAGGGTGGTCTGCGCGAGGACGAGCGGCATGACGTTGGGCAGGACGTGCCGGGCCATGATGTGGCCGTGGCCGCCGCCGAGGGCCTGGGCCCGCTCGATGTAGGGGCGGGACTCCACGGCGAGGGTCTGCGCCCGGACCAGGCGTGCCGTGGTGGGCCAGGTCGTCACGCCGATCGCCAGGATGATCGTCCAGATCGTGCCGGACATCACGGCGGCGAGCGCGATGGCGAGCACGAGCGTCGGCATCACCAGGAACCAGTCGGTGATGCGCATGATGACGGTGGCGTACCAGCCCTTGAAGTGCCCTGCGGTGATCCCGACGAGCGTGCCGATGGCCACCGAGAGCACGGCGGCGAGCAGTCCCACGGTCAGCGACATGCGCGCGCCCCACACGAGCAGGCCCAGCAGGTCGCGCCCGAACTGGTCGGTCCCCAGCGGGAATTCCCCGCTCGGCGACTCCATCGGGTCGCCCGGCGCGCCGGTCACGCTCTGCGCGTCGGAGCCGACGAGCAGCGGCGCGAAGACCGCGGCGAGGGCGATCAGGACGAGCACGGTGAGGCCGACGAGTCCGGCGCGGTGCGTGCGGTACTCGCGCCAGAAGCGCGCCACGGAGTGCCTGCGCCGGGTCCAGGCGAGCGACCGCGCGCTCTTCGGGACAGCCGACGCTTGGGTGGCGGGTGCAGGGTTGGACGGTACGGGGTCGGTCGGTGCGGATTCGGTCGTCATCGGCCCACCCGGGGATCGAGCAGCGGATAGATCACGTCGGCCAGGGTGTTCATCAGGATCACCGCGACGGAGAAGACGAAGAACAGCCCCTGCACCAGCGGCAGGTCGGGCACGCTCAGCGCCTGGTAGAAGAGCCCGCCGAGACCCGGCCAGGAGAACACGGTCTCGACGAGGATGGCGCCCGCCACGACCGTGCCGAGGTTGACGAACATCAGGGTGACGGTCGGCAGCATGGCGTTGGGGACGGCGTGCCGGCGCCGTACGAGATCGTCCCGCAGCCCCTTCGCCCGCGCGGTCGTCAGGTAGTCGCTCCCCATCTCGTCGAGGAGGGAGGACCGCATGACGAGCAGCGTCTGGGCGTATCCGACGGCGACCAGCGTGACGACGGGAAGCACCATGTGGTGCGCGACGTCGACGACGTACGCGAAGCCCGTCTCGCCCCCGGACTCCAGACCGCCGGTCGGGAACATCCCGGGGATGGGCCCGATGCCCACCGAGAAGGTGATGATCAGCAGCAGCCCCAGCCAGAACGACGGCACCGAGTACAGCGTCAGGGCGAGCCCGGTGTTGAGGCGGTCGCCGAGTTTGCCGTTGCGCCACGCGGTGCGGGTGCCGAGCCAGATGCCGATGATCGTGTAGAGGACGTACGCCGTTCCGGTGAGCAGGAGCGTCGCGGGCAGCGCCTCCGTGATCTTGTCCATCACGGGCGCGTGGAACTGGTACGACGTACCGAAGTCGCCGGTCAGGACGTTGCCGGTGTAGTCCCAGAACTGGGCCATGACCGACTTGTCGAGGCCGAACTCCTTGCGCATCGCGGCGAGTTGCTCGCCGGAGACGCGCTTGCCGCCCGTCATCTGCTTGACGGGGTCGCCGGGGATCAGGCGGAACAGGAAGAAGCTGGTGACGAGCACGGCGAACAGCGACACGACAGCGCCGCCGATCTTGCCCGCCACATAGAGGAGGTAGGCGCGGGTGTTGCGGGCCCGGGGCCCGCGGGCCGACGCCGCCCCGGCCGCAGCCGGGTCGCCGTCGGCCCCGGGACCCTTGGGGCCCTCGGTGTCGAGCAGTGCGGGATTGCTGTCAGCGGTCATGCGTTACTCGCGGTCCTCTGCGGTAGAACGGCGGCGCAGGGCGAACAGGACTCCGCCGCCCACGAGCACCACCGCGGCAGCGGCGATACCGATGATGACACCGGTCGAGCTGCCGTCCTTGGAGGAACTCTTCCCATCCGCGGGCACGGCCGACCACCAGCTCCAATATCCGTCCTGGCCGTAAATGTTGCCCGCGGCCGACGGCATGGTGGTGATGGACTTGATCTGGTCGGTGCGGTAGGCCTCGACGGCGTTCGGGTACGCGAGGATGTTCATGTACCCGGAGTCGTACAGCCATGACTCCATCTGCTTCACGATGTCGGCGCGCTTGCCCGGGTCGTACTCGGCGAGCTGCTTCTCATAGAGCGCGTCGTACTTCTTGTCGCAGATGAAGTTGTCCGTGGCGGCGCTCTCCTTGGCCTTCTTCGGCAGCGCGGCACAGGTGTGGATGCCGAGGACGAAGTCGGGGTCGGGGTTGACGGACCACCCGTCGAAGGCGAGGTCGTACTCACCCGCGTACCAGGGCACGGACACGTCGTCGAGGCAGTTCACCTTGAGTCCGATCCCGAGCTCCCCCCACCACTCCTTCAGGTACTTCCCGACGGCCTTGTCGTTGGGGTCGGTGGCGTGGCACAGGATGCGGAGGTCGAGCGGTTTCCCGTCCTTCCCGACCCGCTTCCCGTCACTGTTCTTCTTGTATCCCGCCTCGTCGAGGAGGCGCGCGGCCTTCTTCGGGTCGTACTTCAGCTCCTGGTCGGCGGACGGCTTCCAGGCGTACTCGGAGAAGCGCGGCGGAATGTACCCGGCCCCCTCGACGGCATGCCCCTGGAAGACCTTGTCCACGAGCGCCTCCCGGTCGACGGAGAGGAAAAGCGCCTGTCGCACCCTCTTGTCGAGCAGCGCGGGATGCCCGTCGCCGAACTTCTTGCCGTCGAGGGTCTTGGCGCCGGGGTTGGTGGCGAGGGCGAAGAACCGCCGCCCAGGCCCCTCATTGACCTTGATGTTGTCCTCGTTCTTCAAGGACTCGGCCTGCGCGGGCGTGAGCGCGGGCTGCCCGGCCACGAACGACACCTCGCCCTTCCTGAGGGCGGAGACGGCGGCGTCCTGGTCCTTGTACGTCTTGAAGACCAGCTCGTCGAATTTGGGCGCCCCGCGCCAGAAGTCCTTGTTGGCCTTCAGCCGTACGTACTGGTCGACCTTGTAGTCCGTCAGGGTGAACGGCCCATTGCCGACGACGGGGAAGTCCTTGTCGTTGTTGAACCTCGAGATGTCGTCGACCTTCTCCCAGACGTGCTTGGGAACGATCGGCACATCGAGGGCGGCCATGGTCGCCTGCGGCTTCTTCAACTCGATGACCAGCTTGGTGGGGCTCGGCGCGGTCACCTTCTTGAAGTTGGTCACGAAGTTCGAGTTCGCGGTGGCGGTGCCTTCCTTGGACATCACCTTGTTGAACGTCCACGCGGCGTCCTCGGCGGTGGCCTGCTTCCCGTCCGACCACTTGGAGTCGCCCCGGATGGTGTACGTCCAGGTCAGCTTGTCGTCGGAGGACTCCCACTTGGTGGCGAACCCCGGGATCGCCTTGTTGTCCTTGGCGTCGTAGTTCGTCAGGTACTCGTACGTCAGGCGGTGGATGCTCGTGCTGAGCAGCCGCTGGGCGAGGAACGGGCTGAGCGAGTCGACGCTCTGCGCCACGGCGACGGTGAGCACGTCCTTCCCGCCGTCGTCCTCGGCCTGCGCGAGCTGTGGCGCCGGATTGAGCGGCGTGGCGAGACCGGCCGTCAGAGTGAACGCGGCGGCGCCACCGGCGAGGGCGAGCTTGAGGCGGGGGTGAGGGCGGAAGCGGGGGTGGGGGTGTGCTGCTGCTCTCGGCGCTGCTGCCGGTACTGCTGATCTGCCGTGCTGATCTTGTGTGTCCATGGGTCGGTGACCTCGCGTCATCGCTCGCGCAGGGATGGCTGGTTGCACATTGTTCGATCAAGAAACGTCAGCTGGTTGCTGTGTGTTTACCAGCGCCGGTCTGCGCGCGTCAACGGCGTGCGCACCCCATGTGGCCTGCGGAAACAACGAGTTGACCGGTATGGAGCACACATTGGTCGAGACCAGTGACGCGTGGCTGGTGAGGGAGTGACGGCTGGGGGAGGACGGGCACGGCCCCCGGTGCCGGGTGCGGCGTGCGGAGGCAAACATGCGGGTGGGCCCGCACCGGGGAACGGTGCGGGCCCACATGAGGGTCGGCGACGACTGCTACTGCTGCGGGGGCGGCGGCTGCTGGAACGGCGCGCCGGGCTGCGCGGGCGGGGGAGCCTGCTGTGCCTGTTGCGGCGGCTGGGGCTGCTGCCACCCTTGCGGGGCGCCGGGCTGCTGCGGGTAGGGCTGCTGCTGTCCAGGCTGGGGCGGCGGCGCCTGCTGGGGCTGCTGAGGTGCGTACGGCTGAGGTTGCTGAGGTACGTACGACTGGGGCTGCTGCGCCTGCGGCTGATGGGCCTGCGGCTGCTGCACCTGCTGTCCCGGCATCGGGGGAGCCATGTGCGGCGGCGGATTCCCGTCCGACGTCCACAGCCCCTGCTGCTGCTGAGCCCGTACGAAGTCCTCCGCGACCATCGCGGAGAGGTTGAAGTACGCCTCCCGCACCTTCGGCCGCATCATGTCGAGGTCGACCTCCGCACCGGCGGCGAGATGCTCGTCGAAGGGGACGACGACGACGCCGCGGCACCGCGTCTCGAAGTGCGACACGATGTCGTCGACCTTGATCATCTTGCCGGTCTCGCGCACACCGGAGATGACGGTGATGGACCGCGAGACGAGGTCCGCGTACCCGTGCGCGGAGAGCCAGTCCAGCGTCGTCGAGGCGCTGCTCGCACCGTCCACGGACGGCGTGGAGATGATGATCAGCTGATCGGCGAGATCGAGGACCCCGCGCATGGCGCTGTACAGCAGCCCCGTACCGGAGTCGGTGAGGATGATCGGGTACTGCTTGCCCAGTACGTCGATCGCGCGCCGGTAGTCCTCGTCGTTGAACGTGGTCGACACGGCCGGGTCCACGTCGTTGGCGATGATCTCGAGCCCGGACGGCGCCTGCGAGGTGAAGCGCCGGATGTCCATGTACGAGTTGATGTACGGGATCGCCTGGACGAGGTCACGAATGGTCGCACCGGTCTCACGCCGCACGCGCCGGCCGAGCGTGCCGGCGTCGGGGTTGGCGTCGATCGCGAGGATCTTGTCCTGCCGCTCGGTGGCGAGCGTGGAGCCCAGCGCGGTGGTGGTCGTCGTCTTGCCGACGCCGCCCTTGAGGCTGATGACGGCGATGCGGTAGCAGGAGAGGACCGGGGTCCGGATCAGCTCCAGCTTGCGCTGCCGCTCGGCCTCCTCCTTCTTGCCGCCGAGCTTGAACCGCGAACCGCCCGCGGGCCGACTGCTCTTGGCCTTGGACTTGGTGTTGCGCAGCAGCCGGTCGGAGGACAGCTCGACGGCGGCGGTGTACCCGAGCGGGGCCCCGGGGTTCGTACGCTCCCGCTGATCGTGCCGCACGGCCTGCGGCCAAGCGGCACCGGTGCGGGGGTCGACGGGGGCTTGGGGCTGGTGGGGTGCGGGGGCCTGGGGCTCGGGCTGGGGCTGGGACTGGGCTTGGACGGGTACGTGGGGTTGGGCCGGGGGCTGAGCGGGCGCGTGGGGCTGGATTTGGGGCTGGGCCTGGGCCTGCTGCTGCGCGGGCGGCTGGGGCTGCTGGTTGGGGAGGGGCTGCGCACCGGGGGTGACCTGCTGCCCGGGAACCTGCGGCTGCCCGGGGAACGGCTGCTGCGCGGGCTGTACGGGCGGCTGCTGTCCGTGCGGTGCGGTTGCTTGCGGAGCGGTCGCTTGCTGTCCCTGCGGTGCGGTCGCCTGCGGGAACCCGTACCCACTGCCCGGACCGGCCGCTTCGGGGGCTACCGGAGGGGTGGGGGCGGGGGCGGGTGTGGCGTTCTGCGGGGCAGGGGCAGGGGCAGGGGCAGGGGCAGGGGCGGTGGCAGAGGCAGGGGTGAAGGGCGCGCCGGGCGCGGCGGGCGCGGCGGCTCCGGTCTGCGGGAACCCGTAACCGCTCTGCGGCGGCTGCGGGGCGGCAGGCGCGGGGGCGGGGGTGGGGTTCTGCGCGGGCGGGACCGGCGTGGCGGGGGCAGAGGGCGGGGCGGTCTGCGGGAACCCGTAACCGCCTTGCGGCGCCTCAGGAGTGGGAGGCGCGGGCGGAGTGGAGTTCTGTGCGGGCGGAGCGGGAGCGGCGAACGGTGCGCCGGGAGTGGCGGTGGGGGCGGTAGGGGCGGTCTGAGGGAACCCATACCCACTCTGCGCGGCGTCGGGAGCGACAGGCGCGGGGGCCGAGTTCTGGGCGGGCGCGGCCTGCGGGAATCCGTACCCGCCCTGCGGCGCCTCGGGGGTGCCAGGTGCGGGCGGAGTGGAGTTCTGGGCGGGCGGAGCGGGCGGAGCGGGCGCCGCGAACGGCGCGCCGGGGGCAGCGGCGGGCGCAGACGCGGACGTAGGCCACGTACCCGGCGCGGGCTGCGGAGCCTGCGGCTGAACCGGCGGGGCGGGCTGAGCCTGCGCCCCTGGTGCCTGAGCCTGCGGCTGCTCGGCGGCAGGCTGCTGCGCGTCCGGTACAGGCGCGGGCCACTGGGGTGCCGCGGCCGGAGCGGCAGGCTGGAACGCGGGCGGCAGCGGAGGCAGCACGTCCTGCGGAGAGGGCGGCGGAGGCCAAGCGGACGGTACGGCGTCCTGTACGGCCTCGTCAGCACCGCTGGAGTCGGGCGAGCCACCGGCCTCGGCCACGGACTCGGACTCACCGGATTCGGCAGTCTCGGCAGACTCACCGGACTTGTCGGCCCCATCGGACTGGACCTGCCCGGACCCATCCACCTCGGACGAACCCACGTCGGACCGGTCGGCGTCCGCGTCCCGCCCCGCCGCAGCGGCCAGCTCCTCGAACTCCCGCTTCAGGGCGCGAGCGGAGAACCGCATGGTGGCGCCGCTCTCAAGATCGCCACTGCCGAGGCCCTCAACGGAGGGTTCGACGACATCACTGTCGGAAGAGGAAGGGCCAGAGTCGTTACCAGTACCAGTACCAGTACCAGTACCGGAGCCAGAACCAGACCCGGAGCCAGAACCAGTACCAGCACCGGAGCCAGAACCAGAGGGAGCCCCGGACGAGGCACCTACCGACTCATCCGCACCGCTGCCCCGACCGTTACCGTCACCCCCATCATCACCATCACCCTCCCGCTCCTTGGCCTCCGCGAGGGCGTCGACGTCCTTCTTGGGCACGACACCAGTCACATGCACGGAGGCAGCAGGCCCGGCGACAGCCCCGCTCCAGTCGGAGGCGCCACCGCCGGAAGCGACGGGCGGCACGGAAGAAGGCGCCTCAGCAGGCGTGTCGGAAGACGCAGCAGGAGCCGCGGCACCCTTGTCCTCAACCTCAACCTCGACGTCAACTCCGACCCCAACCTCAACCTCATCCACCGAAGCCGAAGCTCCCGACCCCGCAGGCTGGAACCCACTCCCCACGGGCAACTTCGGCACCACACTGGGAACACCGGCCGAAGGCGGCCCCAGCGGCAGAGGCGGAGGCGGCGGAGCCGCGAAGGAAGGCATGGCGGGGGCCGCGGGCGCGGAAGCAGCAGCCCCAGAGATGTCCGAGCCGGAATCCGCGGAGTCGGAATCCCCGGAGTCGGTCGCCGCCACACCGGAAGGCTCCGACAGGTCGGAGGAGTCAGAAGCCGCAGAAGAGTCGGACGACGCCCCCGGTGTGGAAACAGGCGCCGCCGAAGGCGTCTCCCCCGCGCTGCCGGAAGCGTTCTGCGTGTACCAGGCGGGCGGCGCGTAGTCGATGGTGAACTCGCCCGTCGTCTCGGCAGCGGACTCCGCGTCGGACTGATCATCGACGGGTGAGTCCCAGCCCCCGCGGATCTCGTCCCGATCGCTGTTCACAATGCCTCCTGATGTGGTCGAGCACCCTCGTGCCGTGGTGGGGGGCGACCGTTCCTGTCGTCCGATCCGCCTGGCTCTCCCCGTTGAGGGACGCGTACGACCCGTTCGAGGGTTCTGGCGTCGCGCCCTGTCCCAGCCTAATCACCAAAACCAGGAGCACGGCAGGGCAGTCCGCCCCACCAATGCTGTCCATTGCGTCACGCACCACTCAGGAGCGATCCACGTACATCAAACAGTGACGGACAAACCGCTCAACAACAGACACTCCACCGTGAATTACGAACGCCGCACACTCCGCGTCGGCTCTCACCCGCCCTTGCCCGTCCCCGCCCGATCAGTCCATCCGCCGAGCGGCACCCAACAATCCGGTCTCGGCATCCGTGGCCTGCGTCATCACGTACTGCCGGTCCCGGTCGGCGCACCACAGGGTCACGCCGTCCGCGAGCGTCGGCAGCGACTCGACGTCGGCGCCCGGCAACCCGAGCAACCGCCCGATCTGCGCCGCTTCGTCCGGTGACACCCGCTGCACGCCCACCAGCCGCGCCTGCCGCACGAGCCGGGGCGCGACGGGACTCAGATAGGGCAGCACGGTGAGGACGGACTGCCAGGGCGCGGAGACGACCCGCCCCCGGGGTGGCCGCATCCCACAGTCCCGCACCACCAGCACGGGACTCCCCGCGGACGCCCCCTGCGGCGGCACCCGCCCCACGTCATGCACGGCCATCACGCTCTGCCCGACCCCGAGCGCCTGCACCAACTGCGCCCAGGCCCCGGCCCGCCCGGTCTCCACAGCCACCCGCGCCCCGGTCGCGGCGGCCCGCAACGCGATGACTTGCGCCGTCCATAGGCCACCGATGAAAACCATGTCGTACGGAGTGGGCCGGCTGACGCCGAGCACGGCGGGCCCGCCGTCGGCGTCGACGCCTATGACCACGCCGTCGTCCCCGATGGGGAGGCCGAGTTCGGGCAACGAGTCCAGGGGGAGCGCGTGCCGGGGGTGCCGCGGCCCGATCAGGCCGAACCCCGAACGGATCAGCTGCCGTGCGCGAGCCGCCGCCGAAGGCGCGGGCCCCCCGGACCGTGCGGGCACCCCAGGTGCGGGCGCGGGCACAGGCCCGGCCCCCGGTACGGGCCCGATCCCCGCCACAGGCCCCATCCCCGTCACAACAGCATGCCCGTGCCCGTGTCCGTGCCCCTGCCCCTGCCCAGGGCCAGACCCTTGCCCATGTCCATGCACAGGTACCGTCATCAGCGCGTGCCCCCGAGCGGCAGAGTGGCGAGCATGCCAGGAAGCTGTTCGCGGTCGAGTCGCACCAGGCCGACCCGCGCCTGGCGTGCGGTGTGTTCCAACGCGCGGCGCGCGGAAACGAGTTCGGCGTCCCCGCGCCCGGTCACGCGCATGTGCCCGCACAGCGACACCTCCCTGCGATCGTCTAGCCGCAACGCCAAACTGAACGTCGTCGCCAGCGCGGGTACCGCCGTGAGCGAGGCCACCAGCTGGGGGAGGGGCTGCCCCGCGGAGCCGCCGAGGTGCGGCCAGCGTCGTACCCAGTACGTCGTATGCCTGCGGTTGTCGCAGCGCCACGACCGCGCCGTCTCCTCCGTCCGGCGCTCCGGCGCCTCGGCGCGCCCCGCCTGGGCTGTGACCAGGGGATTGGCGCCTGCGGACGTGGCGACCGCGGACGTCAGCTCTTCCTCGTCGAGCACCGTGACCCGGAAGCCCGCCCCGGTCAGCCGACTCGCCAGCTGGTCGGCGGCTCGCACCACGCACTTCTGGGCGCCGACCAGTCCCCCTCCCCGTGCCGCCACGGCCTCCGGGCAGAGCTCGGGGTCGAGCTTGAGCGCGATCCAGGTGATCCGTACAGCGGGAGCCCCGGTCTGCGCCTGCAGAGGCGCGTAGTTGCCGACGGCGACCGACTGCTGCGGCAGATGGAGGGCGGGTGCGGGCTGCGTGTGCAGCACTACCTGCGCAGACTCGAGACGGATGCCGTCAACCTCGAGCGCGTCCGCCACGAGCTGCAAGGGGAGCGGGCGTTGCAGCCTGTCGGCACGCAACGAGGTCGCCTCGGACTCGACTTGGAGCACGGCCGTCACAAAGGTGCCGTCCCCGATGATGCCCACGGAGCGTCGGTCCCTGTCGCCGTAGGCGTACGTCCTCAGCGCGGGGTCGCATTCGACGGCCGGTGCGAGACCGGGCTCGGTGCCGGGACGCACCGGAGTGGTGGACGCCCGCCTCTGCCGAGCGCGCAACGCCCGTGCTGTGCCGAGCCAGTCGGGCAGCGAGCGCCCCCGTCGGCGTACGACCGCCAGAAGGAGCAGCGGCACCGCCACCAAGAGGGCCGGAACGACCACGAGTTGATCCACAGCCCAGGCGGAGAGGAGCAGGGCGGCGGCGACCTCGACGAGCACGAGCTGTTGCAGCCGAAACGAACCGTACTGCTGCGCTCGAAGGCGGAGTTGGACGGAAGCCGGTCCGCGGGGCGGGGGCGACCCCGCCCCCTCGGGGCCGGACGGCGGACCGCCGGGCCCGCCGACCGGGGTGTGCAGGTGCGCCCGCGACCTTCTCCGTGTGGCCGTAGCCATCACTCCATACCCCCCGAATCAGGCGAATTCCCGTGCCCAGTAGGGCGTTTGCGTGTCCCGGTGCCCTACCCCCTGCACACGCCTGACTACTCACCCTGCATAGTAGGGGCCGGGTCTTGCAATGCAGGCATGGGGTTCGCGCCCCGACGCGCGGTGGGGGAGAAGCAGGCGCTCATGGCATCACGGCGGGACGAGCTCAACGCGTACACCTTCGCGAAGAAGCGGACGTTGGCGGCATTTCTCCAGCCCTCGCCGACGGGTTCCGAAGAGGGGGCGCCGCGTCCTCTTCGTGCCTTCCTGCCGAGTGTGATCACGGGTGTCCTCGTCCTCGCCGTGTTCGGTGCCTGGGGGATGTTCCAGCCCAAGGCGCCGCCCGGGTGGGACGCGCCGGGCACCCGCGTGATCGTGGGCAAGGATTCGACGACGCGGTACGTCGTACTGAAGACCGGCAAGAGGACACGTCTGCACCCCGTCCTCAATCTGGCCTCCGCGCGCCTGCTGATGAACGGCGCCGATTACAAGGTCATCCAGGTCGCCGACAGCATCCTCGACGCGGGCAAGCCACCGCGCGGCCCCATCATCGGCATCCCCTACGCCCCCGACCGGCTCCCGTCCTCCGACGAGGCCGGCAAGACCAAGCGGTGGGCGGTCTGCGAGCAGCCGGGGTCCGGCGGCCGTACGACGCAGGAGGCGACGTTCGTCCTCGCCGACCGGGAGGCGGACAAGATGGACGGCTCCCGGCGGCTCCGCAAAGGCGAGGTGCTGTACGTGAAGACGCGCTCGGGAGCACGCCACCTGGTGGACGCGGCCGGAGTGTCGTACGAGGTCAAGGGCTCCGAGGGGGACCTCCTTGCGGACGCGCTGGTGGGGCCCACCAGGGAGCCGCAGCTGGTGACCAAGGAGTGGCTCGCCACGCTGCACCGCGGCAGCCCGATCGCCTTCCCGCAGCTGCCCGCCAGTGTGGGGGACCCGGCCGACGCCTCGGGCCAGTTGTCGCCGGAGGAGAACCGGGTCGGCATGGTCCTGAAGGCGGAGACGGGAGAGGGCACCAAACACTTCGTGGTGCTGCCGGGCAAGGTCCAGCCGATCACCGAATTCACCGCCTGGCTCCTGATCAACTCGCGGCAGACGGCGGAACTGAACATGGACGGTCAGGCCCGCACCGTCGGCCTCCAGGACTTCGTGTCCGCCGACGGCACCTTCGAGGGCGAGGCCGCACAGTGGCCGCGGCACCGCCCCGTCCAGGTCAACGGCGGGACCAGCGGCAGCGGCCGGGACACCGTGTGCAGTGTGCTGCGGAACGTGGACGAACAGGGGGGTACGACGCTGAGTACCTGGGCGGGCCCGAAGTACCCCGCCGACATCGTCGCCGGCGGCACGAGCACGTACGTGACACCCGGAACGGGCCTGCTTTACACCCAGGTCCGCGGTACGCAGACGAAGACCGGCTCACTCTTTCTCGTGACGGACACAGGCCTGCGGTACGCCGTACAGGCCAACGGCGACAGCGACAGCGAGAAGTCCGACATCGGCGCGGACGACAAGCCACAGACGACCGACGGCAGCCCCGAACCCAGCGAGGCACAGGTCAAGCTCGGCTACAAGAACGTACGGCCCGCCAAAGTCCCCCTGTCCTGGTCGGACTTCCTCGCGAAGGGGCCCCGCCTCGACACCAACAGCGCCCGACAGCCCCAGGGGTCCTGACCTGACCCCAGCCACCCCCTGATGCCATCGACGGAGAGGACAGAGGTAGCGGTGCCGCCGACGAAGAGAGTCCTGCTGGTCGGGGCCGCCCTGGTGACAGCCGCGGGCGCGGTTGCCCCCGCGGCGGCCGTCGACGACGCGGGCCCACGCCCGCGCGCACCGATGCACCTCACCGGCGACGGCGCGTGCCAGATCCCCGCCGAGCAGATCAAGGGCCGTCCCTGGCCGCTGCAGCGCGTGCTGCTCGACGAGTTGTGGCAGGACGGGAAGAAGGGCAAGGGCATCCGGGTCGCGGTCATCGACACCGGGGTGGACGACAAGAACCCGCAGCTCACCGATGCGGTGGATGCCCGCGCGGGGCGCGACTACCTGACGAAGGGCAAGGGAGCGGACCCCACGAAGGACGAGGTCGGGCACGGCACGAAGGTCGCGGGCATCATCGCGGCCCGCCCGCACAAGGGAACGGGCTTTGTCGGCATCGCCCCGGCCTCGACCATCATTCCGATCCGGCAGAACGACGCCGACAACAGCGGCGACTCCGACACCATGGCGCAGGCCATCGACCACGCGGTCGCCAAAGGCGCCGACGTCATCAACATCTCCCAGGACACGACGAAGCCGTTGTCCCGCACCTCGGTCCTGGCCAAGGCGGTACGTGACGCTCTCGCCGCCGATGTCGTGGTGGTCGCCTCCGCGGGGAACGACGGCTTGGACGGCAAGGTGAAGAACACCTATCCCGCGGCCTTCGACGGAGTGCTCGCGGTCGCGTCGTCCGACCGCAACAACGAACGAGCATCCTTCTCCCAGCCGGGCGACTTCGTCGACGTGGCGGCGCCCGGCGTGGACATCGTCTCCACCGTCCCCGGCGGGGGTCAGTGCACGGACAACGGCACGAGTTTCTCGTCCCCCTTCGTCGCAGGCGTGGCAGCTCTCCTCAAATCCCGCCACCCGGACTGGAGTCCCGCACAGATCGCCACGCGGATCGAGCAGACGGCGGAGCGCTCCATCAACGGCCACGACAACTACGTCGGCTGGGGCGTGATCGACCCCGTACGAGCCCTCACCACCTCCGACACCACCTCACCCGCGACCTCGCCGACCCCGGACCCCGGCGTGTCGAAGGCCCCGCCCCCGGACACGGCGGCTTTCTCGCTCGCCGAGACCTCGCAGGAACGGTCCGAGCGATACGCGACGTACACGGTCGGCATCACCGTGGTCGTGGTGGCGGTGATCGCGGGCGCGGCGGCGGCCCTCCGCGAGGCCCGCAGAAGAAGAAACCTCAGGGCATGATTTCCCGCCCCACGGTACGAACTCGCGTCCAACACAGACAAGTTGCGGAATCACTTTGACTAGAGTGACGTACGGCATCACGAGTTGATGTCGCACGGGGGCGGCGCAGCGTCGCGGATCGCATGCCCGCCAGAGCCGGGGGAGCCCTGGCACGGAGTCGAAACGAACAGCGGCTACCACCGCTGTCGGTGAATGAGGAGGGCAAGAGCGATGAGCGTCGATTACAGCAATGACGATCTGACCAAACTGGCGGACAGGATCCGCAACTTCCACATGGATGTGAGCAAGCGTGTCACCTCGCTGAACACGGTCGTGGACATGATCCAGGCCGGCTGGAAGGGCGCGGCGGGCAAGGAGTTCGACACCCTGCAGCGTGGCGTGAACCAGCACCTGAAAAAGCTTCAGGACAACCTCGTCGACCTCGAAGACGTGATGCGAATGAGCGTCAAGGGCTTCGACAGCCACGAGCAGGAGCGCATCGCGCAGATCCGCAAGGTGGACAACTCGTACGAGGTGCCGAGCCGGATCGTCGACCACGCCTGAGACGCTGCGACCGAAAGTCAGGGAGTACCAACATGTCGGACAACTTCGACCGCACAGCAGTGAATTACGACACCGTCACGACGGCGGCCACCGATGTGCGGAACAACGCCAGGAGCATGGACGAGGGTCTTGAGACTCTCATGCGCGAGGTGGCGCGAGTGGCCGAGAGCTGGGAGGGCGAGGCCAAGACCGCGTACCACGGCATTCAGCGGCAGAGCGAGGCCGAGATGAACGCGATGGTGCACAAGCTCCACCGCATCGCCGGCCTCCTGGACGAGTCCGTCGTCGGCTACAGCGACACGGACAAGGGGAACGCGGCGCGCTTCCGCATGCTGAGCTGACGACCCCGCCACACAAGTGAGGGGGTCGCGGGCACACACAGCCCCGACCCCCACCCTCACACTTCACATACGGTCACCCGACGGCGTCGGCCCCGTCATCCGCCGGCAGCCCACCGTTCCGCGTCGTCGGCTCCAGATCGAACTCCCCGTCCCGCGCCCCGAGCACGAAAGCCCGCCACTCGGCCGCGGTGTACCGGAGCACGGTCCCTGTATCGAGCGACGACCGCATGGCAACGGCCCCCTCGGGCAGGTAAGCGATCTCGACGCGCTCCTCGGCCTCCTCCGTGCCGGGCGCGCTGTGCCACTCGATGCCGGAGATATCAAGCGCGTAGAGCTCGTCCTTCTCCCGCTCCTTACGCGCCCTGACGTCCTCATCCAGTCCCTCGCCCATGCCGACCCGGCCCCTTCCCAACGTACGAAACCACTGGTGACTCAGCCTACTTGGCGGGGTGGGGGGTGGGAGCGTAAGTCACCGGTTGGAGCGACGAAGCGTCGACGTCCCTCTGTGCATGCCCCGAGGGGCAGTTCACCCGCCGTGTACGGCATCCCACTCATTCGGATACGGACGCGAGGCGACCCTCTCGACGACCGGACCCCCAACATCATCCAAGTTGCGACTCCGGAGGTAGAAGAACGGCGGTGGGGTCCCGGCAGCAACAGCGATTACTTCAATCCGTCCTGGACCTTGGGAGGATCAGGGAACTTGATGGGCTCGCTGCAGTTCATGCCAGCCGTGACCTCTCTGGCGGAGGCGATGAGGATTTTTGCCGCTGTGCGGCCGGTCAGCCCCACTCGATCGACGATGGTTCCGCGCAGTGTCTTCGGCTTCGCTGACGCAGTCGATGAATCACTGATGCGGCAGTCTACGAGCAGCTCGAAGGCATCACCGCTTCTGAATACTGCGCCGATTCCTGGATCAGGTGTCTTGCTTGGGAAAGCTTCGGGCCACCATCCGAACTGGACCTCTAGTTCCGCCTCTCCCCCAGAGGCGCCATCGACGAAACATGTCACCTTCGCGTCGCTCGAAGCGTCGACTTCTACTCCGAGATACTGGGAGGCCTCTTTAGTCATGCCGTATTTGACGCCGTCTGCCTGCACTCCGTCGCGCAAGGTGCCACCCCTGCGGCTGGACACTATTTCCTTATATGTCCGCTCATCGAAGACCTTGCCACCACAAGCTTGTTTCAGCGAGATGAGCTGTGTCTTGTGTGGCTTTTCCGGTGCGGAATTCCTGCCGCTACCGTTGTCGCTGCAGGCAGTTGCGCCTGTCAAGAGGAAGCAGAGCATAAAAACAGCGACTGGGTGGGGGAATGGAAATACTTTCATAGGTTAATCCGCATCGGTCTGGTCCGTCTCGTTGTCACCCGCGTTGTACTTCAATTCAATATTTCTCCGCATATCCGTGTGCCAGTCGGTCCCCTCCACGTTCGGATGCGCCGCGACATATGCTTCCAGAGGGTCACCTGATCGTGCCCTGCCTGCGTTCACGAACTCGCTCTTGGTCATCACTTCCTTGTGGTCGAAGTCGGCCTCTTGCTTGGCCACCTCCCGGTCGATGGCGTTGCTCTGACTCGTTTCGATTGCGCCCCCAAGGCTTTCTACGAGGCTGGGCACTGCAAATGCCACCGCGGCGGACGTGGTGGGCCCACCAAAGGGTAGAACAGCTAGCCCAACTCCCAGGCCAACACCTTGACTTACTCCGAACTTCTTCCACTCGGCTGCCTCGGCAAGCTTCTGATTGGCTGCGTCTGTGGCCTCGCCGTAAACTTTATTGATCTCGCTCACGCGGGCTTGGTCCAGAATTCCATGCGTTTTGGCGCCGGTCTCGATTGCAGTTCCCAGTACCGCATCAGGCGCCTCATGGGCTTTGAGTGCGCTCACGGTGTACTCACGCTGCGCGGCGGAGAGAATTTCATAGTTCCCGGCATGTTGACCGACATTGGCCAAAAAGGCGGAAGCCGTCTCGTGCTTCAGCCCGATGTGCTTGCCTGAATCGTCATGATTGAACGCCTTATCGCGCAGACTCTGCCCGTCTTCACCCTGCGTAAAGTTTGATACGGCCCAGTTGAGATCGTCCATGTAACCAGCTCCCATTTTGGCGAGGCTGTTACCGAGGCCGGTTTTATTTTCCAGGAAGTTTTGGTCCTGTGCAACGGTGTGGACGACCTGCGACATGATATTGGCAGTGGTTTCGTCTCGGTGGAGACCCAGATCCGGGCGGTCGTAGGGTGCCCCCAGCGTTGCCGCCTCCAGCGCATGACCGAGTTCGTCATACCCAAAACCGCGCTTATTCTGAGCGAGTGGGTTCCCATCCGGCCATTCGCGGTCCTTGAGCATATATTTGAGGTCTGCGTCGAGCTTGTCGTGATCTTCCCAACCTTTGGAGTAGAACCTCTCCTTCGCAGCCTCCGGGTTATGTCCGAGCGCTTCCATGTAGCCAGCCATAGGATCCAGTCCATGGTCGGTTCCAGAACCGAAGTTCAGGAAAACGTCATGGTTCCATAGATCTGTCGGCTTCTCCTTGCTGTCCTTCTCAAAAGAAATCAGCTTGTCGCCGTACTTGTCGAGGAAGCCCTTATCGTATTCACCATGGCGCATCAAGCTGCTCATTACCTGAAAACCTCGAGGTCCCTCGGTGGTCGACGAGGTGCTCATATCGAGATATGTGACAGGCTTGTGGCCAAGCTCGATCATGTCCTTTTTCCATCGACCCATGGCATCGCTATCCGAGTGTGAGGCGGTGGCCAAAGTGTAGCCAAGGGACTTCTGAATCTGAGCGGAGATCTTGGTCTGATCGTCGCCAAACTGTTTCCGGTCGGCAATCCGGGTCCACAGTTCCAGAGTTCCTTTGGCGCCGGTGCGGGTTGCAAATTTCTCTGCGAAATAGGGATCACCCTCGTGGTGAGCGAAGATCGCATTGACCCTCTTCAGGGTGGCCGTGTCCAGAGAGTCGTGCGCGCCGGCGAGCGCGAGTTCACTCTTCGCGCCGGTGAGTTCCTCGAGTTCCTTGAGGTCGCGCAGAACCTTTTCGCGCCCCTTCTTGGCGTCGGCGATGCTGTGGTACGCGTTGGAGTCGAACCCCTTCTTGCGCCCATTGTGGTCTTGATTGAGCACCCACGCCAAGGCCTCATCGGCCTCTTGAGCGGCATTGATGTGTGTCTGAATATTACCTCGGTAAGCTTGGATGGTTTCCCGATAGCTCTTATTGAGCATTCCCAGCTGGTCCGGTGGGAAATCCTTCGGCGGGTCCATATAGACTTCACCGTCGGGCCGAATCGACAGATACTCGTCTTTGTCGATATCTCGCTTGATCGTGCGCAGCCGCGTTTGCGCATGGGTGAAAACCTCATACGCATCGTCGAATAGCTTGTGTACGTCCTGGGCCTCGTCGGCGGCGTGATCGATCTGCCGTTCCACGTACTTGAGCTTCTCCACGGCGGCTGCTGCGGCTTCGCCATCCCAGTCAGATCCTTGCAGGCCTTTTTCTACCGTATTGCTGTACTGTGTGCTGATCTTCCTGAACTTTTCAGGAAGCTTGCTCCACTTGGCAACGGCCTGGGAAAGTTCGGAGAAGTTCGCGTGTAGCAGCGTTTCATAGTCCAGCATGCGGCCCTTTTTCTTCCCGCTTACTTGAGATCCTGACCTTGATGCTCATTCCTGGCTCGATCTCTTTCCTTCTTCTCCCGTTCCGTGAAGGTTTGAGCGCTCCTGCGAAGTGCTCCAGCCACATCGTTCTGGACAAGCTTTTCGACGTACGCCATTTGGCTTTTCCATCTATCGATAAAGTTCGCGAACGCCGGACCAGATTCAAATCCCTTTAGGCTGGGGCCGACCTGGGCTGTCTCGGTCATGGCCGCGTTATCCGCCTTGAGGAAGTCCTCACGAACGATGTCGGCTTTATCTGCTCGTTGATTGAGAACGCTGGAAGTGACCTTGAGCCCCCGGCCTAGTCCGCGATTGCCGCTCCCGTCGTCCACGGCGTTGAGCCGCATCCTTGTCTCGGACACAGCTGTGGATCGGGCTGTAGCCCACTCTTCTTCGAACGACATGGCTCTCTCGTGAGGGTGAGAAATGGCAACGGTCAGTGAGGTCGATGCATCTGATCTGGGCCCGACGGTGGACCGTAGGGTGGAGAGGAGTGAGAGTCCGGCCCCGCGGGCTGCGACGGAGCGGTGGTGAAAGAATCGCGCTGTGTGGAGTCACGTTGTCGTGAGCGGACGCGAGCAACGATGACCGCGGTTCCGGCGAGCATGGCGGCGCCGAGACCCATAGAGATCCAGAGAGCGCTGTTGTCGTCGTCTTTCGCCGGCGCTGGCGCAGCCAACTCGTTCTCCTGAATGCTCTCTGGGGCACCGCTGGTCTCAGACACCTTGGGCGCGGGTGACTTGACCGCCGCTGCCAGGTCCGGCAACGGGTACTTGTCGGCCGGCCCGGGATCACCCGGGTTCTTGAGTGCGACACGAGGTCGCACCGCCCCATATCCGACCGAGTCGTCCCGGCTCCACCCCTCGTCGTTGCCCTGCATCGTGTTGATCATGACCCGCAGGACCTGGTTGTTCGTCCAGTCGGGGTGCTTGGACCAGATGAGGGCGGCGGAGGCGGAGGCGAGGGCCGTACTCGCGCTGGTCCCGCTACCGCTGCATACCTTGGTGCCGCCGGTGCACGCGTTCCAGATGTCGTCCCCGGGCGCCACCATGTCGACCTGCGGGCCCCATTGCGATTCCTTGGTCCGCTTGATCTTGCGGTCGATCGCGCCGACTCCGACCACGCCAGGAGTCGCCGCCGGGTACATCAGTGGGTTGCCCTTGGCGGCGTCATTGCCGACCCCGGCAAAGATCAGCTTCCCTTTGCTGAGCGCGTACTTGACCGCAGCCGTCAGTTCGGGAGTGTCCACATTCTTGAAGCCACGATGGTTGGCTGCCGCCATGGAAATGTTCAGGATCTGAGCCCGTGAATCTGCGGCGTAGCGAATGGCCTTCGCCATGTCACGGGAGTAGCCCGACAGTTGTGCCCCCTGCCGGGAGCGCTCGGACCCGTAGGACATCCTGATGGGCAAGATCTTGGAGTCCGGAGCCAGGCCGAATGAGCCCGCCCTCCCGCCTCGAGCGCCTGTTCCCGCGATGAGGGCCGCTGTGCCAGTGCCGTGGTTGGCATCGTCCGTGTGCTCGTCTCCCGCAAGGCTGGAGAAGTCCCTCCCGTCCAACACCTGACCACGCAGGTCGGCGATCGTTCCATCGACTCCGGAGTCGATGACTGCGACGGTGATCCCACGACCGGTGCTGGTCTCCCACATCTCATCGGCCCGCATGGCGTCAAGGTGCCACTGGCGGGAACGAACACTGTCGGCGTGCGCAGGCGTCGCCGCGACGCTCGTCAAGAGGAATCCCAGTGCCGCTGACAGAGCGACCTTGGAGAGGACGATGCTCTTCCGACTGATGGGCATCTGCGTTCCTTGTCAGGTCACTCGACGACTGGCGGGACGATACGACGTCGGTTGGGTTGCCAGGTCTCTTCCTCTTCGGCGAGGTAGTTCGGCCTGTCGCGCCGATCCTCGTCGCGAGAGGAATTACTGCGGGTGTTGGAGGGCACCGGAGCCGGGCGTCCCGCCGCGGCCGGGCGGGACGGCTCACCTGAGGTGGATCCTCGTACGAGCCCCGTACCCCCCGGAGTGAAGGGACGCCCGCCCACCCGGCCAGGCTGAGAAAGCTGCCGACCGACCGTACCGCCCGGCTCTCCCGTGAGGCGTCGACCTCCGACAGGGCCCGTACGGGCGGGGCCCGTCCCACCGGCCCCGAGTCCGGCCCCCGTACCCATGCCCATGGACGGACGACCCTGCATGTGGTCACCGCCGAACACGTTGCTGCGAGGGATCCCGGGCGTCGGGCGCCCTGCGTTGGGCGGGACCGGACGGCCGCCGATGACGCCGGGATCCCGGGGGAGGCGGTTGCCCAGGCCGTTGGTGGGACCTGTCAGGCCTGGAACGGCCGGTGGCCGCACTCCTGGAGTGGGACGGTTCGGCAGTGGCGCGCTGGGCCCCGGGTTGCTCGGGCTCGGATTGAACGGAGGCGGTGCGGTGCCCGGGGCGGGGGGAGTCGTGCCTTCAGGACGGCCGGTGGGAGGGACAGAAGACGGCGGGCCATCCGGAACGTGCGGGGCCTGGGGGAGCGTCACGCGGTCAATCCCCATGGCGGCGGGCTCAGGGGAGGGCGGAGGAGCAGTTGGCGGCGTGGATACGGGATTGTTCTCGGGAATGCCGCCAGGGACCGGATGACGGCCGACTGGAGCGGGACCGCCGCCGACCGGACCGGGACCTCCGCCGGAAGCGGGGCCGTCTCCGCCGGGGCCTCCTCCGGCGATGGAGGGCCCGGAAGCCGCAGCACCGCCGGAATGAGCGCTTCCCGAGCCCGGTACTGTTTCGTAGTTCTGGGGCCGCACCCACTCACCGGGATTCTCCGCATGGCTCGCCGGCGGGGCGAACGTAGGCGGCGTCACCCCATTCACCTGCTGCGCGGACTGCTGATACGTCTGTGCCAACTTCCGCATCCGCTGAACCGCCTCAGCGTGCGCCGCCTCGATCCGCTTCTGTGCCGCCGCCGCGTCCGCTTTGGAGTCGCGGGTGACTTTAGCGGCGTCGGGATCGTTATGGGCCTTCCGGGCGGCGTCCACGCTCTTGTTGGCGGCGCGCAGGTCCGCCTTGGCCTGCGTCGTGTCCGAAGCCGGCGGCATCGACGCCTTCGCCTCGGCGATCGCCTCGGCCACCACACCCATCCAGCGCGACGCGACCTCGCTGTACTGCCCGAGGTACAGCGTGGCGCTCGCCGACTGCGTGCCCCACGTGCGGAAGGCGTCGCCGCCCTCGCCCTGCCAGTGCAGGCCCTTCGTGTAGGTCATGAGGTCGTCGCCGATCTTGGTGATCGTCGACGCGGCCTTGCCCAGCTTCCCGGCGAGCTGGGAAGCGCCCTCCGGACTGGCGGACTCCACCAGCGCGAGCAGCTGCTCGTGCGTCATGGACTCGAAGTCCGTGTGCGCGAGCTTCGGCGTGCCGCCCTTGGATCCTTCAGCCATTGCTTTGTACCCCCGTTCCCCGTCCTCGTTCTCGTCCCCGTCTCAGCGCTCGACCTGGTCCTGGTCCTGGTCCTCGTCCCCGTACGGTCATCAAAGCGCCGTGTCCTTCTCCGTCGCCTTCGGACCGGAACCATCAGAGCCGGAGCCCGAGCCGCCCGGCCCCCGCACATACGGATCCCGATCCGGTTCGTAGTACTTCTCCGCCTCCGCGTTGATCGCCTTCATCCGCGCCCGAATATCGTCCTCAAGGTTGTCGTAGCCCACCCGCGACGCATGGACCGCGAGCCCCAGCCCCTCGATCTGGGCGCCCAACGCCTTCGAGAGCTTCTCCAGCTCGTCGTGCACGACGGCGTACGAGTCGTAGAGGAACTGTGCCTCTTTGAAGTCCGCCGAACCGAGCTGCCCCCGCGACAGCCGGTCGGCTCCGACTCTGCCCGGCGCCGCCTCGGAACCCTCGAGCTCGGTGAGCAGGTCGTCGACGCGCTTTTTGAAGCCCTTCATCGCACTGGCCTGGATGTCCAGCGCCATTTGCGGGTTTACGCCGTAAAGGGTGTCGAAGGACTTGCCCGTATCCGGCGTCCCGCCGCCGCCCCCGCTCGAACTCCCCACGCCTGCCTCCCCGTTGAGCCGTGTACTCAAGTCCAGTCATGTAACCAGCACGCACTCTAGTAGTGGTCGGGTAGCCGCCCCACTTGAATCAGGGCGGTCCCGCGCTTTCGCGACACGAAGGTTCCGCGGCCCGGCGGCATCGGGCGTGCGCGGACATTTCCGAGGATGTCTCCTTCGCTCGGATCGCCCGACAACAACACGCCCTGCGCGCCCAGTTCCTTCACCCGCTGCATGAAGGACTCGTACATCGAGCGCGATGCGCCGGCGGAGCTGCGCGCGATGATGAACTTGACGCCGACGTCGCGCGCGAAGGGCAAATGTTCGACCAACACGCTCAGCGGGTTGGTGGAGTTGGTGGCCACCAGTTCGTAGTCGTCGATGATGACGAACAGTTCCGGGCCGTTCCACCAGCTTCGATCACGCAGCTGCTGCGGAGTGATGTCGGGCTTCGGCGCCCGCTTCTCCATGAACGTGGCGATGGCGTTCATGTGGACGTCCATGGCCGACGCCATCGGCGCGTACTCCAGCAGGTGGTCCTCCGACACCGCCTCCAGCATGGTGCGCCGGTAGTCACCGACGACGATGCGGGCCTGCGCGGGCGTGTACCTCTCCGCGATCTGCTTCGCGATCAGGCGGAGCAGGTTCGTCTTGCCCGATTCGCTTTCGCCGAAGACCAGGAAGAAGGGATCTGTCTCGAAATCGACGAAGACCGGTTCCAGGTTCGTCTCGTCGATACCGATGGCGACGCCGTGCTGCGGGAACTCGAATCCCTTCGGCAGCTGATCGGCCGGGAGTTTGCGCGGCAGCAGTCGCACCGTCGGGGCCGCGGGTCCTTGCCAGTTGCTTTTCACTGTTTCAACCAACTGGGCCGTCGCATCGGAAAGCCCCGCCGGATCAGGCGAGGAGTCGACGCGCGGCATCGCCGTCATGAAGTGCAGCTTCTCCGGCACCTGGCCGCGGCCGGGCACCCCCGCGGGCACGTTCATGGCAACCTTGCGGTCGAATTCCGAGTCCATGACGTCACCGAGACGCAGCTCCAGGCGTCCGAGCATCTGGTCCTTGAGCGCCGCCCGCACCTCCATATAGCGCGACGCGGATACGACGACATGGATGCCGTATCCGAGACCGCGTCCGGCGATGTCGTTGACGACGCCCTCGAGCATGTCGTAGTCGTTCTTGAAGCTTCCCCACCCGTCGATGACGAGGAAGACGTCACCCCACGCCTCACCCGGAAGTTGCCCTGCCGCGCGCCGGCGCCGGTAGGTGGTGATCGAGTCGATGCCGTTGGCACGGAAGAAGGCCTCGCGGCGGTTCAGGACACCGGCGACCTCCGCCACCGCGCGCCGCACCCGCTCCGGGTCGAGCCGGGAGGCCACCCCTCCCACGTGTGGCAGATCGGCGACGGAGGCCAGACCGCCACCGCCGAAGTCCAGGCAGTAGAACTGCACTTCGTGCGCGGTGTGGGTCAGCGCGAACGACGTGATCAACGTACGCAGCAGCGTCGACTTTCCCGACTGCGGACCGCCGACCACCACCATGTTGCCCGCCGCACCCGAGAAGTCGCTGTACAGCACCTCGCGCTTCTGCTCGAAGGGCTTGTCGACCAGGCCCAGGGGGACGACCAGGCCCCCGGGGCGGGTGTAGTCACCGGCGTGCAGGCCCCGCTCCGGAGACACCGTGAGCCGCGGCAGCAGCTGGTCCAGCGTGGGGGCCTCGTCCAGCGGCGGCAGCCACACCTGGTGCGCCGGCACGCCCTGCCCCTCGAGGCGGCGCACCACGACATCGAGCACGGTGTCGGCCAGCGCGTCGTCCTCCCTTCGGGAGGACGCGGGGGGCACACCCGCGTCCGGAACCGTGTACGTCGCCGCGACCGGAGCCGCCGTGAAGAGCGCGGGCCGGCGATCGATGGGCAGCCGGGCCGACGCCGGGTCCGCGCCTCCCGCGCGGTACACCCCGGAGACGTACGCCGCTTTGAAGCGGGTCATTTCGTCCGTACCGAACTTCAGGTAGCCGGAGCCCGGCACGGACGGCAGGTGGTAGGCGTCCGGCACGCCCAGCGCCGTACGGGACTCCGAAGCGGAGAAGGTGCGCAGTCCGACGCGGTACGACAGGTACGTGTCGAGCCCGCGCAGCTTGCCCTCCTCCAGGCGCTGCGAGGCGAGCAGCAGGTGCACGCCGAGAGACCGGCCGATGCGGCCGATCTGGATGAACATGTCGATGAAATCCGGCTTGGCCGTCAGCAGTTCGCTGAACTCGTCGATCACCAGGACGAGTGACGCCAGGGGAGCCAGCGGTGCACCAGCGGCGCGCGCCTTCTCGTAGTCGTGCATGTTCGCGTAGTTGCCCGCCGACCGCAGCAGCTCCTGACGGCGCTGGAGTTCACCGCGGATCGCGTCACCCATGCGGTCCACGAGAGTGAGGTCGTCCGAGAGGTTCGTGATGACCGCCGCGACGTGCGGCATGTCCGACATCCCGGCGAACGTCGCACCGCCCTTGAAGTCTGCGAGGACAAAGTTCAAGGTCTCGGAGGAGTGGGTCACGGCCAGTCCAAGGACCAGCGTGCGCAACAGCTCGGACTTGCCCGAACCCGTGGCCCCCACGCACAGGCCGTGCGGGCCCATGCCCTCTTGCGCCGCCTCCTTCAGGTCCAGCATCACCGGCCGGCCGTCCTCGCCCACCCCGATGGGGACACGGAGCCGCTCCGCCGTGGAACGGGGCCGCCACGTGCGCGTGACGTCCACCGACCCCGCGTCCCCCAGATTCAGCAGATCGGTGAAGTCCAGGTTGGCCAGCAACGGTTCGTCGTCATCGCCCCCGCCCATCCGCAGCGGCGCCAACTGTCGCGCCAGCGCCTCCGCGGCGGGCAGCGACAACGTGTCCGGTACGCCTTCGTAGGCGACGCCACCGGTCGACTCCAGGAGCAGCTTGCCCGGCCGGGCCACCACGGACAGGCCCCCGCGAGGCTCGTCCAGCTCTCCCGTGACCACCTCGATGATCGTCACGCCCTGCAGGCCTTCCGGCGCGGCGAACGCGGACGTCGGCGGCACCATGCCGCCGTCCAGTACGACCACGAGGTGCGGCTGGTCGAGTACGGGCTGCCCGTCCCGGCTGAAGCGTGGCCGCCCGTCGAGACGGTCGGCGAGGAGCTGCTCCAGCTCACCGAGGTCGTCGCCGAAGAGGCGCTTCGCACCGGCGCCGTCGACCTGCCCCGGCACCTGGCAATGGGGGAGCCACTTCGTCCAGTCCCATCGCCCGACGGCACCGGGGGCCGCGATCACCGCCACCACCAGGTCCGCCGGGCCGTGCAGGGTCGCCAGTTGAGCGACCAGCGAGCGTGCGATGCCCTGCGCCGACTCCGGCTCCCCGGAGACCGTCAAGTGGTAGAAGGCGCGCATCGAGACCGCGACCGGCAGCCCGTCGAGCGAGCTGTGCACGGCGAGGAACTGCTGCATCGCCCCCGCCGCCAGCGGCTCCAGCTCGTCGACCGGCGCCGTTTCGGGCGCGACCAGGGGAGTGGCCAGTTGCTGCGGCCCCAGGCCCACCCGTGCCTGCCCGAAGTCCGCGTCCCCGATGCGGCGTTCCCACACCCGGCTCCCCTCGGCGACCACCGACCACAGCTGCTCCGGGGCAGGGTGCAGATAGAACTGCGCGTCACGCTGCTTGAGGGCGGTGCGCCGCACCGTACGTCGGGTCTGCGCGAGGTACTTGAGGTAGTCGCGGCGCACGTCGGCCATTTGCCCCTGCGTACCGCGCCGGTACCGGACGACCTGGGCGACGACCATCGCGACCGTCGACACCAGCATCACCACGCCCATGATCCGCATGAACGGATGAGCGTTGGGCGACGCGAAGAAGAAGACCACCGACGAGCCCATGCCGAGCGTCGGCAGGACCTGCATCAGCACGCCCTCCTGCTGCCCGCGCGGAAGCTCCGGCGGAGGCGCCAATTGCAGCTCATCACGGGGCACTTCGGGTGGCAGTGCGCGCGGCGGGCGCTTGATGACGATCTGACTCACCGGAGCATCAATCCCCCTATGCGGACGGGCAGTTCCATACCGCCGCCTCATCGGTGCGGTCTCGCTCCGCACCCGGGTGATCCTATGTGCAGGCACTGACAGCGCGTAGCGGTAGGGTGACGCGCGCACGGTGCGCAACCGCGAATCAGGGGGTCATGCAAGGTGAGTTCGCCCGCAGCGACCGGTTTCTGCAGGGTCACTGTCGTCGCGCCCGACAGCCGTATCGATGTCGCTCTGCCGGAGGACATCGCCGTGGCCGACATCTACCCGGAGGTTCTCCGGCTGACTCGCCAGACGCAGCCGGCCGGGACCCCGACCGGCTACAACCTCGTACGCCAGAACGGCACCGTCCTGGACGGCGCCCGGACGCTCGCCGCGCAGCGGGTCCTCGACGGCGAGGTGCTCAGCCTGCGGCCCTTCGCCATGTCGCTGCCGCCCGCCGTGTACGACGACGTGGCGGACGCGGTCGCCACTGCCGTGGTCAAGGACCGCAGGCTGTGGCGAGACGCGCTGCTGCGCGGCGCCGGCCTGACCGGCAGTTTCCTGGTCCTGCTCCTGATGGCCTTCGTGCTCTGGTACGCCGACCCCGTGCGCCACGACATGCACGGACTGCCGGGCATCGTCGCGGGCGGCATGGGCCTGCTCCTCATGGCCTTCGCCGGTGTACGCGTGCGTGTCTACGAGGACCGTGCCGTCGGCGCCGTCATGGGCCTCGCCGCCCTGCCGCTCCTCCTCATCGCCGGATCGGGACTCATCGCCCCGGACGCGGGCCAGGGACCCGGCCGACTGCAGTTCCTGCTCGGTTGCGTCACTGTGCTCGTGGCGTCGGTCCTGCTCGTCGTGGTCTCCCCGGGCAGCGACGCCCCCTTCGTGGCCGCCACGTTCCTGTCGGCGGCCGGCGCCCTGGCGACCTTCGTCGCGATCACCGCCGAAGCCACACCGACGGACGCCGCCGCCGTCACCGCCCCCGTGACCATCGCCCTCGTCGCGTTCCTGCCCGGCCTGTCCTCCCGCTTCGCCAGGCTGCCCATCGGCTACGCCTCGCCGCGGAGCTCCGTGCAGGAGGACTTCGACGCCGACCTGAACCCGACCGTCGACCCCGGCCCCCTCGACGCGGGCCGCATCGCGGCCCAGGCTCGGCGCGGCCACGAGCTGCTGCTCGGCCTGGTCGCAGGATCGGCCTCCGTCGTCGTGGGGTCGGCCGTCGTCCTCGGCTTCTCGAAGGACGTCTGGGGGCAGCTCCTCGCGCTCGCCACAGGCCTGGCGATGCTGCTGCGAGCCCGCCTCTTCCGCTACACCTCGCAAGTCGTGTGCGCCCTCGTGGCGGGCATCACGGCCATCGCCCTCCTGCTCGTCGGCCTGGCCCTGAATCCGCCGGGCGACGCCCTGGGTGAGCTGACCCTGCACGGCGACAGCGGCCCCTTGGAGCTGCGCGCGGTCTGGCTCACGGCCGCCATCGCACTGGGGTGTGCCCTGCTGACGGCCATCGCCCTGATCATTCCGACGAAGGGGCTCTCTCCCTTCTGGGGCCGCTTCCTCGACCTCACGGAATCGGCGATACTGCTCTCCCTGGTCCCGCTGTGCCTGGCCGTGCTCGACGTCTACAGCGCCGCTCGGTCCCTGACCAGCTGAGGGGCTCCCGGGGCAGCGCCGCGATCACCCCGGGCAAACCCCCCACAAGCAGACTGGTACCCTGTGAAACGACCGTCTGTATGCGCACCCCCGAATCCCCAGGGATCCGGATCCCGGGCCCACACAAGGACCTGGACTCGCGCCCGACGGCTCATCCCCGCCTCCCGAGTCACGGAAGCCCCCCTGAGACGTAGACCAGGGGCACTCGGAGGCACTCGAAGACATCACGAGGAGTACGCGTGTCGCTCGACGCCGCTACGAAGAAGCAGATCATGACCGAGTTCGGCCAGAAGGAGGGCGACACCGGCTCCCCCGAGGTTCAGGTGGCGCTGCTCTCTCGCCGCATCTCGGACCTGACCGAGCACCTCAAGACCCACAAGCACGACCACCACTCGCGTCGTGGTCTGCTGATCCTGGTCGGTCAGCGTCGCCGCCTGCTGCAGTACCTGGCCAAGAAGGACATCCAGCGCTTCCGTGCGCTGGTCGAGCGCCTGGGCATCCGCCGCGGCGCGGCGGGCGCCAAGTAAGACGGCGTGAAGGGAGCGGTTCCCACTCGAAGCACTCGAAGGGGGCCGCTCCCTTTGCTGTACATGCGCGCTGTCACCGACGCTTTGTAGTCTGGTGACATACGCACGTCTCCGGGGCAAGAGAATCCCGGGGGCGGCGAGAACGACGTACAAACGAAAAACCCCCACGAGGGAGAGGCGCACCAGCCGCCGCCGGTCCTCGGTAGTGGCCCCCGGGAGACATCCCCGGGTGCTTCGATCGAAGACCGGCCCGCAACCACGGCGCGCTTCTCCACACCGTCCCGGCGCCCGCGCACGACGCGTGGACGCAGACGAACGGGACACCGCCCGGGTCCACACGGGATCCAGGCGGGACGACGAAACGTAGACACGTAGGAGAACAGTGGAGAACGAGACCCACTACGCCGAGGCCGTCATCGACAACGGCACGTTCGGCACCCGCACCATCCGCTTCGAGACGGGCCGCCTCGCCAAGCAGGCCGCCGGCTCCGCCGTGGCGTACCTGGACGACGACACCATGGTGCTGTCGGCCACCTCCGCTTCCAAGCGGCCCAAGGACCAGCTCGACTTCTTCCCCCTGACGGTGGACGTCGAGGAGCGGCAGTACGCCGCAGGCAAGATTCCCGGTTCGTTCTTCCGTCGTGAGGGCCGCCCCTCCGAGGACGCGGTCCTGACCTGCCGCCTGATCGACCGCCCGCTGCGTCCTTCCTTCAAGAAGGGCCTGCGCAACGAGATCCAGATCGTCGAGACGATCATGGCGCTCAACCCCGACCACCTGTACGACGTCGTCGCGATCAACGCAGCCTCCTGCTCCACGCAGCTGGCCGGCCTGCCCTTCTCGGGCCCGATCGGCGGCACGCGCGTGGCGCTCATCAAGGGCCAGTGGGTCGCCTTCCCGACGCACACCGAGCTCGAGGACGCCGTCTTCGACATGGTCGTCGCCGGTCGCGTCCTGGAGGACGGCGACGTCGCGATCATGATGGTCGAGGCCGAGGCCACCGAGAAGACCATCCAGCTCGTGAAGGACGGCGCCGAGGCGCCGACCGAAGAGGTCGTGGCCGCCGGTCTCGAGGCCGCGAAGCCCTTCATCAAGGTCCTCTGCAAGGCCCAGTCGGACCTCGCCGCCAAGGCCGCCAAGCCCACCGGCGAGTTCCCGGTCTTCCTGGACTACGAGGACGACGTCCTCGAGGCCCTGACCGCCGCGGTCAAGACCGAGCTCGCCCAGGCGCTCACCATCGCCGGCAAGCAGGAGCGCGAGGCCGAGCTGGACCGCGTCAAGGAGATCGCCTCCGAGAAGCTGCTCCCGCAGTTCGAGGGCCGCGAGAAGGAGATCTCCGGTGCCTACCGCGCGCTGACCAAGAAGCTGGTCCGCGAGCGCATCATCAAGGACAAGGTCCGCATCGACGGCCGCGGCATCACGGACATCCGTACGCTGGCCGCCGAGGTCGAGGCCATCCCGCGCGTGCACGGCTCGGCGCTGTTCGAGCGTGGCGAGACCCAGATCCTGGGCGTCACCACCCTCAACATGCTCCGCATGGAGCAGCAGCTCGACACCCTCTCCCCGGTGACGCGCAAGCGCTACATGCACAACTACAACTTCCCGCCGTACTCGGTCGGCGAGACCGGCCGCGTCGGTTCGCCGAAGCGCCGCGAGATCGGCCACGGCGCGCTCGCCGAGCGCGCGATCGTGCCGGTGCTCCCCACGCGCGAGGAGTTCCCGTACGCGATCCGTCAGGTCTCCGAGGCCCTCGGTTCCAACGGCTCGACGTCCATGGGCTCGGTCTGCGCCTCCACGATGTCGCTGCTGAACGCCGGTGTGCCGCTGAAGGCCGCCGTCGCCGGCATCGCCATGGGTCTGATCTCCGAGGAGATCGACGGCCAGACGCACTACGTCGCCCTCACCGACATCCTCGGTGCGGAGGACGCCTTCGGTGACATGGACTTCAAGGTCGCCGGTACGAAGCAGTTCGTGACCGCGCTGCAGCTCGACACCAAGCTCGACGGCATCCCCGCCTCGGTCCTGGCCGCCGCGCTGAAGCAGGCCCGCGACGCGCGTCTGCACATCCTCGACGTGATGAACGAGGCCATCGACGTTCCGGACGAGATGTCCCCGAACGCGCCGCGCATCATCACCGTCAAGATCCCGGTGGACAAGATCGGTGAGGTCATCGGCCCCAAGGGCAAGATGATCAACCAGATCCAGGAGGACACCGGCGCCGACATCACGATCGAGGACGACGGCACCATCTACATCGGTGCCGCCGACGGCCCGGCCGCCGAGGCCGCCCGCGCCACGATCAACGGCATCGCCAACCCGACCATGCCGGAGGTCGGCGAGCGCTACCTGGGCACCGTCGTGAAGACGACGACCTTCGGTGCGTTCGTCTCCCTGCTCCCGGGCAAGGACGGTCTGCTGCACATCTCGCAGATCCGCAAGCTCGCCGGCGGCAAGCGCGTGGAGAACGTCGAGGACGTCCTCGGGGTGGGCCAGAAGGTCCAGGTCGAGATCGCCGAGATCGACTCCCGCGGCAAGCTCTCCCTCATCCCCGTCGTCGAGGGCGAAGAGGGCGAAGACCAGAAGGACGACACCGACAAGTGACGTCGCGTAGCACCACGACGACGGCCCGCACCTCTTCGGAGGCGCGGGCCGTCGCCCGTACCCAAACCCTCATCAAGGGCGAGAACGGCATCGGCACCGTCCGCAGGACGACCCTCCCCGGCGGCCTGCGCGTCGTCACGGAGACCCTGCCGTCCGTGCGCTCCGCCACCTTCGGCATCTGGGCCAACGTCGGCTCCCGCGACGAGACCCCCTCCCTGAACGGCGCCACGCACTACCTGGAGCACCTCCTCTTCAAGGGCACCAAGAAGCGCAGTGCCCTCGACATCTCCGCCGCGCTCGACGCGGTCGGCGGCGAGATGAACGCCTTCACGGCGAAGGAGTACACGTGCTACTACGCGCGCGTGCTCGACACGGACCTGCCGCTCGCCATCGACGTCGTCTGCGACATGCTGACGGGCTCCCTCATCCTCCAGGAGGACGTCGACGCCGAGCGCGGCGTCATCCTCGAAGAGATCGCGATGACCGAGGACGACCCGGGCGACTGCGTGCACGACCTGTTCGCGCACACGATGCTCGGCGACACGCCCCTCGGCCGCCCGGTCCTCGGCACCGTCGACACGATCAACGCCCTCGACGCGGGCCGCATCCGCCGCTTCTACAAGAAGCACTACGACCCGACCCACCTGGTGGTCGCGGCCGCGGGCAACGTGGACCACAACAAGGTCGTACGCCAGGTCCGCGCCGCCTTCGAGAAGGCCGGCGCCCTCCGCGACACCGACGCGACCCCGATGATCCCGCGCCAGGGCTCCCGCAATCTGCGCACCGCCGGCCGCGTCGAGGTCGTCAACCGCAAGACCGAGCAGGCCCACGTCATCCTCGGCATGCCGGGCCTGGCCCGCACCGACGACCGCCGCTGGGCCCTGGGCGTGCTGAACACGGCCCTCGGCGGCGGCATGTCGTCCCGCCTCTTCCAGGAGGTACGGGAGAAGCGCGGCCTGGCCTACAGCGTGTACTCGTACACGTCGGGCTTCGCCGACACGGGCCTCTTCGGCGTGTACGCGGGCTGCCGCCCGAGCCAGGTGCACGACGTCCTGAAGATCTGCCGTGACGAGCTCGACCAGGTCGCCGAGCACGGTCTGACGGACGACGAGATCGGCCGCGCCATCGGCCAGCTCTCCGGGTCCACCGTCCTCGGCCTCGAGGACACCGGCGCCCTGATGAACCGCATCGGCAAGAGCGAGCTCTGCTGGGGCGAGCACATGTCGGTCGACGACATGCTGGCCAGGATCTCCGCGGTCACCCCCGACGACGTGCGCGAAGTGGCCCGCGACGTGCTCGGCCACCGCCCGTCCCTGTCGGCCATCGGCCCGCTCAAGGACAAGCAGGCGGCCCGCCTTCACGAAGCGGTCGCCTAGTCTCCGTACGGGCCCACCTCGATACCCCTCGAAGGAATGAAGGACATGAGCAAGCTGCGCGTGGCGGTCATCGGCGCCAAGGGCCGCATCGGCTCCGAGGCCGTGAAGGCCGTCGAGGCCGCCGAGGACATGGAGCTGGTCGCCGCCCTCGGCCGGGGCGACAAGCTGGAGTCGCTGACCGAGGCGGGTGCCCAGGTCGCGGTCGAGCTGACCAACCCCGACTCGGTGATGGACAACCTCGACTTCTGCGTACGACACGGCATCCACGCCGTGGTCGGTACGACGGGCTGGACCGACGAGCGCCTCGCGCGGCTGCGCACGTCGCTGGCCGCATCCCCGGAGACGGGCGTGCTCATCGCCCCGAACTTCTCCATCGGCGCGGTCCTGACGATGAAGTTCGCGCAGATCGCGGCGCCGTACTTCGAGTCCGTCGAGGTCGTCGAGCTCCACCACCCGAACAAGGCGGACGCCCCCAGCGGCACCGCCACGCGCACCGCCCAGCTCATCGCCGAGGCCCGCAGGGAAGCGGGCAGCGCCCCGCAGCCCGACGCCACGACGACGGCCCTGGACGGCGCCCGCGGCGCGGACGTCGACGGTGTGCCGGTGCACTCCGTGCGCCTGCGCGGTCTCCTCGCCCACCAGGAGGTCCTGCTCGGCGGCGAGGGCGAGACCCTGACCGTGCGTCACGACTCGCTGCACCACAGCAGCTTCATGCCGGGCATCCTGCTCGGCGCGCGCCGCGTGGTGAGCACGCCGGGCCTCACGTTCGGCCTGGAACACTTCCTGGACCTCGGCTGATCAGGGCCATGCGCGCGAAGATCACCTACGCCGTCACGGCTGCCGTCCTGGTCGTCTACTTCGTCCTGGTCGGAAGCCGCGGCGTGCTCCTGATAAAGCACGGCACCGCGCTCACCGTCACCTTCGGTGTCGCGGTGCTCATCCTGCCGTTCATCGGCATCTGGTTCCTCTGGAAGAACACCCAGTTCGTCCAGCGCGCCAACCGCCTCGCGGCCGAGCTGGAGGCCGAGGGCGGGCTGCCCGTCGACGAGTTGAAGCGCACTCCCGCGGGCCGCATCGACCGCGACTCGGCGGACGAGGTGTTCGCCCGCCGGAAGGCCGAGACCGAGGACGCGCCGGACGACTGGCGCTGCTGGTTCCGGCTGGCGGTCGCCTACCACGACGCCAGGGACACGCCCCGCGCGCGGAAGGCCATGCAGCGCGCCATCGCCCTGCACGCGGGCAAGCCGGTCAACGTCTGATCAGGCGGTGGGCCGGTACTCGTCGGCCCACACCTCGATGGAGTCGGCCGCGCGGTTGAACGCCTCGTGACGCGCGAGGAAGTCAGCGTTCCGGTCGGTCAGGAGCAACTGCTGCGGTCCGGCCGGCTGCTGATCACGTCGTACGAGAACGAGTGCCTGGCCCTGGACCGTGCGGGGGAGCCCCAGCCAGCGCACCGGCTGCTGCGCGGTCCGCACGGCGGAGATCTGCCCCCACGCGAGCGTCTGCGTCGTCAGGAAGCCGACTCTGCGCAGTCCGTGGGCGCTGACCCAGGTGCCCATGCGCAGCAGCCGCAGGGCGCTCACGATGATGAGGGCGGCGAGCCCCGCACAGATGGCGGCGCCCGCCAGGGAGTCCGCGAACGCGATGATCACGGCGGCGAACAGGACGAACGAGGCGAGCAGCAGCAGGACCGCGCCCGCGCCCACGCGCCAGGGGCCCGGACGGTAGGGCCGGCGCCAGTGATCGCGGTCGTCGAAGGGCAGCGCGGCGTCGTGCGCCGCGTCGTCGAACGCGCGGTCCGCGGTCAGGAAGGGCAGGGGCACGGGCTGATCCTCACTCGATCCACACATGGGCTGTGCCCGGTGAGGCTATCGAGCCGTGCCCCCTGCTACCACCCTTGGGGGTCCGGACGAGTCAGTGCCGGACGATCATGGTCGGCGCCGGTCAGCGGTTGTCGGAGGCTTCCGACTTCTGCGTGTGCGCGGGTGACTGGTCGGCCGACATCGCGGGCATCCCGAAGAGCAGGGATCCCACCAGACCGGCCACGACGGTGAGGCCGATCAGCGTGCGGCTCAGGACCTGACTGGCCGTCGCGCGCTCGCGGGGAGGGGGAGTGACGTTACTGCGGAACTTCTCGGCTTCGGCGATGAAGGCGAACGGGACGGGCTCTCGCCGACGGAACATGGGGTGCGCTTCTCCTCACGGGTCTCGAACGGAGCTGTGTGAGCTCTGTTACTTGGATAGACGCGTGAATCGCCCAGAAGGTGCCCTGTTTCAGCAAATTGGTCGAAGAATGTCGTGGCGAGTCACCGAACGGCCGATTGTCGGTGCCTGCCCATAGAGTGGGCGCCGCCCGAGAGATGCACATGGAAGGACCCCCGCCAGTGAGCGAGACCC
The DNA here is from genome assembly GCF_008642355.1 of Streptomyces venezuelae. Lineage (NCBI taxonomy): Bacteria > Bacillati > Actinomycetota > Actinomycetes > Kitasatosporales > Streptomycetaceae > Streptomyces > Streptomyces venezuelae. The sequence goes on from NZ_CP029193.1 coordinate 6,106,127, forward strand.
CCACCGAAGACCTCAAGCCCAGCTTTCGCAGCGAGGTCACCGTCGAGCTGGTGAAGCACGCCGCCACCGACTCCGACGTCCTGTGGGCCGCCCGCGTCTCCACGGCGGGTGAGCAGTCGCTCGACGAGCTCCAGAAGGACCCGGAGCGCTCCAAGGGCCTGATCAACTACCTGATGCGGGACCGCCACGGCAGCCCCTTCGAGCACAACTCGATGACGTTCTTCATCAGCGCCCCCATCTTCGTCTTCCGCGAGTTCATGCGGCACCGCGTCGGCTGGTCGTACAACGAGGAATCGGGTCGGTACAGGGAGCTGCAGCCCGTCTTCTACGTCCCCGACGCCTCCCGCAAGCTCGTCCAGGAGGGCCGCCCGGGGAAGTACGTCTTCGTGGAGGGCAGCGAGGCCCAGCAGGAGCTCACGGGCCGCGTCATGGAGGACTCGTACCGCCAGGCGTACGAGGCGTACCAGGAGATGCTCGCCGCCGGTGTCGCCCGCGAAGTCGCCCGCTCGGTGCTCCCGGTCGGCCTCTTCTCCTCGATGTACGCGACGTGCAACGCGCGTTCGCTGATGCACTTCCTCGGACTGCGCACGCAGCACGAGCTCGCCAAGGTCCCGTCCTTCCCGCAGCGGGAGATCGAGATGGTCGGCGAGAAGATGGAGGAGCAGTGGGCCAAGCTCATGCCCCTCACCCATGCGGCCTTCAACAAGAACGGACGCGTGGCGCCTTAAGGCACTGATGTGCGGGTGCGCCGAGCGAAGTGTCCGGTTTGCGGCACTTCGTGAAGTTCATCTAGCCTGATCAAACGGACCCGGCACTGCTTGAACCCCCGAGCAGGCAGTGCCGGGCTCCACACTTGTCAGGTCCCCACACATCCCCCGAGGGGCGACCCCGCGCTGAGCAGCGAGTAGCGTGTTACCCATGGCTCCGACCTCCACTCCGCAGACCCCCTTCGGGAGGGTCCTCACCGCCATGGTCACGCCCTTTACGGCGGACGGCGCACTCGACCTCGACGGCGCGCAGCAGCTCGCCGCCCACCTGGTGGACGCAGGCAATGACGGCCTGGTCATCAACGGCACCACCGGTGAGTCCCCGACCGTCAGTGACGCGGAGAAAAACGATCTCGTACGAGCCGTACTGGACGCCGTCGGAGACCGCGCCCACATCGTCGCGGGCGTCGGCACCAACGACACCCGCCACAGTCTCGAGCTCGCCCGCGCCGCCGAGCAGGCAGGCGCCCACGGCCTCCTGACCGTCACGCCGTACTACAACAAGCCCCCGCAAGAGGGCCTGTTCCGGCACTTCACCGCCATCGCCGACAGCACCGACCTGCCCGTCATGCTGTACGACATCCCGGGCCGCAGCGGCGTTCCGATCAACACGGAAACTCTCGTCCGGCTCGCCGAGCACCCCCGGATCGTCGCCAACAAGGACGCCAAGGGCGACCTCGGCCGCGCCAGCTGGGCCATCGCCCGCTCGGACCTCGCCTGGTACTCCGGCGACGACATGCTGAACCTCCCGCTCCTGTCCGTCGGCGCGTGCGGCTTCGTCTCCGTCGTCGGCCACGTCGTCACCCCCGAACTGCGCGCCATGCTGGAGGCGCACCTCACCGGTGATGTACAGAAGGCAACGGAGATCCACCAGAAGCTGCTTCCCGTCTTCACCGGTATGTTCCGCACCCAGGGCGTGATCACGACCAAGGCGGCGCTCGCCCTCCAGGGGCGCCCCGCGGGCCCGCTCCGCCTCCCGATGGTGGAGCTGTCACCCGACGAGACGGCCCAGCTCAAGATCGACCTCGCGGCCGGCGGGGTACAGCTGTAACCACAGACTTCACAACTGAATAAGCGACACCCGCGGGCGCGTCCCGGACGAACAGCCGCCCGCAACCCCACACAACAACTGCTACTGCACGAACGTCATACGCGCCACGTGCCTTGGAGGTACGTGGCGCGCGTGGTGAGGAGAGTCTTTTGAGTCATCCGCATCCTGAACTCGGTGCTCCGCCGAAGCTCCCGAAGGGCGGCCTGCGCGTCACGCCGCTCGGCGGCCTCGGCGAGATCGGCCGCAACATGACCGTCTTCGAGTACAACGGCCGCCTTCTGATCGTCGACTGCGGAGTGCTCTTCCCCGAGGAGGAGCAGCCCGGAATCGACCTGATCCTGCCGGACTTCTCGTCCATCAGGGACCGCCTCGACGACATCGAGGGCATCGTGCTCACGCACGGGCACGAGGACCACATCGGTGGTGTCCCGTACCTCCTGCGCGAGAAGCCGGACATCCCCCTGATCGGTTCCAAGCTGACCCTCGCGTTGATCGAGGCGAAGCTCCAGGAGCACCGCATCCGTCCGTACACGCTCGAGGTCGTCGAGGGCGACCGCGAGCACCTCGGCCCGTTCGACTGCGAGTTCGTCGCCGTCAACCACTCCATCCCGGACGCCCTGGCCGTCGCCATCCGCACCCCCGCGGGCATGGTCGTCGCCACCGGCGACTTCAAGATGGACCAGCTCCCGATGGACGGCCGTCTGACGGACCTGCACGCGTTCGCGCGGCTGAGCGAGGAAGGCATCGACCTCCTCCTCTCCGACTCGACGAACGCCGAGGTCCCGGGCTTTGTCCCGCCCGAGCGTGACATCTCGAACGTGATCCGCGGTGTCTTCGCCGGCGCTCAGAAGCGCATCATCGTGGCGAGCTTCGCCAGCCACGTGCACCGCATCCAGCAGATCCTGGACGCTGCCCACGAGTACGGCCGCAGGGTCGCCTTCGTCGGCCGCTCGATGGTCCGCAACATGGGCATCGCCCGCGACCTCGGCTACCTCCGGGTGCCGCCGGGCCTCGTCGTCGATGTCAAGACGCTCGACGACCTGCCGGACAGCGAGGTCGTCCTGGTCTGCACGGGATCGCAGGGCGAGCCCATGGCCGCGCTCTCCCGCATGGCCAACCGCGATCACCAGATCCGGATCGTCCAGGGCGACACGGTGATCCTGGCGTCGTCGCTCATCCCCGGCAACGAGAACGCGGTGTACCGCGTGATCAACGGCCTGACCCGCTGGGGAGCGAACGTCGTCCACAAGGGCAACGCCAAGGTGCACGTCTCCGGCCACGCGTCGGCCGGCGAGCTCCTGTACTTCTACAACATCTGCAAGCCCAAGAACCTGATGCCGGTCCACGGCGAATGGCGCCACTTGCGCGCGAACGCCGAGCTCGGCGCCCTCACCGGCGTCCCGCACGACCGCATCGTGATCGCCGAGGACGGCGTCGTGGTCGACCTCGTCGAGGGCAAGGCGAAGATCGTCGGCAAGGTCCAGGCGGGGTACGTCTACGTGGACGGCCTCTCCGTGGGCGATGTCGGCGAGCCGGCACTGAAGGACCGCAAGATCCTCGGTGACGAGGGCATCATCTCGGTCTTCGTGGTCGTGGACTCCAGCACCGGCAAGATCACCAGCGGCCCGACCATCCAGGCGCGCGGTTCCGGCATCGAGGACTCGGCGTTCGGCGCCGTGATGCCGAAGATCCAGGAAGTACTGGAGAAGTCGGCCCAGGACGGCGTCGTCGAACCGCACCAGCTGCAGCAGCTCATCCGCCGCACGCTGGGCAAATGGGTCTCGGACAACTACCGCCGTCGCCCGATGATCCTGCCCGTGGTCGTCGAGGTCTGACCCTCACGACTGCGTGATCTCTGGAGCGGGGCGCCTCGATTTGCATCGGGGCGCCCCGCTCCGTTAGGTTTACGGCTCCGCCAGCGAGGGAAGCCCCGAGCACTCACGTGCCTGGGACCGACCGAGCGGGGGCGGGAAATCCGACTCAGAACTTCTGATAAAGTCGGAACCGCCGGAAAGGGAAACGCGAAAGCCGAAAGGCTGGAGCGGGAACCGGAAAAGCACCGAGGAAATCGGACACGAAAGAGTCTGATAGAGTCGGAAACGCAAGAACAAAAGAAACACCGAAGGGAAGCGCCCGGAGGAAAGCCCGAGAGGGTGAGTACAAAGGAAGCGTCCGTTCCTTGAGAACTCAACAGCGTGCCAAAAGTCAACGCCAGATATGTTGATAACCCCGGCTCACTTCGGTGAGTTGGAGGTTCCTTTGAAAAACACAGCGAGGACGCTGTGAACGGACGGGATTATTCCTCCCGACCGTTCCGCTCTCGTGCTGTGTCACCGGATTACCGGTACACATTCACGGAGAGTTTGATCCTGGCTCAGGACGAACGCTGGCGGCGTGCTTAACACATGCAAGTCGAACGATGAACCACTTCGGTGGGGATTAGTGGCGAACGGGTGAGTAACACGTGGGCAATCTGCCCTTCACTCTGGGACAAGCCCTGGAAACGGGGTCTAATACCGGATAACACCTTCCCTCTCCTGAGGGAGGGTTAAAAGCTCCGGCGGTGAAGGATGAGCCCGCGGCCTATCAGCTTGTTGGTGAGGTAATGGCTCACCAAGGCGACGACGGGTAGCCGGCCTGAGAGGGCGACCGGCCACACTGGGACTGAGACACGGCCCAGACTCCTACGGGAGGCAGCAGTGGGGAATATTGCACAATGGGCGAAAGCCTGATGCAGCGACGCCGCGTGAGGGATGACGGCCTTCGGGTTGTAAACCTCTTTCAGCAGGGAAGAAGCGAAAGTGACGGTACCTGCAGAAGAAGCGCCGGCTAACTACGTGCCAGCAGCCGCGGTAATACGTAGGGCGCAAGCGTTGTCCGGAATTATTGGGCGTAAAGAGCTCGTAGGCGGCTTGTCACGTCGGTTGTGAAAGCCCGGGGCTTAACCCCGGGTCTGCAGTCGATACGGGCAGGCTAGAGTGTGGTAGGGGAGATCGGAATTCCTGGTGTAGCGGTGAAATGCGCAGATATCAGGAGGAACACCGGTGGCGAAGGCGGATCTCTGGGCCATTACTGACGCTGAGGAGCGAAAGCGTGGGGAGCGAACAGGATTAGATACCCTGGTAGTCCACGCCGTAAACGGTGGGAACTAGGTGTTGGCGACATTCCACGTCGTCGGTGCCGCAGCTAACGCATTAAGTTCCCCGCCTGGGGAGTACGGCCGCAAGGCTAAAACTCAAAGGAATTGACGGGGGCCCGCACAAGCAGCGGAGCATGTGGCTTAATTCGACGCAACGCGAAGAACCTTACCAAGGCTTGACATACACCGGAAAGCATCAGAGATGGTGCCCCCCTTGTGGTCGGTGTACAGGTGGTGCATGGCTGTCGTCAGCTCGTGTCGTGAGATGTTGGGTTAAGTCCCGCAACGAGCGCAACCCTTGTTCTGTGTTGCCAGCATGCCCTTCGGGGTGATGGGGACTCACAGAAGACCGCCGGGGTCAACTCGGAGGAAGGTGGGGACGACGTCAAGTCATCATGCCCCTTATGTCTTGGGCTGCACACGTGCTACAATGGCAGGTACAATGAGCAGCGATACCGCGAGGTGGAGCGAATCTCAAAAAGCCTGTCTCAGTTCGGATTGGGGTCTGCAACTCGACCCCATGAAGTCGGAGTTGCTAGTAATCGCAGATCAGCATTGCTGCGGTGAATACGTTCCCGGGCCTTGTACACACCGCCCGTCACGTCACGAAAGTCGGTAACACCCGAAGCCGGTGGCCCAACCCCTTGTGGGAGGGAGCTGTCGAAGGTGGGACTGGCGATTGGGACGAAGTCGTAACAAGGTAGCCGTACCGGAAGGTGCGGCTGGATCACCTCCTTTCTAAGGAGCACTTCTTACCGAGTCCGCTCGGTCAGAGGCCACTACGTCGGCAAACGTCCGACGGTGGTTGCTCATGGGTGGAACGTTGACTACTCGGCACGATTGATTGGCTTCGCTAGTACTGCTTCGGCGTGGAACGTGAAAGTTGAGAGATCGGGCCGGGCACGCTGTTGGGTATCTGAGGGTACGGACTTGTTCCCGACCTCAATGCCGACCCCAGTGAAGGTTCGTTTCGGCGGGCTGTGATGGGTGGTTGGTCGTTGTTTGAGAACTGCACAGTGGACGCGAGCATCTGTGGCCAAGTTTTTAAGGGCGCACGGTGGATGCCTTGGCACCAGGAACCGATGAAGGACGTGGGAGGCCACGATAGTCCCCGGGGAGTCGTCAACCAGGCTTTGATCCGGGGGTTTCCGAATGGGGAAACCCGGCAGTCGTCATGGGCTGTCACCCGCTGCTGAACACATAGGCAGTGTGGAGGGAACGCGGGGAAGTGAAACATCTCAGTACCCGCAGGAAGAGAAAACAACCGTGATTCCGGGAGTAGTGGCGAGCGAAACCGGATGAGGCCAAACCGTATGCGTGTGAGACCCGGCAGGGGTTGCGCATACGGGGTTGTGGGATCTCTCTTTCACAGTCTGCCGGCTGTGAGACGAGTCAGAAACCGTTGATGTAGGCGAAGGACATGCGAAAGGTCCGGCGTAGAGGGTAAGACCCCCGTAGTCGAAACGTCAGCGGCTCGTTTGAGAGACACCCAAGTAGCACGGGGCCCGAGAAATCCCGTGTGAATCTGGCGGGACCACCCGTTAAGCCTAAATATTCCCTGGTGACCGATAGCGGATAGTACCGTGAGGGAATGGTGAAAAGTACCGCGGGAGCGGAGTGAAATAGTACCTGAAACCGTGTGCCTACAAGCCGTGGGAGCGTCGGGATGGAGCTTGCTTCATCCTCGTGACTGCGTGCCTTTTGAAGAATGAGCCTGCGAGTTTGCGGTGTGTTGCGAGGTTAACCCGTGTGGGGAAGCCGTAGCGAAAGCGAGTCCGAATAGGGCGGTTTAGTAGCGCGCTCAAGACCCGAAGCGGAGTGATCTAGCCATGGGCAGGTTGAAGCGGCTGTAAGAGGTCGTGGAGGACCGAACCCACCAGGGTTGAAAACCTGGGGGATGACCTGTGGTTAGGGGTGAAAGGCCAATCAAACTCCGTGATAGCTGGTTCTCCCCGAAATGCATTTAGGTGCAGCGTCGTGTGTTTCTTGCCGGAGGTAGAGCACTGGATAGGCGATGGGCCCTACCGGGTTACTGACCTTAGCCAAACTCCGAATGCCGGTAAGTGAGAGCGCGGCAGTGAGACTGTGGGGGATAAGCTCCATGGTCGAGAGGGAAACAGCCCAGAGCATCGACTAAGGCCCCTAAGCGTACGCTAAGTGGGAAAGGATGTGGAGTCGCAGAGACAACCAGGAGGTTGGCTTAGAAGCAGCCACCCTTGAAAGAGTGCGTAATAGCTCACTGGTCTAGTGATTCCGCGCCGACAATGTAGCGGGGCTCAAGCGTACCGCCGAAGTCGTGTCATTCCAGCATGAGGGCCAACGCCCGCTGGGATGGGTAGGGGAGCGTCGTGTGCCGGGTGAAGCTGCGCCGGAAGGCAGTGGTGGACGGTTCACGAGTGAGAATGCAGGCATGAGTAGCGATACATACGTGAGAAACGTGTGCGCCGATTGACTAAGGGTTCCTGGGTCAAGCTGATCTGCCCAGGGTAAGTCGGGACCTAAGGCGAGGCCGACAGGCGTAGTCGATGGATAACCGGTTGATATTCCGGTACCCGCTGTGAAGCGTCAAACATCGAGCCCATTAATGCTAAGGCCGTGAAGCCGCCCTGGAGCCTTCGGGCAAAGGGGAGTGGTGGAGCCGCTGACCCAAGGTGGTAGTAGGTGAGTGATGGGGTGACGCAGGAAGGTAGTCCAGCCCGGGCGGTGGTTGTCCCGGGGTAAGGGTGTAGCCCGTCATCTAGGTAAATCCGGATGACATGTGGGTGAGACCTGATGCCGAGCCGATTGTGGTGAAGTGGATGATCCTATGCTGTCGAGAAAAGCCTCTAGCGAGTTTCATGGCGGCCCGTACCCTAAACCGACTCAGGTGGTCAGGTAGAGAATACCGAGGCGTTCGGGTGAACTATGGTTAAGGAACTCGGCAAAATGCCCCCGTAACTTCGGGAGAAGGGGGGCCATTCCTGGTGATGAGTTTTGCACTCTGAGCTGGGGGTGGCCGCAGAGACCAGCGAGAAGCGACTGTTTACTAAAAACACAGGTCCGTGCGAAGCCGTAAGGCGATGTATACGGACTGACGCCTGCCCGGTGCTGGAACGTTAAGGGGACCGGTTAGTGCGCTTTCGGGCGTGCGAAGCTGAGAACTTAAGCGCCAGTAAACGGCGGTGGTAACTATAACCATCCTAAGGTAGCGAAATTCCTTGTCGGGTAAGTTCCGACCTGCACGAATGGCGTAACGACTTCTCGACTGTCTCAACCATAGGCCCGGTGAAATTGCACTACGAGTAAAGATGCTCGTTTCGCGCAGAAGGACGGAAAGACCCCGGGACCTTTACTACAGTTTGATATTGGTGTTCGGTTCGGCTTGTGTAGGATAGGTGGGAGACTGTGAAGCGGGCACGCCAGTGTTCGTGGAGTCAACGTTGAAATACCACTCTGGTCGTGCTGGATGTCTAACCTCGGTCCGTGATCCGGATCAGGGACAGTGTCTGATGGGTAGTTTAACTGGGGCGGTTGCCTCCCAAAGGGTAACGGAGGCGCCCAAAGGTTCCCTCAGCCTGGTTGGTAATCAGGTGTTGAGTGTAAGTGCACAAGGGAGCTTGACTGTGAGACCGACGGGTCGAGCAGGGACGAAAGTCGGGACTAGTGATCCGGCGGTGGCTTGTGGAAGCGCCGTCGCTCAACGGATAAAAGGTACCCCGGGGATAACAGGCTGATCTTCCCCAAGAGTCCATATCGACGGGATGGTTTGGCACCTCGATGTCGGCTCGTCGCATCCTGGGGCTGGAGTCGGTCCCAAGGGTTGGGCTGTTCGCCCATTAAAGCGGTACGCGAGCTGGGTTTAGAACGTCGTGAGACAGTTCGGTCCCTATCCTCTGTGCGCGTAGGAATATTGAGAAGGGCTGTCCCTAGTACGAGAGGACCGGGACGGACGAACCTCTGGTGTGCCAGTTGTCCTGCCAAGGGCATGGCTGGTTGGCTACGTTCGGAAAGGATAACCGCTGAAAGCATCTAAGCGGGAAGCCTGCTTCGAGATGAGTATTCCCACCCCCTTTGAGGGGTTAAGGCTCCCAGTAGACGACTGGGTTGATAGGCCAGATCTGGAAGCCCGGTAACGGGTGGAGGTGACTGGTACTAATAGGCCGAGGGCTTGTCCTCAGTTGCTCGCGTCCACTGTGTTGGTTCTGAAACCACGAACAACCCCATGCATGGTCACGCATGGTGCGGTTGACAGTTTCATAGTGTTTCGGTGGTCATAGCGTGAGGGAAACGCCCGGTTACATTCCGAACCCGGAAGCTAAGCCTCACAGCGCCGATGGTACTGCAGGGGGGACCCTGTGGGAGAGTAGGACGCCGCCGAACTCCTTTTAATAGAGCTGGTCCCTGAACTTCGGTTCAGGGACCAGCTCTTTTTTGTTTTCCGTCACTTGCCGTTCACGTTGCGCAGCCACCATCCGCTTCATGGGGACAGTTGCAATGTTGCGCGCCGCCGGCGTCGGTACCGGAGACGAAGTCGTCGTACCGGCCTACGGCAACACCGAGGTGACCGAAGCCGTGACCCTCACCGGGGCGGTGCCCGTCTTCGCGGACATAGAGCCCACCACCTACTGCCTCGACCCCGACGCCGTCGCCGCCGCGGTCACCCCGCGCACGGCCGCCGTCGTCGTCGTGCATCGCTTCGGCAACCAGGCCGACGTACGACGACTGAGAGACGTAGGACAGCGGCACGGGCTGCTCGTCCTGGAGCAGGGTGAAGCCGAGGCATCGGGCGACGGGCTGTCACGGCGGCGGCAGCACGCCGCGTACCTCAGTGGACGCCTCAACGGAGTCGTGACGCCCGACGGCGGCGCAGGGCACAGCTACGAGCAGTACGTCGTGCGCGTGCCCGGGAACGGGCGGCCCGACCGGGACGCCTTCGCACGTGCCGTACGAGCCAAAGGTGTTGCTTGTCATGTGCCGGTGAAGACGCCCGTGCACCGCATGCCTCGGTTCTGGCGCGACGTACAGCTGCCCGAGACCGAACGGGCCGCGGACGAGACGCTCGCGCTTCCGATCGAGGCGTCCATGACGCGGCGTGAACTCCAGCGCGTCGTGTCCGCGTGCAATGCGCTCGGCGGGCTTCTGCAGCCGGCCTTCTGAGCTTTGCTCGGTCGGCTCTATCCGGCCTTCCTGGTGTGGGACTTGAAGAAGTCCCACATCAGGTCGGTCGCGCTGATGCCTGACGTCGGATCGGACATTCCGCCGCCCGCGCCCTTTGGCCAGGCGTGCCCCATGTCCGGGAGCCGGTAGACGACCACGGCCGAGCCGTCGCGGCACTTGGCCTCCGTCCTTTTGATGTTGGTCTTCCCCAGTGTGTCGGGGCTTCCCGTCGTGCAGGCCAGGCGTTTCTGCCAGGTCTTGATGCCCTTGTCCATCGAGGTGAAGTACTGATCCGCGCCGCCGAGGAACGTGATCACGGAGACCGGGGTCTTCGGTTTGTAGGACGCCTTCTCGGCGTCCGTGCCCAGGAATCCGCCGCTGACCGGGGCTATGGCAGCGAACGTGCCGGGGAGTTCGACGGCGAGCTTGTACGTCATGTCGCCGCCGTTGGAGATACCCGTGGCGTAGACGCGGTCCGGGTCGGCGTTCCAGGTGCGGGTCAGCCGTTTCGTGAGCGTACGGATGAATCCCACGTCGTCCTCCGTGCCGCAGCAGATCATCGCGTTGAACGCCTTGTTGAGGCCATCGGGATAGGCGACGAGGAAGTTCTCGTCGTCCGCCTTCGCGTTGAGGCCGCTGATGGCTGCCGCGGCCCCGCCGTCGCCCGGATACGGGTGCATGGCCACGATGAGCGGGAGGCTCTTGGTACGGGAGAAACCGGGAGGGGCGTGGACGGTGTAGACGCGCTTCTCGCCTTTCCAGGACAGCGTGACTTTCTGGTCTCCCGGGCGAGGGCTCTCCGCCCGCGACGGCTTCTGGGCTGGTGTCCGTTTCGGGGGCTTGTCGTTGTCGGAGCCGCAGGCCGCCACGGGAAGGAGCAGGACGACGAGGGCCAGGGGGCAGGCGTACCGCACATGCGTACCGCGTTGGCTCGGCATGGGCGCAGAGTGGCAGCGTCGGAAGAAGCGGTCCAGAGGAACGGGCGGTTCGAGGCACCTTCGATTTCGGGTATGATCTATTCCGTTGCCGCGGGGAAAACCCCCGAAGGGCAACAGGCCCCTATAGCTCAGTCGGTAGAGCGTCTCCATGGTAAGGAGAAGGTCAGCGGTTCGATTCCGCTTGGGGGCTCAAACAGGAAAGGCCTCCGCCCAGTCGGGCGGGGGCCTTTGGCGTATCCGGGGTGCCCGGTGTCCGGAGAGAGGGGCAGGGGCACCGTCGGGTGCCCCTGCGGGTCAGTCCTTCTGCAGGCCCGGGACCCGCATGGCGAGGATCGCCATGTCGTCCGAGGGCGCGTCCGTCGCGAAGCGTTCCACCGCGCGCATGATGCGGGCCGCGACCGCGCCGGCCGTCAGACCCGTGCAGGTCGTCAGGACGTCGGCCAGACCGTCGTCGCCGAGCATGCGTGTGCCCTCGCGGCGCTCCGTCACCCCGTCGGTGACGCACAACAGGACGTCGCCCGGGTCGAGCGTCGCCGTCTGCTCGTACAGCTCCAGGTCCTCCATGACGCCGAGCAGGGGCTGCGGCTCCGCGTACGGCTCGACCGTGCCGTCCTGGCGCAGGCGCAGCGGCAGCGGATGGCCCGCGCAGACGATCTTCAGGACCGCCGAGCCGTCCTCCTGCGGCCACAACTCGCCGTACAGGAGCGTCAGGAAGCGGCTGCGGGCCCCCTCGTCGAGGATCGCGGCGTTGAGGCGTTCGAGGACCGCCGGGCCGCCGAAGCCCTCACGGGCGAGCAGGCGCAGCGCGTGCCGGGCGAGGCCGGTGACCGCCGCGGCCTCCGGGCCCGTGCCGCAGACGTCGCCGATCGCGAAGCCGTACGCGCCGTCGCGGATCGGGAAGAGGTCGTAGAAGTCACCGCCGACTTCGTTGCCCTCGCCGGCCGCGCGGTAGATGACGTCGACCTCGACGCCCGGCACCTGCGGCAGACCCGGCGGCAGCAGGCTGCGCTGGAGGGACTGGCTGATGGCCATGCGCTCCGAGTAGAGGCGGGCGTTGTCGAGGGCGAGGGCCGCCCGGCGGGAGAGATCTTCGGCCAATTCCAGGATCTCTTGGCGGAAGTGTTCGTCGGCGGGCTTACCGAGGGTGAGCATGCCGATGACGCGGTTGCGGGCGACCAGCGGGAGGACCACGGTCTCGCCGCCCACCGCCGAAGCCGTGGAGAGCGTCGTGCCGATGCCCGAGCCGAGGCCCGGGGTCTCGCCCAGGCCCAGGCTGCGCATCGACGTGCGCAGGGCGGCCTGGTGGGCGGCTTCGGAGGGGGCCGCCCAGACGCGGGCCCCCGGCGTGGGCACCGGGTCCGGCGGGGCGATCTTGGAGAGGAGCGCCTTGAGGCCGTCGATGCGCTCCTCGTCCTCGTGCAGGACGTACGAAAGATAGGGCTCGGCGGACTGGTCGGCGATCGTGTAGACCGCGCACCAGGTGGCGAGGGTGGGGACCGTCATCTGGGCCATGAGGGCCAGCGTCTGGTCGCGGTCGAGGGTGCCCGCCAGAAGGTCGGAGGCCTCAACGAGGAAGGAGAGCGAACCGCGGCGGAGCCTCTCCAGCTCGCCGAGGCGGGCGGACTCCACGGCCAGGGCGATGCGGTCGGCGGCGAACTGGAGGCGCAGCGCCTCCTCGTTCGAGTACCGTCCCGACGCCTCGGCGGCGACGCCCAGGGAGCCGGTGAGGCGGCCCTCCACCTTCAGCGGGACCGTGACGACGGAACGCATGCCGGTGCCGGAGAGCAGGGGGACCGCGCCGGGCACGACCGTGAGGTCCTCGTGGACGGCCGGCATGCGGGCGGAGCCGTAGCGTCCGGGGGCCGACTCGACCTGGACGCGGGCGAAGCGCTGGCGGGCCGAAGGGAGGCCCGTGGAGGCGCGTACTTCCAGCTCGGTCTCGTCGTCCGTGGCCAGGAGGAGGAACGCGGCGTCACCGTCGAGCATGTCGCGGGCGCGCTCGACGGTGCGCTGGAGCAGGCCGTCGAGGTCGTCGGGGGCGGGCGAGCCGATGAACACCTCGAAGGGGTCCGCGGCGTGCGGTTCGCTGAGGGAGCCGGGTTCGGGGGCCGTGCCGCGCAGCGGGGTCTGGAGGACGGCGCGCTCGTCGTCGCGGACGAGGAGGCAGACCGTGGAGGGTTCGCCGTCTGCGTCGCGGACGCGGAGGTGCGAGGCGTAGACGGGGACGACGCGGCCGTGGGCGTTGCGGACGCCGTAGCTGCCCTCCCAGCGGGAGAGCTGGAGGGCCTCGGCGATTCCGGTGCTGGTGCCCGGGGTGTGCGGCCAGGCCGCGAGGTCGTTGAGGGGCTTGCCCATGACCTGCTCGGCCACGTACCCGAAGAGTTCCTCGGCGTCCTCGTTCCAGGCGGAGATGGCGCCCAGGCGGTCGATCTGGATGACGGCGACGCGGACCCTGCCGTCGGCGATGGGCAGCAGGTCGGCCGGGAGCGAGGGGCCCGCGGTGCGGGTGCCGACGGAGCGGTGGGGGAGGTCGAGCTGGAACCAGACCTGTTTGTGCGTGGGGGTGTAGTCGACGCCCCAGCGGGTGGCCAGCGCGGCACAGAGCTGGAGGCCGCGGCCGCCCTCGCGGTCGGGGCTGCCCATGTTCATGGAGGACTGCTGGAGCGGGATCTCGCGCTCCGGATAGCGGTCGGAGACCTCGATGCGGACGGCGTCCTCGCTGCGCAGGCACTCGACGTCGGCGGCCGTGCCGGCGTGCACCACGGCGTTGGTGACCAGCTCGCTGGTGAGGACGACGGCGTCGTCGATGACGTCGGAGAACCCCCAGCCCTGGAGGGTGTCGCGCACGAAGGAGCGGGCCGTCGCGACGGAACGTCCGACGGGTTCGAAGGTGGCAGCCGCGCGCGCGGTGATCACAGCACTCCTCGTACGAGTATCGACGGCGTCGACAGTGGCGACTGTCTCGACGCCCAATTCTCCCGAACCCATGGTGCGGCCGCCCCTCCGATGCCCGCTTGTTTCGTGTACCACCGCCCAGGCCGGGCAGGACCGGGGTGGTTGGACAGCCGGATGCAAGGTTACTTACCTTCGCCGTCCATGCTGATGCCGGTCGTCAGTGTTTCCGCCCGGAGGGTGTGCGGACGGTGTGCGAAGCTGCCGAACTGTTATGGCCTGGTTCGGCCATGGTGAAACACTGGGCAAGCTTCATGCAGCAGCTCAGAACAACCCGAGCAGTACCGGTCGACCCTTGCGGGAGGGACACAGTGGAGTCTGGCGCAGCGACGCGGGGCACTAAGACGCGCGCGAAAGACGGACAGTCCCTGAACAAACAGCGCAAACCGCGCAACGGGACGACGGCGTCGGTGGATGCGGCGGCTCTGAACAGGCTGCTCGCGGCCCTGGTGGCGATGCGGGACGGCAATTTCCGCAAGCGTCTGACGGTCTCCGGTGACGATGTGATGTCGGAGATCGCCGCCGTCTTCAATGAGGTGGCCGACCGGAATCTGCATCTGACCGGAGAGCTGTCGCGGGTGCGGCGCATGGTCGGACGTGAGGGAAAACTCACGGAACGGCTGGAGAGCGGCGCGAGCGAAGGGTCGTGGGCGGCCGCGATCGACGCGTCGAACGCGCTCGTCGACGATCTCGTGCGTCCGGTCTCCGAGGTCGGCCGGGTCCTGTCCGCGGTGGCGGACGGCGACCTGGAGCAGCGCATGGAGCTGCGGGCGCAGGGGGCCGACGGAAACGGGCATCCGCTGCGCGGTGAGTTCCTGAAGGTCGGGCGGACGGTCAACAACCTCGTCGACCAGCTCTCCACCTTCACGGACGAGGTCACGCGCGTGGCCAGCGAGGTCGGCACCGAGGGCAAGCTCGGCGGGCAGGCCAGGGTGCGCGGGATGTCCGGTTCGTGGAAGGACCTCACGGACTCCGTGAACACCATGGCGTACCGCCTGACTGCTCAGGTGCGGGACATCGCGCTGGTGACGACGGCGGTGGCCAAGGGCGACCTGTCGCGGAAGGTCACCGTCCATGTCGCGGGCGAGATGCTGGAGTTGAAGAACACCGTGAACACGATGGTGGACCAGCTCTCGTCGTTCTCGTCGGAGGTGACGCGCGTCGCCCGCGAGGTCGGCACGGAGGGCGAGCTCGGCGGCCAGGCGCAGGTGCCGGGCGTGGCGGGTGTGTGGAAGGACCTCACCGACTCGGTGAACCTCATGGCCGGCAACCTCACTGCCCAGGTGCGCGGCATCGCGGAGGTCACGACGGCGGTCGCCAACGGTGATCTGTCCCGGAAGGTGACGGTGAGCGCGCGCGGCGAGGTCGCCCAGCTCGCCGAGACCATCAACCAGATGACCGAGACGCTGCGCACGTTCGCGGACGAGGTCACGCGTGTGGCGAACGAGGTCGGCGCCGAGGGGCAGCTCGGCGGGCAGGCCAACGTGCCGGGCGCCGCGGGTACGTGGAAGGACCTGACGGACTCGGTCAACACGGTCTTCCGCAACCTCACCACGCAGGTGCGGGACATCGCGACGGTGACGACCGCGGTGGCGAACGGCGACCTTTCGCAGAAGGTCACGGTCGATGTCGCGGGCGAGATGCTCGAGCTGAAGAACACCGTGAACACGATGGTCGACCAGCTGTCGGCCTTCGGTTCCGAAGTGACGCGTGTGGCGCGGGAGATCGGTGTCGAGGGTGAGCTGGGCGGCCAGGCGCAGGTGCAGGGCGCGGCCGGTACGTGGAAGGACCTGACGGACTCCGTCAACACCGCCTTCCGCAACCTGACCGGGCAGGTCCGCAACATCGCGCAGGTGACGACGGCGGTCGCGAACGGCGACCTGTCGCAGAAGGTCACGGTCGACGTCTCCGGTGAGATGCTCCAGCTGAAGAACACCGTGAACACGATGGTGGACCAGCTGTCGTCGTTCGCCGACCAGGTCACGCGGATGGCGCGCGACGTGGGCACGGAGGGGCGCCTCGGCGGGCAGGCCCGCGTGGACGGCGTGAGCGGTACGTGGAAGGACCTCACGGACTCCGTCAACTTCATGGCGGGGAACCTGACGTCGCAGGTGCGTCAGATCGCGCAGGTCACGACGGCCGTGGCACGCGGTGACCTCTCGCAGAAGATCGAGGTCGACGCCCGGGGCGAGATCCTGGAGCTGAAGAACACCATCAACACGATGGTCGACCAGCTGTCGGCCTTCGCGGACCAGGTGACCCGGGTGGCCCGCGAGGTGGGCACGGAGGGGCGCCTCGGCGGGCAGGCCCAGGTGCCGGGTGTGGCCGGTGTGTGGCGTGATCTGACGGATTCCGTGAACGGCATGGCCGGGAACCTCACCGCGCAGGTGCGCAACATCGCGCAGGTCGCGACGGCGGTGGCGCGCGGTGACCTGTCGCAGAAGATCGACGTGGACGCGCGCGGCGAGATCCTGGAGCTGAAGAACACCCTGAACACGATGGTGGACCAGCTGTCCGCCTTCGCCGAGCAGGTCACGCGGGTCTCCCGCGAGGTGGGCACCGACGGCATTCTGGGCGGCCAGGCCGAGGTCCAGGGCGTCTCGGGCACCTGGAAGGACCTCACGCAGTCCGTGAACGGCATGGCGAACAACCTCACCCTTCAGGTGCGGAACATCGCCGAGGTCACGACGGCCGTCGCCATGGGTGACCTCTCCAAGAAGATCACCGTCGACGCGAAGGGCGAGATCCTCGAACTCGTCACGACCGTCAACACGATGGTCGACCAGCTGTCGTCGTTCGCGGAGCAGGTCACGCGCGTGGCGCGCGAGGTGGGCACGGAGGGTCAGCTGGGCGGGCAGGCGCGGGTGCCGGGTGTCACCGGCATCTGGAAGGACCTGAGCGACAACGTCAACCTGATGGCCAACAACCTGACGAGCCAGGTGCGGAACATCTCCCAGGTCTCGGCGGCGGTCGCCAACGGCGACCTGACCAAGAAGGTGACGGTCGAGGCGCGCGGCGAGGTCGCGCAGCTCGCCGACACGGTCAACACCATGGTGACGACGCTCAGTTCGTTCGCCGACGAGGTCACGCGCGTGGCCCGCGAGGTGGGCACGGACGGCATTCTGGGCGGGCAGGCGCGCGTGCCGGGCGTCTCCGGTACGTGGAAGGACCTCACCGAGTCCGTGAACTCGATGGCGTCCAACCTGACCGGGCAGGTCCGCAACATCGCGATGGTCACCACCGCGATCGCCAAGGGAGACCTGACCAAGAAGATCGACATCGACGCCCGGGGCGAGATCCTGGAGCTCAAGACGACGATCAACACGATGGTCGACCAGCTGTCGTCCTTCGCCGAGCAGGTGACCCGCGTCGCCCGCGAGGTGGGCACGGAGGGCCAGCTGGGCGGCCAGGCTCGGGTGCGGGACGTGGATGGCACGTGGCGCGACCTCACCGAGTCCGTGAACGAGATGGCGGGGAACCTGACCCGTCAGGTACGCGCCATCGCGAAGGTCGCCACCGCGGTGACCCGCGGCGACCTCAACCTGAAGATCGAGGTCGACGCGGCCGGCGAGATCCAGGTCCTCCAGGACAACATCAACACCATGATCGCGAACCTCCGCGACACGACGCTGGCCAACAAGGAACAGGACTGGCTCAAGGGCAACCTCGCGCGGATCTCCGGCCTGATGCAGGGCCGCCGCGACCTGGAGGACGTCGCCTCGCTGATCATGAGTGAGCTGACGCCGGTCGTCTCCGCGCAGCACGGCGCGTTCTTCCTGGCGATGCCCACGGACGACGGGCAGGATCTCGGGGGCGATCACGAGGACGCGTACGAACTGCGCATGCTCGGCAGCTACGGGTACTCGATGGGGTCCATGCCGACGTCGTTCCGGCCCGGCGAGACCCTCATCGGGACGGCAGCCAAGGAGCGGCGCACCATCCTGGTGGAGAACGCGCCGTCCGGGTACCTGCGGATCGCGTCCGGTCTGGGGGAGGCGCCGCCCGCACAGGTCATCGTGTTGCCGGTGCTCTTCGAAGGGACCGTGCTCGGCGTGATCGAGCTGGCCGCCTTCCAGCCGTTCACGCAGATCCAGAAGGACTTCCTCAGCCAGATCGCCGAGATGATCGCGACGAGCGTCAACACCATCAGCGTCAACACCAAGACCGAGGTGCTGCTCAAGCAGTCGCAGGAGCTGACCGAGCAACTGCGGGAGCGGTCGGCGGAGTTGGAGAACCGGCAGAAGGCCCTCCAGGACTCCAACGCGGAGCTGGAGGAGAAGGCCGAGCTCCTGGCCCAGCAGAACCGCGACATCGAGGTCAAGAACACCGAGATCGAAGAGGCCAGGCAGGTCCTCGAGGAGCGGGCCGAACAGCTCGCGGTCTCCATGCGCTACAAGTCCGAGTTCCTCGCGAACATGTCGCACGAGCTGCGTACGCCGCTCAACTCCCTGCTGATCCTGGCCAAGTTGCTCGCCGACAACGCCGACGCGAACCTCACCCCCAAGCAGGTCGAGTTCGCCGAGACGATCCACGGCGCGGGATCGGACCTGCTGCAGCTCATCAACGACATCCTCGACCTGTCGAAGGTCGAGGCGGGCAAGATGGACGTCTCCCCGACGCGCATCGCCCTGGTCCAACTCGTCGACTACGTAGAGGCCACTTTCCGGCCGCTCACCGCGGAGAAGGGACTCGATTTCTCCGTACGGGTGTCCCCGGAGCTGCCCGCGACGCTGCACACGGACGAACAGCGCCTGCTCCAGGTGCTGCGCAACCTGTTGTCGAACGCGGTGAAGTTCACGGACTCCGGCGCGGTCGAGCTGGTGATCAGGCACGCCAGCAACGACGTGCCGAACGCGATCCGCGAGCAGCTCCTCGAGGCCGGTTCGCTGCGGGACGCGGACGCCGACCTGATCGCCTTCTCGGTGACGGACACCGGCATCGGCATCGCGGCCAGCAAGATGCGCGTCATCTTCGAGGCGTTCAAGCAGGCCGACGGCACCACGAGCAGGAAGTACGGCGGTACGGGCCTCGGCCTGTCCATCAGCCGGGAGATCGCGCGGCTGCTCGGCGGTGAGATCCACGCGCAGAGCGAGCCCGGCCGTGGCTCCACGTTCACGCTCTATTTGCCGCTGCACCCGAGCGAACTGCCGCCCCAGGGTTACGCGCAGCTGGCGCCCACCCCCCAGCCGCGGGAGCTGCCCGCCCTGGAGGAGGCTCCCGCGCCCGAGGACGCCGCGCAGCCGGAGGCCGCTCCGGCGCGCCGTGAGGAGCCCCTGGGACCCTCCGCGCTGTTCCGGCGGCGCCGTCGCGCCGCGCCCGTGCAGGAGCCCTCGGCGCTGCCCGGGCAGCCGGTCGGCGGGACCCAGGAGGAGCAGCGGACGCAGGAGCCGTGGCCGACCGCGGGTCAGGAGACACCGGCCGCGGCGCGGCCCGGTTTCCACTTCGGCGGCGAGAAGGTGCTGATCGTCGACGACGACATCCGCAACGTCTTCGCGCTCACCAGCGTCCTGGAGCAGCACGGTCTGGCGGTGCTGTACGCGGAGAACGGCCGGGAAGGCATCGAAGTGCTGGAACAGCACGACGATGTGACGGTGGTGCTGATGGACATCATGATGCCCGAGATGGACGGGTACGCGACGACGACCGCGATCCGCAGGATGCCGCAGTTCGCCGGGCTCCCGATCATCGCGCTCACCGCGAAGGCCATGAAGGGGGACCGGGAGAAGGCCATCGACTCCGGAGCTTCCGATTACGTCACGAAGCCGGTCGACCCGGATCACCTGTTGTCGGTCATGGAGCAGTGGATGCGCGGCGAGTGACCGAGAACCGGCTTCGTCACACGGAGTTGCTGACAGAGTGTGGCCGAGGTCGTGTAGAACCGCGGTATTCGGGGAACCTTCTGGTCTCCCACCGCGTTTCTGCTACGTGCACAGTGACATCGCGGTGACAGGGTGTGGCGACAGGCGGGGTGCGGCTACCATGACCGGCACAAGGACGGGCGGCGCAAGGGAGTCGTCCCCTGGGGCGGCGCCCGGTGTTTCGCCGGGACGAGGAGGGCGGGCCATGGTGCAGAAGGCCAAGATCCTCCTGGTCGATGACCGGCCGGAGAATCTGCTGGCGCTGGAGGCGATCCTCTCTGCGCTCGATCAGACGCTGGTGCGGGCATCGTCCGGGGAGGAAGCGCTCAAAGCACTACTCACGGACGACTTCGCGGTCATTCTGCTGGACGTCCAGATGCCAGGAATGGACGGTTTCGAAACCGCGGCGCACATCAAGCGGCGGGAGCGGACCCGGGACATCCCGATCATCTTCCTCACCGCCATCAACCACGGGCCGCACCACACCTTCCGCGGGTACGCCGCGGGGGCGGTGGACTACATCTCCAAGCCGTTCGACCCGTGGGTGCTGCGCGCGAAGGTCTCGGTGTTCGTCGAGCTGTACATGAAGAACTGCCAACTGCGGGAGCAGGCGGCTCTGCTGCGTCTCCAGCTGGAGGGCGGCGGCAAGGCGACGCCCGGCGACGCGAAGGAGCCCGCGGGGCTGCTCGCCGAGCTGTCGGCGCGGCTCGCCGCGGTCGAGGAGCAGGCCGAAGCGCTGTCCAAACAGCTGGACGACGAGTCGGCGGACGCGGCGGCGGTGGCCACGGCCGCCCATCTCGAACGCAAACTCACCGGTCTGCGGCGGGCTCTTGACGCCCTGGAACCGGGCACCGGCACCGGCGCCCCTTCGGTGCCCTCGCAGAACTGACGCGGCACGAAGCCTCACTGACGGGGTTTCGTGCCGTCGGCATCCGGTGAACCACCGTCACTTCCAGGCCTCCTCAGGGGCGACACGAACGGGTGAAGCAGTGGGCACACGTGTCCACAGTGGCTCGCACCGGTAACCTCACACCCATGGCCTCACGTCAGCCCGCAGCCAAGAAGACGCCCGTGAAGAAGGCGGTCGCGCCGACGAAGGCTCCGGCGAAGAAGGCCGCCGCCCGACCTCCCGCGAAGAAAGCCGCGGCGAAGAAGGCGCCCGCGAAGAAGGCACCGGCCAAAAAGGTCGTCGCCAAGAAGCCCGCACCCAGACCGGCGCCCAGCCCCACAGGGGGCCTGTACCGGGTCGTGCGCGCCGTCTGGCTCGGCCTGGCGCACGGGGTCGGCGCGATGTTCCGCGGCATAGGGCGGGGCGCCAAGGGCCTCGACCCGGCACACCGCAAGGACGGCCTGGCGCTCCTGCTGCTCGGCGTCTCACTGATCGTCGCCGCGGGTACGTGGTCGAACCTGCGCGGCCCGGTCGGCGACCTCGTCGAGGTCCTGGTGACCGGCGCCTTCGGCCGCCTCGACCTGCTCGTGCCGCTGCTGCTCGGTGCCATCGCCGTACGGCTCATCCGGCACCCCGAGAAGCCCGAGGCGAACGGCCGCATCGTGATCGGCCTGTCCGCCCTCGTCATCGGCGTCCTCGGGCAGGTCCACGTGGCCTGCGGCTCGCCGGCCCGCAGCGACGGCATGCAGGCGATAAGGGACGCCGGCGGCCTCATCGGCTGGGGCGCCTCCACCCCCCTGATCTTCACCATGGGCGAGATCCTCGCGGTGCCGCTCCTGGTGCTTCTCACCGTCTTCGGGCTGCTCGTCGTCACCGCGACGCCCGTCAACGCCATCCCGCAGCGGCTGCGGCTGCTCGGTGTGCGGCTCGGGGTGATCCAGGCGGAGCCAGAGGTCTACGAATTCACGGACGACGACGAGCGGTACGACGAACAGTGGCGCGAGGCGCTGCCCGCACGCCCCGCGCGCAGGCGTTCCACCGCCCCTGAGGCGTACGACCCCGACCACGCCGAGGAAGAGGCGCTCACCCGGCGCCGCAGGCCGCGCAGGACCCCCGTACAGCCGGACATGGACCGGCCCATGGACGCCGTGGACGTGGCGGCGGCCGCGGCCGCGTCCCTGGACGGCGCGGTGATGCACGGGATGCCGCCCTCGCCGCTGGTCGCCGATCTGACGCAGGGCGTCTCGGGGGAGCGCGAGGAGCGCGAACAGAGCCGCCGGCACGAACAGGGTCAGGAGCAGGAGCGCAAGGCACCCGTACCGACCGCGCGCGCCACGGACGCGCCGGTGCCCGGCAAGCTCAAGAAGAAGCCGCAGACGGCTGCCGACAGCGTGGACAGCCCCGTACCCGACCTCACCAAGTCCACGCCCGAGACCCAGCGCGAGCTGCCGCCGCGCGCCGAGCAGCTCCAGCTCTCCGGCGACATCACGTACGCGCTGCCCTCGCTCGACCTCCTGGAGCGCGGCGGCCCCGGCAAGACCCGCAGCGCGGCCAACGACGCCGTCGTGAACTCGCTGACGAACGTCTTCACCGAGTTCAAGGTCGACGCGGCCGTCACCGGCTTCACACGCGGACCGACGGTCACGCGCTACGAGATCGAGCTCGGCCCCGCCGTGAAGGTGGAGAAGATCACGGCGCTGGCCAAGAACATCGCGTACGCGGTCGCGTCCCCGGACGTCCGGATCATCTCGCCCATCCCCGGCAAGTCCGCCGTCGGCATCGAGATCCCGAACACCGACCGCGAGATGGTCAACGTGGGAGACGTGCTGCGCCTGGCCGACGCGGCCGAGGACGATCACCCGATGCTCGTCGCGCTCGGCAAGGACGTCGAGGGCGGTTACGTGATGGCCAACATGGCGAAGATGCCGCACATCCTGGTGGCCGGTGCCACCGGATCCGGCAAGTCGTCCTGCATCAACTGCCTGATCACGTCGATCATGATAAGAGCGACGCCCGAGGACGTGCGGATGGTCCTCGTGGACCCCAAGCGCGTCGAGCTCACCGCGTACGAGGGCATTCCGCACCTGATCACGCCCATCATCACCAACCCCAAGCGGGCGGCCGAGGCGCTCCAGTGGGTCGTCCGCGAGATGGACCTGCGCTATGACGACCTGGCGGCGTTCGGCTACCGGCACATCGACGACTTCAACCAGGCCGTGCGCGAGGGCAAGCTCAAGACGCCGGAGGGCAGCGAGCGGGAGCTGCAGCCCTATCCGTACCTGCTCGTGATCGTCGACGAGCTCGCCGACCTGATGATGGTCGCGCCGCGCGACGTCGAGGACTCCATCGTGCGCATCACGCAGCTCGCGCGCGCCGCCGGCATCCACCTGGTGCTCGCCACCCAGCGGCCGTCCGTGGACGTCGTCACGGGCCTGATCAAGGCGAACGTGCCCTCACGGCTCGCGTTCGCGACCTCCTCGCTCGCCGACAGCCGCGTCATCCTCGACCAGCCGGGGGCGGAGAAGCTCATCGGCAAGGGCGACGGCCTGTTCCTGCCGATGGGGGCGAACAAGCCCACCCGTATGCAGGGCGCCTTCGTCACCGAGGACGAGATCCACGCCGTGGTGCGGCACTGCAAGGACCAGATGGCGCCGGTCTTCCGCGACGACGTCACCGTCGGCACCAAGCAGAAGAAGGAGATCGACGAGGACATCGGCGACGACCTCGACCTGCTGTGCCAGGCCGCTGAACTGGTCGTTTCCACCCAGTTCGGGTCCACGTCGATGCTGCAGCGCAAGCTGCGCGTCGGCTTCGCCAAGGCCGGCAGGCTCATGGACCTCATGGAGTCGCGCTCCATCGTGGGGCCCAGCGAGGGCTCGAAGGCACGTGACGTTCTTGTGAAACCTGACGAGCTGGACGGCGTGCTCGCGGTCATCCGCGGGGAGGCTCAGCCAGAAGGATGAGCGAGGCTCACCCGTAAGGGAACGGCAGGCAACCGTTTCTCTTCGGCATACGTCAAGTTGAGGAGAGAAGAGCACGATGTCCCACCATCAGGATGTCCGGCCATTCTGATGGCGTACAAAGTCCGTCCGCCCGGTTGCCCCACCGTTTCGCGACCCCCCTAAAATGAACCTCCGGCAGGTGGCTACACGCTCGAAAGGCGCCCCCGTGTCCATCGGCAACTCCCCTGAAGAAGACCGACCTTCGGACGACCGCCTCGACCGCACCGAACGTGTCACGGACGCGAGTCCGGCAGACGACCGCCCGGCCGAGCAGCGGCCCTCGATCGGCCACGTCCTGCAGCAGGCCCGCATCGACGCCGGCCTGACCGTCGACGAAGTGAGCACCTCCACGCGCGTGCGCGTCCCGATCGTGTACGCGATCGAACAGGACGATTTCTCGCGCTGCGGCGGCGACGTGTACGCCCGCGGCCACATCAGGACGCTGGCCCGCGCCGTCGGCCTCGACCCGGCCCCGCTGGTCGCCCAGTACGACGAGGGCCACGGCGGCCACCCGCCCGCGCCCACCCCGGCGGCGCCCCTCTTCGAGGCCGAGCGCATCCGCTCCGAGCCGCGCCGCCCGAACTGGACCGCGGCCATGGTCGCCGCGATCGTCGCCGTGATCGGCTTCGTCGGCTTCACCGCGTTCAGCGGCGGCGACGACAGCGACGAAGGCTCCAAGTCCGTCGCCGAAGGCGCCACCGCGGCGCCCACCCAGACGAGCGAGAAGCCGAAGCCCTCCAAGCCCGCCGACCCCAAGCCCGACCCCTCCGACAGCGCCATCGCCGGAGTCCCGCGCGACAAGGTCACGGTCAAGGTCCAGGCCGCCGACGGCCGCAGCTGGATCTCCGCCAAGGACCACAACGGGCGCACGCTCTTCGACGGCGTCCTCGAGCAGGGCGAGGACAAAACGTTTCAGGACAAGCAGAAGGTCGACCTCGTCCTGGGGGACGCCGGAGCGATCGAGCTGTACGTGAACGGCAAGCAGGTCGAGAACGAATTCGAGCCCGGCCAGGTGGAGCGCCTCACGTACACGAAGGGCGACCCCGAGGTCGGCTGACCGCCTCCCGCACGCCGCTGACCTGCGGATCCGTGCGGGACGCGGTGACGGCGGGGTGACGCGCCGGGGACCGTGGGCCGACCGCCGGGTAACCCTGGCGGCGGGGGCCGAGGCGCGGACGAAGTAGTCTTGAGACCATGCCCGAACGCCGCACCGTCGCCCTTGTCACCCTTGGCTGCGCCCGTAACGAGGTGGACTCGGAGGAGCTCGCAGGCCGCTTGGAGGCGGACGGCTGGCAGCTCGTCGAGGACGCCGAGGACGCGGACGTCGCCGTCGTCAACACCTGTGGCTTCGTCGAAGCCGCCAAGAAAGACTCCGTCGACGCCCTCCTCGAAGCCAATGATCTGAAGGGTCACGGCAAGACCCAGGCCGTCGTCGCGGTCGGCTGCATGGCCGAGCGCTACGGCAAGGAGCTCGCCGAGGCGCTGCCCGAGGCCGACGGCGTGCTCGGATTCGACGACTACGCCGACATCTCCGGCCGCCTCCAGACGATCCTCAGCGGCGGCAGCGTCGAGGCCCACACCCCCCGCGACCGGCGCAAGCTGCTGCCGATCAGCCCTGCCGAGCGCCAGCTGGCCAAGGCGGACGTCGCGCTCCCCGGCCACGCTGACGCCGCGGCGCCCGCGGACCTCCCCGAAGGTGTCGCGCCCGCGTCCGGGCCGCGCGCCCCGCTGCGCCGCCGCCTCGGCACCAACCCCGTCGCCTCCGTGAAACTGGCCTCCGGCTGTGACCGGCGCTGCTCGTTCTGCGCCATCCCGTCCTTCCGCGGCTCGTTCATCTCGCGCCGCCCCTCCGACGTCCTGGGCGAGACCCGCTGGCTCGCCGAGCAGGGCGTCAAGGAGGTCATGCTCGTCTCCGAGAACAACACCTCGTACGGCAAGGACCTCGGTGACATCCGGCTCCTGGAGACGCTGCTCCCCGAGCTGGCCGCCGTCGACGGCATCGAGCGGGTGCGCGTCAGCTATCTGCAGCCCGCCGAGATGCGCCCCGGCCTCATCGACGTCCTCACGTCGACGGAGAAGATCGCGCCCTACTTCGACCTGTCCTTCCAGCACTCCGCGCCCGGTGTCCTGCGTGCCATGCGGCGCTTCGGCGACACCGACCGCTTCCTGGAGCTCCTGGACACCATCCGCTCCAAGGCGCCGCAGGCCGGCGTCCGGTCCAACTTCATCGTCGGCTTCCCCGGCGAGACCGAGGCGGACGTCGCTGAGCTCGAGCGCTTCCTCACGGGCGCGCGCCTGGACGCCATCGGCGTCTTCGGCTACTCCGACGAGGAGGGCACCGAAGCGGCCACGTACGACGCGAAGCTCGACCAGGACGTCGTCGACGCGCGGCTCGCCCACATCTCCCGGCTCGCCGAGGAGCTCACCTCGCAGCGCGCCGACGAGCGGGTCGGCGAGACCGTCGAGGTCCTCGTCGAATCCCTCGACGAGGAGGAGGGCCCCCTCGGCCGGGCCGCGCACCAGGCCCCCGAGACGGACGGTCAGATCCGCTTGACGGGCACCGCCGGCGGGGATGCCTTGCAGGTCGGCCGTATGGTCGTGGCAAAGGTCGTCGGCACGGAGGGCGTGGACTTGGTGGCCGAGTGTCTCGAGGAGGCCCGCAGATGACAGGAGTCCCGGCACCCGCGGGCAGCTCCGGCGCTCAGGGCGCGTCGAGCGCCAAGCCGGTGCGCGGCGGGAAGCTGGGCGCCGCGGCGGTGAATCAGGCCAGCCTGTGGAACGTCGCGAACCTGCTGACCATGGTGCGGCTGCTGCTCGTGCCCGGCTTCGTGATGCTGTTGCTCGGCAACGGAGGGTACGACCCGGCGTGGCGTTCGTTCGCCTGGGCCGCCTTCGCCATCGCCATGATCACCGACCTCTTCGACGGTCACCTGGCGCGCACATACAACCTGGTCACGGACTTCGGGAAGATCGCCGACCCCATCGCCGACAAGGCGATCATGGGGGCGGCGCTGATCTGTCTGTCCTGGCTCGGTGATCTGCCCTGGTGGGTGACCGGGGTGATCCTCGGGCGCGAGCTCGGGATCACGCTGCTGCGATTCTGGGTGATCCGCTACGGCGTCATTCCGGCCAGTCGCGGCGGAAAGATGAAGACGCTGGCGCAGGGCACGGCGGTCGGGATGTACGTTCTTGCCCTGACCGGGCCGCTCGCGACCCTGCGGTTCTGGGTGATGGCCGTCGCCGTCGTGCTGACCGTGGTGACGGGGCTCGACTATGTGAAGCAGGCCATCGTGCTGCGCAGGCAGGGCATGGCCGAGGCGCGTGCGGCGGCTGCGGAGTCCGCCCGGGAGGCAGCGAAGTGACGTCCCGCGGGCTCTCGGCCGAGGGTGTGCCGGCTGCCGGTCCGTCGACCGCCGGTCCGTCGACCGCCGGTCTGCCGGCTGTCGGCCTGGTGCGGTTGCTGGCCGCGCGCGGTGAGACGCTCGCCGTGGCCGAGTCGCTGACCGGAGGCCTGGTGGCCGCCGAGATCACGGCGGTGCCGGGCGCCTCGAAGGTCTTCCGCGGATCGGTCACCGCGTACGCCACGGAGCTGAAGCGGGACGTGCTCGGGGTCGACGGCACTCTGCTGGACGAGCGCGGGGCCGTGGATCCCGAGGTCGCGCGGCAGATGGCGGACGGTGTGCGCCGGGTTCTCGGTGCGGACTGGGGTCTCGCCACGACCGGGGTCGCCGGGCCCGAGCCGCAGGACGGGCAGCCGGTCGGGACCGTCTACGTGGCGGTCGCGGGGCCGGACGGCGTGGTTGACGGGCCCGATTTCGAAAGCATGCGCGGTTACGCCGATGGCGGAGCGCGTGGGAAAGTGGCCGCCCTGCGGTTGAACGGTGACCGTTCGGAAATCCGTATGGAGAGCGTACGCAGCGTGCTCACGTTGCTTCTCGAGCGGCTGTCCGGAGAACGTTCCGGGAATGGGCGGGCACAGGATACGGAACAGAACGGGGGGAATTGATGTTTGCAGCCCTGAGTGAACACGACATCGCTCCCCGCACGGCCGCCGCGCAAGGCGGTACGGTGGGGCGTGAAGGATGCGGCTACGCGGTCCGAGGAGGGAGCCACCGATGATTCTGCTCCGTCGCCTGCTGGGTGACGTGCTGCGTCGGCAGCGCCAGCGCCAGGGCCGTACTCTGCGCGAAGTCTCCTCGTCCGCCCGAGTCTCGCTCGGCTATCTCTCCGAGGTGGAGCGGGGGCAGAAGGAGGCTTCCTCCGAGCTGCTTTCCGCGATCTGCGACGCGCTTGACGTACGGATGTCCGAGCTCATGCGTGAAGTGAGCGACGAACTGTCGCTCGCCGAGCTGGCTGAGTCTGCAGCAGTCCCCGAACCGGTGCGCGCGCCGGTTCGCTCGATGCTCAATTCCGTCTCCGTGGCCGGTGTGCCACCGGAACGGGTCACGATCAAGGCACCCGCGGAGGCGGTCGACGTCGTCGCGGCGTGATGCGACGCTGCTCCTGAGCGGCTCTGTGAAGTGTGTGGAAGCCCCGACCGGGTACCCGGTCGGGGCTTCCGTTTGTTGAGGTAAGCCCGCCTGAGCCCTGTACCGCATGGTCTGGGGTCAGCCATTCGCGAATCGACCTATTTGGTTATTTTGTGACATGGTTGGTGGGGATTTACCTCATTCGCTCGTGTGTTGGAGGAGACAGATGTACGTCGTGAAGAGCCCGCTGTCCGACGCGGATCTCAAGGCGGTCTCGGAGGCCCTGCAGGGTGCGCTCGTGGACCTGGTCGACCTGTCACTGGTCGCCAAGCAGATCCACTGGAATGTGGTCGGCCCGCGCTTCCGTTCCGTGCACCTGCAGCTCGACGAGGTCGTGGACACCGCAAGGCAGCACTCGGACACCGTCGCGGAGCGTGCATCCACGCTCGGTGTCTCGCCCGACGGGCGCGCGGCGACCGTGTCCCAGAGCAGTGGCATCGGGAAGGTTCCCGAGGGCTGGGTCAAGGACGTCGACGCGGTCGGGACGCTCGTGGACGCGCTCGGCGCGGTCATCACGCGCATGCGTGAGCGCGTTGAGGCGACGGGCGAGGCCGACCCGGTCAGCCAGGACATCTTCATCGGCATCACGGCCGACCTGGAGAAGCACCACTGGATGTTCCAGGCGGAGAACAGCTGACCCACGCGCGTGAGGGCGCTTCCCATGGGAGGACGTGACTGTTCGTGCGCCGTGAAGCGTGCAGGCGCCTTGCGGTATGCGGGCGCATTGGGGCGTGCGGGCGTCGTGGGGCGTGCGGCGGGGCGGATGCTTCCCGTCGCGCTCCAGGCGCCGCCGATACGCCCTCCCATGGGGTGAACCCCGGCGTTTAGCGTCGATCTCGCGTTGGGCGGGAGGTGGCATCTGTGGCAGCCGTGAACGGGACAGCCGTGACATGGCGGACCGTACGGTGGGTGCCCTTCCTGGCGCTCGGCGCTCTGTGGTGGTGGGGCGTGCTGCGGCTCGCCTTCTCGCCCGACGCGGGAGTTCTGGAGGGCGCGGTCGCCGCCGGTGGCTGGGGACTGAGTGTGCTGCCCGTGCACTGCGTGCCCAGGGCCCGCGCGCTGGATGAGGCGAGAGCGGCCAGGGGAGCGGACCCCGCGCAGTACGCGCGGCGCCCCGACGGGGAACTGCGGTGGCCCGGGGAACGTACGGCTCTCGCGTGGTGGGGACGGGCCGTCGTGTCGGCCGGGCGGGTGCGGGCGCGCGCTCTGAGGGTGCGGGCTACCAGGGCATGGCGACGCCGCCGTTCGGGCGGAGGATCTGGCCCGTCGTGAAGGACGCGGCGTCCGACGCCAGGTGCAGCACGGCGTGCGCGATGTCGTCCGGTTCGCCCACACGGCCGAGCGGCGACATGCGCACCATGGTGCGTTCGGTGTGTGTCTGCTGATGCGCCTGCGCCTGTTGTTCGGTGCCGGGGCGCGTTGTCGTCGTCATGGGAGTACGGATCCATCCCGGTGCGACGACGTTCACACGGATGCCGTGCGGGCCGAGCTCCGTGGCCAAAGTTTTTGAGAGCTGGACGACGGCCGCCTTTGACGCTCCGTAGCAGAGGAGTCCGGGGGCGCCCGTGTCGACGGCGCCCGACGCCATCGTGATGATGCTGCCGCCGGAACCTGCGTCGACCATCGTGCGGGCCGCGGCCTGGCAGGCGTACAGGACGCCCTTGAAGTTGATGGCCATGACACGGTCGAGGTCTTCGTCGCGGGTTTCCAGGACCGGGCTGCTGTGCATGACGCCTGCTATGGCGGCGAGGATGTCGAGGCGGGGTGTGGCTGCCGCGGTCACCGCCCGGTCGACCTGTGCCCTGTCGGACACGTCCAAGGGGTGTGCGGTGGCGGTGCCGCCCGCTTCGGTGATGAGTGCGGCGGTCTCCTGAAGCCCTTGCTCGTCGCGGTCGGCGCAGTGCACGGCGGCGCCCGCTTCCGCGAGGAGTCGTGCCGTCGCGCGGCCGATGCCGCTGGCGGCGCCGGTGATGAATGCGGTGCGTCCGGTGAGGTCGTACGCCTTGACGGGCATGACGGGACGGTACGGCGGTTTCTGACGGGTCGTCAACTAGTGCGGTGGCGCGCGATGCTGGCGGGGGTTCTGTGCGTGGTGCGTGGTGCGCGATGTCGGGGTGCGGGTCAGGGGGTCGGGCCCTGCTGGCAGGTGGGGCACCAGTACGTGGGGCGGTCGCGGGAGCCGTCTCCTTGCTGGGCGCGGCGGATCGGGGTGCGGCAGCGCCAGCAGGGGCGGGACGCGCGGCCGTAGACGAAGAGGCGCTGGCCCGGACGGTCGCGGCCCGTGGTGGTGCGGTTGGGCTGGTCCCGGTTCGCCTCCAGGAGCTTCTTGGAGAGGTCCGGCACGCGGGCGGCCGTCTCTTCGGAGAGCTCGCCGACGGGGAGCCACGGGGTGACGCCGAGGATGAAGCAGATGTCGCTCTTGAACACGTTGCCGATGCCCGCGAGGTTGCGCTGGTCCAGGAGAGCCTCGCCGAGGGCGCGGTCGGGCACCGCCAGGATGTTGCGCAGGGCCCGCTCCGGGTCCCAGTCGGGGCCCAGCAGGTCAGGGCCCAGGTGGCCCACAACCTTGTCCTCGTCGGCGGTGCGGAGCAGCTCCAGGACGGGCAGGCGGTAGCCGACGGCGGTGCGTTCGGCGGTGCCGAGGATCGCCCGGATCTGGTACGAGGGGCCGCCGCGCCAGCGCTCTCCGGGGGCGTACAGCTGCCAGGAGCCGTCCATCCGGAGGTGCGAGTGGAGGGTGAGGCCGCCCTCGATACGGGTCAGGAGGTGCTTTCCACGCGGGGTGACGTCCAGGATGGCGCGCCCTGTGAGGTCGACCGTCGCGAGCTTGGGGACGCGGAGGTCGGAGCGCGTGATCGTGTGCCCCGCAAGGGCGGCGTGCAGGCGTCGGCACGCCTGGTGGATCGTGTCACCTTCGGGCATGGGTCCAGGGTGGCATGACGGGGGTGAGGGGGGCGATGTGGACGGGGGCGGCGGGCGCTGGGGTGAGGCTGTAGGGGCTGCTCACGCGCGTAGCCGCAGTCCGCGCGGTGTGGCGTGGAAACCGGCTCCCTCCAGGAGGGGGGCAAAGGGGGACGTGAGCGCGGCGGCGCCGTTGACCCGCTCCACCGTGACCGTGCCGAGGGAGCCCGCGCGGGCGGCTCCGGCCAGCGCCTCGGAGGCGGCGTGCAGGCGGGGGTCGTCGGCGATCGGGGCGTCCGGGGCGGCGGGCCAGGCGAGGAGTGTCTTGCCGCCGCGCTCCATGTAGAGCGTCAGGTCACCGTCGACCAGGATGACCAGTGAACCGGCCTTGCGGCCCGGCTTGTGGCTCGCGCCGTTCGGCGGCTCGGGCCAGGGCAGCGCGGCGCCGTACGCGTTGGCGGGGTCGGCGGCGGCGAGGACCACCGCGGCCTGTGCGTCCGAGGGCCGCGAACCGTCCGTGCGGTCGCGGGAGTTCGCGGTGGCACGGAGCCGGTCCACGGCCCCGTCCATGGCGAACTGGGCGGCGCCGAGCCCCTCGACCACGTAGCCGCGACGCGCCTGACCGCTGTCCTCGAAGGCCGACAGGACGCGGTACACCGCCGAGAAGCCGCCCTCGACCCCCTCGGCCGCGACCGCGCCGCGCGTGACGACACCGTGCCGGTCCAGGAGGGCACGGGCCAGGGCGTGGGCGCGCAGGGTCGGGTCGGGCTCCCGGGGAGGGAGCAGGGACCAGCGGCCCGCGACGGTGGGCGGGCCGGTGCGCGATGCGGTGCGGGCGGCGGCGGTGAGGCTTCCGTAGCGCCCCCGCGGGACGCCGCGCTTGGCGCGGTGGGCCGTGGAGCCCGCGGTGCGCCCGGAGCCCAGGAGCGAGCGCATCGGGCCGAGTGTGTCGTTCGTGAGCAGGCCAGACCAGGACAGCTCCCAGATGGAGTCGGCCAGTTGGGGATCCAGCACGTCCGGGTGGGTGGTGGCGCGCACTTGGTCGGCGATCTGGCGGAAGAACAGTCCGTACCCTCCGGAGAGGGTGTCCAGGATCGACTGGTGCAGTGCGGTGAGCTCCAGAGGGTGCGGGGGCGGCAGGAGCAAGGGCGCGGTGTCGGCCAGATACAGGGAGACCCAGCCGTCCTTTCCCGGCAGGGAACCGGCGCCCGCCCAGATGACCTCGCCGGCCGCGGTCAGTTCGTCGAGCATGGCCGGGTTGTAGCCCGTCACGCGCGAGGGCAGGACAAGCTTCTCCAGGGCGGAGGCGGGAACGGTGG
Source organism: Streptomyces venezuelae (assembly GCF_008642355.1). Lineage (NCBI taxonomy): Bacteria > Bacillati > Actinomycetota > Actinomycetes > Kitasatosporales > Streptomycetaceae > Streptomyces > Streptomyces venezuelae. The sequence goes on from NZ_CP029193.1 coordinate 6,138,608, forward strand.
CGCCCTGCAGCTGCTCGATGGCGCGCACCAGGCCGTCGATACCGCGCAGGCTGTGCTTGCTCAGGTTCTGCCACTGGGGCAGGAACTGAGCCAGAGCGGCGGGCGGCACCGGTTCCAGTTCGTGCCGCAGGGCGGCGAGGGAGCGGCGGCGCAGCCGGCGCAGTACGGCCGCGTCGCACCACTCCTGGCCGATGCCCGCCGGGTGGAACTCTCCCTGCACGACACGGCCGTTGGCCGCGAGGCGCTGCAGCGCGCCCTCGGTGACCGCGGCGCCGAGTCCGAAGCGGGCCGCGGCCGCGGCGGACGTGAACGGGCCGTGCGTGCGGGCGAAGCGGGCGAGGAGGTCGCCCAGGGGGTCCTTGACGGGCTCCGTGAAGGCCTCGGGTACGCCCACGGGCAGGGCGGTGCCCAGGGCGTCCCGCAGCCGTCCCGCGTCCTCGATGGCCGCCCAGTGCTCGGCGCCCGCGATGCGGACCCGGATGACACGGCGTGCGGCCGCCAGCTCCTCCGCCCACTCAGGCGCGGCGCCGCGCTCGGTCAGCTCGGCCGCGGTGAGCGGGCCGAGGAGCCGCAGCAGGTCGGCGACGCCTTCGGCGTCCTTGACACGGCGGTCCTCGGTGCGCCACTGGAGCTCCTGCTCCAGTTCCGTCAGGACATCGGCGTCGAGCAGCTCGCGCAGTTCCGCCTGACCGAGGAGTTCGGCGAGCAGCCGCGAGTCCAGGGAGAGGGCCGCGGCCCGCCGCTCGGCGAGGGGGGAGTCGCCCTCGTACAGGAACTGCGCCACGTACCCGAACAGGAGGGAGCGGGCGAAGGGGGAGGGCTCCGGGGTGGTGATCTCGACGAGCCGGACGCGGCGCGACTCGATGTCGCCCATCAGCTCGGTCAGGCCCGGTACGTCGAAGACGTCCTGGAGGCACTCCCTGACCGCTTCCAGGACGATGGGGAAGGACCCGAACTCGCTGGCCACTTCGAGGAGCTGAGCGGCGCGCTGGCGCTGCTGCCACAGCGGGGTGCGCTTGCCGGGGCTGCGGCGCGGCAGCAGCAGCGCGCGGGCGGCGCACTCGCGGAAGCGCGAGGCGAACAGCGCGGAGCCGCCCACCTGGTCGGTGACGATCTGGTTGACCTCGCCCTTGTCGAAGGTGACGTCACCGGCGCCCACGGGGGGCGTGTCCGCGTCGTACTCCACCGGGGGCGCGGCAGGCTCCTGGTCGAGCAGGTCGAAGCCCATGAGGTCGGCGTCCGGGAGGCGGAGCACGATGCCGTCGTCGGCGTGCATGACCTGGGCGTCCATGCCGTACCGCTCCGTGAGGCGGGCGCCGAGGGCGAGGGCCCACGGAGCGTGCACCTGGGCTCCGAAGGGGGAGTGCACGACGACCCGCCAGTCGCCCAGCTCGTCGCGGAACCGCTCCACCACGATGGTGCGGTCGTCGGGGATGTGCCCGCAGGCCTCGCGCTGTTCACCGAGGTACGACAGGACGTTGTCGGCGGCCCACGTGTCGAGCCCGGTGGCGAGGAGGCGTGCGCGCGCGTCCTCCTGCGAGAGCGCGCCGACCTCCCGGAGGAACGCGCCCAGGGCGCGGCCCAGTTCGAGCGGGCGGCCCAGCTGGTCGCCCTTCCAGAAGGGGAGTCGTCCAGGGACGCCGGGTGCGGGGGAGACGAGGACGCGGTCGCGCGTGATGTCCTCGATGCGCCAGGAGCTCGTGCCGAGGGTGAAGACGTCACCCACCCGCGACTCGTACACCATCTCCTCGTCGAGCTCTCCGACGCGGCCGCCGCCCTTCTTGGGGTCGGCGCCCGCGAGGAACACCCCGAAGAGACCGCGGTCGGGGATCGTGCCTCCGGAGGTGACCGCGAGCCGCTGCGCCCCCGGCCGTCCGGTGACCGTGCCCGCGACGCGGTCCCAGACCACGCGCGGCCGCAGCTCGGCGAAGGCGTCGGAGGGATACCGGCCGGCGAGCATGTCGAGCACGGCGGTGAACGCGGACTCGGGGAGCGACGCGAAGGAGGCCGCGCGGCGGACCACCGCCAGCAGGTCGTCGACCTGCCAGGTGTCGAGTGCGACCATCGCGACCAGCTGCTGGGCCAGCACGTCCAGAGGGTTGGCCGGGATGCGCAGGGACTCGATGGAGCCGGTCCGCATCCGCTCCGTGACGACCGCGGCCTGGACCAGGTCCCCCCGGTACTTCGGGAAGACGACTCCCGTCGAGACGGCGCCCACCTGGTGGCCCGCGCGGCCCACGCGCTGGAGCCCGGACGCGACCGACGGCGGCGACTCGACCTGCACGACCAGGTCGACCGCGCCCATGTCGATGCCCAGCTCCAGACTGGACGTGGCGACGACGGCCGGCAGCCTGCCCGCCTTCAGGTCCTCCTCGACCTGCGCACGCTGCTCCTTGGACACCGATCCGTGGTGGGCGCGCGCCAGGACCGGCGGGGCACCCTTGGCGGCGCCCGACTCCGCCATCAGCTCCGCTGGGGAATGGTCCTCGGGGAGGGCCTCGCCGGTCGCCCTCTCGTACGCGATCTCGTTGAGGCGGTTGCACAGGCGCTCGGCGAGCCGACGCGAGTTGGCGAACACGATCGTGGAGCGGTGCGCCTGCACGAGGTCGGTGATGCGCTCCTCGACGTGCGGCCAGATCGACGGGCGCTCCGCCTCGGCACCCGGCCCTTCCCCGGAGTCGCTGACCGGGGAGCCGCCCAGCTCCGCGAGGTCCTCGACCGGAACGACCACCGACAGGTCGAACTCTTTGCCGGAGTCCGGCTGGACGATCTCCACCTTGCGCTTCGGGGACAGATACCGCGCCACCTCGTCCACCGGCCGCACCGTCGCCGACAGACCGATGCGCCGCGCGGGCTTGGGCAGCAGTTCGTCGAGCCGCTCCATGGAGAGGGCGAGATGGGCGCCGCGCTTGGTGCCCGCGACCGCGTGGACCTCGTCGAGGATCACCGTCTCGATGCCGGTCAGCGCGTCCCGCGCCGCCGACGTGAGCATCAGGAAGAGCGACTCGGGCGTGGTGATCAGGATGTCCGGCGGACGCGTCGACAGCGCACGGCGCTCGGCGGCCGGAGTGTCACCCGAACGGATCCCGACCCGCACCTCCGGCTCGGGCATGCCGAGACGCACCGCCTCCTGACGGATGCCGGTCAGCGGGCTGCGCAGATTGCGCTCCACGTCGACGGCGAGCGCCTTCAGGGGCGAGATGTACAGCACCCGGCAGCGCTTCTTCGCGTCGGCCGGCGGCGGCGTCGACGCCAGCTGGTCGAGAGCGGCGAGGAACGCGGCCAGCGTCTTTCCGGAGCCCGTGGGCGCGACGACGAGCACGTCCGAGCCCTCGCGGATGGCCTGCCACGCCCCGGCCTGGGCGGACGTGGGCGCGGAGAAGGCACCCGTGAACCAGCCGCGGGTCGCGGGGGAGAAGCCGTCAAGAGCGCTGGAGGCGCCGGGAGCACTGGACGCGGAGCTGACCATGACCCCATCGTGCACCCCGCCACTGACATCGGCGCCGACCTGCGGAGATGAGGTCGCGCGTCCGTCGCAGCATGGAAGGCATGGCGGGTTCGGCGGAACAGGCGCGGCGCTGGCGGTACGCGGCGCTGCCCGACGTCGCCCTGCTGCGCGCCCGCTACGTCCGCCGGATCGTCGCGCGCCACACCCACGACCACTTCGTGATCGCGGCGATCGCCGAGGGCGTCGAGATCTTCCGCCACAGCGGTGCCGACCGGCACGCGGGGCCTGGCTGCCTCGCCCTGGTCAACCCCGACACCCCGCACACGGGCCGGGCCGGTGACCCCGGGGGCCGGCGGTACGGAGCGGTCTACTCGGCACCGGACGTGGTCGCCGCCGTCGTCGCCGATACGCTGCTCCGGGTGGCGGTGACGCGGCTGCTCCGGCGCAACGGCGGGCATCTGCCGCAGCGCACGGTACGCACGGCGGGCGCCAGGACCGCGGCACGCGCGCGTACAGTCCTCGAGGAGAATCTCGCCGATCCGCCGATCCGCCGATCCGCCGAGCTTGAAGCGGCTCGCCACCGCGCTCGGCAAGAGCTCCTTCGCTCTGCTGCGCGCCTTCCGGGACATGTACGGGATGCCGCCGCACGCCTGGCTCACCGACGCGCGCGTGCGTCGGGCCCGCCATCTGCTCGACGCGGGCACGTCGCCCGCCGAGGCGGCCCTCGCAGTGGGCTTCACCGACCAGCCGCACCTCAACCGGCACTTCACCCGCATCGGGGGGGGGTGCCGCCGGGGGTGTACCGGCGTGGGCGCAAGAACGTACACGACCCGGCTGCGGACGGGCTCGTACCGTCCGACGCGTGGCGGAACAGAGACCCCTAGCGGGCATGGATCAAACGGAGAACCCCGATGCCGCTGTCGTCCGGGACGCGCTCGGCGTCGGCGTCGCCGTCGGACTCTCCGGCTTCGCCTTCGGAGTGACCTCCGCGGGCAGTGGCCTCACCCTGCTCCAGACGTGTGCGCTCAGCCTGCTGGTGTTCACCGGAGCGTCCCAGTTCGCCCTGGTCGGCGCGCTCGCGGGCGGGGGGGGGAACCCGTTCACGGCCGCCGCGGGCGTCCTCTTCCTGGGAGTGCGCAACGCGCTCTACGGGCTCCGCCTCTCCCAACTGCTCGCCCTCCCGCGCGCGGTGCGGCCGTTCGCCGCGCATTGGGTCATCGACGAGACCGCTGCCGTCTCGCTCGCCCAGCCCACGTGGCGCGGTGCGCGGATCGGCTTCACGGTCACCGGGTCTCAGCCTGTACGTCCTGTGGAACCTCACCACGCTGCTCGGAGCGCTGGGCGCGGAGGCGATCGGCGACACCGACGCGCGGGGGCTCGACGCGGCGGGTCCCGCGGTCTTCCTGGCGTTGCTCGCCCCGATGCCGCGTACCACGACGGAACGCGCCGTCGCCGCGATCGCCGTCCTCCCGGGGCTCGGTCTGCTGCCGGTGCTGCACTGGAACGCCCGCTCGTCCGACGGATGGCCGCGCTCCTCCCGTGGCTCTCCTCGCGGCGCTCACGGCCCAACAGGCCTTCGGCGACATGCGGGTGCTCATCCTGGACGCGAAGGCGGGAGGGCTCGCGGCAGCGGCCGTGGCGCTGCTGCTGCGCGCGCCGTTCCTCGTCGTCATCGCCGCGGCCGTCACCGTCACGGCGGGGCTGCGCGCGTTGGCGGGGTGACGGGCGAGCCCGGCACCCTTGACGCTCGACGCCCCCTCAGCCGATGTCCCGTCCGTACGCCCGGAGCGTGCGCAGCGCCTGGATGGTGACGATGGGCCGCGCCTCCATGGCCGTACCGGGAGCCCACTGCCGCCAACGCACCGGCCAGCCGCCGTCCGCCTCCTGGTCCCGCGCCAGGAAGTCGAGGGAGCGCCTCATCTCCTCGTCGGTGAACCACGAGCGCGCGAGCGACTCCGGGACCTTCGCGAAGTCGTGCGGGAAGTGGTGTTCCCCCGGTGCGTAACCGGGCTGCACCGGAAACGCGTCGAGGTCCGCCGGGTCCAGCGCCGCGAGCCGCTGCTCGCGCACGAGGCGTCCCAGACGGTCGGCGGCGGCACGCGCGCGTGGGCGGTCGGGCACACCGTCCAGGAAGGCGACGGCCGCCTGGATCTCGTAGGGATGCGACTCCTCCAGCGACTCGACGGCCGTCCAGCAGAAGTCCGTGGCCCGGAAGAGCCAGGCGTGCCACACCTCGTTGCGGTGCAGTAGACCCACCACCGGGCCGGTGGCGAGCAACTCGCTGGGCGGATCGTCCACGATCGGCATGAACGGTGCCGCGGGGTAGCCGCGCTGGCTGGGATGGATCGCGGGAAGGGCGCCCTCGGGCGTCGACACCGACGTCAGATACCGGCACACGCGCTCCACCCGCTGCCCGCCGCAGCGGCGGATCGAGTCCAGGACGCCCAGCGCGTGCCCGGTGTGCAACGGTTGGCTCACCGGGCCGCGCAGATCGGGCTCCAGCGCGTAGCCGTATCCGCCGTCCGTGGTGGCGTACGAGGTCAGGGCGGTCTCCACCGCGTCAGCGGCCGCGTCGCAGCCCGCGCCGTCGAGGAAGTGGTACGCGAACCGTCGCTGCTCCAGGACGCGCGCGGTGAGCCAGACGAAGCGCTCGGCGCGGGCGAGCGGGGAGAGCGCCGCGTCGGGTGAGGGCACTGCGGGAGATGCTCCGGTTTCGGCCATGCACCGACCGTAGGGCGGAAAGCGTTCTCGACGAGCCCCTGCGCCCGGCCGCACCCTCAGGGGCGTGATACTGGAGTCATGCGGTTGACGGTCTTCTGGCAGCGGATGGCGGCCCACTTCGGTGCGGGGTACGCCGACTCCTTCGCGCGCGATCACGTGATGGCCGAGTTGGGCGGTCGTACGGTCCATGAGGCACTGGAAGCGGGCTGGGAGGCCAAGGACGTCTGGCGTGCGGTGTGCACGGCGATGGACGTGCCCGCCGAAAAGCGCTGATTAGGGGCAGTTCGGTGGCGTCGGAGGGGCTCCACGCGCGCGTGGTCCGTTTCGAGCCCGTCCCAAGATGTGAGGGTGGCGTCCGATCGTCACCGACGTGGGCGAGACTTGGCCCGTGGCACCGACAGACGAGACCGCGCAGGTCACCCAGGACACCGCTCCGCCCGGCACGACGCCGCCCGCACAGCCCCCCGCGGGGGCAGAGGCAGGGCATGGTGCCCGCATGCCGCGGTGGCTGCCGCGCGCCATGGTTCTCGCCCTCGCGCTCGTCGCCTGCTTCCAGCTGGGCAGCTGGGCGTTCCATCAGCTGACCGGGCTGTTGATCAACGTATTGATCGCGTTCTTCCTGGCGCTCGCGGTCGAGCCCGCGGTGAGCTGGATGGCCGCGCGCGGGATGCGCAGGGGCTTCGCCACGTTCCTGGTCTTCCTGAGCGTCGTGATCGCCAGCGCCGGCTTCGTCGCGTTGATGGGGTCGATGCTCGCGGGCCAGATCGTGGACATGGTCGAGGACTTCCCCGACTATCTGGACAAGGTCATCAGCTGGATCAACCAGACCTTCCACACGGACCTCTCCCGCGTCGAGGTCCAGGACAGCCTGGTCCACTCGGACTGGCTGCAGAAGTACGTGCAGAACAGCGCCAGTGGCGTCCTGGACGTGTCCGCGCAGGTCCTGGGCGGTCTCTTCCAGCTCCTGACCATCCTGCTGTTCTCGTTCTACTTCGCGGCCGACGGGCCGAGGCTGCGCCGCGCGCTGTGCTCGGTGCTGCCGCCCGCCAAGCAGGCCGAGGTGCTGCGGGCCTGGGAGATCGCGGTCGACAAGACCGGCGGCTACCTCTACTCGCGCGGCCTGATGGCGCTGATCTCCGGGATCGCGCACTACATCCTGCTCCAGGTGCTCGAAGTGCCCTACGCGCCCGTGCTCGCCGTGTGGGTGGGCCTCGTGTCCCAGTTCATCCCCACCATCGGCACGTACCTCGCGGGTGCCCTGCCGATGCTGATCGCCTTCACGGTCGACCCCTGGTACTCGCTCTGGGTGCTGATCTTCGTGGTCGTCTACCAGCAGTTCGAGAACTACGTGCTGCAGCCCAAGCTCACCGCCAAGAGTGTGGACATCCACCCCGCTGTCGCGTTCGGCTCGGTCATCGCGGGCACCGCCCTCCTCGGCGCGGTCGGGGCGCTCATCGCCATCCCGGCCGTCGCGACGCTGCAGGCGTTCCTCGGGGCGTACGTGAAGAGGTACGACGTCACGGACGACCCCCGGGTGCACGGGCATCGGCGGCAGGTCGGAGCACCCCTCCTCGCCCGGATGCGGCGAGCGCTGCGGGGGCCGAACAGGCCGGAGGCCCCGGCGGAGCCCGGCGGCCCCTCGCCGAAGCCGGGCAAGCGCGGGTAGGAGAGGGCGAGCGCCGGGGGCGGTCTCCGGGAGGAGCGGGCGTCGGGGACCGCCGGGGAGAAGCGGGCGCCAGGAGGCGTGGGCGGACGGCGCCGACCCCGGCGTGCCACGCTTGACACTAAATTCGAACATCCATTCTCATGGATTGACCGGCGGCGATTCTGCGGGGCGGGCCTCGAGTTATCCACAGGCTGGACGGGCGTCGGGGCGGATTGTCAGTGGCAGGCGTTAGCGTCTTTGACGTGAAGCGATCGACTCAAGCAAATCGGGTGGAACCCATGGCAGGAACCGACCGCGAGAAGGCGCTCGACGCCGCGCTCGCACAGATTGAACGGCAATTCGGCAAGGGCGCAGTGATGCGCATGGGCGAGCGGCCGAACGAGCCCATCGAGGTCATCCCCACCGGGTCGACCGCGCTCGACGTCGCGCTCGGCGTCGGCGGCATCCCCCGCGGCCGTGTGGTGGAGGTGTACGGCCCGGAGTCCTCCGGTAAGACGACCCTCACCCTGCACGCCGTGGCCAACGCCCAGCGGGCGGGCGGCGCGGTGGCCTTCGTGGACGCGGAGCACGCCCTCGACCCCGAGTACGCGAAGAAGCTCGGCGTCGACATCGACAACCTCATCCTGTCCCAGCCGGACAACGGCGAGCAGGCCCTCGAGATCGTCGACATGCTGGTCCGCTCCGGCGCCCTCGACCTGATCGTCATCGACTCCGTGGCCGCCCTGGTGCCGCGCGCGGAGATCGAGGGCGAAATGGGTGACTCGCACGTGGGTCTGCAGGCTCGTCTGATGAGCCAGGCCCTGCGAAAGATCACCAGCGCGCTCAACCAGTCCAAGACCACCGCGATCTTCATCAACCAGCTGCGCGAGAAGATCGGCGTGATGTTCGGCTCCCCGGAGACCACGACCGGTGGCCGTGCGCTGAAGTTCTACGCGTCGGTGCGCATGGACATCCGCCGCATCGAGACCCTGAAGGACGGCACGGACGCGGTGGGCAACCGCACCCGCGTCAAGGTCGTCAAGAACAAGGTCGCGCCGCCCTTCAAGCAGGCCGAGTTCGACATCCTCTACGGCCAGGGCATCAGCCGCGAGGGCGGCCTGATCGACATGGGCGTCGAGCACGGCTTCGTCCGCAAGGCGGGAGCCTGGTACACGTACGAGGGCGACCAGCTCGGCCAGGGCAAGGAGAACGCCCGCAACTTCCTGAAGGACAACCCCGACCTCGCCAACGAGATCGAGAAGAAGATCAAGGAGAAGCTGGGCGTCGGTGTGAAGCCCGAGGCTCCGACCGAGGAGCCGAGCGCGGACGCGGCGGGTGCTGCCCCGGCTGCCGACGACGCCAAGACGGTGCCCGCTCCGGCGGCCAAGGCCACCAAGTCCAAGGCCGCGGCGGCCAAGAGCTAGTCCGTGACGCGACGAACCGACTGGGCGGACGACACCGCCCCCGAAAGCCGCACCGGTGCTGCCGGGCGGGGCCACGGGGGCGGTGTGGATCAGGACGGCGTGGCGGGCCGGTACGCCGACCGGGGTGATGGTGACGGCTTCCAGGACGGCGGAAGCCTCCGGGACGGCGGAAGCTTCCGGGACGCCGACGGCTTCCAGGGCAGTGGGGGCCACCAGGGCGGCGAAGGCTTCCGGGGCGGTGGCGCCCGGAGTCGTGGACGCCGCCGCCGTGGCCGCTTCGGGGACTCCGACGGCCGGGACTCCGGCAGCTCCGGCGGCCATCAGGACAGCGGTTCCCCTTCCTCGTCGAGGGCCGAGAAGGGGGAACCGCCCACGGATCCGGCCGAGCGGGCGCGGGCGATCTGCCTGCGCCTCCTCACCGGCACCCCCCGCACGCGCAAGCAGCTCGCCGACGCACTGCGCAAGCGGGAGATCCCCGACGACGTGGCGGAAGAGGTCCTCTCCCGCTTCGAAGAGGTCGGCCTCATCAACGACAGCGCCTTCGCGGACGCCTGGGTCGAGTCCCGGCACCACGGCCGGGGCCTGGCCCGCCGTGCGCTCGCGCGGGAGCTGCGCACCAAAGGTGTGGAGTCCACGCTGATCGACGAGGCCGTGGGGCAGCTCGACGCGGAGCAGGAGGAGGCGACCGCGCGCGAGCTCGTCGCCCGCAAGCTCCGCTCCACGCGGGGCCTCGACCGCGACAAGCGCCTGCGTCGCCTCGCGGGCATGCTCGCCCGCAAGGGATACGCGGAGGGTATGGCGCTCCGCGTGGTCCGGCAGGCGCTGGAGGAAGAGGGCGAAGAGACCGACGACCTGGGGTACGAGGCGTTCTGAGCGGGCCGCCCCCACGGGGGTGGGGCGGCAGTCGGAACGATCCCCGCACTCCGGCTCGCGCTCCGCAGGGTGGGGGCAACCCCCCTGCGGAGACGCCGGGTTGCCGCAATGCACAGGGTCGTGTGCACAGGCGACTGTGTACGCATGGCAGAGGAACCCGGCAGGACCGGCGCGAAACGGCCCGCGACCGGCGCGAAACGGCCGCCCCGGACCCGGGGCCCGCACGATCCGAGCGCGTCCGTGGGCCCGCGAGAGCTGAGTGCGGGCGAGGGCGCGTATGAACCGAGCGCGGTCGAGGGCCCGCAAGAACTGAGTGATCTGCGCGTACTGAAGGCGCTCGCGCAACCGCGGCGGCAGCAGATGCTGCAGCACCTCACCGTGCAGGGCCCGGCCACCTCCGCGACGCTCGCCAGGGCCCTCGGGCTCAACACCGGCGCGACCAGCTACCACCTGCGCGAACTCGCCCGATACGGCTTCGTCGAGGAGACACGCGGCTCCGGGCACGGACGTGAGCGCTGGTGGCGCGCCGTCCCGGGCGACCGGCGCTTCCCGCCGCGCAGCCGGCAGAGCCCGGAGACGCGGCTCGTCATGGACGAGCTCAGCCGCCTCTCGTACGCGGCCGACCTGGAGCTCTTCGCGCAACTGCAACGGGAGCCCGGCTCCGACGAGTGGGCGGACGCACTGCCTCACTCACGAGGCACGATCCGGCTGACCCTCCCCGAACTCCATGAGTTCTTCGAGGAGTACATCGCGCTCCTCAACCGCTACAAGCGGTCCGACGCCGCCACCCCGGACGGCGCCCGCCCCGTTCTCACCCGCTTCCTGGCCTTCCCCGCGCCTACAGCTGCCTCCGAGCCCCCGGTCTCCTCCGCGCCCCTGGCCCCCTCCGCGCCCCCAGCCTCCTCCGACAACCGAAAAGAGTCCGAGCCCTCATGATGCTGCGCTACGCACTGCAGACCGTCAGGGACCGCAAGGGTGGCTTCGTCGGCGCCTTCCTCGCGCTGATGTGCGCCGCGGCCCTCGTCACGGCCTGCGGCACCCTCCTGGAAACCGGCCTGCGCGGCACGATCAAGACCGAGCGCTACGCCGCGGCCCCCGTGATCGTCTCTGCCGACCAGAACGTGCACCAGACCACGGTCAAGCACAAAAAGGGCAAGACCAAGGTCAAGCACAAGGCGAAACCGATCGCCGAACGCGCGTGGCTCCGGGCCGACGACATCGAGAGCAGGATCAAGAGCGCCCCGGGCGTCGCCACCGTCGTACCGGAACTCACCTTCCTCGCCCAGCCGGTGATCCCTAAAGCCGGAAAGGGAGCGGGACCCGACGGCGGGGCCGACGCACCCACGTACGGGCACGCGTGGAAGTCCGCGACCCTCACCCCCTTCCACCTCGTCGACGGAAAGGCGCCGCGGTCCTCGCACGATCTCGTCATCGACCGCGGTCTCGCCGACCGCACCGGGCTGCGGCCCGGCGACCGCCTCACCGTCCAGTCGACGCAGAGCCCGCGCGACTACCGCATCACCGGAGTGGCCGCGCCCCAGCACGGCGCCCTGACCCATCAGACCTCGCTCTTCTTCTCCTCCGAAAAGGCCGAACGGCTCGCGGCGCATCCCGGGAAGGTCACCGCCTTCGGCGTCGTACCGGCGAAGGGCACCTCCGTCGCTGATCTCAAGACGGCGGTCGAGCAGGCCGTCGAAGGGACGACGGCGCAGATCAGCACGGGGGACGATCGCGGGCCCGTGGAGTTTCTGGACGCTGCGGGAGCGCGCGTCAAGCTCGTCAGCATGGGCGGGGCCATGGGTGGCACCTCGCTTCTCGTCGCCGTCCTCGTGGTGGTCGGCACCTTCGCTCTCTCGATCCAGCAACGCCACCGCGAACTCGCCCTGCTGCGTGCCGTCGCCGCGACCCCGAAGCAGATCCGTAGGCTTCTCGGGCGCGAGGCACTGGTCGTCGGCGCGGTGGCGGGTGCGGTCGGTGCGCTCGCCGGGCTCCCGCTCGGAGGGTGGCTGCACGAGCGGTTCGTGGCGACGGGGGCCGTGCCCGCCACCCTTGAGCGCACCGTCAGCGTCTTCCCGCCGCTCGTCGCCGTCGGTGCCACCCTGCTGGGAGCCTGGGCCGCCGCGCGTATCGCGGGGCGCAGAATCGTCCGTATCCGCCCGGCGCAGGCCCTCGCCGAAGCGCAGGTCGAGCCGGGGCGGGCCGCGTGGAGCCGCATCGTCGCCGGCCTGGTGCTGCTCGTCGGCGGTGTCGTCCTGGTCGCCGTGCTGAGCGTGCTGCACACCGAGGCGGCGTCGACCCCCGTGACGTTCCTGACGGTCGTGGTGTTCGCCTGCGCCATCGCCCTCCTGGGCCCGTTCGTCGTCCGAGCAGCGGCCGCACTGCTCCGGGGCCCGCTCCGGCTGACCGGCCCCGGCGGCAAGCTCGCCCACGCCAACCTGCGCGGCAACGCGGCCCGCATGGCCGCCGTCGTCACGCCGCTCGCCCTCCTCACCGGCATGGCCTGCACCGTCCTCTTCGTCCAGCCCACCCTCGACGACGCCGCCCGCGCCCAGGCACGCGAAGGCATCCGCGCGGACTGGGTACTGGCCGCGCAGGGACCCGGTGTTCCGGCGCAGGCCGCCCGGAAGCTGCGTACGACCGACGGGGTGGAGGCGGCCACCGAGGTCGTCCGCACGACGGTCCGCGTGGGGCTCGACAAGTACTCCGCGCAGGGCGTCACCCCCGAGGACCTCGCCCGGACCTGGGACCCTGACGTCACCGCCGGAACGATCGAGGGCTTCGGCGAGAGAAGCGTCGCCGTCAGTGAACTGGCCGCCGACCGGCTCGGGCTGAAGCCGGGCAGCACGCTCAAGTTCACCTTGGGAGACGGCACGAGGACAGAGCTCACCGTGCGCGCCGTCTACGCACGCGGGCTCGGCTTCGGGGATCTGACCATGGCGCACGATCTGGTCGCCCGCCACGTGGACAACCCGCTCGCCACCACGGTCCTCGTCAGGAGTGACCGTACACAGCAACAACTCGCGGCGGCCCTCGACAAGTTCCCGGGTGTCCATGTGCTCACCCCGTCAGCGGCGGACGACCTCCAGGCGGAGAGCCGCAGGACCAACGCCGAGGTGAATCTGCTGGCGATGGGCCTCGTCCTCGCCTTCACCGCCATCGCCGTCGTCAACACGCTGGCGATGTCCGTCTCCGAACGCATCCGTGAGTTCGCGATGCTGCGCCTGGCCGGTGCGACGCGTCGTCAGGTGCTGCGGATGCTCCGGACCGAGGCACTGGCGGTCCTGTTCATCGGTACCGGCCTCGGCAGCGGGGTGGCGCTCGCCGTCCTGACGGCATTCAGCGTCGGCATGACCGGAAGCGCCGCGCCGACGGTCGTCCCTCTGGTGTACGTTTCCGTGCTCACTGTCGCCGGCCTGCTCGCCCTCACCGCGACCGCCCTGCCCGGCCGCGCCGCCCTGAGGCCGCTCCCCGTAGCGGTGGCGACGGCCAAGGAGTAGGCGGCACGGCCGGTTCTCACGCCTCCTGGGTGGCGGTCACGACGGGCAGGCCCGCCGCCCGCCACGCCTGGAATCCCCCCGTGAGGTCGGTGGCGTGGCGGAGCCCCAACTGCCGCAAGGAGAGGGCCGCGAGGCTGGACGCGTACCCCTCGTTGCAGACCACGACGACGCGCAGGTCATGGCTCGTGGCCTGCGGGGCACGATGGCTGCCCTGGGGATCGAGCCGCCACTCCAGTTCGTTGCGTTCGACGACGAGTGCGCCGGGGATGAGCCCGTCCCGCTCCCGCAGTGCCGCATAGCGGATGTCGACCAGCAGACCACCGCCCTCGGCGGTTTCGTACGCCTCCTCCGGAGAGAGCCGGTCGAGATCGAGGCGTACGCGCTCCAGCAACGCGTCGATGCCCAAGGGCTGTTCGTCGCTCACTGCCAGTCCTCCGGACGCTCGACGGACTCAAGGCGAAGCACGTCGCCCGTTCGGCTGTAGCGGCGAATCCGTGGCAGTGGCGGGTAGTAGGCGTGCACGGAGACGGCGTGCTCGGTCGTCGACTCGTTCAGCACCTCGTGCACGTGGTTCCGGCCGAAGGCACGGCCCTCGCCGGACGTCAACTCCCGTTCGCGATCGACGTCCTCGGAGAGCTCCAGGGTCTTCCACCCGTCGGTGGGCAGGCGCGCGGCCAAGGAGTTCTCCTTGAGGGTGCCCGCCGCCGTGAGGAAGGCGCCGACCGACTCCGCGTGGTCGTGCCAGCCGGTGCCGGTGCCGGGCGGCCAGCCGATCAGCCAGGCCTCACTGCCGCCTGGCCCCTCCAGGCGTACCCAGGTACGGCCTTCGGGGTCGAGCGGCAAGGAGGCGATGAGTTCGGCGTCGGCCGCGGTGCGGCGGACGAAGGAGAGGAGTTCGGCGGCGGTGGGCGCCGAAGAGCGCGACGCCGAGGGCGCGGCGGAGGAAGGGGCAACAGACACGGATACCGTCCTGGAGGTTCGCGAAATGCGCGCACGTATGGCCCAAAGCGGTGCTCGGTGCGCGGGGGAAGAGTGCGAATTCAGCAGGACGGGTGACACACGCAGCCTGCGTAGCGGACGAGGTCCATATGGACCCTCCGCCACAGGCGCACATCGGTGTCGGTCACGATCCGGAGTAGACCACGGGGGTGCAGACCGGTCAACCCCGGCTCAACATGCGAACGGGGACCGTCCGCGGACGCGGTGGGGAGCACGACCGAGGTGGTGCCCCTTGCCCTCACCTGCTCCTCACCCTGAACGCCGTGCCACCCCCGCGGCCCCCGCCGAGTTCTCCTCCTCGCCCGTACTCGTACCCGTGCGACCGGGCCGCTCCTCGCCGTCCGCCCGTCCCGTCGGGGCAGACCCGCCCAGGGCTGTCTCGGCCGCCGCGTACAGCTCGGCCGGGCGTACCCCGGACAGCGCGGTGACCAGGTGGCCGTCGGGGCGTACGAGCAGGACCGAGTGGGCCGCGGCACCGGGGTAGCTCTCCGCGACGAGCAGCTCGGCGGCGTGCGGCAGGGCCGTGACCGCGGCGGCGAGCCGCGGCATGATCCCCGCGGTCACCCAGTGCCGCCGCTCCCACACCACGGTGCCCGGCGCGACGAGGACGACGATCAGGTGCCCGAGTCCGAGCCGGTCGCGCAGTTGGACGAAGGACCCGTCCGGCGCCGTCACCCGCACATCGACGACGGGCGCGCCGGGCTCCGTGCCGACCGCCGTGAAGGACTCGGAGAACACGGGGGCCAGCGGCGAATCGGCGTAGGACGAGGGAGCGCCCAGGGGGCCGCGTCCGACGTGACCGTCCGTGAGGAGCGTGTCGTGCCCCCGGGCCGATCCGGGGACGTACGAGCGCAGGTTCTTGTTGCCGCGCAGCGCGGGCAGCGACTGGTCGGCGGCGCGCAGGCGGGCGGCCACACCGGCCCGGCGCTCGACCTGGTAGCTGTCGAGCAGCGCTTCGCGCGCGCCGTGGTGCCAGGCGAACCCCAGCTTCCACGCCAGGTTGTCGGCGTCCCGCAGCCCTTCGTCGAGCCCCTGGGTGCCGAGCGCGCCGAGCAGGTGCGCGGCGTCCCCGGCGAGGAAGGCGCGGCCGACCCGCCACCGTCGGGCAAGTCGGTGGTGGACGGTGTGCACGCCCGTGTCCAGCAGTTCGTACGGAGGTGTGGAGCCCCCGCACCAGCCCGCGAGGGTCTCCCGGATGCGGACGACGAGGGCGTCGGGCGTCACCAGGTCGCCGCGCGGCGGAAGCAGCCAGTCGAGCCGCCACACGCCGCCGGCCAGCGGTCGCCCCACCACCTCGGCGCCTCCGTGGCGCCACGGAGGCATCCGGTGCAACAACGCCTGACCGGGCCACGGAAGTTCCGTGCGCAGCGCGGCGACGGCGTGTCGCTCGACGGCGGTACGGCCCGGGAAGCGGACGTCGAGGAGTTTGCGCACGGTGGAGCGCGAGCCGTCGCAGCCCACGAGGTAACTGCCACGCCACCATGTGCCCTTGGGGCCGCGGGTGTGGACGGTCACGCCGCCGGCGTCCTGTTCGAGGGAGTCGAGCTTGCTGTCCACCGCGACCTTGACCAGCCGCTCGTCGGCGATCGCTTCGCGCAGCGCGGAGGTCAGCTCGTGCTGTGGCAGGTGCAGCGGTGACGGGGTCGCTTCGTCGAAGTCGAGTTCCCGCATCAGTTGCTTCCGCCGCACGGAGCGCCAGCCCGCCCACCGCGCGCCCGTCTCCGTGTCGCCGAACGAGTGACCCGCGAGCCGCTCGGCGAACGCCGCGGTGTCGTCGCGGAGGACGACGGTCCGCGCGGGTCGCTGCTCGTCCTTGCCGGGGCCCTCGTCGAGGACGACGGTGGGCACCGAGTGGCGGGCGAGTGCGAGGGCGAGCGCGAGTCCGACCGGACCCGCGCCGACGACGATCACCGGGTCCACGGCGCACATCCTCCGGCCCGGCGGGCTCCGAGGGTCCGGGCTGCCCGGATGCTCTGGACGTACGTACAGGAACTGGCAGTTGGAGCCCGGTGCACGATCACAGAACGTATGCAACCTATTGCCGCTGCTTGCGTCAAGCGACGCCCGCTCCGACGGGACCTACCGTGCCATCGCCCTGTCCGATCGTCACATGTCGTTACATCGGAGGCCGGAGGCAGGTCCGGGAACGGTAAGGGGCGGCGTCCCATGGACACCGCCCCTTACCTCGGTTCGTTCGCCGAGACCCGCTCAGTCCGATTTGCCGGGCGGCTCGTCGGCCTTGGCGGCCGCCTGCTCGGCGTCGACCGTCGGCCCCTTGGGGTCGGACGGGTCGAGCGCCCCCGGTGCCTCGGCGGGCTCGGCGGCCGCGGCGACGGCGATGCCCGTCTTGGCCCGGCGTCCGCGCTTCTCGACCCAGGTGGCCAGGCCGGAGAGGGCCATGCACATCGCCACGTAGATCGTGCCGACGACCATGATCACCGGAACGTAGATGTACTGGCCGTTGACGAGGGTCGTGTTGGCCAGCTGTCGCGCCGCGTACAGGAGCTCCGCGTACGTGATGATGTAGCCGAGCGACGTGTCCTTGAGCGTGACCACCAGCTGGCTGATGATCGTCGGCAGCATGGACCTGACCGCCTGCGGCAGCAGCAGCATCGTCATCACCTGGGACTTGCGCAGTCCCAGTGCGTACGCCGCCTCCACCTGGCCGCGCGGCACGGCGTTGAAACCGGCCCGCAGGACCTCTGCCTGCACGGCGCCGTTGTAGACGGCCAGACCGATGACCAGGGCCCAGAAGCCGTTGTTCTCGCCGACGAACCCCAGGTCACTCTTGTAGGTGAGGAAGAGCACCCAGAGGGCGTAGATCGTGATCAGCAGAGGGATGGCGCGGAACAGCTCGATGAATCCCGTGGCCAGCCAGCGGATCGCGCGGTGATCCGACGCGCGGGTGACCGCGAGCAGCGCGCCGAGCACCAGGGACAGCGCACCGGCGAGGGCGAAGACCTTCAGCGTGGTGAAGATGCCGTCGCGGATGGCGATCCGCACGTTGGCGTAGTTGAAGGTGTTCCAGACCTCGGACGCGAAGTGGCCCCGGTCGGCGAGCCGCATGATCACGAAGGCGATGAGGCCGATGATCGCGGCCGTTCCGATGACCGAGTAGATGCGGTTGCGCATCCGGGCCTTGGGGCCCGGGGCGTCGTACAGGACGCTGGAGCTCATCGTGCGACCTCCAGGCTCCGCTCGAGCAGCCGGAACAGGCCACTGATGGTGAATGTGATCACGAGGTAGCCGAGCGCCACCCAGAGGAACAGCCAGGCGATGGCGAAGCCCCGGTCGCTGAGGATCTTCTGCCAGCCGAACAGTTCCGTGACGCTGAAGGCGCCCGCGATGGCGGAGTTCTTCGTCAGGGCGATGAAGATGCTGCTCAGCGGCGGCAGGACGGTGCGCACGGCCTGGGGCAGGACGATCGTGCCGAGCGTCTGGAAGAACGTCATGCCGAGCGAGCGGGCCGCCTCGGCCTGCCCGAGCGGCACGGTGTTGATACCGGACCGTACGGCCTCGCAGACGAACGACGAGGTGTAGACGCTGAGTACGATCAGCGCCTTGGTCCAGGGGTCGAAGCCGAAGTCGAAGACCTGCGGCACGGCGAACCAGATGGTGAGGAAGAGCAGCGTCAGCGGCGTGTTCCGGAACAGGGTGACCCAGGCGGCGCCGAAGAACCGCAGCGGCGGTACCGGGGAGACCCGGAAACCGGCGAGCACGACGCCAAGGATCAGCGCGAGCACGCTGCTGGCCACGGTCAGCCAGACCGTGCCTATGAATCCCTCGCGGAATTCCGCGAAGTGGTCGAGCAGTACGTTCACGGGGATGTCCTCGTGGGCGGCAGTGGTCGGGCAGGGTGAGCCGGCCCCCGTACGCACCGTGATGCGTACGGGGACCCGGTCAACTCACTGCCGGGGAGTGGGACGGACGGTTCGGCGCGGTCAGTAGCGCTCGAGGGCCGGCGGCTCGGTGTACTTGGACTTCGACAGGCCGAGCGTCGCGTCGTACGCCTTCTTGTAGTCACCGTTCTTCTGGTGCGCCTCGACGGCGTCCGCCACGGCGTCGCGCAGGGCCTTGTCGTCCTTGCTCATGCCGATGCCGTACGGCTCCTTGGTGAAGGGCTTGCCGACGACCTTCAGCGCCTTCGGCTGCTGCGCCGCGTACCCCTTGAGGATGGCGTCGTCAGTGGTGACGGCGTCGACCTCCTTGTTGATGAGCTGCTGCACGCACTCGGAGTACTTGGCCAGCTCGACGGTCTTCGCGCCGTACTTCGACTTCTTGATCTCCTGGAGCGGAGTGGAGCCGACGATCGAGCAGACCTTCTTGCCCTTCACGGTGTCCGGACCGGTGATGTCGTTCTCATCCGAGCGGACGAGGAGGTCGGCGCCCGCCATGAAGTACGGACCGGCGAAGCCGACCTGCTTCTTGCGCTCGTCGTTGATCGTGTACGTGCCTACGTAGAGGTCGACGTCGCCCTTGGAGATGGTGGTCTCGCGGACGCCGGAGTCGATCGTCTTGAACTCGATCTGGTCGGGCTTGAAACCGAGGTCGGCGGCGACCATCTTGGCGATCTCGATGTCGAAGCCGGAGCGTTTGCCGGCGCTGTCCTTGAAGCCCAGGTACGGCTGGTCGTCCTTGGCGCCGATGACGAGCTTGCCGGCCTTCTGGGCCTTCTTCAGAACCGAGGAGTCGACCTTGACGTCGGACTTCACTTCGTACGTGGGCAGCTTGGGCGCGTTCTTGCCGCCGGTCGGGTCCTTCGGCTTGTCGCCGGCCGTACCCTCCTCGCCGCCGCATGCCGTGGCGGTCAGGGCGAGAGCGGCGACGACGGCCGCCGCGGCAGCGGACTTGCGGAGCTTCATGGTGAACATCCTCTGTTTCGACTGGTGTTGAGACGGCGTGGGAGCCTCAGTGCTTAAGGATCTTCGACAGGAAGTCCTTGGCCCGGTCGCTGCGCGGGTTGTTGAAGAACTGGTCCGGCACTGCCTCTTCGACGATGCGGCCGTCCGCCATGAAGACGACACGGTTGGCCGCGGAGCGTGCGAAGCCCATCTCGTGGGTGACGACGACCATCGTCATCCCGTCCCGGGCGAGCTGCTGCATGACCTCGAGGACCTCGTTGATCATCTCCGGGTCGAGCGCCGACGTGGGCTCGTCGAAGAGCATCACCTTGGGGTCCATCGCCAACGCGCGCGCGATGGCCACGCGTTGCTGCTGGCCGCCGGAGAGCTGCGCGGGGTATTTGTCGGCCTGGGAGGCGACGCCGACCCGGTCGAGCAGACCGCGTGCCTTCGCCTCCGCCTCGGCCTTGCCGATCTTGCGCACCTTGGTCTGGCCCAGCGTCACGTTCTCGAGCACGGTCTTGTGCGCGAAAAGGTTGAAGGACTGGAAGACCATGCCCACGTCCGCACGGAGCCTCGCGAGCTCCTTGCCCTCCTGGGGCAGCGGCTTGCCGTCGATCGAGATGCTTCCCGAATCGATCGTCTCCAGGCGGTTGACGGCACGGCACAGGGTCGACTTGCCGGACCCGGAGGGGCCGATCACGACGACGACCTCACCGCGGGCGATGGTCAGGTCGATGTCCTGGAGCACGTGCAGAGCGCCGAAGTGCTTGTTGACGTTCTTCAGCACGACCAGGTCGTCCGCCCCGGGCGGTATGGCGTCCTTGGTCACCGATACTTCGGTCACGGCTTGTTGCTCCATCCTCCTCGGTTGGGAGGACAGTAATAACCCAGTGCGACCAGCGTCATTACATCTGAGGGGAAATTGAGCATAACGATCCGGCCGCAACCGGACACTCCGTGTGAAGAGGGTCCACGGAGTGCGTACCGGGTGGGTAACGGAACGTGCTCGTGACCTGAACCCCCTTGACGTGGTCCTTATGCATCGGCGTGGATGCCTTGATGGCTCGCGTGTGGCTTCCTCGCGCGCGACCGCCGACCATGATGACCAGCCGCGACGGAACGACCGGTGAACTGGAGGGGGCCCCTATGAGACTGCTTCTCGTCGAGGACGACGACCATGTGGCGGCCGCCCTCTCCGCGGTCCTCGCCCGGCACGGCTTCGACGTGAAGCACGCCCGCAACGGCGAGGAAGCCCTGCAAGCTCTGCTGCCCGCGGAAACGCCCCCCTTCGGAGTGGTCCTCCTCGACCTGGGGCTGCCCGACCAGGACGGATACGAGGTGTGCGGCAAGATCCGCAAGCGCGGCTCGATACCCGTGATCATGGTGACGGCGCGCTCGGACGTACGCTCCCGGATCCATGGCCTCAACCTCGGAGCCGACGACTACGTAGTGAAGCCGTACGACACCGGGGAACTCATCGCCCGCATCCACGCCGTCATCCGCCGGCCCACCCCCGGAGGCGCACCGGCATCCGAGGACAGCGAACTGCGTCTCGGGCAGGTGCACATCGAGCTGCCCACCCGGCAGGTCACCGTTGACGGTTCAGTCGTCCAACTGACCCGCAAGGAGTTCGACTTGCTCGCACTCCTCGCACAGCGCCCCGGAGTGGTCTTCCGGCGCGAGCAGATCATCAGCGAGGTGTGGCGCACCAGTTGGGAAGGGACCGGACGCACGCTGGAGGTGCACGTGGCCTCCCTGCGCTCCAAACTGCACATGCCCGCCCTGATCGAGACCGTGCGCGGCGTCGGCTACCGCCTCGTCGCCCCGGCCGCGTAGCCAGGAGCAAGAACAGGTGCGTTCCCGCCTCCTCCCGCTGCTGATCGTCCTCATGGCGGGCGTACTGCTCGCACTCGGCTTCCCGCTCGCCGTCAGCGTCGCCGCGGCCCAGCAGCAGAAGGTGGTCGTCGACCGGATCGACGACACCGCGCGCTTCGCCTCGCTCGCACAGTTCGTCACCAAACGTCCCCGAGGTCCATCGGGATCGGGCGGCACGGACGAGCGCCGCGAGACGCTGCAGAACGAACTGGACGACTACTACGACGTCTACGGCATCCGCGCGGGCGTCTTCTACCGCGACGACGGCGCCATGGCAAAGTCCCCGAGCGGCTGGTTCCTGCCCCGCCACGGCGCCCTGCGCGGCGCCTTCGAGGAGGCGCTGCGCTCCCGCGGCAGCCATGACCCGGAGCAGGTCTGGCCCTGGCAGCGAGGGCGACTCGCCGTCGCCTCCCCGGTGATCAAGGACGGGGACGTCATCGCGGTCGTCGTCACGGATTCGCCGACCGGACGCATGCGCTCCAAGACCCTGCACGGCTGGCTGCTCATCGCCGCGGGTGAATCGGCGGCGATGCTGCTGGCCGTCGGCGCGGCCCTGCGGCTCACCGGCTGGGTGCTGCGCCCGGTGCGGATCCTGGACGCGACCACGCACGACATAGCGACAGGGCGTCTCAAGTCCCGGGTCGCGGCGGCGGGCGGCCCACCGGAACTACAGCGCCTCGCCCGTTCGTTCAACGAGATGGCCGACAACGTCCAGGACGTCCTGGAGCAGCAGCGTGCCTTCGTCGCCGACGCCTCCCACCAACTGCGCAACCCGCTCTCGGCGCTGCTGCTCCGCATCGAGCTCCTCGCCCTCGAACTGCCCGAGGGCAATGAAGAGGTCGCGTCGGTCCGCACCGAGGGCAAACGCCTGGCCCAGGTTCTGGACGATCTGCTCGACCTCGCGCTGGCCGAGCACGCCGCGGCGGACCTAAGCGTCGTCGACATCGGGGAGCTCACCGCCGAGCGCGTCGCCGCCTGGCGGCCGCTCGCCGACGAGCGGGGCGTGCGGCTCACGGGCGACTGCCCGGCCACCACGGGCTGGGCCGACCCGATCGCCCTCTCCAGCGCGCTGGACGCGGTGATCGACAACGCCCTGAAGTTCACGCCCGAGGGCGGGGACGTGCGGGTGGCGGTCGCGTCGAGCAACGGGACGACGACCGTCGTGGTCACCGACGGCGGGCCCGGCCTGACCGAGGACGAGCTCGCCCGCGTCGGCGACCGCTTCTGGCGCAGCAACCGTCACCAGAACGTGCAGGGCTCAGGGCTCGGCCTGTCCATCTCGCGGACGCTGCTCGCGGCGGGCGGCGGCTCCATCGCGTACGCACGCCACGAACCGCACGGCCTGCGGGTGACGGTCAGCATCCCGCGCAGCGAGCCTCCGGACACGGCCTGACGAACGGCTCGGCGCCGCGCGGACGACGGGTCAGGGCTTGACCGAGCGGTAGTAGCGGCGCGCCCCTTTGTGCAGCGGGAGCGGGTCCGTGAAGAGCGCGGTGCGCAAGTCCACCACCTGCGCCGCGTGCACCTGGTCGCCGATGTGGTCGCGGCTGTCGATGACGGTGCGCGTCAGCTGCTCGGTGAGCGCGGGATCGGTGCGGTCCGTGGTCACCAGGAGATTCGCCACGGCCAGCGTCGGGACGGCGGACCCCTGCTGGGCCTCGGGATACGCGTCCGCCGGCATCGTCGCGGCCCGGTAGTACCGCGAGCCGCCGCCCTGCTTGTGCAGCGCCTCCACGAGGTAACCCAGTTTCACCAGCCTGATGTCCATCTTCTTGGAGAGGGCACGCACGGAGTTGGTCGGGAGCCCGCCGGACCAGAAGAACGCGTCGATGGAGCCGCTCTTCAGGAGACCGGGCATGGTGTCTATCCCGGCGGATACCGGCTTGATGTCGGTTCCCGGTTCGAGGCCCGCGGCACTCAGCACCCGATCGGCTATGAGCCGCACCCCGGAGTGGTCCTGGCCCACCGCCACGCGCTTGCCGCGCAGGTCGGCGACGTCCTTGACCTTCGAGGACCGGGGCACGACGAGCTGGACGTAGTCGTCGTACAGGCGCGTGCAGCCACGCAGCCGGTACCAGCCCGGTGCGGCGTCCAGACGGTACGTCTCCACGGCGTCGGCCGCCGCGATGGTGAAGTCGGACTTCCCGGTGGCCACGCGCGCGACGTTCTGCTGCGAGCCCTCGCTGTTGAGGAGCTCGACGTCGACGTCCGGCATGTCCTTGGAGATCGCCGTCTCCAGGAGCTTGCCGTACCGCTCGTACACGCCTTCCCGTACGCCCGTGCTGAACGTGATCCGCCCGCTCGGGGAGTCCTCGCCCATGGGCAGCAGCCACCACATCAGCAGACCGAACACCACGAGGGCCGCGGCGGAACCCTGCAGAGCGCGGCGCCTGCTGATCTGGGGAAGTGCCTTGAGCATGCGCGCGATCCTGCCAGCCCACTCACCGTGATGACCAGGGGAGAGGTCACACCGGGCCGTCGCGCGGCCCGGCCCCCGGGTGCCGCGGTCGCAATCCGCGGGCACGCGCGCGTGGCGACCCCGTACCCTGGGGGGCGAGATGAGCGCGAAGACTTACGAGGTGCGCACCTACGGGTGCCAGATGAACGTCCATGACTCCGAGCGGCTTTCCGGCCTCCTGGAGGACGCCGGCTACGAACGTGCGCCCGAAGGAGCCGACGGCGACGCCGACGTCGTCGTCTTCAACACGTGCGCCGTGCGCGAGAACGCCGACAACCGCCTGTACGGCAATCTCG
The DNA here is from genome assembly GCF_008642355.1 of Streptomyces venezuelae. Lineage (NCBI taxonomy): Bacteria > Bacillati > Actinomycetota > Actinomycetes > Kitasatosporales > Streptomycetaceae > Streptomyces > Streptomyces venezuelae. The sequence continues at coordinate 6,162,688 of NZ_CP029193.1, forward strand.
GCCGCCTGGCGCCGATGAAGACCAAGCGGCCCGGGATGCAGATCGCCGTCGGCGGCTGTCTGGCGCAGAAGGACCGCGACACCATCGTCAAGCGGGCGCCCTGGGTCGACGTCGTCTTCGGCACCCACAACATCGGCAAGCTGCCGGTCCTTCTGGAGCGTGCCCGCGTCCAGGAAGAGGCGCAGGTCGAGATCGCCGAGTCGCTCGAGGCCTTCCCGTCGACGCTGCCGACCCGCCGTGAGAGCGCGTACGCGGCCTGGGTCTCCATCTCCGTCGGCTGCAACAACACCTGCACCTTCTGCATCGTGCCCGCGCTGCGCGGCAAGGAGAAGGACCGCAGGACCGGTGACATCCTCGCGGAGATCGAGGCGCTCGTCGGCGAGGGCGTCTCCGAGATCACCCTCCTCGGGCAGAACGTGAACGCGTACGGCTCGGACATCGGTGACCGCGAGGCCTTCAGCAAGCTCCTGCGGGCCTGCGGCAAGATCGACGGCCTGGAGCGCGTGCGCTTCACCTCCCCGCACCCGCGCGACTTCACCGACGACGTCATCGCCGCCATGGCCGAGACGCCGAACGTGATGCCGCAGCTCCACATGCCGCTGCAGTCCGGCTCGGACCCGATCCTCAAGGCGATGCGCCGCTCCTACCGGCAGGATCGTTTCCTGGGCATCATCGAGAAGGTCCGCGCGGCCATGCCGGACGCGGCCATCTCGACGGACATCATCGTGGGCTTCCCCGGCGAGACCGAGGAGGACTTCGAGCAGACGATGCACGTGGTCCGCGAGGCCCGCTTCGCGAACGCCTTCACCTTCCAGTACTCCAAGCGCCCCGGGACCCCGGCGGCCACCATGGAGGGCCAGATCCCCAAGGAGGTCGTCCGGTCGCGCTACGAGCGCCTGGTGGCCGTCCAGGAGGAGATCTCCTGGGAGGAGAACAAGAAGCAGGTCGGCCGCACCCTGGACCTCATGGTCGCCGAGGGCGAGGGCCGCAAGGACGGCGCCACCCACCGTCTCTCCGGCCGCGCACCCGACAACCGCCTGGTCCACTTCACCAAGCCGGACACCGAGGTGCGTCCCGGTGACGTCGTGACCGTCGAGATCACCTACGCCGCACCGCACCACCTGCTCGCCGAGGGGGCCGTCCTCAACGTGCGTCCCACGCGCGCGGGCGACGCCTGGGAGAAGCGGAACACCGAGGCTGCCGCCAAGCCCGCGGGCGTGATGCTGGGCCTGCCGAAGATCGGCGCTCCGGCGCCGCTGCCGGTGACGACGGGCAGCGGCTGCGGCTGCGACTGACGGAGCCGGCTCCGACCGAGGCGCGTTACGCTGCGGATCATGCTTGTCGCCGCAGCCGTCTGCCCCTGTCCGCCGGTGCTCGTTCCCGAGGTCGCCGCGGGTGCCGCTCCCGAACTCGACGCCGCGCGCGCGGCGTGTTCGGATGCCATCGGGGTGCTCGCCGCCGCTCGGCCCGATCTCCTCGTCGTCATCGGGCCGGCCGAGCAGAACGGGCGCGGTCCGCACCCGCAGGGCACGGCCGGGTCGTTCCGGGGTTTCGGCGTGGACGTGGACGTGCGGCTCGGCCCGGTACCGCCGGAAGCGGAAGCAGTATCGGAGGTCGGAGCCGAGGGACGTCGTGAGCTTCCGTCGTCGCTCGCTGTCGCCGGCTGGCTGCTGGAGCGCGCACAGTGGTCGGCGGCGCCGGTGGAAGGTCTCGGTGTGGGGGAACCAGACGAGGCCGAGCGGTGTATCCAAGTCGGAGGGGGCCTCGGGTCCCGGGCCGACCGGGTGGCACTGCTGGTGATGGGCGACGCCAGCGCGTGCCGCACGCTGAAGGCGCCGGGGTACCTCGACGAGCGGGCGGCCGGCTTCGACGCCGCGGTCGGGCGTGCCCTCGGCGAGGCCGACATCGAGGCGCTGAAGGCGTTGGACGCGGGCCTCGCGCACGAACTGAAGGCGGCCGGCCGTGCGCCCTGGCAGGTGCTCGCCGGAGCGGCGGAGGGCGCTGCCCTGCGCGGCGAGCTGCTCTACGAGGACGCGCCGTACGGTGTCGGGTACATGGTGGCTGCCTGGTCGTAGCGGGGTTGCCGTGTCGTCGTGGTCCGGCTGCCGCGGCGGTCCGGCGCGCCCGCGTACACACGGTGGCGGCCGCGAAGCGAGGTGCTTCGCGGCCGTCCTCCGCTGCGGTTCAGGAAGCAGGCGGGGGCGACGGAGGCGACTGTGGGGTCGAAGGCCCGGCACTGCCGCCCGCGCCCTTCTCCCCGTCGGCCCCGGCGATGCGGCCGAGGGCGTCCTTCGCCTTCCCCGTGCCCGCCTGGATCTTGTCGCTGTACTTGCCCTTGGTCTTCTCGTCGACCACCTTCGCAGCCTTGTCCAGGCCCTGGTCGATCTTGCCCCCGTGCTGCTGCGCCAGGTCCGAGACCTTGCCCTTGGCAGGGGCGAGTCTGGCTTTCAGTTGGTCCAGGAAGCCCATGGGTCCACCTTCCCTCGCTGGGGATCTACTTGCGGGCGCCCTCGCCGGCCTCGTTGTCGGCCGCCTCTCCGGCGGACTGCTGCTTCGGAATGTCCACACCCTCCGCATCAGCCGCTTCGCCGGACTCCGCGGACTTGTCCTCGGCGGCGCTCTCGGTGTCGGTGTCGGCACTGGCATCGGCTGCGGGCTTCGCGTCGCTGTCGGCCTCGGAGGCGGCCTCCTCGGCTGCCTCGGGCTCGGCCGTCAGCGTGGCCGCTGTCGCGTCAGTCGTCGACGCCTCGTCGCTGTCCTTGGACTTTCGGCGGAAACGTGCAAAAACGCCCATATCTACTCCATACGTTACTCGTGTGGGCGAAATCCCGCCCCGCCCGGTGCGTCCCATTGCGTCGCCCGGGTCATCGGTCCTCGAAACCGGCGGCCGGAACCTCGCAACAGGCAACGACCCCAGAGCCGTGCCGTCACGTAGCTCGTTCGGGGACGAGGTCCGATGTTTGCGAGACTGGGGCGGTGAGTAGCACTGCCCCCGCCCCGCGGGTCATCGCCGTCGTCGGTCCGACCGCGGCAGGAAAGTCCGATCTGGGCGTTTTCCTCGCCCAGCGTCTCGGCGGCGAAATCGTCAACGCCGACTCGATGCAGCTCTACCGAGGGATGGACATCGGTACCGCCAAGCTGACGCCTGATGAGCGCGGCGGCGTGCCCCACCACCTCCTCGACATCTGGGACGTCACGGAGGCCGCCAGTGTCGCCGAGTACCAGAAGCTGGCCCGCGCCGAGATCGACCGTCTCCTCGCCGAGGGGCGCTGGCCGATCCTCGTCGGCGGTTCCGGCCTCTACGTCAAGGGGGCCGTGGACCACCTGGAGTTCCCCGGCACCGACCCCGACGTGCGGGCCCGCCTGGAGGAAGAGCTCACGCTGCGCGGTTCGGGGGCCCTGCACGACCGCCTCGCCGCCGCCGACCCCGAGGCGGCCCGGGCCATCCTGCCCAGCAACGGCCGTCGGATCGTCCGCGCTCTGGAGGTCATCGAGATCACCGGCAAGCCCTTCACCGCCAACCTCCCCGGCCACGAATCCGTGTACGACACGATCCAGATCGGCGTCGACGTGGCACGCCCCGAGCTCGACGAACGCATCGCCACGCGCGTGGACCGCATGTGGGAGCGCGGCCTGGTCGACGAAGTGCGGGCCCTGGAGGCTCAGGGGCTGCGCGAGGGGCGTACGGCCGCACGCGCACTCGGCTACCAGCAGGTGCTCGCGGCGCTCGCGGGGGAGTGCACCGAGGACGAGGCGCGCGCCGAAACCGTGCGCGCCACCAAGCGCTTCGCGCGGCGCCAGGACTCCTGGTTCCGCCGCGATCCACGGGTGCACTGGCTGAGCGGGGCACTGGCCGACCACGAGGAACTCCCGGCACGCGCGCTGGCGTTGGTCGAACGACCGGTCACAGCCTGATCACGTGATGGCATCGGGACGCTCCGGCGGTCATCCCGGCACCTGACGCCGTGCCATCATCGACCATCGATCGACCGGTGAAGTCCGAAGTGGGAGGGCGCGTGGCGATGGAGGCCGGCCCTCGTGACACCGCACATGACGGCGGAGAGCAACTCAGTCCCGACGGTCCCGACGAGGTGTCGGGTGGTGTGACGTCGAGCGGCGTCACGGACGACGGTCCCGACGCGGACGAGATGTCCGCCGCGGCCGAGGTCGAGGTCGAGCTGCGCCCCCAGCCCCGGCTGCGCGTCTGGCAGCTCGCGCCGATCGTGATCCTGGCCGCCGTCGGCTCCCTGATGTTCGCCTTCCCGCTCGCCTTCGAGTTCGGCGACGGCGGTGCGGTGGTCGCCATGCTCGGTCTGCTGATCAGCTGCTGCGCCGCCGGCTGGGGCATGATGGCCGCCCGCCGCGTCGGTCACACCTGGCCGGGACTGCCCGAGCGCGGCTCAGGGAGCCGCCCCGACTGGCGCGTCGTCTCCGGGTACGCCGTGCTGTTCCTGGGCGCCGTGGTGCTCGCCGTGTGGCGGGTGGCCAGGCTCCGCTGAGCCCACCGCGTGGACCGGGTGTCGTACCCACACCGTACGATCGAGGAATGAGCACGCGGATCGCCTTCCTCAAGGGGCACGGGACCGAGAACGACTTCGTGATCATCCCCGACCCCGACAACGCCGTCGAGCTGTCCCCGTCGGCCGTGGCCGCCCTGTGCGACCGCCGCGCGGGCATCGGTGGCGACGGCCTCCTCCACGTCGTACGCTCCGCGGCCCACCCCGACGCCCGCCATCTGGCCGACCGCGCAGAGTGGTTCATGGACTACCGCAACGGCGACGGGTCCGTCGCCGAGATGTGCGGCAACGGAGTGCGTGTCTTCGCCCGCTACCTGCAGCGCGCCGGGCACGCCGTCGAAGGCGACCTGGCGGTGGCCACCCGCGGTGGCGTGAAGACCGTGCACATCGCCAAGGAGGAGTCCGGCGGCGACATCACCGTCGGCATGGGCAAGGCGCTCCTCCCCGAAGGAGACGTGACCGTCTCGGTCGGCGACCGCCGATGGCCCGCGCGGAACGTGAACATGGGCAACCCGCACGCGGTCGCGTTCGTCGACGACCTCTCCGAAGCGGGCGACCTCTACGAAGCACCCCCTTTCAGCCCCGCCTCCGCCTACCCGGACGGCGTGAACGTCGAGTTCGTCGTCCCCCGGGGCCCGCAGCACGTCGCCATGCGCGTGCACGAGCGCGGCGCGGGCGAGACCCGCTCCTGCGGCACCGGCGCCTGCGCCGTGGCCGTGGCGGCGGCCCGCAAGGACGGCCTCGATCCGACCGTGACCGGGGCCCCGGCCACATACACCGTCGACCTGCCCGGTGGGCGCCTGGTGATCACCGAGCGCCCCGACGGCGAGATCGAGATGACGGGCGGCGCCGTGATCGTCGCCGAGGGCGAGATCGCGTCCGAATGGTTCGAAACGGCAAGCGCATGAACTGTCGCTCGAATGGGTGATCCGTTTCACGCTCGGCGAGAGGCGGTCAGCGCCACGTGATGGGCTCGGTAGCATCAAGCACCGGCCCGGACGGAGTACGCCGCCGTCCGCACACCGCCGGTCGAAGCAGCCGGAGGTGCTCATGAGTGCGGAGGCCACGAACCCTGCCACGCCCGGCCCCGTCGTGTCCGGGGGCCAGCGCAAGCGCGGCCGTGCGCGTCTCGACCTGCGCAGGCTCGGCAGGGCCGCCCTGCTCGGATCCGGCACCCGGGACCGTCTGCCCGACGCGATCGGCCATGTGGCGGAGGCCCACCGGAACCACTACCCGGACGCCGATCTGGAGCCGCTGCGTCGTGCGTACGTCCTCGCGGAGTCCTCGCACCGCGGCCAGACGCGCAAGAGCGGTGAGCCGTACATCACCCACCCGCTCGCGGTCACCCTGATCCTCGCCCAGCTCGGCGCCGAGATCACGACCCTGACCGCCTCCCTGCTCCACGACACCGTCGAGGACACCGACGTCACACTCGACCAGGTGCGGGCCGAGTTCGGCGACGACGTCTGCTACCTGGTCGACGGCGTCACCAAGCTCGAAAAGGTGGACTACGGAGCGGCGGCCGAACCCGAGACCTTCCGCAAGATGCTCGTGGCCACCGGCAACGACGTGCGCGTCATGTCGATCAAGCTCGCCGACCGCCTCCACAACATGCGCACCCTCGGCGTCATGCGCCCCGAGAAACAGGCCCGCATCGCGAAGGTCACCCGGGACGTGCTCATCCCGCTGGCCGAGCGTCTCGGCGTGCAGGCGCTCAAGACGGAGCTGGAGGACCTCGTCTTCGCCATCTTGCACCCGGAGGACTGCGCGCAGGTCAAGGCCATGATCGCCGCCAACGCCGAGAGCGAGGGAGACCCCCTCGGGGACATCGCGGGCGAGGTGCGCAACGTCCTGCGCGACGCGGGCATCACCGCCGAGGTGCTCATCAGGCCCCGGCACTCCGTCTCCGTCCACCGCGTGCACCGCAAACGCGGCGAACTCCGCGCATCCGACTTCGGCCGCCTCCTCGTGCTCGTCAACGAGGACGCCGACTGCTACGGAGTCCTGGGCGAGCTGCACACCTGCTTCACCCCGGTCGTCTCGGAGTTCAAGGACTTCATCGCCGTACCGAAGTTCAACCTCTACCAGTCGCTGCACACGGCCGTGACCCGCTCCGACGGCGAGGTCGCCGAAGTCCTCATCCGCACGCACCAGATGCACCAGGTCGCGGAGGCCGGCGTCGTCGCCCTGCACAATCCCTACGCTCCTCCTTCGGAGGAGCCGTCCGACCGCGCCGACGACGAGCGCGCGGACCCGACCAGGCCCGGCTGGCTCTCCCGGCTCCTCGACTGGCAACAGGCCGCGCCCGACCCGGACACGTTCTGGTCGACGCTGCGCGAGGACCTCGCCCAGGACCGAGAGATCGCCGTCTTCCGGCCCGACGGCGGCACCCTCGGCCTGCCCGCGGGCGCCAGCTGCGTGGACGCCGCCTACGCCCAGTACGGCGAGGACGCCCACGCCTGCATCGGCGCGCGCGTGAACGGCCGCCTGGCGACGCTCAGCACGGTCCTGAGGGACGGCGACACCGTCCAGCTGCTCATGAGCCAGGACCCCACGTCCGGGCCCTCGCGCGACTGGCTGGACCACGCGCGCACGCCCGCCGCGCGGATCGCCATCCGGCGCTGGCTCACCACGCACCCCGCGCCCGCACCTGCGGCCGTCACGCCGATGGCGTCCACACGGCGGCCGCCCCAGCAGACGCCAGCGGTCGTCCCCGCGCCGGAGGACTCCGCTGCCCTGCGGCCCACGGCGGCGAACGCCGTCGTGGACCGCGAGGGCGCCAGCGTGCGCCTCGCGGGCTGTTGTACGCCGGTGCCCCCCGACGACGTCACCGCGTTCGCCGTGCGCGGCGGCGTCGTGACCGTCCACAGGGTCGGCTGTCCCGCCGTGGAGCGCATGAAGGAAGTGGGGCGCCCGGAGATCGGCGTGCGCTGGGGAGACACCGCCGAATGCCGCGTCACCCTGATCGCCGAATCGTTCGGCCGGGCGCATCTGCTCGCCGACCTCACCGAGGCGATCGCCCTCGAAGGTGTGGCGATCATCTCCGCGACCGTGGAGCCGCCGACGCAGCAGCGCGTACGCCACACGTACACGCTCCAACTCCCCGACGCCGCACACCTCCCCGGACTGATGCGCGCAATGCGCGAGGTCCCCGGGGTGTACGACGTGAGCCGCGCCCAGCATCCGGCGGCCGCCGCCCACTGAAGAGCACTGCCGACGGCAACTCGTTCGAGTGGCCCCGTGCGCGCCGTCACCACGGGGAAGACGTGCGCTGATAGCGGTTGTTCATGCTGCTCACCCCTCGGACCACGGCCTCGGGGCCGAAGGCCCTCCGCCCCCCTCGCGTCGCCGCCGCACTGATCACGGCGACCGTGTCCGCCGCCCTCCTCGCGGCGAGCGCGCCCTCGCCCGCCACCCCGCTCGGCATCGGCGACCGACTCTTCCCGCACCTGGGCAACCCCGGATACGACGTGCAGTCGTACGACATCGCCTTCACCTACCGCGGTGACAACCGCAAGCCGCTGGACGCCGTCACCAAGATCGAGGCGAAGGCGACCGAAGCCCTGGACCGGGTGAATCTGGACTTCGCGCACGGCAAAGTGCGCTCCGTCGACATGGACGGCCGGCGCGCACGCTTCGAAAGCAGCGGTGAGGACCTGGTCGTCACGCCGACCGCGCCCGTCCGACGGGACGACAGGCTGCGGATCACCGTCCGCCACACCAGCGACCCCGTGTACGCGAAGGGCACCCAGGGAGGCTGGGTGCGCACCGACGACGGTCTTGCCATGGCCAACCAGGCCGACGCCGCCCACCTGGTCTTTCCCTGCAACGACCATCCGGCGGACAAGGCGGCGTTCACGTTCCGCGTCACCACCCCGAAGGGGTACACCGCCGTCGCCAACGGCCTCCCCGCCGGCGCGACGCGGCGCGGGGCCACCACCACGTGGGCGTACCGGCACCACCACCCCATGGCGACCGAGCTGGCGCAGGTGTCCATCGGCCGCTCCACGGTGCTGCACCGCGAGGGGCCGCACGGCCTCCCCGTACGCGACGTGGTGCCCACGGCGGACCGCAAGGTCCTGGAGCCCTGGCTGAACAAGACCCCGGCCCAGCTCGGCTGGATGGAGAAGAAGGTCGGTCGCTACCCCTTCGAGGTCTACGGTGTCCTGATCGCCCAGGCGAAGACCGGCTACGAACTGGAGACGCAGACGCTCTCTCTCTTCGAGAGAGAGCTCTTCACCCGACCCGAGTTCCCCGAGTGGTACGTCGACTCGATCATGGTGCACGAGCTCGCGCACCAGTGGTTCGGCGACAGCGTCAGCCCGAAGTCGTGGTCGGACCTCTGGCTCAACGAGGGCCACGCCACCTGGTACGAGGCCCTCTACGCCGAGGAGAAGGCGCACAAGCCCGTGGCCGACCGGATGCGGCAGGCCTACCGGCAGTCGGACAGCTGGCGCGCGGCCGGAGGGCCTCCGGCCAGGCCGAAGGCGCCCGCGCCCGGCAAGAAGATCAGCATCTTCCGCCCCGTCGTCTACGACGGCAGCGCCCTCGTGCTCTATGCCCTCCGCCAGGAGATCGGCCGACCGGCCTTCGAGCACTTGGAGCGGAACTGGGCCCGCGTCCACCACGACGGCAACGCCGAGACCGCCGACTTCGTGCGGCTCGCCTCCCGCGTCGCCGGGCGTGACCTCACCGCCTTCTTCGACGGCTGGCTGTACGGAAAGAAGACGCCGCCGATGCCGGGGCATCCGGAGTGGAAGTCCGGGAAATAACCCGGATGACGAGACGGGCCGTGTCGTGCAACCATCGTCAGGTCGACGGCACGGGCCCGTCAGGGACATCCCCTCGGGGACATCCCAGGGCACGATCGGCAGGTTCCGGGAATCTCCGGACCGCATCGGGCGTTGTCGACTGTGACGGATCCCGCATCCGTCGCCTTCCCATCGACGGATCGACGTAAGGACCCAATGACCTCCTCTTCTTCCCCTTCCCAGGACGCACAGAGCTTCGCGCAGAACTACCCCGAAGGTCTTCGGGCCGATGCCCTGATGGAAGAGGACGTCGCCTGGAGCCACGAGATCGACGGAGAGCGGGACGGCGAGCAGCTCGACCGCTCCGAGCGCGCGGCTCTGCGCCGCGTCGCCGGCCTCTCCACCGAGCTCGAGGACGTCACCGAAGTCGAGTACCGACAGCTCCGCCTGGAGCGCGTGGTGCTCGTCGGCGTATGGACCTCCGGCACGGTCCAGGATGCGGAGAACTCCCTCGCCGAGCTGGCCGCTCTCGCCGAGACGGCGGGCGCGCTCGTGCTCGACGGCGTCGTCCAGCGCCGCGACAAGCCCGACCCGGCGACGTACATCGGCTCCGGCAAGGCCCTGGAGCTGCGCGACATCGTGCTCGAAACCGGCGCCGACACCGTCGTCTGCGACGGTGAGCTGAGCCCCGGCCAGCTGATCCACCTCGAAGACGTCGTCAAGGTCAAGGTGGTCGACAGGACCGCCCTGATCCTCGACATCTTCGCCCAGCACGCCAAGTCCCGCGAGGGCAAGGCGCAGGTCGCCCTCGCGCAGATGCAGTACATGCTGCCGAGGCTGCGCGGCTGGGGCCAGTCGCTCTCCCGGCAGATGGGTGGCGGCGGCGGTGGCGGCATGGCCACCCGTGGCCCCGGTGAGACCAAGATCGAGACGGACCGGCGACGGATCCGCGAGAAGATGGCGAAGATGCGCCGGGAGATCGCGGAGATGAAGACCGGCCGCGACATCAAGCGCCAGGAACGCAGGCGCAACAAGGTGCCCTCGGTCGCCATCGCCGGATACACGAACGCGGGCAAGTCCTCGCTGCTCAACCGCCTCACGGGCGCGGGCGTCCTGGTGGAGAACGCACTGTTCGCCACTCTGGACCCCACCGTCCGCAGGGCCGAGACGCCGAGCGGCCGGATCTACACCCTGGCGGACACCGTCGGGTTCGTCCGGCACCTGCCGCACCACCTCGTCGAGGCGTTCCGCTCCACGATGGAAGAGGTCGGCGACTCCGACCTGATCCTGCATGTGGTGGACGGTTCGCACCCGGTGCCCGAGGAGCAGCTCGCCGCCGTTCGCGAGGTCATCCGTGATGTGGGCGCGACCGACGTGCCCGAGATCGTGGTGATCAACAAGGCGGACGCGGCGGACCCGCTGGTCCTCCAGCGCCTGCTGCGCAACGAGAAGCACGCGATCGCGGTCTCCGCGCGGACCGGCGCCGGCATCGAGGAGCTGCTCGGGCTCATCGACACCGAGCTGCCGCGGCCCGAGGTCGAGATCGAGGCCCTCGTTCCGTACACGCACGGACAGCTCGTCTCGCGGGCGCACGCCGAGGGCGAGGTGCTCTCCGAGGAGCACACCGCCGACGGCACCCTGCTCAAGGCGCAGGTCCACGAGGAACTCGCCGCGGAGCTCGCTCCGTACGTGCTGGCCACGCACTGAACCTCGGCGCGCCCCGCGCGGGCGCCCAGGTACGCGCAGACCAGGTGCGCGCATGAGTGAAGGCCCGCCCCCTCTCGCAGGGGGCGGGCCTTCGCCGTGTCAGTCCGGGCGCGCGCACATGAGGTCGCGCGGCCGGGAGGCGCTCACTGAGCGCCGTACTTCTTGCTCATCATGTCGTAGACCTGCTGGGCGCCGCGGCCCAGCTGCGGGCCCGCCAGCCAGGTGTTCTCGGCCGGGCCGATCGAGGTGTTCGACACGAGCGTGGTCTTGCCGTTCGCCACGCGGAACCAGCCGCCGCCGGACGAACCGCCCGTCATCGTGCAGCCGATGCGGTACATCGTCGGCAGCGACGGCGACAGCGAGAGACGGCCCGGCCTGTCGACACACTTGTGCATGATCAGGCCGTTGTACGGGGGAGCGGCCGGGTAGCCCCAGGCGCCCATCGAGCTCACGCTCCGCGCGGCCGGGGTCGAGAAGTCGACGTCGAGCGCGTTGCCGACGGTCTCCTCGAGGGACTTGCCGCCCTGCTCCGGCTTGACGTGCATGACGGCGTAGTCGTACGTCGCACCGGCGCCGCCCGTCGGGCCCCCGTCGTTGATCCACTCATTCGAGGTCGAGACCCAGTCGGCCCAGTACTGGCCGTAGGGGGCGATCTCCTGCGGAGCCGCGTTGCGCAGGTCGGTCTCGGACTTGCCCAGGTCGTTGTACGAGGGCACGAAGGCGATGTTGCGGTACCAGCCGCCCTCGGCGCCCGCGTGCACGCAGTGGCCCGCGGTCCACACGAGGTTGGACTTGCCGGGGTTGCGCGGGTCCTTCACCACGGTGCCCGAGCAGACCATCGAACCCTTGGGGGAGTCGAAGAAGATCTTGCCGACCGGAGCGGCGTTCTCGTGGTACGGCGTCTTCTCCTGCTTGGCCTGGACCGGCGTCGGCGCCGGGTCGGTCGCGCCCTGATCGGCGACCGCGTCCTTCGCGGCGATCGTCTTGTTCGGGTCCTTCGCCTTCTTCATCCGCTCGGGCTTCCAGAGCCCTTCGATGACCGGGTTGGCGAAGTCCTTGGCCTCCCGGACCCAGTCGTCCTTGTCCCAGTTCTTCCAGGCGCCGTTCTTCCAGTCGTCCAGGTCGATGCCCTTGTCCTTGAGCTTGTCGGCGAGGCCGTCGGGAAGCCTGACGTCGGAACCGGAGTCGGAGCCGTCGGCTCCCTGGGACGTGGTGGAGTCCGGCTTGTCGCTTGCCTTGTCGTCGCTGGGACCACAGGCGGTGGCGGTGAGCGCCAGAGTGGCCGCGAGCCCGGTGGCGGCGAGCGCCACCCGCCGTCCGCGGTTGCGCGCGAACGGCGCACGAGTGGAACGCATGGTGCTGTTACCCCCGATGGAACGAAAATCTGCCATGTGCGTGTCATGTCTGTCGGCGCGGCTCCCCACGCCGGACGTCGATGCGACACCCCACTATGCCCGTGGGGTTGGGTACGAACGGCGGCGGGGGCGTGAAGGTTTCCGGCGCCCCGCCGCCGTACAGGAATCCCTGTGGGAACGAACTACTTGTCGGCGAACTTCTTGCTCACCGCGCTGTAGATGCCCTTGGCTTCCTTGCCGAGGCGCGGACCGGCCAGCCAACCCGCCGTCACCGGACCGATGGAGGTGTTCGACACGAGCGCGGGCTTGCCGTCCTGGCCCTTGGTGACCCAGCCGCCGCCGGACGACCCGCCGGTCATGGTGCAGCCGACGCGGTACATGGTCGGGTCGGGCTTCGTCAGCGAGAGACGGCCCGGCTTGTCGGCGCACTGGAACATCTTCTGGCCGTCGAACGGCGGCGCCGCCGGGTATCCCGTCGCCGTCATCGTGTCGATCTGCGGAACGGCCGGGGCGTTGAAGTCCACCGGGAGCGCCGAACCGACCGTCTCCTCGAGCGACTTGCCCTCGCTGCCCTTCTCCGGCTTCACGTGGATGACCGCGAAGTCGTACGGCGCGCCCGCGCCGCCGGTCGGACCGCCCTGCTCGATCCACTGGTCGGAGGTCTGCGCCCAGTCACCCCACCAGACGCCGTACGGAGCGACCTCTTCCTTCGGAGCGTTCTGCAGCTCCGCGACCGACTTGCCGCTGTTGTTGTACGACGGCACGAAGACCATGTTGCGGTACCAGCCGCCCTTGGCGCCCGCGTGCACGCAGTGGCCCGCGGTCCACACCATGTTGGACTTGCCCGGGTGGGCGGGGTCCTTCACGACGGTCGCGGAGCAGACCATCGAACCCTCGGGGCCGTCGAAGAAGAGCTTGCCCGACTCGGCGACCTGGTCGTGGTACGGCGCCTTCACGGCGGCTGCCTCCACGGGCTTGGGGGTCGGGTCGGTGACGCCCTGGTCACCGGAGATGTCGTTCTCGTCGACGCCCCGGTCGGGGTTCTTGTCGGCGTCCCGCATCCGGTCCGGGTCCCACAGGTCCTCGATGATCGGGTTGACGAAGTCGCCGGCCTCGCGCAGCCAGTCGTCCTTGTTCCAGTTCTTCCAGGCGCCGTTCTTCCATTCGTCCAGGTCGATCCCGTTCTCCTTGAGCTTGTCCTTCCAGGCGTCCGGGATCTGGATCTTGTCGTCACCGTTGCTGTCGCCGGGCTGGGCCGAGGACGAGTCACCGGCGGCGTTGTCCTCGCTGGGACCGCAGGCCGTGGCGGTCAGTACGAGCGCCGCGCCGAGCGCCACAGCCGCCACAGAGGAAGTTCTGGAGCGCGTGCTCCTCCTACTGCGAACAGCGAAGAGCGGACGTATGGGTCGCATCGTGAGATTCCCCCTGGGCCTCGAAATTGTTCCAAAGTGCTGGACATCCGGGTACGGAGCACCCGTTGCCACCGGTGCGGCACCCCTTCGCTCGATTTGCTCGGGTTTGCTCGGGGGAGCGGCGCCATCCGTGGCTGATGAACGGCCCCCACACTATGCCGGTGCCGTTGGGGACGGCCGACGGAAGGGCAACGGTTCCGTCACGGCAAGGATCTTCCCCTTGCCCGTGTTCCGCCGGGCCTCTCGTCGTTGGTACGTACGGGGGAATCGCCGCATGCGTTCATCCCCCTGCCCAACTCGCCTGCGCGTTCGCCCACATGACGCTCTCCGGACCGTCATCGGACGGCCGCATCCGTCCACAGCGGGAGGACCAACAGTCGTGGCCGTGACCGATCCTGCGCCCGCGGCGGCGTCCGCAGTGAATTCCGTGACGCAGCCCGTGACGCAACCGCTGCCGCACGCAGGGGCGCAGCCCGTGGCGGCTCCCGCGGCGCAGACCACAGCTCACGAAGGCATCCTGCGGCGCCAGGCCGCACGCGAATCGGCCGCCCGTACCTACGCGCGAGCCCTCCCGATCGTCCCGGTCCGGGCCCGCGGCCTGACGATCGAGGGCGCCGACGGCCGCCGCTACCTCGACTGCCTCTCCGGCGCAGGAACCCTCGCATTGGGCCACAACCACCCCGTGGTGCTCGAAGCGATCAGGAAGGTCCTCGACTCCGGGGCCCCGCTGCACGTCCTCGATCTGGCCACACCGGTCAAGGACGCCTTCACCACGGAACTGTTCCGCACGCTGCCGCCCGGCCTCGCGGACCGTGCGCGGATCCAGTTCTGCGGCCCGGCCGGGACGGACGCGGTGGAGGCGGCGCTGAAGCTCGTCCGTGCGGCCACCGGCCGCGACGGCCTGCTCGCCTTCACCGGCGCCTACCACGGCATGACCGCCGGGGCGCTCGAAGCATCCGGCGGCGCATCGACCGTCCGGGTCGGACGCCTGCCCTACCCCCAGGACTACCGCTGCCCCTTCGGCCTCGGCGGCGCACGAGGCGCCGAACTGTCCGCCCGGTGGACGGAAAACCTCCTCGACGACACCAAATCGGGCGTACCGTCCCCCGCCGGCATGATCCTCGAACCCGTCCAGGGAGAAGGCGGGGTCTACCCCGCACCCGACGCCTGGCTCCGCCGGATGCGCGAGATCACCGCCGCCCGCGGCATCCCGCTCATCGCGGACGAGGTGCAGACGGGCGTCGGCCGCACCGGCGCCTTCTGGGCCGTCGAGCACAGCGGCATCGTCCCGGACGTGATGGTGCTCTCCAAGGCGATCGGTGGCAGCCTCCCCCTGGCCGTCGTGGTCTACCGCGACGACCTCGACGTATGGCCCCCCGGCGCCCACGCGGGAACCTTCCGCGGCAACCAGCTCGCCATGGCCGCGGGTGCGGCGACCCTCGCGTACGTCCGTGAGAACGGCCTCGCCGAACGCGCCGCCACCCTCGGCGCCCGCATGCTTGCCCAACTCCGCTCGCTGGCCGCGCACCACCCCTGCATCGGCGAGGTCCGCGGTCGGGGACTGATGATCGGCGTGGAACTGGTGGACCCGCACGCGAACGCCGAACCGGGTGCCGCATCCGCACAGCAGCACCTCGACGCACCCCTCGCCGACCTCGCCCCCACCGCGCAGCCCCGCCCCCCGGCGCCCGAACTCGCCGCCGCCGTGCAGCGGGAGTGTCTGCGCCGCGGCCTCATCGTCGAACTGGGCGGCCGCCACTCCAGCGTCGTACGTCTCCTGCCTCCCCTCACCCTCACCGACGAACAGGCGACCGCGGTCCTCGACCGCCTCGCCGACGCGCTGGCCACCGCGGCGCACGCCCACCTCAGATAGCCGAGACGGGCCCGAGCGGCCGTCCCGGTGGACGTGATCCGCCGAGCACGTCCCGGGCCGCATCGCCACACGGAGACCCCGAACAACCCCACAAGGAAGCCCTCTTGAACGCCACCCCCGCATCCGAAGGCCGCCCCCAACCCGACGCCCCAGGCGCGTGCGGCGCGCACACCTCACTGGTGGCGGAGTCCGGTACGGTCCCCCGGCAGAAGGGTGGCGGCCAGGAGGCCGAGCGCCTGCGCGGGGTCTCCAGCGACCTGTTGGAACACCCCGACCCGCACATCGCCGCACAGGCAGCGGCCGTCGAGAACCTCCTCCGCTGCTGGGTCAGGGAGAACAACCTCCCCGCTCCGGACCACGGAATCCTGCGGGTCCCCCTCGAAGCCAGCGGAACGGCGCTGCTCGTCCCCGTGCACTACTGGTCGGCCACCGGCTGGCACCGCTTCAGCCTCCCCTACCTGGAGGACGGCCCCGCCGGCGCGCCACCCGTGGACGCCGTCACCGTCGCAGCCCTCCTTGGCCGCGAGTCAGCCCGGCGTACGACGGAACCATGGGCTCAGGACGGCAGTGCGGAGCAAGCGACAACCGTTGCCGATGCGGCCGACAAAGCCGATGCGGCCGACCAAGCCGCAGCGGTCGGCACGGAAGCAGCGGTCAACCCGTCCGAGCCCGTCGACGGTGCCGACCTCGTCGGTCGCGTCGCCGACTCGGTTCGGCGCACGGCCACCTTCATCGCCGACCGTCGTGACCGGCCCGCCGACGAACCCGACCTCTTCCTCGCCGCCGAGCAGTCCCTCCTTCTCGGGCACCCCCTGCATCCGACCCCCAAGAGCCGCGAGGGCCTCTCCGACACCGAATCCCGCCTGTACTCCCCGGAGTTGCGCGGCACCTTCGCGCTGCACTGGCTCGCTGTCGACCGCTCTGTACTGGCCTCCGATTCGGCGTGGACCGAGCGCGGCCGCACCGTCCCCGCCGACCAGCTCGCCGCCCGCCTCGTAGGCGGCGAGTTGCCGCTCCCGGACGACCGCGTCGCCCTTCCCGTGCACCCGTGGCAAATCCGCGAGCTCCGGCACCGGCCCTCGACCGCCGCGCTCTTCGACGCCGATCTCATCCAGGATCTCGGCACCCACGGCGCCCCCTGGCGCCCCACCTCCTCCGTCCGGACCCTCTACCGCCCCGGCGCGGCCGCCATGCTGAAGCTGTCGCTCGGCCTGCGCATCACCAACTCCCGTCGTGAGAACCTCCGCAAAGAACTCCACCGCGGCGTCGAGGTCCACCGGCTGTTGCGCAGCGGCCTCGCCGAGGAGTGGCAGTCGGTCCACCCCTGCTTCGACGTGGTCCGCGACCCTGCATGGCTCGCCGTGACGCAGCCCGACGGCACGCCCGTCGCCGGGCTCGACGTCATGATCCGGCACAACCCCTTCCGACCCGGAGACGACGCCACCTGCATCGCCGGACTCGTCTCACCCCGGCCCTCGGTGCTGCCCTCCTGCCAGGACAGCCACGCGATGCGCTCCCGGCTCGGCGAGACCGTCACCCGCCTCGCCGGACGAACGGGCCGCTCCCGGGGCGCAGTTGCCACCGAGTGGTTCCTGCGCTATCTGGAAACCGTCGTACGCCCCGTGCTCTGGCTGGACAGCGAGGCAGGGGTCGCCCTGGAGGCGCACCAGCAGAACACCCTCCTCCTGCTCGACCCCGACGGCTGGCCCGTGGGCGGCCGGTACCGCGACAACCAGGGCTACTACTTCCGCGAGTCCCGGCGCGCCGACCTCGAACGACGCCTTCCCGGCATCGGGAGGGACAGCGACACGTTCGTGTCCGACGGGGTGACGGACGAACGGTTCGCCTACTACCTCGGCATCAACAACGTCCTCGGCCTCATCGGAGCTCTCGGCGCCGAACGGCTCGCGGACGAACGGTTGCTGCTCGCCGCCTTCCGTCGCTTCCTCGCCGACGTGGCCTCGGGCCCCGCCAAGCTGCGCACCTCGCTGCCCGCGACCCTGCTCGACTCACCCGTGCTGCGCTGCAAGGCCAACCTGCTGACCCGGTTGCACGGTCTTGACGAGCTCGTCGGCCCGGTCGACACCCAGTCCGTCTACGTCACCATCCCCAACCCCCTCCATTCCTGAGGACATGCCCCACCTCTGCTGACAGGAGCGACGTCGTGTCTCCCACCGATGCGAGCACCGATGACGGGATCGACGATGGGATCGACGCCGGTATTGACCCCGGACGCGATGCCGGAATCGAATCCACTGCGGGCGGCGCCGACTGCGCGGACACCCTCGACCTGCGGTTGCCCGATGAGCTCGTCGCCCTGTTGGCAGAGGGCGAGCGGCGGATCGGTGGGGCGCAGGACGATCTCCTGGACGGCGTCGGTGACTGGGGCCCTGTCACCACCGGCGCCGGTGTCTTCCAACTCGTGCCCGTACGTCTCGAACGTGACCTCCGAGTGATCAGCCGCTGGATGAACGACCCCGCGGTGGCCGCTTTCTGGGAACTGGCCGGACCCGAGGCCGTGACGGAGACCCACCTCCGGACACAGCTGGACGGGGACGGACGCAGTGTTCCCTGCCTGGGTGTGCTGGACGGCATGCCGATGAGCTACTGGGAGCTGTACCGGGCGGACCTGGATCCGCTGGCCCGGCACTACGCCTCGCGGCCGCACGACACCGGCATCCACCTCCTCATCGGCAGCGTCGCCAACCGCGGCCGCGGCCTCGGCACTTCGTTGCTCAGAGCCGTGGCCGACCTCGTGCTCGACCACCGCCCTTCCTGCGCACGCGTCGTAGCTGAACCCGACCTGCGCAACACCCCCTCCGTCTCCGCCTTCCTGAGCGCCGGTTTCCGCTTCTTCGCCGAGGTGGATCTGCCCGACAAACGCGCGGCGCTCATGGTCCGTGACCGGGCCCTGCGCGCCCTGCTCTGACCTGGTCACTCTTAGTGCACCGCTCGACCCGATCCGGTTCCCTCCCTGAGGAGTCCCCGTGCCGAATCCGTCCCCCAGCCCGTTTCTCCGACCGTCCACCGAGCTCCACGACCCACCCGAACTGACCCAGGACAGATGGCGAGAGGCCGGACGCAGGCTGCTGGCCAAGATGATCGGCGAGTTCGCGTACGAAGAGATCATCCGGCCGGTCCCCGTGCCCCTGGCCGAAGGGGAGCGGGATGGAGAGGGGGACGCGAGCCGCGGCGGTGCCGGGGGCGGTGAAGCGGCCACCTACCGGCTTCGACTCGAACCGGCCGGACCGGAGGCAGCCGTGGACGGGCCGCGGAGGTGGGGCGAGGCCGTCGATGCGGCGGGGAAGCGGGGCGGAATCACCGGCTCCCACGAACCCACCGGCGCCCAGCAGCCCACCCGCGCTCACGAACCCACCGGCTCCGCCGAGCCCACCGGCGCTCACGAACGCACCCGCTCGGCCGAACCCACCGGCTCCGCCGGGCAGCAAGGCACCGTCCTCACTTTCCGGGCGCGCCGCGGATCGTACGGAAGCTGGTATGTGGACCCGGCCGGCCTGACCCTCACCGAGGGCAACGGGCCGGCCGTCGCGTTGAGCGACCCCCTGCGCTTCCTCGTACTGGCCCGTCGGACCCTGGGCCTGGACGGTGCCACCCTTGGTCATCTCATCCGCGAGCTCACCGTGACCCTCAGTGCCGACGCCCGGATCGATCACACGGCGCTCAGCGCGGCTCAGCTCGCCGACCTCGGCTATGCGGAACTCGAAGGGCATCAGACGGGCCACCCGTGGCTCGTCCTCAACAAAGGCCGGATCGGATTCTCCGCAGGCGACACCGACCGCTGGGCGCCCGAGGCACGCCGCTCCACGACGCTTCCATGGATCGCCGTCCACTCCGACCTCGCCGTGTACCGCGGCGTCGCGGGACTGGACACTGCCCAGCAGCTGTACGCGCGTGAACTCTCCGCCGACATAAGGGAAGCTTTCGCGGGCTTACTGCGCGCACGCGGGCTGGACCCGGCGCACTACCTCTACCTGCCGGTGCACCCCTGGCAGTGGGACGAGACCGTGCTCCCGCTCTTTGCCCCGTCCATCGCCGCGAACGCCATCGTTCCGCTCTTCTCCGACGGTGACCTGCGCCTTCCCCAGCAGTCCATCCGTACGTTCCTCAACACCACCCGCCCCGACCGGCACACCGTGAAGCTTCCGCTGTCGGTCCTGAACACGCTCGTGTGGAGGGGCCTGCCCACCGGCCGCACGGTCGCCGCACCCGCCGTCACGGCCTGGATGCACGCGCTGCGGGACGCCGACCCCTTCCTGCGTGACGAATGCGGGGTCATTCTTCTCGGCGAGGTGGCGTCGGTGGCCGTCGAGCACCCCGTGTACGACGGGTTGCCGGAAGTCCCTTACCAGTACCGCGAGTTGCTCGGCGCCATCTGGCGGGAGCCCCTCCACCGGTACCTCGCGCCCGGTGAACGTGCCCGTACCCTCGCCTCCCTCACGCACACCGACTCCGACGGGCGCGCGTTCGTCGCCGAGCTCGTGCAGCGCTCGGGGCTGGCCCCCGAGGCTTGGCTGCGACGGCTCTTCGCCGCACTGCTGCCGCCCCTGCTGCACTTCCTCTACCGCTACGGCACGGTGTTCTCCCCTCATGGGGAGAACGCCATCGTCGTTTTCGACGACAAGGACGTGCCCGTCCGACTCGCGGTGAAGGACTTCGTGGACGACGTCAACGTGAGCGCGGTGCCGCTGCCCGAACACGACGCGATGCCCGGCGATGTGCGCGACGTACTCCTCACCGAGCCGCCCGGCTTCCTCACCCAGTTCATCCACTCGGGTCTTTTCGTGGGTGTCTTCCGGTACCTCGCGCCGCTCTGCGAGGAACAACTGGGTGTTGCGGAGGCCGACTTCTGGTCCTTCGTACGGGCCGAGATTTTGCGTCACCAGGCCCGCGCTCCCGAGCTGAAGGAACGGTACGAGATGTTCGACCTGCTCACCCCCCGTATCGAGCGGCTCTGCCTGAACCGGAACCGCCTTCACCTCGACGGATACCGTGACCGGCCCCAGCGTCCGCACGCCGCCGTGCACGGAACGGTGGCCAACCCCCTCCATCAGCCTTGATCGGCGGATTGTCAGTGGGGCACCGTAGGGTGGTCGCGCTATGACGAAGCCCTCGCTCCCCGAGCTCCTGCACGCCGCCGTCGCCGCTGTCGGCGGTACGGAACGCCCTGGCCAGGTGTCCATGGCCGAGACCGTCGCCGAGGCGATCGACGACGGCTCCCACCTGCTGGCCCAGGCCGGAACCGGCACCGGTAAATCCCTCGGATACCTGGTGCCGGCCCTCGCCCACGGCGAGCGTGTGGTGATCGCGACGGCCACCCTCGCCCTGCAGCGCCAGCTCGTGGAACGCGACCTGCCGCGCACCGTGGACGCCCTGCATCCGCTGCTGCGCCGCCGTCCGCAGTTCGCGATGCTCAAGGGCCGCTCGAACTATCTGTGCCTGCACCGCCTCCACGAAGGCATGCCGCAGGATGAGGAAGAAGGCCTCTTCGATCAGTTCGAGGCTGCCGCTCCCACCAGCAAGCTGGGCCAGGACCTCCTGCGCATGCGGGACTGGGCGGACGAGACCGAGACCGGTGACCGCGACGATCTGACCCCCGGGGTCTCCGACCGGGCCTGGTCCCAGGTATCCGTCTCCTCCAGGGAATGCCTGGGAGCTTCGAAGTGTGCCTATGGGGCTGAGTGCTTCGCGGAGGCGGCCCGCGAGCGCGCCAAGCTCTCCGATGTCGTCGTCACGAACCACGCGCTGCTCGCCATCGACGCCATCGAGGGCGCCCCTGTCCTGCCCCAGCACGAAGTGCTGATCGTGGACGAGGCTCATGAGCTGGTGTCCCGCGTCACCGGCGTGGCCACGGGGGAGCTCACTCCTGGGCAGGTCAACCGTGCCGTGCGCCGTGCAGCGAAGCTGGTCAACGAGAAGGCCGCGGACCAGCTCCAGACCGCCTCGGAGGGCTTCGAGCGGCTGATGGAGCTGGCCTTGCCGGGCCGCCTGGAAGAGATCCCCGAAGACCTCGGCTATGCGCTGATGGCCCTGCGGGACGCCGCGCGCACGGTCATCAGCGCGCTCGGTTCGACCCGGGACAAGTCGGTCCAGGACGAGGACGCGGTCCGCAAGCAGGCGCTCGCCTCCGTGGAGTCGATCCACGACGTGGCGGAGCGCATCACGAACGGTTCCGAGTACGACGTGGTCTGGTACGAGCGCCATGATCGCTACGGAGCCTCCCTCCGGGTGGCCCCCATGTCCGTGTCCGGGCTCCTGCGGGAGAAGCTCTTCGCCGACCGTTCGGTGGTCCTGACCTCCGCCACACTCAAGCTGGGCGGTGACTTCAACGGAGTGGGGGCCTCGCTCGGCCTCGCGCCGGAAGGCACCGAGTCCGACGACGCGCCCGTCTGGAAGGGGCTCGACGTCGGCTCGCCGTTCGACTACGGCAAGCAGGGCATTCTGTACGTCGCCAAGCATCTGGCCCGGCCGGGACGCGAGGGCACCCGCAGCGACATGCTGGATGAGCTGGCCGAGCTGATCGAGGCGGCCGGTGGACGCACACTCGGCCTGTTCTCCTCGATGCGGGCCGCTCAGGGGGCGGCGGAGGAGCTGCGGGAGCGGCTGGACATGCCGATCCTCCTGCAGGGTGAGGAGACGCTGGGCGAGCTGATCAAGGGCTTCGCGGCCGACTCCAAGACCTGCCTGTTCGGGACGCTCTCGCTCTGGCAGGGCGTCGATGTGCCGGGGCCCAGCTGCCAGCTGGTGGTCATGGACAAGATCCCGTTCCCGCGTCCCGACGATCCGCTGATGAGCGCTCGCCAGAAGGCGGTCGACGAGGCCGGGGGCAACGGCTTCATGGCGGTCGCGGCGACCCATGCGGCCCTGCTGATGGCGCAGGGCGCGGGACGTCTCGTACGGGCCTCCGGGGACCGCGGAGTGGTCGCTGTCCTGGACCCCCGCCTGGCCACTGCCCGCTACGGCAGCTACCTGCGGGCTTCGCTGCCCGACTTCTGGTACACGACGGACCGCAATCAGGCCCGTCGCTCGCTGGCCGCCATCGATGCGGCGGCGAAGGCGGACGAGGCCTAGCCCTCGCCGGTTCCAGAGACTCGGGCCGTTCTGAGACGCAGCAGGGCCCCGGAACCGGCGCAGTGGTTCCGGGGCCCGGTCAGGGGCGGAGTCACACCCGCCGGAGCACCGCCACGACCTTGCCGAGGATCGTCGCCTCGTCGCCGGGGATCGGCTGGTACGCGGAGTTGTGCGGGAGCAGCCAGACGTGGCCGTCCTCGCGCTTGAATCGCTTCACGGTAGCCTCGCCGTCCAGCATGGCGGCCACGATGTCGCCGTTCTCCGCGACGGGCTGGCGGCGCACCGTGACCCAGTCGCCGTCACAGATCGCGGCTTCGATCATCGAGTCACCGACGACCTTCAGCACGAAGAGCTCACCGTCACCCACCAGCTGGCGGGGGAGCGGGAAGACGTCTTCGACCGATTCCTCGGCGAGGATCGGGCCGCCGGCGGCGATGCGGCCCACCAGCGGGACGTACGACGCGGCGGGCTTTCCTGTGGTGTCGGTGGGCTGGCTGCTGGGCTGGTCCGAGCCCCGCACCTCGTACGCCCGCGGGCGGTGAGGGTCGCGGCGCAGGAAGCCCTTGCGCTCCAGAGCCATCAGCTGGTGGGCGACGGAGGAGGTGCTGGAAAGCCCGACCGCCTGACCGATCTCCCGCATGGACGGCGGGTAGCCACGCCGCTGCACGGAGTCCCTGATGACCTCGATCACTCGGCGTTGCCTGTCGGTGAGCCCCGAGCTGTCCGCGCGGATGCCTGGAGGTCGGCCCGGCAGGGAGCGAGTGGGCTTGGGCCCCTCCTGGTTCGTGGCTGCGTCATTCATGGCATGCACCGGCTCGAGTCGGCTCTGGGAGCGGTCCTGGGCAGTGATGGTGGCGCTGTCTGCGGTGGTGGTCACGTCGGTCGGCCCCTCTCGAGATGTTCTCTCCCTAGCTAGCCAACGGTAGTTGCTTTCGAAAGGTTGCGCCAAACACACGTTCGAGTGAAAAACCGGAGATTACCCACCGTGATCATGTGTTTGGGTGTATGGCTGACGCTTGGGCCGAACGGCAATTCGGTTCATTACGGTACGCTTCACCGCCGGGACGGTGAGCCCCTCGGTGGGGCCCCCATACTGCCACCCGGCACCCCGTCAACCCGGCACCGGCCCCCGCCCAGAGCGGCGCGAGTGGCCTTTGCGTGTGTCTGGAGCGGCCTGATGCGGCACGACACGCGTGATGCCGAAAAAGCGGCCAAACCCCAGATCTAGTGGTTGGATTGCGGCAGCAGCCCAGAAGTTGTGGTCCCTGGTCTTTCAGGGGCTCAGGGATCGCCTATGCTTGGGGCTGCTTCGAGGGGCCCCAAGGGCCTGTTGAAGCTTATGAGTCGTGCCGTGAAGGAGGGTTGGGAGTTCCATGCACTGCCCCTTCTGCAGGCACCCCGACAGCCGCGTAGTCGACAGCCGCACCACTGACGACGGCACGTCGATTCGACGGCGCCGTCAGTGCCCCGACTGCTCCCGTCGTTTCACGACCGTGGAGACGTGCTCACTGATGGTGGTGAAGCGCAGCGGCGTGACGGAACCCTTCAGTCGCACCAAGGTCATCAATGGCGTCCGCAAGGCATGCCAGGGACGGCCTGTGACCGAGGATGCCCTCGCTCTGCTCGGCCAGCGGGTCGAAGAAGCGGTGCGGGCCACCGGAAGCGCCGAGCTCACCACTCATGACGTGGGCCTTGCCATACTCGGCCCGCTGCAGGAGCTCGACCTCGTCGCCTACCTGCGCTTCGCGTCCGTGTACCGGGCCTTCGACTCGCTCGAGGACTTCGAGGCCGCCATCGGGGAACTGAGGGAACAGCGGCTCGAGGCCGAGCCGCGCGACGCGGGCGGAGAGCGCGTCGTGAACGACTGCGGGCCCGGCGGGACTGTCGAAGTCCCGGTGCCCGCCACCGCCGCCGACTGACCGGCTGGCCGACGGGCCGGCGGCGAACCAGACCAGTTGAAGGCGCCCTCCGGGGTGCCCTCGACACCAGACACACATCCGTGCCATGGGAACAACGTGGCACTTCAGGGCGTTTTAGCCTGATATAGGGAGGCGGCATGACCGAGACGACGAGCGGCCCGGCGCGAGGTTCCCGAGCCAAGGGTTCCAAGGCCAGCAAGGGTCTGCGTATCGAGCGCATCCACACGACCCCCGGCGTGCATCCGTACGACGAGGTCGTCTGGGAGCGCCGAGACGTCGTCATGACCAATTGGCGCGACGGCTCGGTCAACTTCGAGCAGCGTGGCGTCGAGTTCCCCGACTTCTGGTCGGTGAACGCGGTCAACATCGTCACCAGCAAGTACTTCCGCGGGGCCGTCGGCACCCCGCAGCGCGAGACCGGCCTCAAGCAGCTGATCGACCGCATCGTGAAGACGTACCGCAAGGCTGGTGAGGACTACAACTACTTCGCCTCGCCCGCCGACGCGGAGATCTTCGAGCACGAGCTGGCCTACGCCCTCCTGCACCAGATCTTCAGCTTCAACTCTCCGGTCTGGTTCAACGTCGGAACCCCCCAGCCCCAGCAGGTGTCCGCCTGCTTCATCCTGGCCGTCGACGACTCCATGGAGTCGATCCTCGACTGGTACAAGGAAGAGGGCATGATCTTCAAGGGCGGCTCCGGCGCCGGCCTGAACCTGTCCCGCATCCGTTCCTCCAAGGAACTGCTGTCTTCCGGAGGCAACGCCTCGGGTCCCGTCTCCTTCATGCGCGGTGCCGACGCCTCCGCCGGAACCATCAAGTCCGGTGGTGCCACCCGCCGCGCCGCCAAGATGGTCATCCTTGACGTCGACCACCCCGACATCGAGGGCTTCATCGAGACCAAGGTGAAGGAAGAGGAGAAGATCCGCGCCCTGCGTGACGCGGGCTTCGACATGGACCTGGGCGGCGACGACATCACGTCCGTCCAGTACCAGAACGCCAACAACTCGGTCCGTGTGAACGACACGTTCATGAAGGCGGTCGAGGAGGGCGGCAAGTTCGGCCTCACCTCCCGCATGACGGGCGACGTCATCGAGGAGGTCGACGCCAAGTCGCTCTTCCGCAAGATGGCCGAGGCCGCGTGGGCATGTGCCGACCCCGGCATCCAGTACGACGACACGATCAACGCCTGGCACACCTGCCCGGAGTCCGGCCGTATCAACGGCTCGAACCCGTGCAGTGAGTACATGCACCTGGACAACACGTCCTGCAATCTCGCCTCGCTGAACCTGATGAAGTTCCTGAAGGACGACGGCAAGGGCAACCAGTCCTTCGACTCCGAGCGTTTCTCCAAGGTCGTCGAGCTGGTCATCACCGCGATGGACATCTCGATCTGCTTCGCGGACTTCCCGACGCAGAAGATCGGCGAGAACACCCGCGCCTTCCGTCAGCTGGGCATCGGCTACGCCAACCTGGGCGCCCTGCTCATGGCGACCGGCCACGCCTACGACTCCGACGGCGGCCGTGCCCTCGCCGGTGCCATCACGTCGCTGATGACGGGTACGTCGTACAAGCGCTCCGCCGAGCTCGCCGCGGTCGTCGGCCCCTACGACGGCTACGCCAAGAACGCCACGCCGCACAAGCGCGTCATGAAGCAGCACGCCGACGCCAACGCCGCGGCCGTCCGCATGGACGACCTGGACACGCCGATCTGGGCCGCCGCCACGGAGGCCTGGCAGGACGTCGTCCGTCTCGGCGAGAAGAACGGTTTCCGTAACTCCCAGGCGTCGGTCATCGCCCCGACCGGCACCATCGGTCTCGCGATGTCCTGCGACACCACGGGCCTGGAGCCCGACCTCGCCCTGGTGAAGTTCAAGAAGCTCGTCGGTGGCGGCTCGATGCAGATCGTCAACGGCACCGTGCCGCAGGCTCTGCGTCGCCTGGGCTACCAGGAGGAGCAGATCGAGGCGGTCGTCGCCCACATCGCCGAGAACGGCAACGTGATCGACGCCCCGGGCCTGAAGCCCGAGCACTACGAGGTCTTCGACTGCGCCATGGGCGAGCGTTCCATCTCCGCGATGGGCCACGTCCGCATGATGGCCGCGATCCAGCCGTGGATCTCGGGCGCCCTCTCCAAGACGGTCAACCTGCCGGAGACCGCCACCGTCGAGGACGTCGAAGAGGTCTACTTCGAGGCCTGGAAGATGGGCGTCAAGGCGCTGGCCATCTACCGCGACAACTGCAAGGTCGGCCAGCCCCTCTCCGCCAAGAAGAAGGAGGAGGAGAAGGCCGAGATCACGGAGAAGACCGAGGACACGATCCGTGCCGCGGTCGAGAAGGTGGTCGAGTACCGCCCGGTCCGCAAGCGCCTTCCCAAGGGCCGTCCGGGCATCACCACGTCCTTCACGGTGGGTGGCGCCGAGGGCTACATGACCGCGAACTCCTACCCGGACGACGGTCTGGGTGAGGTCTTCCTGAAGATGTCCAAGCAGGGCTCGACCCTCGCGGGCATGATGGACGCCTTCTCCATCGCCGTCTCCGTCGGCCTGCAGTACGGCGTGCCCCTGGAGACGTACGTCTCCAAGTTCACGAACATGCGCTTCGAGCCGGCCGGCATGACGGACGACCCGGACGTGCGGATGGCGCAGTCGATCGTCGACTACATCTTCCGTCGCCTGGCGCTGGACTTCCTGCCCTTCGAGACGCGCTCCGCGCTCGGCATCCACTCGGCCGAGGAGCGTCAGCGCCACCTGGAGACCGGGTCGTACGAGCCCGCCGAGGACGAGGTGGACGTCGAGGGGCTGGCCCAGTCCGCTCCGCGACAGCCCGAGTCCCTGAAGGCGGTCGCCACGCCGAAGGCCGAGGCCGAGGCGGCCAAGGAGGTCCCGCAGCAGGCGCACACCAGCGCTGAGCTCGTGGAGATGCAGCTGGGCATCCAGGCCGACGCACCGCTCTGCTTCTCCTGCGGTACGAAGATGCAGCGCGCCGGTTCCTGCTACATCTGCGAGGGCTGCGGCTCGACCAGCGGCTGCAGCTGAAACCGGGCGGAATCGCGTCGGATGCAGCATCTGATGTAGCCCGCACCCTTGGCTGAACGGCAGCTGGAAAGGGGACCGACCACAGGTCGGTCCCCTTTCGTCGTCATGGCTCGTCGGCGGTCATGTCTTGTTGTGATCACGGCTGTCGTGGCATGCTCCAAGACATGATCAAGAGAATCGAGTCTTCCGTCCGCCGATGAGCGAGACGACCGGGACAGGACTGCCCGGATCACCGACCTCACTGTTCGACCATGCGCTGCGGCTGCACGAACTGATTCCTGGGGAGCCGCTTCCACGTGACGGGTATCCCTTTCCCGACCACGTGTCGCACGATCGCCGAGGTCCGAAAGCACCCCGAGACCGGAATACGGCGGGCAAGGACGTCGCACGCATCCTGGACGCACATTTCGCCCGCGCTTCTGCTCTTCCCAGCGAATTGGCTCACGTCTTTCACGATGTCTACGTTCCGATCCACCAGAACGAGCACATCGCCGCCGCGGCTATGCGGCCGGACACCGAACGCGCATGTCAGACGGGACGCTGGCTGGTCCGCCACGGGACCGACCGATGCGCCGTCACCGTCGGACTCGCCCTGCTCGCCGCCGTGGGAACAGCCGACGATTTCCCGCTGATCAAAACGATCGCGTTGCTCTCCGACCGCTTCGGACCGCTGGCGGCCCACGCCTTCGAAAGACAGCCGGGAGGAGTCGAATCCCTTCTCTGGCTCGCCGAAAGGGTCAGCGGCTGGGGCCGGGTCTATGTCGTCGAAGCCCTCTGTCGAATCGACGATCCGGCCGCGCGTCCGTGGCTGCTTCGCCGAGCCTGCGACGGAGACTTCCTCAACGGTTACTTCGCCGGGAGGGTCGCCACCGTCACCAAACTCCATGAAGCGCTCGCATGCCTCGACACCGACAGCGAGATGGTCGACCATGTCGGGCGCCTTCTCCATCAAATGAGCGACTGTGCGGGCATGGGGCTCACTCTTGCTCACTACCCCTATGCGGCCGTGGTCCTGGAAGCGCACGCCCGCGCCGTCGGCTTGCTCAGCCCGACAATTGAGCGCTACTTCACCATTTCGGTGCTCACTCAGTTCCTGATGACGGAGTCTCCCGACACAGTGGGATGCACCACGGCGCAGCAAGGAGCCCTTCGGTCGGCGTACCTGGAGATTCTCGACCGGACCGAGTGGACCCGGACCGCACGGGAAGGGCTCGCGGCGGATGACGACCGGATGCGGTGGCTCGCCGATCACCGGGCGCCCGGGTTGAGGCTGCGTGCGTTCCCCGATCGGGAGCCGGACGCCGGGGAACGGTGCAGCTGACGGCGACGGCTCAGTCCTCGCTGCCCATCAGGGAGGCGAAGGTCGTCGGGTCGACATCGAAGCCGCGGACGACACCGCGGAACGACCACGCTCCGGCGTCGTCCCGCGTGAACTGGGCGATCGTCGCGGCCGAGCTGCCGGAGACGGCGGAGAGGTCGCTCTCCGCCAGGTTGTGGTGTCCCTCGCGGATACGGAACGCGGCGTTGGAGATGTCGCCGAAGACCTTCTGTCCCGTCTCCTGCTGTATGGCCACTCCCACCACGACCCGCGCGAACGTCGGAGCGAGCCGGTCCAGTTCCAGCGTCATGACCTCGTCGAAACCGAAACCCTGTCCCGTCCTGCTGTCGCGATTGAGGGTGATCGTGCCGTCGGGGGAACGGCTGTCGAAGTGCACGAGGTAGACAGGGGCGCCGTACGGAGCGTCGGCCGCGTAGGTCGCCGCGATGATGTCGAGGTCGTTGGGCGGCGTTCCGGCCGGACTCGGGTCCCACTTGAGACCGACTTCGACCTTCTTGATGCCCTTGTGGACGCTGTTCACTGGACTGCCCCCTCCTTGTTCCCCGGCCGCTCCCACTGCACCGGGCCTGTTCCACCACGCGCACGCCATGACGTAACGCACACGCTACGACGTACGACTGACAACGTCGTAGCGCCCCAGGTCAAAGACTGGACAACTGAGCCGCGCCCAAACCTGCTTGGTCCGGGTCCGCGAATCCGGAGATCATGGGCCCATGACATGGAACGGGGAAGAACTCGACATCGACGCCTACTTGGCGAGGCTCGGGCATACGGGCAAGACGGAGCCGGACCTGGAGACTCTGCGCACGCTCCACAGGGAGCACGTCGCGGCGATCCCCTTCGAGAATCTCGACATGATGCTCGGCCGGCCGGTACCGCTGGATCTGCCCGCTCTGCAGGACAAGCTGCTGCGCCGACGGCGGGGCGGTTACTGCTACGAACAGAATCTGCTCTTCGCGGCGGCTCTGGAGCGCATCGGCTTCGATGTCGCCGGGCTCGGGGCGCGCGTCAGGGCCGGGGCGACCTCCACGCGTGCGGTGAGCCACATGCTGCTCAAGGTGGAGGTGGACGGCGAAGCATGGCACTGCGACACCGGGTTCGGAGCCGATGGGCTGCTCGAACCGATCCCCCTGCAAGGGGGCGTGGAAATGCAACAAGGGGAGTGGCGTTTCAGCCTCCACGAGGAGGACGCGGACGACGGCGTCATGGTGCTGCGGACATGGCGCCCCGGAGATGGATGGTTCGACCTCTACGCGTACACACAGGAGCGGCGGCTCCCCGTCGACTACGTAGTGATGAACCACTACACCTCGACCCACCCCAGGTCGTCGTTCATCCGCAGGCCCGTGCTGCAGAAGGCCGGTTCCGAGGTGCGCCGCAGGTTGGTGGGCGATCTGCTCACGTTGACCCGCCCGGACGGCACGGCGGACGAACGAAGCGTTCCTGTGGGCGAATTGATGGACGTTCTCGACCGCGAGTTCGGTATTGAACTCGATGCCGAGGACTCGGCCGAGCTGATCCGGGTGCACTACGCCGGAGCGTGACCCGGGCCGCGCTCCGCGCCGTACGATGGCGCGGTGCTGGTCAAGTGGATTCGCTGCTCCGTGGTCGATCGTCGGGGGTTCGAACGAGGACAGCGGAAGTGGGCGGGGCTTTTGGGGGAGCCGGGGTTCCGGGGGCAGGGCGGGGGGTGGAGCCGGGGGAGGCAAGGGGTCGCCCATGTCTTCACGTTCTGGGAGAGCCGTGCCTTCTACGACTCCTTCATGGCCCGTTCGCACGATCGGCTGGCTGCCGGGCAGTCCGGAACCTACAAGGACCTCCGCGCCAAACTCTTCGACCACCGTTTCGACGTGAAGACCGGGTTCGAGCCGCGCTTCACCGACGTGGACGTGGTGCGCGTCGCGCACTGCCGGGTCCGCGAGCCGCGGGTGGAGCATTTCGCGCTGATGCAGGAGAAGGTCTGGAACCCCGCCATGGCCGGCTCGCCCGGCATGGTGCGCGGCCTCTTCGGCGAGGCGCCCGGACACGAGTTCCTGGTGCTCTCCATGTGGCAGTCGGCGGCCGAGCACGGAAAGTACCGCGCCGAGCGGGTGGAGCGTCTTGCGCTGCGGGCGCAGACGGAGGCGGATGTCGCCGCGCTCGCGGGGGACATCGTGGAGCTTGAGCCGTCGTGGACGGTGTGATTCCTTCTTGACCTCGGGGAGCCCGGCCTGCTGGGACTAGGCTGCTTGCCCAGGTCCGCTGGTTCACTCCGCTGGTTCACTCCGCTCGTTCACTCCGCCTGGTCTGGGCCGCTCAGCTCGTCAGGTTCGTTCCCCTTGATGTGTACCGGCCGAGCCGGTCCTTCTCGTCTCGGCTTGCGCCGCTCCACACCTCACCGCCGTTCGAACGCACCCGCACGAGTCGCCGCGACGGCCGCGGCCGCCGCCTGGTCCGCGAGGGCCGCGTCGACCGGCTCTCGCGTGATGAATACGCGGAGCAGCAGCGGCGCGGATACGGCACGGACGAGCGCTGCCGCGTCGGTGTCCGGGGGCGCCTCGCCGCGTTCCACCGCGCGCTCGACGACAGCCTCGCAACGCCCGAACCGCTCGGCGTAGTAGGCGTGGAGGGCATCTGCTGCCCGTGCCGACTGGAAGGCCGCCGCGACGAAGGCGGTGGGGGCCGCCGCGGTCGCCTCGTCGGAGAAGGACTCGACGACTTCGCGGGCGAGTTCTCGCAGATCGCCCTCGAGGCTGCCGGTGTCCGGCGGGGTCCACGTGTCCTCACCCGCCATTTCGAGGGCGTCGGCGACCATGCCTTCCAGGCCGCCCCAGCGGCGGTACAGCGTGGTCTTGTGGACTCCCGAGTGATCGGCGACGTACTCGACGGTGAGGCCGGGATAGCCGTGGTCGGCCAGACCGCTCAATACGGCGTCGCGGACGGCTGCGCGGGTTCGGGCGGTCCGGCCGCCGGGACGACGGGTGCCTGGGGCGGCTGAGGCCGACGCGGTCGGCGGAACGGGGCCTGCGCCGGCGGGTGCAGCCGGTGCGACCGACTTTTCTTTGGCCGGGTCGTGGCCTTCCGCGCTCGACGCACCACCGCTCTGACCAGCCGTAACGGCCTCGTCCTTCATGGCCTCGCCCCTACCCCTCTATCCCGCTCGGATGGCAATTGCTACTCTGGTTGCATTAGCTGTGCCAGTCTGCCACACTCATCGTAACGCGACAGAGGTTGCGTTTGGTTGGGTGGATGGAAACCGGGGGTTCCCTGTGCCTACTCAGATTTCTCTGCACGGTGTGACCAAGGCTCGCGGGGATCGGCTGATCCTCGACACGGTGTCTCTCGCGATCAGGCCGGGCGAACGCATAGGAGTAGTGGGGGAGAACGGTGCGGGAAAGTCCACGCTCCTGCACCTGATGTCCGGTGACCTGCGGCCCGACGAGGGTGAGGTGGTCACCGTCGCCGAACGAGGGGCCGGCCTGCTCGCGCAGACCCCCCAGCTCCCGGCGGACCGACGCGTCGGCGATGCCATCGACGTCGCGCTGGCCGAACTCCGTTCCATGGAGCGCCGATTGCGGGTGCTCGAAGCGGAGCTCGGTTCCGCCGACGAGCGTGACCTCGGCGAGTACGGGGACCTGCTCACCGCTTTCGAGTTGCGCGGGGGCTATGAGGCGGACGCACGCGTGGACAAGGCGATGCACGGCCTGGGGCTCGGCCACATCGGCAGGGGCAGGGTGCTGGGCAGCCTGTCCGGCGGCGAACAGGCCCGGCTCGGCCTCGCCTGCCTCATAGCGGCCGCGCCCGAGGTCATGTTCCTCGACGAACCGACCAATCACTTGGACGAAAGTGCGCTGGACTGGCTGGAGAGTGCCCTCGCGGCGCATCGTGGGACGGTCGTCGCGGTCTCCCATGACCGCGTGTTCTTGGAGCGCGTGACCACCGCGATCCTCGAAGTGGACGCCGACCGTCGATCGGTGGTGCGGCACGGCGGTGGGTACCAGGGACTGATCGCGGAACGGGCGGCTGCCCGGCTGCGGTGGGAGCAGCAGTACGAGCAGTGGTGTGAGGAGACGAGCCGCCTCCAGGAGTTCATGGTGACCACTGCCCATGCGGTGGCCGGCGGGCGGGGCATGAAGGACAACAACAAAATGGCGTACGACCGGGCCGGAGGGAGGGTCCAGGCCTCGGTGGCGGGACGTGTCAGAAACGCCCAGGAACGACTCCGCAGGCTGCGGGACCAGCCGGTGCCGCGGCCGCCCGAACCTCTCAGGTTCACTGCACGCCCGCCGACCGGCGCGACACAGGGTGAGCTGGTGAGCCTGCGGGACGTGAAGGTGGGAGAGCGGCTCGCCGTGGGGTCGCTCACCGTCTCGGCGGGCGAGCGACTGCTGATCCACGGAGGCAACGGCGCGGGCAAGTCCACTCTGCTGCGCATCATGGCGGGAGTGCTCCAGCCCGACGCGGGCACGGTCGTCCGCAGAGGCCGCATCGGTTATCTCGCTCAGGAGATACCGGTACGGCACCCGACCGAGTCTCTCCTCGAAGCCTTCGGGAAGGGTCTGGGGTCGGCCGAAGACGAGCAGAGGGAGCTGCTCCTCTCATTCGGCCTCTTCAGGCCACGTGACCTGCACGTCCCGGTGGGCTCCCTGTCCGCGGGGCAGCGGCGGAGACTCGCCCTCGCACGCCTCCTCGCCAGACCCGCCGACCTGCTGTTGCTGGACGAACCGGCCAACCACCTGGCGCTGGGCCTGGTCGAAGAACTGGAGGCAGCACTGGATCAGTGGACAGGAGCGCTGGTCGTCGTCTCGCACGACCGATTGCTGCGTCAGCGCTTCGCGGGCCGAATACGCCGGATGGAGTCCGGGCGGCTACCCGACTGAGCAGCCCACCGACGACCCGATCTAGGGTTTCCCTATGGCACGACCGCGGCGCATCATCCTGGTCAGGCACGGCGAGTCGGCAGGCAACGCCGACGACACCGTGTACGAGCGCGAACCCGATCATGCCCTTGAGCTCACCGAAACGGGGTGGTCACAGGCGGAGGACACGGGAAAACACCTGCGGGAACTGCTCGGTCACGAGCGCGTGAGCGTGTACGTGTCGCCGTACCGCCGCACCCACGAAACCTTCCAGGCATTCCGGCTCGATCCCGAGCTGGTGCGCGTACGGGAGGAGCCCAGGCTGCGGGAGCAGGACTGGGGCAACTGGCAGGACAGGGACGACGTGCGGCTGCAGAAGGCGTACCGCGACGCGTACGGGCACTTCTTCTACCGTTTCGCACAAGGAGAGTCGGGGGCTGACGTCTACGACAGGGTGGGGGCGTTCCTGGAAAGCCTCTACCGGAGCTTCGAGGCGCCGGACCATCCGCCGAACGTCCTGCTGGTGACGCACGGACTGACCATGCGGTTGTTCTGCATGCGGTGGTTCCACTGGTCGGTCGCCGAATTCGAGTCGCTGTCCAACCCGGGCAACGGGGAGATGAGAGTGCTGGTGCTCGGCGACGACGGCAAGTACACGCTGGACCGGCCGTTCGAACGCTGGCGGGAGCCCGAGTCGTACGGCGTCACGGGTTAGGCATGATCGGAAGGGGGCGTCCTTCCCGGAGCCCGGCAAGCCCGGACCCGCGTTTACGAAGCTGCGATTCCGGAGCTGTGACGGGGATATCACCGGGCGGCGGTTCCGGGGGGCTCGGGGGAACCGGTTGAGTGGTGCTGGATCCGTTGGCAACGAATTAGAGTGGCAGGGCGATGACCGCTGATTCCTCTCCCGACCGGCGCCTCGAGCGCGCTCTGGCCAGTCTGCGCGGACTGGCGGTGGGGGACGCGCTGGGCTCACAGTTCTTCGTCCCCGCGCATTACCCCCTGCTCAAGCGCCGTGAGCTCCCCGACGCACCCTGGCAGTGGACCGACGACACGGAGATGGCCTGCTCCGTACTGGCCGTCCTCGCCGAACACCGGCGCATCGACCAGGACGCCCTCGCCCTGTCGTTCGCCGAGCACCATGACTTCGACCGTGGCTACGGCCCCGCCGTGAACCGGCTGCTGCGGCAGGTCCGCGAAGGCGGGGACTGGCGGGAGCTGGCCTCCGCGCTCTTCAAGGGACAGGGGTCCTGGGGGAACGGTGCGGCCATGCGGATCGCCCCGCTCGGCGCCTGGTACGCGGACGACCCGGAGCAGGCGACGCACCAGGCGGAGATCTCGGCGTACCCCACGCATCAGCACCGTGAGGCCGTCGTCGGAGCGATGGCGGTGGCCGCGGCCGCGGCACTGGTGGCGGCTCCCGCAGGACCGCCGGCGCCGAAGGAACTGCTCGACGGCGTGATCGACCTGGTGCCGCGCAGCGCGGTGGGGGCGGGGCTTCGCAGGGCGCGGGACATGCTCGACTACGGCGACGCCGGGACCGTCGCGGCGGTGCTCGGGTGTGGTCGGCGGACGACGGCGCATGACACGGTGCCGTTCGCGTTGTGGTCGGCGGCTCGTGGGCTCGGGGCGTACGAGCGGGCGATCTGGGACACGGCTCAGGTGGGCGGGGACATGGACACGACGTGCGCCATCGTCGGGGGTGTCGTCGCCGCGGGGGCGGGGGGTGCGCCGCCCCAGGACTGGCTGGACCGGACGGAGGCGCTGCCGGACTGGGTGCTCGACGGCGCGGTTTGATCCTGCGCTGAGCCGTTGTTCGTGGTCCGCCACGTGCACCCGGTGCATCACGGCTACCACGTGCATCACGGGGCACCCCGTCGATCACGGACACCACGCGTACCACGTGCGTTCGGGCATCCCGCGTTCCAGGCCCCGCCCCAGGTTCCGTCCCTCCACACACAAGCGCCGACCGGCGCAGCCACCATGCTTGCCGCGCCGGTCGGTACCTGTAGCTGTAGCTGTGGCCGTGCCTGCAGTGCGTTGTGTCTTGCGTCCTACGTCCCCGTGTCAGCCGGCCGACGGGCCCGCCGCGCTTGCCGTGCCGGCGAGGGCGTCGAGGTCGCTCTTTCGGACCTTGATCACCAGTGCCGCGGTGATCAGGGCCAGGACGGCCATCGCGGCGGCCGGGATGAACGCGGTCGAGATGCCCTCGGCCAGGATCTCGTGGCTCCAGGGAGCCGGAAGCTCGTGGGTCTTTGCGAACTCGGCCTTCTGCTCCGGCGAGGCATGGGCCATGAAGTCGGCGACTTGGTCCTTGCCCTCGTTGCGGCTCGCCGTTCCGAAGACGGTGGTGAGGATGGAGAGGCCGAGCGAGCCGCCGACCTGCTGGGTGGCGTTGAGGAGGCCGGATGCCGCGCCCGCCTCGTGGATGGCCACTCCGGAGACGGCGGTCAGGGTCAGGGTCACGAAGTTCAGGCCCATGCCGAAGCCGAAGAGGAGCATCGGGCCGAGTACGCCGCCGACGTATGAGCTGTCGGGGCCGATCAGGGCCTGCCAGCCGAGGCCGACGGCGACGATGGCCGAGCCGGTCACCATGAACGGCTTGGGACCGAGGACAGGGAGGAACTTCTGCGACAGGGCCGCGCCCACCGCGATGACCACCGTGACGGGCAGGAAGGCGAGGCCGGCTTCGATCGGGGTGTAGTTCAGGATGTTCTGGACGAAGAGAACGATGAAGAAGAACATGCCGAACATCGCGGCGGCCAGGCTGAGCATGATCACATAGGTGCCGGAGCGGTTGCGGTCGGCGAACATGCGCAGGGGTGTGATCGGCTCCTTCGCCCGCTTCTCGACGAACACGAAGGCCACGAGGAGGACGACCGCGGCGGCGAACGAACCCACGGTGATGCTGTCGCGCCAGCCCTCTTCGGAGGCGCGGATGAATCCGTAGACCAGGGAGGCCATGCCGAGCGTCGACGTCAGGGCGCCGAGGATGTCGAAGCGGCCGGGGTGGCGTTCGGACTCATTGATGTAGAGCGGGGTGAGGACGGCGATCAGGATGCCGATGGGCACGTTCACGAACAGGACCCAGCGCCAGTTCAGCCACTCGGTGAGCATGCCGCCCGCCAGGAGGCCGATGGCGCCGCCACCCGCGGAGACGGCGGCGAAGACACCGAAGGCGCGGTTCCGCTCGGGGCCTTCGGGGAAGGTCGTCGTGATCAGCGCCAGTGAGGTGGGGGAGGCGATGGCACCTCCGACGCCCTGCAGGGCGCGGGCGGCCAGCAACTGCCAGGGTTCCTGGGCGAATCCGCCGAGGAGCGAGGCGAGGGTGAAGAGGAGGATGCCGGCCATGAAGACGCGACGGCGTCCCAGGATGTCACCTGCGCGACCGCCGAGGAGCAGCAGGCCACCGAAGGTGAGGGTGTACGCGCTGACGACCCAAGTGAGGTCGGTCGTCGAGAAGTTGAGGGCTCCCTGGATGTGGGGGAGCGCGATGTTCACAATCGTGGCGTCCAGTACCACCATGAGTTGGCAGGCCGCGATGACGGTGAGAGCTAAGCCGGGGTGCCCCTCTCGGCGGGCGGTACCGGGCTTTTGATTCTTCGTCAGCTGAGAGGTACTCGACATGATCCCCCACAAGTTCCTTAGTGAACGGTGCCGTTCACTGTCAACCACGACGGTAGTGACACCCCTTGAGTGAACGCAACCGTTCACTGATCCTTCTTCTGTTCTCTGCCTCCCTTGTGTGCTTCATGGAGAGAAATTGATGGCTACTTCCCGTTGGCCCGCGGTTCCCGCGCGGACGGCGTCGGCGCGCCGCCGGGGGCCCGTCCTGGAGCGGGCGATCCTCGATGCCGCCCTGGAGCAGCTCAGCACGGTCGGCTGGAGCGGGCTGACCATGGAGGGTGTGGCCGCGGGAGCGCAGACGGGCAAGGCCGCGGTGTACCGGCGGTGGCCGTCCAAGGAGGATCTCGTCGTCGACGCCCTGCGTGCCGGGCTGCCGCGGCCCGACAGCCCTCCGGACCGTGGCAGCGTCCGCGAGGACCTGTTGCAGCTGTGCAAGGAGATGCGGGTCACGATGTTCTCGCGCACCGGCTTCGCCCTGCGTGCGGTGCTTCACGAATGCGACACGGCGACGGCCGAGCGCTTCCACGACGTGATCTTCCAGGGCGTCATCGAGCCGAGCGTCCACTTGATCAAGGAAGTCATACGCCGGGGCGTCGAGCGCGGAGAGGTGCGTTCCGGGGGAGTGGACGCGTACGTCTGCGATGTCATTCCGGCGATGTTCATGTACCGCTCGAAGGTGTGCGGAAGCGAATGGACCGACGAGGAATTCGAGGCCTTGATCGACCGGGTGATGGTTCCGATGCTGCGTCCCTGAGGGGCCGGCTGCCCGGGGTGCGGGGCCTGGGTGTCGCGGGCGGGCATCGGCGGCGTAGGCTAGTGCCGCCATGCCGTACGAACCACCCACCCACACCGTCGAGCGCTCCCTGCGCGCCACCACCGGAGCGAAGATCGTCGCCGGTGTCGACGAGGTCGGGCGCGGCGCGTGGGCGGGTCCGGTCACCGTCTGTGCGGCGGTCACGGGCCTGCGCAGGCCGCCGGAAGGGCTCACCGACTCCAAGCTGATCACTCCCAAGCGGCGCACCGCGCTCGCCGAGGAACTGGCGGGCTGGGTCACGGCGCACGCCCTCGGTCACGCTTCGCACGAGGAGATCGACGACATGGGGATGACGGCCGCGCTGCGGCTCGCCGCGGTGCGTGCCCTGGAGGGGCTGCCGGTCCGCCCGGACGCGGTCATCCTCGACGGGAAGCATGACTATCTCGGCAATCCCTGGCGGGTCCGTACGGTGATCAAGGGCGACCAATCCTGCGTGGCCGTCGCCGCGGCTTCGGTGATCGCGAAAGTTCAGCGCGACAAAATGATGGCCGAACTGGGCATCGAACATGCAGACTTCGGTTTTGCGGCCAACGCCGGCTATCCGTCGCCGGTGCACAAGGCCGCGCTGGCGGAGCGGGGGCCCACCCCGTACCACCGGCTCACGTGGGCGTATCTTGATGCGTTGCCCCAGTGGCGGCACCTCAAGAAGGCCCGCAGTTGGGCGGACGGAAATGTTCCGGAAATCGAAGGTCAGCTCGGCTTTGAGTTCTGACGCTTTTCCGGGCCTTCCCGTCGCACTCATGTGCCACCCGCCGACGCGCGTCGCATCGGCGTTTGATAGACAACACTTCATGCCTCTCATTCCCGAGGAGCCTCAGATTCACGAGAGTGCCCAGGGTCCCCGCGCCACGCCGGCCAGCGGCCGTACCGCGCCGACCCCCCGCCCCGTACCCGGACCGCGTCCCGCGGCCCCGCCGCGCCCCGGCCGTCCGGGTCCTGCCCGGCCGATGCCGCCCGCGCAGCGCGCGCCGCGTGACACGGCCGTCAAGCCCGGGCCTGCCGCTCCGGCTGCCCCCGGTCCCGCCGCTTCCGATGCCCCGGCATCGGTGCCGCAGATCCAGCTGATCCCGGCCTCTGCCGAGGGTGCGCTGGACGCGGCCGAGGAAGCGGTCGACCTCCTTCTCGACTCCGGGCGCGCCCCCGGCGAGGTCCTGGTGATCAGCACCGGCGACCCGCACCCGTGGGCCGCGCACGAGCTGTCCTTCGGTGAGGCCTCCTACTGGGCCCAGCACGACGCGGGCGACGACGTCTTCTACGCCGACGCCGCCGCCCTGGATCGTGCCGCGTCCCGGCCCGTGGTCGTCGTCGCCCTCAACGGCGGCAGCGAGGAGACCGCGGTCGCGGCCCTGCCGACGGCCCTCACCCGAGCGAGCACCCTGCTGATCGTCTGCGGCGACCCGCAGCGGATCAACTCGATGCTGGGCACGGCCGCCTGAGACGACCTCCGTCGGCCGAAGGCTCGGCCGACACGGGGTCGTGGCAGGCGTGGAGTCGTGGTTGACCGTGCGGTGGTGCCGTCAGGCGCCGACCGCGCGGGAGCACGGTGTCGCGGTCGACGTGTGCCGATCTGCCGATGCGCCGTGGTGTGTCAGCGTGCCGCCGCGCGACGCAGCACATCGGAGGCAGCCCCTCCGGTGCGTATCGCCGGCGGATCGGTTCCGGTGAAGGACTCGGGCCGCGATCCGATGCTCGGCTGTCGGCCGCCGCGCCCCTCGCCCAACACCTGCCAGCCGTCGGACGTCAGCGTGATGTACGCGCCGCAGCGCAGCCCGTGCAGCGTGCACGCATCGCGCAGGCCCCACATCCAGGCCCCGTCCTCCTGGGTCCAACGGGCGTCCCCTTCACGGCAGTAGAGCAGCACGGCGGTGCGTACCGGGGTGCGGCGGCGCAGGTCGTGCGGGATGATCCGGCGCAACTGCGCGAGCAGCGCGTTGCGGAAGACCCAGCCGTCCGTCACCGTGGCGCGCCGCCTGAACGAGGCGCTCGCCCGCAGCCGTTCGTCGGGGTCGAGAACCGCCACGACGGCCGTCGTCGGCGTCGGCAGATGGCGTGCGTGCAGGCCGCTGACGACCTCTCGCGGGTTGCGCAGCAACGGAATTCCGGCCGCCGACCACTCGGCGGGTTCGAGCATCCGCGCCAGTCGGTGGGCGGAGTCGGCGGAGTCGGGGGAGAACTCGGTCGAGGTCGAGGTCGAGGTCGATGCCGGTGCTGGTGAGCCCGGCGTGGATGCCGCGCCGGACGAGGCGAATCCGAAGGTCACGGTCCTCCCTTCGGCTACGCGCCCGTACGCGGGCGGGGTCGGGCTGGGGGAGCGCACCGCGGCACGGCCGAGGGTGACCACGGGGCCGCACGGGAGCGCTTCCAATTGTTCCCGCCGCGATCGTCGGGGGCAATGAACAAATCGGCACGGGATGCCGGTATCGGACGATGCGCTGCTTATATCCCTGCCCAGATCATCCGCGTCCGAGTCCTCCGAGTCCTTCGAGTCCTTCGAGTCCTTCGAGTCCTCCGAGTCCACCGAGTCCTTCGAGTCCTCCGGGACCCGTGGGGCCGTGGCGGATTCGGCGATTGTCAGTGGGATCGGGTTGCATGGAGACATGGACACCCTGGAGCTCCGCACCGAAGCCGACGCCATCCTCGCCGAGCTCGTCGGCGACCCCGGGGGATCGGCCCGGCTGCGCGAGGACCAGTGGCAGGCGGTCGCCGCGCTGGTGAGCGAGCGGCGGCGCGCCCTCGTCGTGCAGCGCACCGGCTGGGGCAAGTCCGCGGTGTACTTCGTGGCCACGGCCTTGCTGCGCCGCCGCGGCGCGGGCCCGACCGTGATCATCTCGCCGCTCCTGGCCCTGATGCGCAACCAGGTCGAGTCCGCGGCGCGCGCCGGCATCCAGGCGCGCACCATCAACTCGGCCAACCCCGAGGAGTGGGAGACGATCTACGGAGAGGTGGAGCGCGGCGAGACCGACGTCCTCCTCGTCAGCCCGGAGCGCCTCAACTCCGTGGACTTCCGCGACCAGGTGCTGCCGAAGCTCGCGGCCACCACGGGCCTGCTGGTGGTCGACGAGGCGCACTGCATCTCCGACTGGGGCCACGACTTCCGGCCCGACTACCGCAGGCTGCGCGCGATGCTGGCCGAGCTCTCGGCCGGCGTGCCCGTACTGGCCACGACCGCTACGGCCAACGCGCGCGTCACCGCGGACGTGGCCGAACAGCTGGGCACCGGAGCGGGCGAGGCACTGGTGCTGCGCGGCGCACTGGAGCGCGAGAGCCTCCGCCTCGGCGTCGTGCGGCTGCCGGACGCCGCGCACCGGCTGGCCTGGCTCGCCGAGCACTTGGACGAGCTGCAGGGCTCCGGGATCATCTACGCCCTGACCGTCGCCGCCGCCGAGGAGGCCACCGCCTTCCTGCGGCAGCGCGGCTTCAAGGTGGCGTCGTACACGGGACGTACGGAGAACGCGGACCGGCTGCAGGCCGAGACCGATCTCCAGGAGAACCGGGTCAAGGCGCTGGTCGCCACGTCGGCGCTGGGCATGGGGTTCGACAAGCCGGACCTGGGCTTTGTGGTGCACCTCGGTTCGCCGTCCTCGCCCATCGCGTACTACCAGCAGGTGGGCCGCGCCGGGCGAGGCGTCGAGCACGCCGACGTGCTGCTGCTGCCCGGCAAGGAGGACGAGGCCATCTGGCGCTACTTCGCGGATACGGCGTTCCCGCCCGAGGCGCAGGTCCGCCAGACCCTCTCCGCCCTCGCCGACGCGGGAAGGCCGCTGTCCGTGCCGGCTCTGGAGGCCGTGGTGGAGCTCCGCCGCACCCGTCTGGAGACGATGCTGAAGGTCCTCGACGTGGACGGGGCGGTCAAGCGGGTCAAGGGCGGCTGGACCTCCACCGGCGAGCCGTGGGTCTACGACGCCGAGCGGTACGCGTGGGTGGCCAGGCAGCGGCAGGCCGAGCAGCAGGCCATGCGGGACTACGTGAGCACGGACCTGTGCCGCATGGAGTTCCTGCGCCGGCAGCTGGACGACGAGGGTGCGGCTCCGTGCGGCCGGTGCGACAACTGCGCGGGCGCCTGGACCGACGCGTCCGTCTCCGAGGACGCGCTGTCGGGCGCGGCGAAGGAGCTGGACCGTCCCGGAGTCGAGGTCGAGCCGCGCAGGATGTGGCCGACGGGCATGGCCGCGCTGGGTGTCGAGCTCAAGGGACGTATTCCGGCCAGGGAGCAGTGCTCCACCGGGCGGGCGCTCGGCCGGCTCTCCGACATCGGCTGGGGCAACCGGCTGCGTCCGCTCCTCGCCGAGAACGCGCCGGACGGCCCTGTCCCCGACAACGTGCTGAAGGCAGCGGTCGCGGTCCTGGCCGACTGGGCGCGGTCGCCGGGGGGATGGGCGACCGGCGCCCCGGACGCCGCGGCCCGGCCGGTGGGTGTCGTGGCCGTGCCGTCGCTCTCCCGTCCGCAGCTGGTCGGTTCGCTCGCGCAGGGGATCGCGACCGTGGGCCGCCTGCCCTTCCTGGGGACGCTGGCGTACGAGGGTCCTGGCGGCGCGCACACGGCACGCCG
The DNA here is from genome assembly GCF_008642355.1 of Streptomyces venezuelae. Lineage (NCBI taxonomy): Bacteria > Bacillati > Actinomycetota > Actinomycetes > Kitasatosporales > Streptomycetaceae > Streptomyces > Streptomyces venezuelae. Next base: position 6,205,513 of record NZ_CP029193.1, read on the forward strand.
CAGCAACTCGGCCCAGCGGCTGCGGTCGTTGTCGGACGCGTTCGCCGTCCCTGAGGAACTGGCCGCCGCCCTCGCCGCCTCTCCGGGTCCTGTCCTGCTCGTCGACGACTACACCGACTCCGGCTGGACCCTCGCCGTCGCCGCGCGTCTCCTGCGGAGGGCGGGCGCCGGGGAGGTGCTGCCCCTGGTGCTCGCGGCGGCGGGCTGAGGGCCGGCCGGGTACAGGCCCCATGCCGGGAGGGGGAGGCGGCATGGGGCCTGGGGTCTCAGGTCACGGCACGGGACCTGGGACCTCAGCTCACGGACGGCTCGTCAGGTACCCGCCCATGGAGGTGAAGTACTCCGTGGCGGGCAGCTCCTGGCCGTCCTCGGTCCGTACGCGCGTGATGGCCAGACCGTGGTTGCGGCCGAAGCGGGCGTCGGCTCCGGCGACGATCACCACGCCCTCGCCCTCGCGGTAGAAGATGCGGCCGGGCGTGCCGCCGTATCGGTTCTCGGACACGACCGCGGAGACGATCTCCAGGCGCTTGCCCTTGTGGAAGGCGTAGGCGCTCGGGTACGGCGCGGACTGGGCGCGCACCAGGCGCTCCAGGTCTTCGGCGGGCCAGGTCCAGTCGATGCGGATGTCCTCGGCGGACCGCTTGTGGAAGAAGCTCGCCTGGGAGCGGTCCTGCTTGGTGAACTCCGTCTGCCCACTCGCGATGAGGTCGAGCGCGCCGATGGTGACCGGGGCGATGAGGTCGACGGTCTTGTGGAAGAGGTCGGTGGCGGTGTCCTTCGGGCCGACCGGGACCGCCTCCTGCCGGACGATGTCGCCGGCGTCGAGCTCGTCGTCCATCATGTGCGCGGTGACGCCCACTTCGGACTCGCCGTTGATCATCGCCCAGATGATCGGGGAGAAGCCGGCGTACTTCGGCAGCAGGGAGTCGTGGACGTTCAGCGTGCCGTGGCGCGGGAGGCCGAAGATGCGCGGGGGGATCCAGGTGCGCCAGTTGTTGGCGACGATGATGTCCGCGTCTGCCTCCTTGAGGCGCTCGAACAGCTCTTCGTCGTCAGGGCGGTTGCGGATCAGGACCGGAACGCCGTGCTCCTCGGCCAGGTCGGCGACCGAGTCGCTCCAGATCTTCTCGTACGCGTGCTCGCTCTTCGGGTGAGTCACCACCAGCACCACGTCGTGCTCGGAGTCCAGGAGGGCTTGCAGGGTGCGGTGCCCCCAGGTCTGGTAACCGAACATGACGACCCGCATGGGGGTTCCTCCTCAGGGCAGGGAATGACTGACGCCAAGTAAAGCAAGGCTTACCTTAGTGTGCAATGCGTCCACTCGGCACCGTACAACGCGTCGGCCTGATGCCTCAGTTGGGGGAGTGCCTGCCCGTCCGATATGCCCCCATGCCTGTTTTGCCCGGTCGACAGTCGTCGAGGATTAGCTTAGGCTCACCTAAGTTCGAGTGGGTCGCCCGTCGACGTGCCCACTCGTCGTACCTTCCCCCACGCCTGACAGGCGGCTTCCCCGCACGATGGGAGTGACATGTCACAGGTTCTTCCTGGCGACGACGCACCACTGGTCCACGACCTCATTGGCATCGGCTTCGGCCCGTCCAACGTGGCGATGGCGATCGCGCTCAGCGAGCACAACGCGAGCGTCGGCAGGGAGGAGACGGTCACCGCCCACTTCTTCGAGCAGCAGCCGAGCTTCGGCTGGCACCGCGGCATGCTGATCGACGACGCGACCATGCAGGTGTCCTTCCTCAAGGACCTGGTGACGCAGCGGAATCCCACCAGTGAGTTCAGCTTCCTCTGCTACCTGAAGAGCAAGGGCCGCCTGACCGACTTCATCAACCACAAGAACCTGTTCCCCCTGCGGGTCGAGTTCCACGACTACCTGGAGTGGGCCGCGGCCAAGGTCGACGACCAGGTCTCCTACGGTCACGAGGTCGTCGGCGTCACGCCGTTCGTACGGGACGGAGTGGTCGAGTACCTGGACGTCACCGTCCGCTCGGCGGAGGGCCTCGCCGTCCACCGCGCCCGCAACCTCGTCATAGGCACCGGCCTGCGCCCCCTCATGCCGGAGGGCGTGGAGCGCGGCGACCGTGTCTGGCACAACTCCGAGCTGCTGGCCAAGGTCGAGGGTCTGGAGGGCACTTCGCCCACCCGCTTCGTCGTCGTCGGCGCGGGACAGAGCGCCGCCGAGAACGTCGCCTACCTGCACCGCCGCTTCCCCGAGGCCGAGATCTGCGCCGTCTTCTCGCGCTACGGCTACAGCCCCGCGGACGACAGCTCCTTCGCCAACCGCATCTTCGACCCCGACGCCGTCGACGAGTACTTCGAGGCGCCCGAGGGCGTCAAGCGCCGTCTGATGGACTACCACGGCAACACCAACTACTCCGTCGTGGACATCGACCTGATCGACGACCTGTACCGGGAGTCGTACCGGGAGAAGGTCCTCGGCACCGAGCGCCTCCGCTTCCTCAACGTCTCGCGTCTCACCGGCGTGAAGGAGACCCCTGACGGCGTCCAGGCCACCGTGAAGTCCCTCGTCACCGGCGAGGAGAACCCCGTCGACGCCGACGTCGTGGTCTTCGCCACCGGCTACAGCCCCGCCGACCCCGTCGGTCTCCTCGGCGAGGTCGCCGACCGCTGCCTCCGCGACGACGAGGGCCGCGTCCGCGTCGAGCGCGACTACCGCGTGGCGACCGACGCCGACCTGCGGTGCGGCATCTACCTCCAGGGCGGTACGGAGCACACGCACGGCATCACGTCGTCGCTGCTGTCCAACATCGCGATCCGGGTCGGCGAGATCCTGGACTCGGTGCGCGAGCGCGGTGCCGCCTCCGCCGAGGCCCGGCCGGTCGCCGGCGAGACGGGCAGCGCCGCGCGCTAGACGCGGGCCCACGCGTCGCGCGCGGGTCCACCCGCCACGACGCGGGCCCGCCCGCCGTACGGCACGATCCGATCACAGGGACAACGGATCAAAGGGATAACGTACGTCGACATGAGCACGACTGCAGTGGAGCGACCCGTGCCGAGGGGCGCAACGGAGTCCCGTCGGCGGCGAGTCGTGGGTCTCGGCGTCCTCGCCGCGGTCCTGGTGATCGCGGCGGCGGCGTCGCTGGCCGTCGGGGCGCGGGCGCTGACCCCGGCCGAGGTGTGGCACGGGCTGTTCGCAGGCCCGGAGTCCGACCAGCGGCTGACCGAGATCCGGCTCATCGTGCAGACCGTGCGCGTGCCGCGGACGGTGCTCGCCGTGGTGGCGGGCATCGCGCTCGGTGTCGGCGGCGCGCTGATCCAGGGGTACACCCGCAACCCCATCGCGGACACGGGCCTGTTGGGCGTGAACGCGGGCGCGTCGTTCGCCGTGGTGACGGTGGTCGCCGTGTTCGGGTTCTCCAACCCGTTCCAGTACGTGTGGTTCGGCTTCCTGGGGGCGGCCGTCTCCGGTGTCGTCGTGTTCGGCCTCGCGAGCATCGGGCGAGGCGCCGGCAATCCGCTGACGCTCGCCCTCGCGGGGCAGGGCATCACGGTCTTCCTCGCCGCGATGACCACGGCCGTCTCCCTCTCGGACACGCAGTCCCTGAACGCGCTGCGGTTCTGGAACGCGGGCTCCGTGGCCGGGGTCGAGTTCGACGTGATCTGGCCGGTGACCGCGTTCATCGCGGTCGGGCTCGTCCTCGCCCTGGCCACGCTGCCCGCCCTCAACCTGCTCAACCTGGGCGAGGACGTCGCGCGGGGGCTCGGCGTGAACATCGCGGTCAGCAGGACCGTCGGCATCCTCGCCATCACCCTGCTCGCGGGTGCGGCGACGGCGGCCTGCGGCCCCATCGCCTTCCTGGGCCTGATGGTGGCCCACGTGGCCCGTTACCTGACCGGCCCGGACTACCGCTGGCTGGTGCCGTACGCGGGGCTGCTCGGCGCGGTTGTCCTGCTGGTCTGCGACATCGTGGGCCGACTGGTCGTGCGACCCGGTGAGTTGGAGGCCGGTGTCGTCGTGGCCCTGCTCGGGGCGCCGTTCTTCGCGGTCCTGGTCTGGCGAGGAAAGTTCAAGAGCGCATGAGCGAGACGGATGTGAAGCCCGCACTGACGCCGGGCGTGCGGCTCGGCCCCCTGTCGTTCGTCTGGCGGCCCTGGCTCGTCCTCGTCACGCTGGTCCTCGCGGCGGCGACCTTCCTGGTGTTCTGCCTGTCCATCAGCGTCGGCGACTTCCCCATCGGCCTCTCCCGCGTGATGGCCACCCTCGTCGGCCGGGGCGAGCAGGTCGACGAGTTCGTGATCATGGATCTGCGGATGCCGCGCGCCCTGGCCGGGCTCGTCGTGGGCATCGCGCTGGGCGTCTCCGGAGCGATCACGCAGTCGGTCGCGCGCAACCCGCTGGCCAGCCCCGACATCCTCGGCATCACCGGCGGCGCGAGCGCTGTCGCGGTGTTCTCGGTGACGGTGTCGGGCGGTACCGCCGCGGCGGTCATCGATTCCATCGGGCTCTCCGCCGCGGCCCTCGCCGGTGGTCTCTGCACGGGTCTGCTCGTGTACTTCCTCGCGTGGCGGCGCGGGGTCGACGGCTTCCGGCTCATCCTCATCGGGATCTCGGTGAGCGCCGTGACGCAGGCGATCACCACCTGGCTCCTCGTCTCCGCCGACATCAGGGATGTGGCCCGCGCCCAGGCGTGGTTGGTCGGTTCGCTGGAGAACCGGTCATGGGACCAGGTGTGGGTGGCGTTCTGGTGCTCGCTCGGCCTGCTGGTCGTCGTGGCCGCGGCCGCGTTCCAGTTCAAGCCGCTGCACCTCGGCGACGACATCGCGGCGGGGCTCGGTGTCCGCTTCGGACGGGTGCGCGCGGTGCTTCTGCTCTGCGCGGTGCTGCTGGCGGCCGTGGCCGTGAGTTCGGCGGGGCCCGTTCCGTTCGTCGCGCTGGTGGCGCCCCAGGTGGCGATGCGTCTGACGCGCCGTCCGACGCCCCCGCTGATCGCGTCCGGTCTGTTCGGGGCACTGCTCCTGATCGGCGCCGATCTCACCGCGCGGGCCGTGCTGCCGAACAACCTCCCCGTCGGGGTGGTCACGGCCGCGATCGGAGGCCCCTTCCTCGTCTACCTGTTGGTACGGGCGAACCTCAAGAACCCCAAATAGCGGGCTGCGCTCGATTAGCTGGTACAAAGGTGAGGCAAACCTAATATCAGGGGGGCTTGTGGTCGCTCAGTACATCACCGAGATCGAGCCGGCGGTCCAGGACGCCGCTCGGCTCGCCGCCCGGGGCGTCTCGGTCGGATACGGCAGTCGTACCGTCATCGACGACCTCGACGTGTCCATCCCGCCCGGGGTGATCACGACGATCATCGGCCCCAACGGGTGCGGCAAATCGACCCTGTTGCGCACCCTGACGCGGCTTCTCAGGCCGGTCAGCGGCTCGGTCGTGCTGGACGGTCAGGACATCGTCAAGCTCAAGACCCGTGACGTGGCGAAGAAGCTCGGGCTGCTGCCGCAGACGCCCGTGGCGCCCGAGGGGCTCACGGTGGCCGATCTGGTCGCCAGGGGCCGCCATCCGCACCAGAGTTGGCTGCGCCAGTGGTCGTCGGACGACGCCGGCGTCGTGGAGCGCGCGCTGGCCATGACCGGCGTCTCCGACCTCGCGGACCGCCCGGTCGACTCGCTCTCCGGCGGCCAGCGCCAGCGCGTATGGATCTCCATGACCCTGGCGCAGGGCACCGACCTGCTCCTCCTCGACGAGCCCACCACGTACCTGGACCTGGCCCACGCGATCGACGTGCTCGACCTCGTCGACGACCTGCACGAGTCGGGGCGCACCGTGGTCATGGTGCTGCACGATCTCAATCTGGCCACGCGGTACAGCGACAACCTCGTCGTGATGAAGGCGGGTGCGATCCTTGCGCAGGGGCATCCGCGCGACGTGATCACCGCGGAACTGCTGCACGAGGCGTTCGGGCTGCGCGCCAGGGTCGTCGACGACCCGGTGGGTGACCGGCCGCTGATCGTGCCCATCGGCCGTACGCACGTCCAACTCGACTGACCCCGCCGTCGAACCGTTGGGTAAGGCTAGGCTAACCTCATCTCCGCAGGATAAGGTTTGGCTGCCCTGAGACCGGGGTGCAGCGGTCAGCTCGACAGCAAGGGAATCCGGATGCTCCTCCACCGAACGACGCTCACGAAGCCCCGGCGGCTGGCGGCCGTACTGACCGCCACGGCGCTCGGTGTCGGCCTCCTCGCGGGCTGCGGTTCCGACTCGGACGACAAGGCGGACGACAACGCTCCGGCGGCTGCCGCCGGCGGTGCGTTCCCGGTCACCGTGGAGCACGCGTTCGGGTCCACGAAGGTCACCGAGGCACCCAAGCGCGTCGTCACCGTCGGCTATACCGACGACCAGACCGCCCTGGCCCTCGGCACCAAGCCGGTCGGCATGGTCGACCAGTACCCGAACCCGGAGGGCAAGTCCCCCGACATCAACACCCAGTGGCCCTGGGTGAAGGACAAGTGGGGCAGCACCAAGCCCGACGTCATCATGAAGAACGGCGACTCCGGCCCGAACTACGAGAAGATCGCCGCCCTGCGCCCGGACCTGATCATCGCGGTGTACTCCGAGATCGACAAGGCCGCCTACGACAAGCTCTCGAAGATCGCCCCGACGGTGGGCCGCACCAAGGGTGAGAAGGAGCTCTTCAGCGCCCCCTGGCAGGACAACGCCGTGCACATCGCCAAGGCGCTGGGCAAGGAGGACGAGGGCAAGAAGCTCGTCGAGGGCATCGAGGACAAGCTCGCCGAGGCCAAGAAGTCGCACCCGAAGTTCGCGAACCAGACCTCCGTCGCCCTGTCCTGGTACAAGGACTCCATCAACCCGTTCACCTCGAAGGACGTCCGCGGGCGCCTTCTGACGGGCATGGGCTTCAGGTACCAGACGAAGATCGACAAGATCGCCGGCGGCAAGTTCTCCACCGAACTCTCGCCCGAGCGCACGGACCTGGTCGACGTCGACCGCATCGTCGTCATCAACGACAAGGCCGACACCGCGGCGCTGAAGAAGTTCAAGCTGTTCGCCAACCTGGACGCCGTGAAGAAGGGCAACGTGTCCTACCTGCTTGACAGCGAGGGCCCGGCGGTCGGCGCCGCGATGTCGCAGGGCACCGTCCTGTCCCTCCCGTACGCGATCGACGAGCTCGTCAAGTCGGTCGAGTAGCGATGACGTTCCACCTGTCCCGTCCCCGGCTCGACTTGGTCTACGTGTGAGCACCGCCGAAACACCCACCGCCGCAACACCCGCGACCGGCACCACCGTCGCCGACGCGCCCGCCGCCCCGGCGACGCTGCGCACCGCGTCCGGGCGCGAAGCCACCCGGTGGGTCTCGGCCCACTGCCGCGAAGTCCCGTGGCTGACCACGGCCACCGTGTTCACCACGGTGGCCGGGGCGGCGCTCCAGGTGCTCCCCGTGCTGCTCCTCGGCCGGGTGGTCGACGGAGTGGTCGAGGGGGACGGGCGCCCGGTCCTCGTGACGATCGGCGTCCTGATGGGCGTCGCCGCGCTGCTCGGCGCGGTGGCCACCGCGGCCTCGACGTACCTGATCGGACGGCTCGGCGCCGATCTGCTCGCGCGGCTGCGCGAGGGCGCCGTCCGTGCGGTGCTCGGCATGCCGAGCGCGCGGATCGAGCAGGTCGGCCGCGGAGACGTGCTCTCCCGGGTCGGTGACGACGTGGCCGTGCTGTCCAAGGGCATTCGCACGGCCATCCCCACCGTCTTCTCGGCGGGCGTGCTGGTCTTCATCGCCACGGTCGGAATGTTCGGCCTTGACTGGCGGCTCGGCCTCGCGGGCGCCGCCGCACTGCCCGCGTACGCGCTCGCCCTGCGCTGGTACCTGCCGCGCTCCGCCCCGCTCTACCGCAAGCAGCGGATCGCCCAGGCCGACCGTGCGCAGGCGCTGATCAGCGGCCTCAACGGGATCGACACCGTACGCGCGTACCGCCTCGAGGACGATGTCCGCGAGAAGGTCACCACGGAGTCCTGGCGGGTGCGCAACCTCGGGATCGACGTGTTCCGTTTCTTCGGCCGGTTCGTGGGCCGGGAGAACCGCGCCGAGTTCATCGGGCTCGTCCTCATCCTCGTGGTGGGCTATGCCCTGTTGGAGGCCGACGCCGCGAGTCTCGGCGAGGTGTCGGCGGCACCCCTGATGTTCCACCGCCTGTTCACCCCGCTCGGCGCCATCATGTTCACCTTCGACGAGGCGCAGAAGTCCGGCGCGAGCCTGACCCGCCTGGTCGGTGTCCTCGGGGAGTCCGCGGAGGAGCGGCTCGTGGGCGACACGTCCGTCGCCGCGGCCGACGCCGTGCCGCATCAAGTGACGGTGGAGCAGCTGACGTTCACCTACCCCGGCGCCGACGAACCGGTGCTCAGGGACGTCGACCTGACGATCCCGGCGGGTGGTTCGCTGGCGCTGGTGGGCGCGACGGGTGCGGGCAAGTCGACGCTGGCGGCGCTGATCGCGGGCATCGGGACGCCGCAGGCGGGTTCGGTGCGCATCGGCGCGCACGACCTGGGTGCGCTCGACGAGGCCGGGGCGAGGGCCCTGGTGAGCATCCTCACGCAGGAGACGCACGTCTTCTCGGGACCGCTCGCCGACGACCTGCGGCTCGCGGCGCCGAACGCGACCGACGCCGAACTCATGGACGCGCTGCGCACGGTGGGCGCCCACGAGTGGGTCGAGGCGCTGCCGGAGGGCCTGCACACCACGGTGGGCGAGGGCGGCGAGCGCCTGGACGTCACGAAGATCGCGCAGATCGCGCTGGCCCGCCTCGTGCTCGGCCGGGCGCCGGTGGTCGTGCTCGACGAGTCGACCGCGGAGGCGGGCAGCGAGGGCGCCGCCGAGCTGGAGCGTGCCGTGTTGGCCGCGTGCGCGGGCCGGACGACGCTTTTCGTGGCGCACCGGCTCACGCAGGCGATGGCCGCGGACCGGATCGCCGTGCTCGACGCGGGGCGTGTGGTGGAGCAGGGCACCCACGACGAGTTGGTGGCTCTGGGCGGTCGGTACGCGCGCCTGTGGCGAGCCTGGCGAGAGGGTAGTTAGGCGACCCTAATTTAGGTTAGCCTAACTGCGATTACCTGGAAGGGACGCTGTGTCTTCGATGATGGAACCGAGCGCTCGCCTCGCGCTGCTCTCCCCCGACCGCTTGGCCGATGTGCGTCGGCGTACCGGCGACTACTCCGACCGGACCATCGCCGAGGCCTGCGCCGTCGGCCTGTCGTACTGGGCGACCGGGCGCAGCCCCGAAGGCATCGAACTCGCTGCGGGCACGCTCTTCGCCGACGTCCTCGGCTGGGTCGACAACGGCGGCACCGGCTCCGTTCCCGGCGCCCGGGAAGCCGTCACCCAGGAAGCCGGCCCCCAGGGCTGGCATGTCCCTGTCCCCGACGGCGTCGACCCCGAAGACGCGCAGCTCGCCCTCGACGACCTCGCCGACTTCCCCGACCGGCCGCTCGGCACCATCGCCCCGGTCGACGCCGAGGCACGCCTCAGGACCCTCGCCGAGTGGAACGACACCGACGCGGACCGGCCCCGCCCCACCATCGTCGAGATGTTCCGCGAACAGGCCCGCACCAGGCCGGACGCCGTCGCCATCGTCGACGAGCACCGCTCCCTGACCTACCGCGAGGCGGCCGAACGCTCCGCCCAGCTCGCCCACCACCTCCTCTCCCGCGGCCTCGCCCCCGAGCAGGTCGTCGGCATCTCGCTCAGCCGCTCCGCCGACATGGTCGTCGGCCTGCTCGCCGTACTGCAGGCGGGCTGCGCCTTCGTACCGCTCGACCCGCAGTGGCCCGCCGCGCGCCGCTCCGTCGTCATCGAGGACGCCCGCGTCGTCGTGCAGCTCAACACCTCCGGCGAGCACGACCCGCAGGAGCCGGAAGCCGTCGCCGTCGACCTCGCCGACTGGGCGTTCGCCTCCCTGCCCACCACGGAACCCCGCGTCTCGGTGGACGGCGACTCCCTCGCGTACGTGATCTTCACGTCCGGTTCGACCGGGCGGCCCAAGGGCGCCATGATCCGGCACAAGGCGATCAGCGAGCGCCTCCTCTGGCAGGTCGACGAGATCCTGCACTTCGGCCACGACGACGCGTCCCTGTTCAAGGCGCCGCTGTCGTTCGACATCTCCATCAACGAGATCTTCCTGCCACTGGTCAGCGGCGGCCGCCTCGTCGTCCTGCGGACCGGCGGCGAACGCGACCCGCACCACCTGCTGAGCGTCATCGCCGAGCAGCGCGTCACCTTCACGTACCTCGTGTCGTCCATGCTGGACGTGCTCCTGGAGATGGCGGGCGACTCCGGCCGCCTCGACAGCCTGCGCCACGTCTGGTGCGGCGGCGAGGTGCTCACCCCCGAGCTGTACGAGCGGTTCCGCACCCGGCTCGCCATCCCGATGTACCACGGCTACGGCCCCGCCGAGACGACCATCGGCGTCTCGCACGTCATCTACCGGGGCGAGGCGGAACGTCTTTCCACATCCATCGGCAGGGCCAACCCCAACACCCGGCTGTACGTCCTCGACGACGAGCTGCGCCCGGTCCCGGTCGGCGTCGGCGGCGAACTGTACGTGGGCGGGCTCCTCCTGGGGCGCGGCTACGTCAACGCGCCCGGCCTGACCGCGTCCCGTTTCGTCGCCAACCCCTTCGCGTCGGACGGCTCCCGGCTCTACCGCACCGGCGACCTCGCGCGGTTCGCGCCCGACGGATCCCTCGACTTCCTCGGCCGCGCCGACAACCAGATCAAGATCCGTGGCATGCGCCTGGAGATCGAGGACGTCGAGGTCGGCCTCGCCGAGCACCCGCGCGTACGCCACACCTGCGTCGTCGCCAAGAAGAACACGGCAGGCGGCACCTACCTCGTGGGATACGTGATCCCCGCCGCCGGCAGCGAGGACCTGCGCGCCGACGAGGTCAAGGCGTGGGCCGTCGACCACATGGTCGAGTACATGGTCCCCACCCACATCGTCGTCATGGACGCGTTCCCGCTCACCGCGAACGGCAAGCTCGACCGCAACGCGCTGCCCGAACCCGCCACCGCGACCGGCGCGGTCACCCCGCCCACCACCGAGAACGAGCGCGTGGTCTGCGCGGCGGTCGCCGCGGTCCTGCAGCTCGACGAGGTCGGCGTCGACCAGGACTTCTTCCAGCTCGGCGGCGACAGCATCCTCACCATCTCGCTGCTGAGCGCGCTGCGCGAGGCCGGGCTCTACGTCACGGCACGCCAGATCTTCACCCACAGCGTCGTCGGCGCCCTGGCCGCCGTCGCCAGCCGTGAGGACGTCTCCACCGTCGACCACGGCGACGTCGCGACCGGCGCCGTCGTCGGCTCGCCCATCGTCCAGTGGCTCGGTGAGACCACCGACGCCGTCGACGGCTTCGTCCAGTCGGTCGTCCTCAACACCCCCGAAGACCTCACCGCCGAGGCGCTCGACGAGATACTCGGCGCCGTCCTCGGACGGCACGACATGCTGCGCGCGAAGCTCGTGCGCGGCGACCGCTGGAGCTTCGACATCCCGGAGGCCGACCGCGCCGCCGCCGGCGTGTGGCAGGAGAGCGACCGGCCGCTGGACGCGTGCGTCGAGCTCGCCACCGACGGGCTCGACCCGGACGGCGGCGCGATGCTCCGCGCCGTCTGGCGCCGCGCCGACAATCAACTCGTCGTCGTCGTCCACCACGTGGTGATCGACGGCGTGTCCTGGCGGGTCCTGATGGAGGACCTGGCCACCGCGTGGCGCCAGTACTCCTCCGGCGCGCCCGTCGAACTGCCCCCGGTCGGCACCTCTTTCCGGCGCTGGACGCAGCTCCTGGAGCGCGCGGACTTCACCGCGGACCTCGACTGCTTCCAGCGGCCCCTGCCCGGCACCGACCAGCCGGTGGGCCGGCGCGCGCTGACCGCCGCCGACACCGTCGCACGCGAGCGGATCCGGACCGTCTCCGTCGGCCCCGAGGTCACCGCCGCCCTCCTCGGCGAGATACCCGCCAGGTTCCACGCGGGCGTCAACGACGTGCTCCTCACCGCGCTCGCCGTCGCCCTCGCCCGGTGGCGCCGCGACCTCGGCCAGGACCAGACGTTCGCGCACATCGAGCTGGAGGGCCACGGCCGCGAGGCCACGCACGTGGCGGACGCCGCGGGCTTCGAGCCGGAACTCTCACGCACCGTCGGCTGGTTCACCACGCTCTTCCCGGTGACCGTCGACCCCGGCACCGCGCCCGACCTCACCGACCCCGGGTACCTCGCCGCCGCCCTCAAGGCGGTCAAGGAAGACCTGTCCCGCGTACCGAGCAACGGGATCTCCTACGGCGCCCTGCGCTACCTGAACGACACGCGGTTCGACACCCCCGCCCCCCAGGTGCTCTTCAACTACCTGGGCCGCTTCGACGCGGGCGCCTCGGGCGACTGGCAGCTCACGGGCGCCACCGGCCAGCTCGGCGAGAAGCGCGACCCGGACATGCGTCTGCCGCGCGCCCTGGAGTTCAACGCCATCGCCGAACCCGCCTCGTCCGGCGGCGAGTACGAACTGGTCACCACCGTCTCCTGGCCCGACGGCATGTTCACCGACGAGGACATCACGACGCTCGGCGGCTACTTCCGCGCCGCACTCGCCGGTCTGGCCGCGCTCGACGAAGGCGGCCACACCCCCAGCGACTTCCCCCTGGTGCCGCTCACCCAGGCCGACATCGACAGCCTGGACAGTCCGGCGCTGCGGGACATCCTGCCGCTGACCCCGCTCCAGGAAGGCCTGTACTTCCACTCGGTCTTCGACGACGACTCGGCGGGTGCCTACGTAGAGCAGCAACTCCTCACCCTTGAGGGGGAGGTGGACGCGGACCGGCTCGCCGCCGCCGCGACCCGGCTGCTCACGCTCTACCCGAACCTCGCCGCGCGCTTCACGGCCCTCGCCGACGGCCGCGTGGTCTCCGTCCTGGAGAACGGCGTCCAGGCGCCCTTCACGACCGTGGACCGCCCCGGCATCACGGACGCCGGGATACGCGACCTGGCCGAGCGGGACCGGCGCGCCGGGTTCGACCTGGCCAGCGGACCACTGATGCGGTACACGCTCGTCCGCGCGGGCGACGACCGCACCGTCCTCGTGCAGACCGTGCACCACATCATCGCCGACGGATGGTCGGTGCCGCCGATGCTGCGCGCGCTCCTCGCCGAGTACCACGCACCGGGCACCGTGTACCCGGTCGGCGGCTTTCCCGACTACGTGCACTGGCTCGCGGGGCGGGACGACGACGAGAGCGACCGGGTGTGGCGCGAGGAGCTCGCGGGGCTGCCCGGGTCCTCGCTGGTCGCCGAGGGCCACACCCCGTCGGACCGGTTCGCCGACACGGCCGTCGAGCCGGAGGGTGACGTCGACGCGGCCGTCCGGGCCGCCGGTGTGCCGCTGAGTGTCGCCGTGCACAGCGCGTGGGCCGTGACGCTGGGCGGCATCCTGCACAGCGACGACGTGGTGTTCGGCTCCACGGTGTCCGGGCGTGACGCGGACGTGCCCGGCATCGGTGACATGGTGGGCCTGTTCATCAACACCATTCCCGTACGGGCCCGCTGGACCGCCGCGACCACGGCGGGCGACCTCCTCGCCCGGGTCCGGGAGCACCAGAGCGCCGTCCTGCCGCACCAGCACGTCTCGCTCGCACGGATCGGCCGCCAGGCGGGCGCGGGCTCGCTCTTCGACACGCTCGTGGTGTTCGACGTGGCGACCGACGTGGACAGCCTGCGGACGCCCGACGCCGAGCTGGTCATCACCGACATCGTCAACGAGGGCGCCCCGCACTACCCGCTCACCCTCGTCGTGGAGCGCGCGCTCGACGGGCGCCCCCGCTTCAACCTGATCTACGACGGCGAGCTCCTCGGCGAGCGCACCGCCCAGGACATCCTGCGCACCTTCACGCGGGCCCTCGACGGCCTCCTGACGCGTCCGGACGCTCTCGTCGGCGACCTGGGACGCGAGGAAGACCGGAGGCCCGCACGCGTCGAGCGGGAGACCTTGGGCGGCCTCTTCGACGCCGCCGCGCGCCGCGATCCGGCGGCCACCGCCGTCACCCAGTGCGCGCTCGACGGCGGCACGAGGTCGCTGACGTACGGCGAACTGGCCGACGCCAAGAACGAGTTGGCGGCCGGGCTGCGCGCCGCCGGGGTCGGCCCCGGCAAGCGCGTCGCCGTCGCCGTCCCGCGCTCCGTGGAGCAGGTCGTCGCGCTGGTCGCGATCGTCTCCGCGGGCGGCGCCTACGTACCGCTGGACCTCGCCTACCCCGACGAGCGCCTGGAGTACATCCTGTCCGACGCCGCCCCGCAGGTCGTCCTCGTCGACCGCGAGCAGCGTGACCGCTTCACGGGGCTCCTTGAGCGGGCCGGGGTATCGGCGCGCGTACTCGTCCAGGGGGAGGAGGCGCCGCGCGACGCGTCCGGGCCGGTGGCCGAAGCCGCTTGGCACGACCCCGCGTACGTCATCTACACCTCAGGATCGACCGGCCGCCCCAAGGGCGTCGTCGTTCCGCACTCCAGCGTCGTCACCCTGCTCGCCAACACCCGCCCCGACATGGGCTTCGGGCCGCACGACGTATGGGTGCAGTTCCACTCCTTCTCGTTCGACTTCGCGGTCTGGGAGCTGTGGGGCGCGCTGGCGCACGGCGCCGAGCTGCTCGTGCCCGAGTACGGCCTGACCCGCTCACCCGTCGACTTCCACCGGCTCGTCCGTGAGCGCGGCGTGACCGTGCTCAACCAGACTCCGTCGGCGTTCTACCAGTTCATCGAGGCGGACCGGCACGCCGGCGAACCGCTCCCCGCCCTGCGGAAGATCATTTTCGGCGGCGAGGCGCTCGATCTCGGACGGCTGCGCGGCTGGGTCGAACGGCACGGCACGGCGTCGCCCGAGCTGGTCAACATGTACGGCATCACCGAGACGACCGTGCACGTCACGCACCGGGTGCTGACCGACGGGGACTTCACCCGAGGCCAGGACGTCAGCCCCATCGGCGGTCCGATCCCCGGCCTCGTCACCTACCTGCTCGACGACCGGCTCCGGCCGGTGCCGCCCGGCCGCGTCGGCGCCATCTACGTGTCGGGCGACCAGGTGTCGCTCGGCTACCTCGGCAGGTCCGGCCTGACGGCGGGCCGGTTCGTGGCGAACCCGTTCACGGACGACGGCTCCCGCATGTACCACACGGGCGACCTGGCCCGCCGTACGCTCGACGGCGAGCTGGAGTTCGCGGGGCGCGCCGACGACCAGGTGCAGCTGAAGGGCTTCCGCATCGAGCTCGGCGAGGTCGAGTCCGCGCTGCGGGAGCTGGACGGCGTGGTCGACGTGGCCGTCACCGTCGCCGACAGCGGCGATCATCTCGTGGCGCACGTCGTGGGCCGCGTGCCCGGCGACCTCGCGGGCCTGCTCGCCGCGAAGCTGCCGGTGCACATGGTGCCGAGCCGGGTGCTGACGGTCGACGCGCTGCCGCTCACCGTCAACGGCAAGCTGGACCGCAAGGCACTGGCCGAACGCGCCGCGGAAGAGTTCGACGGCTTTGACACGGCCGCGAGCGACTCCGCTCTCGCCTCCCTCGTCGGCATCTTCGCCGAGGCCCTGCCCGGCTCCGCCGACGTGGACGAGGACACCGACTTCTTCATGGCGGGCGGCGACAGCATCGTCGCCATCACCGTGATCAACCGCGCGAGGGCGCTCGGCCTGCCGATCGCGCCGCGTGACGTCTTCCTGTTCCGGACGCCGCGCGCGCTCGCCGAGCACGTGGGTGCGAGCACACCACCGCAGGCCACGGCGCCCGCCCCCACCCGGCACGAGGACGGCCCCCTCACACCGACGCCGATCATCCTGCGCCAGCGCGAACTGGGCGGCTCCCTCGACCGGTTCGTCCAGGCCAGGACCCTGGAAGCCCCCGAGGGCACCGGATTCGCCGACGCCCGGCGCGCCGCGAACGCCGTCGTGGCCGCCCACCCGGCCCTGCGGACGCGGCTGCGCGTCGAGCACGGCGTATGGGCGCTGCACACCGAACCCGCCCGCGACGTCACCGTCGTCCGCACGGACGCCGCCGACGCGACGGCCGCCGCCGACGAGGCAGCGGGACGGCTCGACCCCGAGACCGGGGACGTCGTGGCGTTCTCGTGGCTGGAGGCGAGCCGGACCCTCGTCGTCACCGTGCACCACATCGCCGTCGACGCCGTGTCCTGGCTGATCCTCCTCGACGACCTGACCACCGCCATGCGCGGCGCGGACCTCGCGCCGCCGACCACGCCCTACGCCGAGTACGCCGACGCGCTGACGCTCGGCGCCGCCTCCGGCGAGGTGCTCGACGCCCTCCCGCACTGGATCACCACGCTCGACGCGCCCCCGCTGCTGCCGGGCGCCGACACCGGGAACCTGCGCGAGACCACCGTCGTCCTCCCGGCCGACGCGAGCGACCGCCTCACCCGCACCGCGCCCGCCGCCCTCGGCGTCGGCCTCACCGAGCTCCTGTGCGGCGCTCTCCGCACCGCCCTGACGCACGTACAGCCGTCGCCCACCGACCTCGCGGTCGAGCTGGAGCGGCACGGCCGGGTCGCCGTCCACGAAGACCACGACTACACCCGGACAGTGGGCTGGTTCACCTCCATCGCGCCCGTACGGCTCACCGCGCACACCGACCCCGTCGCCGCCGCGCGCGAGGTCGCCGAGCGTCAGCCGGACGAGCGCGGGCACGTCGCGTACGGGCAGCTGAAGTACCTCAACCCGCAGACCGCGCCGCTGCTCACCGGCCGCCCGCAGGTCCTCTTCAACTACCTGGGCCGGGGCAGTGAGTCGCGGGCGGTGCACGTCACCGGAGGCGGCCAGGGCAGCCCGTACGCCGTCGAGGTCAACGCCTGGACCGACGACGCCACCGGCAGCCTGCACGCCGCCTTCACCCTCGCCGACGGCATCCCCGACGCCCTCACCGAGCACTGGCTCGCCGCCCTGGAGCGCGTCGCGGACGCCTCCGCGACCGCCGAGCGCACCGCACCCGTCACGCCGCTGCAGCGGGGCCTGTTCTTCCAGGCACAGATGGCGGGGGCGGCCGGGCACTACGTCGCGCAGAGCTGGTTCACCTTCGACCGGCGGCTGGACGCCGACGCACTGGCCGAGGCCATGGCGCACGTGATCGCACGCCACCCGGTCGTCGGCGCGGGCTTCAGCACCGACGACGACGGCAACCCCGTGCAGGTCCTCAAGGCCGGCCGGCGCGTCGCCGTCCGCACGGTCGAGCTCGCGGACGACGCGCAGGTCGAGGAGTTCCGCACCCGGGACCGCGACGCCGGGTTCGACCCGGCCGACGCGCCACTGATCCGCCTCACCGTGGTCCGCCTGCCGGGCGGCCACGACGGACTGCTGCTCAGCTACCACCTGCTGCTGTGGGACGGCTGGTCCCGCGAGATCGTGCTGCGGGACCTGTTCGACGCGTACGAGGCCGTGGTGGCGGGCGAGCCGTTCGACACGGCCCCGGCCACGCCGAGCTTCGAGGAGTACGCCAGGGCGCTCGACGCCAAGGACGCCGCCGCGTCGGAACGTTTCTGGGCGGAGCACCTGGCGGGCGTCCCCGGACCGACCCTGCTCGCCGGACCCGCGCCGACGCTCTCGCAGGACCTGCCGCCCGCGCTCGTGCACCGGCTGACCGCCGAACAGTCCGACCTCCTGAAGGACGCGGCCAAGCAGCACGGCGTCACCCTGAACGCCGTCCTCACCGGCGCGTTCGGCCTCCTCCTCGGCGCCCACACGGGCCGCAGCGACGCCGTGTTCGGCGTGACCGTGTCGGGCCGCGACGGCGAAGGACTCTCCGAGGTCGTCGGCGTGCTCCTCAACACCGTGCCGACCTGGACGAAGGCCCGGCCCGACGACACCGTCGGCGGCTACCTGTCAGCGGTACAGGCGGCCAGGGTCGAGGCGATGGAGCACGAGCACCTCGGGCTCGGCGAGATCCAGCGGGCCAGCGGCCACGACACCCTGTTCGACAACCTGTTCGTGCTCCAGAACTTCCTGGACATGGACGCCTTCGCCGAGATGAACGCCCGGCACGGCATCACCTCGGTGAAGGCCGACGACTCCACGCACTACCCGTTCACGTGGGTCGTGACGCCCGGCGACCGGCTCACGGTCAAGCTGGAGCACCGCTACGGAGACACGGAGAACGCCCGCCGCCTCCTCGACGACTACGTACGCGTACTCGAAGACCTGGCCCGCGCGACAGGCCCCCTCGGAGCGCTGCCGGGCCTCGGCCGCGCCCCCGAGCCCGCCGAGCGCACCGACGTCGGCACGGACACCGTCGTCGACCGGTTCGACCGGGCGGCCGACCGGGACCCCGAGCGGGTCGCCCTCGTCGCGCACGGCTCGACGATGACCTTCGCCGAGCTGCGGGACCGCAGCCGCGCGGTGGCGGGCGTGCTCGCCGGGCGCGGCCTCGGCCCCGAGACCACCGTGGGGCTCGCGATCCCGCGCTCCCTCGACTCGATCGTGGCGCTGTTCGCGGTGCTGCGCGTCGGCGCCGCGTACGTGCCGCTGGAGCTCGACCACCCGGACGAACGGATCGCGGCGATCGTCGAGGACGCCCGCCCGGACACGATCCTCACGGTCAGCGCGGTCGCGCCGCGGCTGACCGGGACCGTGGCCGACACCGCCGGCCTGATCGAACTGGACCGGCCGCTGCCCGCGGCCGAACCGTTCGTCACGTTCGCCCCCGACGACCCGGACCGGCTGCGGCACCCCGCGTACACGATCTACACCTCCGGGTCGACCGGAAAGCCCAAGGGCGTGGTGACCGAGTACGCCGGGCTCACCAACATGCTCGTCAACCACCAGCGGCGGATCTTCGAACCGGTCCTCGCCGAGCACGGCCACCGGACCTTCCGGATCGCGCACACCGTGTCCTTCGCCTTCGACATGTCGTGGGAGGAGCTCCTGTGGCTCGCCGACGGCCACGAAGTGCACATCTGCGACGAGGAGCTGCGCCGCGACGCGCCCGGCCTGGTCGAGTACTGCCTGGGGCACGGGATCGACGTCATCAACGTCACCCCGACGTACGCGCAACAGCTGGTGGCCGAGGGCCTCCTCGACCAGCCGGAGCGCCGCCCGGCGCTCGTGCTGCTCGGCGGCGAGGCCGTCACGCCGACGCTGTGGCAGCGGCTCGCCGAGACGGAGGGGACGGTCGGCTACAACCTGTACGGCCCCACCGAGTACACGATCAACACCCTCGGCGTGGGCACCTTCGAGTGCCAGGACCCGGTGGTGGGCGTGCCCATCGACAACACCGACGTGTACGTGCTCGACCCGTGGCTGCGGCCACTGCCCGACGGTGTCCCCGGCGAGCTGTACGTGTCGGGCGTCGGCATCGCGCGCGGCTACCTCGGCCAGTGCGCGCAGACCGCGCACCGCTTCGTCGCCTGCCCCTTCGGCGCCCCCGGCGAGCGCATGTACCGCACCGGGGACCTGGTGTTCCGCAGGCCCGACGGGAACCTGACGTACCTGGGCCGCACCGACCAGCAGGTCAAGATCCGCGGACACCGCGTCGAACTCGGCGAGGTCGAGGCCGCGTTCGCCGCGCACCCCGCGGTGCGGTTCGCCGCCGCGGTCGCCCAGCCGGACCCGCAGGTCGACGGCGCGTACCGGCTCGCCGCCTATCTGGTGCTCGACGGCGCCGACCTGGCAGCCGTCGCCACCGAGGTGGGCACGGGCCTGCCGGACTTCCTGCGTCCGACGCACTACGCCGAGGTCGACAGCATCCCGCTGACCGTGAACGGGAAGGCCGACACCAAGGCGCTGCCGGAGGCCAAGCCCCTCGGCGCGCTGACCACATCGGGCGAGCGCGGTCCCGAGACCGAGACCGAGACGACGGTCTGCGAGTTCTTCGCCGAAGCACTGGACCTCGACGACGACGAGGTGAGCGCGGTGAGTGACTTCGTGTCCCTCGGAGGACACTCGATGCTGGCGGTCCGGCTGATCGGGCTGCTCCGCCGCGAGTACGGTCCTGTGATCACCATCCGAGACCTCTTCACCCTGCGAACCCCGGAAGCGATTGCCCGCCACCTCGATGACGACCATGACAACTCCTGACACGAAGCGGTCTCGCCCGGGGACCGACATCCTCCGGACCGCCCTGCGCCGCAACGTCGGCGCGATGGTCCTGGGCACCGTCCTCATGGGCCTCTACCAGGCCGGTGAGACGGCGTTCCCCATCGCGCTCGGCATGATCGTCGAGCACACGATGCGGGACGACAGGACCCTCGGCGCTCTCGCCCTCTCCATCGGCGCGCTCGCCGTGATCATCACGACGGTCTCGCTGTCGTGGCGGTTCGGGATGCGCGTCCTGCAGAAGGCCAACACGACCGAGGCTCACCGCTGGCGCGTGAAGGTCGCCGGCTGCGGGCTCCAGCCGGTGGCCAGGGACGTCGACCTCAAGTCCGGCGAGGTCCTGACCATCGCCACCGAGGACGCCGACCAGACCGCCGACATCATCGAGGTGGTGCCGCTCCTGATCAGCTCGCTGGTCGCGGTGCTCGTCGCGGCGGTCGCACTCGGCATGGCCGACTACCGGCTCGGACTCCTCGTGATCGTGGGGACCGTCGCGATCCTGTCGATCCTCAGCGTGATGTCCAAGCGGATCGGGTCCAGCACGCGCGAGCAGCAGGCCCGGGTCGCGCGGGCCGGTGCGAAGGTCGCCGACCTGATCAGCGGCCTGCGCCCGCTGCACGGCTTCGGCGGCAACCACGCGGCGTTCCGCTCCTACCGGGCCGTCAGCTCGGAGGCCAAGCAGCAGGCGGTCACCGTCGCCAAGGTCAACGGCGTGTACGCGGGCACGGCCCAGGCCCTCAACGCGGTCCTCGCGGCCGCGGTGACCCTGACGGCGGGCTGGCTGGCGTTCGACGGCGGCATCACCATCGGCGAACTCGTCATGGCCGTCGGCCTGGCGCAGTTCATCATGGAACCGCTGAAGATGTTCTCCGAGATGCCCAAGTACGTGATGATCGCGCGGGCGTCGGCCGAGCGGATGGCCCTGGTCCTCACCGCGCCGCCGGTCACGGAACCCGGGACCGGTCGCCCGGCCGCGGGCGGGGACCTGGAGATCGACGGTGTGTGCCACGGGCCGCTGCGCGGGGTGAAGTTCACGGTGGCGGCGGGCGAGTTCGTGGCCATCGCCGGGTACCAGCCGCGCGCGGTCGCCGATCTGGCGTCGATCCTGGCGATGAACGTGCCGCCGGACGCGTACGAGGGTGTGGTGCGGGTCAGCGGGCAGGAGATGGCGGACCTGTCGGTGGAGGCGGTCCGCGAGCACATGCTGGTGAACCCGTACGACGGGGAGATCTTCGCGGGCACCCTCCGCTCGAACATCGACCCTTCGGGGACCAGCCGGACGATCTCCGAGGCCGTCGAGGCGTCCATGCTCACCGACGTGGTCGCTCTGCACCGTGAAGGCCTCGACTACGGGGTGCGCGACCGGGGGGCGAACCTCTCCGGAGGACAGCGCCAGCGCCTCTCCCTGGCCCGCGCGCTCGCCGCCGACACGGACGTCCTCGTCCTGCACAATCCGACGACGGCCGTCGACGCGGTCACCGAACAGCTCATCGCGCGCAACGTCGCGAAGCTCCGCCGGGGCCGTACGACCGTCGTCATCACCAGCAGCCCGGCCATGCTGGACGCCGCCGACCGCGTCCTCGTCCTGGACGACGGCGTCATCACCGCGGAGGACAGCCACCGCAACCTGCTCGCCTCCGACGAGGCCTACTGCGCGGCGGTGGCCAGGTGACGGGCCTCCTCGACGCACGGTTCAGGAGAGCGCCCAGGCGACGTCCCTGAGGAGGGCGTGCCGCCAGCCCGCGCGGTCGTGGCCGGCGGCCGCCCGCGAGACCCGTACGGTCGCCCCGGCCTCCTCGACCAGGGTCTCGGTCAGCTCGCAGTGGGGGAGCATCTGCGGCTCGTGCTCGCCGACGTCGAACGCGATGCGCAGGCCGGACAGGTCGGGGCGTTCCGCGCGCAGCCGTGCGGCCATGGTGCCGCCCACCGGACCGCCCAGCGGGTCCTTGGACGCCATCGCGTCGGGCGTCCACCAGAACGACGGCGACTGGCACGCCACCCGGGACACCAGGCCGGGGAAGTCCAGCGCCGCGTACATCGCGCTGAGCCCGCCGAGGCTCTGCCCGGCGACCACCAGACGCTCCGGGTCCGCAGGCACGCCGCTCCCGGCCACCAGAGGCAGCAGTTCGTCCCGCACCGCCTCCCACAGCGCGGGATCGCACCCGAACTCGCCCAGCCTGTCCTTGGACGGCAGGAAGACGAGGGTGACCGGCTCCATCTCACCGGCGGCGACGGCCGACTCGAAGGCGGTCATGGCGGGGTGCAGGTAGAGCCAGTCGTCCCCGTCGAGCAGCAGCACCAACGGGCCGCCGCCTGCCACCGCGTGGACCCGCACGGTGCGCCGCCCGCCGAGCCGCTCACTGGTCCAGCGGATCCGGGTGCCGGGCAGGGGGAGGGTGTCGTCGGCTCCGACGGCCGGCCAGTGGGGCTGGGCGGGCGCGTCGGGGGTCGCCGCGATGGAGCGGTCGCCGCCGGCGCCGTGCGGGTTGAGCGGGTCGGCGTACGCCTGCTCTCCCACCAGGAACTGATAGGTCACGCGCAGCCGCGCGGGCATGCGTACTTCGGCGTACCAGCAGTCCGAGTCGGCCCAACGGGTCAGGGGCACGGGGTCCGACCAGCTCTCGAAACCGATGCTCGCCCGCGAGCCGCGCCACAGGAACAGGGTCCGCCAGCCGTCGCCGTCGTCGGCGGGCAGGGAGACGGGGCTCCGGGCAGCCGACCAGAAGGCTTCGGTGCCCGGCTCACCGGACAGTGCGTACTCGGCGAAGGCGTTCCCGGTGTCGGCCGCGGGGCGCATCAACGTCTCCTTGTGAGAGGGAAGGGAGTAAGGCTAAGCTCGCATTAATTTAGGGGAGCCTAACCTAATCCTGACGGAGGCACTGAAACATGAGCACCAACCCCTTCGACGACCCCGACGGCCGCTTCCTGGTCCTGGTGAACGACGAAGGACAGCACTCGCTCTGGCCGTCCTTCGCCGAGGTGCCCGGCGGCTGGACGACCGCCTTCGGCGAGGACTCGCGGGACGCCTGCCTGGAGTACATCGAGACCAACTGGACGGACCTGCGGCCGCGTTCCCTCGTGGCGTCGATGGAGGGCTGACCAGCACGGCCGCTGTCCGTGACCGGCGTGCGAGGGGGAGACACTTTCGATGCTCTGCAAGAGGCTGACGAACGCGCGCTTCCTCACCATGGATCCGGACCACCCCGTCGCCCACGACCTGGGCATCCTGCGGGGCCGGATCGCGGGCCTCGACGCGGCCGTGACCTCACGGCACGCGCGCGAGGTGATCGATCTGCAGGGCGCCACCGTGCTGCCCGGCTTCATCGACGCCCACGTGCACCTGGCCTGGACCGGGCTCAAGGAGGACACCCCGAGCATCGCGGGCCGCACCCGCGTCGACGACGTGCTCGCCGTCGTGGCGGCCGCCGCGGCCCGCGAACGCACACCCGGCTCCTGGCTGCACATCGCCGGATACGACCAGCGGGCCCTCGGCCGCCATCTGACCGCCGCCGAACTGGACACGGTCAGCCGGGGCCACAAGGTGTACGTCCTGCACGACTCCGGACACGGCTGCGTCGTCAACTCCGCCGTCCTGGACCTGCTGCCGCCCGGCACCCCGCACGAGAACGGCTTCCTCGCCGAGGGCGCGATGGGCGCCGCCCGCGCGCTGCGCCTGCCGTACTCCCAGCGCGAACTGGCCGAGGCGATCGGGCGGGCCGCACGCACCTGTCTGGCCGAGGGCGTCACCGCGTGCGCCGAGGCGGGCATCGGCGGCACCCTCTTCGGCCACAGCCCGGTCGAGCTCGGCGCCTACCAACTCGCCCGCGACGAAGGGCTGCTGCCCCTGCGCGTCCAGCTCATGGTCGCCGCGGAACGGCTCCGCCCGGTCGCCGCGCACGAGGACGACGGCTTCCCCAGGGCCCTCGACCTGGGCCTGCGCACGGGCTTCGGCGACGACTGGCTCTCCGTGGGCGCGCTGAAGGTGTACACCGACGGCGGCATGATGGCCCGGACCGCGGCGCTCAGCAGACCGTACGAAGGACTCGGCCACGCGGGCCAGTTGCAGGACGACCCGGACACGCTCACCGACCTGATCGTCGACGGACACCTGGCGGGCTGGCAGCTCGCCGTCCACGCCATCGGCGACCGCGCGGCCGACCTCGCCCTGGACGCCCTGGAGCGGGCCCAGCGCCTCCGGCCGCGGCCCACCGCACGGCACCGCATCGAACACGCGGGCCTCATCCGCCCCGACCAGCTCCCGCGGTTCGCGCGGCTCGGCGTCTCCGCGGTCGTCCAGCCCACCTTCCTCCACAGCTTCGGCGACGACTACGCCGCGATCATGGGCGAGGAGCGGGCGCCCTGGCTCTACCGCGGCCGCGCGTTCCTGGACCACGGCATCCCGCTGGTCGGCAGCTCCGACCGCCCCGTCACGGACGGCGCCCCGCTGCGCGCCGTGCAGTTCATGGTCGAGCGCGCGTCCGGGACCGGCCGCGTGATCGGCCCGGCCGAGGGCATCACCGTCGAAGAGGCCCTGCACGCCTACACGGTGGCCGGCGCCCGCGCCTGCCACTGGGAGGACACGTTGGGCACCCTCACGCCGGGCAAGCGCGCCGACCTGGTGGTGCTCGGCGACGACCCCCGACGTGTCGACACGTCACGTATCGGCGACATCGAGGTGGTCACGACGTACGTGGAGGGGGCGGAGACGGCCCTCAGGGACTCGTGAGGACGACGAGTCGCTGCGTCGCGCGGGTCATCGCGACATAGCGGTCGACCGCGCCCTCGACGCCCTCGCCGAACGTCTCCGGGTCGACGAGGACGACGAGGTCGAACTCGAGCCCCTTCGACAGCTCCGGAGTGAGGGACCGTACGCGTGACGGGACCTGGCACCGCTGCCGGAACTTCTCGTGGAAGGCCTGGTCGGCGATGACGCAGGCGACGCCGTCGTCGTGCGCGTCGAGCCAGGTTCCGAGGACCCGGTCGAGGTCCGCGACCGGTCCGTGGACGACGGGGATGCCGCTGCTGCGGATGGACGTCGGGACGTTGGCGTCGGGGATCTCGGCGCGGATGACCGGCTCGGCCTCCGCCATGACCTCCTCCGGCGTGCGGTAGTTGATGCTGAGGGCGGCCATCGTCATTCGGTCGATGCCGGCCCGCCCGAGGCGTTCCTCCCAGGACTCCGTGAAGCCGTGCCGCGCCTGGGCCCGGTCACCGACGATGGTGAAGCTCCGCGAAGGACAGCGCAGCAGCAGCATCTGCCACTCCGCGTCGGTGAGTTCCTGCGCCTCGTCCACGACGACGTGCACGAACGGGCCCGCGAGCCGGTCCGGGTCCTCCGCGGGCAGCGCGCTCCCGTCGATCAGCGTGTCCTGGAGGTCCCTGCCGCGCAGCATCCGCACCGCGCCCTCGCTGTCGTCACCGGCCGACGAGAAGTCCGCGGCCGAGAGGATCTCGTCGATGACACCGGCCATGCGCTCGCGCTCGGCGGCGACGGCGGCGTCGTGGCGCCGCTTGCGCCGCGCCGCCTCCGGGTCGCCGAGCCGCTGCCGCGCGGCGTCCAGGAGCGGCAGGTCGGACACGGTCCAGGCCTGCGGGGCTTCCTTGCGCTGGAGCTTCGCGACCTCGTCGAGGCCGAGCCAGGGCGCGCACATCCGCAGATAAGCGGGGACCGTCCACAGGTCGGACACGAGGTCCGCGGCTTCGATCAGCGGCCACGCGCGGTGGAGCGTCGTGACCAGTTCCCTGTCCTGGCGCAGCGACCGCAGGAACGTCTCGGCCGGGACGCCGCCGTCGTCGTACGCCTCCGTGTCCTCGCCCATGCCGAGCTTGTCCATGAGGATCGTGGCCAGCTCCTCCCAGATCACCTCCCGTGCCTCGTTGTGCGGGGTGCCCGGGCCCGGCGCCCGGAAGGCCTCGGCCCAGTCGTCGGCGCTCACCCGTACGTCGGCCCAGGGCGTGGAGACCGTGTACGCGTCCGTGGGCGGCTCCTCGTAGAACCGGACGGCCTTCTCGATCGCCCGCACCATGTCCGCGGTCGACTTCAGGCGTGCCACGTCCGGGTCGCTCTCGGGGACGGCCGCGGCGCCCTCGGCGACCAGGTCGCGCAGGGTGCAGGTCTGCACGCCCTCCTCGCCGAGGCTGGGCAGGACGTCGGCGACGTACCCCAGATAGGGCTCGTGCGGGCCGACGAACAGCACCCCGCCGCCGCGGCGGTGGTGGCCGAGCCGGGGATCGGAGTAGAGGAGGTACGCGGAACGGTGCAGGGCGACGACGGTCTTGCCCGTGCCGGGCCCGCCGTCGACGACGAGCGCCCCGCGGGAGCCCGCGCGGATGATCGCGTCCTGGTCGGACTGGATGGTGCCGAGCACGTCACGCATCCGGGCCGAACGCTTCCCGCCGAGGCTCGCGATGAAGGCGGACTGGTCGTCGAGCGCGGCGTGGTGTTCGAGGCCGTCGGCGGTGAAGACCTCGTCCCAGTAGTCGCTGATCCGGCCGCCGGTCCAGCGGTACCTGCGGCGGCTCGCCAGACCCATCGGGTTGGCGTGGGTCGCCGCGAAGAACGGCTCGGCGGCGGGCGAACGCCAGTCGACGAGCAGACGACGGCCCTCGCTGTCGGTGAGCCCGAGACGGCCTACGTACAGGGGCTCGGTGTCGGAGTCGTCGTTGTCGTCGCTGTCGTTGCGGTTGTCGTCCTGGACGACCACTCGTCCCAGACAGAGGTCGAGACCGAAACGCCGCAGGGCGCGCAGCCGGCCGCTGACCCGGTGGATCTCCGAGTCCCGGTCCATGGCCTCCCGGCCGATGCCGCCGGGCGCCTTGCGCAGGGTGTCGAGACGGCCGGAGAGTTCGGCGACCGTCTGGTCGAGGCACTCCGCGATCGCCGCGAAGTGCCGCTCGTCGCGAGCGATCAGCTCCGGCTCGGCCTTGGGCGAGAGATTGGCGGGCAGGTTGAACGCGCTGCTGCTGGTCAGGGGGGTCTCCGATGTCCGCGGAACGGGGGTGGGCCAGTGATTCTGCGGGACGGTGGGGGCCTTGCCGCAAGCCCCCCTGTGGGCTATAACTTGAGAGTGGCAAGAGGTGGCTTTCCCCTCTTGCCTTTGTTGTGCTTGGGCCTTTGCCGTGTCCTGACCTTTCCCGTGTCCGGACGGGATGTCCGGCCCGCCTCTCTTCCAGGGTTCTTCCTCCGTGGCCACTCTGCGTCAACTGGACGCGATAGTTAGGTAAGGCTAGCCTTACCTCGCCAGTTCGATCGTGGACCATCGTGAACCATCGTGGAACCGAGGAAGGTACAGCCTTGATCACGGCTACGCCGCGCCCTGCCCCGCTGCGCGAACTCCCCGCGCACGAACTTTCCGCGGGAGCGCCCGCCAGGGTGCCCGTCGTGCGCCCGGCCCGTGAGGAGGACGCCGCCGAACTCGCCGCGCTGTCCCGGCCCTTCGTGCGTTCGGGCGCGCTGCGCGAGAGGTCGGTCTCGGTCTACGCCGACCATGCCGCCGACTTCCTCGTCATGGCCGTACCCGGTGGTCCCCTCGAAGGCTGCGTGGGCCTGCGGGTGCATCCGGCCGACCCGGCGCGGGGCCGTGGACCGGTGGGCGTGCTCTACAACTTCTGCGTGGCCGGGCATCGGCAGGGTCGCGGAGTGGGGGCGGGGCTCATGCGCGCCGTACTGGCCGCCGCCCGCGCCAAGTCGCTCCATGCGCTGTTCACGGCGACGACGGGTGGGGGAGACCTGTTCCTGCGGTACGGATTCGCCCCCGCGGCGGTGTGGACGGCGCCGTCGGCGTGGGCGGAGTCCCTGGACCCGCGGCGCAACGCGCGGGTACTCGCCAGGAGCTTGTGAGGCGGACGGAGTTCGTCAGGCCCGGTGCGACAGGGTTTCCGCGTCACGGTCCCCGGCGCTGGCGCTGGCATCGGCACCGCTCCCGCCCCGGTTCACGTCCCGGGGCGGGAGTTCTCGTACAGGCACGTCAGACGGCGCACTCGTCACGCTCAACCGCCTCGTCCGGCACCACCGTCGTGCCGCCCGGCTCGTCAGGCTCCGCCGTCGTGCCGGCCGCCTCGTCCGGCACCACCGTCGTGCCGGGACTCGTCTCACCGAGTACGCCGTTCAGCACCGCGTGCCGCACCCGGCCGTCGAGCACGTGCGCCTTGCGCACACCACCGCGGACGGCCCGCAGGCAGCCCTCCATCTTGGGCAGCATCCCGCTGGCGAGCCCTGGCAGCAGCTCGTCCAGCGCGTCCGCCGTGAGGCGCTCGATCACCTCGGTGCTGCGCGGCCAGTCCGCGTACAGGCCCTCGACGTCCGTGAGCATCACCAGGCGTTCGGCGTCGAGGGCCACGGCCAGAGCCGACGCGGCGAGGTCGGCGTTGACGTTGTAGACCTGCCCGTCATCGCCGCGCGCCACGGGGGAGACGACCGGGATGTGGCCCTGCTCCAGGAGTGCGCGTACCGTCCCCGGGTTCACCTTCACGATGTCCCCGACGAGGCCTATGTCCACCGGCCGGTCGTCCACCCAGGCGGCCCGCCGCACGGCCGTCATCGTGTGTGCGTCCTCGCCCGTCATGCCGACGGCGAAGGGGCCGTGGGCGTTGATGTGGCCGACCAGCTCGCGCTGAACCCGGCCGGTCAGCACCATGCGGACCACCTCCATCGTCTCCGGAGTGGTCACCCGCAGGCCCGCCGCGAACCGGGTCTCCAGGCCGAGCCGGTCGAGCATCGCGTTGATCTGCGGTCCGCCCCCGTGGACGACGACGGGGCGCAGGCCGGCCCGCCACAGCTCCACGACGTCCTGGGCGAACGCCCGCTGCAGGTCCGCGTCGACCATGGCGTGCCCGCCGAACTTCACGACGACGACGCTGCCTTGCAGGTGTTCGCTGCCCGGCAGGTGTTCGCTGCTCCGCATGTGTTGGCTGCCCCGTACGCCGTGCACGTCTTCGGGCTCCTGCTCCCTGACGGCCGTTCGCATGTGTGCCCCTACTCCGTTCACGAGCTGTACGCGCTGTTCTCGTGGACGTACGCGGCGGTCAGATCGTTCGTCCAGATCGTCGCCGACGCGTCCCCGGAACGCAGGTCGACGGTGACCGTCACCTCGCGCCCCGAGAGGTCCACCTTGTCCCGCGGCTCCCCGGCCGCGCCGTCCCTGCACACCTGGACGCCGTTGATCGACACGTCCAGGCGGTCCGGGTCGAAGACCGCGGACGTCGTGCCGATCGCCGACAGCACGCGGCCCCAGTTCGGGTCCTCGCCGTGCAGGGCGCACTTGAGGAGGTTGTTGCGGGCGATCGACCGGCCCACCATCACGGCATCCGGCTCCGAGGCCGCGCCGACCACCCGTACCTCGATCTCCTTCGACGCGCCCTCCGCGTCCGCGACGAGCCGGAGCGCCAGATCGAGACAGACGCGGTGCACGGCCTCGGTGAACTCGGCCGGGTCCGGCCGCACGCCCGAGGCGCCCGAAGCCAGCAGCAGCACGGTGTCGTTGGTGGACATGCAGCCGTCCGAGTCCACCCGGTCGAACGTGGTGCGCACCGCATCCCGGAGCGCGGTGTCGAGCGCCGGAGCGCCGACGTCGGCGTCCGTGGTGAGGACCACCAGCATCGTCGCGAGGCCGGGGGCCAGCATGCCCGCGCCCTTCGCCATGCCGCCCACGGTCCAGCCAGGGCCGGACGCGACAGCCGTCTTGTGCACCGAGTCGGTCGTCTTGATCGCGATCGCCGCGAGCTCGCCGCCGTCCTCCGACAGCGCCGCGGCGGCGGTGTCGATGCCCGCCGTCACCCGGTCCATGGGCAGCCGGACGCCGATGAGTCCGGTGGAGCAGACCGCGACCTGCTCGGCCTCCACACAGAGGGCCCGAGCGGTGCGCTCGGCCATCGCGCGGGCGTCGTCCTCGCCCGCGGGCCCCGTACAGGCGTTGGCGCCCCCGGAGTTGAGGACGACGGCGGCCAGTGCGCCGTCGCCGATCACACGTCGTGACCAGCGTACGGGCGCCGCCTGCACCCGGTTGGAGGTGAACACGGCGGCCGCCGCGTCCGACGGGCCGCGGTTCACCACGAGTGCCAGGTCCGGGGCGCCGGAGTCCTTGATCCCCGCGGACACTCCGCTCGCGGCGAATCCCTGGGCAGCGGTCACGCTCACGGAGCCACTCCATTCATGGGCAGACCGGTCCCTTCGGGGAGCCCGAGGGCGATGTTCATGCTCTGCACCGCGCCACCGGCCGTGCCCTTGGTCAGGTTGTCGATCGCGCTGACGCACACGAGCCGTCCGGCGACCGCGTCCACGGTCACCTGCACCTGGGCGGTGTTGGACCCGAGGACGGCGCCGGTGGCGGGCCAGGTGCCGGGCGGCAGCAGGCGTACGAAGGGTTCGTCGGCGTAGGCGGTCTCGTACGCGGAACGCACCGTGTCCTCCAGGGCGTGTACGTCGTCCGGGGCGGTGTGCGGGCGCAGGCGCGCGGAGCAGGTGGCGAGGATGCCGCGCGGCATCGGCGCCAGGGTCGGTGTGAAGGACACGGTCACGCGCTCACCCGCCACGCGGGACAGGTTCTGCACCAGCTCGGGTGTGTGCCGGTGGCCGCCGCCGACTCCGTAGGGTGTCATCGAGCCCATGACCTCGGAGCCGACGAGATGCGGCTTGGCGACCCGGCCCGCTCCGGACGTGCCACTGGCGGCCA
The DNA here is from genome assembly GCF_008642355.1 of Streptomyces venezuelae. NCBI lineage: Bacteria > Bacillati > Actinomycetota > Actinomycetes > Kitasatosporales > Streptomycetaceae > Streptomyces > Streptomyces venezuelae. The sequence goes on from NZ_CP029193.1 coordinate 6,236,280, forward strand.
CGACGACGGCCTCCGGCTCGACGAGCCCCGCCAGGAAGGCCGGGAACAGGGCGAGAGTCACCGCTGTCGGGTAGCAGCCCGGCACGGCGATACGGTCGGTCCCCTTCAGCTCGTCCCGGGCGCCCGGCAGTTCGGGCAGCCCGTAGGGCCACGTACCGGCGTGCGGGGAGCCGTAGAACCGCTGCCAGTCCGCCGCGTCGCGCAGCCGGAAGTCGGCTCCGCAGTCCACGACGAGCGTGCCGGGTGCCAACTGCTGTGCCAGCGCGGCGGACCGGCCGTGCGGCAACGCGAGGAAGACCACGTCATGCCCTCGCAGGGACTCCGCCGACGTCTCCACGAGGACGCGGTCCGCGACGGCGGCCAAGTGCGGCTGTACGTCGCCGAGTCGCCGCCCCGCGCTGCTGTGCGCGGTCACCGCGCCGATCTCGACCTCCGGATGCGACACCAGCAGGCGGAGGATCTCCCCGCCGGCGTAGCCACTGGCTCCGGCCACCGCGGCCCGTACTGTCATGGTCTCCGTCTCTCGGTTACTTGTGGGGGAGGTGTTGTGTCTGGGGGAAGGTCCGGTCACGCGTTACGAACCACGCGTCACGCGTCACGCGTCACGCGTGGTTCGGCTCCCTGTGCAGGAGAAGACCGCGCAACAGACCGTCGGTCGTGCAGACCATGCCGCTGCGTGCGGCCCAGCGGAGGGCCAGCGTGTGTTCCTCCGCGGAGAGGTCGGCCACCGCGTCGGCGACGACGAACGGCTGGATGTCGTTCATGAAGGCGTCCGCCGCGGTCAGGAGGACGCCGAGGTGCGCGTACACGCCGCAGATGATCAGCTGGTCGCGGCCCGTGGACCGCAGCAGCCTGCCGAGATGGCTGCGCAGGAAGGCGTTGTGGCGCACGTTCGACAGCAGGTGCTCGCCGGGGCGCGGAGTGAGGGGCGAGACGATCGCGGCGGCGCCCGGCTCGTCCCCGATCCCCGGGCCCCACATGTCGGCGACGAGCCCGCGCTGCCCCGGCGCCTGGCCGGCGGGCTCCGCACTGAAGACGACGGGCATGTCCAGTGTCGACGCCAGCTCTCGGAGCGTCGCTATGTTGTCGATGAGTTCCACCACGGGAGAGCGACCCGTGGGGAACGCGCCCACGAAGTGGTTCTGCATGTCGTGGATCAGCAGTGCGGCACGCACCGGGTCGATGCGCCAGGAGACGAGGGACCTGGGGAGGGCGGTGCGGTCCGGCATCGGATAGGAGCCGATGGCGGGTAGGCCCATGCGTGTTTTCCCTCCCCTGATGACGCGCGCATCCGCTGTCCCGCTGGGTCCGATCTGCGCTCTGCGATCTGCGAAGCGATGCGGAGTTGCCTTAGCTTAGCCTAACCTAATTAGTTCGGGCGGCTGTTTCCGAGGCGGTGTGCGCCAGGCGATGTGTTCCAGAGGGGGCGCGCCCCTCAAATCGGCCTGCTCCCCCGATGCGCGTGGCACGGAACTGGAGTGGCACGGAACTGGAGTGGCACGGAACTGGCGTGCTTCCCGACCGGCGTGGCGCCGAATTGGCGTGCTTCCCGGTCGGCGTGGCGCCGAATTGGCGTGCTCCTGATCGGGGTTATCCACAGGGCGAACCGGAATCCGCCGCTTCGCGGGAGAGTCGGCGCATGACGAACCACAGCGAAGCAGCGGGTCAGTTCGAACCCGACAGTCCTGTCCATGACGACAGCCTCCCCGCCCGACCCGGGAATTCGGGCGACCCGTTCGGAGAACCGGTGGTCACACTCCGCACCCCGGCCGAACTGGCGGACGCGTTGCCGTACTTGCTCGGGTTCAGGCCCGAGGAGAGCATCGTGCTCATCGCCCTGCACGGAGAACGGGGGCGGTTCGGCGGCCGCGTGCGGCTCGGGGTCCCCGAGCGCGCGGAGGACTGGCCGTGCGTCGCGGAGCAGCTGGCCCAGTGCCTGGTCGGAGGCTCCGCGCGGAGGGGCGAGCGGCCCGACGGCATCGTCGCGTTCCTCTGCCAGGATCCCGTCGGCGCGGAGACGGGACGGCAGGTCGTGGAGCGGCTGCGCCCGCTGGCCCAGGAGCTGCGCACGGCGTGCGGGCGCCTGGACGTGCCGGTCTTCGAGGTCGTGTGCATCTCGAAGGACCACTTCTGGACCTACTGCTGTCCGGACACCCGGTGCTGCCCGCCGGAAGGCATTCCGCTGCCCAGGCCGGGCACATCTGTGCTGGCCGCCGCGGCCACGTACATGGGCGTGCAGGCCACCGCCACGCAGAGCGAGATCAGGGGACGGCTCACTCCGTGGGAGACCGCGGCGGCGGCGGACCAGGAACGAGCGCTGGACGCGGCGAGCGTCGAACTCCTCCCCAGGATGCTGCGTGACGCGGAAGACACGGAGGACACGACAAGTGCGACAGGCGCGGCAGACACGGCAGGCGCGGCAGACACGGAACAGGGCGTCGCCTCGGAAACGCTCGATCTCGCGCGCCGGATCATGGCGCGCCTCGAAGCGGCACCGCCGGTACCCGGCGACACGCTCGAAGCGGACAACAGGGACGACGAACTGATCGCGCACGACGAGGCGGCGGCGCTCATCCTCGGGCTCCAGGTCCGCACGACCCGTGACCGTGCGGCGGAGTGGATGGAGGGAACCGAGGGCCCGACCGCGCTGCGCCTCTGGCGGGCCCTGTCCCGGCGCTGCGTCGGGGCGTACGCGGAGTACGCCGCCGCGCCCCTCGCTCTCGCCGGCTGGGTCGCCTGGTCGCTCGGCGACCTCGCGGCAGGCCAGGAGGCCCTGGACATGGCGCTGACAGCCGACTCCCGATACGCCTTCGCCCAGCTCCTCAACCAGGCCTGCAACGACGACATGGACCCGGAGGCGATCCGCCGTTGCCTGCGACGGACGCGCGAGACCCGTGACGACGCTGTCGCCCTGGGCGGCGCCTCTGCCCGCGTCGGCGCTCCTGGTGCTCCTGCCCGTGACGGCGCGGCTCCCCGGCGACGCCGTCGCCGCCTGCCCCGCGCAGCGAGCGAGGCGTCGCGGGCGTCCGGCGGCCCGGCAAAGGGCCCGCAGGAACGCCGACGGCCCGTCCGCCGCAGCGCGAAGGGCAGCCCGTGACCGCCGGACGATCTCTGGGCCACACGGTCGGCTTCGCCCCGAGAGGCGTGACTTGCCCCGGGGTCTGCCCGTTCACCTGAGTGGCGGTACCCCAGCCGTGTCACACCGCCGAGCCACATGCACCGCAGACACCTGCAGACACGCAGACACCGCAATCACGCAGCCACCGCAATCACGCAGCCACCACAACCACGCAGAACGCAGACACCGCGCAGGCACCGCAGACGACGCCAAAGAAGCTGCCCATGTCTCTCCCCGCCCCGTCTTCCGTCGGACGACCCCCGTCGTCCCGGCCTCCACGCCCGCCATCCCCGGCACCCGCGCCCGCACCGGCCGCGGCGCCGGAGCCGCGCCGTGTCCGCGAACTCCCGCCCGCGCACACCGCACTGATCTGCGTCGCCCTGCCCGCTCTCGCGATCTCGACGGACCAGGGGCAGCTGACCGGCCGAGGTCTTGAGGGGTTCTACCGCGCGGGGCGCCGGACCCTGTCCCGCTGTCAGGTACGGGTGGCGGGGCGCGACCCGGTCGCCGTACAGGCGCGCATGCTCTCCGCGGACAGCGCCCGGTTCGTCGCGACGCTCCGGCTGCCGACGGACGGCGGCCCCGACCCGGAGATCGTCGTCGAGCGGATCCGGCACGCGGACGGCACGGAGCGGATCACCTTGCACAGCGCGTCGGGACGACCTCTGCGGCTGCCCCTCGAAGTCGCGCTCGCCACGGACCTCGCGGAGGTGGGCGCGGTCGCCTCAGGGCGGGCGGGACCCGAACTGCCCGCCAGCGTGCACGACTCGGGCATGCGGTGGTCCTCCGCCGCGGCACACTGCGTCGTCACGGCCGACCCCGCGCCCGCGGACGCCCTGGCCTCCGCGGGACTGCTCCGCTGGGAGGTGGACCTGCCGCCGGGCGCCTCACGGAGCGTGGAGCTCAGGGTGCGGCCCGACGGCGCGGGACCCGTCCGTGCGGCGGGACGCGGTGTGATGCGCTCGACCGCAGGGGCACGCGCGACCGGCGACGACCCGAGGGTCCAGCCGCTCCTCGCCCGCTCCGTCGAGGACCTGCAGGCGCTGCTGCTCAGGGATCCGGGGCATCCGTCCGACATGTATCCGGCCGCGGGCGCACCGTGGCGCTGCGGACTCGCACCGGCCGAGGCGCTGGCCGCCGCCCGCATGGCGCTGCCGCTCGGCACCCGTATCGCCGCGGGGACGCTCCGCGCGCTCGCCCGCGCCCACATGGGTGGCCCCGGCACCCGGTCCGGCCTGATCCCGGGACCACTGCGCGACGCGGGCCCTCATCTGCCGCCCGGCTGCACGGGCACCGAGGCGACCCTGCTCTTCCCTGTGCTCCTCGCGGAAGCCTGGCGCTGGGGGCTCCCCGCACAGGAGGTCGAGGAGCTGCTGCCCGCGGCGGAGCGGTGCCTGCGGTGGCTGCACACCGCGGTCGGCGACGGGGTCTTCCTGTCCGACGCCCACCATGCGGGGATCGCACGCGGCGAGGTCCAGGCGCACGCGCACCGAGCGGCACTGCTCGGCGCCGACCTGCTCGAAGCGCACGGCCGCGCGGACTCCCTCGGGCTGCGCCAGTGGGCGGCCCGGCTGCGCTCCGCCTTCCAGGAACAGTTCTGGGTGGACGACCGGGCGGGTGGCAGACCGGCCGCCGCCCGCCTCGCCGACGGAAGGCCCGTGCCGCACCTCACCGCAGGCGCCGTCCACCTCCTGGACACCGGCCTGCTCGGCTCGGGCGCGCTCGCCGCCGGCCTGCTCGACAAGGTCAGGACCGAGCAGGTCGCCCGGCTCCTCGGCGGGCCCGTGATGGACTCCGGCTGGGGGCTGCGCAGCCTCGGCGCGAAGGAGGCCGCGTACAACCCGTTCGGGCACAGGGGCGGAGCGGTCCGCGTGCACGAGACGGCGGTCGCCGTCACCGGCCTTGCGGCCGCGGGATACGAGAAGGAGGCGAGCTCGCTCCTGCGCGGCCTGTTGTCCGCGGCAGAGTGCTTCGGCCACCGGCTGCCCGAGATGTACGCGGGGGAGCAGCGCACGGAAGGGGCGGCTCCGCTGCCGCACCCCGCAGCCTGCCGCCCGGCCGCCACCGCCGCGGCCTCCGGAGTGCACGTCCTCGCCGCGCTCGCCGGGATCAGGCCCGACGCACCCGCGGGCACGGTGAAGCTCGCTCCGGTCCGCAGCGCCCCGCTGGGAGAGCTGGGTCTCGGCGGGCTGAGCGTCGCGGGAGCACCGTTCTCCGTACGGGTGAGCCGACTCGGCCTCGCCATGGTCGAAGAGGCCGCCGACGGACTGCAGTTGGGGGTGTGATCGTGCCGCACGCACGACATCGGCGCAGGGATGGGGGGACTCGCGAACGGACTCGCGCACCCGGCGACCCGGGCGGCGAGATGACGGGAAGCAACTGGACGGCAATGGGCGAAGGAGGTGTTTATCGTCAAGCAGACGACTATGATCGCGGCATGTCGCCCTACGACCCGTCGGCCTTCCCGCCCTTCGCTGTCACCGTCGACCTGGTCGTGCTGACCGTGCGACGGCACGCGCTCTGCGCCCTGGCCGTGCGGCGCGGTGAGCAGCCGTTCCAGGGGCGTTGGGCGCTGCCCGGAGGGTTCGTACGCGCCGATGAGGACCTGTCGTCCGCGGCGGCGCGCGAACTGAGCGAGGAGACGGGCCTGTGCGCGCACGCGCCCGATGCCCCGGCACAGGCCAACGGAGCGCACCTCGAACAGCTCGGCACGTACGGCGACCCGAAACGCGATCCCCGAATGCGCGTGGTCAGCGTCGCCCACCTCGCGCTCGCCCCGGACCTGCCCGCGCCGCGCGCCGGCGGCGACGCGAACAGCGCCCGCTGGGCCCCGGTGGAAGCCCTGCTCAAACAGGGTGGCTACGGCCGCGAGGACGAACAGGCCGCCCCGCTCGCCTTCGACCACGCCCAGATCCTCGCGGACGGCGTCGAGCGCGCCCGCTCCAAGATCGAGTACTCCTCGCTGGCCACGGCCTTCTGCCCGCCGGAATTCACCGTCGGCGAGCTGAGACGCGTGTACGAAGCCGTCTGGGGCGTCGTCCTCGACCCGCGCAACTTCCACCGCAAGGTCACCGGCACCCCGGGGTTCCTCGTGCCCACCGGCGGGACCACCACCCGCCAGGGCGGACGCCCCGCACAGCTGTTCCGCGCGGGCGGTGCCACGCTCCTCAACCCGCCGATGCTGCGCCCCGAGGTCTGACGCGACCGTTCGGACACCACCTGCTGAACCTGCACGGCCGGGGTGCTCACAGGTCACCTCTGGACACCACTGAACACCAGTGGCCCATGCCCTGACCGAAAAGCCGCAAATGTCGCGTTATCTTGCTGCAGTACCCACGGGGTTCGTCCGTCCCCGATCCGGCGGACGGGCCCCGGCCGCCGAGCGGTCGCACATCCTGCGAGAGAAGCGATGATCCAGGCCATCGGACTGACCAGCAATCCCCGCCAGGAGCTCCCGCCCGCCGTCGAGGACGTGTCCTTCGAGGCACACAGCGGCCGAGTCACGGCGCTGCTCGACGCCGAGCCGATCGGCACGACCACGGCGCTGCGGCTGATGCTCGAACTCCAACAGGGCCGTGGCATCACGTACTTCAGAGGCCGCCCCCTCCACCGGATCGCCCACCCCTCACGCGAGGTCGGCGTCCTCATGGGCGACGTTCCGGGGCACCCGGCGCGTTCGGTCCGCGGCCATCTGCGCATGCTGTGCGCGGCCGTGGGCGTGCCCGTCCTGCGCGCCGACGACGTCCTGGAGGCCGTCGGACTCGTCAGCCTCCATAACGAGCGCCTCGGCGCCCTCTCCCGCGGCATGGACCGGCGACTGGGTCTGGCCTGCGCGCTGCTCGCCGACCCCCACACGCTCGTCCTGGACAGACCGGGCGAAGGCCTCTCCGCCCGGGAGAGCGCCTGGCTCCACGGCATCCTGCGCGCCCACGCCTCCCAGGGCGGCACGGTTCTGTTCACCACGGACGACCCCAAGGAAGCGGCACGAACCGCCGACCGCGTCGTCACGCTGGACTCCGGACAGCTGGCCGCCGACCAGGAGGCCGCGGACTTCGCACGCACCAGACTTCGCCCCCGCGTCGCCGTCCGGACACCACACGCCGCCCGCCTCGGCGCACTCCTGACCAAAGAAGCACGCACGAACCACCGCACGATCGAGGTGGTCACGGAGGACGGCAACCGCCTCTCCGTCTACGGATCCACGTGCGCCGCCGTGGGCGAGACCGCCTACCGCCACGGCATCCTCGTCCACCAACTCGCCGACGAAATCGGCGACGCGGGCCCACAGGGCCGGACGAGTCCAACACGCCCGACGCACCCGGCGCCCCTGGGGAGCCCGACGCGCCGAACACACCCGTCGAGCCGGACCCTCCCGCAGGGCTCACCGGCTCGGCCGGACCATCAGGCCGCCCAGGACTGTCGGGGGACCCAGGACCCGCAAGGCACCCAGGACCGGCCTGACCGGCAGGGCGCCCAGGACCGCCCAGGCCGACAGGGCGGCAAGGATCAGCCGGACCGGCAAGACGCCCGGGACAGCCTGAACCGGCAAGGCACCCAGGACCGGACCGACCGGCAGGACGTGGCGCCGCTGGACTCCGTGCCCCTCGACACGGTGCCGCTGGATGCCGTGCCCCTAGACGCCGAGACCGACACCCCAACCCCCCGCCCCCGCCCGTCGACAGAGCCCCTGACTGTTGCCCTCAAGGGCACAGCCTCGACGCCCGCGTCCGCACCCGCGTCCGGCTCTGCGCCGGAGTCCGTCCCCGCGCGGACGTCCGCCCCGGCGCCGACGTCCGTATCCGCACAGGCGTCCGCACCCGCACCCGCGTCCGTATCCGCCGCGGCCACCGCCCTGCCACCCCCCATCACCGTCCGCCCCGGCAGAAGCCCTCTGCGCCCCCTGCGCTACGAGATCCGGCGCCTGCTGGGCGTCGGTACGGGCTACTTCACCCTGGTCGCCGTCCTCGCCACCTCCGCTCTCTTCTCCGTCTTCCTGGCGCGGTCCGGGCACACCCCGCAACCGCACCTGCTCGCAGCCTGGCCCCACGAACTTCCGCTGCCGCCCGCCGCCCTCGGCGCCGGGCTCCTCGGCGCCCTCGCCTTCGGTGACGAGTTCCGCCACCCCGCCCTCGCCGCGGACCGTGGCACCGTCCCGCGCCGCCTCGGGATGCTCGGTGCCAAACTCCTCGTCGCGGCCGCGACAGCGCTGCTCCTGAGCACTCTCGCGGTGATCTCCGATGCCGTTCTGCTCCACCTCGTATACGGAGAGGAACTCACGAAAGTTCCCGCGGACTGGCCTTCGCTGACCGCCAGTTGGTACGCCCTGGTGACGGGATGCGCCTGGGCCGGCGTGCTGGCCGCGGGCGTCTTCCGGTCCACGACCGCGGGCCTCGCCGCCGTGCTCGCCGTGCCGATCGTCGTCGTACCACTCGTACAGAAGGCCGTCGAGGGACCTGCTGTGCGATCGGCGGCCGGGCTCCCCGCCCGGCTCCGGGACCTCGCTCTGGTGCAGTGGCCGTTCGGTGCCGAGCGATATCTGGCGGCGGGAGTGCGCATGATCGCCCAACCCGTGGGCACCGCGCTGATGTTGTCGCTCACCGCTCTGCTCTGCGCATATCTGCTCACGGCGATGCGCACCAGAGTCCGTTGACGACCGTCCGCCGCCTTCCGAAGCGGCGGTGTGCGCAACTCCCCGAAGGGCGTCCGTTTCTTTCCGATAAGGCGTCAATTGCGACGAGGTAAGCGATCACCCTTTCGTGTGCTTTTCACCAAAGACCTCAAGGGAGTTGGAGGCGACGCCGACAACTGATCCGTGAGTACCCTTGCGCACACCATGATGACCACCGCCCGCTCCGCCGACTCCGGTCTCGCCGGCCCGGGTGACCTCGACCGATACCCGTACGCGGAGTCCGCCGCCGGCGGCCGCGTCGCGCCTCCCGTCTGGGACGGCTCCGATCAGGACCTGGGGCGTGTGGGCCGGCGCGCCGCCGGAAGCCGCGGCCGCGGGCTGCACGGCCAACTCGTCCAGCAGCTCGGCCAGATGATCGTCTCCGGCGACCTCGGCGCCGACCGCCCGCTCGTTCCCGAGGAGATCGGCCAGCGCTTCGAGGTCTCCCGCACCGTCGTGCGCGAGTCCCTGCGCGTGCTGGAGGCCAAGGGCCTGGTGAGTGCCCGGCCCAACGTCGGCACGCGCGTGCGCCCCGTCAGCGACTGGAACCTGCTCGACCCGGACATCATCGAGTGGCGTGCCTTCGGGCCGCAGCGCGACGACCAGCGCCGGGAACTCGGCGAGCTGCGCTGGATGATCGAGCCCCTCGCCGCGCGGCTCGCCGCCGGGCACGGCCGCGAGGAGGTGCAGCAGCGCCTCGCCGACATGGTCGAGATCATGGGGCACGCGCTGAGCCAGGGCGACGTGATCACCTTCTCCCGCGCGGACGCCGAGTTCCACTCGCTTCTCATCCAGGTCGCGGGCAACCGCATGCTGGAGCACCTCTCCGGAATCGTCTCGGCCGCCCTGCAGGTCTCCGGAGGCCCCATCACCGGCTGCGACCGTCCCAGCGAGGCCTCTCTCGTGCACCACTCCCGCGTCGTCGACGCCCTCGCCGCCGGCGACGGATCGGGCGCGGAGGCCGCCATGCGGCAGCTGCTCACCGTCCACCCCGAGGTGGAGCGCGTCGTGCCCGCCCCGCGCGAGCACTGACCGCGCGTCCGCGTAGGCGCCGCGGCCGTGCGCGTGCCCCACGGCAGTGCTGAGTCGTCGCGTACGTCACTCCGTGCCCGTCGGCGACTCCGCCGCCGCTCCCTGTGTCGCCGGACCCGCCACGAGCTCCTGGGGAGCACGGGGGAGTCCGGCGACACGAATGTGGGGGGTTTCTTCGCGGGGCATCGGGGGATCATTCGTGCATGCGTATAGGCCGCTTCTGACCGCATCTGGATGCTTTTGTGCGCTTACGGGGTGTGACTCGGGCCACGTAGATTGGGCGTAACGCTCCAAGGAACAGCGCGATGACCTAAGAGGTGATAGCCGAGGAAGGAATGCAGCGGTCGTTCGCGACGCTGTGCAGCTCCCCGGCCCGCCCGCGCCGTCGGCCCAAATCCCTAGCCGCCGGTCGTCGGCTCCGGTCCACAATGGACGGGGCCGGAAGCCGTTTTCCAACGTTCCGAGAGGTTGTTCGTGTCGGCCAGCACATCCCGTACGCTCCCGCCGGAGATCGCCGAATCCGTCTCTGTCATGGCGCTCATCGAGCGGGGAAAGGCTGATGGGCAGATCGCCGGCGATGACGTGCGTCGTGCCTTCGAAGCTGACCAGATTCCGGCCACTCAGTGGAAGAACGTTCTGCGCAGCCTCAACCAGATCCTCGAGGAAGAGGGTGTGACGCTGATGGTCAGTGCCGCGGAGCCGAAACGCCCCCGCAAGAGCGTCGCAGCGAAGAGCCCGGCCAAGCGCACCGCGACCAGGACGGTCGCGGCCAAGGCCACCACGGTGAAGCCCACCGCCACCGCCGCCACTGAGGCGCCGACCGCGGACGGCACCGCCGAGGACGCGCCCGCGAAGAAGGTCGCAGCCAAGAAGACGACGGCCAAGAAGGCCGTCGCCAAGAAGACCACCGCCAAGAAGACGGCGGCCAAGAAGACCACCTCCAAGAAGGACGCCGACGAGCTCCTCGACGAAGAGGTCACCGAGGAGGCACCCGCCGCCGGCAAGCCCGGCGAGGGCGAGCCCGCCGAGGAAGGCGCCCAGGGCTTCGTCCTCTCGGACGAGGACGAGGACGACGCGCCCGCCCAGCAGGTCGCCGCGGCCGGCGCCACCGCCGACCCGGTCAAGGACTACCTGAAGCAGATCGGCAAGGTCCCCCTGCTCAACGCCGAGCAGGAGGTCGAGCTCGCCAAGCGCATCGAGGCCGGCCTGTTCGCCGAGGACAAGCTGGCCAACGCCGACAAGCTCGCCCCGAAGCTCAAGCGCGAGCTGGAGATCATCGCCGAGGACGGCCGTCGGGCCAAGAACCACCTCCTGGAGGCCAACCTCCGCCTGGTGGTCTCCCTGGCCAAGCGCTACACCGGCCGCGGCATGCTCTTCCTGGACCTCATCCAGGAGGGCAACCTCGGTCTCATCCGCGCGGTCGAGAAGTTCGACTACACCAAGGGCTACAAGTTCTCCACGTACGCCACCTGGTGGATCCGTCAGGCGATCACCCGCGCCATGGCCGACCAGGCCCGCACCATCCGTATCCCGGTGCACATGGTCGAGGTCATCAACAAGCTGGCCCGTGTCCAGCGCCAGATGCTCCAGGACCTGGGCCGTGAGCCCACTCCGGAGGAGCTGGCCAAGGAACTCGACATGACCCCCGAGAAGGTCATCGAGGTCCAGAAGTACGGCCGTGAGCCGATCTCCCTCCACACCCCCCTGGGTGAGGACGGCGACAGCGAGTTCGGTGACCTCATCGAGGACTCCGAAGCGGTCGTTCCCGCCGACGCGGTCAGCTTCACGCTCCTCCAGGAGCAGCTGCACTCCGTCCTGGACACCCTGTCCGAGCGTGAGGCGGGCGTGGTCTCCATGCGCTTCGGCCTCACGGACGGCCAGCCCAAGACCCTCGACGAGATCGGCAAGGTCTACGGGGTGACGCGTGAGCGCATCCGTCAGATCGAGTCGAAGACGATGTCGAAGCTGCGTCACCCGTCGCGCTCGCAGGTCCTGCGCGACTACCTCGACTAGACACCGTCCGGTCACCCGAGGCACCCCCGAAAGGCCCGAAGCCCGCGACAAGCGGACTTCGGGCCTTTCGCCTGCGCGGGTGCGGGGTGAGCGATACTGCCTGACTCTGGGGTACGCAATGGCAACCCAGAGTGAGGAGATCGCATGCGTCGTCCCTTCGCCCGAGCGTGGACGGGGGTATTGGCTCTGGCGGCCGGTGCCGCTGCCCTGCCCCTGGCCGCCCCGGCTCCCGCGTCGGCCGACAGCGTGGTTGTCGGGGGCCATCCGGTGGATGTGTCCGAGAGTCCATGGGTGGTCGCCGTCTCCAGCCGCGCCCGGTTCGGCGGCTCGCGCGCAGGACAGTTCTGCGGCGGTGTGGTCACCGGGCGCTCCACGGTCCTGACGGCGGCCCATTGCATGAGCAAGGACGTACTGGGGGTGCCCCTGAAAGAGGTGACGGACCTGAAGGTCATCGTCGGCCGCGGTGACCTGCGGTCATCGGAGGGTGACGAGGTGTCCGTACGCGAGGTTCGGATCAACCCGGAGTACGACGGGCAGACGAACTCGGGCGACGTGGCGGCCCTGACCCTCGCCGAACCGCTCCCCGAGGGGCGCGCCATTCGGATGGCGGGGTCCGGCGACCCGGCGTACCGGCCGGGCACGGCTGCTGCCGTCTATGGCTGGGGGGACACCACTGGAGAGGGTGATTACGCCCGTACGCTGCGTTCGGCGCGGGTCGAGGTGCTCGCCGACCGGGTGTGCGAGGAGGCGTACCCGGGCAGTGCCGATGGGCGGTATATCGCCCGGACCATGCTCTGCGCCGGCGAGCTGAAGGGGCGGCGGGACGCCTGTCAGGGCGACAGTGGCGGCCCGCTGGTCGCACGAGGTCGCCTCATCGGGCTCGTGTCCTGGGGGAGCGGCTGCGGCCGCCCCGGGAGCCCTGGCGTCTATACGCGGATCTCGGACGTCACCAGGGTGCTGGGCGCTCGCGACTGAGCCGGCTGCTCGCCCGGAGGCGGGTGGCCGAAAGGCCCGGAGGGGTCCAGAAGGGCTCTGGGTGCCCCTGTGACGAGAGCGGGCGGCCGTCCCTGTGGTTGGCAGGGGCGGCCGCCCGTTCGCCGGCCTGGTGCGCCGGAGCTGGCTCGTCGTGGGTGCGAGGTGTCAGCGTTCCTCTTCGGTGGCGCTTTCCGGAACGGCGGTCAGACGCTCCGTCTCGTCCTGTATCTCAGCGGCGATCTTCTTGAGTTCCGGCTCGAACTTGCGGCCGTGGTGGGCGCAGAAGAGCAGTTCACCGCCGCTCAACAGGACGACGCGCAGGTATGCCTGGGCGCCGCAGCGGTCGCAGCGATCAGCGGCCGTCAGGGGGCTCGCGGGGGTCAGAACAGTAGTCACGTCGCCTCTTCTCTAGCTCGACGAGCTGTCGTACCAGGGTCAACATCCAACCAGGCCGAAAACGTTCCCGCTCGTGGCTTTTCCTCGAACTTTTCTTTCGAGGTGGCTGTCCGTTGCCGGTTGGCGGCGAATGTGCCGTATTGCGTCTCTTACGTGTCTTACGGTTTCGCGCTGTCTGTCAGGTCAGGTCGTCCCCGGCTGGGTTGCCGGTTGTTCATGAGGACGTGCCCGGAGCCTAAATGGTTCATGCCTCGAAGGGAACGTGACGTGCGCTTCACTCCAACGAGGGATCGAACGTGTATGCGAGTCTGGACTAGTCTGAGTTGAGACGAGGGTGGCGTGACAACGGCTCTACCAGGCCTCGGTACCCTCTGACCGGTAACCGAAGCCGCGTCCTTACCCCAAAGGACCCCCTTTGAAATTCAGCGAGGAGCGAACCGCGTGACCGCCGAGACGTCCGTGCCGTCCACAGCGTTGCTGACAGGAGCAGACCGGGACGGTTCCAACTACACCGCGCGGCACCTGCTCGTCCTGGAGGGGCTCGAGGCCGTCCGCAAGCGTCCGGGCATGTACATCGGGTCGACGGACAGCCGCGGCCTGATGCACTGCCTCTGGGAGATCATCGACAACTCCGTCGACGAGGCCCTGGGCGGGTACTGCGACCACATCGAGGTCATCCTCCACGACGACGCCTCCGTGGAGGTCCGGGACAACGGCCGAGGCATCCCGGTCGACGTCGAGCCCAAGACCGGTCTCTCCGGCGTCGAGGTCGTCATGACCAAGCTCCACGCGGGCGGCAAGTTCGGCGGCGGCTCGTACGCCGCTTCGGGCGGCCTGCACGGCGTGGGCGCCTCCGTGGTGAACGCGCTCTCCGCGCGCCTCGACGTCGAGGTGGACCGCGCCGGGCACACCCATGCCATCAGCTTCCGCCGCGGCGTCCCCGGCGCCTTCGCCAAGCAGGGGCCCGAGGCGCCCTTCGACCCCTCGGCCAGGCTGAGCAAGGTCAAGAAGGTCCCCAAGGCCCGCAGCGGCACGCGCGTGCGCTACTGGGCGGACCGCCAGATCTTCCTCAAGGACGCCAAGCTCTCGCTGGAGAACCTGCACCAGCGCGCCCGTCAGACCGCCTTCCTGGTCCCGGGCCTCACCATCGTCGTGCGCGACGAGCTCGGTCTCGGCGACGGCGGCTCCAAGGGCGAGGAATCCTTCCGCTTCGACGGCGGCATCAGCGAGTTCTGCGAGTACCTGGCGCAGGACAAGGCGGTCTGCGACGTCCTCCGGTTCTCCGGCCAGGGCACCTTCAAGGAGACTGTCCCCGTCCTCGACGAGCACGGCCAGATGACGCCCACCGAGGTCACCCGCGAACTGGGCGTGGACGTGGCCATGCGCTGGGGGACCGGGTACGACACGACGATCAAGTCCTTCGTCAACATCATCGCCACCCCCAAGGGCGGCACCCACGTCACCGGCTTCGAGCGCTCCCTCACCAAGACGATGAACGAGGCGATGCGCGCCCAGAAGGTGCTGCGTGTCGCCGAGGACGACATCGTCAAGGACGACGCCCTGGAGGGCCTCACCGCGGTCGTCACGGTCCGTCTCGCCGAGCCGCAGTTCGAGGGTCAGACGAAGGAGGTGCTCGGCACCTCCGCGGCCAACCGCATCGTCGCGAACGTCATCGCCAAGGAACTCAAGGCGTTTCTGACCTCCACCAAGAGGGACGCCAAGGCGCAGGCCCGCGCCGTCATGGACAAGGCCGTCGCCGCGGCGCGCACCCGCATCGCGGCCCGCCAGCACAAGGACGCCCAGCGCCGGAAGACGGCTCTGGAGTCCTCGTCGCTGCCCGCGAAGCTCGCCGACTGCCGCAGCGACGACGTGGAGCGCAGCGAGCTCTTCATCGTCGAGGGAGACTCCGCGCTCGGCACCGCCAAGCTCGCCCGGAACTCCGAGTTCCAGGCGCTCCTGCCCATCCGCGGCAAGATTCTCAACGTTCAGAAGGCGTCCGTGACGGACATGCTGAAGAACGCCGAGTGCGGTGCGATCATCCAGGTCATAGGAGCCGGGTCGGGCCGGACCTTCGACATCGACGCGGCGCGCTACGGAAAGATCATCCTGCTCGTCGACGCCGACGTCGACGGCGCGCACATCCGGATCCTGCTGCTGACGCTGTTCCAGCGGTACATGCGGCCGATGGTCGAGGCGGGCCGGGTCTTCGCGGCGGTCCCGCCGTTGCACCGCATCGAGCTCAGTCAGCCGAAGAAGGGCCAGGACAAGTACATCTACACGTACTCGGACCGCGAGCTGCGCGAGACGCTCCTCGAGCTGCAGCGCAAGAACATCCGGTACAAGGACTCCATCCAGCGCTACAAGGGCCTCGGCGAGATGGACGCCGACCAGCTGGCCGAGACGACGATGGACCCGCGCTTCCGGACCCTGCGCCGCATCAACATCTCCGACCTCGACTCCGCCGAGCAGGTCTTCGACCTCCTGATGGGCAACGACGTCGCGCCGCGCAAGGAGTTCATCACGAGCTCCGCGGCGACGCTGGACCGCTCACGGATCGACGCGTGACAAGACGCTGAACGACTCGCGCGCCCCGTCGCAGGGGCTCGCCAGGTACGGCAGGAGCCGTGCTCTCCACCCGCGGGTGGAGAGCACGGCTCCACCCGTGTTCAACCCCTGCGCCGATGCCGTGACCAGGCGGTTTCCGTAGCGTCGAAGGCGTCGGTCCTCCGCGGACCGGCCCCGTCCCCGCTGGCTGTACGGAGGCTGACATGTCCGGGCTCACCAACGCACTGGTGATCTGTGTCAAAGGCACCAAGGCAACCGCCGTGGTCGGGGCCGTCGGAATCGGACTCCGGGCGGGGCTCTTCGGCATCGGCGCGCTCCTGCATGTGCGACAGGGCACCCCCGGTCTGATGCTGGCCCTCGCGGCCACGCTGGTCGTCCGCAGTGGCCTGCTCATACTGCGCGCAGGCCCCCGCCCCGCGGCGTACGGTGTGGCCGACGCGGCGCCCGGACCGATGCGGAAGGAACCCGTGTGATGGGGGACTGGTGGACGCGGTGGCCCTCCCGCGAGGCGCTCACCTGGGCGGGGATGAGCCTCGCCCGACTGTGGTTCCTCAGGGTCCTGCGCGGGGTGATCCTCGGCAGCCTGCTGTGGGACGCGTTCCACGCGGAACGCGGCTGGCGGCTGGTCGCAGGCGTGGCGATCGTCCTGGCCGTCACCTCGATCGGATGGGCGTTCTTCCGGGTCTCGTTCGCCCACCGCCTCTGGCCGTCCCTGGCACTCATGGCGCTGCTCCTGGCCACCGCGCTCGCCGCCGAGTTCGGCGACTGGCAGGTGCTCGCCACGGTGCTGTGGTGCGGCTCGGCGGTCTCCGCCCTGGAACGCCTCCCGATGGTCGCGGCAGCGCCCTGTGTGCTCGCGGCCATGACCGGGTACGCCGCGTACATCGGCGACAGCCCGCTCACCACGGCGCTCGTCGGCGTCGGTCTGGTACTGGCGGGATACACCCTGCGACTGGACGCCGAGGCCAGGGGCAGCGCCCTCCGGCTGCTGACGCAGGAGCGCGCCGCGCGGGTCGCCGAGACGGAAGCTGCCGCTCTCGCCGAGCGGTCCCGCATCGCCCGCGAGATCCATGACGTGCTCGCGCACAGCCTCTCCGCTCAGCTCGTCCACCTGGAGGCCGCGCGGCTGCTGATCGAAAGAGACGCGTCCAAGGAGCAGATTCTGGGCCGGGTGGTGGCGGCACGGTCCATGGCCAGGGAGGGGCTCGCCGAGACGAGACATGCCCTGTCCGCGCTGCGCGGGGAGATGACCCCGGTCGAGGACTTCCTGCGCGAGCTCGTCGCGGCCGACCGCGCGTCGGTCACCGTGACGGGGGACCGACGCCCCCTGCCCGCCGAGGCGTCCCAGGCGGTGCGCAGAGTGGCGCAGGAAGCCCTGACGAACGTCCGCAAGCACGCTCCGGGCGCGCAGGTCGAGGTCTGTCTGCGGTACGAGAACGACCAAGTGAGGCTCGACGTCAGGGACTCGGGAGGGAGATCGCCGGGTGAACTCGCCACCACCGGCGCCGGGTACGGTCTGCTCGGGATGCGCGAGCGCGCCGAGCTGCTGGGCGGATCCCTGCAGGCGGGACCGGGTGAGGAGGGCTTCGTGGTGACGCTGAGGGTGCCGGGATGACGGGGGACGAGACCGCCGCGAAGGCGACCGGCGACGGACCGGCGGGGCCTGTCGAGGGCCGGGGGAAGCCACCCGCGCGGGTGATCGTGGTCGACGACCAGACCGTGGTGCGCGAGGGGATCGTGATGCTGTTGGGACTTCTGCCCGGCGTTGAGGTGGTGGGTGCCGCCGCGGACGGTGAGGAGGCGGTGCGCCTGGTCGGCGAGGTCGCCCCGGACGTCGTCCTGATGGACCTGCGAATGCCCCGGTGCGACGGCGCGGAGGCCACGCGACGTATCCGCGCCGAGTATCCGGGGACACAGGTCGTCGTGCTCACGACCTACGCCGACGACGACTCGCTGTTCCCCGCGCTCAAGGCGGGGGCGCGCGGCTATCTCACGAAGGACGCGGGCGGGGACGAGATCGTGCGGGCCGTCGAGGACGTGCTCTCGGGGGACGCGGGACTCTCCCCGCGGATCCAGCGGAGGCTCCTGGAGCGGTTGTCCGAGCCGGACGACGCGTCGTCAGCCGCTCCGCCCGACGGCCTGACGGCGCGTGAGACGGAGGTGCTGGTCCTGATCGCCGAAGGGATGTCGAACCACGAGATCGCGCGGGCGCTGCATGTCTCCACCGCGACGGTGAAGACCCACATCAACAACCTCTTCGCGAAGGCGTCCCTCAAGGACCGCGCGCAGGCCGTTCGTTACGCGTACAGACATGGGCTCATCAAGCTGGACAGAGGCTCCGGCATCTGACGTGGCTTCACCTGATGGGGTGAAGAGCATTGAGAGGAGAGTCAGGGATCTTACCGTTCTGTCCATCCTTGGGCACGTGGCCGAACAGGGCTGCGGACTAAGGAGAGTTCGGTGGAGAAGCACGCGGGGCCCGAGGGCGGGCCGGGCCGGGCCGCTGCCGGCCGGGACAGCTCCGGCGACCTGAGAGACCCCTGGTACGACACGCTTGCCTCCGGCTGGGGAGAGATCGACGGCACAGGGGAGCCGGCTTCCGCGGTGACCCCTCGGGCTGCGGGCCCGCGGGGGAGCGTGAGCCCGGCCGACATCTACGTGGAAGTGCAGCGCAGCGCCGCTTTCCAGGAAGTGCGCGGTCGCTACCGGAGGTTCGTCGTCCCGGGCGTGGCGTTCTTCTTCACCTGGTACGTCGCGTACGTCGTGGCCGCGACGACGGTGCCGGGCCTGATGGCGCGGCCCGTCAGCGGCGCGGTGAACGTGGCGATGGTGGCCGGGCTCGGGCAGTTCCTGACGACGTTCCTGTTGACGTGGGCGTATGCGCGCCACGCACGGTTGCGGCGGGACAGGGCGGCGCTCGACCTGCGCTGGGCCGTCTTCGAGCAGAAGCGGGAGCAGGAGCAGCGGGCGGAGCAGGGTGCGGGGGTGCTTCCGGACGCGGTGCCCGTGCAGGACGCGGTCCCTGCGCAGGAAGCGGTGCTTGCGCAGCACGCGGTGGATGTGCGAGGAGTTGCGCCCGCACAAGAAGCCGTGTCCGTCCGGGAGGTGGAGCGGTGACGGGGGACCATCAGAGCCTGGCGCTGCTGCTGTTCGGGGTGTTCGTTGCTGTCACGCTCGCGATCACCACGTGGGCGAGCCGCAAGAGACACGGCTCGGCGGAGGAGTTCTACGCGGGCGGGCGGCTCTTCTCCCCGATGGAGAACGGTTTCGCCATCGCCGGTGACTACATGTCGGCCGCCTCCTTCCTCGGTATCTCCGGACTCATCGCCCTCTTCGGCTACGACGGGCTGCTCTACTCGGTGGGCTTCCTCGTCGCCTGGCTGGTCGTCCTGTTCCTCGTGGCCGAACTCGTGCGCAACTGCGGGCGGTTCACGCTCGGAGATGTCGTCGCTGCGCGGATGAGGGAACGCCCCGTGAGGATCGCAGCGGGAACTTCCTCGGTCACCGTGTCCGTTCTCTATCTGGTGGCGCAGATGGTCGGGGCCGGCTCACTGGTGGCGCTGCTACTGGGAGGGACGAGCGGGGCGGCGCAGACGTGGACGGTGATCGGCGTCGGCGCGCTCATGGTCGTCTATGTGTCGCTGGGAGGGATGCGGGCCACCACTTGGATCCAGATCGTCAAGGCGGTCCTGCTGATGGGCGGGGCGATCGCGCTGACCGTCCTTGTCCTGGTGCGTTTCCACGGCGACTTCGACCAGCTGCTGCGGGCGGCGGCGGACCGCAGCGGGCACGGCGACCGGTTCCTCGCGCCCGGTCTGAAGTACGGCGGGGACTGGACCGCGCGCCTCGACTTCATCAGCCTCGGTCTCGCGCTGGTGCTCGGCACCGCCGGTCTGCCGCACATCCTCTCCCGCTTCTACACCGTGCCGACCGCGCGGGCCGCCCGCCGTTCCGTCGTCTGGTCCATCGGTCTCATCGGCAGCTTCTACCTGATGACGATCGTGCTCGGGTTCGGCGCAGCCGCCGTTGTCGGCCCCGATGTGGTGCGGGGGTCGAATGCCGCGGGCAATACGGCGGTTCCGCTCCTCGCGCTCGACCTGGGAGGCGGCGCGCACTCGACGGGCGGAACGGTTCTGTTCGCCATCGTCGCCGCCATCGCCTTCGCCACGATCCTCGCGGTGGTCGCCGGCATCACGCTGGCCTCGTCGGCATCCGTGGCCCACGACCTGTACGCCTCCTTGCGGCGCCGGAACGCGAAGCCGCGCAGCGAGGTGGCGGTCGCCCGGCTCGCCGCCGCGGGGATCGGCGTGATCGCGATCGGTCTCGGACTGCTGGCCCGCGATCTCAATGTCGCCTTCCTGGTGGGTCTCGCCTTCGCCGTCGCCGCGTCCGCCAACCTGCCGGTGCTGCTCTACTCCCTGTTCTGGCGGAACTTCACGACGCGGGGCGCGGTGTGGTCGGTGTACGGGGGACTGCTGCCCGCGCTCGTGCTGGTGGTCCTGTCGCCGGTGGTCTCCGGAGGGCCGCACTCCCTCTTCCCCGGGGTCGACTTCCAGTACTTTCCCCTGGAGAACCCGGGGCTCGTCTCCATCCCGCTGGGTTTCCTCGCGGGGTGGCTCGGCACGGTCACCTCGCGCGAGGCGGCGGACGAGGTCAAGCATGCGGAGACGGAGGTGCGGTCGCTCACCGGCGCCGGAGCGGCGTAACGATTCCCCCGGATGAGGGAGGGGGGCGGCTCGGTACGCAGGGCCTCCGCGGTGTCTCAGACGCTGGCTGCCCACTCGTAGCGGTGCTCGGGGCGGCCCGTGTCACCGTACTTGAGGCTCAGCCGGACCCTGCCCGTGCGCTCCAAGAGCTTCAGGTAGCGCTGTGCCGTCTGCCGGCTGAGCCGGGTGCGGTCCGCCAGTTCCTGGGCGGACAACGGGCCCTCCGCGGCCATCAGGGCCCGGCGCACCAGCTCCGCCGTCGTGGGGGAGTGGCCCTTGGGCAGCTCGGGCGCGGGGGTCGACGACAGGGCGCTGAACATGCGGTCGACCTCGGCCTGTTCGGCCTCGCCGCCACCGTCCAGGGTGCGGCGCAGGGCGGCGTACGCGTCGAGTTTGGCGCGCAGTCCCGCGTAGGAGAACGGCTTCACCAGGTACTGGAGCGCGCCGTGCCGCATCGCCGCCTGCACGGTCGCGACGTCGCGCGCCGCGGTCACCATGATCACGTCGGTCTGGTGGCCCCGCTCCCGCAGGCTGCGTACGACGGAGAGGCCGGTCTCGTCCGGCAGGTAGTGGTCCAGGAGCACCAGGTCCACGGGGACGCCCTCGACGAGGCGCAGGGCCTCGGCGGCGCTGTGCGCCTTCGCGGCCACCCGGAAGCCGGGGATCTTCTCCACGTAGGCGGCATTGACGTCCGCGACGCGGATGTCGTCGTCCACGACGAGAACCTCGATCATCGTGGCCCCTCGGTGACCCGGGTCATCGTCGCTCCTTCGTGCTGTGGGCCGTCGTGTTCCTCCGCCGCGGCGATCCCGGACTCCGTCAGCCCCTCGGGCAGTACGACGGTGAACTCCGCGCCCCCGTCCACAGCTTCACCGACGCGTGCGCTGCCGCCCTGCCGTTCGGCGAGCCTGCGGACCAGGGCGAGACCGATGCCGCGTTTGCCGTGCGCGGGCGGCTCCTTGGTGGTCCACCCCTCCGTGAAGATCGTCTCTCGCTGTTCCGCGGGCACTCCCGGGCCGGAATCGCGCACCTGTAGGACCACGGTGCGCCCTTCGGTGCGCAGATCGACCTCCACGCGCGCGTGGCGGGTGCCCGCCGCGGCGTCCAGGGCGTTGTCGACGAGGTTCCCGACGATCGTGACGAGGCCGCCGGGATCGACGAGGCGGTCCGGCAGTGCGGCGTCGCGCGGTACCGAGAGGGCGACGCCGCGCTCCGTCGCCACGGTCGCCTTGCCGACCAGCAGGGCGGCGAGCAGTGGGTCGTGGATCTTCTCGGTGATCTGCTCGGCGGTCACCCGGTGGGCGCCGGCGACGTCACCGACGTACTCCGCGGCCTCCTCGTACATCTCCAGTTCCAGCAGCCCGAGGAGCGTGTGCATGCGGTTGGCGTGCTCGTGGTCCTGCGCGCGCAGGGCGTCGATCAGGCCGCGGGTGGAGTCGAGCTCCCGGCCGAGCTGTTCGAGCTCCGTGCGGTCGCGCAAGGTGGCGACGGCGCCGCCGTCGTCCGTGGGCATGCGGTTGGCGACCAGGACGCGCTGCCCCCGGACGGTCAGCAGGTCGGTTCCGGTGACGCGTCCGGCGAGCACGTCGGTCGTGCGCCCGCCCCCGAGCGCCGCGTCGAGCGGCTGCCCGATCACCTCCGTACCGAGGCCGAGGAGGCGCTGTGCCTCGTCGTTGAGCAGCCGGATCCGGCCGGCCCGGTCCAGTGCGACGACTCCCTCACGGATGCCGTGCAGCATCGCCTCACGCTCGGCGAGCAGCGCGGAGATGTCGGAGAAGGCCAGGTCGCGGGTCTGCCGTTGCACCCTTCGGGAGATCAGATACGCGGCGAGCGCGCCGACGGCCAGTGCTCCGCCCGCGTAGGCGAGCAACCCGGGGATCGAGTGCACCAGCCTGGCCCGCACGCTGTCGTACTCGATGCCCACGGAGACAGCGCCCACGATCTCCCCGCTCGCGTCCCGCAGCGCCACCTTGCCGCGCGCGGAGCGCCCCAGCGTGCCGTTGTCGATCTCCATGACGTCACGCCCGGCGAGGGCGTCGCTGGGGTCCGTGGAGACGACCTTGCCGATCTGACCGCGGTCGGTGTGGGACCAGCGCACGCCTTCCCTGTTCATGATCACTACGTACTCGGCGCCGCTGGCCCGCCGGATCCGCTCGGCCGCCTCCTGGACGGGCCCCTCGGCCGTGGGCCGGGACGACGACAGGTCCTCGGCGATACGCGGCTGAGCGGCCGTCGTCTGAGCGATGGCCAGCGCGCGACGCATCGCCTGGTCGTCCAGCTGGTCGCCCAGCGGCGCGAGGAAGAGGCCGGTGGCGAGCACGGCGACGCCGGCGGCGATGGCCAGCTGCATGAGCAGCACCTGCGAGAACACACGCCGCGGCAGGCCGAGGCGCAGGCGTCGCGCAGGGGAGGTCGGGCTCATGTGTACGAACGGTACGGCCGCGACCCGGCTACTTCGAAGTCACTGTGGCGGGGATCTCGTACGTGGGCCCGTCTGCGTTTTCGGGGAGGGGCCGCACGGCCACGACATCCATCCGCGCGGGTGAGCCGAGCGCGGCGCCGCAGCTCTCCGGGCGGGGCGGCAGCGATGCCTCCTGAGCGACGGTGACGCGCCATCGGCGGCCGTCCACATGCGCGACGGTCACCTCCCAGTGAGTGGTTTCCCCGCCTGCTCTGCCTGTTCCGCCTGCCCCGTCCGCTCGGCCCGCTCCCTCTGCTCGGCCTGCACCGCTCGCTCCGTCTGCTCTGGCCGCTTTATCCGTTGCCACGACCCGCAGGGCGTCGGCCGCGTCCTCGCCCGTCGCCTCGCGCACGGCGAGCTCGGCGGCCTGCCCGGGCCGTTCCCAGGCCGAATTGCCCCGGCAGCCCTCGGCGCGGACACGTCCCGCACGTGCCGCGTCGAGAATCTCCTTGACGGCAGGCGTCTCCATGCGGCCGTACGCGTATCCGTAGGGCAGCACGAGCAGGGTGGGCGAGAAGCGGTGACCACCCAGATGAGTGATTTCCCAGGCGCCCTCCGTCCCGGAGTCGGTGAGCGCGGCGGCGAGCGGTCGGCCGAGCAGGGCACAGCAGCGGTCGCGCTTGCCGTTCGTGCAGACGAGCACGAGCGGGTCGCCGGTGTGCGGGGTACCGAAGCCGCCGTGGTCACCCGCTCCGAGTGCGGCGAAGTCGAGGTCCAGCAGCTGACGGGGGTCGTCGAGCACCGCGCCGCGCAGCCAGGTGCGGCCCGGGACGGTGTGTCCCGCGTAGACCTGGTGTCGGGCCGTCGCGTGACAGTCCGCGTGGCGCCCGGGGCGGCGGATCAGGGCGATGCGCACGCCGGTGCCCTCGGCGGCCTTTTCCAGGGCGCGGCCGAGCTCCGGGTCGAGATGGCTGGACGTCAGGGCCTTGGAGCCCCAGGGGCCCGGCTGTTCCAGCAGGAGCCATGTCCGGGCGGTGGCCGCGGTCCCCGCGAGCGGCTCGGACAGGTCCCGCGAGGCGGTCG
Organism: Streptomyces venezuelae; assembly: GCF_008642355.1. Classification (NCBI taxonomy): domain Bacteria; kingdom Bacillati; phylum Actinomycetota; class Actinomycetes; order Kitasatosporales; family Streptomycetaceae; genus Streptomyces; species Streptomyces venezuelae. The sequence goes on from NZ_CP029193.1 coordinate 6,260,237, forward strand.
CACACGTACTCACGCAGGCGAGCCTAACCTGCCCTGCTTCCCGGGCCCTTCAGGCGCTGTCTCCCGTCGTTGGCGGTCCCGAACCGGGGGGCCGGGTGTCACGCCACCGGAGCGTCCTCCGAGGAGGGCATCGGTTGGGGCCGGGGCGGGCGCAGACCGACGTACTGGCCGCTGGGACGCATCCGCAGCGGCCGCTCCTCGTACTCCTCCAGAGCGTGCGCGATCCAGCCTGCCGTGCGCGCCACCGCGAAGATCGTCTCGCCCGCCTCCGCCGGCATCCCCGTGGACGCGGTGAGGACGGCAAGGGCGAGGTCGACGTTGGCCCGCAGGTCGGTGTGGCGGGCGGTGGTGGCGACGACGTCGTGGGCCGCCGCCAGGGCGGGGCCGGCCTTCGGCATCGCCTCCAGGAGGGCGAACAACGCCTGCGCGCGCGGGTCCTCGCCGGGGTAGAGCCGGTGGCCGAGTCCGGGGACGCGACGGCCCGCGCGGAGTTCGTCGGCGACCACGGGAGCCGCGCTTCCCCGGTCGAGCACCTCGAGCAGCATGCGATGGGCGAGCCCGCTCGCCGCACCGTGAAGGGGGCCCTCCAGGACGCCGAGTCCGGCGGACACGGCGGCGTACGGGTGGGCCCGCGCCGAGGCCGCGACGCGGACGGCGAGCGTCGACGCGGCGAGGTCGTGGTCGACGAGCAGGGCGAGCGCCGTGTCCAGCGCGTGCAGTGCGGCCTCGTCGGGCTGGATGCCGGTCAGCCGGGCCCACAGGCGGCGGGCCAGCGGGCCCGCGTCGCGGTGCGTGGGCAGGACGGGCGGGAGGGCGGTGACGAGGGTGGGGATGAGGGTGCGCGCGGTACCGATGACGGCGTCTTCGGAGAGGTCGAAGCGGAGCGGGTCGGCGGCCGCGGCGGAGATGGCGGCCACGCGCAGCCGGTCGGTGTGGCCGCTGTGCTCGGGCAGCGCGTCGACGGCGCTGCGGGCCGCGGCGGCGGTCTCCTCGGGAGCGGTGAATTCGACGCCGGGGCGCAGGACGCCGGTCCACAGCCACTCGGCGACCTCTTCGTAGGAGTGGTTCAGCGCGAGCTCAGTGGCGTCGACACCGCGGTAGTAGTAGCGGTCCTTGTCGATGAGCGTGATGCGGGTGCGCACGGAGAGTTCGTCGGCCGTGGTCGCCGCGGCGGGTTCGCGCCGGTTCCTGCGGGCCAGTGCCTCGACCTCCTTGGCCTCGAAGGTGCTGCCCCGGGAGCCCGGACCACGGCGGCTGCTGAGCAGGCCACGGCTCACGTACGCGTACACGGTCTCGGGCTTCACGCCGAGCAGTTCGGCGGCTTCCTTGGTGCTGAGCCGCCCGCTTTCGTGCGCGCTTCCTTGATCCGTCATGGGCGTCACCGTATCCGCATCCCGATACCCGCACGTTTACATTGATCCAATCAATATTGACACCACATCAATCAAGCATGGACAGTCGAATCAAGTCCAGGGAGGAAGTCGAGGAAGAACATGCCGATCAATGGCTCCACTGCCGCCCCCACCGAACCCGTAGAGGTCCCACGAGGACTCGCGGGTGTCGTCGTCACCGAGACGGAACTCGGAGACGTCAGGGGGTACGAGGGCTTCTACCACTACCGCCAGTACTCGGCCGTCGAACTCGCGCAGCGGCGCGGCTTCGAGGACGTGTGGCACCTGATGTTCCACGGCGAGCTGCCCGACGCCGCGCAGAGTGCCGCGTTCGCAGCGCACACCGCGTCACTGCGCCACATCCCCGCGGAGGTACGCGACGCGCTGCCCGCCATAGCCCGTGCCGGCGTCCTGTCGGGGCCCCTCTCGGGTCTGCGCACCGCCCTGTCCCTCTTCGGTGCGTCGAAGGGCTTCCGCCCGGTGTACGACATCGACGACGACCGACGCCGCACGGACGCCCTCGCCGCGTCCGCAGTCGTGCCGACGCTGCTCACCGCGCTGTACCGGCTCGGCCAGGGCCTCGACCCCGTGGAGCCGCGCGACGACCTGTCGTACGCCGCCAACTACCTCTACATGCTCACCGGTTCGGAACCGGACGCCGCCCGCGCCCGGGCGATCGAGCAGTACTTGATCTCGACCATTGATCACGGTTTCAATGCGTCCACATTCACCGCCCGGGTCATCACCTCGACGGGTGCGGACGTAGCGGCCTGTCTGGTCGGCGCCGTCGGCGCACTGTCGGGACCGCTGCACGGTGGCGCCCCGAGCCGGGCCCTCGACACGTTGGACGCGATCGGCACCCGCGACCGCATCGACGGCTGGATCCGCGAGCGGGTCCTGGCCGGTGACCGCATCATGGGCTTCGGCCACCCCGTATACCGCACCGAGGACCCCCGCTCCCGCATGCTGCGAGGCATCGCCCAGCAGTTCGGCGGCGACATGGTGGAGTTCGCGGTGGAGGTGGAGCGCCAGGTCGAGGCGATCCTCGCGGAGCTGAAGCCTGGCCGCGAGCTTCACACGAACGTGGAGTTCTACGCGGGCGTGGTCATGGAACTGTGCGGCCTGCCCCGCGAGATGTTCACGCCGACGTTCGCGTCGGCCCGGGTGATCGGCTGGAGCGCCAACATCCTGGAACAGGCCCGCGACTCAAAGATCATCCGCCCGGCGGCACGGTCGTAGGCCCGTCGTTGCGAGGGGGCAACCTTGCAGGTCGTGGAGTGAAGTGGCCATGCCCGAAAAGCTGTGGGCGTAAGGCGCCCCCGGCGCGCCGCGTCACGCGGCGCGCCGGGGGCGCGGGTCAGTGCGTGCAATTCAGTGCTCAGACATCAGACATCAGGAATGTCGATCTTGGCGCGAATTAGTGTCTCGCGGGTGATGACCACGATCCGCTCGTCACACGAACGCCCGGCGTCTGCCGGAAGTCTGCTGTCGAGCGCCGCCGTCCTGTCGGCGCCGATGACGGCGAAAGTGCCGTCGCTCAGCTCGAAGATGTCGGGACATGTGTTGCCGTCGAGGCTGCCGCGCTGACGGGGAGAGGCGCCGATGCGGCGGGTGATGTCTGGTGTGCTCACGAGCGGTAGGTTCCCATCTGCCAGGGGCTGGTTCTCGCCGATTCCGCTCGCTGGGACCAGCGAGAATCAGCCAACCTGTGTATGGCCTGTGATCTCTCCATGAGCGCTTCGCGGGACGTCGCCGCGGTGTCCGTGGCGCGGTTCACTCGGCGCCCGGCGGGGCGGGGTGGGGCGGCGTGAAGTACGCGGCGGACGCCACGGCGGGGCCGGCGTCCACGGCGCTCGCATACACCTCGTCGGCGATGCGCACGAAGGCGCGCATGCGGCGGTCGGAACCCGACTCCGCGAGTCGGTGCCAGGACGCGCCGCTGTTCGCCCAGTAGTCACGGCCCACCTCGCCGCGGAAGTAGTCCTTCAGGACCGCCCGCAAGGAGGACTCGTCGAGCAGATCGAGTGTGAAGTCGCTCCACCACATGCTGACGATCAGGTTGCTCACGAGAATCTGCCGCCAGCGCTCCCGTGTGACGGGTGTGTTGGGCGGCTCCCAGCACACCAGGAAGGACGGGTCCTGCAAGGTGAGCAGAGTGAGCTGATGATGATGTGAGCGGTGGGCCGCCTCGTTCTGTATGCGGGTCTGCCGCGACTGGTGGGCGATGGAGAGGACGACGCCCATCAATGCGGCGGCCGAGAACAGAACCGACAGGGCGCCGTAGGTCTGGCTGATGTCACTGAGGCGGTTCCAGTCCAGCGAGCGTGGCGCCAGGCCATCGAGCAGGAACGGGGTCACGCAGATGACAGCGAGTGAGGCCAGGGCCACGCAGGCCCATGCCGCGGCGCCGCGCGGCCTGCTGTTGCGTCGGGTCACTGAGGGCGTCCTCCTCCGGCCCCCGCCGATCGGGCCGAGGCCGTCCGGTTCGTCGCGGGAACCGGCCGGGGGCGCGGGGTGTTCCACCCCGCGTCCCCGAGGGGTCACCGCTTGGCTACTTATCAGGAATGTCCGCTTTTGCCCTGATCAGCGTTTCGCGACTGACGACGACGATGCGTTCGTAGTCTGCGCACCCGGCGTCGGAAGGCAACTCCGTTACCAGGGCTGAGGTCCGGTCCGTCCCGATGACAGCGAAATTGCCGTCATTCAGCTCGAAGATGTCGGGACACGTCTGGCCGGAGGCGCTGCCTCGTTCACGCGGGGGCACACCGATGCGACGCACGATCTGCAAGGGGATCCTGATCTCTCATGCGGATGGACGGGGTGGCGGAAGGTTACTCCTCTCGTGGTGGGCTATTCCGCCGATATGACATTTATCGGGTTACTCCGGCGGAGTACCCACCACCCACCACTCCTCCGTGTCGGATTCATCCAGGTCATGGATCAAGTGGTCCACCATCCGACCCACTTGGGCCTCTACGGAGTTTTCGTCGAGGCTCGCCCTGGCGTCCCGGGTGACCTCCCAGTACTCGCGGAAGATGGGGTTCTGGAGTGTTCCGCGCAAGTGCCCGAAGAGCTCGACCCGGCTGACGTTGCCGATGCGGTAGGCGAGCAGGGCGTTGGTGTACAGGGCGTTGGCGAAAAGGAACTGACGGTGCTTCGTATGCGGGAGTGAACCCTCGGACGTGTCGAGCACCGCGGCCAGCGTGGGATCTTCCATCGCCTTGCTCAGCAGTTCCCACTGAAGGCGCTGCTGGTTGGCCAGGTCGACGTGCCGCTGCGGCTCGCCGCGGTCCTTCTCCTCGAACCGGTCGAGCCGCATACGCAACTTCTTGAGCTGATGCTGCTGGTTGAGGAGGGCGCCGAGGGCGCCCACGGTCAAGGCCAGCCCCGCTGCGGCGGCAGGACCCACCCCCCGTACCCAAGCCTTCTGTGTGGTCATGTCAACCCCCGAATCGGCGACCGTCCGCCGGTCGTCGGGTGCGGGTCGACAGGGAGCGGACCGGCGAGCGATGGGCGGTGCGCTTGCCGTCTCCCAGGGTGCCGAGCGGCTCTGATCGGCGGGGAGGCGGAGAGGAGGCGCACGGAAGGAAGCGGTGGTCTGACAACCCTGCGCCGTGCCTAACGTGTGCCCCGCGAGCGCCGCTAACAATCGTTCACTCCGCGGCCCGACTACGCGTGCCTATCCTGGCCCCGTCTTCATTCGTCGTACGGCATCCGCCGCGGTCCGTACCAGCGTCGATACGAGAGGTCCGCGTTGAACAGGCAGCAGATCCCGGTCGTCGTCCTCGCCGGCTTCCTGGGCTCGGGCAAGACGACTCTGCTCAACCATCTGCTGCACCACAGCGGTGGCAGCCGGATCGGGGCGATCGTCAACGATTTCGGGTCGATCGAGATCGACGCCATGTCCGTCGCGGGCCAGCTCGGCGATTCGACCGTCTCCCTCGGCAACGGCTGTCTGTGCTGCGCCGTGGACGCCAGTGAGCTCGACGAGTACCTGGAGCGCCTCGCCCGGCCCTCCGCCGGGATCGACGTCATCGTCATCGAGGCGAGTGGGCTCGCCGAGCCGCAGGAGCTCGTGAAGATGCTGCTGGCCAGCGAGAATCCGCACATCGTGTACGGGGGACTCGTCGAGGTCGTGGACGCCGCCGAGTTCGACGCCACCAGGGAACGGCATCCCGAGGTGGACCGGCACCTCGGCATCGCCGACCTCGTCGTGGTCAACAAGGCCGACCGGGTGCCGGGTGACGAGCGCGAGCGCGTCCTCGGGGTCGTCCGTGGGCTCGCGGGGCGCGCGGCCGTCGTCGCCGCCTCGTACGGCCGCGTCGACGTGGAGCTCTTCTTCGACCGCGCGCCCGTGGGGGAGCGCGTGGGGCAGCTCTCCTTCGATGATCTCCGTGAGGACGACCACGACGGTCACGACGCTCAGGGTCACGATGATCACGGCGAACATGACGGCCACCTGCACTCCGCCTACGAAAGTCTCGCCTTCACCTCCGACGTGCCCATGGGGCCGCGCCCCCTGATGGCCCTCCTCGACAGCCGTCCCGAAGGGCTTTACCGCATCAAGGGGTACGTCGATTTCGGTACCGCCGATCCGCGGAACCGGTACGAGGTCCACGCCGTGGGGCGGTTCCTGCGCTTCTACCCGCAGCCGTGGCAGCCCGGCGAGCCGCGGCTGACCCAGCTCGTGCTCATCGGGTCGGGCGTCGACGTACCGGCTCTGGAGAAGGAGCTGGAGGCCTGTCGCGAGTACGCCCCACAGGCCGCCGACGAGCGGAGCATGTGGGGCGTACTGCGGTACGTGCAGGAGCCGGAGGAGGAGCAGGAAGCGGCCGAAGACCCGACCGCCGTCTGACCGCTACGCCGCTACACCGGTCCCGCCACCGCCGCCACCGGCTTCTTGAGCGAGACGCCCGAGCCGTCGCGGCGCGGGTCGATCTCCGGCAGCTCCGCCGGTGTGCCGTTGCGCTGCGCCGCGTGGGGCGGCGTCGGGCCCGCCCAGGCGAAGCTCAGGCAGTCCTCGCCCTTCAGGAACCGCTGGACGCGCACGCCACCCGTCGCGCGCCCCTTGCGCGGGTACTGGTCGAACGGGGTCAGCTTCGCCGTCGTCTGCACCGAGTCGTCCAGCGTGCCGCGCGAGCCCGCCACCGTGAACACGACCGCGTCCGTCGCCGGATCCACCGCCGCGAAGGAGATGACCTTCGCGCCGTCGGCGAGCTTGATGCCGGTCATGCCCCCGGCAGGACGGCCCTGGGGGCGGACCACCGAGGCCTGGTAGCGCAGGAGCTGGGCGTCGTCCGTGATGAAGACGAGGTCCTCCTCGCCGGTGCGCAGCTCGGCCGCGCCGACAATGCGGTCGCCGTCCTTGAGCGTGATGACCTCCAGCTCCTCCTTGTTCGAGGGATAGTCGGGGACCACACGCTTGACGACGCCCTGCTCTGTGCCGAGTGCGAGGCCCGGGGAGGACTCGTCCAGCGTCATCAGACAGATCAGCTTCTCGTCCTTCTCCAGGGTCAGCAGCTCCGAGACGGGCGCCCCTCCGGAGAGGTTGGGTGCGTTCGCCGTCTCCGGCAGCTGCGGAAGGTCCACTACGGAGAGGCGCAACAGCCGTCCCTGGGACGTGACCGCGCCCACCTCGCCGCGTGCCGTCGCCGGCACCGCCGAAACGATCACGTCGTGCTTCACGCGCTTGGTGCCGCCCTCGGCGAAGGGCTCGCCGTTGGCCGTGCGGGCCAGCAGGCCGGTGGAGGAGAGGAGAACCCGGCACGGGTCGTCCGCCACCTGCAGCGAGATCGGGGCGGCGGCGGGGGAGCCGGACGACTCCAGGAGCACCGTGCGCCGGTCGGTGCCGAACTTCTTGGCGACGGCGGCCAGTTCGGAGGAGACCAGCTTGCGCAGCTCCGCGTCCGACTCCAGGATGCCGGTCAGCTCGTCGATCTCGCCGTTCAGCTTGTCGCGCTCGGACTCCAGCTCGATGCGGTCGAACTTGGTCAGGCGGCGCAGCGGCGTGTCCAGGATGTACTGCGTCTGGATGTCGCTGAGCGAGAAGCGCCCGATCAGGCGCTCCTTGGCCTGCGCGGAGTTCTCGCTGGAGCGGATGAGGCGGATGACCTCGTCGATGTCGAGGAGGGCGACCAGGAGTCCGTCGACCAGGTGCAGACGGTCGCGCTTCTTGCCGCGGCGGAACTCGCTCCGGCGGCGCACCACGTTGAACCGGTGGTCGAGATAGACCTCCAGGAGCTCCTTCAGGCCCAGGGTGAGCGGCTGGCCGTCGACCAGCGCCACGTTGTTGATGCCGAAGGACTCCTCCATCGGGGTCAGTTTGTAGAGCTGCTCCAGGACGGCCTCCGGGACGAAGCCGTTCTTGATCTCGATGACCAGGCGCAGGCCGTGCGCGCGGTCGGTGAGGTCCTTGACATCGGCGATGCCCTGGAGCTTCTTCGCGCCGACCAGGTCCTTGATCTTGGAGATGACCTTCTCGGGGCCGACGGTGAAGGGCAGTTCGGTGACGACGAGGCCCTTGCGGCGCGCCGTCACGTTCTCCACCGACACCGTCGCGCGGGTCTTGAAGGTGCCGCGGCCCGATTCGTACGCATCCTTGATGCCGCCGAGGCCGACGATCCGGCCGCCCGTGGGCAGGTCAGGGCCGGGCACGTACTTCATCAGCGTCTCGAGGTCCGCACCCGGGTGCTTGATGAGGTGGCGTGCGGCGGCGATGACCTCGCCGAGGTTGTGCGGCGGCATGTTCGTCGCCATGCCGACGGCGATGCCCGACGCGCCGTTGACCAGGAGGTTCGGGTACGCCGCCGGGAGGGCGGACGGCTCCATCTCCTGGCCGTCGTAGTTCGGCTCGAAGTCGACGGTGTTCTCGTCGATCGACTCCGTCATCAAGGAGGTGGCGTCGGCCATCTTGCACTCGGTGTACCGCATGGCGGCCGGCGGGTCGTCGTTGCCGAGCGAGCCGAAGTTGCCATGGCCGTCCACCAGGGGAAGGCGCATCGAGAAGGGCTGCGCCATGCGCACCAGCGCGTCGTAGATCGACGCGTCGCCGTGCGGGTGCAACTTACCCATGACCTCGCCGACGACACGGGCACACTTCACATAGCCGCGGTCGGGGCGCAGGCCCATCTCGTTCATCTGGTACACGATCCTGCGGTGCACCGGCTTCATGCCGTCACGGGCGTCCGGCAGGGCACGGGAGTAGATGACCGAATACGCGTACTCGAGGAAGGAGCCCTGCATCTCGTCGACGACGTCGATGTCGAGGATCTTCTCCTCGTACGACTCGTCGGGCGGCGGGGTCTTCGTGCTGCGGCGGGCCATCGCTGCTGCGGCTCCTTCACCAAGCAAGTGCGGGTTCTGACGCCGACCATTGTGGACCGTCCCACTGACAACGCCGACCACGACCCGTGCACCGGCGCTGTCACGCACGACTACGCCGAGGGCGGAGCGGGAACTTCGTCAGGTGCTGACACGCTTGCATACAGTGGCAGGACTGGCAGCAATTGTTCTGATCCAGCGATGATCCAGCGATCGAAGGGACGTACATGCCCATGGGTCACACGGCCACAGCCGAGGCCGGCTCCGGCGGCCTGAAAGCGACCGAGCACCGGCTGGCCAACGGCCTGCGCGTGGTGCTCTCGGAGGACCACCTGACCCCGGTCGCCGCGGTCTGCCTCTGGTACGACGTCGGCTCGCGCCACGAGGTCAAGGGGCGTACCGGCCTTGCTCACCTCTTCGAGCACCTGATGTTCCAGGGTTCGAAGCAGGTGCACGGCAATGGCCACTTCGAGCTGGTCCAGGGAGCGGGCGGCTCGCTCAACGGCACGACGAGCTTCGAGCGCACCAACTATTTCGAGACCATGCCCGCACACCAGTTGGAGCTGGCCCTCTGGCTCGAGGCCGACCGGATGGGCTCCCTGCTCTCCGCGCTCGACGAGGAGTCGATGGAAAACCAGCGCGACGTCGTCAAGAACGAGCGCCGCCAGCGCTACGACAACGTTCCCTACGGAACCGCGTTCGAGAAGCTCACCGCCCTCTCCTACCCGGAGGGCCACCCCTACCACCACACGCCGATCGGCTCCATGGCCGACCTGGACGCGGCCACCCTGGAGGACGCCCGCGCGTTCTTCCGTACGTACTACGCGCCCAACAACGCGGTCCTCTCGGTCGTCGGCGACATCGACCCGGAGCAGACGCTCGCCTGGGTCGAGAAGTACTTCGGGTCGATTCCCGGCCACGACGGCAAGCAGCCGCCGCGTGACGGTTCCCTGCCCGAGCGCATCGGCGAGGAGCTGCGCGAGGTCATCGAGGAGGACGTCCCGGCCCGCGCCCTGATGGCCGCCTACCGCCTCCCGGAGGACGGCACGCGCGCGTGCGACGCGGCCGACCTCGCCCTCACCGTCCTCGGCAGCGGCGAGTCCTCCCGGCTCTACAACCGGCTCGTCCGCAGGGACCGCACCGCGGTCGCCGCCGGATTCGGCCTGCTGCGTCTCGCCGGGGCGCCCTCGCTCGGCTGGCTGGACGTGAAGACGTCGGGCGACGTCGAGGTCCCCGTCATCGAGGCCGCCGTCGACGAGGAGCTGGCCCGCTTCGCCGCGGAGGGCCCCACCCCGGAGGAGATGGAGCGCGCCCAGGCACAGCTGGAGCGCGAGTGGCTCGACCGGCTCGGCACGGTCGCGGGCCGAGCCGACGAACTGTGCCGGTACGCGGTCCTGTTCGGCGACCCGCAGCTTGCCCTGACGGCCGTACAGCGCGTCCTCGACATCACCGCGGAGGAGGTCCAGGAGGTCGCCGCGGCCCGCCTGCGCCCCGACAACCGCGCGGTGCTCGTGTACGAGCCCGTGGAAGGCGCCGACGAGGGTGCCGAGGAAGAACAGGAGGCGGCGAAGTGACCGAGGCCGCGACGATGCAGTTCCACCCCCAGCCCCAGGCCGGCACGGCGAAGCCGTGGGCCTTCCCGGCCCCCGAGCGCGGCACGCTGCCCAACGGCCTGACCGTCCTGCGCTGCAACCGCCCCGGCCAGCAGGTCGTCGCCGTCGAGGTGCACCTCGAAGCGCCCCTGGACGCCGAACCGGAGGGCCTGGACGGCGTCGCCACCATCATGGCGCGGGCCTTCAACGAGGGCACCGACAAGCACTCCGCGGAGGAGTTCGCCGCCGAGCTCGACCGCTGCGGCGCGACCCTCGACGCGCACGCCGACCACCCGGGCGTGCGGGTCTCCCTCGAGGTGCCGGTCTCCCGCCTCCCGAAGGCGCTCGGCCTGCTCGCCGACGCCCTGCGGGCCCCCGCCTTCGAGGACAGCGAGATCGAGCGCCTCGTGCGCAACCGCCTGGACGAGATCCCGCACGAGGCCGCCAACCCGGCCCGCCGCGCCGCCAAGGAGCTCTCCCGGCAGCTGTTCCCGCCGACGTCGCGCATGTCACGGCCACGCCAGGGCACCGAGGAGACGGTCGCCGCCATCGACTCGGCGGCGGTGCGCGCCTTCTACGAGAAGTTCGTCCGCCCCGCCACGGCCACGCTCGTCGTCGTCGGCGACCTCGAGGGCACCGACCTGGACGCCGTCCTCGCGGACACCGTGGGCGCCTGGACCGGCTCCGCAGGAGAGCCGCGCCCGGTGCCGCCGGTGACCGCCGACGACCGCGGCCGCATCGTCATCGTGGACCGCCCCGGAGCGGTCCAGACGCAGCTGCTGATCGGCCGGGTCGGCGCCGACCGGCACGACCGCGTCTGGCCGGCCCAGGTCCTCGGCACGTACTGCCTGGGCGGCACCCTCACCTCGCGCCTGGACCGGGTCCTGCGCGAGGAGAAGGGATACACCTACGGTGTACGGGCGTTCAGCCAGGTCCTGCGCTCCGCCCCGGACGGGACGGGCGCCGCGATGCTCGCCATCAGCGGCTCCGTGGACACCCCGAACACGGGCCCGGCGCTGGACGACCTCTGGAAGGTGCTGCGCACCCTCGCCGCCGAGGGGCTCACCGACGCCGAGCGCGACGTGGCCGTGCAGAACCTGGTGGGCGTGGCCCCTCTCAAGTACGAGATGGCGGCCTCCGTCGCGGCGACGCTCGCCGACCAGGTCGAGCAGAACCTGCCGGACGACTTCCAGGCGCAGCTGTACCGGCAGCTGGCCGCCACGGGCACCGTGGAGGCCACCGCGGCGGTCGTGAACGCCTTCCCGGTCGACCGTCTGGTGACGGTCCTCGTCGGGGACGCCGCGCAGATCGAGGAGCCCGTCAGGGCGCTCGGGATCGGTGAAGTCAGCGTGGTCACCGGCTGAGCGGCGGACAGCTGACAGGACCCCGGTGGACCGTTTCGGCCGCCGGGGTCCTCATATGTCCGGATTCATATGCTGGTTGCCTGTCTGCCGTGTGGCGTGCGCTACAAAAGTCGCGTTCTGTTTGTCGATTGAAAGGCGATCCGCTTAGCGTCGACCCGGCTGTCCGTCGCGCAGTACGCCGCATCCGCGGCACCGGGCAGTCATCGCCGAGTCCCCGTACGGCGCGAGCCAGGGGAGCCGGGGACCCACATGTCCCCTGGGGTGAATCGGGAACCTTGCCGCGAGGCGAGGGACTCGTAGGAGACCTTCCTGCTCCGAACCCGTCAGCTAACCCGGTAGGCGAGAGGGAAGGAAAGGAACACCCGCCACATGGCGTTCACCCGTGCCACCGGGAAGCACCGTCGTCCGAGCCGCATGACGCGGACCACCGCGAACGTCGCGGGTGTCGCGGCGCTCACCACCACCGGTGTCATCGGAGGCCTCGCCGGCCCCGCGCTCGCCGCCGCCGACGAAGCGGCCGTGGAGCACACCGGTCTCACCCAGGCGATATCCGTCGGCGACTCGCTCGCCGAGAGCATCGACGCGCAGGCCGCCGCTCAGCGCCAGGCCGCCGACGACGCCGCGGCCGCCAAGAAGGCGGAAGAGGCGGCCAAGAAGAAGGCCGCCGAGGAGAAGCGCAAGGCCGAGGCCGAGGCCAAGGCGAAGGCCAAGAAGGAGCGCGAGGCGAAGGAGCGCGCCGCCCGCGAGGCCGAGCGCAAGCGCCTGAACACCTACGTCTCCCCGATCTCCGGCTCGTACGTCTCCACCGGCTACCAGACCGGCGGCGCCATGTGGTCCTCCGGCAGCCACACCGGGGTCGACTTCCACGCCGCCTCCGGCACCTCGGTCCACGCGGTCGGCTCCGGCACCGTCGTCGAGGCCGGCTGGGGCGGTGCCTACGGCAACAACGTGGTCATCAAGATGAACGACGGCACGTACACCCAGTACGGCCACATGTCGTCCCTCAGCGTCACCGTCGGCCAGACGGTCACCCCGGGCCAGCAGATCGGCCTCTCCGGCTCCACGGGCAACTCCAGCGGCCCGCACCTCCACTTCGAGGCCCGCACCGGCGCGGACTACGGCTCGGACATCGACCCGGTCTCGTACCTGCGCTCGCACGGCGTCAACGTCTGACCGACGCGGCCCACGCAGAACCGCACCGAAAGCCCCGGCTCCCCGTGAGCCGGGGCTTTCGCCGTTCACGGCCGCCATGTGCAGGGCCACCGCGGTCTTGGCCAAAAGATATCCATGAATTCAGGGCCGCCGTCGGAAATTCCGGTGCCTGCAATAGAGTCACGGAACGAGCGTCGGTCGACCGCGTTGCGCGGGGATCAAAAGCGGAGGTCCGGTCATGCGCGTTCCCGCGCACTCTGTATGCACGGCCATTCGGGACGACATAGTCGCCGGTGTGTACGCAAGGGGCGGAAAGCTCACCGAGGAACTCCTCGCGCGTCGCTACGGAGTCTCCCGCGTCCCCGTGCGCGAGGCCCTGCGCACTCTGGAGGCCGAGGGCTTCGTCGTGACCCGCAGACACGCGGGCGCGTGCGTCGCCGAGCCGACGGAGCAGGAGGCCGCGGACCTCCTGGAGGTCAGGACGCTGCTCGAACCGCTCGCCGCGGCCCGCGCCGCGCAGCGCCGCACGGACGCCCACCTGAAAGTCCTGCGGGGACTCGTCAGGCTGGGCCAGGAGCGCGCCAGGAGCGGCCTGGGGGAGGATCTGCGCTCCCTGGGCGGCTGGTTCCACGAGACGCTCGCCCAGGCGTCCGGCAGCCCCGGCCTCACGGCGCTGCTCACCCCGCTCCGGCACAAGATTGCCTGGATGTACGTCGTGGAGCGCTCGGCGGCGCCGGGCGAGTCCTGGTCCGAGCATGCGGCGATCGTCGACGCGGTCGCCCGCGGGGACGCGCAGCGGGCGAGGACGCTGACGGCGGCGCACGTCGAACGGACGCGCGCGTCCCACCGACTCCGTCCCGCGCACGGGAGCGGCCGTGTGAGGGATCCGCAACATCCCGTAAACACGATGAGTCTCCACAATTAACGGAGGCGCCGTATAAAAGAATATCCGGATACCTGGGTATCCGGTGATGCGCGTGAAAGATTCGGCTCAGTCACGCGCACATATACGTCGACTCATACGTCGATGGGGTCACCCGGAATTCCGGGTGACCCCATCGACGTAATGCGAGGAACGTGTCCTAGACCGTCTCCGGAAGCTCCTCGAGCCCCTCGGCGACCAGCTTCGCCAGACGGTCGAGGGCGGCGTCGGCACCCTCGGCGTCGGAGGCGAGCACGATCTCTTCGCCGCCCTGGGCGCCCAGGCCGAGCACCGCGAGCATCGAAGCGGCGTTGACCGGGTTGCCGTCGGCCTTGGCGATCGTCACGGGGACGCCGGCGGCCGTGGCCGCGCGGACGAAGATGGAGGCGGGTCGGGCGTGAAGGCCCTCGGCCCAGCCGACGTTGACGCGGCGCTCAGCCATGTGTTGCTGCCCTTCCAGGTGTCTCACACTTGTCTAGACCAGTGTCTCATGCCGTCGCGGGTGCTCTGCCGGGCAGAGGTCCCGGGCCGGGCCGTCCTTCGACCCGTCCTAGCCTGCCCCGGCCCGAGCGGCCGCGCGACCCGTACCCTGGCCCCATGCAGACCCCGTCGGATCAGCAGGATCGGCACGACTACCCGTCGCACTGGGAAGCCGATGTGGTGCTGCGCGACGGAGGCACCGCCCGCATCAGGCCCATCACGGCCGAGGACGCGGACCGCCTGGTCAGCTTCTACGAACAGGTCTCGGACGAGTCGAAGTACTACCGTTTCTTCGCGCCCTACCCACGGCTGTCCGCCAAGGACGTGCACCGCTTCACCCACCACGACCAGGTGGACCGGGTGGGACTCGCGGCCACCGTCGGCGGTGAGTTCATCGCCACCGTGCGCTACGACCGCATCGACGAACGCGGCATGGCCGCCAGCGCGCCCGCCGACGAGGCCGAGGTCGCCTTCCTCGTGCAGGACGCCCACCAGGGCAGGGGTGTCGCCTCCACGCTCCTCGAACACATCGCAGCCGTCGCCAGGGAACGCGGCATCCGCCGCTTCGCCGCCGAGGTGCTGCCCGCGAACACCAAGATGATCAAGGTCTTCACGGACGCGGGCTATCAGCAGAAGCGCAGCTTCGAGGACGGCGTCGTACGCCTGGAGTTCGACCTGGAGCCCACCGACCGCTCGCTCGCCGTGCAGCGCGCCCGCGAACAGCGCGCCGAGGGACGGTCCGTGCAGCGGCTCCTCACCCCGGGGTCGGTCGCGGTGATCGGGGTGGGCCGGGTGCCTGGCGGGGTGGGCCGCAGCGTCCTGAACAACCTCCAGGAGTCCGGTTACACCGGGCGTCTGTACGCGGTGAACAGTGCCTTCGTAGAGGACGATCGGGAGGGTGCGGACATCGACGGGGTGCCCGCGCACCGCTCCGTGGCCGACATCGAGGAGCCGGTCGACCTCGCGGTGATCTCCGTGCCCGCCGACCGCGTCCCGCAGGCCGTCGCCGAGTGCGGGGAGCGCGGAGTGCGCGGCCTCGTGGTGCTGTCCGCCGGATACGCGGAGAGCGGCGTCGAGGGGCGCGAGCGGCAGCGCGAACTCGTACGCCAGGCCCGGTCCTACGGCATGCGCATCATCGGCCCGAACGCCTTCGGTGTCATCAACACCTCTCCGGAGACACGGCTCAACGCCTCGCTCGCCCCGCAGTCCCCCGCGCGGGGCCGCATCGGCCTGTTCACCCAGTCCGGCGCCATCGGCATCGCCCTGCTCTCGGGACTGCACCGCCGGGGCGCGGGCCTCTCCACCTTCGTCGGCTCCGGCAACCGCGCGGACGTGTCCGGCAACGACCTCCTCCAGTACTGGTTCGAGGACCCCGACACCGACGTCACGCTGATGTACCTGGAGACGATCGGCAACCCGCGCAAGTTCACCCGCCTCGCACGCCGTTCGGCGACCACCAAGCCGCTGGTCGTCGTCCAGGGCGCCCGGCACAGCGGTATCGCGCCGACCGGCCACGCCGTCCAGGCGACCCGGCTGCCGCACGCCACGGTCTCGGCACTGCTGCGCCAGGCGGGCGTCATCCGCGTCGACACCGTCACCGAGATGGTCGACGCGGGACTCCTGCTCGCGGGCCAGCCGCTGCCGTCCGGTCCCCGCGTGGCCATCCTCGGGAACTCCGAGTCCCTCGGCCTCCTCACGTACGACGCGTGCGTCGCCGACGGGCTGCGGCCGCAGCGGCCCCGCGACCTCACGACCGGGGCCACTCCCGCCGACTTCCGCACCGCGCTCACCGAGGCCCTGTCGGGCGACGGCTGCGACGCGGTGATCGTCAACGCGATCCCCTGGGTGGGGGAGGATGGCGCCACGACCGATCCCGAGACGCTCGCCACGGAGCTGCGCGCGGCGGCGGCCGGCTGCCCGGCGAAGCCGGTGGCCGTCGTGCACGTCGAGCTCGGCGGTCTCGCCGAGGCACTCGCCGCGGCGACCAGTACGGGTCCCGACGCGCCCGCTCCGCCCACCGGCAGGGAGCCGGAGGCACCGGCCGCCGGGGAGCCGCCGGCTCCGGAAACCCAGTCCCC
Organism: Streptomyces venezuelae; assembly: GCF_008642355.1. Lineage (NCBI taxonomy): Bacteria > Bacillati > Actinomycetota > Actinomycetes > Kitasatosporales > Streptomycetaceae > Streptomyces > Streptomyces venezuelae. Next base: position 6,276,536 of record NZ_CP029193.1, read on the forward strand.
CCAGGCGCCCGCCCCCGACCAGTACCGCATCCCCGCCTACCCCGCCGCCGAGCGCGCCGTCCGCGCCCTCTCCGAAGCCGTCAAGTACGCGCAGTGGCGCCGCGAGGCCGCCGAGCCCGGCCGGGTCCACGAGTACGACGACATCGACGAGCACGGCGCGGCGGCACGCATCGAGGAACTGCTCGCCGCGGACGGCGACCCGCGCGGGCTCACCCTCGCCCCGGCCGACGCCCACGAGCTGCTCGGGCGGTACGGCATCCACGTACGGCCAGCACTTCCCGCGCCCGGCCCCGACGCGGCGGCGGACGCCGCGCGGACCATCGGCTACCCCGTGGCCCTGAAGACCACGGCCCCGCACCTGCGCCACCGCGCCGACCTCGGCGGCGTGCGCCTCGACCTCACCGACGAGGAGCAACTGCGGCGGGCGTACCAGGAGCTGACGGACGCGTTCGGCAAACCCGCCGAGCTGCGGCCCGTCGTGCAGGGCATGGTGCCGCGCGGGGTCGACACCGTGGTCCGCGCGGTCATCGATCCGGCGGCCGGAGCGGTGCTCTCCTTCGGCCTCGCGGGCGCGGCGTCCGAGCTGCTCGGCGACACCGCCCACCGCCTCGTCCCGGTCACCGACCGCGAGGCGGGCTCGCTGATCCGGTCCATCAGGACCGCGCCGCTCCTGTTCGGCTGGCGCGGTTCGGCGCCCGTCGACACCCCTGCCCTCGAAGAACTCCTCCAGCGGGTCTCCCGGCTCGTCGACGACCACCCGGAGGTGGTCGGCGTCTCCCTGGAACCCGTCGTCGTCGCCCAGCGCGGCCTCTCCGTGCTGGACGCCTCCGTGCGGCTCGCGCCCCCGCCCGCCCGCGACGACCTGGGCCCGCGGACCCTTCCCGGCTACTGAGGCGCCCGTGGGGCACCGTGCGCCCCGCGCCGGGCCGTAGGATGGACGGCATGGCAAAGACCGGTACGACGACCCAGGGGCTGCGCGCGGCGATCGAGCGCAGCGGCTACTACCCGGCCCTCGTGGCCGAGGCGGTGGAGGCCGCGATCGGCGGCGAGGCCATCGGGTCCTACCTGGTCCACCAGGAGACGACGTTCGACGCCAACGAAGTGCGCCGGCACGTCACCGTCCTCGTCCTGACCGGCACGCGCTTCATCGTCAGCCACACCGACGAACAGGCGGCGGACAGCACGTCCCCGACGCCGTACGCGACGACCTCCACGGAGTCCGTCAAGATCGGCCGCATCTCCTCGGTCGTGGTCAGCCGCGTCGTCGCCAACCCCGAGAAGTACGTCCCCGGGACGCCGCCCCGCGAGGTCGTCCTGACCATCGGCTGGGGCGCCGTGTCGCGCCTCGACCTGGAGCCTGCCGCCTGCGGCGACCCCAACTGCGAGGCCGACCACGGGTACACGGGCAGCTCGACCGCCGACGACCTCAGCCTGCGCGTCAGCGAGGCGGGCGACGGCCCCGACACCGTGCGGCAGACCCTCGCCTTCGCCCAGGCCCTGTCCGAGGCGACCGCGGACAACGCCCGCTGATGTCCCTTCCTGCCTGGGACGACGTACAACCGCTCGCCCTCGACACCGCTCCCGTGCCCGCGTACGGCACGGGCTCGCTCGCCGACCTGCTGCCCACGCTCGTCGCCCACCAGGGCGTCGACGGCTTCGCGCCCGTCATCCCCGAACTCGCCCCGGCCGACCGGAACTGCGTCTTCCTGATCGACGGCCTCGGCTGGGAGCAGCTCAAGGCGCACCCGGCCGAGGCGCCCTTCATGACGTCGCTGCTGCAGAGTTCGCGCGGTGGCACGGGACGGCCCGTCACCGCGGGCTTCCCCGCCACCACCGCCACCTCGCTCGCCTCCGTCGGCACGGGTCTGCCGCCCGGCGCGCACGGCCTGCCCGGCTACGCGGTCCGCGACCCCGCCACCGGCCAGCTGATGAACCAGCTGCGCTGGAACCCCTGGACCGACCCGCACGCCTGGCAGCCGTACCCCACCGTCTTCCAGCGCGCCCACGACGCGGGCGTGCACACCGCGCAGGTCTCGTCGCCGACCTTCGAGCACACCCCGCTCACCAAGGTCGCACTGAGCGGCGGCACCTTCCGGGGCAGGGCCTCCGGAGAGGACCGCGTGGACCTCGCCGCGAAGCAACTGGCCGCGGGCGACCGTTCCTTGGTCTACACGTACTACGCGGAAGTGGACGGCAAGGGGCACCGCTTCGGCATCGACTCCGACGCCTGGCGCGGCCAGCTCATGTACGTCGACCGGCTCGTCCAGCGCCTCGCCGAGCAGCTCCCGCCGCGCAGCGCCCTGTACGTCACCGCGGACCACGGCATGATCGACATCCCGTTCGACGACGCGTCCCGCATCGACTTCGACGAGGACTGGGAGCTGCGCGCCGGTGTCGCGCTCCTCGGCGGCGAGGGGCGCGCCCGTCACGTGTACGCGGTGCCGGGCGCCGCCAACGACGTCCTGACGGTGTGGCGCGAGGTGCTCGGCGAGCAGTTCTGGGTTGCCGGACGTGACGAGGCGATCGCCGCCGGATGGTTCGGTCCACACATTGATCAACGTGTGTACGACCGCATCGGTGATGTCGTCGCGGCTGCCCATGACGACGTGGCGATCATTGCTTCGGAGCGCGAGCCGAAGGAGTCCGCCCTGGTCGGTATGCACGGCTCCATGACCCCCGTCGAGCAGCTCGTCCCGCTCCTCGAAGTACGCTCCTGAGGGCTCGGCCGGCCCGCATTCCCGTCGCCCGCCTCCCGTCCGCCCGCATCGCGTCCGCCCCGAAAGGTTTTCCACTCCCCATGCCCGAGCTGGTGTTCTTCTCCGGAACGATGGACTGCGGAAAGAGCACGCTGGCTCTGCAGATCGAGCACAACCGTTCCGCGCGCGGACTCCAGGGGATGATCTTCACGCGGGACGACCGCGCGGGCGAGGGCAAGCTCTCCTCCCGGCTCGGTCTCGTGACCGACGCCATCGAGGCGGCGGACGACTTCGACTTCTACGCCCACCTCGTCGACCATCTCTCACAGGGTGGCCGGGCGGACTACGTGATCGCGGACGAGGCGCAGTTCCTGGCGCCGGACCAGATCGACCAGCTCGCCAGGGTCGTCGACGACCTCGGTCTTGACGTCTTCGCCTTCGGCATCACCACGGACTTCCGCTCCAAACTCTTCCCGGGCTCGCAGCGCCTGGTCGAGCTCGCCGACCGTGTCGAGGTGCTTCAGGTCGAGGCCCTCTGCTGGTGCGGCGCACGGGCCACGCACAACGCCCGCACCATAGGTGGCGAGATGGTCGTCGAGGGCGCCCAGGTGGTCGTCGGCGACGTCAATCAGTCGCCGGACGAGGTGGGTTACGAAGTGCTGTGCCGCCGTCACCACCGGCGCAGGACGACGGCGGCGACCGCGCGCGCGGGAGCCCTGTCGCCCGACGTGCTGCCGGTCGACACGGCCGCCGCCCGCGTCTGACTCAGGCGTCAGCCCGTGAGCGTACGAGGGTGAAGGTGGCGCCCTCCGGGTCCGCGACGGTCGCCATCCGGCCGTAGGAGGCCTCCCAGGCGGGTTTGACGACGTGGCCGCCGAGCTCGACGACCCGCTCCACCGCCTCGTCCACGTCGGCGACCTCGAAGTGCGTCATCCAGTGCGGCCCCCGGTCGCGCGGCAGCGCCTGCCCGAGGCCGTGCACGGACGCGACCGCCCGACCGTCCACGTGCAGCGTCACATAGTCGAAGTCCGCCGAGACGACCGCTTCGACGGTGCAGTCGAAGACGTTCTGGTAGAACTTCACGACGCTGCTCGTCTCCAGCGTCAGGAGCTCGTTCCAGGTCGGTGTGCCGGGCCTGCCGACCACCGCGGTGCCCAGGTGCGCCGCCGCCTGCCAGAGCCCGAACACGGCGCCCATCGGGTCCGACGCGATCGCGAGGCGCCCCGCGTCGCCCGCGTCGAGGGGCCCCACGCCGACCGTGCCTCCGCAGTGGCGCACCGCCTCCGCCGTCGCGTCCGCGTCGTCCGTCGCCAGGTAGGTCGTCCAGGCGATGGGCAGATGCCGGTCGGCGGGCAGCCGGCCGATGCCCGCCACCTCGTGGCCGTCGAGCAGGGCCCGCACGTAGGGCCCGAGCTGCTCGGGGCCCGGACGGAATTCCCACCCGAAGAGTGACCCGTAGAACTCCTGGGTCGCGGGCAGGTCGCGCGTCATCAGGCTCACCCAGCAGGGCGTGCCAGGCTTGTGCCGGCCCGTCCCACCGCTGTCCTGCCGCACTTTCCCGAAGGGGTCCGACGAGCTCTGTCCCGACGAGCTCTGTTCGGGGGAGACCCCATTCGCCCGCGCCTCGGTCATCGTCACCCTCTCCTCGGCCGCTGTGTGTCGGCCGCTCGGTTCTCATTCGAATGTGCGTGCGGCAGCCATGCCGCGCTGTCCGGCTTCCCGCCGGTAGATGCCCGATTTCTTGCTTCTCATCCGTGAACACGTGATTGCTGAGCGATGTCCGCGCATCGACAGGGCGTGCATGTTTCCATACGCCCCGTGTTCGGCCGTGTCCGGCGGAGCAGGGTAGCCGGACCTTGGCGGCGCGACTACCCCGTACGCAAGGATGGGGCCATGAATGCCATCATCTCCGCATCCGAACTCGTCAGCGAGCTGGCGGGCGAGAATCCGCCGGTCCTGCTCGACGTCCGCTGGCACCACGAGGGCTCGCTGCGCTCCGCGTACGAGGAAGGCCACATTCCGTCGGCAGTGTTCGTCGATCTCGACGCTGACCTGGCCGGTCCGGCCGGTGCGGGCGGCCGGCACCCGCTGCCCGACGTGGACCGCTTCGGCGCCGTGATGCGGGCGGCGGGCGTCTCCCGGGACCGGGACGTCGTCGTGTACGACGGTGGCCAGAACTGGGCGGCGGCACGTCTGTGGTGGATGCTCCGCTGGACGGGTCACACGTCCGTGCGCGTGCTCGACGGCGGTCTCGGTCTGTGGACGGGTCCGCTGGAGAAGGGGGCGGGTACGGCTCCCGCCGAGGGCTCCTTCGAACCGGCGCCCAACAGCAAGGACCTGCTGGACGCGGACTCGGCCGCGGCCCTGGCCCGCTCCGGGCTGCTCCTGGACGCCCGCGCCGCCGAGCGCTATCGCGGCGAGGTCGAGCCGATCGACAACGTGGCCGGGCACATCCCGGGCGCGGTCTCGGCGCCCACTACGGAGAACGTCGCCACGGACGGCCGCTTCAAGTCCGCCGCCGAGCTGGCGGAGCGTTTCGAGAAGCTGGGCGCCGCCGAGACCGCGGAGGTCGGCGTCTACTGCGGCTCGGGCGTCTCGGGCGCCCACGAGGTGCTCGCCCTCGCCGTGGCCGGCATCCCGGCCTCGCTGTACGTCGGCTCGTGGTCGGAGTGGTCGGCCGACCCGGCGCGTCCCGTGGCGACCGGGCCGGACCCGCAGTAAGGCCTTACTGCTTCTCTACGGAGAAATTCATTACGAGGCGGGGGCCGCACCGAACGGTGCGGCCCCCGCCTTCCGGCAGCTGCTTGCCCGCGGCTACTCCTGCTTCTTGCGGCGCGTGCCGAAGACGATCTCGTCCCAGCTGGGGACGGCCGCGCGGCGGCCCGGACGCACGCCGTCGGCCTCGGCCTGGCGGTCCGTCGAGCCGACGAGCCGGTCGCGGTGGCTCGCCACCGAACGCGGCATGAGCACGTCCGCGTAGGCGGCGCCGGCACCGGCTGCCGCCGGCGGCTCCTCGGCATCCGCCTCCTGCTCGGACTCCTCCGGGACGGGCGCCACGGGTGTGACGGTCGGCGGCAGTTCCGCGGTGGCCGCCGAGGGGCGCTCGGGCACCACCATGTCGCCGCGGAAGCTCGGCACCGCCTCCAGGAGGCTGGTCAGCGAGTCGCGCTCCTGCTCGGCGACCGCGGCACCCGCTCCGACCCCTTCCTCCGGCGGATCGGCCGGCGTCGCGGGGATGCTCGGTCGGTCCAGCTGACGGTCCAGGGCGCGGTCGAGCGGCCGGTCCGCGGGGCGGTCCCGCGGAAGCCGTGCGATGCGCGGCACGAACGGGAAGCTGGGCTCGGGTGCGGCGATGTCGTCCGTCTCGCCGATCAGCGAACGCGCTTCCTCGTCCACGGCCTGGACGAGCCGCCGGGGCGGGTCGTACGTCCAGCACGCGGAGTGCGGCTCGGTCGCGACGCGGTAGACGAGCAGGACCTCCCAGGTGCCGTCGTCACGGCGCCAGGAGTCCCACTGGACGGTGTCCTTGTCGGCGCCCCGGAGGAGCAGCCGTTCCTGGACGGCCTCGCCGAGCTGGGGGCCGGTGTTCTCGCCGGGGCGGCGTACGGGAGTCTTCCTGGCGCGCTCCGCCATGAAGGCGCGCTCGGCGAGCACGGGGCCTTCGAAGCGACGGACGCGATCGACGGGGATGCCTGCCAGCTGGGCCACTTCTTCCGCGCTGGCGCCGGCACGTATCCGTGCCTGGATGTCGCGGGGGCGGAGGTGGCTCTCCACCTCGATCTCGATCTGTCCGAGTCGGGGCCTGTCGCCGCGGACGGCCGCACGCAGCCGTTCGTCGATCGGAAGCGTGTACTCCGTGCTGTCCGCAGCCTTCAGCACCAGCCGTGTGCCGTCGTTGCTGACGGCCACGACACGCAGTTCGGGCATGGGGACCTCCCGGGTGGTGCCTGCCGACGTCACGTGCGTCGCTGCTTCCGCTAGTCGAGTGTGGCCTGCCCGGGTGCAGCCTGCCACAACCTTGCCGAGTTGCCCGGCGTGTCGGGCAGGGGCCCTGGATCGCCGTTATGGCACGGTTACCTATTCGCAACGCTAAGTGACGACTTTCGTCACCCTGTGCAGCGAGCCCCCCACCCGGCGGTCCTGCAAGGCCCCGGGCACCCTGGCGGGAGACCGGACCCAGGGCTCGCAACAGTACTCCATTCGGGCCACGCGGGTGGACCGCCGCGCCGCCGAACTTCTCATGGGTGACGGGAGTTGGCGCCCGCCCCTGCCCTGCGCCGCCTGTGCGAGGGTGGCGCACTTCACGTAATCGCCAGAAACGGAACTAATCGCTTCGCCCATACGTCCCTGTCTCGTGCAGTCGGACGAGAAAGGCAGGCAAGGGTCGGAGATGCGTGAAAAGCCGGATTCCGGCAAGGAGTCGAAGGACCAGGGGGAGCCGGAGGAGAAGCGGCGCCTCGATCTGAGTGTGCCGCAGGTGGCGGGGAGCGCCATCGCCGCGGTCGTGGCGGCGAAGCTCGCCTCGAACCTCGGTGTCTACGGGACGATCCTCGGCGCCGGTGTCGTGAGCGCGATCGCGACCTGTGGCGGCACCGTCTTCCAGCACTTCTTCAAACGCACGGGCGAGCAGATACGCGACGTCACGGTGCAGGCCAAGCCGAAGGCGCGGCAGGTTCCCGTGACGGCTGCGACGCCCGTGCCCGAGACGTTCAGGACCTCCACCAGAACCTCCGCCTACCCGGGAGCTCTTGGCGCGACGGGGCCGGTGACCACGACGTGGGGGAGACCGGAAGCGGCCGCCCCCGGCTCCGATGCCGACGCGACCGCGCTGCTGCCCACGGCCGGGGACGTGGATCCGGCGGCGGATCCCACCACGGTGCTGCCCGCCGCGGGAACGGACCCCACGACGGTGCCGCCGCCCGCAGGCGACGCGGACGCCACGACACTCCTGCCCGCGGCGGGAACCGGTGCCGACGCCGAGAGGACGCAGCTCCTCGGAGCGGTCGACGCCACACAGGCGTTGCCGCACGACGACGCCACGCGCGTGCTGCGCACCACGGGCCCCGGCCAGGTGCCGGCGCCGACGACCGCCTTCGAACCCGCGCTCCCGTCGCAGGAGTTCACCGAGGGCACCACGCACCGCACGCAGGTCCGCAGCTGGAAGCGGCCGTTGATCGCCGCTGCCGTCGTCTTCGGTGTCGCCATGGCGGGCATCACCACGTACGAGCTGGTGTCCGGCAAGGACCTGAGCGGCGGCGAGGGCACCACGATCAGCAACGGCGTCTCGGGGCACAACTCCTCTCCGAGGAAGCAGTCCCCGTCCACCGACGAGCCCTCCGGGCAGCCCTCGGACGGCGGTACGTCGGGCACGGGTGACGGCTCCCAGGAGGGCGGCGACAACGCGTCGCAGGACCCGGACGGGACCGGAGGCGACAACTCCGGCAACGGCACGGGCGACAACAACGGCAACGGCAACGGCACCGACTCCGGTTCGAAGGACGACACCGGAAACGGCACCGGCACGGACCCGGACAAGGGCGACGGCTCCGACGCCGACTCCGGGGACCAGGGTTCGACGACGGACCCGACGCCCACGCCCAAGCCGACCCCGACGCCCACGCCCTCGAAGGGCTCGGGCACGGGTGGCGATCCCCAGCAGGGCGTAACGCCCACTCCGTAGAGGTCACTCGGCGGAAACCACTCCGTGGAGGAGGGTCAGGCGCCGAGGATCCGCCGCAGATAGTCGTTGCCGAACATGCGGTCGGAGTCGAGGCGGTCGCGCAGGGCGGTGAACTCGCCGAAGCGCGGGTACTGCTTGGAGAAGTACTCCGCGTCGCGGGTGTGCACCTTGCCCCAGTGCGGCCGCCCCTCGTGCGCGGTGAAGATCCGCTCGGCGGCCGTGAAGTACGCCTGGTACGGCGTGCCCCGGTACATGTGGACGGCGATGTACGCGGTGTCCCGGCCCGACGCCGTGGAGAGCGTGATGTCGTCGGCGGGCGCCGTGCGGACCTCCACGGGGAAGCTGATCCGCAGGCGTGAGCGGTCCACCATCGTCTTCAGCTCGCGCAGGGCCGCCACGAGGGCCTCGCGCGGAACGGCGTACTCCATCTCCATGAACCGCACCCTGCGCGGGCTGGTGAAGACCTTGTAGGGGATGTCCGTGTACGTCCGCGCGGAGAGCGCCTTGCTGGAGATCTTGGCGATGCCCGGGATGGTGGCGGGGAAGGCCCGGCCCACGGAATTGACGACCTGGAAGAGGCCGTTGGAGAGCAGTTCGTCCTCCACGAAGGCGCTGACCTTGCCGGGTGGCGCCGCGGGGCCCGGGCTGCGGTTGTTGCGCTTGGTGTTGCAGTTGCCGGTGTGAGGGAACCAGTAGAACTCGAAGTGCTCGTTCTCGGTGACGAGCGCGTTGAAGTCCTCAGTGACCTCGTCGAAAGTCATCGGCTCTTCACGGGCCGTCAGGAAAAAGATCGGCTCGACGGCGAAGGTGATCGCGGTGATCACGCCGAGCGCGCCGAGTCCGATCCGCGCGGCGGCGAAGACGTCGGGGTTCTCGTCGGCGGAGCAGGTCAGGACCGTGCCGTCCGCGGTGACCAGTTCGAGGCCCACGATCTGCGCGGCGATCGAGGCCGAGTCGCGGCCCGTGCCGTGCGTGCCGGTGCTGACCGCTCCGGAGACGGTCTGCTCCATGATGTCGCCCATGTTCGTGAGCGACAGTCCCTCGCGGGCCAGCGCCGCGTTCAGGCGCTTCAGCGGGGTACCCGCCTCGACGGTGACCGTGCCCGCGGCGCGGTCGACGGCACGGATGCCGGTCAGCAGATCGGGACGTATCAGGAGGCCGTCCGTGGAGGCGGTCGACGTGAAGGAGTGCCCCGTGCCGACGGCCTTCGCCCTGAGGCCGTCCTCCTTGGCGCGACGCAGGGCCGCCGCCAGTTCGTCGACCGAGGCCGGGGTGGTCTCCCTGGCCGGCCGCGCGGTGACGTTGCCCGCCCAGTTACGCCACGTCGCTGTGCTCTTCCCGCTGCCCGTGCCCGTGCTCATGGGACCCTCCCCGTTGCGGAACCGGCCGCTTCAGCCGGCGATACCCAAGGAATCCGACCGCGGCCGCGACGGCCCCGGAGATCCCCGGTACCCCGTACCCGGCCCCCGACCCCGCGGCGTCGATGACCCAGCCGGCCGCGGAGGAGCCGATCGCGACGCCGACCGCGAGTCCCGTGCTCACCCACGTCATGCCCTCGGTCAGTTTCGCACGTGGTACGTGCTGCTCGACGAGGGCCATCGTCGTGATCATCGTCGGTGCGATGGCGAGGCCCGCCACGAACAGCGCCACGGCCAGAAACAGCAGGTTCCCGACCAGTTGCAGCGGGATCATACTCACGGCCATCGCACAGACACCCAGCAGCCACCTGGGGGCGGGCGCCCCCTTGAAGTGCACGAGCCCGAAGGCGGCACCCGCCACGCAGGAGCCGAGTGCGTAGACGGCGAGGACCAGGCTCGCCGCGGACTTGTGGCCCTGGTCCTCCGCGTACGCCACGGTCACCACGTCGATCGACCCGAAGATCGCGCCCGTCGCGACGAACGTGGCGACCAGCACCTGGAGGCCGCCGCTGCGGAGCGCCGACTCCTTGGTGTGGTGCTCGCGCGGGTGCGGCACCGGCTCGGTGGCCCGCTGCGCCGTCAGCCAGAAGACGCCCACGGCGAGGAAGGCGCCCGCGAGCAGCGGTCCGGCCTCGGGAAACCACACCGTGGAGAGCCCGATCGAGATGATCGGCCCGAAGATGAAGCAGACCTCGTCCACCACGGACTCGAAGGAGTACGCGGTGTGGAGCCGCGGGGTGCCGCGGTACAGGACGGCCCAGCGTGCCCGGATCATCGAGCCCACGCTCGGCACACAGCCGACCAGCGCGGCGAAGACGAACAGCGTCCAGTCGGGCGTCTCGAACTTCGCGCACAGCAGCAGCCCCGCGACCGCGGCGAGGGACACCAGCGTCGCGGGGCGGAGCACCCGGCGCTGGCCGTACCGGTCGACGAGCCGGGAGATCTGTGGCCCGAGCGCGGCAGCGGACAGGGCCACGGTCGCCGACAGGGCGCCCGCCAGGCCGTACCTGCCGGTCAGCTGCGACACCATGGTCACGATGCCGATGCCCATCATCGACAGCGGCATGCGGCCGAGGAACCCGGCGGTGGAGAACGCCTTGGTGCCGGGGGCGGCGAAGAGGGCGCGGTAGGGGCTGGGCACGTGGACTCCGCGGAAACGCCGGGGCGGCTCCCGACAGGAGGACCCCGGTAAGGCATGAAGATGGCCGATACAGATTACGGCTCCGACGGGAGTCGGCGCACCGCGATTTCCGGGGTGGCACACCGAGACCCCTTGGGCCTGACGCAGTGTGACTTTTCCGGACGGCGGAGGCCGTTTTCCACCTGTCAGTGGCGGGTGGCAGGATCGGATACATGTCCGATGCGCTGGATCCCACTCCGTATGACGCCCTGCTGCTGCTCTCGTTCGGCGGCCCCGAAGGCCCGGACGACGTCGTCCCGTTCCTGGAGAACGTGACGCGCGGACGCGGCATCCCCAAGGAGCGGCTCAAGGAGGTGGGGCAGCACTACTTCCTGTTCGGCGGGGTCAGCCCCATCAACGACCAGAACCGCGCCCTGCTCGACGCCCTGCGCAAGGACTTCGCTGAGCACGGCCTCGACCTGCCGGTCTACTGGGGCAACCGCAATTGGGCCCCCTACCTGACCGACACCCTGCGCGAGATGGTCACCGACGGCCACCGCCGCATCCTCACCCTCGCCACCAGCGCGTACGCCTCGTACTCGGGCTGCCGCCAGTACCGCGAGAACCTCGCCGACTCCCTCGCCGTCCTGGAGTCCGAGGGCCTGGAGCTGCCGAGGATCGACAAGCTCCGGCACTACTTCAACCACCCCGGCTTCGTACGTCCCATGATCGACGGAGTCCTGAAGTCCCTCGCCGACCTCCCCGACGACGTGCGGGACGGCGCGCACCTCGCCTTCACCACGCACTCGATCCCGAACGCGGCGGCGGACACCTCCGGCCCCGTCGAGGACCACGGCGACGGCGGTGCGTACGTCAAGGAGCACCTCGACGTGGCCCGCCTCATCGCCGACGCCGTCCGCGAGGAGACCGGCACCGAGCACCCCTGGCAGCTCGTCTACCAGTCCCGCAGCGGCGCCCCCCACATCCCGTGGCTGGAGCCCGACATCTGCGACCACCTGGAGGAGCGGCAGGGCGCCGGAGCCCCGGCCGTCGTGATGGTCCCCATCGGCTTCGTCTCGGACCACATGGAGGTCCTGTACGACCTCGACACCGAGGCCGAGGCCAAGGCGGCGGAGCTCGGCCTCCCGGTCCGGCGTTCGGCGACCGTCGGGGCCGACCCGCGCTTCGCCGCCGCCATCCGGGACCTGGTCCTGGAGCGGGCCGCCGTCGAGAGCGGCACCGCCGTGACCCCCTGCGCCCTGGGCTCTCTCGGCGCGAGCCACAACCTGTGCCCGATCGGCTGCTGCCCCGCCCGCACCCCGAAGCCCGCCGCCGCGGGCGCCGACAGCCCGTACGCGTGAGGACCCCCGACGTGACCGACCCCACCGGCCTCAAGGCGGAACTCCTCGCCGTCGCCCTGGAGGCCGCCCACCGCGCCGGGACCTTCCTGCGCGACGGGCGCCCCGACGACCTGGGCGTGGCCGCCACCAAGTCCAGCGCCGTCGACGTCGTCACCGAGATGGACATCGCCTCCGAGAAACTCATCACCGACTTCCTCGCGGAGCGCAGGTCCGCCGACGGCGTCCTCGGCGAGGAGGGCGCGAGCTCCGAGGGCACCAGCGGCGTCCAGTGGGTCGTCGACCCCATCGACGGCACCGTCAACTACCTCTACGGCCGTCCCGACTGGTCCGTGTCCATCGCCGCCCGCAAGGACGGCGAGACACTCGTCGGCGTCGTGCACGCCCCGATGCGCGGGGAGACGTACCGCGCGGTCCTCGGAGAGGGCGCCTACGTCAACGACGTGCCCGCGCGCGTGCGCCCCGCCCCCTCCCTCGACCAGGCCCTGGTCGGCACCGGCTTCGGATATGTCGCCGCGCGCCGTGCCCAGCAGGCCGAGGTGGCCCGCCACTTGATCCCTCGGGTCCGCGACATCCGGCGCGCCGGCTCGGCCGCCATCGACCTGTGCGACGTCGCGGTGGGCCGGCTCGACGCGTACTACGAGCGGGGCCTCAACCCGTGGGACTTCGCGGCAGGCGACCTCGTCGCGCGGGAAGCGGGCGCCCTGACCGGTGGCCGCCCCGGAGAGCCCCTCTCGAGCGAGCTGAGCATCGCAGCCCCGCCCGCCCTCTTCGAGACGCTCCAGGGCCTCCTGGAGGACCTCGGCGCCTGGCACGACTGAGGCACCGGTCCCCGACGGACACCACACCCGCGCAGACAGAAGGGCCCCGGCACCTCATCCAGGTGCCGGGGCCCTTGCCGTTTCAGCTGTGCGGGGCTCGGTCAGGCGTGGAGTACGCCCACCTCGACACCGTGCTCGGCGGCCAGGCGGTGGAGATCTTCCAGTTCCGCCAGCTCGACCTCGGCAAGGAAGTCGTCTCCCGTCTCACGGGCCTTCGTGAGGTCGGACTCCGTGGCCTTTATGCGCTGCAGAAGACCTGCGGTGAATGCGTCCATGGTTGCGCCCCCTCGGCTGGGTCGTGGGTCGATGGCACGGGGGTGTGCCCTCAAAGAAGGGGCGATCACGTCTCAAGCCGCTCTGGGAAAGCGGTTCGTGGCGCGCCACATACAAAGCGTGATCGCGGGTGTAAGGCCGTCCTCCCCTGGCTCCCTTCCGCAGAAACCTCAACGGACCGAGAAAATCCGGCATTCCCGTGGCCCGATCACGTCCACAGGCCGCCTTACAGCCGGTTTATGGCCGAAAGGGGCAGGATGGAGGCCTACCCCCAAGACAGACCTGCCCGCAGGGGCACAGAGGAAGGACAGCGACGTGCGCGTACTCGTCGTCGAGGACGAGCAGCTGCTCGCCGATGCGGTGGCCACCGGACTGCGCCGGGAGGCCATGGCCGTCGACGTCGTGTACGACGGCGCGGCCGCCCTGGAACGCATCGGTGTCAACGACTACGACGTCGTGGTGCTCGACCGGGACCTCCCGCTCGTCCACGGCGACGACGTCTGCCGCAAGATCGTCGAGCTCGGCATGCCGACCCGCGTCCTGATGCTCACCGCGTCGGGCGACGTCAGCGACCGTGTCGAGGGCCTGGAGATCGGCGCGGACGACTACCTCCCCAAGCCCTTCGCGTTCAGTGAGCTCACGGCACGCGTGCGCGCCCTCGGGCGGCGCACCAGCGTGCCGCTGCCGCCCGTCCTGGAGCGCGCCGGGATCAAGCTCGACCCCAACCGCCGCGAGGTCTTCCGCGAGGGCAGGGAGATCCAGCTGGCCCCGAAGGAGTTCGCCGTCCTCGAAGTGCTGCTGCGCAGCGAGGGCGCGGTCGTCTCCGCGGAGCAGCTCCTGGAGAAGGCCTGGGACGAGAACACCGACCCGTTCACCAACGTCGTCCGGGTGACCGTCATGACCCTGCGCCGCAAGCTCGGCGAGCCCGCCGTCATCGTGACGGTGCCGGGCTCCGGCTACCGGATCTGACCGGCGGTGGCCGCGACCCCGGCGCCGCCAGCAGCGCCTCCGAAGCCGACGTGGGACCCGAGGAAGGCCGAGCCGCCGTTCCCCTGGCTGCGCCCGACCATCCGCATACGGCTCACGCTGCTCTACGGCGGCATGTTCCTGATCGCGGGCATCCTGCTGCTCTCGATCATCTACCTGCTCGCCGCCCAGGCCCTGAACGTCGGCAGTGACCTGCCGTTCAGGGTCACGGGCAAGTCCACGGTCAGCAGCAGCACCTGCGCCAACTTCCAGGGGCTCCAGGAGCACCCGACGGAGACGCAGCTGAACGCCGCGCTGAACGAATGCGTCAACCGCATGCGTCAGAACGCCCTCGACAACCTGCTCAGCCGCTCCCTGCTCGCCCTGCTCGGCCTCGCCGTGATCGCCTTCGCCTTCGGGTACGCGATGGCAGGCCGCGTACTGTCGCCGCTCGGCCGCATCACGCGCACCGCGCGCCGGGTGGCCGGCACGGACCTGTCCCGCCGCATCGAGCTGGACGGCCCGGACGACGAGCTGAAGGAGCTCTCGGACACCTTCGACGAGATGCTGGACCGCCTGGAGCGGGCGTTCACCGCCCAGCAGCGGTTCGTCGGCAACGCCTCGCACGAGTTGCGCACGCCCCTGGCCATCAACCGCACGCTCCTGGAGGTGTCGCTCTCCGACCCCGGGGCGCCGCCGGAGCTCCATCAGCTCGGCAAGACGCTGCTGGCCACCAACGAGCGCAGCGAGCAGCTCGTCGAAGGACTGCTGCTCCTCGCCCGCAGCGACAACCAGATCGTGGAGCGGAAACCGGTCGACCTCGCCGAGGTGGCCGATCGCGCCGTCGACCAGGTGCGGACCGAGGCCGACGCGAAGGGCGTGGAGATCCGCGGGGAGCGCGGTCCAGCCGTCGTGCAGGGCAACGGCGTCCTCCTGGAGCGGATCGCCCTGAACCTCGTCCAGAACGCCGTCAGGTACAACGTGCAGGACGAGGGCTGGGTCGAGGTCACCACGGAGGCCCAGCACGGCCAGGCGGTCCTGGTGGTGTCGAACACGGGCCCGGTGGTGCCCGCGTACGAGATCGACAACCTTTTCGAGCCGTTCCGGAGGCTGCGTACGGAGCGGACGGGCAGCGACAAGGGCGTGGGTCTCGGCCTGTCGATCGCCCGGTCGGTGGCGCGGGCCCACGGGGGCCGTATCATCGCGGAGCCGCGTGAGGGGGGAGGGCTCGTGATGCGAGTCACCTTGCCTCTCTGAGAAGCGGCCGCAGACGCGTCGATGTGTTCGCTTTGAGCGGAATTTCCGGGGGTGACTCCCGGGGAGGATGTGTGCGATCGATCACAGAGGCGATTTTTCGGCCATCTACTCTCTGTGATCGTGAAAGTCGTCGGAAAGCCGGGAAAATCCGGGTTTTCGGGAGTCTTGATCACGGGAAGTACACGGGGTGGCGCCCGTGAAGCGCAGTATGAGGACCGTGTACGGTCCCGATCGCCATCCAACAGAACGCCTCTTCAGGGGTGCGGTTGGGTGTCGATTGAGTAACAGACCTTGATGTGAGGCAAAATCTCCGCCTCAGGTCGGGCACAAGTCCGGCCTCTCACGCGTTACGTGCGCTGGAGACACCCGCAGACACCCAGAGGGGGAGAGCGACATGGCAACGGACTACGACACCCCACGTAAGACCGACGATGACGTCAACGAGGACAGCATCGAGGAACTCAAGGCACGGCGGAACGACAAGTCGACCTCAGCGGTCGACGTCGACGAGTTCGAGGCCGCCGAGGGCCTTGAGCTGCCCGGCGCCGACCTTTCCAACGAGGAGCTCGCCGTCCGCGTGCTCCCGAAGCAGCAGGACGAGTTCACCTGCATGAGCTGCTTCCTGGTGCACCACCGCAGCCAGCTGGCCAAGGAGAAGAACGGCCAGCCGATCTGCCGCGACTGCGACTGAGGCGGGGTCGGCCGTGACTGGCTCGACCCCGTTCCGGAAGCGCCGCTTCCGCAAGCGCGGGGCGGACGAAGCCGGCGTCTCGGACGCCGGCGCACGTGACGACGGGCGAGGCTCTTCAGCAGACGGAGCAGCCTCGCTCGAACCGGCGAACGCACTTGAGGCGGTGCCGGACGAGACGGCGGCCGACAAGGCCCCCAGGACCGCAAGGAGCGCCGCTGAGGCCGGGTCCAGGGGCAGCCGTGTCGCCGCCGTCACGCACGGAGTGAGGGAAGGCGTGCGCAAGGGCGGGCGCGGCGCCAAGGCCGGTATCGGATATCTCGCCGACCGGCTGATCGAGAACGCCCCGCGGATCCCGGTCCGCGATCTCGCGACCCTCCGCAAGCAGTTCCCGGGCCTCGGCCCCGAACAGCTCGCGGACAAGCTCGTCGCGGGCGCCGCCAACGCCACGTCCACCGTGGGTGCGGGCGTGGGCGCCGCCGCGATGCTGCCGGTGCCGCCCGCGATGCCCGCCGAGCTCGCGGCGGAGATCACCGGCGTCGCCGCCATCGAACTGAAGCTGATCGCCGAGCTGCACGAGGTCTACGGCCTGCGGCCGGAGGGCAACCTCAAGCAGCGCAGCACCGCCTACCTGAACTCCTGGTCGCAGGAGCGCGGCGTCGAGGTCACCAAACCCTCGACCTTCAACGCCGCCCTGGGCGGCCAGATGAAGCGCGAGCTGCGGCAGCAGATCATGAAGCGGATGGTCCGGAACCTGCCGAACCTCATGCCGTTCATGGTCGGTGCGGCGGTCGGAGCGGTCATGAACCGCCGGGACACCAGGAAGCTGGCCGCCCGGATCCGCAAGGACCTGAGCAAGCACCAGGTGCCCTGGAGCGAGCTGCCCCAGCTGCCGCCCCTGGAGAAGCCGGACAACCCGCTGCGGGTGGGAGAGATCCCCCGCGAGCTGGGGCGCTGAGCCGCGCCCCTCACACGGCCCTGAGTCCGTGCCCCTTACGCGGCGCTCTGGCGCACCGAGTCGAGGACCGCTGCCAGCTCCTCCGGGTGCCGCGTCGAGACGTACACGTACGGAGTCGGGTCCTCGGGATCCGTGATGGTCACGCGCAGCGCCGTCGGGATGTAGGCGCGCAGCAGCATGTACGCGCGCGGGTCCGCCTTGTACGAACGCCAGGCGCGCGTCTCCTCGCCGGTCAGGACCTCCACGTCACCCAGCGCGGACACCGGGATCTTCGCGTCGCCGACGACCAGCGAGCCCGCCACCACGCGAATCCGCACCGCGCCGTACGCGCTGGTGACGACCGCCGCCACCGCCGTGCCGCCGACCAGGCCGCCGAGGAGCGGCAGCGTGCCGAACGGCAGCAGGATCAAGGCCATCGCCACGCCCACCAGGACCGAGGCGAACCACCACGAACGGGGCGCGGTCAGGCGTTCTTCGTAAGGCTGCATGGAACCAAGCTTGGCACGGTGCGGTTACCACGCTGACGCGGAGGTAAGGTCTGCGCCTGTGAGTGGTACATCAGCAGCTCTGACGCCCCCGGCCGACGCCATAGCGCCCGTCCGCCACCCCGACGCACCCGCCCCCGGTGAGCTCATCGGTGCTCACTACGAGCACTGTTTCGGCTGCGGCGAGGGACAGGCGCACGGACTGCACCTCGCGACGCGGGCCGGCGAGGGCGTGGCGGTCACCGCCGAGTTCACCGTGCGCGAGGCGCACCAGGGCGCCCCCGGCCTCGCCCATGGCGGGGTGCTCGCCACCGCGCTCGACGAGACGCTGGGCTCGCTGAACTGGCTGCTGCGCGTGATCGCCGTGACCGGACGCCTGGAGACCGACTTCGCGCGGCCCGTGCCGCTGGGCACCGTGCTGTTCCTGGAAGCCGAGGTCACCGCCGTCGCCGGACGGAAGATCTACTCGACCGCCACCGGACGCATCGGCGGCCCCGAAGGCCCCGTCGCGGTCCGTGCCGACGCCCTCTTCATCGAGGTGAAGGTCGACCACTTCATCGACAACGGCCGCCCGGAGGAGATCCAGGCCGCCATGAACAACCCGGACCAGATCCGGCGCGCACGCGCCTTCGAGGTGAACCCGTGATGCCCTCCCGTGAGCTGGACGTGCTGATCAGGCGCGTCGACCCCGAGGTGCCGCTGCCCGCGTACGCGCAGCCCGGTGACGCGGGCGCCGATCTGCGGACGACGGAATCCTGCGAACTGAAGCCGGGCGAGCGGGTCGTCCTGCCGACCGGTGTGTCGATCGCCCTCCCCGAGGGGTACGCGGCGTTCGTGCACCCCCGTTCGGGGCTCGCCGCCCGCTGCGGTGTCGCTCTGGTGAATGCCCCGGGGACGGTGGATGCCGGGTACCGTGGAGAGATCAAGGTGATCGTGGTGAATCTCGACCCGCGCGACAGCGTGCGGTTCGAGCGTTTCGACCGGATTGCCCAACTGGTCGTCCAGCAGGTCGAGAAGGTTCGCTTCCAGGAGGTGGCGGAGCTTCCCGCATCGGCGCGGGCCGAGGGGGGCTTCGGGTCCACCGGCGGCCATGCCGCCGTGGGCAGCGGTCCGGGTGCGAACCCGGGCGAACAAACGGGTGGGAATCGATACGCATCGGTCGTATCCGACCGGGAAGGACAGTGACGTGTTCGGACGTCGCAAGAAGGACAGTGCCGCCGAGGACGCGGCGGGCGCGGACGAGCAGGTCGTCGACGACGTGCACGGTGACGAGCCCGCGGACTCCGCCGACGCCGCGCGGTCGCGCGTGAGGCTCGAGCCCGAGCCCCGTCCCGACGGTCCCTGGGACCTCTCGGAGGTCCGTGAGCCCGGCGAGGGCCGGGTGGACCTCGGCGGGCTCTTCGTGCCGGGCGTCGAGGGCATGGAGCTGCGCGTTGAGGTCGCGGGCGACGCGATCGTCGCGGCGACCGTCGTGCTCCAGGACAGCGCCATCCAGCTGCAGGGCTTCGCCGCCCCCAAGAAGGAGGGCATCTGGGGCGAGGTCCGCGAGGAGATCGCCTCGGGCATCACCCAGCAGGGCGGTGTCATCGACGAGGTCGAGGGCCCCCTCGGCTGGGAGCTGCGCGCCCAGGTGCCGGTGCAGCTGCCCGACGGCACGGGCGGCGTGCAGGTCGTGCGCTTCATCGGCGTCGACGGCCCGCGCTGGTTCCTGCGCGGCGTGATCTCCGGGCAGGGCGCGGTGCAGCCGCAGGCCGCGGGGCTCCTTGAGCAGATCTTCCGGGACACGGTCGTCGTGCGCGGCGACGGCCCGATGGCGCCGCGCGACCCGATCGTCCTGAAGCTGCCGGACGACGCGCAGATGGTCGCCGAGGGCGTCCAGCAGGAGCAGCAGGAAGGCTCGCGCTTCTCGGGCGGGATGGGGCAGCTGCAGCGCGGCCCCGAGATCACCGAGGTGCGCTGACCACCCAGGTGATCCCAGGGGAGCGCTGACACTCCCTCACATGCGCGGTGGCCCGCGATGGTTCCGGTTCGTCCGGGCCATTGCGGGCCACTTTTGTGTGCGCCCATACTGTGCCGGTCACGCGGGGGGAGACCGGTGCGGTGAGGCGACGGCGGTTGCCCGCGGCGGTGCGGGGGAGCAGACAGCACGGCCTGGTGCTCGGGGCGGCCGGACTCGCGGTGCTGCTCGCCGCGACCGTGCTCGCCGCGCTGGCGGCACTCTCCGAGAAGGCCGTCGAGGGCGGGGTCCAGCGCAGGCTCGCCGCGGACCGCGAAGCCGTGGTCGAGGTCGCGGGAGCCCACCGGACGCGCGGTGCGGCGGAGTCGGACGAGGACGCACGTGCCGCGCTCGACCGCACCTACGGCGATGTGCCCCACCACACCTGGTCCGCGCTGCGCGCGCCCGCGGCCCGCAACGACGAACTCGCCGTCACCACGGCCGCGGGCCGCCCGCGGGAGGACGCCACCCTCTCCGTAGCAGCCGTTCAGGGCCTGGAACGGCACGCCTCGATGGTGACCGGACGGTGGCCGCGCACCGGCGACGGGCCGGTCGAGGTCGCGGTGACCGAGGTCGTCGCCGCGGAGCTCGCCGTGCGGCCCGGCGACGGGATCACGGTGCGGGGCGCGGGCGAGCGGCCGGTGCCGATGCGGGTCGTCGGGGTGTACACCGCCGAGGGGCGCGCTCCGGCCGTGTGGGCCTCGCTGAGCAGTACGTTCGGGACACCCGACTCGATCGCGGTCGTACCCCGCGAGGCCTTCACCCGCACCGAGGGCCTCGCGCGGGACGCCAGGGCACTGTGGCTGGGCGTGCCCCGCGCGGACGGTCTGCGCCTCGACGACATCGAGCCGCTCCAGGAGCGGGCCGAGCGCTTCGCGGGCAGCAACGCGGTCGGCGGCGACCTGACGCTCTCCGCCGGGCTGCGCAGGGCCCTCGACCGGCTCGCCACCCCGATCGCCGTGGCCCGCGCCGGGCTCTACGTCCCCGCCACCCTCCTCGCCGCGCTCGCCGTGGCCGCCCTCGTGCTGACCGCGCGGCAGCTCGCCGAACACCGGCGGCCCGAGCTGGCGTTGCTGGCCGCGCGCGGAGCGGGCACGCGCCGGATCGTCCTGTCGGGCGCCGGGCAGTGGGCCTGCGTCGCCGTACCGGGCGGAGTCGTCGCGCCGCTCCTCGCGGGACCCCTGCTCCACGTACTCGAAGATGCCGGGCTCATCGAGGGAGACATGCCCGGGACGGCGGTGACCGGGCCGGGGTGGGCGGCGGTCGCGGCGGCACTCGCCGTGCATGGTCTGGGGGTGCTCGTGCCGACCGTGCGGGTCGTGCGGGACCGGCGGGCGGTGGCCCGGCTGCGGCTGCGCGTCGCGCGGTTCGCGGGGGCGCAGCGGCTCGGGGCGGATCTGGCGCTCGCCGCGGTCGCCGTGCTCGGCTGGCTGCAACTGCGGCAGTACCGGTCGCCGGTGACCGGCGGCAACGGTGTCGACCCGGTGCTCGTGCTCGCGCCCGTCGCGATGACCGTGGCGGCCGCACTGCTCGTCCTGCGCTTCCTGCCGCTCCTCGCCCGCGTCGTCGACCCGCTCGCGCGGCGCGGGCGCGGCCTCGTCCTGCCGCTCGGCGGCTGGCAGATCGGCCGCCGCGCGGCCCGGCACGCGGGGCCCGCTCTCGTGGTGACGCTCGCCCTCGCCGTCGCCGCCCTGAGCAGTACGGCACTCGCCGTCCTTGACCGCGGCGACCGGGATCAGGCCGCCTTCAGGGTGGGCGCCGACCTGCGCGTGGAGCCGGGCGACGGAGTGCCGCCGGGTGAGCGGCGCGCCGCGTACGAGGCGCTGCCGGGCGCCGAGTCCGTCACGCCCGTGGTCACCACGGAGGGGTACGTCGAACAGGACGCGGTAGCTGTCACCGGCATCAACACCGAGATCGGGCCGGTCCCTTCGCTGCGCGCTGACCTCGCGGACCGGCCCGTGCGGGAGCTCGTGGCGCCGCTCGGCAGAGGGATTCCGGAACACGGGCTGCCGGTGGCGCGGTCGGACACGGGCCGGGGGCGGGCGCCGCTGACGGAACTGCCGCTCCGTGTGCGGCTCTCCGCGGACGGGGGCGGCCGGGTCGTGCCCGTGCGTCTCACCGTCTTCTTCGAAGACGGTGACGGACTGGCCCGTTCGAGCTCCGTGTCGATCAAGGAGGGGGGCGCAAGGACGGTTCCGCTGGAGGTGGGGGCCCGCGGCGAGGGCATACGCATCCTCCAGATCGACCTGAGCATGGTGGGGGAGCGCGTACGGCGCACGTACCGGCTGACGGTCGACCGGGTGCCGGGGCTCACGCGCCCCGCGCGCTGGCGCGACCTGCGGGCGGATCCGCCCGACCGGCGCGCGGCAGGCTGCCCGGACGCCGGACGCGAGGAGCCGGGACGCGGCCGGAGACCACCTTCCTCCGCGACGGCGCCGGGGCCCGTCCTCTGCTCCGACCGGCCCGGTACCGGCAAACTCGTCGACGCGGTGCTGCGGGGGCCGGACGGAGACCTCAAGTACCCCACGTGGAGCGTGCGGCTCGGCACCGACCGCGCCAAGGGCCGCCCGGCCGCGCCCGCCCTCGCCGACGACGCGCTCCTGTCCTCCGGCGCGGTACGGGTCGGCGACACGGTGACGGTGCGGGGGAGCACGGGCGGGAGCGCGCGGGTCAGGATCGTCGGGCGGGTCGCGGCGGTGCCGGGACTGCCCCGCGACCGACCGCGGCTGCTCGCCGACTCCCGTGCGATGGCCGCGCAGTGGACCCTGGGCGGTGCGCTGCCGGGGGCGGAGAGCGCGTGGTGGGTGGGGGTCCGGGGCGGAGACGCGGGGGCGGCCCTCGCGGCGGTGCGGGACGATCCGCGTCTCGGGCACGCGGTGGACGTCCCGTTCGTTCAAGAGGAACTGGCCGCCGATCCCCTCCGGCGCGGGGCGCGCGGGGCGCTCGTCCTGTGCCTGGTCCTTGCGCCCGCCTTCGCCGTCATCGCGTTCACCCTGCACACGGTGGTCTCCGCGCGGTCCAGGGAACGGGAGTTCGGGCTGCTGCGGGCGCTCGGGGTGCGCCGCGGGCAGCTCGCGGCCTACCTGTGGACCGAGCAACTGGCGCTGGCCGCCGTGGCGACGCTGCTCGGCACGGCGCTGGGCGCCGCCCTGGCGCTGCTGATCATGCCGGTGGTGACGGTCGACGCGGAGGGGGACCCGGTCTTCCCGGGACTCGTGGAGTCGGTGCCGTGGGTGCGGGTGACGGCGACGGCGGGGGTGACCGCGGCGGTGATCTGCGGGGTCGTGACGGTGGCGGCGCGGGTCCTCGGACGGGTGGATCTGGCGCGGGTGCTGCGGGCGGGGGAGGGGGTGTGAGGGGCCGGGAGGCGTGGGGGCGGTGGGGGGTGTTCGTCGTGGGGCTCGGGGTGTTGGTCGGGGTGCTCGTCGCCGTGGCCGCCGGGGGACCCGGGGTGGTCGAGCGGCTCGGCGGGGAGGCGCTGGCGGGGCGGTTCGCACAGGTGCAGCGGGCCGCGCCCGGCGTCGTGCACAGTGCTCGGATCGATCCGGAGGACCCACCTCCCGGTGACGAGAGCGATCTCGGGGCGGATCTCGCGCGCTACGGCGCCGTCATCGAGAACGCCGTGCCCGCCGCCCTGCGCGGCAGCCTCGTCCTCGACTCCACCCGGATCGCGCTGCCCACCGTGGACGCGGACGTGGCGGGCGGCGCCTCGCTGTCCCTGGTGTACGCCTCCGACGCCCCCGGACGGGGCGCGTACGTCGCCGGGCGGGCACCCCGCGCGCGAGGGCAGGTCGTGGAGCTCGCCGTGTCCGAGCGGACGCGGGACGCACTCCGGCTGCGCGTCGGGCAGCGGATCGACCTGCGGGGTGGCGCCCTGACGAACGTGCAGGCCGTGGGGCGGCTCGTAGGGGTCTACCGCGCGGAGGGCGGCGACGGAGGACCGCGGGGCCACGGCGAGCGCGCGCACGAGCGTCTCTGGAGCGAGAAACCCCTCCTGTCCCGCCCTCTGCCCGGCCCCGCCGGGACCGCCCCGGACTTCGGCGCGCTCATCGCACCCCGCGCCGCCGAGATCCTGCAGAACCAGGCGGACGCCGAGCTCACCGTCGAGTGGAACATGCGCCTCGACCTGCGGGGCGACGAGGCCGTCCGGTTCGTGGGGGACAGCGGCGCGCGGGACTTCCAGCGGCTCATGGTCCGCTATCCGATCGCCGCCAAGGAAGCCTTCTGCGACGTCGAGACGTACGGCGGCAAATGGTGCGTCCTCGGCACCCATCCCGCCTCCGAACTGGAGAGCGACACCGAACTGACCGGGGCCTTCGAGGAGTTCCGCGGCCGGTGGCGGGAGGCGAACGTCGTGATGTCCTTCGCGCCGGCGTCCCTGCTCGGCGTGGGCCTCGCCGCCGTCATCGTGACCTCACTGCTCGTCGTACGCCGACGGCTCGACGGGGACCGGCTGCGGCGGGCCCGTGGGGCGTCGGGCACCGCGCTCGCCCTGGGGCGCGCCGTGGAGAGCGCGCCCGCCGCGGTGCTCGGCGCCGCCCTCGGCTGCGCGGCCGCCGCCGCGGTGCCGGGGAGTTCTCCCGCGTACGGCCGAGGGCTCGCCGTCGCGGCCGTCTGCTGGCTGCTGCTGCCCGCCCTGACGTGGTTCGCCGTGCGGGACCGCGCCGTGCTGAGGGGAGGGGCGCCGCGCGGTGGCGGGCGCAGGCTGGTGGTGGAGGCGCTGGTGCTGCTGCTCGCCCTCGGCGGTGTCCTCGCGCTGCGGGCGCGGGGCACGGAGGGTGCGGCGGGTCCTGACCCGCTGCTCGCCGCGGTGCCCGTGCTGCTGGGGCTCGCGACGGTCGCGGTCCTCGTGCGGTGCTATCCCTGGCCCGTACGTGCGGTGGCGCGGTGGTCGGCGCGGGGACGGGGCGCCGTGGCGCTCGTCGCGCTGTCCCGCGCCGCCAAGGAGGCTCCCGCGCGCGGGCTCGCGCTGCTCGTCCTGGTGGTGACCCTCGCGGGTGCCGTCTTCGGAGGGCTCGTTCTGGGGACGCTCGTGGAGGGACGGCACACCGCGGCCGCATGGCGGGCGGGTGCGGACGCCTCCTTCCTGGGCGCCGAGCGCTACCCCGGTACGGCGGAGCGTCTTGCACGCGCGCGTGGAGTGCGGACAACGGTGACCGTGCGGCAGTTGCGCGTCGATCCGGTGAGCGGGCGGGACGGGGGACGGTACGGGATCTCCAGCCTGGTCGGCGTGGACGGCGCGAAGCTCCGCGCGGCGGCTCCGGGTTCGTCCGCCGCCCGTGCGCTGCACGACGCCGGACTCACCCGGGGCGGAAGCGGACGCGACATCCGCGTACTCGCCTCCGAGGGGCACACCGGTGACCTGCTCACCTTCACGCGGCTCGGCAAGGAGACACGGCTGCGGATCGTCGGGACGCTGCCGCAGGACGTGGCGCGCGACCCCGCGCTCGGACCCGTGCGCGGCGCCACCACGTCCCGGCAGCACCTCCTTGTCGCCGACAACAGGGACCTGCGGGCCTTCAAGGCCGCCGAGTTCGAGGAGTCCGCGCTCCTGCTGTACGGCGCCCGCATGGACACCGAGGCGTTGCGTTCCCTCGTACCGCGAGCCGCCCCCGGTGCGGCCGGCGGGGAGCTCCGTATCCGCGCCGAGGAGCAGGCGGACGCCGACGACGACCGGCTGATCGCCGCCGTGGCCGTGGCGCACACCGCCTGCACGGCGCTCGCCGTGCTCCTCGCACTCGTCGCCCTCGTCCTCGAACTGCTCCTCTCCGCGCCCGCGCGCGGGCGCACCACCGCCTATCTGCGCACCCTCGGCCTCGGCGGGCGCGCCGCGTCCGCGCTGCACCTGCTGCAACTCCTGCCGCTGGTGCTCGCCGCGGTCGCGGGCGGCGTCGCGCTCGGCCTTGCGCTGCCCTCGCTGCTCGGACCCGCCCTGGACCTGCGGGAGTTCACCGGCGGGCCCACGGCGCCCGTCCGGCACGTCGACGTACTGTTCACCGCGGTCCTGGCCGCGGGACTCTGTCTCCTGGCCGCCGCCGCGGTGGGCGTGGAGACGTGGCTCGGGCGGCGCAGGGGGCTCGGCGCCGTCCTGCGACTGGGGAGAGCGGATGACCACTGATCTGGCCGCACTGGAGGCGCGGGCCCGCGCCGCGGGGCGCCCCGCGGCCGACGAGGGCCTGGTCGTCTGCGACAACCTCGTCCGTGTCTACCGCACCGAGGCGGTCGAGGTGCAGGCCCTCCAAGGCCTCGACCTGGTCGTCTCCGAGGGCGAGTGCGTGGCCCTGGTCGGCGCATCGGGGTCCGGCAAGTCCACGCTCCTGTCGATCCTCTCGGGGCTCGACCTGCCCACCGCGGGCCGCGCGAGGGTCGCGGGACACGACCTGCTCACCATGGGGCGCCGCGAGCGGCTCGGCTACCGCAGGAGCACGGTGGGCTTCGTCTGGCAGCAGACCGGCCGCAACCTGCTGCCCCATCTGACCGCCCTGGAGAACGTGGCGCTGCCGATGAAGTACACGCGCGTGCCCCGTCGTACGCGACAGGAGCGGGCGGCCGAACTGCTCGGCGTACTCGGTGTGGCGCACTGCCGCGACCGGCGGCCCGACGAGCTCTCCGGCGGCGAGCAGCAGCGGGTGGCCGTAGCGGTCGCCACCGCCAACTCCCCGCGCGTCCTGCTCGCCGACGAGCCCACGGGAGAGCTGGACACGGCGAGCGGCGAGGACGTCTTCGCGGCGTTGCGGCACGCCAACGAGGAGCTCGGCGCGACGGTCCTGATCGTGACGCACGACCCGCTCGTCTCGGACCAGGTGCGGCGCACGGTGCGCATCCGTGACGGACGCACGTCCACGGAGACACTGCGCGAGCAGGGCGGCGACGGCGAGGAGTTCACGGTGCTGGACAGGGCGGGGCGGCTGCAACTGCCGGGGGAGTACGTCGAGAGGTACGGGCTGCGGGGGCGCGTTCGGCTGACGGCGGAGCCGGGGCATGTGGGGGTCTGGCCGGACAGGGACCGGCCCGCGGCCGAGTCCTCCGGGAGGTCCTGACGCACGCGGGCAATCCGCGCTGATACGGGTATAGGCGTGCCGGGCACCGGGTGGTGATACTGACGCCCGGCCCCCGTGCACCGGGGGGCGGAACGGGGGAGCGGGCGATGGCAGCGGTGGGCACGGGGGATACCGGCGACATGGTCGTCGTCGAGGATCTCCACCGGACGTACGGCTCCGGCGCGGCGGCCGTCCACGCCCTGCGCGGTGTCTCCTTCACCGTCCCGCGCGGCGAGCTCGTCGCGCTGAAGGGACGCTCCGGGTCGGGCAAGACGACTCTGCTCAACCTCGTCGGCGGACTGGACGGCCCGGACCACGGCAAGATCGCGGTGGACGGCGTCGAACTCGCGGGTCTCGGTGAGAGCGGCCTCCTGGAGCTGCGCCGCGACCGGCTGGGCTTCATCTTCCAGTCCTTCGGACTCATCCCCATCCTCACCGCGGCCGAGAACGTCGGCGTCCCGCTGCGGCTCCGCAAAACCGACCCACGCGCGCGTGAAGAGCGCGTCGCCCTCCTCCTGGCCCTCGTCGGACTCGCGGACCACGCCGCGCAGCGCCCCGGTGAGCTCTCGGGAGGGCAGCAGCAGCGCGTCGCCATCGCCCGTGCCCTCGCCAACAGACCCGCCCTCCTGATCGCCGACGAACCCACCGGACAGCTGGACGCCGAGACCGGGCTCGCCGTGATGGAGCTGTTGCGCGCCGTCGTCCGCAGCGAGGGCGTCACCGCCCTCGTCGCCACCCACGACGCGGCACTCCTCGACCTGGCCGACCGGGTCCTCGAACTCCGCGACGGCGAGATCGTCACGCCCTGAGCAGGCACTCCACCGGCGCCACCGCCGCCCCGCACCGACCCATCAGGGTTGTGTCAAGGACCGCGCCCCCGCACCCCCTCGTCCGTATTGCCGGAATTATTGGCCGTAAGGTCGACGCTGCGTACACAGCAGTTTCGGGAAGACAATGAGGCCATGGCACGCGGCAAGCTTCGGATCTACCTCGGTGCGGCACCGGGCGTCGGCAAGACGTACGCCATGCTCTCCGAGGCCCACCGCCGCATCGAGCGCGGCACCGACTGCGTGGTCGCCTTCGTGGAGCACCACGACCGGCCGCGCACCGAGGTGATGCTGCACGGCCTGGAACAGGTGACCCGCAGGGACCTGGAGTACCGCGGCACCGTGTTCACCGAGATGGACGTCGACGCCGTCCTGGAGCGCGCCCCCGCGGTCGCCCTCGTCGACGAACTCGCCCACACCAACGTCCCCGGCTCCCGCAACGCCAAGCGCTGGCAGGACGTCGAGGAACTCCTCGCCGCCGGCATCGACGTCGTCTCCACCGTCAACATCCAGCACCTGGAGTCGCTCGGCGACGTCGTCGAGTCGATCACCGGCGTGCGGCAGAAGGAGACGGTGCCGGACGAGGTGGTGCGCCGCGCCGACCAGATCGAACTGGTCGACATGTCGCCCCAGGCGCTGCGCCGCCGCATGGCGCACGGCAACATCTACAAGTCCGACCGCATCGACGCGTCCCTCTCCAACTACTTCCGGCCCGGCAACCTCACGGCCCTGCGCGAGCTCGCGCTGCTCTGGGTCGCCGACCGCGTCGACGAGTACCTCCAGCAGTACCGCGGCGAGCACAACATCCGCTCCACCTGGCAGGCCCGCGAACGCATCGTCGTCGGCCTGACCGGCGGCCCCGAGGGCCGCACCCTGATCCGCCGCGCGTCCCGCATGGCCGCCAAGGGCTCCGGCAGCGAGATCCTCGCCGTCTACATCGCCCGCAGTGACGGCCTGACCGGCGCGTCCCCCAAGGAACTCGCCGTCCAGCGCACCCTCGTCGAAGACCTCGGCGGCACCTTCCACCACGTCATAGGCGACGACATACCGGCCGCCCTCCTCGACTTCGCCCGTGGCGTCAACGCCACCCAGATCGTCCTCGGCTCCTCGCGCCGCAAGACCTGGCAGTACGTCTTCGGGCCCGGCGTCGGCGCGACCGTCGCCCGCGACTCGGGACCCGACCTGGACGTGCACATCGTCACGCACGGCGAGGTCGCCAAGGGACGCGGCCTGCCCGTCGCCCGCGGCGCCCGCCTCGGCAGGTCCCGCGTCATCTGGGGCTGGCTCGTCGGCGTCGCCGGGCCCACGCTCCTGACGCTGCTGCTCACCCACGTCGACGCGGACCTCGGCCTCGCCAACGACATGCTGCTGTTCCTGACCCTCACGGTCGCCGCCGCCCTGGTCGGCGGCCTGATCCCGGCGCTCGCGTCGGCGGCCGTCGGCTCACTGCTCCTCAACTACTACTTCACGCCGCCGCTCCACCTGTGGACGGTCTCCAACAACAAGAACATCGTGGCCATCGCCGTGTTCGTCGGCGTCGCCGTGTCCGTGGCGTCCGTCGTGGACCTCGCGGCCCGCCGCACCCACCAGGCCGCCCGGCTGCGCGCCGAGGCCGAGATACTCTCCTTCCTCGCCGGCAGCGTGCTGCGCGGCGAGACCAGCCTGGAAGCCCTCCTCGAACGCGTCCGCGAGACCTTCGCGATGGAGTCCGTCGCCCTCCTGGAACGCGCCGGCGACACCGACCCCTGGACCTGCGCGGGCAGCGTCGGCGACGGACGCCCGCTGGAACGCCCCGAGGACGCCGACGTGGACATGCCCGTCGGCGACCACATGGCGCTCGCCCTCTCGGGGCGGGTCCTGCCCGCCGAGGACCGCCGCGTCCTCGCCGCGTTCGCCGCGCAGGCCGCCGTCGTCCTGGACCGCCAGCGCCTGCAGTCCGAGGCCGACCAGGCCCGCACCCTCGCCGAGGGCAACCGCATCCGCACCGCCCTGCTCGCCGCCGTCAGCCACGACCTGCGCACCCCGCTCGCGGGCATCAAGGCCGCCGTGTCCTCCCTGCGCTCCGACGACGTCGAGTGGTCCGACGAGGACGAGGCGGAACTCCTCGAAGGCATCGAGGCGGGCGCCGACCGCCTGGAACACCTCGTCGGCAATCTCCTCGACATGTCCCGGCTGCAGACCGGCACCGTCACCCCGCTGATCCGCGAGGTCGACCTCGACGAGGTCGTCCCCATGGCGCTCGGCGGCGTCCCCGACGGCAGCGCGGAACTGGACATCCCGGAGACGCTGCCCATGGTCGCCGTCGACAAGGGCCTCCTGGAGCGGGCGGTCGCCAACATCGTCGAGAACGCCGTGAAGTACGCCCCCGACGAAACGCCCGTCAAGGTCTCCGCGAGCGCCCTCGGCGAGCGCGTCGAGATCCGCGTCGTCGACCGGGGGCCCGGCGTGCCCGACAGCGCCAAAGACCGCATCTTCGCGCCCTTCCAGCGCTACGGTGACGCTCCGCGAGGTGCCGGCGTGGGCCTCGGTCTCGCCGTCGCCCGCGGCTTCGTCGAGGCCATGGGCGGCACGCTCGCCGCCGAGGACACCCCCGGCGGCGGCCTCACCATGGTCCTCACCCTGCGGGCGGCTGCCGGACGTCCGCCGGTACGCCCCGAGCTGTCGTCCCAGGTCACCTCATGATCCGGAACCAGGCGGCCCCTCCTCAGAACCAGCAGTCCGAAAGGCAGGTACGCATGACCCGGGTGCTCGTGGTCGACGACGAGCCGCAGATCGTACGCGCCCTCGTGATCAACCTGAAGGCGCGCAAGTACGACGTGGACTCGGCCCCCGACGGCGCCACCGCGCTGCAGGTCGCCGCGGCCCGCCACCCCGACGTGATCGTGCTCGACCTCGGTCTGCCCGACATGGACGGTGTGGAGGTCATCAAGGGCCTGCGCGGCTGGACGCGCGTCCCCATCCTGGTCCTCTCCGCCCGGCACAGCTCGGACGAGAAGGTCGAGGCGCTCGACGCGGGCGCCGACGACTACGTGACCAAGCCCTTCGGCATGGACGAGCTCCTCGCCCGGCTGCGCGCCGCGGTGCGCAGGGCGGAGCCCACCGGGACGGGCGACGACGACGCGATGGTCGACACAGGCGACTTCTCCGTCGACCTGGCCGCGAAGAAGGTCAACCGCGGTGGCCGCGACGTACGCCTCACTCCCACGGAGTGGCACCTCCTGGAGGTGCTCGTACGCAACACCGGCCGCCTGGTCAGCCAGAAGCAGCTGCTCCAGGAGGTCTGGGGGCCCTCCTACGGGACGGAGACGAACTACCTGCGCGTCTACATGGCCCAGCTGCGCCGCAAGCTGGAGACGGACCCCGCGCACCCGCGGCACTTCATCACCGAGCCGGGAATGGGATACCGGTTCGAGAAGTGATCCGAAGTGATCCGAAGTGGTCCTCGCGGAAGGTGACCGGATCGAGCGCTTCGACGGAGGCCGCAGCGGGTACTGAGCGGAGACAGGCACAGATGAGCGCACCCCTTTCCGCTGTGTCGGCGCCCCCCGGTACGCTTCCTGTATGAGTGCTGTTTCTGGTTCCGACAAGCCGGCGGGCCGTTTCCGGCGCATGCTCGACCGGCTCTCCTCCTCCCAGGAGGATCTGGAGTCGGAGGAGCTGCGGGAGGACGCCGAGACAGCGGGCTGCGTCCGCATCGGCGACTGCCGTGACCGCCAGATAGTCACCGTTACTGGTACCTTGCGCACGGTCACTCTGCGGCCACGCGCCGGGGTTCCCGCCCTGGAGGCGGAGCTGTTCGACGGTTCGGCGGCGCTGGACGTGGTGTGGCTCGGCAGGCGCTCCATCGTGGGAATCGAACCGGGGCGCAGACTGATCGCATCCGGCCGGATCTCGGAGAGCCGGGGCCGCCGGGTCCTCTTCAACCCGAAGTATGAACTCAGACCCCTCGGACGGGAGTAGCCGGTGACGTCCCTCGACAAGCCGACGGAGCACGGGAACGCGCCGACGGACCACGGGAACGGGGGGCAGGACGCGGACTCCCGGGCCGTGACCGAGGCAGCGCTCTTCGAAGCCTTCGGCGGCGTGCGGGGCATGGTGGAGACCGTCCTTCCCGGGCTCCTCTTCGTGACCATCTTCACGATCAACAAGGACCTGCACATGTCGGCCATCGCGGCCCTCGCGGTGTCCTTGGTGCTCGTGGCGGTCCGCCTGGTCATGAAGGACACCGTCAAGCACGCCTTCAGCGGTGTGTTCGGGGTCGCCTTCGGCGTGGTCTTCGCGATGATGACCGGCAACGCCAAGGACTTCTACCTGCCGGGCATGCTCTACACCCTCGGCCTCGCCCTCGCGTACATGATCACGACCATCGCGGGCGTCCCGCTGATCGGCCTCATCCTGGGCCCGGTCTTCAAGGAGAACCTCTCCTGGCGCACCCGCAACCCGGGCCGCAAGAAGGCGTACGCGAAGGCCAGCTGGGCCTGGGGACTGATCCTGCTCGCCAAGTGCGCGATCCTCTTCCCGCTGTACTGGTGGGCGGACACCACGCAGTTCGGCTGGGTCCTCATCGCCCTGAAGATCCCCCCGTTCCTCCTCGCCGTCTACTTGACCTGGGTCTTCCTGGCCAAGGCCCCGCCGCCGATCGACGTCTTCGCGGAGATGGAAGCGGCGGAGAAGGCCGAGGAGCAGCGCAAGGCGGAACGCGAGCGGGAACGCCGAGAGGCGTGACGGAGCGCCCCGAAGGGGCCGCTCCAGGGGCGCGGGGAACTGCGCGCCCAGCCACGGCGGCGCCGTAGCCGAACAAAGACGAGGGGGGCACCCGGAACGTTCCGGGTGCCCCCCTCGTCATACGGTTCGCCGGGGCGGCCTCAGCCCTCCGCCTCAGCCCACCGCATCCGAACGCCGCACCGAAAGCAGATCCTCCAGCTGCTCCTCGCGAGCCTGCGCCGCGACGAAGAGAAGCTCGTCCCCCGCTTCGAGGGAGTCGTCCGCGGTCGGCGCGAGGACGCGCGTACCGCGGATGATTGTGACCAGCGACGTGTCCTCGGGCCACTGCACGTCGCCGACCTGCGTGCCCGCGAGGGCGGACTCGGGCGGCAGCGTCAGCTCGACGAGGTTCGCGTCGCCGTGGCTGAAGCGGAGCAGCCGGACGAGGTCACCGACGCTCACCGCCTCCTCGACGAGCGCGGACATCAGGCGCGGCGTGGAGACCGCGACGTCGACACCCCAGGACTCGTTGAAGAGCCACTCGTTCTTCGGGTTGTTGACGCGGGCGACGACCCGCGGGACGCCGTACTCCGTCTTGGCGAGCAGCGAGACGACGAGGTTGACCTTGTCGTCGCCGGTCGCGGCGATCACGACGTTGCAGCGCTGCAGCGCGGCCTCGTCGAGCGAGGTGATCTCGCAGGCGTCGGCGAGCAGCCACTCGGCCTGCGGGACACGCTCGACCGAGATGGCCGTCGGCGCCTTGTCGACGAGAAGGACCTCGTGGCCGTTCTCCAGGAGCTCACCGGCGATGGAACGTCCCACCGCGCCGGCTCCGGCAATGGCGACCCTCATCAGTGACCGCCCTCCTCGGGGCCTTCGGCGAACGCCGCTTCGACCTTGTCGACCTGGTCGGTGCGCATCATGACGTGCACCAGATCGCCTTCCTGCAGGACCGTCTGCGAGGTCGGCAGGACCGCCTCGCCCAGCCGGGTGAGGAAGGCGACGCGTACACCTGTCTCCTCCTGGAGCTGGCTGATCTTGTGTCCGATCCACGCGGGCGACGCGTGCACCTCGGCGAGCTGCACCCCACCGGTGGGGTCGCGCCACAGCGGCTCGGCGCCGGACGGCAGCAGCCTGCGCAGCATCTGGTCGGCGGTCCAGCGGACCGTGGCGACCGTGGGGATGCCGAGGCGCTGGTAGACCTCGGCGCGGCGCGGGTCGTAGATGCGGGCCGCGACGTTCTCGATGCCGAACATCTCGCGGGCCACGCGGGCGGCGATGATGTTCGAGTTGTCGCCGCTGGAGACGGCGGCGAAGGCGCCCGCCTCCTCGATGCCGGCCTCGCGCAGGGTGTCCTGGTCGAAGCCGACGCCGGTCACGCGGCGGCCGCCGAACCCGGCGCCGAGACGGCGGAAAGCCGTGGGGTCCTGGTCGACGACGGCGACCGTGTGCCCCTGTTGTTCCAGGTTCTGGGCGAGAGCGGAGCCGACTCTCCCGCAGCCCATGATGACGATGTGCACCTGTCCTTTACCCCGCACTCCTGGTCATCCCGCTGACCTGCGAAAACATCCTGCTCACTCTTTTCTGTCACTGTGCCGGCAACCACGGGGCAACAGCGTGCGGCGTTGCCAGGAGACGAGCTTAAGCCGCAAC
Source organism: Streptomyces venezuelae (assembly GCF_008642355.1). Taxonomy (NCBI): domain Bacteria; kingdom Bacillati; phylum Actinomycetota; class Actinomycetes; order Kitasatosporales; family Streptomycetaceae; genus Streptomyces; species Streptomyces venezuelae. The sequence goes on from NZ_CP029193.1 coordinate 6,310,476, forward strand.
GGGTCCCGCGCACTCACTCAGGGAGACGCGAGGAGGCCCGGCGGAGGTGAGAGCTCAGTCCACGCTCCGCAGCAGGGTCTCCACGTTCTGCAGGCGGTGGCCGAGTTCGACGAGCTGGAGGCGGGTCGACTCCTGCTCGGACCTGGCGCGCTCGACGGCCTCGCGGTACTCGTGCATGGCCTCGGCGTACTGCCGGTCGCGCTCGCGGTTGCGCTGCGTCTGGAAGTACGCGACGGCGACGATCGCGCCGGCGAGTATCAGGAAGAAGGCGACCGGAATGATCACGTCGTCCATTAAGACCCCTCTGGTGATGGCTGGCCGGCCTCGTCCGACGCATCCTGCCGGACGGCCGCGAGGATCGTATCCACGTTCAACCGCACGTCGAACGGCGCCAGTTCGAAGTACTTGAGCGCCTTGCCGTCATCGGAGAGTTCCAGGCGGCCGACGACGAGACCGGCCTTCTCCAGGCGTTCGAGGTGCATGTAGAGCAGGGGGCGGGAGACGCCGAGCCGCCGGGCCAGTTCGCTGACGTACAGCTGTCCCGCGGCGAGCTCGGTGATGATCCGGATCCGCTGGGCGTGGCCGACGGCGGAGAGGAAGGCGAGCAGCTCTTCGCTGTCCATGGTCCGCCTTCGCGCTGGTCCCGAAACCCGTCAAACCTGTCAGCCAAGGCTTACGCATGGCGGGATCCACTGTCAATTCCCTCGAAACGGGCTCCGGTGCGTGCGGGCATGACAGTTGACGGCTCGCTCCTTCACCTGTCAGTCTCGACTTACACATGAAGCGTCAAGGTGCGTCCATGGTGCACGCGCATCGCAGGTGCATCACAGGTGCATCGAGGCGCATCGACAGGGGTGGGGGAAGGCATGAGAAAGCGATCGGTCACGGTGCGCGTGGCCCGGTGGAGCGCGCTGCATCCGGGGCGGGCGGTCATCGGCTGGCTGGTGTTCGTGGTGCTGTGTCTGGGGGGCGGGATCGTCGCGGGCATGAACAGCGCGACGGCGGAGGACTTCCGCGTCGGCGAGGCGGGGCGGGCCGAGGCGCTGGCGACCGAGGGCGGCATCCCGCTGCGGTCCACGGAACACGTGCTGATCCGTGACGCGTCGGGCTCGATCGGCGAGCCGGGTCCGCTGGACAGGGCGGCCGCCGACGCCGCGGTGAAGGACATCACCGCGCGGATGAAGTCCCTGCCCGAGGTCGCCGCGGTGAAGGCGCCCGTGGCCTCCGCCGACGGACGCGTCCTGCGGATCCCGGTCGAGCTGACCGGGACCGAGCAGGACGACCAGAAGAGGGTGCCACCGCTCCAGGAGCAGACGGCCGAGGCCGCGAAGGCCCACCCGGGCCTCGCCATCGAGGAGACCGGCGACGCCTCCGTGAGCAAGGGCGTCGACGACCAGCGCGACAAGGACCTGAAGTTCTCCGAGGCGATCACGCTGCCCATCACGCTGATCACGCTGGCCGTGGTCTTCGGCTCGGTCGTCATGGTCGGCGTACCGCTGCTGCTCGCCATCACCTCCATCATGGCGACGATGGGCCTGGCGATGGTGGCGTCGCACCTGCTGCCCGACACGGGTGTCGGGATGAGCATGATCCTGCTCATCGGCATGGCGGTCGGCGTCGACTACACACTCTTCTACCTCAAGCGGGAGCGGGAGGAGCGGGCCCGCGCGGGCGGCCGGCTCACCTCGGAGGCGCTGGTCGAGGCCGCCGCTGCGACGGCGGGACGCGCGATCGTCGTCTCCGGGCTCGCGGTGATCGTCTCCACCACCGCCCTCTACCTGGCCCGCGACGTCATCTTCGACTCGCTCGCGACCGGCACCATCCTGGTCGTCGCCGTGGCGATGGTCAGCTCGGTGACGGTGCTGCCCGCGCTCCTGGTCCAGCTCGGCCGCCGGGCGGAGCGGCGCGCGGCGAAGCGCGTGGCACGGGGGAAGCCGGTCCGGACGCGCGGCGCGTACGGCGAGAAGAAGCCGGGCCGCGCCTGGAACCTCCTGCTGGCCCCGGCCCGCAAGCGCCCCGCGCTCACGCTCGGTCTCTCGGTCCTCGTGATGCTGGGGCTCGCGCTCCCCGCGCTGGACATGAACCTCAAGAACCCGGCGCGGGACAGCTTCTCGCGCGAGATCCCGGCGATGCGGGGGTACGACAGGCTGCTCGAGGCCTTCCCGGAGCAGCGGGTGCGACATGTGGTCGTGGTACGGGCGGAGGCCTCGCAGGCCGGTGCCGTACGGGAGGCGCTGGGGGCGCTGGAGCGCAGGGCGGAGGCGGACCCGCTCTTCGCACGCGCCGGGGGCGGGAGCGGCGGGGCTGGCGGGGGCTCCTCGGACTCCTCCGGTGGTCCGCACCTCCGCTTCTCGGAGGACCGGAGGACCACGACACTGGAACTCAACGTTCCGCACCCCACGTACTCGAAGAAGGCTGAAGACTCACTCGACCACCTCCGCCAGACCTATCTGCCCGCGACCGTCGGCGAGCTGCCCGGAGTGGAGACGGCCGTCACCGGCGAGGTGCCGCGCGGCGTCGACTACGTGGGACACCAGAACGACAAGCTGCCGCTTGTCCTCGGCTTCCTCCTCCTGATGACCTTCGTGACGACGGTCTTCGCGTTCCGCTCGGTCGTCCTCGGACTGCTCGGCGTCGTCCTCAACCTGCTCTCCGTCGGCTCCGCGCTCGGCGTGCTCGTCCTCGTCTTCCAGGGCGACTGGGCCGAGGAACTGCTCTCCTTCGTCTCGCTCGGCGGCATCTCGTCGCGCGTACCGCTCTTCCTCTTCGTGATCCTCTTCGGCCTCTCGATGGACTACCAGGTCTTCGTCGTCAGCCGGATCCGCGAAGCGGCCCTGAACGGCGTGCCCACGCGGAAGGCCGTCATCGACGGCATCACGTCGTCCGCCAAGGTCGTCACCAGCGCCGCGATCGTCATGGTCACCGTCTTCGCGAGCTTCGTGATGCTGCACATCCTGGAGATGAAGCAGATGGGCCTCGTCCTCGCGGTGGCCGTCCTGCTCGACGCGTTCGTGATCCGCGTCATGATCCTGCCGGCCGCGCTGCTCCTGCTCGGACGCGCGACGTGGTGGCCGTCGGGGGCGATACGGCGGGCGGAGGCGCGGGTGGCGGAGGCGAGGGCGGCGGAGGCGCGCGGCGGACACGCGGACCGGGCACGAGTCCCTGAGCCCCCGTCCGAGCGCCCCGGAGCGCACTCCGCGGCGCATCCCGCCCATCCGGAGGGGCGCAGGATCGCACAAGGCAGATAAGCGGAGCAGTTGGGGGTGGTGGGTGGGCGCGCCCCCATTCGAACGCTTACGATCCTCTCCGTGTCCAAACTGACCGACGTGCCCAAACGCATCCTCATCGGGCGCGCACTGCGCAGTGACCGGCTCGGAGAAACGCTCCTGCCGAAGCGCATCGCACTCCCCGTCTTCGCGTCCGACCCGCTCTCGTCTGTGGCGTACGCGCCGGGAGAGGTCCTCCTGGTCCTCTCCATCGCGGGTGTGTCGGCCTACCACTTCAGCCCCTGGATCGCCGTAGCGGTCGTCGTGCTGATGTTCACCGTGGTGGCGTCCTACCGCCAGAACGTGCGCGAGTACCCGAGCGGTGGCGGCGACTACGAGGTCGCCAACACCAACCTCGGCCCGAGAGCCGGCCTCACCGTGGCGAGCGCCCTCCTCGTCGACTACGTCCTGACAGTGGCCGTGTCGATCTCGTCGGGCATCGAGAACCTCGGGTCCGCGGTGCCGTTCGTGGTCGAGCACAAGGTGCTCTGCGCGGTGGCCGTCATCGTCCTCCTCACCCTGATGAACCTGCGGGGCGTGAAGGAGTCGGGGAAGCTCTTCGCCATCCCGACGTACGTGTTCGTTGCCGGTGTCTTCATCATGATCGCGTGGGGTGCGTTCCGTAGCATCGTCCTCGGCGACACCATGAACTCGCCCACCGCCGACTACGAGATCAAGCCCGAGCACCAGGGCCTCGCGGGCTTCGCCCTCGTCTTCCTGCTCCTGCGGGCCTTCTCCTCGGGCTGTGCGGCCCTCACCGGCGTCGAGGCGATCAGCAACGGCGTCCCGGCCTTCCGCAAGCCGAAGTCGAAGAACGCGGCGACGACGCTCGCCCTCATGGGCGGCCTGGCCGTCACCATGTTCTGCGGCATCATCGGCCTCGCCATGGCGACCAACGTGCACATGGCGGAGAAGCCCGCGCACGACCTGATCCACAACGGCGTGCCCGTCGGCAGCGACTACGTCCAGAACCCCGTGATCTCCCAGGTCGCCGAGGCGGTCTTCGGCCACGGCAGCATCCTCTTCATGATCCTGGCGGCCGCCACCGCGCTGGTCCTGTTCCTCGCGGCCAACACCGCGTACAACGGCTTCCCGTTGCTCGGCTCGATCCTCGCCCAGGACCGCTACCTGCCGCGCCAGCTGCACACCCGCGGCGACCGCCTCGCGTTCTCCAACGGCATCGTGCTGCTCGCGGGCGCGGCCGCGCTCCTCGTCGTCATCTACGGCGCGGACTCGACCCGCCTCATCCAGCTCTACATCGTCGGCGTGTTCGTCTCCTTCACGCTCAGCCAGATCGGCATGGTCCGGCACTGGAACCGCCACCTGGCGAGGGAGAAGGACCAGACGAAGCGCCGCCACATGATCCGCTCGCGCGCGATCAACACGTTCGGCGCGTTCTTCACGGGTCTCGTCCTGGTGGTCGTCCTCGTCACCAAGTTCACGCACGGAGCGTGGGTCGCGCTGCTCGGCATGTGCATCTTCTACGTGACGATGACGGCGATCCGCCGCCACTACGACCGCGTGGCCGAGGAGATCGCCGCCCCGGAGACCCCGAACGACGACAGCGTGCGCCCCTCACGGGTCCACTCGATCGTCCTCGTCTCCAAGATCCACCGCCCGACGCTGCGCGCGCTGGCGTACGCGAAGCTGATGCGCTCGCACACCTTGGAGGCGCTCAGCATCAACGTCGACCCGGCGGAGACGAAGGCGCTCAAGGAGGAGTGGGAGCGCCGCGGCATCACGGTCCCCCTGAAGGTCCTCGACTCGCCGTACCGCGAGATCACCCGCCCGATCATCGAGTACGTCAAGAACCTGCGCAGGGAGAGCCCGCGCGACGTGGTCAGCGTGATCATCCCCGAGTACGTCGTGGGCCACTGGTACGAGCACCTGCTCCACAACCAGAGCGCCCTGCGCCTCAAGGGCCGCCTCCTCTTCACTCCGGGAGTCATGGTCACCTCCGTCCCCTACCAGCTGGACTCCTCCGAGGCCGCGAAGAAGCGGGCCCGCAGGCGTTCGGAGTGGAACGCGCCGGGTGCGGTGCGCAGGGGCCCGGTGGAGAAGCAGCCGAGGCGCGCGAAGGAACAGAACAAGAAGGAACCGAGCAAGAAGGCCTGACCCGCCCTCTGCCTCCGTGGCGAGCGGCCGGACGACACCCACGTAGACTGGTGGGCTGTAGTCCGGCCGTTCCCATGTCATCCCCGTACGTAGTGGAGTCACCCCGCCATGCAGGCAGAACCGAAGAAAACGCAGGCGGGGAACGCGCAGGCGGACGCCGCCGAGCCGGCCGTCTCTCTGGTCGGCAAGGAGTACGAGGTCGAGATCGGCCCCGTCGCGCACGGCGGCCACTGCATCGCCCGCACGGACGAGGGCCAGGTCCTCTTCGTACGGCACACGCTGCCCGGCGAGACCGTGATCGCCCGCGTGACGGAGGGCGAGGAGGGCGCACGCTTCCTCCGCGCGGACGCGGTCTCCGTGCTGGAGCCCTCCAAGGACCGCGTGGAGGCCCCCTGCCCCTACGCGGGCCCCGGCCGCTGCGGCGGCTGCGACTGGCAGCACGCGAAGCCGGGCGCGCAGCGCCGCCTCAAGGGCGAGGTCATCGCCGAACAGCTCCAGCGCCTCGCCGGGCTCACCCCCGAGGAGGCGGGCTGGGACGGCACGGTCATGCCGGCGGAGGGCGACAAGCTCCCGGCAGGCGAGGTCCCGTCGTGGCGCACGCGCGTGCAGTACGCGGTGGACGCGGACGGCAACGCGGGCCTGCGCCGCCACCGCTCCCACGAGGTCGAGCCGATCGAGCACTGCATGATCGCGGCGGACGGCGTCTCCGAGCTCGGCATCGAGCAGCGCGACTGGTCGGGCATGGCGTCGATCGAGGCGATCGCGGCGTCGGGCTCTCAGGACCGCCAGGTGATCCTGGCCCCGAAGCCGGGCGCGCGCCTGCCGATCGTCGAACTGGACAAGCCGGTGTCGGTGATGCGGGTCGGCGAGAAGGACGGCGGTATCCACCGGGTCCACGGCCGCCCCTTCGTCCGCGAACGCGCCGACGGCCGCACGTACCGGGTGGGCAGCGGCGGCTTCTGGCAGGTCCACCCGAAGGCGGCGGACACGCTGATGCTGGCGGTCATGCAGGGCCTCACCCCGCGCAAGGGCGACACGGCCCTGGACCTCTACTGCGGCGTGGGCCTCTTCGCAGGCGCGTTGGCCGACCGAGTCGGCGAGAAGGGTGCGGTGCTGGGCATCGAGTCCGGCAAGCGCGCGGTGGAGGACGCCCGCCACAACCTCGCGGGCTTCGACCGCGTCCGCATCGAACAGGGCAAGGTCGAGTCGGTCCTCCCGCGCACGGGCATCACGGAGGCCGACCTGATCGTCCTGGACCCGCCGCGCGCGGGCGCGGGCAAGCAGACGGTGAAGCACTTGGTGGGGCTGGGCGCGCGACGTATCGCGTATGTGGCCTGCGATCCGGCTGCGCTGGCGCGGGACCTCGGGTACTTCCGGGAGGGCGGGTATCGGGTGCGGACGCTTCGGGCGTTTGATTTGTTTCCGATGACGCATCATGTGGAGTGCGTGGCGATCCTTGAGCCTGTTGATAAGGGCCGCTGACCTGACGTTTTCCATTTCAGGTGGTCAGCTCGACTTGTTTTCGCTCGCGGAATGCCTCGATTGAGGTTCGCTTGTACAGGACGCTCTGCGCTGCGGGTTCAAGGGTCGGCGTAGGTCTCGCAGCGACGGGGCATGCGTAATGCGAAATTTTTGACGCTCGGATAGCGGAAGCCTCGATCTCGGACCTCTCCGGCCCTGGGTCGCAGTACCGGGGCCGTCGGCGCGGGCAAGGATTCCGGCTCGGGGGACTGCACCTCGCCAGCGGCGGAGCGTGCTGCTACCTCGTCGCACGTACATCGGAACCGAGACCGCGGTCCGACCGGACCACGAAGGATGGCGTCATGGTCCAAGGTCTTGAAAGCTGGTATCACCTCGCCACCCAGATACCAGTCCGGTATCATTCGGGTATGGCGATGACACTCCGGCTCCCCGAAGACCTTGACGCGAAGCTCACTGAGCGGGCTCGTCGGGAGGGGCGCAGCAAGCAGGAACTTGCCATCGAGGCCATCAGTGACGCTCAGCACCGGGCCGAGCTGAAGGTTGATGATGTCCTGGTCGAGCTGATGGGCAGCGATGCAGGGATCCTGGACTACCTGAAGTGACCCAAGTGCGCTACATCCAGATCGACGAGATGCTGGCCATCGCTCGCACGGTCAACGATACCGAGCACAGTGTGCGTGACATGGGACTTTTGGTGTCAGCGATCGAACGGCCCCGGACGAACGTGTTCGGGGCCGAGCTGTATCCCACGCTGCACGAGAAGGCGGCGGCACTGCTGCACTCCGTCGCTCGCAATCATGCGCTGATCGACGGCAACAAGCGCACCGCCTGGCTTGCCATGCGTGTCTTCCTGCGGTTCAACGGCGTCAGCGCCAGTACCGCCCCGCCACCCGTCTCCGTGGCCGGCCCGTTCGTTGAGGAAGTCGCGCAGGACAACATAGATGTACCGGCTATTGCCAAGTGTCTGTCGGCCTGGTTCCCCGTTTCCTGACGTCCGACGTCGTGGGTACGGGACGGAATGAGGTTCAGGGAGCGCTTCTGGCACCTGGCAGTCCGACCGGAAACTGACCCGTTCGTTCGGCGGGTGGATTCGTATGTTTTCGCGAGACGGGGCAGCGGGTCCGCTCGGTGCAAGGATGGCGTCTCACGCGCCTTCCCCGTTTGGGCGGCAGACCAGGTCCGCATTGGCTACAGCGGTCTCTTCCCAACCAACACCCGCCCCTGCTTTCCCAGCGGTCACGGAACGCGCTGTCTGTGCCCCTCGCGCGCCCTCCGTGCGCACTGAGCCGGTCCTCTCGCCTCCAACAAGCTGTGTCTGCGGTATCCACCGTCCACGTCCACAGCTTGAGGGGGACAAGGTGCCGGAGGAATGGATGCGGGCTCTCGTGGCGGACTTTGGATCCGAGTGCAGGGAGCGTCTGCGGGTCAGCGACACGGAGGCGTCCATCATCCTGCCGGTGGCGAAGCTGGTGGAAGCATTCGGGGCGCGCGGGAAGCTGAGTCCTCGTCTTCATCCTGAGTCTCCTTTGCCCGAGGCCCGGGTGCGTCCGGACTACGCGGTGGAGACATCGGGGCGCATCATCGGCTTCCTGGAACTTAAGGCGCCAGGGCACGACGTCCCGCCCGACGGCTTCACGAAGCGGGACCGGGAGCAGTGGGAGCTGATGCGCAGACCGCGGCAGCCCGGTATCAGTCCGGTTCCTGCGGGCACAACTCGGGCGCGCAGGTGCGCCCGGACGAGGGCGCGTGCGGCGGTGACGCGGTCGGGGTTCTCCACGGTGGCCTCGGCAGCGGCGAAGGCCGGGATGCCGCTTAGCCCGTGCTCCGCGTCGTCGAAGTTGTCCAACCTGGTCTTCGGTGCGGGAGACGCCGTGTAGGCGTCGCTTCCCAGTCCTGCCGATCGGAGAAGATTGCGTGGGTGCGAGTCCTTCGTGCCCACGACGACGAGGACCTTCGGGGTCATCCCCTCGAAGGCGGTCGTGGCGAGCGGTGCGTAGGGCTGTGCCGCCGGGCCGTTCAGATCCGCGCTCCGGCCGGGTGTGGCGATCATGACGCGGGCCCCGAAGCGGGCGTCGACGGCTCACCGACAGGTTCAGGGTTGACGGGCGTGCTCGCCGTAGCTCGGGTCCGTGATCGCCGGCGGGTTCACGAACTGGCCGACGCGCGCGGGCTGTCAGCCGCCGAACTGCTCAGCGAAGAAGGAGGGCATCCTTTCGTCCTCCAATTGCCGAGCAGCCGTGGAGAACCGTGCGGCGCATGTCGGAGGCGAACGGCCCGTCGTAGGAGGCAGGGCCGTGCGGCTCCGTGGCCGATGCCACGGATCCGCAGGGTGGTTACCGTCAGAAGCCGACGCTCGGATCGACCGTGTCCTCTTCCGGTTCCACGCTGTACAGCGTGCGGTCCTCGATCCCCAGGGCGCGCATCAGCTCGTTGGTCGGAATCCTGTACCTACGTCCGATGCGGAGGACGGGGCAGGGGAACTCGTCCTCGCGGATCAGCCGGTACGCGGTCGTCGAGCCGATTCCGAGTGCTCGGGCCGCCGTGCGCAGGTCCACTGCGACGGGCAGATCGAACATCTCCGTGAAACTGAGGCGGCCCTCTGCCGGGCCCTTCACCCTCGCCTCCCCGCAGGGCGGACCGGCCGGGTGTCCGCGCGGCGCCCGGGCCGTCGCCTCTTCCCGGGGCTGTGACCCGCCGAGCGGTCCTGCGCCCCGTCATCGGTGTCGATGAAGATTCCCTGTCGGCGCAGGTACTCCGGGCGCACCCGGAAACGCAGGGGTGCGCACAGCCCGTCCGGGCCGTCCGGACGGTCGACCCGTACGTCCAGGCTCTCCGCCGCCGGAGCGTTCGCCTCCTCGCCGGACGCATTGAGAGCGTGCTCCTCGGTGATGCGTTCGATATGGGTGGAGGGAAGCTCCCGCAGCCCTTCCCGGGCGAGATGCCACGCCCTGGCGCGCGCCGCGTGCAGCAGGGAGGAGTCGGTGAGACAGCTCGCGCCGTCCCGATCCGCCAGCTTCTCCAGGAGAGCCAGGACCATCTCGGCCTCCACGTCCGACCGGTCGGCCCGCAGGCGCGTGCAGACCCGGTGGACCGTCCCGGTCAACCGGGGCAGGGCCAGCCAGAGCGCCAGGAGTTTCCCCGTGCTGTCTGGAGTCAGGTCGCTCTGCGCCGTGCGGATGACCTCCTTCCAGACCATGGTGACGAACTGCGAGTCGGAGCCCGGGCCGTACAAGGCCTCGTGCGTCTCGGCGGCGGTCAGCCGGACCGGATCAGCCTCGTCGGCGTCCGTGGGGACGAGCACGAAGACCGCCTCACTGGTCCGGGGATCGTCGAAGTGCCGCCTCACCGAGGCGAACGCACTGCTGCGCGGTGGATACATCAGGAAATGTCCTCTCTTCGGACTGCGAGAATCTGAGTCCGGAGGTGCTGGAGATACCGAGATGCTGGACGAGGTGGGTCCTGTGGTGGGGACGTACCGCCTCATATCCGCGTCAAGCGGATGACGAGTCCCACCAGCCTCACTTTGATGCGTGAGCATGCCGTAGTGGTCTTCTCGACCAGGTAACGCCGCCTTTGACCACGAGCGTGTAACAAGCGCGGCAGCCAGGCCGCGAGCTCGCCGGTGACGAAGTTCGCGAGGCTGGTGGGTGCCCGTACAGAACGGGCACCCACGAACTGTTGCGCTCAGGCGGTCTCGGAGGACGAGGTGTCCGGCGCCTCGGTGGGCGGGGTCGCCGGGGTGGTGTCTTCGGTCCGGACGGCCGCCCGCCGACGGCGGCTCGGCGGCCAGTCGGGGGACTGGCGTAGACGCGCTGCCCGGCGGTTGCGCTGACGGCTGTTCATCGGGTTCGTGGTTCCTCTCTGATGAGTCGATGGATGGCTAAGGCCGCCGTTTCGTGCTTCTGCGAGCGGCTGGTGCCATCGTGCCCGGGGGCGAAGTGGGGCCGTAGAGCGAGAACTGAGGGATAACTGAGTCCCCGGGGGGCGTGAAGAAGCAAGCGCGTGTGAAGCGGCACAGCGCGGCGCACAGATGAAGGAGCGCCGGCGAGGAGCCGGATCGCTGACTGCGGCGCGGTGAGGGGGAGGGCGATGGAGGGGTACGTGCTGGGCCCGGTGCGAGCCGAGGGGGACGGCGGCAGGAGGGTGGTCGAAGGGTCGAAGGTGGCGGCCCTGTTCGCCCTCCTGGTGACCTCGCCAGGCTGCCGGTGTAACAGGAAGGAGATAGCCGAGGCCCTCTGGGAGGGTGACGAGGATGTCAGGGGCCGGGTCGACCGTGTCGTCGCCGACCTGCGGAAGCGGCTGGGCCAGGAGTCCGTGCCCCATAGCGGCAAGTCGGGTTACTGCACGCTCCGCGTGCCGGTGGGAGACGTCGACCTGCTCCGTTTTCGCGAAAAGGTGAAGCAGGCGGAGGGACTGACCTGCAAAGCGCAGTTCGAGCTGCTCGGCGCGGCCTTGGAGGAGTGGGACGGCGAGGACGAACCGCTGCACGGACTGTCCGAGACCGGCTTGCACTTGCGTCGGGAGGAGCTACGGGCCGAGTTGATGGCCGCCGTGCACGCACGGCTGGACGCAGCCTACAAGTCCAGGGAGGTCAAATGGCTGCGCGAGGAGACGGAGAAATGGTTCGAGCGCGCGCCGGAACTGCCCCAGATCTTCCGGTTCTATCTGCTCGCCCACGCAGACATGCCGGAGTCCCGATTCGAGCGGCTTATCAAGAAGTGGGAGAAGCGCAACGGAAAAGCGGACGTCGATGTACAGAGCGCCATTGACCAGGTCCGGGGAGAGGGCCGTCGGCCGGGCGGGGTGCTCCTGCCCCCCGTTCCCGACCAGTTGCCCGGCGGCAGGCGCAAGCCGATCGGGCAGGACGAGCTGATTGGCGACCTCTTCGAGGCCGTGTGCGAGGAACAGGACGCCGGCAATATGGCGCTGGTCCTGATCAGCGGCATGGCGGGCGTCGGGAAGACCACGGTGGCCGAGAACCTCGCCGGTCGGCTGCGGGAGCGGTTTCCCGACGGGGTGCTGCGCGGCGAACTGAACGGATTCACCGACGGAGACGTGCGGCCCGCTGAACCGGACGAAATCCTGGATGGCTTTCTGGCCGCGCTGCCTCCCTACACCACGGTGACCGGAACGGAGAGCAAGAGCAACGCGCTGCGGTCGGCGCTGGCCCACCGGTCGGTGCTCATCGTCCTCGACGACGCGCTCAGTGCCCAGCAGGTGCTGCCGCTGCTTCCCGGAGACGGTACCTGCGCCGTGATCGTCACCAGTCGTAACGACCTCCTGCGGCTGCGGTCGGAGAGAAGGGTGCTATTCCGCAAGATGGAGCCGCTGCACGAGGCGGACGCCTTGGAGGTACTCCAGGAGAAAGTGTCGGCCGAGGACCGGGCCAAGCACGCCGTGCCCTTCAGCAAGCTGGTACACCTCTGCGGGCGGCTGCCGTTGGCCCTCGTGGTGGTGGCCCGGCTCCTGGAGGTCGGTGCGCGTCCGCTGCACACCCTCCCTGCCCTGGTGCGGGAGATGGAGAAGGAGCTGGAGCGGACGAAGCTGGACACCCTGGATCTGCCCGAGCACGAACTGTCGGTCCGCGCCGCGCTCAACTGCTCCGTGCGCGTGCTGAATAAGGAGGCCCGGCTGCTGCTGTGGCAGCTCGCCGTCCACCCCGGGCCCAGCGCTTCCTGGGAGGCGGTGATGGATCTGGGACGGGCAGTAGACGAAGGGACGCGTACCGACCGGGCCCTGGTGGACCTCGTGGCGGCGAACCTGGTGGAACATCACGGCGACCGCTACGGGCTGCACGACCTCGTGCGGGCCTTCGCCCTTCGGCACGTGCGGCCGGTGCCGGACGGAGAGAACGCGAAGATCGAGCGGGCGACCGTACGACAGGTGCTGGCACACCAGCTGCACAACGTCCGCGCCTGTGACCGGGTGCTCGACCGTGAACGCACCCTGCCCACCGGCGAACCCGGAGCGGTCAGGGTCATCGACCCCGCGGACCTCGCGGAGGCGATGGCGTTCCTGGACGAGGAGTACGCCACCGTCCAGCGAGGCGTTCACTTGGCGATCAATCGGCGTATCGACCAGTACACATGGCTGCTTCCGATGGCCCTGGTCATCTACCAGTGGCGCCGCCGCCTGCTCGATGATGCGCGGCAGAACCTCCGGTACGCCGCCGAGGCGGCGGAAACCGTCGCCCGCCCGGTCGATTGCGCCATGGTCTACCGGTCGCTGGCAGGCACCCACTGGCGGCTCGGTGAGTACGACTTGGCTGTGGGCAACCTGCGCAGGGCCGTCCGGCTCAGCGAGGAAGACCACAGCACGGAAGGCCGGCTGAGTCTGGCCCATACGCTGCACCGGCTCGGGCTCACCCTGCGCAAGCAGGGCGACCGGACGGGAGCGGAGGAAGCGCTCGGCCGCGCACTGGAGTTGTGCCGGGAGCTATCCGACCGGGTCGGGGAAGCGGCTGTTCTGAACGTCCTCGGCGCGATCGACTTCGACCGGGGCGAGCACGAGCAGGCGCTCCGTCGGTGCGCCGATGCCCTGGGCGTGGTGAAGCGCACGACGGAGCGCAGCGGCCTGGCCGATGTGTTGTTCACCCTGGCCAAGGTGCACCTGGCCCGTGCCGAACGGGACGAGGCCATCACCCTGTACCGGCAGGCCTCCGAAATCTACCGCGAACAGGAGAACTGGCCCAACGAGGAGAAGGTACGGATGCTTTTCGCTGATGTCCTGGTGTCCGCCGACGACACCGACGGGGCGGTGCGGGAGTTGGAGAGAGCCATCGTGCTGCGTGAGCTGATGGGCGGTGAGGGGGTGCGGGAGGTCCGGGAGCGGCTGGAAGGGCTGAGGTGACCCGCCCGGACGGTGGCCGTCGGCTCACCGTCATAGCCGGGGCGGATGCGTGCGGTAGTACTCGGTCGGGTCCGGGCGCAGGGGCTTCGATGGCCGTCGCGAGTCGACCTGGGGTAGGTGGCAGCGGAGCCGATCGAACACTTCACGGACATCCGCGGGGCGCTCCGCCGCCTTCCACCGGACCATCCACAGCGCCAGGGAGGCGTACTCCGGGGGTAGTTTGGCGAGCCGGTCGGCCGGCAGCACCGGGGTGCCCTCTTCCGCCCGCTCGTCCTGCCCGCCGTAGGGCAGGCGCATCACGGTCATCTCCAGCAGGATGCAGCCGAGTGCGAAGATGTCCGCTTGTCGCGTCAGACCTGACGGGCACGCATCGGACTGCTCGGGGGAGGCCCAGCCGCGCGTGCCGCGTGCGTATTCCGTCCCCTGATCCGCCACGACCGCGTGGCCCATGTCAATGAGCCGGAGACGGCCGTCCGGCTGCACGATGACGTTCTCGGGCTTGAGATCGCAGTGCACCAGATCCCGGTCGTGGACCTCTGCCAGAATTTCGCACAGTTGGCCGATGACGGCCGCAACGGTCCCAGGATCCTTAACGGGCAGGGCTGCCGACAGGACCTTCTGCAGTTGGTGCCCTTCGACAAATTCCATGACCAGGCACCGGCGTCGCCGGTGTGTCCCCGTGGCGATGACTTCGGGAATCGCCTGGATTCCCGTCAGCATCATCATGCGTGATCCCTCTTTGAGGAGTTCATCGCTGGCCCAGTGGAAATCGCTCTCGGGTCCGAGGTCCCGGGCTTTCTGCAGCTTCAACGCCACCTTCTGCCCGCTGCTGCGGTCGCGCCCGAGGAAAAGGTCGCCCTGGCCGCCGTCGCCGACCATGTTCAGCACTTCGTAGCGCTCCTCCACATCGCCGATCTCCTCGATTTCCCTCATGGCCGTCCACCCTTCCTCCCTACGGAAATGGAGTATGAAATGTCGCAGCCATGGCTGCCCCCCGACGGGGTGACCCGCACATCCGAAGTCATCACGGTATCCGCCGGAATGTTCAAGGGGGGAGAATTCCGATGCCCCGCCGCCGACGCTCTCAAGACCCGCGGTTACCACACCGCCGACCCCGTACCGCGCCGCCGTGAGCGGCTGGAGCATTTCACCCTGGGTCCCTTCATGGCCGCCTGCGACATCCGTTCGGGGCCTGCCGGCCGCCCGCCCCGGACACGTACCGGGCCTCTGCACGACGGTCTGCGGACCTGGTCGGAGCACGGCGTGAAGATGTACGAGGCGGCTTTCCCCCTTGACCCGGAACGCCCCCTGCACGAGGTGCCCGAGCCGTGGACGTACCGCTACCGACCGTCCGGTCCCGACCCGCGTGACGCCCAGGAGTACCGCCTCACCGTGTGGGGCCGCTGCCTGGCCTCCCCGGACGGTGCCTACCGCGAACTTCGTCTGCCCGTGCACCGCCTGCGGGACCTGTCGCCCGAGGGGTTCACCGCGGCCGTCGCCCTGGTGCTCGCCGAGGGCACCCCCGGACCTCCGCCGGAGCACGTACGGATCGTGGAGTTCGCGCTCTTCGACGGAGGTACGCGGGAACTCTTCGCGGGAAGCCGGGAAGAGGCGCGCGTCCGGTACCGCGAACACGGCCCCGCCGCCCTGGCCGGGGTACTGGACGGACGGGAATACCGCCCGGGGTCCGCCTGTGGCGGATGCCCCTACCTGTCGGTGTGCCCGGCCCTGCGCACAGCGCCCGGACTGCTGGGCATCGAGGCGCACGACCGGCCCCGCCGCACCTGGTCGGTCACCAACGGGCGGGCCTACCGAGCTTGCCCGGCGCGTGACCACATGCGCCGGCTGCACCTGCCCACGGCGGACTCCGTCGAACGCGAGGTGACAGCCGAGCGCGGCCGGGCGCTGCACGCCTACCTCGCCGAGCGGCACGCCCACGGATCGCCTCGGCCCTGCACGGTCGAGGTTCCCGAGGAGTGGGTACCGGAGGGATTCGACCTGCCCGCACGCGAACGCTCACTCGGCGCCCTGCTGTTGCGGCGGCACGCCGCGGTCTGCCCGTTGCGGTACGTCGGGGACGGTACGGATGTGCGGACCGAGCCCCGGGTGGTGCGGCACGACACAGTCGCCAACGTGGTGGTCCTGGCCGCGCCCGACCTGCTCTACCGGGATGCCGGGTCATGGGTGTGGCGCGAGACCAAGACCTCCGTCACCGATCGGCGGTCCGACCGCCCCCTGCTGGAGCGTTATCCGCAGTTGGCCCTGGCCGTCGTGCTGATCGCCCGCGGTGACCTGGGCGGTGATCCGTTCCGCGCGCGGGTCGAGCTGGAGGTGCTGCGCCCTGGCGGCGCCGACCTGGAGATCATCGATCCCTTCGCCCCGACCAATCGGGTCACCGCCGAGAAGGTACTACGGGCGATGGTGGCCGACTGGCACGGGGACGACCAGTACGCGGCCCGGCCCGGTCGCTCCTGCGAGCGGTGCGAAGTGGCCCGCTGGTGCACGGCGTCGTCCGTCAGCGAGGCCGCGGCATGAGGGCGGGGTCGGCCGGCCGAGCCGATCGGCCGGACGCCGGCAAGGCGTCCGGGGGCGTGGGCAGCGACCTCTTCGGCGAACTCGCCCGCATGGTGGCGGCTCTCTCCGAGGTCCAAGGGCTCCGCTCCTTCACCCTGCCCTATCCCGGCCTCGCCCAGCGGGCGCTGGACCACACGGTGATGCGCTGCCTCGATGCGGGGGAGGCGCCGCCGAGGAGTCTTCCGGAGCTGTGGGAGTGGTGCCGGACCAGGCCGTCCGACGATCCACTCTTCGCGGTCCCCTCCTCCCTGGTCTCGCCGGGCACCACGCTGGTGCACCGGGTCGGCCGGATGCCGACCCGGTCGTGTCTCGAGGTGGCCTCGCACGGACCGGACGGAGGCGTGGCGGGCCACGCCCGCGCGCTCCTCGGGGACCTGCACGCTCGAAGTGGAACGGAGGAGCGCTACCGGCAGTGCCGGGCGTTCCTGGCGCGTCACCCGGTCGTCCACCAGCAGGACCGCTTCGCGCCGGGTTGGAACAGGGCGGTCTGGAGCCGGGTCAGGAACCTCTACGGTCCGTTGCCCGAGTTCATGCTCGTCGACGGAGACTTCCTGTACTGCCCCTCGTGCAGGCTCCCCGCGCTGCCCCGGGACAGTGCCATGCCCGTACCCGGATCGTCTGGCACCGGCGCGGAAGTCTGGTGCGAGGGGGAGGACTGCCCGCGCGACGCCCCTCCGCGGCTCATACGTGAGCCGGACCAGGCGTGGATCCTGCAGCGCTCGCTGCGGTGGTACCTCGTACTGCCGCACCGCACCGACGAAGCCGCCCGGGAGGCATTGGAGCGCGCCGGAGTCGCATACGAGACCCTGCCCGGTCTTCTGCCCGCCTACCGGCTCAGGGACACCGGCCCCCGCATCGTGGACATCCAGGTGTACGACCGCCTGCAGCCGGCGCTTCTCGCAGCCCATCTCACCGACCACACGCCCCTCGCGGACCGCACCCTCGTCGTAGTCCCCGACGCGCTCGCCGGACGGGAGGGCTACCGGCAGGCCTTTACCGACGCCCTTCCCGCGCTCCTGCGGGACCGGCTGGTGCTCACCACCCCCATGGACCACGTGCCCGACCTGGGACAGGCCCGGCGAGAGGAGAAGGACGATGCGTAGCATCACCCCGCCCTTGACCGACGTGTTCAACGCGCTCAAAGCATTTCTGGGGTCCTCCGTGCCCCAGCCCGCGCTGGAAGCCCTCTGCCAGGTCGAACTCGGCCTGTACCTCCAGCAGAAGATGATGCCGGGCAGCCCCGCGGGCAGCGCCTGGGTGCTGTTCAGCGGTTACGGGTTCGCCGAGGCGCACCGGGCACCGCTGCCATCCGATGCGGCGAGGACCCTGCGTATCGCCAGGTACTCGCTGTGGACGCTGCGCCGGAGCCGTACCTGGCTTGAGGCGCTGGACACCTACCAGAAGTTCGACCCCAGGGTGCGCGCCTACGACGTACCGGACGCCGAGACACCCGCTGACCGCCGCGACCTCTCCGTCGCCAGCGACCGCTTCTCCGTCTACGAGCAACTGCTGCGTGCCGCACCGCCGCTGGCGGGCAGGCGCCTGCCGGTCGCGGGTCAGGGTCCGCACGCCTTCCCCGTCAGTCGCACCATGGCCGTCGTCGACCTGCCACCGGTCCCCCGTATCCCCCTCGTCGCCCACGACATGGACATGGAACCGGCCGGCGGCGGCGAGCCCTTGATCTTCACCAGGGAGGACCTGGAGCGCACGGCGGCGGAGATGGACGCCCAACACGCTCGCTCCGGCAAGGGCCGGGCACCACGGTGGCTGGAGCGGCTACGGTCCTTCGACCTGTCCACCAAGCAGAACGGAACCTTCCACAAGGCGAGGAGGGACGAGGACTTCGCCTTCACGGTCGATGGCATCCAGCACCTGCTCGGCATTGTCGGCGCCGGGAAGAGCACACTGCGCGACATCATCGCCGTCCATCTCGCCAAGCTGGGCAAGCGCACCACCATCGTCGTCACCGATGTCGCGGAAGTGCTGAAGCTCGTCCGGCTTTACGACCTCTACACGGACGGCGCCGCCGCACCCGTGCTCGGCTCCTCGGGCCGTGAGCGGCACGCCCAGCGGTTGCACCGTCGGCTGGCGGGCCGGGGCGAGCACCGACTGCTCGCCCACGACGACCCCGCCTTCGCCTACCTCGGCACGTCCTGCCTGCTCAACGTCAGACGGCAGGGCGCCACGTCGACGACCGAACCACTCGCCTACGGTGAGGCACCCTGCTCCCGGCTCCGACCCCCCTCGACCTTGCGGCGTGACCCGAGCGACGGACGATACTCCGAGTGGCAGAAGGGGGCGACGAGCTGCCCGTACTGGTCCGCCTGTCCCCGTCACCACGGAGCTCGGACCCTGGTCGGCGCCCTGATCTGGGTAGCCACGCCGGCCGGGCTGATCGACGCCTCGCCGCCCCGCCCTCAGAACGGCGAGCGCATCCGCTTCCTCGAACTCGCCTGCCGCCGTAGTGACCTCGTGATCATCGACGAGGCCGACCGTGTCCAGATGCAGCTCGACCGGACTTTCGCACCCGCCGTGGTCCTCGCCAGCGACGAGGACAAGGGCCTCATCGACCAGCTGAGCCGGCACAAGATCCGGGAACTCGCGGCCGGCGGACGCACCCAGCTCTCCGAACGGGACGTCGAGACCTTCGCCGCCGCCCTCAACACCGCGGGCGCGGCCACCGACCGCCTGTACGCGATGCTCGTCGCCGGGTACGAGCTGCGCAAGTGGGTGCGGACGGGCTACTTCAGCGCCTGGACGCTCCAGCTGGGGCTCCTCGACGAACGCTACGAACTCCCCGACGACAGCGGTCCGGACCACCCTCATCACGCCCCCCGCGAGGCTCTCGGGAAACTGCTCGACGCGTTCCGGGACAACCCCTTCGGCGACCGTCACCGCAGGACGGAGCAGGACTTCAGCCACCTGACCGCCCTCCTCAACGAACTGCTCCACACCGGAAACCCGGAGAACACCCGGCGCCGCCTCACCGAGGTCATGGACGAGGTCTTTGCCATCGACCCGAAGTACATGGCTGCCCGGCAGCGGAAGTACCAAGAGGCGTACGACGAGTGGCGGCGTGAGGAGGAGGAACAGGAGAAGAAGCGCCGGCGCCGCAGGAAGCCCAAGCCTCCGCCCCAGACTCCCGAGGAATGGCGAAAGCAACTCGCGGAGCGCTTCGAGTTCACACTGTTGCTCAGCGCCCTGGAACCACGGCTCGCCATGATCAACGCCATGTGGCCCCGCGTCGAGGCCGCCCTCAGCCTGGGCTTCAACACGATGTACCGCCGACCGCTCGACTACGGCCCGATGGTGCCTGAGGCGCCGATGGGCAATGTGCTCGGCTTCCAGTTCCGGGTCCCGGGTGAGGACAAGGGCGGAGTCCGCAGTGGCGAACTGACCTTCTTCCGGTGCAGCGGCGTCGGACGTGAGCTGCTGCGCGCCATCCCCGATCTCACCTCCGTCGACGGCAGGCCCGGCGCCCACTTGCTGCTCATGTCAGGCAGCAGCTGGGCGGGCGCGTCCAGCCGCTACCACGTCTGCGTCCCGGTCGGTGTGGTCATCGAACCGCCGACCGAGGTGACCGAACGCATCGCCAACGAGAGCTCCATGCGCTTCGAGTTCATCGACGATGGCGACGAGAAGCTGCGCATGTCGGGAACTGATCCGGACGACCGCCCGGAGAAGTTGCGCCGCATCGCGTGCTATCTAGGTGAGGCCGGAGACGAGTACGAGGTCACTGAAGGTGGTCCGCTCCAGCAAGAGTTGCTCTCTCTTCCTCCCGGGCGCGACCAGATCCTTCTGCTGGTCGGCAGCTATGCCGAGGCGCGTGTGGTGGCCGACACACTGCACAACCTCAACGTCCGTTGGCGCAACAAGGTGCTGTGCCTGGTGTCGGACGACGAGGAGGTCACTGCGGAGGACGAAGCGCCGTCCGCCTACCACGCCCGATCACTGCGCCGGGGCGACGTCGAGCACCTGAAGGACCTCAAGGCGGACATCCTGGTGGCGCCCCTGCTCGCGCTGGAACGCGGCCACAACATCCTCAACGAGGGCGACGAGGCGGCCATCGGCACGGTCTACTTCCTGGCACGGCCCCATCCGCACCCAGAGGACCTCCACCTGGCCGTCAACGCTGTCAACGACTGGGTCGTCCGCGCCGTCACCGGGGGTGACTTCGCCACCCTGGTACAGGGAAAACCCACCGTCGAGGAGGGAGCGGAGGAGTTCCGCCGCCTCGCCCGTTCGTACTGGTACCAGGTACTCGCCCGTTCGATGGCGTGGAGCCGCCTCGACGACGATGTACGGGAACAGGTCACCTGGGACATGCTGGTCCTGTTGTGGCAGGTGATCGGGCGACTGGTACGCGGCGGCGTACCGGCCCGGGTGGTCTTCGTCGACGCCGCCTTCGCCCCCAACCGCAGCGCCGTACCGGCGCGGCCTGACACTCCCGAATCCAGTCTGCTGCACAGCGTCCTCGCCGTCCTGGACCCGTATTTCGACGGCGCCACGACGACCGCGGAAAAGCAGTTCATCGTCCGCGCCCTGTACGCGCCACTGCGCAGCATGCTCACCCGCCTGCTCGCCGCCGCCGTACCCACCCACCCGTAAGCGCCGAACCTCTGTCTCAGGAGGTAATTCCGTGTACCACCACATTCGCGTCGCGGCCTACGAACCCGACCCGCTCCACGGACCCTGGCGGGAGGAGATGAAAGTGCTGCGGCTCGGCGAGGACCTGCACGCCGAGCTCACCGGGATGCATGCCGAGGCGGACAGGAACTCCGTCCACCCTCACCGTCTCCCCGTGCGCAGGCTCAACTCCCTGCTCCAAGCGATGGCGCCAGGCGTCATCGCGACTGGTCGCAACGCCGGGACGGATGGCCGTCTGCCGTGGCTCTACGCGCGGGAAGCCGTCCCGCCGGAGGTGCTGGCCCCGGTGGTAGGAGCTTGGGCGGCGGGCATGCACCGGGAGGACGACGACTCGGAGGGCGCCGATCTCGAGGAGAGGCTCCGCTCCGGTGACCCGGCCGAGACGGTACGTCTGCCCCACTGGGAGACGGAACCGGTCGACCTCGCCGAGAGCGTGCTCTCGGCGGGCGGAACCGCCGAACCCGCCGCGCGGCTCTACAGCCTGCTGCCCGAGTGGATCGCCTTCCGGCTGGCCGCCCGGACGTTCCGCACGGGCGGCGCCACACTCCACTTCCGCGTCGAGAGCTCGGGTGACGGCGCGCGACTTGTCTCCTGGCCGCCTCAGCGATACGAGCGCCGACGGCAGACCTGGTACTACTCGGCCTGCCTCACCATCACCGTCCACACTGTGCCGTTCGCCCCGCGGTTCCGCGTCCATGTGTCCACCCAGGTACGCCGGTGGGCCACCCGACTGGATGTACGCCCCCACCAGCTCGGCGGTACGACCGTCCTGCTCGACGCTCCACTGCCGTGGCCGGAAGGGCCGGACCGGGGCCACCGGCTGATGGTGAACACGCTGGGCTACGACCGGCGGTCGAAGGAACTGGCCTGGCGCCGGCACAGCCCCGCACCGCTCCTGCCCGAGCTGGACATCGTGCGCAACTATCCCCCGCCCGAAGCGCTCTTCGCCGACCCCGAACGGTGGATCAACGGTTCCGGGGACGTGGCCGCCGGCATCGTCTACCACCCGTCAATCGGTCCGCACGAGGTCGGACCCGGGCTGATGCCACGGGAGCGGGCGGATCTGGACGCCTGGGTCGAGGAAGGGCTGCGCCCCCTGCTGACCCGGGCCCCCGACCTCACGCGCGTCTCACGGAGCAACACGCCCTCCCTGCTGCCCCGTTCCGGCGCCGGACGCGTCCCGGGCGTCCGCGACGCCCAGCTGGCTCTGCAACGGCGGGCGGCGCTGACCCGCGCACTGAACGGCCGCCCTCTGGAGATCGACGTCTTCTGGCAGTCCCCGGAAACCCGTGCGGCGCTGCTCGCCGAGCTGCCCAAGCTCATTGGTCTGCCCGCCGGGCAGCAAGTGCCGTCGGCCGACGGGGAGACCTGGCAGTGGCAGTGCGAGGGGGTCGACATCCGCGTCCGGGCCCGGCCCGCGGGACCCTTGGCCGACGCCCTGCCGACCACCCGTGCCCGCGGGCGCCTCAAGGCCGTCCGGCTGGCCGAGGCCATCGAAGGGCGCTGCGGGCTCGTGGCGGACCGGGCGGACCCACTCCTCGGCGGGGCCGGAGTCGTGATCACGGAGATCGCCGGCAAGGAGCGCTTCGCCGCCGTCCCGGACTCCGACCCCAAGCACGCGTTGCGCATCGCCTGGGCACGGCAGGGACGGCTGACCCAGTTCGTGAACTCGCCCGACGACACGGACAGCGCTCTGGAACACCGGGCCAGGTGGACCTGGCTGGACGCCTTCCGGCAGCTGGGCGCAATCAGCCCGCCCGCCCATCGGGTGGGAGCCGGCATTCCGGGCGACCTCCAGTACGCGGCGCTCTGGCTCGTACGCCACACCAGGAGGGGGCCCACGCGATGCCCCGTCCACCGGCTGGTGGCGGTGCGGGTGCGCCCCGGGGACGGACCGGGCGTCATCGAGGGGTGGGACGCAGAACGAGCCGAATGGGTGCCGTATCCGAAGCTGTTGCTGATGCTCTCCCAGGCACGGGAACCGGCGGCGGGCGGCGGGAAGGAGACCGGCACGGGTAAGCTCGTCGATGACTCGCCAGCCCCGGGAGGATCCCGGCCCGCTGCCCGTCCGGGAGTGGAGCAGGACAGGCAGCGGGAGACCGAACGGCAGATCCGGGCACTGCTCTTCCAGCTCCGTGACCGGCCGACGCTGCTGCTGGCGGACGCCGGTAATCTGCGCCAGTGCTGGCCTGGCCTGCGCAACGGTGCACTGGACCGCGACACGCTCGGCTTCGGGGCCGAACCCGCACAGCGGCACACGCTCTACGGCCACGACCTGCGGGTGCTACTCGTACGGGACGGCAACGCCCGGGGTGAAGTGGCGGAGTGGTACGCCCACGACACCGAGGACGGGGTCGGCTTCGCCGAGGGTGTGTGGGGGACGGCAGATACGGAGGGCCGTGTCTTCGCGAGTACGGCCTCGAAGCCGCACACGGTGGCGAAACTACCGAAGGGGCTCATGAAGCTGGTGCCCACGGCACAGGGCCGGACAGCGCCAGGGAAGACCGCGTGGAACCCCGGACAACTGGAGATCACCGTGCTCGGCTGTCTGTCGGAGAAGGCGCTGACGGACTCGGGGCGTGCGGGTGACCCGCCCGACCGGCCGGCGGAGTGGGCGACGCTCGCGCACCAGCTGCGTTACCACGACGACTACCCGCCGCTTGCCCGGCCTCTCCCGCTGCACTGGGCGCGTCTCGCCGGTGAGTACGTGCTTCCGGTGGCTGGAACGAAGTCGGCGGGGAGTACGTCATCCGTTTCCTGAGCGAGGTGCCGCCTGAATGGGGCGTCCCAAACGATCGACGCTGATAAGGATCAATGCTTCCCTCGTGTGAGCGCCGAAGCCTGAACCTGCCTACGGGGAAGGCGTCTGGTGCACTCCTTGCCCGGATCACCGGGCGTGCGCCGTGACGCTCGTTTGACGCTCTTCGCACCTGGTGTCCCCAAGACGGAGACGACGGACGGACCTGACCTGTGGTTTTCTCTGAGCTCACCCGGGTGACAGGTTTCCGATGACTCACCATGTGGAGTGTGTGGCGATTTGGAGCCTGCCGCCAAGGGCACCTGGTCTCGGATGGGCACGGTCACCCGGCGTGGCTCGGCTCGGGGTCAGCGGTCCACTGCTGTCTCCCGGTCGATGCGTGACAGTTTCTCGGGGTTGCGTACGGCGTAGATCCCGGTGATGAGGCCGGCTTCGAGGTGGAGTGCCAGGACCGAGTCGATCTCGGAGTCGTTCTCCGCGTCGTTCTCGGCGGCATCCGTGCGGAGGATCAACGCCGGGTGGCCGTTGACCTGGGCCGGGTGGAAGGTCGCCTGGAAGGTCGCCGAGGTGAGTCTGCTCAGTACGCTGAGCACCGGTTCGGCGCCCACGACGGGCTCCAGTGCGGCCCGTACGACTCCGCCTCCGTCGGTCAGCAGCACGACGTCCGGGGCGATCATGTCGAGCAGGCGTTGCAAGTCGCCTGTCTCGACCGCCTGTTGGAATGCTGCCAGCGCCTCACGTGACTGGGCCGGTGTGACGGCCTCGCGTGGTCGGCGCGCCGCCACGTGGGCCCGCGCACGGTGCGCGATCTGCCGGACCGCGGCGGGGGTCTTCTCGACGGCCTGTGCGATGTCGTCGTAGCTGAGATCGAATACGTCACGCAGGACGAACACGGCCCGCTCGGTCGGCGTGAGCGTCTCCAGTACGAGCAGCATCGCCATGGAGACGCTGTCGGCCAGCTCGACGTCCTCGGCGACATCGGGCGAGGTGAGCAGGGGTTCGGGCAGCCACGGGCCGACGTAGGACTCCTTGCGGCGACGCAACGTGCGCAAGCGGGTCATGGCCTGGCGCGTGGCGATGCGCACCAGGAGGGCGCGCGGGTCCCGGACCGTGTCCTGGTCGATGTGCGCCCAGCGCAGCCAGGTCTCCTGGAGGACGTCCTCGGCATCGGAGGCGGAGGCGAGCATCTCGTAGGCGACGGTGAAGAGCAGGTTGCGATGGGTGATGAATGCCTCGGTCGCGGGGTCCGTGGCGTCGGTGGCCGCGGGGTCCGCGGTGTCGGTGTGCGGGCCGGGGCCGCGCCCGCCGGGCGCTTCGGTCTTCTGCTGATCGCCCTCGTGCACCGTGGCTCCTGTTCGTTGCTGTCGCGTGCCTGGTTCGTTCAGGCACAAGTCGCCGCTCGGGGCCGTCCTGTGACACGGAGGGTCGGTGGCCTGGGTCACATCGCCCTGGTGTCACAGGGGCCGGGCGGGCGGTGACTTATGGGCGTCAAGGCGTCGCGCGGATGATCCGGGCGGCACACGATTCCACGAGTGAGGACGTTGTCATGGAACCCCGTATGAGTCTGTTCGCGAACGAGACCGGCGCCAAGATCGGCAAGCGGATATTCGCCGTCAGCCAGGTGATCCACGAGTCGGCGCTGCCCAAGCCCACCCAGGAGCTGGTGCAGCTGCGCGCCAGTCAGATCAACGGCTGCGGCTTCTGCGTCGACATCCACGGCAAGGACGCCGCGGCCGCCGGCGAGACCGCGACCCGACTGAATCTCGTCGCCGCCTGGCGGCACTCGAATGTCTTCACCGAGGCCGAGCGGGCCGCGTTGGCTCTCGCCGAGGAGGGCACTCGCATCGGTGACGGCCGCGAGGGCGTGTCCGACGAGACCTGGGACCAGGTCCGCAAGCACTACGACGAGGACCAGGCCATCGCGCTGGTCGCCCTGATCGCCATGATCAACGCGACCAACCGGCTCGGGGTGATCCTCGACAACGTGGGCGGCGCCTACGAGCCCGGCAACCTCGCCACCATCGCCGGCTGATCACCGTCGACGCCACCCGCCGGACCGTATGCGCGCTGGACTCCCGGCCCAGCCCGTCAGGGCCTCGATGCGTTCGGCCCGGCGGGTGGTCGCGTCGGTGGTCTGTGTGGCCCACGCGATGTGGCCGTCCGGGCGTACCAGGATCTCCGTCACTCCGTGCAGGTTGGGGTGGGAGGCCCGTGCCGGGGCGTTCGTCGCGGTTGCCGCGATGAGGTGTGGGGGCCGGTCGTCGCGGTCCCCGGCGGGCGGTCGGGTCTGGCCGGTGTCGTGTTCCGCGACTGAGATCAGGACGAAGCGGGCCGGTGTGAGGAGTTCGTGTACGCGTGTGTTCTCCGTGGTTGGTGTGGTCAGTTCGATGTCCGGCATGCGGCTGCCCGTCAGGGGGTGGGCGCCTTGGTGTGGTGATGTGTATGCCGTGCTCAGTGCCGAGACGCGGTCGGCGAGGAGACGGTTGACGTCCTTGATGCCGAGCAATTCGTCGAACAGGGTGCGCAGGGCCGTCGCGGCGTTTTCGTACTGGGGGACCAAGGGGAGTTCGGCCAAGAGCTGTTGGACGGTGGTGTTCCGGGTGACTGTCCGTCCGATCGGGCGTCGTTCGTCCTCGTAGCTGTCCAGCAGGCCCGCGGGGGCCCAGCCGTTGATCTCGGCGGCGAGCTTCCAGCCGAGGTTCATGGCGTCCTGCAGGCCCGTGTTCAGTCCCTGCCCGCCCGCCGGGAAATGGATGTGGGCGGCGTCGCCGGCCAGCAGCACGCGACCGTTGCGGTAGCCCTCGGCCAGGCGGGTGGCGTTGCCGAAGCGTGAGAGCCACCGCGGTTCGGCGATGCCGCAGTCGTGGCCGCAGAGGCGCGTCAGGGCGTCCCGGAACTCCTCCAGCGTCACCGGTTCGGCGGCGGGGACGCGCATGCGCTCGGGGTCGATGCAGACGAAGCGGGTGAGCCCCGGCTCCAGTGGTACGACCATGACGCCGTGTGACCGTGCTGCTTCCAGGGTCTCGGGGGCGGCGTCGACCACGGCGAAGTCGCCGAGTACGCCGGTGAGCGTCTCGTCGGTGCCGGGGAAGCCGATGCCGACGGCCTGTCGCACGGCGCTGCGACCGCCGTCGCATCCGACGACGTATTGCGTGCGGGGTGTGGTGATCTGTCCGTCCGCGGCACGGAGTTCGACCGACACGCCCGTGTCGTCCTGTGTCAGCCCCAGGACCTCGTGCCCGCGGTCGATCCGCACACCCAGTTCGCGGGCCCGCTCCTCCAGCAGGGCTTCCGTGCGCGCCTGGGCCAGGAACAGCGTGTAGCCGTGCCCGCTGTCCAACGCGCCGAAGTCGAGCCGGGTGGGCAGATTGGCGAAGTGCCAGCCCGGCAGGGTCTTCCCCCACGACAGGAAGCGGGGCAGGAGACCTCGCATGTCCAGCAGCTCCAGGCTGCGCGGATGCAGCGTGAGGGCGCGGGAGTTCCGCGTCGCTTCCGTGCGACGCTCCACGATCCGCACCCGCGTGCCGGCCAGGGCGAGTTCACATCCGAGCATGAGGCCGGTCGGGCCTGCGCCTACGACGATGACATCGGGTTCATCGGGGTTCATGACTGCTCCCTCTGTGGTGAGCCATTAGTGAACAGTGTTCACGTGAACGATGTTCACTATAGTTGGGGGCATGAGCTCTCCGTCAATCCCGAGCAGGGGCCGGCCGCCGCGGCTCGACCGTGCGAAAACCGTCGAGACCGCCCTCGAGCTGCTGGACGACGTCGGTCTCGAAGCGCTCACGATGCGCAGGCTGGCCGACAGGCTGGGCGTCCAGGCCGGGGCGCTCTACCGCCACTTCACGACCAAACAGGACCTGCTGACCGCCATGGCCGAACGCATGCTCGGTGACGTTCAGGCTTCAACCGGGTCGGAGGACTGGGAAGGGCGCCTGCGAGCACTCGCCCGTGCGATGCGCCGGGTGCTCCTTGCGCGCCGTGACGGCGCCAGAGTCTTCGGCGGCACCCACTCGGTCGGCCCCCACACGCTGGCCTTCGCCGAATCCGTCCTCGGCGTGTTCCGCGAGGCCGGATTCAAGGACGAGGACGCCGCCCGCGCACTCATGACCCTGGTCAACTTCACCCTGGGCCACACGCTGGAAGAGCAGGCCGCCACCATGCCGCGCGAGGACGGTGCGCCGGACGAGGCGGACCGCCTGCGGAGCGCTGTCCTGGCCGGCCCGTATCCGCATCTCACGGCCACAGTGCCCGTGCTCACCAGCACAGACTTCGACGCCCACTTCGAATTCGCGTTGGACGTCCACGTCGAGGGGCTGCGTCGGCTGCGGTGCGGCGCCTGATGAGGGTTCTGCGCCGGAGCTACCGTGAGCGCTCGCCCGGCGGTACGACCGCACGCGGCAACCGAGGCTCCACCACCGGCCGGAACACCCTCCGCACCGGCGGAGTCGACAGCAGGAACACCGTTGCGATGACTCCGGCCGTGAGGAGGAGCTGGCCCGGTGCGCCGAGGTCCTTCAGGTGTGGGTACAGGCCCGCCGCCTCACCCGCGCGGATCAGGAGGCCGTGGAGGAGGTACGGGTACATCGTCGCGGCGCCGAGGGCCGTGAAGGCGGTGCGGCGGCGGGGGACGCAGGCGAAGAATGCCGCTACCAGGGTCGCGCTCAGCATGAAGATGCCGATGCGGATCGCCAGGTACCGGGGCCAGGACACGTCCAGGTCGGTGTGGCCCGCGTCCATGGAGAGCCAGTGCTCGTCGGGGGCCGGGAGCCATAGGTATGACGCCGCTCCCGCGCAGAGAAGAGTGAGGATCGCGCAGCGGCGGGCCGTGCGTGTGCGGAGGAGGGCGAAGTGTTCCGGGCGCAGGGTCAGGCCGAGCACGAACCAGGGCAGGAACATCAGTACGCGGGGGAGCGCCAGGTCGTAGGACATGGTCGTCAGGCCCGCGGTGAGGGAGAGTCCCGCCGCTATGGGCACCGGGCAGCGGATCGCTCGCCATACCGGGGCGCTCAGGCGCCAGAGGAACAGGGCTACCAGGAACCAGCAGAGGTACGTCGGTTCCGTGGGGGTGTACGCGAAGGGCTCGTCCCGCACCGCGCTGTTCGTCGCCGCGTACGCCAGCTCGAAGAACAGGTAGGGGAGCAGGACGCTCTCGATCAGGCGGCGTACCTGGGTGGGCGTGCCTGTGAAGCGTTGCGAGAAGTAGCCGCACAGCAGGATGAACGCCGGCATGTGGAACGTGTAGATCAAGGTGTGCACGGACTGGAGCGCGTGCGTGCCGGACACGATCTGTTCCCAGGAGTGGCCCAGGGCGACCAGCACGATCAACAAGAACTTCGCGTTGTCGAAGAACGGGTCCCGGGCGATGTCCTGGCTGCCCGGTGCGTTCTGTGTCCGGGGCGGATCCTGCGGCTTCGTCGTGCCCGGCATCCGTACGCGCATCACGCCCTCGACCTTCCCTCCGTCGGGGACCCCACCGGCTGCCAAGGAGCCAGGCGACCTCCTCCACGCGTGGCATGGGTCCAGTACAGGCGGCTGTCCAGGCCGAGCATCGTGAGGACCACGCCGCCCGACGACAGGGCGGCGCTCGACGGGGCGCCCGCGAGGAGTACGCCCGTGTGGTTCCACTGCGGACGGGTTCTCGCCCTGCCCGACGTGCCCCACGCCGTGGCGACATCGCCCGTGGCGGTCCGGGCCGCCAGCAGGACGTCACCCCGGTCGCCGGACGTGGCGCTCACGGGTCCGTAGCCGCCCGCCCCGCCCAGGTCCGTGACGGACGTCGACGTGTGGGCCGTGGACGAACGGCGTACGCGGCCCGGCCCCGAGGAGGAAGAGGAGGCGGCGGTGAGGGCGTCGGCGTGCAGGCGGGCCGAACAGACGTTGCCGGAGTTCGGGGCGCGGTAGAAGACCCGGACGCCGTCGTCGTCCCTGCGGACGGTCAGCGGCAACGTGGTGGCCGGGAGGCCGGTGGCCAGCGGGCCGCGCACCTCCGCTCCCGGCTCGTCCTGGATCCAGGCCAGGACGGTGTGCGGGGTGGCGGCGAGGACGTACGCCCGTCCGGCGCGGTCCGTCGCCGCGACCGGGTCGCTGTGGACCGCCTTGCCGCCCAGGGCGCGCCAGGGCGTCCACGTACCGTCCGGCTGCTGGGCGCGTGTCGTCAGCTGGTGGGTGCTGTCGCGCAGGAAGACCGACATCGCGCCGTCGCGGTCCACGACGACCGCGGGGGAGCTGATGTCGTTCGTGCCGATCTCGTCGGACAGCTCGGGGGTGCCGAGGGACTGCCAGGGCCCGAAGGGCTCTCCCGGGGCCGACTGGATGACGTACCCGACTTCCTTGCCGTAGCCGGCCGCCGATCCGTCGCCGAACAGGGTCCGGGTGCCGAAGACGGCTATCCGTCCGTCGGGGAGAGCGGTGGGGCGTACGCCTGTGTCGACGCCGGTCTCCGGCTGGAACACCGGGCCCTTCCAGCGGCTCGCGTTCCACTTCCCGCTGTTCCCGCCGTCGCTGCCCTTCCCGGTCTCCCCGCCCGGACGGTGCCAGTACGCGATACGTCCGTCCAGCACGGCGAAAGCCCACAGGCTGTCGTCCTTGCCCGCGAGCAGCCAGTCCGCGCCGGTGTCGCCGGCGTGGTGGATGCTGTGCGACCAGCGGGGCTTGGGGCTCGCGGCGACCTTCAGGTCACCGCAGCCCGCCGGGTCCTCGCAGGAGTCCCGGGTGGCGTCGTCGCTCCAGGAGTACGTGGCGAGAGTGCGGGCCTTCGACGCGCCGGAAGCGGGGTCCAGGGCCTGGGGGAGGCCGCCGTTGAAGTAGCCCATGTAGGTCTGCACGGTGAAGTGGGGACGCGAACCGGAGGCGGCGTACCGGGCGAGGGCCTGCTGCACGAAGCGGGCGCCGAAACGGTGGTCCTGGTGGTCGGAACACCTGAGGTTGCGGTCGAGACGGCCCGGCGTCGGGTTCTGCATCCGGACCTGCGTGGGCCGGAACCGCTTGAGGTAGCCGGTCAGGGTCTGGATGAGCTGTTCCTTCGTGTACGAGAAGTCGCGGGTGACCGGGCCGCCGTACGCCAGCTGCGAGCCGAGCGCGCCGATCCGGCCCTCCCACAGTCCGTGCAGGCTGTGCGGGCGGTCGCCGGTGATGCTGCCCGCCTCGTGCAGCAGCGTCCACACCAGCTGGATGTGGGGGTAGCCCTGCAACGTGTCGAGCTCCGCCTGCCCACCGCCCGCCGTCGCAATCACGGTGCGCCGCCAGGGGTGCCCCGGACGTCCGGTGACCATCTCCGCGTACGCGGCGCGAATGCCGTTCTGCCGCGCCTTGGCATATTTGTGCTTGTCGCGCGTCGGGCGGCGGGTCTGGCTCGCGCCCATGCCTACGCCCCTGCCCGAACCCGAAGCTGCGCCCGTGCCCGTACGCGCGCCCGCCCGCGGGCCGTTGACGCCGTTGGACTCGCCGGACGTCAGGTAGATCGTGGTCAGCGGCCTGCCGCTGCGCAGCGACTGCCCGACCTCCGGGTTGATGAAGAACAGGTCGTCGTCGGGGTGCGCGACGATCTGCACGACCGCTTCCGTGGTCTGCGGCTGCGGCCCGGACGCCGCCCACGTACCCGTCGGGGCGGCCTTGCTCAGGTCCGGTGCCTGATGCGGCACTGCGGGCGCTTCGCCACCCTCACCGTTCGAGCGGACGGCCAGGCCTATGCCGACTCCCACGGGCGTCATGGCGCCCAGCACGGTGGCCGCGAGGACGTTGCGACGGGTGGCGCGCGTGCGCGGGAGAAGGCGCTTCTCGGGGGGCATGGGTGGTCTTGCCTATCTGCGTCTGGCGTACCGGCCACTCGGCTCGTGCGCTGCCGGCGTGGACTCGTGGACTCGTGAACTCCTTGATCACTGGGGAAGATGACGCGTGGAAGTGGGGGGTTGTCCTCAGTGATCTTCCTCACGGGTGTTCCGGGGATGTCCTGGAGGTGTTCTGTGGGTGTCCTGCGCCTGTCCTCGCGGGTGGGTCTCACGTCACTCGGTGACGGGGCCCAGGTGCACTGGACCAGGACCGCGGCGCTGCCGGACGGCGCGGGTGGGAACGGTGCGGGCGAGAACGGTGGGCGGAGGCCGCCCGTCGTGTTGCTCCACGGCGGCCCCGGGCTCCCCGACTACCTCGGCGACGTCGCCGGGATGGTCGCGGACCTCGCGCCCGTGTACCGGTACGACCAGCGCGGGGCCGGGCGGTCGGTGTGGCGGGGGCGCCATGCGCTCGCCCGGCACGTCGGTGATCTCGCCGAGCTCCTCGACGCGTGGGACGCGCCGCGGGCCGTGCTCGTCGGGCACTCCTACGGCGCCGAGCTCGCCGCCCGGTTCTGTCTCGCGCACCCGGACCGGGTGGCCGCGGTGCTGCTGATGTGCGGACCGTTCCTCGGGGACTGGCGCACCGGGTACCGGGCCGAGCGGGAGCGCCGTATGACCGACGCGCAGCGGGAGCGGCTCCGCGTACTGGAGGAGTTGCCGCGCCGCAGCGAGGAGCAGGAGGTCGAGCTGCTCACCCTCGCCTGGTTCACCGACCACTCCGATGCCGGGCGCGGTCGGCAGTGGGCTGCGCGTGATGCCCGTCGTCGGCGGCCCGTCAACTGGAGGATGAACCGTGAGCTGGGCGCGGCGGGGCGTGCGGACCCCCTCGACGGGCATGTGGACGAGCTGCGCGAGCGGCTGCCCGCGCGGGCGGAACTGCTGGGCGGGTGCGACGACCCGCGGCCCTTGTCGGCGCTCGAAGACCTCGCCCGCTCCCTCGGGCTCCGGCTGACCCGGGTCGAGGGCGCCGGTCACGAACCGTGGCTGGAGCGGCCCGATGCCGTGCGGGCTTGTCTGCGGCGCTTCGTGCGGGACGCGCCTCTCGCCTGAGGTCGTTCTGTCTGATCTGACCCGGCCGTCCTGTTGCACATATATTGCAAGTGCGTAAGCCATGCAGAAAGGGCGTGCCGTGGGCAAATCAGTGGTGCTGGGCATCGAGTCGTCGTGCGACGAGACCGGTGCGGGGATCGTCCGGGACGGAGAGCTGCTCGCGCACGTGGTCGCGTCGAGCATGGACGAGCACGCGCGGTACGGCGGCGTCGTGCCCGAGATCGCCGCCCGCGCGCACCTGCACGCCTTCCGTCCCGTCGTGCGGCGGGCCCTCGACCAGGCAGGACTGCGCCTGGCGCAGATCGACGCGGTCGCCGTCACCACCGGACCCGGCCTCTCCGGCGCCCTGCAGGTGGGACTCGCGGGCGCCAGGACCCTGGCCTACTCGGCAGGGGTCCCGCTGTACGGAGTGCACCACCTGGCCGGGCACGTCGCCGCCGACACCCTGGAGCACGGCCCGCTGCCCGAACCGTGCGTCGTGCTCATCGTCTCGGGCGGACACACCTCGCTGCTCCTGGTCCGGGACCTCGTGCGCGAACCGATCCTGCACCTCGGGGACACGCTCGACGACGCGGCGGGGGAGTGCTTCGACAAGGTCGCCCGGATCCTCGGTCTGCCCTACCCGGGCGGGCCCGCGATCGACCGCGCGGCACGGGACGGGGATCCGCGGGCCGTCACGTTCCCGCGGCCGCTGACCCGGCCCGGCGACGACCCGTACGCCTTCTCCTTCTCCGGCCTCAAGACCGCCGCGGCCCGCTGGGTCGAGCGACACCGCCTGCGGGGCGAGCAGCTCTCCGTGGCCGACGGGGCCGCCGCGCTGCAGGAGGCCGTCGCCGACGTACTGACCCGCAAGGCGCTGGCGGCCTGCCGTGCGTACGACGTGCAGACGCTGGTCGTCGTCGGTGGCGTGGCGGCGAACTCCCGGGTCCGCGGGCTCGCCGAGGAGCGGTGCGCGGCCGCCGGGGTCGAGCTGCGCGTGCCGCCCATGACGTTGTGCACCGACAACGGCGCGATGATCGCCGCCGTCGGCGATCTGCTGCTCCGCTCCGGCGCCGAGCCCGCGCCGCTGAACGTGTCGATCGACCCGTCGGCACCGCTCGAATACGCCTCGCTCACCCCGCTGCCGGGCTCACCGCGCCGCGCCGCCTGACGGGCGTCGGCGTGGGTGCTGTCTCCGGGAACCGTCTGCCGTCGTACGTGAAACGCGTCTGAAGCGTCCGCGCGAAGGCCTTCGGGGGTGCGCCCCTGCACGAGGGGTGCGCACCCCCGAAGCACGGCGGGGCGTTCAGCTCGTGGACGTCAGCGGCCCGTACGCGTCCGGGCGGCGCGTCGCCAGGAACGGGAAGAGTTCCAGCCAGTCGCGGCGCGCGTCGAGGTCGAGGTCGGCGACCAGGACGGCGGGCTCGTCGCGCGGGGCCTGCGCGAGGACCCGGCCGTAGGGGTCGACGATGAATGAGCTCCCGTAGAACGTGAGGCCGTTCTCCGAGCCGATGCGGTTCGGCACCACCATGAAGGTCGCGTTGGCGATCGCGTTGCCGGTGATGACCTTCTGCCAGATCGGCTGCGTGTCGAAGCCGGGGTGGCCGGGCTCGGAGCCGATGGCGGTCGGGTAGACGAGGACGTCGGCTCCGGCGAGGGAGTAGGCGCGGGCGAGCTCGGGGAACCACTGGTCCCAGCAGGTCGGCAGGCCGAGGTTCGCGTCGTCGACCCGTACCAGCGGGAACGCGTCGTCGCCGGCCGGGCCCTGACGGAACCAGTGGTCCTCGTAGTAGCCCTCCGAGACCGGGATGTGCGTCTTGCGGGTGCGCTGGGCGAGGCTGCCGTCCGGGGCGACGAGGATCGCCGTGTTGTAGCCGAGCCCGTCGTCGTCGCCGCCCGGCGCGGGGGCCCGCTCGTAGAGCGAGGCGTGCACGTACACCCCGTACTCGCGTGCCGCCTCCGCGGCGAACGTGAACGTCGGGCCGGTGAGCAGCTCCTCGGGCGCGGCCGGTGCCGGGTGGTCGGCCTTGCGTACGACCGCGAAGTACGGCGAAAGCGTCAGCTCCTGGAGGCACACCACCCGCGCGCCCTCCGCCGCGGCGAGACGGATGCCCTCGCGCAGGGCGGCGCGGTGCTCGTCGGGGTCGCGGTGCCAGCGCTGCTGCACGGCGGCCACGCGGAGGGGGGACCGTTCGGCGGGCCGGGTCCTGGTGGGGGACGCGGGCGGGTTGTACGCGGTGATCAGACGCATGACGACTTCCAGGGGGGGGAGTGCGGGTCGGGGGCAGGGGCGCGCGGAGCGGGGTGATGTCGCAGCCGCACGCGGCCGGCGCCCGCCACGGACGGACGCCGCGAGCGGGCTGCCGGAACGTTCCGGCACGGCTGAATGTAGACCGAGCCGGAACGTTCCGGCAAGAGTCGCTCCCTGTTGATCGCGTACGTCTACACTTCGGCCACGTGAATGCCCGTACCGTCACCCTCCTCGACGTCGCCCGCGCCGCCGGGGTCTCCAAGAGCACCGCCTCCGACGCCCTGCAGGGCGCGGGCCGCGTCGCCGAGGCGACCCGCGAGCACGTCAGGGAAGTCGCCGCTCGCCTCGGCTACCGGCCGAACAGCGCCGCGCGCAGGCTCCGCCGCGCCAGCACCGGCGCCATCGGGCTGCACCTGCCCCAGACGGCGACGCGCCTCGACTACTACATGAACCTCGCCTTCGGGGCCGTCGCCCGCGCCCAGGAGGAAGGGTTCGACGTCGTCCTGCTCGCGCCCGCCACCGGCACGCACGAACCGCTCGCCTCACGCGTCGACGGTCTCCTCGTCATCGACCCCGAGATAGGCGACCCCGCCGTGCCCGGGCTCCTCGGCGCGGGCATCCCCGTGGTCACCGGTGAGCGCTACCTCGGGTCGGCCCCCGCCCCCACCGGCGCGGTCATCTGCGACAACTCCGCCTCCCTGACCGCGCTCCTTGACCACGTGCACGCCCGCGGCGCCCGCCGCCCCGCCCTCCTCGCGCCCGCCGACACCTCCGCGTGGGCGGCGGCGCTGCACAGCACGGCCGGCGCCTGGGGGCGTACGCACGACGTGCCGGTGGAGGTGCGCACAGTCTCCTTCGCCGCGACACCCCGCGAGGCGGAGGAGGCCACGCTCGCGCTGCTCGCCCAGGCGCCGGAGATCGACGCGGTGATCTGCGCCCCGGACGGGGCGGCGCCGGGCGTGCTGCACGCGGCCGCCGCCCGGGGCCGTGCCGTCGGCCGTGATTTCTCCGTGGCCGCCTGCGTGGACGGAGCCGCCGTCCGCGGTGCGGCCCCGCCCGTCACCGCCGTCGACCTGCGCCCCTCTGCGTACGGGCACGCCTGCGCGGAACTCCTCTGCGACATCCTCGCGAGCCGCACGGACCCGGCGACGGTCCGCACCCACCGGTGGGCCCTGGAGGCCCGCGCCTCCACGCTCGGCCCGGCCGGCTGACGCGAGCCGCGCCGCCCGGAATGCACCCTTACGTGAACGGCGGGACAGTGGGTACGTCGCCCGACGCGGGGCGGCGCCGAGCGAGCGAGTCGCCGAGGAGCGTGTTGACGTGGCCCAGGAAAAGAAGCTCAAAAAGGGTGACCAGGTCTCCTGGAAGAGTCATGGGCAGACCGTGCCGGGCAAGGTGAAGAAGAAGATCACGGAGCGTACGGAGGCCGCGGGGCGGAGCGTCGACGCATCCAAGGACGAGCCCCAGTACGAAGTCACCAGCGACAAGTCCGGCCGCAACGCCGTCCACAAGCCAGGGGCCCTGCGCAAGAGGGGCGGCGGCTCTTGAGCGGCGACGGCGGTGGCGACCTTCGGAAACAGCGTGACGACACCTACAAGGAGTTCAAGGACGCCGTCAACATGACGCCTCGCGCGCTCAAGGACTGGCTGGCCACCGACAAATCGAAGAGCGTGGGGCAGTCGGACGGCGGCGGCGAGAGCGTCGGGCACGCGTCCGGGCGCCGCATCATCGAGCTGCTGGAGAAGAAGAAGACCGATCTCACGGACAGCGACATCGCACACATGCGTAAGGTCGTGGGGTACGTGCACCGCCATCTGAAGCAGCGGCCCAGCGGCGACGTCACGGAGACACGGTGGAGGTACTCCCTCATGAACTGGGGGCACGACCCGGTGGCGTAGGCGGTCGCAGAGGTGCGGAGCGAGCAGGGAAAACCATGAGTGCCGGTTCCGGAGAGCCCGAGCAGCAGGCCCTTTTCGGGTGGTCGGAGACCCTCCCCGAGGGCGCCGCACCCGCACCGGTTCGCCGCACCCCCTTCCGCGACACCCCCGAAGCCAGCCGCATGCTCGACGTGCGCGAGGTCTACGCCGAGCCCGCCGCCCTCGACTCCCCGCGCGGTCAGCAGATCATGAGCCGGCTCTCGCCGGACGTGCGGGTGACCGAGGTCGACGGGCACTGGCGCATCCCCTCCCTGCACGGCAACGACGGCAACATCGGCCGGTGGGTCCGGATCAAGAACGAGACGCTCGTCCTCGGCGTCAAGCACAAGCTCGCGACCCGCCCCAACGGCCGCTCCGCCGACTGGATCGCCCCCGGCCCCTCCAACGGGTGCGCGATGGCCTGCGCCTACTGCTACGTCCCCCGCCGCAAGGGCTTCGCCAACCCCATCACGCTGTTCACCAACATCGAGGCGATCGTCGCGCACGTCCGGCGCCACGTGCGGGCCCAGGGGCCGAAGACCGAGCCCAACCAGTGCGACCCGCGGGCGTGGGTCTACGACATCGGCGAGAACGGGGACTGTTCCGTCGACGCCCTGGTCAGCGACAACACGGCCGACCTCGTCGCCGCGTTCCGCTCCATGCCGACCGCCAAGGCGTCCTTCGCGACCAAGTTCGTCAACCCCGACCTGCTCGCGCTCGACCCCCAGGGGCGTACGCGGGTGCGGTTCTCCGTCATGCCTCCCGGCGACGCGCGGCTCCTCGACATCCGCACCAGCCCGGTCGCCGACCGGATCGCCGCGGCCGCCGACTTCCTCGACGCGGGGTACGAGGTCCACTTCAACCTCTCGCCCGTCGTGCTGCGCCCCGGATGGCAGCGGGACTGGGCCGAGCTGCTCGTCCACCTCGACGACGTCCTGCCCGCCCGCGTGAAGGAGCAGGCGGCCGCGGAGATCATCATGCTCACCCACAACGCGGGGCTCCACGAGGTCAACCTGGGCTGGCACCCCAAGGCCGAGGAGCTCCTCTGGCAGCCGGACGCGCAGGAGACCAAGCGGTCGCAGAACGGCGCCCTCAACGTCCGCTACTCCCAGGACATCAAGCGGCAGGCCCTCGCGCGCCTCCACCAGCTCCTGGCGGAGCACGCGCCGTGGCTGCGCGTCCGGTATGCCTTCTGACGATCCCCGGGGGCGAGGAGGATCGTTACTTCTTTCACGTACGGGTGATATGGGGCGTATCGGTACGGAGGGCTGGGGAGTCACCGGTCGGCTCGCGTTGCACGTCGAGCCGGAGACAACTCAGCTCACAGGAAAGAGAGTTCACATGCGCCGCTCCGCCGCCGTCATCCTCGGTGCCGTCATGCTGCTGGGGGTCCTCGCGGTGCCCGCCAGTGCCGTGCCGGATCCCCTCGCAACCGTCGACTGCCTGACCCAGGCGACCGGTGACGTCACGGGTCTCATCGACCCGGCGAGCCCCGGCGTTCCCACGGAGGTGCCGGGCGCGGCGTGCCTCGCTCCGTGACGGTCTGAAGGGGGAGGGGCGGGGCGGTCCGCACGGGCCGCCCCCGGCCCCCTCCGGCTCAACGCTTGCTCGTCGCACGGCGCTTCAGGTGCTCAGCCGCCCCAGCGGTATCCGTCGCCGAAGAGGAGGGTGTGCTCCAGCACGTCCTCCATCGGGTCGTCGATCTGGCCGGTGTTGATCAGCGCGACCACGGGCGCGTTGTGCGAGTTCTCGTGCGTCTCGTCGGCGTGTGCCGTGCCCGGGCACAGGACGGCCGGCGCGGCGGCCGCGGCGGCGACCAGAGTCCAGCGGGACATTTTCTGCACCCAATTGCCGTTCACTGCGGCCTCCTTGGAGCGTGCGCGTACGGGCCGTCGGTCACGGCCCGCTCACCGGATGTAACCCGGGCACACTCAAGAAGTCACCGATCGTCACCGACGATCATACGAACGGGTTGTCGCCGCCCATCGCCCGAATGACCCAATCCCCTTAATCCGTAAGGCTTCTGTATGTTCCGATACGCCCTGGCTCTCGCTCTCGTCGCCCTCGCCGCTGGTATGGGACCGGCCCCGGCGGTCACCGGACCCGCGAATCCGGGGCCGCTGCCCCTGCCGCTCCCCGTCGCCGACACCGTCGTCAACGAAGGGGTCTCGGTCGAGGGGCCACTGATCAACAACATCGGCCTGCCACCCGTACTGGGACGGTGAATCAGGCGCGGAGCTCCGGCGGGAAGCCGGTCCAGCGCAGATCTTCGGGCAGGTGGCCCATGTCGTTGTAGAGCACCAGCGCTGCGGGGCGGCCCGGCGCGTAACGGATGACCGTCAAGGCCGCGTTGCAGTGGTTCAGGCCGAGCCAGTGTGCCGGCGGAGCTTCGAGTGCGGCGCGGACCAGCCAGGCGGTCAGGAAGTTGTGGGTGACGAGGAGTTCGTGGCGGGGGGTGCCGCCGGGGACGGGGCCGGTGAAGCGGGACAGTGCCTCGGCGGCGAGTGCGGGGCCGTTCTCGCGTTCCGCGTCGGGGAATCGGGCCAGGCGCTCCAGGGTCGCGTCGGCCGTCTCCGGGGGCAGTTCCTCCTTGTGCGGAATGTAGGGGAGGTAGTCGCCGGCAGGGGCCGAGCGGATCAGCGGGACGTCGCCGTCCAGTGCGTCGGATATCAGGGTCGCGGTCTGTTCCGCCCGGGGGAGCGGGCCGTGGTGGACCGCCGCGAACGGGATGTCGCGGAGCCGCTCGCCGAGCAGGGCGGCCTGTCTGCGGCCTCCCGGCGTGAGGCCGCTCTCGTCGGGCGTGGCCTCGCCGTGCCGGGTGAGGTAGAGGTAACGGGCGGACGTCACGTCGGCGGCAGCCGTACCGGCGGTGGGAGTGATCATGAGGGCCGGGACGCCTCCGCGTTCCGTGCCGGTTCCACCCGCCCCGAACAGACCCCACGAAACCGTACGTAAGGTGGCGGGACACCACAGAAGAGGAGCGTGACATGTCCGCCGCCGAACGGAAGCCTTCCGCCCTGCTGGGCCTCGACGCCATCAGGGACGATCTCGCCGCCCTCTACCGCGACCTGCACGCCCACCCCGAACTGTCCTTCGCCGAGCACCGCACCGCCGCCGAGGTCGCCCGCCGTGCGGAGTCGTACGGCTACGAGGTCACGACCGGCGTCGGGCGTACCGGCGTGGTCGCCGTCCTGGAGAACGGCACGGGGCCGACCGTCCTGCTGCGCGCCGACTTCGACGGGCTGCCCGTGACCGAGCGCACCGGCCTGCCGTACGCGTCCGTGCATGACGGGGTGATGCACGCGTGCGGGCACGACATGCACGTCACCTGCCTGCTGGGCGCGCTGAAGCTGCTCGCGGACGCCCGCGCCGACTGGTCGGGCCGGATCGTCGGCGTCTTCCAGCCCGCGGAGGAGGTCGCGAAGGGCGCGCAGGCGATGGTCCGGGACGGTTTCTACGCGCGGTTCGGCGTCCCGGACGTCGTGCTCGGGCAGCACGTCGGGCCGCTGCCCGCCGGGATGATCGGTGCGCACCCCGGTCCCGCCTTCGCGGCGACCGACTCCCTGCGCGTGCGGATGTTCGGCAAGGGGGCGCACGGTTCGCGGCCCGAGTCGTCGATCGATCCCGTGGTGATGGCCGCCGCGACCGTGATGCGGCTGCAGACGGTCGTGTCCCGGGAGATCTCGGGCGCCGAGACGGCCGTGGTGACCGTCGGCTCGCTCCAGGCGGGCACCAAGGACAACATCATTCCCGACGAGGCCGAGCTGAAGATCAACATCCGGTCGTACACGCCCGAGGTCCGTGCGAAGGTCCTCGCAGCCGTCGAGCGCATCGTCAAGGGCGAGGCGGTCACGGCGGGCGCGGAGCGCGAGCCCGAGATCACGGAGATCGACACGTTCCCCGTGCTCGACAACGACGCCGACGCCGTGGCGAGGACGATGGCGGCCGTCGGCGCGGTGATCGGGGAGGACCGGGTCTTCGACCCCGGGCCGGTCACCGGCAGCGAGGACGTCGGGTACTTCGCGACCTCCGCCGACCGCGAAGTGCCCCTCTGCTACTGGCTGTTCGGCGGCGCCGACCCCGCGGAGGTCGCGGCGGCACAGAAGGCGGGGACCTTCGAACGGGACATCCCGTCCAACCACTCGCCGTTCTTCGCGCCGCTGATCGAGCCGACCCTCACCACCGGGGTCACCGCGCTGACCGTGGGCGCGCTGGCATGGCTGGGCGGCCGGCCGCCGCAGTGACGGCCGGCCGCAACAGGCCGACAGGGGGCTGGAGGTGACGGGGGCTCAGCCCTCGTCACCACCGTCCTCCAGGTTGCCCTCGGTCTCCAGGTACGCCTGCCGCAGCGCTTCGAGCACCGCCGGGTCGGGCTTCGCCCACATGCCGCGCGACTCCGCCTCCAGGAGGCGCTCCGCGATGCCGTGCAGCGCCCAGGGGTTGTTCTCCCGCAGGAACTGGCGGTTCGTCGGATCGAGGACGTACGTCTCGGTGAGCTTGTCGTACATCCAGTCGGCGACGACGCCCGTCGTGGCGTCGTACCCGAACAAGTAGTCCACGGTGGCGGCGAGTTCGAAGGCGCCCTTGTAACCGTGGCGACGCATCGCCTCGATCCACTTCGGGTTGACCACGCGGGCCCGGAACACGCGGCTGGTCTCCTCGACCAGCGTGCGCGTGCGGACCGTCTCGGGGCGGGTCGAGTCGCCGATGTACGCCTCCGGGGCCGTGCCCCGCAGCGCGCGCACGGTCGCCACCATGCCGCCGTGGTACTGGAAGTAGTCGTCGGAGTCCGCGATGTCGTGCTCGCGGGTGTCCGTGTTCTTCGCGGCCACCGCGATGCGCTTGTACGCGGTCTCCATCTCGGCGCGGGCCGGGCGCCCTTCGAGGCCGCGGCCGTACGCGTAACCGCCCCACACCGTGTAGACCTCGGCGAGGTCCGCGTCGGTGCGCCAGTCGCGGGAATCGATGAGCTGGAGCAGACCCGCGCCGTACGTACCCGGGCGCGACCCGAAGATGCGCGTGGTGGCCCGGCGCTCGTCGCCGTGTTCGGCGAGGTCGGCCTGGGCGTGGGCGCGGACGTAGTTGCGGTCGGCGGGCTCGTCCAGGGAGGCGGCGAGCCGCACCGCGTCGTCGAGCAGGCCGATCGTGTGCGGGAACGCGTCGCGGAAGAAGCCCGAGATGCGCAGCGTCACGTCGATGCGGGGGCGGCCGAGCTCCTCGTACGGGATGGCCTCCAGGCCGGTGACGCGGCGCGACGCGTCGTCCCAGACCGGGCGGACGCCGAGCAGCGCCATCGCCTCGGCGACGTCGTCGCCCGCGGTGCGCATCGCGCTCGTGCCCCACAGGGACAGGCCCACGGAGGTCGGGTACGCGCCGTCGTTGTCCTGCTTGTACCGCTCCAGGAGAGAGTCGGCCAGCGCCTGGCCCGTCTCCCACGCCAGGCGGGAGGGGACGGCCTTCGGGTCGACCGAGTAGAAGTTGCGGCCGGTCGGCAGGACGTTGACCAGACCGCGCAGCGGGGAGCCCGACGGGCCCGCCGGGACGAAGCCGCCGTTCAGGGCGTGCACGGCGTGGTCGAGCTCGGCGGTGGTCGCCGCGAGGCGCGGCACGACCTCGCGGGCCGCGAACTCCAGGATGGCGGCGACCTGTTCGCCGTGGTCCGCGGCCACCGAGGCCGCGGCAGCCGGGTCCCAGCCCGCGTCGTCCATCGCCTGGACCAGCGCGCGGGCCGTGGCCTCCGCCTCGTCGGCCGTCACGCGCGTGGCCGCCGACTCATCCAGGCCCAGCGCCTCGCGCAGACCCGGCAGCGCGGTCGTGCCGCCCCAGATCTGGCGGGCGCGCAGCACCGCGAGGACGAGGTTGACGCGGTCGGCACCGGCCGGCGGGTTGCCGAGGACGTGCAGACCGTCACGGATCTGCATGTCCTTGATCTCGCAGAGCCAGCCGTCGACGTGGAGCAGGAAGTCGTCGAAGCCGTCGTCGTCCGGGCGCTGCTCCAGGCCCAGGTCGTGGTCGAGCTTCGCGGCCTGGATGAGCGTCCAGATCTGCGCGCGGATCGCCGGGAGCTTCGCCGGGTCCATGGAGCTGATCTGCGCGTACTCGTCGAGGAGCTGCTCCAGCCGCGCGATGTCGCCGTAGGAGTCGGCGCGCGCCATCGGCGGTACCAGGTGGTCGATGAGCGTGGCGTGGACGCGGCGCTTGGCCTGCGTGCCCTCGCCCGGGTCGTTGACCAGGAAGGGGTAGATGAGCGGCAGGTCCCCGAGCGCGGCGTCGGGCCCGCAGGCCGCCGAGAGGCCCGCGTTCTTGCCGGGCAGCCACTCCAGGTTGCCGTGCTTGCCGAGGTGGATCATCGCGTCCGCGCCGAAGCCGTTGTCGGCCGCGGGCGCCGCGATCCACCGGTACGCGGCCAAGTAGTGGTGTGACGGCGGCAGATCCGGGTCGTGGTAGATCGCGATGGGGTTCTCGCCGAAGCCACGGGGCGGCTGGATGAGAATGAGCAGGTTCCCGCGGCGCAGCGCGGCGAGCACGATGTCGCCCTCCGGGTCGCCGCCGTCGCCCACGC
Organism: Streptomyces venezuelae; assembly: GCF_008642355.1. Classification (NCBI taxonomy): domain Bacteria; kingdom Bacillati; phylum Actinomycetota; class Actinomycetes; order Kitasatosporales; family Streptomycetaceae; genus Streptomyces; species Streptomyces venezuelae. The sequence continues at coordinate 6,353,757 of NZ_CP029193.1, forward strand.
GGGAGCGGTCGAGGAACATCTCACCGGGCGGCGGCCCCCAGTGCTCCTCGACCGAGTCGCGCAGCTCCTGCGGCAGCGTCGCGTACCACCGCTTGTAGTCGGCGGCCGGGATGCGCACCGGGTTGGCGGCGAGCTGCTCCTCGGTGAGCCAGTCCTGGTCGTGGCCGCCCGCGTCGATGAGCGCGCGGATCAGCTCGTCGCCGTCGCCGGAGACCAGGCCGGGGATGTCGGCCTCGGGGCCGAAGTCGTACCCCTCGGCGCGCAGCCTGCGCAGCAGCCGCACGGCGGACGCCGGGGTGTCGAGGCCGACCGCGTTGCCGATGCGGGAGTGCTTCGTCGGGTACGCGGAGAGCACCAGGGCGAGGCGCTTGTCGGCGGCCGGGATGTGCCTGAGGCGTGCGTGGCGTACGGCGATCCCGGCGACGCGGGCCGCGCGCTCGGCGTCGGCGACGTATGCCGGAAGGCCGTCCTCGTCGATCTCCTTGAAGGAGAAGGGGACGGTGATGAGGCGGCCGTCGAACTCCGGCACCGCGATCTGGCTCGCGGCGTCCAGCGGCGAGACGCCCTCGTCGTTCTCCTCCCAGGCGGAGCGCGACCCGGTCAGGCACAGCGCCTGGAGGATCGGCACGTCGAGGCCGGTCAGCGCGCCCGCGTCCCACGACTCGTCGTCGCCGCCCGCGGAGGCCTCGGCGGGCTTGGTGCCGCCCGCCGCGAGGACGGTGGTCACGATGGTGTCGGCGGCGCGCAGCTCGTCGATCAGCTCGGGCTCCGGGGCGCGCAGCGAGGCCACGTACAGCGGCAGCGCGCGGGCGCCCGCGTCCTCGATCGCCCCGCACAGCGCGTCCACGAACGCGGTGTTGCCGCTCATGTGGTGGGCGCGGTAGTAGAGCACGGCGACCGTCGGGCCGTCGACGCCGGTGCGGGCGGTGCGCTCCAGCGGGCCCCATGACGGGGCGGCCGCGGGCGGCTCGAAGCCGTGGCCGGTGAGCAGCACGGTGTCGGAGAGGAAGCGGGCCAGCTGGTCCAGGTTCGCGGGGCCGCCGTGCGCGAGGTACGCGTGCGCCTCGGCGGCGATGCCGACGGGCACGGTCGAGGAGGCCATGAGCTGGGCGTCGGGTGCCTGTTCGCCGGTGAGCACGACCACGGGGAGGCCGGTGGCGATGAGCTGGTCGAGGCCGTCCTGCCAGGCGCGGACGCCGCCGAGGAGACGTACGACGACGAGGTCGACGCCGTCGAGCAGGGCGGGCAGCTCCGCGAGGTCGAGGCGGGACGGGTTGGCGAACCGGTAGTCGACCGGGCCTCCCGCCGCGCGGGCGCTGAGCAGGTCGGTGTCGGAGGTCGACAACAGCAGAAGCATGCGGGCGCAGGCCTTCCTCGGGGTGTCCGCGCCCCGGGTGGTCGTATGGACGGCAGGAGTTCCTGGCTCGCCCCACGCGGGTGGGGCTCACAGTGGCGGGACCGCGCCGGATTCGCACCGGGCTTCCTCCCTCGGGTCCTGTTGGACCCACGCCGTCGCTGGCGTCGACGGACCTGGCGGTCCGCCGCCTGCATAGTAAGTCCTGCCCGCGGTCGGCGGTGCGGCCACCTGCCAGGACGACCTGTCTCGGGAGAGGACCGGCCGGATCCGCGTGGGTATGCTCGCCGCCATGCCGCCCACCCCAGCACCATCCCCAGATCAGGGCGAATCCCTCATACGTGACCGGGGCGACGCCTGCCCCGGAGCCCTCCGCCTGCACCGCGCCGACGACGGCCTCCTGGCCCGACTCCGCCTGCCCGGAGGCATCTTGACGTCCCGTCAGGTGCTGGCTCTGGAGGCCGCGGCGGAGCGTCTGGCCGACGGCAACCTCAGCGTCACCTCCCGCGGCAACATCGAGCTGCGCGGCCTCGGCGACGCGTGCGCCGGCGAACTCTCCGCGCTGCTCGCGGACGCGGGCCTGCTCCCCTCCGAGCGCCACGAACGCGTCCGGAACGTGGTGGCGTCCCCCCTCGCGGGAACGGACGGAACCGGCCACGCCGACGTCCAGTTGTGGGCCCGTGAGCTGGACGGACTCCTCTGCGCGGAGGACTGGACGCCCCGACTTTCCGGCCGCTTCCTGTTCGCCCTGGACGACGGACGGGGAGACGTGGCGGGCCTCGGCGGCGATGTGACCTTGATCGCAGAATCGGGCGGGACGGCGGTGGTCGGGATGGGCAGCGTGTCGTTCCGGGTCGCCGCGGCCGACGCCCCGCGCGCGGCGCTCGCCGCGGCGAAGGCGTTCCTCGCGGCGGCGGACGCCGCGGGGAACGGGGCGTGGCGCGTGACCGAACTCCCGACCGGGCAGACCGTCGACCTGGGCGGGGCGCTGGAGGCGGCGAGGGTTGACGCCGCACGGATCGGGCCGGAGGGCGAGGGGCCGGGGGGTCTGGCGGTGTCCGGTGGTCCGGGGGCATCCGGTGGTCCGGGTGGTCCGGTGGCTTTCGACGGCACGGCGGTGTCCGGTGGTCCGGTGGCCTTTGGTGCCCCGGTGGCGTCCGGTGGCTCGGGTGGCGGGGCGGTGCCCCGTGGTCCGGGTGGTCCGGCGGTGCTCGCTGGTCCGGGGGCGTCCGGTGACTCGACGGTGTCCGGTGGTGCGGGTGGGGGTTCGGCGGCGCTCGGTGTCGGGGCTGTCGCGGCGGGGGCCGCGGGGCCGGGGGGTCCGCCGCCCGGTGTCATCGGGCGGGCCGTCTCCGTGTACGCCCCGCTCGGGCGCGTCACCGTTGCGCAATGGCGGGCCCTGCTCCCGCTTCCCGCGGACGAGCTCCGCGTCACCCCGTGGCGCGGCTTCGTGATTCCCGGCTTCGGCGACGAGGGAGCCGCCCGGGAGCGGCTGGCCGCGCTGGACCGTGCCGGGCTCCTCGCCGACCCCGGCTCGCCCTGGCTCGGCGTCGGCGCCTGCACCGGTCGCCCCGGGTGCGCCAAGTCCCTCGCCGACGTCCGCGCGGACGCCGTGCCCGGCCACGGCTCGCTGCCCGTCCACTGGTCCGGCTGCGAACGGCGGTGCGGGCACCCGCGCGGCGACTGGGTCGACGTCCTCGCCACCCGGGACGGCTCCTACGAAGTGACGCTGCACACCGCGGGCTCCACCGCCCCTGTCACGGGCGGCACCCTGACCGAGACGGTCACCAAGGCACGTACCACCACAAACCCAACGGCCACGAGATGAGCGAGAGCACAGTGTTCGACTACGAGAAGGACGGCGCGGCGATCTACCGCGAGTCCTTTGCCACCATCCGCGCGGAGGCGGACCTCCAAGGCCTGCCCGCCGACGTCAGCCAGGTCGCGGTCCGGATGATCCACGCCTGCGGGATGGTCGACCTCGTGCGCGACCTCTCGTACAGCCCGCGCGTGATCGCCGACGCCCGCAAGGCGCTGCGTGACGGCGCGCCGATCCTCTGCGACGCGAACATGGTCGCCAGCGGCGTCACGCGCAAGCGGCTGCCCGCCGACAACGACGTGATCTGCACGCTCGCCGACCCGTCCGTGCCGGACCTCGCGGCGCGGCTCGGCACCACCCGCAGCGCCGCCGCCCTCGAACTCTGGCGCGACCGCCTCGAAGGCTCCGTCGTCGCCATCGGCAACGCGCCCACCGCCCTCTTCCGCCTCCTGGAGATGATCGAGGAGGGCGCGCCGCGCCCGGCCGCCGTCCTCGGCATCCCCGTCGGCTTCGTCGGCGCGGCCGAGTCCAAGGACGCGCTCGCCGAGCACTCGTCCGGCCTGGAGTACCTGGTCGTACGGGGACGTCGCGGCGGCAGCGCGATGGCCGCGGCGGCGATCAACGCGATTGCGAGCGAAGCGGAATGAGCGGCGTGCCCATGTCCCCCGAGCAGAGTTCGTCCCCCGAGCAGAGCTCGCCCATCGAGCAGAGCGCCACGGGACGGCTGTACGGAGTCGGGCTCGGTCCCGGCGATCCGTCGCTGATGACCGTGCGCGCCGTGGAGGTCATCGCCGCCGCCGACGTGATCGCGTACCACTCCGCACGGCACGGCCGTTCCATCGCCCGCTCGATCGCGGCCGCGCACCTCCGCGCCGACCACATCGAGGAAGCGCTGGTCTACCCCGTCACCACGGAGAGCACCGACCACCCCGGCGGCTACCGCGGCGCCCTCGACGACTTCTACGAAGAAGCCGCCGCCCGCCTCGCCGCCCACCTCGACGCGGGCCGCACCGTCGCCGTGCTCGCCGAGGGCGACCCGCTCTTCTACGGCTCCTACCAGCACATGCACAAGCGCCTCGCGCACCGCTACCCGACCGAGGTGATCCCCGGCGTCACCTCGGTGAGCGCCGCGGCCGCCCGGCTCGGCGAGCCCCTCGTCGAGGCCGAGGAGGTGCTGACGATCCTGCCCGGCACGCTCCCCGAGGAGGAACTCGCGGCGCGCCTCGCGGCGACGGACTCCGCGGTCGTCATGAAGCTCGGCCGTACGTTCGGGAAGGTCCGCGGCGCCCTGGAGCGCGCCGGCCGACTCGACGAGGCGCGGTACGTCGAGCGGGCCACCATGAAGGGCGAGCGCACCGGCAGCCTCGCCGACGTGGACCCGGAGTCGGTGCCGTACTTCTCCGTGGCGGTGCTGCCGAGCCGGGTCGCGCCGCTGACCGGAGGCCCGAAGCCCGCGTCTTCGGAGGGCCCCGGGCGCGGCGAGGTCGTCGTCGTCGGCACGGGGCCCGCGGGACCGCTCTGGCTGACCCCCGAGACGCGCGGCGCGCTCGCCGCCGCCGACGACCTGGTCGGCTACACCACGTACGTCGACCGCGTACCGCACCGCCCCGGCCAGCGGCGCCATGGCTCCGACAACCGCGTCGAGTCCGAACGCGCCGAGTTCGCCCTGGAGCTCGCGAAGCGCGGGCGGCGCGTCGCCGTCGTGTCGGGCGGCGACCCCGGCGTCTTCGCGATGGCCACGGCCGTCCTGGAGGTCGCCTCGCAGGACCAGTTCGCCGACGTCCCGGTCCGCGTGCTCCCCGGGGTGACCGCCGCGAACGCCGCGGCGGCCCGCGCCGGGGCGCCCCTTGGTCACGACTACGTGACCCTTTCTCTCTCGGACCGTCTCAAGCCGTGGGAGGTCATCGCGGAGCGGCTCGCCGCGGCGGCCGCGGCGGACCTGGTCCTCGCCATCTACAACCCCGGCTCGCGCAGCCGTACCTGGCAGGTGGGCAAGGCGCGGGAACTCCTCCTCGCGCATCGGACGCCGGATACGCCGGTCGTCCTCGGCCGGGACGTCGGAGGCCCCGAGGAAAGCGTGCGGATCGTACGTCTCGGTGATCTCGACCCCGCGGAGGTCGACATGCGCACGCTTCTCATTGTCGGTTCCTCCCAGACGCAGTGGGTCAGGCGGCGCGGGGGCCAGGACCAGATCGTCTGGACGCCGCGGCGGTACCCCGAGGGGTAGCCCTCGTGTGTGTCGTCCGCGGGCGCGTGGTGGTTGCTCGCGCAGTTCCCCGCGCCCCTGAAAGCCGGGGCGCGGGGCTGTGACATATGTGGCTCCGCCGCGCGGGCGCGACCAGCCACGACCACCCCGCACCTAACCGCCCAGCGCACGCACCCAGGCGACCGCCTCCTCCGGCGTCGCGACGCCGGTGACCCCGTCCGGCCCGGCAGGGCGGCGTACGACGACGACAGGGAGCCCCGCCTCGCGCGCGGCGGCGAGCTTCGGCGCGGTGGCGGAACCCCCACTGTCCTTCGTCACCACGACGTCGACGCGGTGGGCGCGCAGGATCTCCCGCTCGCCGTCGAGCGTGAACGGGCCCCGGTCGAGGAGCACCTCCATGCGCGCGGGGAACGGCGGCTCGGGCGCGTCGACGGAACGTACGAGGAACCAGTGAGTGCCCAGCTCGGGGCCCGCGAAGGCGGCGAGTCCCATCCGACCGGTGGTGAGGAACACGCGACGCCCCAGCCCGGGAAGCACCCGCGCCGCCTCTTCCAGCGAGCCGACCGGATGCCAGTCGTCGCCCTCCGACGCGACCCAGCCGGGCCGTCGCAGGGCGAGCAGGGGAACATGGGCACCGGCGGCAGCCTTCGCCGCGTTGAACGAGATCGTCCCGGCGAAAGGATGGGTGGCGTCGATGAGCGCGTCCACGTGGTGCTGCCGCAGCCAGGCCGCAAGGCCCGCCGCCCCGCCGAAGCCGCCGACACGTACCTCGCCCGGCGGCAGCCGGGGCGCGGCGACCCGCCCCGCCAGCGAGCTGGTCACCCGCACCCCCGGCGCGTCCGCGAGGAGCTCCGCCAGACGGCGGCCCTCGGTCGTTCCCCCCAGAATCAGTACGTGCACGGAGTTCGGTTTCCTTCATGAGTGAGGCAGCTAAGGCCGGCGAGTCGGCCAAGGGTGGGCGCAGCGCCCAACTCAAGCACACCGGTCTGCGGCCCGGCTGGACGACCGGCGCCTGTGCGACGGCCGCCACGACGGCCGCGTACACGGCGCTGCTCACCGGCGACTTCCCCGACCCGGTGACCATCACGCTGCCCAAGGGCCAGACGCCCGCGTTCGCCCTCGCCGCCGAGGAGCTCGGCGCCTCGCACGCCATGGCCGGCGTCGTGAAGGACGCGGGCGACGACCCGGACGTCACCCATGGCGCCCTCGTGCGGTCCACCGTGCGGCGGCTGCACGCCGGTGCGGGCGTCGTCTTCAAGGCGGGCCCCGGCGTCGGCACCGTCACCCGCCCCGGGCTGCCCCTGGACGTCGGGGAACCCGCGGTCAACCCCGTACCGCGGCAGATGATGCGGGACCACGTGACGGAGGTCGCGGCCCGCGCCGGGACCACGCCCGACGTGGAGATCACGCTCTCCGTCGACCACGGCGAGGAGATCGCCCGCTCCACGTGGAACCCGCGCCTCGGCATCCTCGGCGGCCTGTCCATCCTCGGGACGACCGGGATCGTCGTGCCCTACTCCTGCTCGGCGTGGATCGACTCGATCCGGCGGGGCGTGGACGTGGCGCGGGCGGCGGGGCGCACGCACGTCGCCGGGTGCACGGGGTCGACGTCGGAGAAGACGGTCGTCGCCGAGTACGGGCTGCCGGAGGACGCGCTGCTCGACATGGGGGACTTCGCGGGCGCGGTCCTCAAGTACGTACGCAGGCATCCCGTCGACCGCCTCACCGTCTGCGGCGGCTTCGCCAAACTCTCCAAGCTCGCGGCGGGCCACCTCGACCTGCACTCGGCCCGCTCGCAGGTCGACAAGGCCTTCCTCGCCCGCCTCGCCCGCAGGGGCGGCGCGTCCGAGGAGCTGGCCGCGCAGGTCGCGGACGCCAACACGGGGCTCGCCGCACTCCAGTTGTGCGCGGCGGCCGGGGTGCCGCTCGGCGACCTCGTCGCGGAGACGGCGCGCGACGAGGCGCTCGGGGTGCTGCGGGGCGCCCCGGTCGTGGTCGACGTCATCTGCATCGACCGGGCGGGGACCGTGGTGGGGCGCAGCGCCCTCAAGTGAGGGCGTCCAAGCCGCTGCGGATGGACCGCGCCGTCAGCAGATGTGACGGTCCCGGTCCGCCGAGTACAGGTGGCTGTCGCGGAACTGCGAGGCCCCCAGCGTCCGGCCCACCATGATGACGGCGGTCCGCACGATGCCCGCCTCCTTCACCTGCCCGGCGATCGATTCCAGCGTGCCGCGCAGGATCACCTCGTCGGGGCGGCTGGCGAGGGCGACCACGGCGGCGGGGCAGTCGGCGCCGTAGTGCGGCAGGAGTTCCTCCACCACGCGGTCGACATATCCGGCGGCCAGGTGGAGGACGAGCAGCGCGCCGCTGCGGCCGAGGGTGGCCAGGTCCTCACCCTCGGGCATGGCGGTCGCGCGCTGCGCGACGCGCGTGAGGATGACGGTCTGGCCGACGGTCGGGACGGTCAGCTCCCGCTTCAGCGCGGCCGCCGCCGCGGCGAACGCGGGGACGCCAGGCACCACTTCGTACGGCACCCCGGCCGCGTCGAGCCGCCGCATCTGCTCGGCGACCGCGCTGAACACGGACGGGTCGCCCGAGTGCAGCCGTGCCACGTCGAGGCCCTGCTCGTGCGCGCGCACCAGATGGGCGGTGATCTCGTCGAGGTTGAGCTGCGCGGTGTCCACGAGCTGCGCGCCGTCCGGGCATTCGGCGAGCAGTTCACGCGGCACGAGGCTGCCCGCGTACAGGCAGACCTGGCAGGAGGCGATCCGCCGCGCGCCGCGGACCGTGATCAGGTCGGCGGCGCCGGGTCCCGCGCCGATGAAGTACACGGTCATCTGTCGTCAACTCCTGCTGTTCTGTGCCTGGGCGGGCGCGTCGGCCGTGGTGGGGGCGGTGGTGGGCGGCTTGGTGACGGACCACTGGGTGACCGGCATCGCCTGGCGCCAGCCGGTGAAGCCGCCCACGGGGACGGCCTGCGCGACGGCGAGGCGCACCAGCTCGCCGCCGTGGCGCCGGTACCAGTCGGTGAGCAGCGCCTCCGACTCCAGCGTGACGGTGTTGGCGACGAGTCGGCCGCCGGGCGGCAGCGCCTCCCACCCAGCGTCGAGGAGGCCGGGCGCGGTGAGGCCGCCGCCGATGAACACGGCGTCGGGCGTGGGGAGTCCGGCGAGGGCGACGGGTGCGGCGCCGGTGACGACGCGCAGGCCCGGCACGCCGAGCCGATCGGCGTTGCGGGTGATCCGTTCGGCGCGCACGGGGTGCTTCTCGATGGTGACGGCACGGCACGACGGGTGCGCCCGCAGCCACTCCACGGCGATGGAGCCGGAGCCGCCGCCGATGTCCCAGAGCAGTTCGCCGGGTGCGGGCGCGAGCGCGGCGAGCGTGGCGGCGCGTACGTACCGCTTGGTGAGCTGGCCGTCGCTCTCGTACGCGGCGTCCGGCAGGCCCGGCACGACACCGAGCCGCAGCGCGTCGGGAGAGCGGCGGCACTCGACGGCGACGACGTTCAGAGGGTCGCCGGGCGCGTGCGACCAGGTGCCGGCGGTCCCTTCGTACGAGGACTCGCCCTCGGCACCGAGCTGTTCGAGGACGCGCAGCCGGCTCGGTCCGAAACCGCGCTCGCGCAGCAGCGCGGCGATTTCTGCGGGCGTGTCCGCGTTCGCACTGAGCGCGAGGACGCGGTGCCCGTCGTGCAGCGCGGCGGCGAGCCGCGCGGCCGGGCGCCCGACCAGCGTGACGACCTCGGTGTCCTCGACCGGCCAGCCGAGGCGCGCGCAGGCGAGCGAGACGGACGAGGGGTGCGGGAGCACGTGCAGCGCGTCGGCGCCGAGCTCCTCGGTGAGGGCGCGTCCGATGCCGTAGAACATGGGGTCGCCGCTGGCGAGGACGGCGACGCGGCGCCCGGCGTGGGCGGCCAGCAGGCCGGGCACGGCGGGCCGGAGCGGGGACGGCCAGGGCACGCGCTCGCCGGGGCACTCGGCGGCGGGCAGCAGTTCCAGCTGGCGCGGGCCGCCGATGAGGACCTCGGCCTCCGCGAGGGCGGCGCGCGACGCGGCGGGGAGTCCTTCCCAGCCGTCGGCCCCGATCCCGACGACGGCGACGGCCGGTATGCCTGCGGGGGGTGCGGGGGTCACTGCTGGTACCTGACCTCGGGGTTCGGGAAGGGACTGCGCAGCCGCACTCTACTGGGGACCCGGCGCCGCATCCCTATCGCCGGTAGCCGACCGCGCTGCGACGCCCTTGCGACTCGCTGGTTAGGTTAGGCTAAGCTAACCAACTTATGGATCTTGTGAGAGAACCCGAGGTGACAGGGGCGGCGGCGGGCGCGCACACCATGCCGCCCGCCGGCCCCGGCGCACACAGCCCCACCCTCCAGGCCCTCGTCCGCCGCGTCACCACCGCGAGTGAGGACGAGCTCCCCGCTGTCCTCGACGCGTTCTGGAAGAACATCGCGGAGAGCGGCGGCACCCCTCTGGTGGAGCCCGTGGAGGGCTACCCCGGGCACCGCGCCGTCACGTTCCTGTGGCGCGGACACCGGGCCACCCGCGAGGTCCTGCTGCTCGCCAACCGGCTCTTCGACCGCGAGCGGCTCGCCGACGCCCTGCTGACCCCGCTGCCCGGCACGGACGTCTGGTACCGCACCCTCCGCCTCCGGTCCGACCACCGCGCCTCGTACCGCATCGCCGCCGACCTCGCGCCCGGCGATCTCCCCGCCGACCCCGAGACCCGGCAGCGCCGACTCCGCGCCCTCGTCCCGCACGCGGCCCACGACCCGCGCAACCCGCGCCGTATCGGCGACCGCTGGGGGCAGCCGGACAGCTCCGTCCTCGCACTGCCCGACGCGCCCGCGCAACCGTGGACCGAACGGCGCGACGGCATCCCGCGAGGCCGCGTCGAACGCCACCGGCTGCCCGCGGGCGCGCTCGGCGCCGAACGCGACGTCTGGACCTACCTGCCGCCGGGCGGCCCGCGGCCCGACAGCCCCGTCGTGGTCCTGTGCGACGGCGACATGTGGTTCGGCCGGCTCGCGCTCGAGGACACCCTGGACGCCCTCGCCGCCGACCGCGCCGTACCGCCCCCCGTCGTCCTCGCGCCCGACGCAGTCGACCGGCTCACCCGCTGGCACGACCTCACCGCGCACGACGCCTACGTCACGTTCCTCGCCGACGAGGTGCTGCCCCGGGCGGCCGAACGCCTGACCCTGACACTCCGCCCGGCCCGCACCGCGGTCGCGGGCCAGAGCCTCGGAGGGCTCACCTCGCTGTACGCGGCACTGCGCAGACCCGACCGGTTCGGCGCCGTCCTCGCGCAGTCCCCGTCGCTGTGGTGGCGCCCCGGACTGCCGCACGGCACACCGCGACCGGCGCCCGCCGACGAAACACCCTGGCTCGCCGAGTGCTTCGCCACCGACACGCCGTCGCGCCCGCCTCTCCGCGTCCATCTCGACGTCGGACTCCACGAGGGCACGATGGTCGATCACAGCCGGTGCATGTACGAGACGCTCGCCGCCCGCGGCGACCTCGTGTCCCTCCGGGAGTGCAACGGCGGTCACGACTACGCCTGTTGGCGCGGGGGCATCGCGGAGGGGCTGGTCAACCTGCTCGGGCACGCGGGCGCGGTCCGGCCCCCGTTCTGACCGCAAGAAGTCCCGCGCCGGGTGAGCCATCCGTGTCGCTGTTGGGCTGAACGGGTGACTTGGCGTAAGAATTGGCCGGTGCAGAGAACAAGTGCGAGCCAGGACGGGGTGGATAAGTGAGCAGCAGTCAGCGCCACGACGTCACCGATGAACAGTGGGAAGGGCTCGCCCAGGTCGTACCGCTGCGCAGCCGCGACGAATGGCCTTCCTGGCCGGGGCACCGCGCGATGCCCGACGCGGAGACCGAGACGCGCCGCCGCTTCGTCGTGATGCGGGTCAACGTGTTCGCGGACGCCCGCGAGGTCGCCGAGACCGTCATGGCACAGATCCCGGTCCTGCTCGACCTGACCGGCGCCGAGACGGACGTCGCCAAGCGGGTCCTGGACTTCAGCAGCGGCGTCGTCATGGGGCTGAACTGCGGGATGCACCGGGTCGACAAGAACGTCTTCCTCCTCGCGCCCCCCGGCACCGAGGTGCAGGGCCTGGTGGAGGCGGTCTCCCAGCCCTGAGCGACATGAACCACACCGGTCGATCTCGCGGGGGTTCTTCGAGGGGAATCCCCCGATCGTAGGAAGGTCGGTTGGGCGTAACGGTTCGCCGTGCGCACGGCCGCCTACCTTCCGATCATGACGGTGCATTCCCGAAAGCCGGCCGCCGAGCCATCGGCGGCCCTGGACCGGCCGCAGGTCACCCAACTGCGCCTGTCCGCCTTCGCAGGACACCGCGCCGCGGTGCTCCCGCTCGGCCCGATGACGCTGCTCACCGGTCCGAGCGGCAGCGGAAAGAGCAGCGCGCTCGGTGCGTACGAGGCGCTGGCACGGCTCTGCGCAGGTGCGGAACTGCCCGACGTCTTCGCCGATCCCGTGGCGTGCGTTCCCGAGCGCGCCCGCGCCGACGGGCAGCGGCGGCGCGGCTTCCGCATCGGCTGCACGGTCGACGGACCCGCCGGGCCCGTCCGGCTCGACCTCGCCGTGCAGGCCGAGCCCGAACTGCGCGTCGTGGGCGAGCGGCTGACCCGCGGCGACCTCGTGCTCCTGGAGACCGCGCTGCGCGACCCCGGACGGCGCGTCGTGCAGGCTGCCTGGCACACCGCGGGCGCGACTCCCGTGACGCGCGCCCCCATGCCGGACGACCGGCTCGGCACGGCCCTCGTGCCGCTGCGCGTCGCGGGCAAGACCGACGGGCAGCGCCTCGTGCTCGCGGCGGCGGAACAGGTCGTCGTCGCGCTGCGCTCGGCGTACGTGTGCGATCCGCGGCCCAGCCGCATGCGCGCCCCCGTCCCGGCCGGACTCATCGGCTCCGGCCGCCTCCTGGGCGGCTGCGACAACCTCGCCGAAGTCCTGTGGCGCACTCGCGCCGAGTGCGCGGTCCGCCACGCCATGCTGGTCTCGGCGGTGCGGTCCGGGTGCGCGGGACCGGTCGCGGACATCGTCGCCGAGGAGGTGGAGGACGGCGCGGTGCACGCCTACATCGACCGGGGCGGCGGGGTGCGCACGCCCCTCGGGCGGCTCGGCGACGGCGAGTTGAGGTACCTGGCGCTGGCGCTGGTGCTGTTGACCGGTACCGGTGTGCTGGCCGTCGATCCGGTGGCCGAGGTACCGCAGGCGTACCAGAGCCTGACGATCCTCGCCGACGGACTCGACCGGCGCCTCGACGCACGGCAGGTGCGGACCCTCGGGGAGCTGGCGGCGCGCACCTGCGGACGCGGGCACATCAGGCTGGTGGGGGCGGTGGGGGACGCGTCCTGGGCGGCGGACGCGGGGGCCTCGGTGGTAGACCTGGAGCCGTGACGGAACGACTTGACGTGGCGGTACTGCAGCGCAGGCTGGCCGATTTCGCGACGGCGCGCGACTGGGAGCAGTACCACACCCCGAAGAACCTGGCCGCGGCGCTCAGTGTGGAGGCCTCCGAACTGGTCGAGATCTTCCAGTGGTTGACGCCGGAGGAGTCGGCGCGGGTGATGCGGGACCCGGACACGGCGCCCCGCGTGCGGGACGAGGTGGCCGACGTCCTCGCGTATCTGCTGCAGTTCTGCGAGGTCCTCGGAATCGACGCGCTGGCGGCTCTCGCGGCGAAGATCGAGCGGAACGAGTCGCGTTTTCCGGTGCGGGAGGTCCCTGAATCGCGCTGATCGGCGCCCGTGCGGTGCCTCCCCCAGGCGGCCTTCGATCTTGCGATCCGGCATTTTCGTCACTCTCCGGAGTGGATGGCTTGTCCAATCTCGACTGTGTGTCCACAGATTTCGGTCCTGCCCTGGCTTTTCGCCCGGATGGGCCTCACTCTGGGTAGTGGACAGGGGAGTTCGGGCAAGCGTGCGGTGAGTGCGCGCGGGATGCGGGATGGAGGGGCCGGGATGAACGCGACGCGGCTCATCGAGGCGAACCGCCGCGCTCTGGCGCGCAGCCAGGATCCCGCTGACATCGTCGTGGAGGTCTGGCAGTCGCAGGCGCTCGCTCAGGCGATCGGCAACCACCTCGCGGTCGCGGGGCCTCCCGAGTTACGGAGCGAGGCGCTGGGCCTGAGCGAAGTCGGCGGCAGAGCCTGCGGAGTGCTCGACGCCCCGCGCCTCGGGGTGGAGGACATACGGGCGGCGCGGCTGACGGGGACAGGCGACGCGCACGAGGTGCTGCTCGGGCTCGGCAGGCTCCTCGGGGAGGTCGGCATCGCACTCGTCGGTGTCGCCATGGGGGCCGAGGAAGAGGGGGTGTACTGGCAGTGCATGGAGGCGATCGACGCGGCGGACGAGTCCAGGGACCGTGTGCTGGAGATGCTGCGCAGGCTCGCGGTGCGGGCGGAGGGCCTGCCGGAACCCGACTCGGCGGCGGGCCCGGCATGACAGGACCCCCGGCCGGCCCCGCGCCGGGAGGCGGGGCCGCGGAGGTCGGTCGCGGAGCTCGGAGGGGGCGCCGGGTGGTGGTGTCAGAAGCCGCTGTGGCTGTCGTCACCCCGGGGGTGGGACACCGGGGCGGGGGTGCCGGAGGCGGTGGGGCCGGAGGTGTCGGGGTCGCAGGCACCGGGGTCGGAGGAGGTGACGGATCCGGAGGGTGCCGTCGACTGTTGCAGGTCGGCGTCGAGCTGGGTCAGGTCCGCGTTGAGCGCGGCCATCAGCTCCTCCATCTGCTGCAGCAGGCCCTTTGGTGGCTGCTGCGCGGGTACGGACGCGTCGTGCGCTTCTGCCTGTGCGGGCGCGGCCTCCTGGTCGGGCACGGCTTCCTGGGACATGACGGCCTCCTCGGCCCTCGCCCTCCCGAAGGGGACGGGCAGTTGACGCGGGCGACGCCCCGGCAGCGGCCGCCGGCGCGGGTGCCGGGCGGTCCGGCACCGCCCGAGCCAACGATCACCCGTCGGACGGGGTCACTGCACGCGGGCCCGTGCCGCCGCCGTGTTGACGGTTTTTCACCCGACCGGGGCGGTGGGGGAACGGCGGGACCGGCGGGGTTGACAGGCGTTCGAGCGTGCAGGATGGAGCCATGGATCTTCGAATCTTCACCGAGCCCCAGCAAGGGGCCACCTACGACACCCTGCTCACTGTCGCCAAGGCCACCGAGGACCTCGGGTTCGACGCGTTCTTCCGCTCGGACCACTACCTCCGCATGGGGTCCTCCGACGGCCTGCCGGGCCCCACGGACGCATGGATCACGCTCGCCGGGCTCGCCAGGGAGACCAAGCGCATCAGGCTGGGCACGCTGATGACGGCAGGCACGTTCCGGCTGCCGGGTGTGCTCGCGATCCAGGTGGCGCAGGTCGACCAGATGTCGGGCGGCCGGGTCGAACTCGGGCTCGGCGCGGGCTGGTTCGAGGACGAGCACAAGGCGTACGGCATTCCGTTCCCCAAGGAGAAGTTCGCCCGCCTGGAGGAGCAGCTGCAGATCGTCACCGGACTGTGGGGCACGGAGGTCGGCCAGACCTTCAGCCACGACGGAAAGCACTACCAACTCACCGACTCCCCGGCCCTGCCCAAGCCCGCGCAGGCCAAGGTGCCCGTCCTGATCGGCGGCCACGGCGCGACCCGCACGCCGCGCCTCGCCGCGCAGTTCGCCGACGAGTTCAACATCCCCTTCGCCTCCGTCGAGGACAGCGAGCGGCAGTTCGGGCGGGTCCGTGCCGCCGCCGAGCAGGCCGGGCGCAAGGGCAGCGACCTGGTGTACTCCAGCGCGTTGGTGGTGTGCGTCGGCAAGGACGACGCGGAGGTCGCACGGCGTGCCGCGGCGATCGGCCGCGACGTGGACGAACTCAAGGCGAACGGGCTCGCGGGTTCCCCGGCCGAGGTGGTCGACAAGATCGGGCGGTACGAGGCGATCGGCGCGAGCCGCATCTACCTCCAGTGCCTGGACCTCGCCGACCTGGACCACTTGGAGATCATCTCCTCGCAGGTGCAGTCGCAGCTGTCGTAGACGACGGTCGGCCCCCTTTGACGTGGCCGCCGGGCTCACCCCTCCGGTGCCCGGCGGCCACTTTGTGTGGTGAGGACAGGTGGAGGACAGGCAACGGGGCGCGGTCGACGGAGCGTGCGGGCTCTGTGCACGGTCGGGAGGCCGAATAAACCTATTGGGCGACAAGATCGCCGTATCGAGGTAACTGAGCAACATACCCAGGCGAGTTGGGCGAAACGGCAGTTAGCGTTCCCAGCGGATCCGGTCGCTTTCCCGGGTTCGCCCCTGTTTCTCCCCGTGTATCCGCATGCCCTCGCATGCCGCCGTATGTCTCCGCACGTCGTAAAGGAGAGCTCGCCCCGATGACCGTTGAGACCAGCCCGGACGAGCGGCTGGAGCCTGCTCCGCGGACCAGCCTGAGCACCGAGGCCGCCCGCAACCTCGCCACCACGACCAAGTCCGCCCCCCAGATGCAGGAGATCACCTCACGGTGGCTGCTGCGGATGCTGCCATGGGTGGAGACCAAGGGCGGCACCTACCGGGTGAACCGGCGGCTGACCTACACCGTCGGCGACGGCTGCATCGAGTTCCTCCAGGACGGTGCCGACGTCCGGGTGGTGCCGCGGGAGCTGGGCGAACTGGCCCTGCTGCGCGGCTTCGACGATGTCGACGTGCTGTCGGCGATCGCCGACCGGTTCGTGCAGCGCGACTTCCGCGCGGGTGAGGTGCTGGTCGAACGCGGCGCCCCCGCCGAGCACATCCACCTGATCGCGCACGGCCGGATCAAGCAGACCTCCGTCGGCAAGTACGGCGACGAGGTGGCCGTCGCCGTACTTGCCGACGGAGGCCGGTTCGGTGACGACGCGCTCCTCGACGACGGCGCGCGGTGGGGCTTCACCGCCACCGCCGAGACGTCCGGCACACTGCTGACCCTGTCCCGCTCCGACTTCGCCGCCCTCACGTCGTCCGCGCCGAGCCTGCGAGCACACCTCGCGGAGTTCGCCTCGCGGTCCGTGCCGCGGCAGACGCGGCACGGCGAGGCCGAGATCGCGATGTCGGCGGGGCACGTCGGTGAGGTGAAGCTGCCGGGTTCCTTCGTGGACTACGAAGCGCACCCGAGGGAGTACGAACTCTCCGTCGCGCAGACCGTTCTGCGGGTCCACACGAGGGTCGCCGACCTCTACAACGGCCCGATGAACCAGACCGAGGAACAGCTCAGGCTCACCGTCGAGGCGCTGCGCGAGCGCCAGGAGCACGAGCTGATCAACAACCGTGAGTTCGGTCTGCTCCACAACGCGGCCTTCAAGCAGCGGATCCAGCCCCACTCCGGCGCGCCCACGCCGGACGACCTCGATGATCTGCTCTGCCGCAGGCGCGGCACCAAGTTCTTCCTGGCCCACCCCAGGACCATCGCGGCCATCGGCTGGGGCTTCAACGCGTACGGGGTCTACCCGGACAACGTCGACCTCGGCGGCCAGCAGGTCCCCGCCTGGCGCGGCGTACCGATTCTGCCGTGCAACAAGATCCCCATCACCGAGGACAACACCAGCTCGATCCTCGCGATGCGTACGGGCGAGGACAACCAGGGCGTGATCGGGCTGCACCAGACCGGGCTGCCGGAGGAGTACGAGCCGGGCCTCTCGGTGCGCTTCATGGGCATGAGCGAGCAGGCGATCATCTCGTACCTGGTCACGGCGTACTACTCGGCGGCCGTCCTGCTGCCCGACGCGCTCGGCGTCCTGGAGAACGTGCAGATCGGCCGCAGGCGCGACTAGGACCGTTCTTCCGGTGAGTCGCCCGTCATCACATTAAGGAGCTACGGATGCCCGATCCCGGGCTGCCCACCCTGCATCCGAACCCCGCCCTCGAAAGGATTCTGCGCGGCCCGAGCGGCCTGGGCACGGCGGGGCTGCACCTGGGCGGGGCGCGGGTGCCGGTGGAGGCCGCGAGCGGGGCGGAGCCGGTCGCGTCGTCCGCACCGGGCGAACAGGTCGAGCCGGTCGCAACGGTCGAGCCGGTCGAATCGGCCGGACCCGTCGAACCCCTCGAACCCCTCGAACCCGTCGAACCTGCTGAGGGGACGCCGATTCCGGGGCTTTACCATCACGCCGTGCCGGAGCCCGATCCGGCGCGCGTGGCCGAGGTGAGCCGACGGATCAAGGCGTGGGCCGTGGACGAGGTCCAGGCGTTCCCGCCGGAGTGGGAGGACCAGTTCGACGGCTTCTCCGTCGGGCGCTACATGGTCGCCTGCCACCCGGACGCCCCCTCCGTCGACCACCTGATGATCGCCACCCGGCTGATGGTCGCCGAGAACGCCGTCGACGACTGCTACTGCGAGGACCACGGCGGCTCGCCCGTCGGCCTCGGCAGCCGCCTGCTGCTGGCCCACACCGCCCTCGATGACCTGCACACGACGGAGGAGTACGAACCGGCGTGGCGGGAGTCGCTCACGGCGGACGCGCCGCGCCGCGCGTACCGCTCCGCCATGACGTACTTCCTCCAGCACGCCTCGCCGTCCCAGGCCGACCGTTATCGGCACGACATGGCCCGCCTGCACCTGGGCTACCTCGCCGAGGCCGCGTGGGCCGAGACGGACCACGTGCCCGAGGTGTGGGAGTACCTGGCGATGCGCCAGTTCAACAACTTCCGCCCCTGCCCCACCATCACCGACACCGTCGGTGGCTACGAGCTGCCGGCCGACCTCCACGCCCTGGCGGCCATGCAGCGGGTCATCGCCCTCGCGGGCAACGCCACCACCGTGGTGAACGACCTGTACTCGTACACCAAGGAACTCGACAGCCCCGGCCGTCACCTGAACCTGCCCGTAGTGATCGCCGAACGGGAGGGCATCTCCGACCGGGACGCCTACCTGAAGGGGGTCGAGGTCCACAACGACCTGATGCACGCCTTCGAGGCGGAAGCGGCGGCCCTCGCGGCGGCCTGCCCCGTCCCGAGCGTGCTGCGCTTCCTGCGGGGAGTGGCCGTGTGGGTCGACGGCAACCACTACTGGCATCAGACCAACACCTACCGATACAGCCTGCCCGACTTCTGGTAAGAGGAGCCGACACCACCGTGACCAGCACTGATCTCGCCAACGGTACGTCCCTGTCCATCCCCGCTCCGGCATCCCCCTACCAAGGGGACATCGCCCGCTACTGGGACGGGGAGGCCAGGCCGGTGAACCTGCGCCTCGGCGACGTCGACGGGCTCTACCACCACCACTACGGCGTCGGGGACGTCGACCAGGACGCGTTGGGTGACGCGGCCGACAGCGAGTACGAGAAGAGGCTGATCGCCGAGCTCCACCGGCTGGAGTCGGCGCAGACCGACGTGCTCCTCGACCAGCTCGGACCGGTCGGGCGCGACGACACGGTCGTGGACGCGGGGTGCGGGCGCGGCGGCTCGCTGGTCATGGCGCACCAGCGGTTCGGCTGCCGGGCCGAGGGGGTCACCCTCTCCGCCAAGCAGGCCGACTTCGCCAACCGGCGTGCCCGTGAACTCGGCATGGAGGAGTACGTCCACGCCCGCGTGTGCAACATGCTCGCCACACCGTTCGAGACGGGCCAGGCCAAGGCCTCGTGGAACAACGAGTCCAGCATGTACGTCGATCTGGACGACCTCTTCGCCGAGCACTCCCGCATCCTCGCGCCCGGCGGCCGCTACGTGACCATCACCGGCTGCTGGAACCCGCGGTACGGGCAGCCCTCGAAGTGGGTCTCCCAGATCAACGCCCACTTCGAGTGCAACATCCACTCCCGCAGGGAGTACCTGAAGGCCATGGCCGACAACCGCCTCGTGCCGCAGGCCATCGTCGACCTGACGGACGCCACGCTGCCCTACTGGGAGCTGCGGGCGACGTCGTCGCTGGTCACCGGCATCGAAGAAGCGTTCATCAACTCGTACAGGGACGGCTCGTTCCAGTACGTGCTGATCGCCGCCGACCGGGTCTGACCCCAAGGGTGACGTGAGGTCCGGGGCCGTCCAGGACGGCCCCGGACCTCCTACTGTCCTCCCGTGGAGCGGCCGAAGAACTCCAGCTCGGCGATGGCCACTTGGCGCTTCTTGCCGGTGCCGTACGCGGAACGCAGGATCAGCCGTGCGTTCACCGCGTCCCGTACGCGCACGTCGAGCTTCTGCACACCGCCGTCGTTGATGCGGCGGTGCATCACGTGCTCCTTGCCCGCCGAGTCGTTGACCACGATGTCGAACTCCATCGGCCGGGCCTGCTCGGCGGCCTGCGCGCTGCGCGGCGAAGTGCCCGGCGTGATCAGGAGGTTGAGCAGGTCGGTGGGCTGGTCGAAGTCGGCCTGGATCCACTGGCCCGCCGAGTCGCCGGAGTAGCCGGTGCCCCACCAGGTGTTGCTGTAGCCGTCGAAGGCGAGCTTGGCGGCCTGCTTGGGGGCGGCGTGCGAGGCGCTGTAGTCGTTGGGGTGCACGGGGACCCGCTTGGCGAAGTGGTCCTGCACGGCCCGCGCGGCCGGCGGCCCGCCGAAGATGCCGCCCGCCACCAGGCCGACGACCACGGCGACGCCCACGGCCCGCGCGATCCAGCGGGTGCGGTCGCGGTGGAGCCGGGGGCGCTGTCCCGCGTACGGGCCCTCGGCGGCCGGGGCGGCATGGTCCTTGAGCGGGCTCGCGCAGCTGCGGCAGAAGTGGCGGCGGGGAGCGTTGGGCGTCCCGCAGCTCGGGCACGGCGCGCCCGACTCCGGCTCGGCGGGCACGGCGGGCTGCCGTACGCGCGGCCGTGCCGCCTCGGGCCTGCCCGGCAGCACGCTGCCCGGCGTCTCCGGCGCGACCGGCTCGGAGCCCTCGGGCACGGGCACGAGCAGGGACCGTATGGCGGTGTCGGAGGGCCGGGGCGGCCCGGCGGACGGTTCCGCGGGGCGGTTCTCGGGGCCGGTGGAGGGGAGCGGGACGGTGGTGTCGGTCGACCCGGCACCGGCGCCCGCACCCGCTCCGGCGGGGGGAGCGACACGGGGGTCGACGCGGGGGTCGACGCGGGGGTCGGCCGGAGCGTTGCCGGGGCGGGCGGGGCCCGGCGTGCCGGCCGGGGTGTCCCAGCGGAGGAAGGCCCCGCACGAGTCGCAGAAGGACTGGCCGTGCTGGCGGGCCGGGGTGCCGCACTCGGGGCACGGCTTCGTGTTATCGGGGGAGTTCGGCATGTCGTCCGTCTCGGGCTGGTCGGGCATCTCTAGGTCCCTTCAGGGAAAGGCGTGGCTGTCACCTCGGCCGTGAAGGGGAGGTGGGCGGGGCGGGCCGCCGCGACGACGGCCCGCAGGCGGTGCGTGTCCACGGATGCGGGATCGTGGACGCGCAGGGTGACGTGCAGGGCGGGGCGCGGGGTGCCGGGGAAGGCGCCCAGCGGACGTGCGGACCAGGCCGCGCCGCCGCTCTCGCTGATCTCCGGGCGTACGCCGAAGGCGAGCTCGACGGCGGCGGACAGGCCACGCCGGGTGCCGCGGACGCGGTGCAGGTCGACGGCGGAGGCGACGGCTTGGCGGCGGGTGGCCAGCGGCTCGGTGCCGTCGAGCTCCGTGCCGACCCAGTCCGTCAGCCAGTCGAGGAAGTCCGCGGGTGTCAGGGCCGGTGTGAAGTACGCCTCCAGGCTGTCCAGGACGGCGAAGACGGGCGCGAGGACGACGTCCAGGCCGGAGACGAAACGCAGGATGAAGTCGTCGTCGGCGAAGACGGCGGGCAACTGGTCCCCGATGGGGTGCGCGGAGCCCAGCGCGGGCAGTGACCCACGCCTGGACGCGTGGCCGTCACCGCGGCTGTCCCCTCCGCCCCCGCCCCCGTCCCCGGGCCCGGACCGGTCGTCGCCGCCTCCGGCCCCGCCGGACGCCACCGGGGTGTGCCCCGCCTGGGAGACGGGGGCGCCCGTGACGCCGGACTTCACCCAGGAAGCGCGGATGCCACCCGAGGTGACGGAGGCGCCCGGAGCGGTCTCGGCCCCGTGCCCGGTACGCCCGTTCCCGCTCTCCGCGGACTGCTCGGCACGGCCGCCGCCCGCTTTCGCGGGGGTGCGCTTCTTGGCGGACGTGCGGGGTGTCTTGGGGGCGGATGCTGGTTTGTCGGTGGTTTTCGCGTCGGGGGTGGCATCCGGCTTCGGGTCCGGGGCGGCCCCGGGGGTATGGCTGGGGGCGGGGTCCGGCGTCGCCTGGGGGGTGTGATGGGGGGTGGCGTAGGGGTATGCGTCGGGGCCCGGGTCCGGGGTTGGCTCAGGGGTGTGGTCCCGGGTGGTGCTCCGGGTTGGCTCAGGGGTGTCGCCCGGGGTGGCGTACGGGTTTGGCTCGGAGGTGGGGGCCGGAGTTGTGGTGTACGGGTTCGGGGTGGAGGTGGGGTTCGGGAGCGTGGCGTACGGGTTCGGGGCGGGCGTGTGGTCCGGGCCGGCGTACGGGTTCGTCTCGGTGGTGTGCGGGACGGCGGTCGCCGGGCCGAAACCGGGTGTGGGGACGGGCGCCGCTCCCGGCGCGCCCTCGGCCTCCGGGGCGGTGCTCGCCTCGTGCTCGTCGTTCGTCATCGTGCCTCGATGACGCGGACGCGGTGGTCGAAGGGGAACAGGAGCGCCGAGGGGGCCAGTTCGATGCGGTCCGTGGCGTCGCCCCTGCGGCCCGTCAGGGGGTCCGCGGGGTGGAGCAGGACCTCGTCGACGAGTTCCACGCCCGGTACCCGCTGGAGCGCGGCGAAGATCTCGCCCGCGCGCAGCGGTCGGCCGAACGGCCAGCCCTCGCGGTGCGCGCCGCCGGTCAGCGGGTCGAGGTAGGCGTAGAGGGCGTCGAGCGCCTCCGCGCGGACGCGCTCGGCGTGCGCCGCGCGGAAGGAGTGGAGCGTGGCGACCACGGTGACGCCCTGGTAGTAGGGCGGGCCGA
Source organism: Streptomyces venezuelae (assembly GCF_008642355.1). NCBI lineage: Bacteria > Bacillati > Actinomycetota > Actinomycetes > Kitasatosporales > Streptomycetaceae > Streptomyces > Streptomyces venezuelae. Next base: position 6,376,016 of record NZ_CP029193.1, read on the forward strand.
CCGAGAGGCGCGTGCCGAGGGGGCGGCGGTCGTCGAGGAACGAGGTGACGCGGGAGAGGAGTTCCTCGCCCGGCACCAGCTGCTCGAAGCGGAGCCGCCCGCCCCGGTCCGGCACCGCCTGCGGCACGACGAGGACGCGGACCGCGTTCTCCCCGGCCTCGGCGGAGTCCGCGGCCAGGCAGTGGATGCGCGCCGTCTCGGGCGCGGCCCGCCGCGCCAGCTCCTCGTAGTCGCGCGCCGTCACGGCCCGCTCCTGCGCGCGCAGCGCGATCGGCGCGCGGACCTTCGCCTCCTCGACCGTCTCGCCGTCGACACCGCCGCGCGCCGCCTCGCGGTTCTCCACGCGGGCGACGTACGGGATGGAGCTGCGCAGGACCTGGATGGCGCCGCGCGCCACGTTGCCCGTGCGGCCGCCGCCCGTGCGGTAGCGGGTCGCGCGGATCGCCGCGCCCTTCTGGGGGACGGCGCCGAACTGCCGCAGGGAGCCGTCCGGTTCGCGGACCGCGGGGCCGAACGCGATCTCGCCGGTCGCCGCGTCCAGCGTGACGTGCGGGTCGTACGGTCCGGACGAGGCGAAGTCGTCGACCACCTGCCACTCGGCCCAGCCCGACCCCTCGCCGTCGGAGACCTCCAGGACCAGCGGCGGCCGGTCGGCGACCACCGGGGCCTGGGCGAGGCGGACGCGCTGTCCGGGCACACCCGTGGAGTCGCCGAGGAGTTCGTCGCGTACGACGTCCGCGTGCGCGACACCGGTCGTGCCGCCGATGGTGAACGCGACGGCGGACCGCACGGTCGGCGACGCGCTGTAGAACGGCTGGCCCTTCGCCGCCTCCGTGACCCGGCAGCGCACCCAGCCCGCGTCCTGCCGCCCGATGCGCGAGACGATGTGCCCGGCCGGGATGTGCAGGACGACGTCGCCGGGCCGGTTGAGGCCACCGGTGGAGTCCTCGTCGACCTCGCACTCCGTCCAGCCGTCCGCGGTCCACGCCTCCCACACCAGCGGCGGCTGCCGCGGGTCGACGCCCACGCCGTCCACCCGGCTGTCGAGCTGCAGCACCGCCGCACACCGCGGCACCGCCGCGCTGAGCCCGAAGAGCAGCGTGTCGCCGGGGCGCGGCGACTCCGCGAAGACCGCCACGTCACGGCCGCCGAAGATGTCCTGCCCGCAGTCCTGGGGCGTGCTGCCGTCCTCCTGGCGCAGCACGGCCGACAGCTCGCAGGGCACCACCGTCAGATCCGCCTCGGTGGCGAAGGCCACCGCTTCCTCGGTCTCGGTGCGGCTGGTCGCCACTTCCGTGCCCGCGGGCAGGACGACCGGCTCGGGCTGCGGCGCGGACAGCCAGAACGTGACGTCCGCGCGGGCCGCGGAGGGCGGGAAGAGGGTGACGCCGAGCAGGTCGAGGAAGGCCAGGTGGTTCTTCTCCGGCACGCGGTTGAGCCGGTACACGATCTGGTCGGCCATGTGCGCGACGGCCTCGACGAGGGTGACTCCCGGGTCGGAGACGTTGTGATCGGTCCACTCCGGGCAGCGCTGCTGGATGTAGCGCTTGGCGTCGTCGACGAACTGCTGGAAGCGCCGGTCGTCGAGGTGGGGTGCGGGCAGGGCCATCGGACTTCAGACTCCGCTCTCTGATTCCGTGGACGGGATCACGTAGAAGGGAAAGACGAGAGAGCGCGGATTGTTGGTGCCGCGCACGGTGTAGCTCACGTCGATGAACAGGACGGACGGGTCGTCGGGCGCCGGGCTGACCTCGACGTCCAGGACGTCGATCCGCGGCTCCCAGCGGTCGAGCGAGGACCGCACCTCGTACCGGATCCGCCCCGCCGTCGCCTCGTTGACCGGCGCGAACACCATGTCGTGCACGGCGCAGCCGAACTCGGGCCGCATCGGGCGCTCGCCCGGCGCGGTGGCGAGCACGAGCCGGATCGACTCCTCGATCTCGCGCTCGCGCCGGGCCAGCGCGATGCCGCCCCCGGCGTTGATGCGCAGCGGAAACGTCCAGCCCGCACCGACGAACTGCTCACTCATGGTCAGTGGCCCCCTCGACCCTGGACTCGACGCTAGAAAGGAATGCCATTGCGCAGCACGGCGGGTGCGGTCAGGGTGACGGTCGCCGGTGACGTGATGGCCGCGGCGGCACCCGCGTTGACGGCGACCGCGCCCGCGGCGGTCACGGAGACCGCGCCGACCGCGTTGACGGCGACGGCACCCGCCGACTTGAGGCTGACGACGCCGGTCGCGTTGATGTCCGCCATGCCGCCCGCGTTGACGCCGAACTTGGCGCCCGCCTTGATGTCGACCGCGCCGCCCGCGCTCATCGTCAGCGAACCGCCCGCGGTCAGCGACAGGTTGCCGCCCGCCCTGATGCTGACGTTGCGGGTCCCCGAGATGGACACCGTGCCGTCGCTGCGGATGGTCACGCTGGTCCGCGCCTCGTCCATGTGGACGGTGAGGCGGCCGTTGCCGGTCTGCAGCCGGATGCCGCTCTTCATACGGGACTTGGCGTCCACGAGCTCCATGGTGTGGCCGCTGCGCGAGGAGACGGACCGCCAGTTGACCCGGCCGCTGGTCGGGTCGATCGGCTGCAGCCCATCCGTGTTGGGCGTCGGCTTGTCCCGCCCGTTGTACAACCCGGCCAGCACATAGGGGTGTTCGAGCGATCCCCGGTCGAAGGCGACAAGCACCTCGTCACCGACCTCGGGCAGCATCAACCCGCCGCCCCGGACGCCGCCCAGCTGCGCGATACGGCACCAGTCGCTCTCGTACGTGTCCGAGAGCCACGGGAAACGCAGCTTGACCCGGTTCATCCGCAACGGGTCCTTCGCGTTGCTGACCAGCGCCATCGCGACACCCGGCATCGGCGGCGCGGCATCCGCGCCGCCCGAGGCGAGACCGTACAGGGAACGGAACTGGCGCCCCGAGACGGTCAGCCACGTCGTGAACGGCCGCCCGGACTCGAAGAGGTGCCGCACCCCGGTCGCCGTGTACTTCCCCTCGAAGGGGAACCCCGCCCCCTTCAGCGCCACGGGCCGCCCCGGCCGCAGGTCGGGGTTGCCGGTGACGGCGACCTCCACCTCGGCGAACGACCCCGCCACGTCGTCCGCGAGCGACCGGGCGGCGTGTGTGACCTGCGCCTGTGTCGTGTACGGCCACCCCGTCTCCGTCAGCTCCGCCTTGCCGAAGGGCTGCGACAGCTGCGCGGGCGTGATGTCGGTGACGATGTCCTTGCTGCGGACCGCGGGGGACTGCGCGGACAGGGCGCGCTTGGCCCGCATGTCCCAGCCGCGCACCCCGGCCGTCGCGACCTGGCCCGCCGCGGTCACCGCGACACGGCTGTGCAGCGCGTTGTGCCCGAATTCGACGACGTACGGGCTCTGCGCGGCCGGTGTCGAGTCGGACGGCGCGCCGGACGCGGGCGCGAGCTTCGCGAAGCACAGCTTGCCGTCCTCGTCGAAGGACAGGTGCGTGTCGTTCTCCTGCGCGAGCCGGGACAGGAAGTCCCAGTCGGTGATGTTCGGCTGGGTCGCCAGTTCGTACACCGTCGGTGTCGACTCGATCTTCCCCAGCTGCACCTTGTTGGCGGCGGCGACGCGGCGCACGATGTCGGACGCCGTCATGTTCGGGAAGCCCTGCACGCGGCGGTTGCGGAGCAGCCGGTGCCCCGGGTCGTAGCCGCGCACGACGAGCTGCTTGCCGCCGCCGTCCGAGTCGACCTCCAGGGCGGTGACCTCACCGGTCAGCATCGGCTTGCCGCGCACACCGTCCGTGAACGGGCACAGCACGGCCTTGGCGCCCACCTTGATCTGCGGGAACTTCTCCAGGATGTCCCCGCCCTCGTCGACGAAGGTCAGCTGGAAGGCGGACGGCACGTTCACACTGGCGTCCACCCAGCCCTCCACGAGCAGCACGGCGAGCTTGTCGGGCAGGACGGATCCGCCGATCTCGGCGTGCAGGACGCTCGTGTACGTCTTCTCACTCATCAGGACTCCACGTGCGCGGGGGTGGTGACGGGGCCGGGCCGGGCCTCGTCGGCGGCGGGCAGCAGCAGCTCGGTGCCGGGCCGCAGCCGCATCGGGTCGTCGATGTCGTTGGCCTCGGCGATCAGCCGCCAGCGGGTGGCGTCCCCGTACTCCCGCCACGCCAGCGACGCCAGGGAGTCACCCGCGACCGTGCGGTGCACGCGGCGCGCGGAGAGCGCGCCGGACGTCGGGTTCTGCCCCTTGGTGGGCATCGACACCTCGGTCAGCGCGAGCGAGCACGTGGCACGGATGGGTTCACCGGTCGGGTTGAACAGGGTGTACGTGGCGCTGACATTGGTCACGTACGCCACGAACTGCACGGTGTTGAACGACCCCCACGAGAACCGCACCCACGGCGGGGAGGGCCGCTTGGAGCTGACGCTCTGCGGCGTCACCTCGCAGCACGACAGGAGCAGCTCGACCTGCTTCTGCACCTTGCCCGAGTTGGGCGTCCCGGAGGAGTCGAGAAACACCTCCAGCTGGAGGGTGGCGGGGGCGGCACCGGTGAACTTGGGCGGCGCGCCGCGCGTATAGGCCACCGCACGCTGCGTACGCCACTCCGCCGACCGCGCCAACTGCAGCTGCGTCGGATTGAACTGGAACTCCGCCTCTCCGATCCGCCCGCCCATCGACCCGCCGAGGTCGGTGGGCGGCTGGTGGATGGCGAGCGCGGCGCGCACGAGGCTGGCGCCGGCCTTTCCGCCGGTCGGCGCGGCCATCTCAGGCACCTCCCGCGTCGGTGAACCCGTGGTGCGCGATCTCCAGCGTCTCCGTCGCCACGGCGGGACTGTCCGGACTCAGGCTCGGCCCCTGCCAGCGCACGGGCAGCACCTCGACGAGCCCCCACTGCGCGACGATCGAACCGTCCGCGCGCAGCGCCGCGATCTGCGCGGTCGGCCGCGAGATCCCCGTCGCGATGGACGAGATCCACGCCGCCACGCGCGACGTGTCGGCGGTCAGCGGCCGGGTCAGCCGGATCGTGGAGAAGGTCACGCGGGTCGGCAACTGCCAGACGAACCCGTTGTTGCCGCCCTCCTGGCGCTGCTCCACCTCCACCTCGGAGGAGAGCCCGTCGCACCCGTTGAACAGGCCGAGGTCCTGGCCGTCGATGGTGAGCTTGAAGAAGACGGTGGAGCCGGGGTCCTTGGGCGAGGGCATGGTTTCTCTTTGCTGTGGAGGTGGCGTGGGATCGTTCTGATGGCGGTCGGCCGACGGCTAGCGGCCGTGGTCGCGGAGTCGGCCGACCCGTTCGCGGTCGCTGCGCAACTCCGCGCGGAGCAGCCGCGACAGCGGAGCGAGGAGCCGCCGCGCGAGGTCGTCGAGGTCGGCGGGCGTGGCGGATTCGGCGGCGGGACCGGATGCGGCGTGCTCGGACGGGGCGGGGGCCGGCGGCTTGGTCTCCGCGGGGGCGGGGCGGGGGGCGGCCGGGGCGGGTTGCAGAGGGATGGACACGTGCTGCCGCGGCGCTTGGGGCTGTGACTGGGGCTGTGGTTCGGGCTGGGTGGGTGCGGTGCGTCGTTGGACGGGGGGCGCGGGGGTGGGCGCGGTACGCACCTGGGGCCTGGCGGGGCCGGGCGTGTGACGGGGCGCGGGGGCGCCGGGCTTGGCGAGGGGTACGACGACGGGGGCGACGCCGCTGCTGGACGCGTGCGGGTGCGTTGCGGCGCGGGGTGCGGGGGTTGCCGACTTTTGCAGGGGCACGGGGGCGGGCGCGGGTGCTGCCTGAGGGCGCGGTCCCGTCACCGGGGCGGGTGACGTGCTTGTGGTGTGCGGCGTCAGGCCCCGGGCGGGGGAGAGGGGGTACTGCTCGACGGCGGGCCGGTGACTGCCGGGTGCCACACGGCGGTTGATCGGGACGACGGGGAGCGGGTGGCGTCGCGGCTGATGCTGCTTCGGGGCGGGCGAGGGTGAGGGCGCGGGTGCGGGTTCGCCGGTCGGCGTAGGGGCAGGCGTCGTCGGTGAGCCGCCTGCCGACGACTGCTGGACCGGGGCCACGGGTGTGGGGGCAGCTGTGGGAGCCGGTGCGGGTGCCGTGGCGGCCGACCGCTGCACGGGTGGCACGGGGGCGCCGATGGCGGTGCGGCGGGGGCGGGACTGGTTGCTCGCCGCGGAGGCCACGGGCGGTGAGGGTACGTCGCCGGCAGGCCGTTGCACGGGAGGCGCGGGAGGTACGGGGGCGCCGGTGCTGGTGTGGTGCGGTTGGTTCTGGGGGTCGGTCGTGGGGGCGGGAGCGGGTACGGCGTTCGCCGACCGCTGGACGGGGGGCAGGGGTGCGCCGATCGCCGTGCGGCGCGGGCGCGTCCGGCCGGTCGCCGTGGGGCCCGCGTTCGTCGGCCTGTCGTCGGCCGGGGCGGGGCGGGGGTGGCCGTTGCCCGGTGCCATGGGCGTGGGTGCCGCGCTCGTCGACTTCTGGGAGGGCGCGACCGGTCCGTTGACCGGACTGCGGTTGCTCGCCCTGGGAGTGGACGTGGGTGTGGGGTCGGGCGCGGGGCCGTTGGTCGCCGTCCGCTGGGCGGCGGGCGCGTGCGGCGCGCTCTGCGGCGCGGGCGCGTCGGCCGTGGATTTGTGAGGGGGGCTCACAGGTGCCGGGGCGGGCGTCGACGTGGGTGCGGGGCCGCTGTTCGCCGCGCGCTGGACGGCAGCCTGGCGCGGGAGGTTCTGCGCTGCCGGGCTGCTCGTCGTGGGGGCGGACGCGGGGGCGTCGTCGGCCGTCCGTGGGACGGGGGCCTGGTGCGAGGCGTTCTGCCGGGCGGGCGTCTGCGTGGGGGTGCCCGCCATGGGCGTACTGGTCGCCGTTCGCTGAGCGGGGGGCCGGACTGGCGTGTTCTGCGGTGCGGGCGTCTGCGTCGGGGTGCCGGTCGTGGGAGCGGTGGTCGTCGTCCGCTGGGCCGGGGCCTGGCGCGTGTTCCGGGGTGTGGGCGTTTCCGCGGGGGTGCTCGCCGCGGGTGTGTTGGTCGCCGTCGGTTGGGCGGGGGCTTGGTGCTGGGTGCTCTGTGGGGCAGGCGCTTGCGTGGGAGCGGCTGCGGAGGGAGCGGTGGTCGTCCTCCGCTGGACCGGGGCCGCCTGGGACGTGCTCTGGGGTACGGGCGTCTGCGCGGGGGTGCCGGCCGAAGGCGTGTTGGGCGCCGTCCGCTGGACGGGGGTCTGGCGAGGGGAGCTCTGGGGTGCGGGTGTCTGCGCGGGGGAACTGGTCGTCGTTCGCTGGGCCGGGGCCTGGCGCGTGTTCCGGGGTGTGGGCGTTTCCGCGGGTGTGTTGGTCGCCGTCGGTTGGGCGGGGGCTTGGTGCTGGGTGCTCTGCGGGGCAGCCGCTTGCGTGGGAGCGGCTGCCGAGGGAGCGGTGGTCGTCGTCCGCTGGACCGGGGCCTGGGGCGGGGTGCTCTGTGGGGTGGGTGTCGGCGCGGGGGAGCCTGCCGTGGGGGCGGCGGGCGCCGGCCGACGGGCGGGGGTCTCGTGCGGGGCGCTCCGCGACGCGGACGTGTCCGTTGGGGTCTGGTGCGGGCGGCTGTTCGCGGCCGGGGTACTCGCCGTGGGCGCGGAGGCGTTGGCCGCCGTCCGCTGGACGGGTGCCGGGCGCGGGGTGTTCCGCGGTGCGGACGGCTCCGCGAGAGCGCCTGCTGTGGGGACGGTGGTCGCCGTCCGCTGGACGGGCTTCTCGCGAGGCGCGGTGCTCTGCGGTGCGGTGCTCTGCGGTGCGGGCGCGTCCGACGTGCCCTGACGCGAGCCGCTCTTCGGCGCCTTGCCACTCGCCGCGGACGCAGGCGCGTCTGTCGCGGGCTCATGCGTACGGCCCTTGGGCGCCGGGGAGCTCGCCGCAGGGGCGGGCGCGGGAGTGTCCGTCGCCGTCCGCTGGACCGGTGCCTGGCGCGGCGTGCTCTGCGGTGCGGGCGCGCTCGCCGAGGGGGCAGGGGCAGGCGCAGGGGCAGGACTGGGCGTCGACCGCGGGGCGGGCGGCTGCGGCACGGCGCTCTGCGGCGCAGGAGCCGCGGCGGCACCGGGCGGAGTACCCGTGCCCGCCTGCGCGCGCTGGACCCTGCGGATGCGAGGCCGTCGCTGTACGGGCTCAACGGGGGAATTCGCCCGTACAGCGACGGTGTCCGGGGCCGCGGACGCGGCAGGAGCCCCCGGGCCGGTAGGGGGTACCGGCCCGGGGACATCGGTGGGCGGAGCGTCGGGCGCGACGACGCCCCGCGCGGCGGGGTTCGGCGTCGTACGCGCCGCCCCGACAGGGAACAGCTGGCGCTGCGGCGTCACGCCCGGCGCCGCCGACACGAGCGGGGAACGCCGGGTCGTACGCGACGGCCGCGCCACAGCAGGGCTGCTCGCCGACGCGGGCACCGACCGCGCGGCCGTGGACCGCTGCACCGGCGCCGCGGCGGACGGGGACGTGGACGTGGACCCGATGCCACCCGCCTCGGGAGGCGTGGTCTGCCCCTCCGTGCCGGCCGCCGCCTCGCCGGCCCCTCGTACCGGCAGCTGGAGCGAGGGCAGGTCGAGGTCGCCCGGTCGGCCCGCCACCGGCGTCAGGACGCCGTGCAGCAGGCCTCCGGGCGCGGAGGCACGTACCGCATGCCCCAATTCCCCTCCGAAGGACGGGTTCTGGTGCGTGGCGAGCATCGCGCCGAACCCCTGCTCGGCGACCGTCCGCGGCGCCGCGAGCACACGCTGGACCGGCGGCACGGCGGCCCACCCGCCACCGCCACCGCCGCCACCGACGACGTCGGCACCGGATGCGGCACCAGAGCCGGACTCCGCGGAGGCAACTTCTGGAGCCGCCGGACCGGCCGCACCGGATGCCTCCGCACCCGGCGCCCCCGTCTCGCCCCGCGACCCCCGCCGCCACTTGAACAAGCCCATCACTTACCTCGACTCACCGACCGGTCGCCTTCGCCTCCGCCTGCTCCACCAAGGTGGCGGTCCGCGCCACGTACGCGCGCCGGTCCGCGTGTTCGAGGTCGAGGATGTCGTCCATGCCCCAGTGGAAGTGGTAGGCGAGGTACGCGACTTCCTCCTCGATGCGGTCGGCCGCGTACGTCACGATTCCCCCAGGCGGCTCCCGGCCAGCTCCACCTCGAAGGACTCCGAGCAGTGCGGGCAGGCCACCGCCGCACGGGTGTGGCCCTCCGCGTTGATCTGCCGGTAGAAGTCCTGGAGGAAGGCCAGGTCGGAGGCGAACATGTTCTCCACCGTGCCGTCGTGGACGGAGCCGAGCGTGCCGAGCCGGGTGATGACCCGGCCCAGCAGCACCACGGACAGGTAGGCGGGGTTCTCGCGCACGCGGACGTCCCGCAGCGGCACCAGTTCGTCACGTGCCGTCGCGAGCCGCATCGCGCCGTTGCGGTGCACGGTGCCGGACTCGTCCACGAAGCCGCGCGGCAGCTCGAACTCGAACTCCGTACGCAGCGGTTCGCGGACGCCCGTCACCGCGCCGGGCACCGTGCCCGCGCCCGCAGCCGTCCCCGCCGGGCCCTCGCGCCGCATTATTCGATGACCAGCTCTTCGAAGACGATGGTGACCTGCTCGGTCAGCGCGGCGGCGTCGCCCGCCTTGACCCCGCTGGTCTCCACCTTGCTGCACCAGGCGTTGCGCAGGTTGTAACGCTTCACCGGGTTGTTCTGGTAGTCCATCATCATGATCGTCGCGTTCTTGCGCGCCGAACCCATGTCGCCCGCGATGGACTTGTTGATCCACTCGCTGAAGACGGGGCTCTGCGTCATGCCGCGCGTGACCGTGCACTCGCCGGCCTTCTTCACGCCGGGCATCTTCTTCACGACGGGCTTTCCGTCCGCAGACACCTGCTGGTACTCGATGACGTCCTGCTCCATGGACAGGCCGCTGACCTCCTGGAGGTACTCGACCATGACGCCGTCGATCTGGAGGCCGAAATTGTGTGTGGTGAGGGCGTCACCGGGCTGCAGAGACAAGGGGTTTCACTCCTGTTGTGATGGTTCTCGGGGGACGTGCGGTGGGACGCGGACTACTCCTCCAGCTCGCCGCCCCCGCCGGAGAACTGCGCGAGCCGGAACACCACGAACTCGGCGGGCTTGACCGGCGCGATGCCGATCTCGCAGACGACCCGGCCGAGGTCGACCGACTCCGGCGGGTTGGTCTCCTCGTCGCACTTGACGTAGAAGGCGTCCTCGGGGCGCGCGCCGAACAGGGCGCCCGAGCGCCACTCGTTGACCAGGAACGCCGAGACGTTGCGGCGGATGCGCGCCCACAGGGCGTGGTCGTTCGGCTCGAACACCACCCACTGCGTGCCGATGAGGATCGACTCTTCGAGGTAGTTGAAGTAGCGGCGCACGTTCAGGTAGCGCCACGCCGGGTCGGACGCCATCGTGCGCGCGCCCCACACGCGGATGCCGCGGCCCGGGAAGGCGCGGATGCAGTTCACGCCGATCGGGTTGAGCAGGTCCTGCTCGCCGCGGGTGATCTGCAGGTCCAGGTCGACCGCGCCGCGCACGATCTCGTTGGCCGGCGCCTTGTGCACGCCGCGCTCGGCGTCGTTGCGCGCCCAGATGCCCGCCATGTGGCCGGACGGCGGCACGACCACCGACTGCCCCGACGCCGGGTCGAAGGACTTGATCCAGGGGTAGTAGAGAGCGGCGTAGCGCGAGTCGTAGCCGGCCAGCTCCTGGCGCCACTGCCGGACCTGGCGGGCGTTCAGCGACGGCGGCGGGTCGATGATGGCCATCCGGTCGCCCATCAGCTCGCAGTGCGAGATGAGGCCGAGCTGGACCGCCTTGACCTGCTCCTCGTCGATGATGCCCTGCTGGTAGGCGGCCATCAGGTCGGGCACCGCGACCATGTTGATCTCGTCGAGGGCCTCCAGGCCGCCGAAGCCGGTGCGGTCCGAGGAGTCGCCGATGAACTGGGCGGTCTCGATGCGCGACACCTGGCCGTTCGCGTCGGGCACGGCGGGGGCGGCGGGCGCCGGGGGCGCCAGGGTCACGGTCTGCGCGTCGGGCTTGGCCAGCTGGCCGCCCGCCGTGGAGGCCTCCTCCAGGGCGATCGTCTTGGAGCGCTGCCTGACCTGCGTGACCACGTAGTTGCGGGCGGTCTTCTTCGCGCTGACGTCGAAGTTCTCGACGACCTTGTCGCCGTCCTTGACGATCAGCTTGAAGCGGTCGGCGGCACCCTCGCCCTCGCCGTCCTGCACCTCGACGGTCAGCGCGCCGCCGTCCGTGGTGCCCGCGGTGATGGCCGACACGGTGAACGCGCCGAGCGCCACGGGCTCGCCCGCGGTGAGCTCCTTGGGGGCCTGCGTCCGCGTCGGCTGCGCGGGGGCCTGCTGCTGCGACTCGGCCGCGTCGGTGCCGCCGACGCGCACGATGTACGCGGCGCTGCCGCCGTTGTTGAAGAACCCGTACACGGAGTGCGCCAGGTAGTACCCGTCCGTGAACTCGCCGAACGCGGCCACGTACTGCGACCAGTTGGTCACCAGCGTCGGCTCGTTGAGCGGTCCCCGCGGCGCAAGGCCGACGAAGGCCGCGACGGAGGTGCCGACGCCTTCGATGGGGCGCGAACCGCTGGCGACTTCCTCGATGTAGACGCCGGGGGACAGGTAGTTGGGCATGCTGCTGTGCTCCAAGGCTCGAGGGGTGGCGAGGGTGTGGCGGGCGGACCGGCGATGCGCCGGTGCGGCTGCCGCTCGTTCCCCCTGTGTGCCGGCCGTATGCCGGTCCCCGCTGGTTCGTACCTTGTCGACGATGTCTCACGCGCGGGCCGGTGCGTAGAGACGGAAGGACGTCAGTGAGGGCAGATGCCGCTGCCCGTTCAGCCGCCGGGCGGACGCCTCCGACCTGTGCGTTCGTCGCGGTGGCCGGGCGTACCGGGGAGGCCCGGGGTGCGTTGCCCGTCCGGTCACCGGTGTGGAGGCGGAGGGCAAGCCGGGGGCGGGGCAGCGGGTGGGATGAAGGGACGCCGTCGTGCGGGCGCGGCCGAATGTGAATGGTCGGTGGCGCATATGCCACGCCCGGGGTGCCCGGCACGTCAACACCTGGTCAACATGGGGGCGCAAGTGACCCGCACGAGTCGGGGGACCGCTGGGGCTGACGTAACGTTTGGTGCGTACGGCCATCCGTGGCGCGTACGAACGGGCACTTCGCGGTGCGTCACAGGGCAAGGAGTGCGGGCTGACAATGCGGGGCGACGCGGGCGGCCGCACGGGCCGGGACGGCGGGAACGGCGACGAGGCCGACCGGGGTGACCTGGGCGGGCCGTTGTGGTTCCAGGTCCTCGGGCCGGTGCGGGCCTGGCGCGACGGGCAGGCCCTGACGCTCGGGTCCCCGCAGCAGCGTGCGACGCTGGCCGCGCTGCTGCTGCGCGGTGGGCGGCCGGTGTCGGCGGCGGAGCTGGTGGACGCGCTGTGGGACGAGTCGCCGCCGCCGCGGGCGATCGGCACGCTGCGCACGTACGTCTCCCGGCTGCGTACCCTCCTCGAACCGGACCGGCGTGCCCGCGAGCCCGCGCGCATCCTGGTCTCGGCGGGCGACGGCTACGCACTGCGCGTCCCACGCGGCGCGCTCGACGCGAACGAGCTCGAGGACCGGGTCGCGGCGGCGCGCTCGCTGCGTGGCGCCGGTGAACTCTCCGTCGCGCACGCCGAGTTGACGGCCGCCCTCGCCCTCTCCGACGGCGCGCCGCTGGCCGGGCTGCCCGGACCGTACGCGCGGCGTCAGCGGGACCGGCTCACCGAACTCACCGTCACCGCGCAGGAGGAGTTCTTCGCCTGCGCGCTCGAACTCGGCTGCCACGGTGAGACGATCGCTCCCCTCAGCGTCTTCGCCGCCGAACACCCGCTGCGCGAGCGCGCACAAGCTCTCCTGATGCTGGCCCTGCACCGGGGCGGGCGGCGTGCGGACGCGCTCGCGGCGTACGAGACGACGCGCCGCATGCTCGCTACGGAGCTCGGCGTGGACCCGGGCAAGGAACTCACGACGCTCCACAGTGCTCTCCTCGGTGGCACCCCGTTGCCCCCGACAGCCCTCCCGTGGCCCGGCCCCGGCCCTTCCGCACACACGACGCGGTCCTACATCGCCGCCCGGCGCCAGGGGATGTCCGGGCGCCCGGCCGGGGTGCAGGACTGGGCACCCGAGGCGGGGTCCGGCGGGGCGCCCGGAACGGGGACGGCATCCGGCGTCGTGTCCGGCACGGCATCCGATGCGATGTCCGGCTCGCCGAGTGGCACGGCGCCCGATGCGATCTCCGGCACGGAGCCCGGGGTGGCCTCCGGCTCGCCCAGCAGCACGGTGTCCGGTGCGGTGTCCGGCACGGCCGGTGGTGCGGAATCCGGCGCGGAGCCCCGCACGACCGGCGGCACGGCACCCGGCGCGATACCCCGTACCGCCCCCGGCACAGAACCCCCCGCCCCCGCCGAACCCCCCGCCCTCATACCCGCGCCCTCACCGGCCGCCCCTCCCGCCGACCTCACCGCCCGCCCCCTCCCCCTCGGCACCCCCGCCCCCAGCACGGGTCCGCCCCCAGCCCCGTCCGTACCGCCGCCGCTCCCCTCACCCCCGCCCAGCTGCTCCCCGACGTGCCCGACTTCGCGGGGCGGGAAGCCGAGGCGAGGGTGTTGACCGAGACGTTGCGGGCGGCCGTGGCCGGGAGTGCGATGGCCGTGGCCACGCTCACCGGGCTCGGCGGCGTGGGCAAGACCGCCCTGGCCGTGCACGTCGCCCACGCCTTACGGGACGAGTTCCCCGACGGACAGCTCTACGTCGACCTGCGCGGCGCCGACGCCGCGCCCGGCGTGGACAGCGGCAGCGCGCTCACCGGGTTCCTGCGCGCGCTCGGCGTACCCGAGAGCGCCGTGCCCGATGGGCTGGACCAGCAGACCGCCCTCTATCGCTCGCTCCTCGCCGGACGCCGCGTCCTCGTCTTCCTCGACAACGCCCGCGACACCGCGCAGGTGCGGCCGCTGCTGCCCGGCGCGCCCGGCTGCGCGGTCCTCGTGACCAGCCGCTCGCGGACGATCACCCTGCCCGGCGCGCGCCTCGTCGACGTCGAGACGATGGACGAGCGGCAGGCACTCGGCCTGCTCGACGCCATGCTCGGCGCCGAGCGTGTGGCCGCCGAGCGGGACGCCGCACGCGAACTCGTCGCCGTCTGCGGCGGGCTGCCCCTCGCCGTCCGCATCGCCGCCGCCCGCCTCGCCTCACGGCCGGGTCGCCCCATGGCCGACCTCGTGGCGCGGCTGCGCGACGAGCGCCGCAGGCTGGACGAGCTGCGGGTGGCTGATCTGGGCGTCGAGGCCACCTTCCGGCTCGGGTACGAAGCCCTGGAACCGGAGCTCGCCCGCGCCTTCCGCATGGTCTCGCTCTGCTACATGCCGTCCTTCTGCCGCGGCGCGGCGGGCGCCCTGCTGGGTGTCGGCGAGGAGGAGGCCGAGCAGGCCGTCGAGCGGCTGGTCGACGCCGGGCTCATGGAACTGCACGGCGAGGACCGCTACCGCTTCCACGACCTCGTACGCCTCTTCGCGCGCCGCCAGTGCGAGCTGCGCGAGAGCGCGGCCGAACGCGCCGCGGCCCGGCTGCGCTTCCTCGACTACGTCCTGGCCACCGTCATCACGGCGATCCGCCGCACGAAGCCGCACAGCGTGCTGCCCGAGCTGCTGCACCGGCCCGACTCGGCGGGCAAGGCGCTGCCCGACGAGGCCGCCGCGCACGACTGGCTGGTCGTCGCGCACTCCCGGTTGTGCGACGCGGCGGAGAACGCGCTGCGGCACGTACCGGACGAGGTGGACGAGGCCACCGATCAGGGCACCCCGGGTCCCTCCACCCCGCCCGGTCTCCGCCCCGTCGTCGACCTGCTCACCGCCTGGTCCCACCTCATCGCCGGCACCGCACGCCACCGCGACCTGGAGCCCCTCGCCGAACTGGCCCTGCGCACCGCCCGCCGACACGGCGACGACCGGTCGGCCGCCCGCGCGCTGCGGCTGCTCGGCGCGCCGCACTACGGCACGGAGACGTACGGCCGCGCCGAACAGGCGCTCCGCGAGAGCCTGCACCTCGCCGCGGGCTGCGGTGACCTCCTCGTCGGCGCCGAGGGCAGCCACGAGCTGGCCATCGTCCTCATGGGCACGGGCCGGTTCGCGACGGCCCTGGAGCAACTGCGCCTGGCGTACGCGAGGTTCGGGGCGCTCGGCGGACACGACGACCGGATCCGCATCCTGTCGCACATGGCCCGCGCGTACGTCGCCCTGGGGCGGCGCCCCGCGGCGGACACCGCGATCGACGAGGCGGTGCGGCAGGCACGTAGCTCCGGCAGCACGTACACGCTCGCGCACGTCCTCTACCAGGCGGGTTGCGCGCTGCTCGCGGACGGCAGGGCGGTCGCTGCGGCGGAACAGTTGCGTGAGGCGCAGCGCCTGCACGGCAAGGCCCGCAACCCGCGCTGGGAGGCGCTGTGCTGGGCCCGTCTCGCCTACTGCGAGCTGGAGCAGGGCCGTCCCGGCGAGGCCATCCGCTGCGCGGACGCGGCGCTCGCGGCCGAGGGGGAACTCGGCGACGCGTTCTGCCACGCGCTGGCGATGGCCGCGCGGGGCCGGGCGCTGCTGGCCCTCGGCGACCTCGAACGGTCCAGGGCCGCCCTGCGGATCGCCCACCGCGTGATGGAACGCCGCGGCGCGCTGGAGGCCGCCGAGATCGCCGCCCTCCTCGCCAAGTGGCGCCCGCGCGCACCGTTCCACAGCCCGGTGCTCTCCGCGCACGGCTGAGAGCACGGGTCCCGTGCGCCCCCGTCCGCGAGGGCAGCGGGGCCTGCCCCTGACGTCGCCCTTTCGTACAAGGAGGGACCCGCAGGGGCGCTCTACCGTGCCCGTATGACGTGGTGGAACTCCCTTGACCCGGCCGCGGTGACCGTTGACCCCGGTGGCCGGGCGACCGTGCGGCTTCGCGTACGCAACACGGGAGACACCGTCGAGGAGTACCGTCTCGGGGTCGTCGGCCCGGCGGCCGGGTGGGCCCGCGTCGAGCCCGACGTGCTGCGGCTCTACCCCGGCAGCGAGGGCACCGCCGAGATCTCGTTCGCGCCGCCCCGCTCGCCCGACGCCGCCGCGGGGCCGACGCCGTTCGGCATCCGCGTCGAGCCCCGGGAGAACCCCGAGGCCCGCGACGTCGTCGAGGGGCAGGTCACCGTCGCGCCGTTCTCGGAGATCCGCGCCGAACTCCTGCCGCCCACCATCGTCGGACGCTTCCGCGGCCGGGCCTCGGTCGCCGTGGACAACCTCGGCAACACCCCGCTGAC
The DNA here is from genome assembly GCF_008642355.1 of Streptomyces venezuelae. Classification (NCBI taxonomy): domain Bacteria; kingdom Bacillati; phylum Actinomycetota; class Actinomycetes; order Kitasatosporales; family Streptomycetaceae; genus Streptomyces; species Streptomyces venezuelae. The sequence continues at coordinate 6,392,282 of NZ_CP029193.1, forward strand.
CGCGGCCCTCACCCTCCGCGACGACGCCGGTCGCCTCGCCTACGAGGTCGATCCCACCGCCATCCAAATAGCGCCGGGCCGCGCCGCGTTCGCGAATCTGACCATCCGCCCGCAGCAGGTGTTGTGGACCGGGTCCGGGCAGACGCATCCGCTCACCGTCTCCGTGCGCCGCTCCGGCGACGAGCAGGGCCACGAACTGCCCGGCAGCTTCGACCAGCGGCCCGTCCTGCCCCGCAGACTGCTCGCCGCCGGCGGCGTGCTCGCGGCGCTCGCCGTCGCGTCCGTCGTGGCGTGGCTGACCTACGCCCCCGACTTCGACGGCTCGGCACGCGAGAACCAGGCGGTCGCCGCACCCGCCGCCGTCCCGCAGGGCGGCGAGAAGGACAGCCTCGACGACGCTCCCGCGCCTCCGAAGGGGGAGAAGGGCGGCGGTGGTGGTGGTCATGGCGGCGCCGACTCAGGCTCCGGCGGCACCGGCGGCGGGACCAGCGGCGGCGGTTCCGGCGACGGCGGCTCATCGGGCGGCGGCGCCGGAGAGGCCGAAGGGGGCGGCAACGGCGGCGGCGAGGACGTCGTGTCGGACGGCGGCAGCCGCAAGGCACGCACCGGCCCGCCCTGGCGCCGCGGCTACGCGCCGGACGTCGTCGTCGAGTACGCCCAGCACCGCCTCGCCGCCCTCGGTTCGAAGAATCCCTGCACGCTGACAGGCCACTGGACGCCCGGCGTCATCGACTCCAACACAGAGGCGAAACTCATCTGTTACCAGAAGGCCGTGGTTCGCACCGGCCAGAACTCCGGGAACAACACCGCTCAGATCTTCGAGACGGACGACGTGGGCACGCTGGGCCGTGCCACCCTCACCTCGCTGTGGGCGCAGGGCATCCGGCCCGACGCCGTGCGGTCCGGCGCCGACACCTGGGAGGTCGTACAGCTCCAGGCCGCGTTCTGGTGGGCCTCGCAGGCCGGCATCAGCGACGAGGACCTGGACCGCGACCGGGCGTACGCCGAGCACGGCGTCGCCTACTTCAAGAACGGCCGTAGCGCACCCACCACGGCCCGGTACAACAAGAACACGGCGGCACACATCAAGGACTACCAGGCCTCCGTCGGCCTCCCCGAGACCGGCACGGCCGACAGCGCGACCCTGCGGGCCCTCGTCGGCGGCAGCGTCCACCACCCCGGCGTGACGGGGCGGTGAGCGGCATGTGGACCTCTCTCGAACCGACGGCGACGACCGTCGAGCCCGGCTCGACCGCGAGCGTGCGGCTGCGGGTGCGCAACACCGGCGACACGGTCGAGGAGTACCGCCTCCAGGTGGTCGGCGCGGCGGCGGGCTGGGCCCGCGTGCAGCCCGACGTCCTGCGGCTGTACCCGGGGGCCGAGGGCACCGCCCAGGTGGAGTTCGCCCCGCCCCGCACCTCGGACGCGCAGGCGGGCCCGACCCCGTTCGGCGTCCGCGTGCAGCCCCGCGAGACCCCGCACACCGTGGACGTCGCCGAGGGCCAGGTCACGGTCGGACCGTTCGCCGAACTCCGCACGGAACTTCTCCCGTTGGTCGTACGCGGCCGACTGCGCGCCAAGGCGTCCGTGGCCGTCGACAACCTCGGCAACCAGCAGCTCACGGCGTCCTTCTCGGGCCGTGAGAACGGCGACGAGCTGGAGGTCGAGTCGGAGCCGGGATCGGTGCAGGTCGCGCCGGGCCGGGCCGCGTTCGCCGACCTCAGCATCAAGCCCGGCTCGGTGAGCTGGGTCGGCGGCACCGTCAAGCACCCGTTCACGGTGTCCGTGCTGCGGGCCGGGGTGCCGGAGCCGGTGGAGCTGCGCGGCACGTACGTCCAGCCGTCGTTCATCCCGCGCTGGGCGATGGCCGTCCTCTCGGTGCTCTTCGCGCTGGCCCTCGCGTTCGCCGTGATGTGGTTCAACCACAAGCCGGCCATGTCGACGCAGGCCAAGGAGAAGGCCGGTGAGCAGCGGGAGCTGCCGCAGAGCGACGGCATGAAGAAGGCGCCGAGTCCGTCGCCGAGCGCCTCCGAGGAGAAAGAGGAGCCGAAGGAGCCCGCGAACGAGGCCAAGCCGCCGGAGTCCGGTGGTGGTGGCGGTGGCGGCGGGCCGAAGGAGCCCAAGCCGAAGGGCCCCAAGCTGCGCACGATCCGCAGCGCGGAGGGCAGCGGCTGGTACCTGGAGACCAAGCGGGGCGCGAAGGCGGACGGCACATACGTCGGACAGAACCCGGAGCTGACGGACGAGTTCGGCAAGAACCAGAAGTGGATCCTGCACCACTACCCGGAGACCGACACGTACTCCCTGGAGGCCGCGAACGCCCCCGGCGCCGTCATGGACCTGAAGGTCGGCACGAACATCGTGCAGATCTTCCACGCGCCCCCGGAGAACATCAAGAGCGGCCGACTCCCGGACAACCAGAAGTGGAAGCTGGAGAGCCAGCCCGACGGCCTGACCCACATCGTCGCCGTCGGCAACGGCGAGTGCCTGGTCGACATGCAGAACGACACGAGCGCGGTCACGTGGAAGTGCGACGACCGCAAGAGCATGGGCTGGACGATCTCCGACTGGCCGGAGTGACCCCGGCCGGCCGGAGACCGTCATCGGTCAGCGTTGCCAGGGCAGGGACGTACCCGGTTCCAGGCGGCCCATCTTGCGGTACTCGCGGCGGGCGCCGGCCCTGACGTCCGCGCCGGACACCGGGCCGCCGTGGCCCGCCGCCTGATACGCGGCGGTCACGGCGGCCGACCGGATCGCGCCGCCCGACAGCTCGAACTCCTTCGCGCAGGCGGCGAGTTCCTCGTCCAGGTCGTCGGCGCAGGGCGTCCCCGTCAGGCACGTGCGCCACAGGGCGAGCCGCTGCTCGACGTCCGGGAACGGGAAGTCGACCACCAGGTCGAGGCGGCGCGTGAACGCGTCGTCGATGTTGGCCCGCAGGTTCGTGGTCAGCACCGCGATCCCGTCGAACGCCTCCAGGCGCTGCAGCAGGTACGCGCTCTCCAGGTTGGCGTACCGGTCGTGCGAGCTCTTGACCTCCGAGCGCTTGCCGAAGACCGCGTCGGCCTCGTCGAAGAGCAGCACCGCGTCCGTGCGGTCGGCCTCCACGAAGATCCGCTCCAGGTTCTTCTCCGTCTCGCCGATGTACTTGTCGACGACCGCCGACAGGTCCACCACGTACAGGTCCAGGCCGAGCTCACCGGCCACGACCTCCGCCGACAGCGTCTTGCCGGTGCCGGAGTCCCCGGCGAACAGCGCGATGACACCGCGTCCGCGCCCGCCGCCCGTGCGCAGCCGCCACTCGCCGAGCACCTTGTCGCGGTGCCGGGCGCGCAGCGTCAGCTCGCCGAGCATCGCGAGAGGCTCGTCGGGGAGCACGAGGTCCGCGAAGCCGACCTCGGGCCTGATCCGCCGGGCGTGCTTGTCGAGCAGCGGCGCGGACTGGAGCCGGGCACTGCGCTGCAGATGCGCCACGGTGGGCGCGGTCCCGTCGAACGCGGCCAGCTCGGCGGCGTCCCGGGCCGCGCGCCGGATCTGCGTCCCGCTGAGCCGGTACGGGGCCACGGCCTCGCCGAGGTCGAAGTCCGGCTCGTACGCGGGGGAGTGCCGCGCGAGTTCGGTCTGCCACGTACCGGCCGTGTCGACGGAGTCCTGCGGCGCGTCGAGGACGAGCAGCCCGGCGTCGGGCGCCCACCCCGGGTCGTACGGCTCGCTCCCGAAGAACACGACCGGCACGTCGGCGGAGACCAAGGACCGCATCAGGGGCCCGGGTGCGTCGGGCAGCGGCCCCACGAGGAGCGCGGCACGCCGCAGCCGCGCCTCACGGACCAGCGCGACCGCCGCGGCCTCACCCTCACCCGCCGTGCCCGTCGGCCGGTACCGCAGCACGGGCAGCCCGGCCGCCCGCAGCGCGTCGGCCACCGGCTCGGCGGCGGTGCCCTCCCTGCGCTCGCGCAGATGCACGCGCAGCGCCCGCCCGGCGGCGAGGGCGGCGAGGCGGACGGCGAGGGGGTGTGAGGACCCGGCATCCCTGGCGCCCCCGGCGTCTCCAGCCGACTCGACGTCCAGCAACTCCACGTCGTGGTCGACGAGTTCCGGGTCGAGCGCGTCGTCCCCGAGCAGCTGCGCCACCACCCGCTCCGGCACCCGCAGCGCCCGCCCCGGCAGTGGCCGCTCCTCGTCCTCCACGACGATCAGGCCCCCGGCACGCAGCGGTGACCGGGGGTGGAAGCGGCGCCGGGCGAGCGGATCGTGCGGTCCGGTGCCGGAGAGGTCGAGTGCCAGCGTGACGGTGGCGCGGCGGCGCCCGACGTCGTCGTTGAGGTAGCCGTACAGCGGCTCGAAGCGGCGGTCGACGTCGGGGGCGAGAGCGGCGAGCAGGATGTGCCGGTCGAGCGCGCTGAGCCCGAACTCCCGGGCCAGCGAGTCGAGCGGGTCAGGACTCTCGCCCGGATCCCCGTCCTCCGCGCCGGCGCCGTCGGTGCCACCGGGAACTGCCGTCGCGGCGGGCAGGGGAGTGGTGGCGAGCCGAAAGGCCGTCTCGGGCGTCACGTACATCCCGCGGAGCGGATCCGCGGCCGTGGGGTCGTCGGCGGAGCGCCGCTCGACCAGCTCGGCCACGCGTCCGCGCAACGCCTCGAGCCGCGCGACCATGGCGTTCTGCGCGCCGGTGTCGAGCGCGCTCACGTGTCCGCCCCCGCCCCGTCGCCGTCGCGCCGTTTCCGTGTCATCCGGGGCCGGGAGTCGCCCGGCTCCCCGTCGAGGCCGCGGACCGCCACGACCGCGCCCTCGGTGACCGGCGGTGCCACGTCGTACGTGGGCGAGACCGGGAACGGCACGGTGATCACGACATCGAGGGACGGCTTGAGCTCACCGCCGAGCGCCGACCAGATGTCGGCGATGGACCGTGCCTCGGGCGGCGGTACGGCGACGGACAGCGGCAGCGTGGCGCCGAGCGCGGCGAGCGCGTCCGGCAGCCGGTCCGGGGGCAGCAGTTCGTGGGCGAGGAGCGTGCCGAGGGCCGCGGAGAGCAGCCGGTGCTCGTCCTCGGGGCGGTTGGTCCAGGCGGTGAGCAGGTAGGAGAGCCGGAACCAGCGGGGCGGCTGCCGCCTGCGCAGCACGACGCCGTCCGGCCCCCGCTCGGCGTAGGCGCCGCGTTCGCGGCGGGCGACGTCCTCGCGGATGTCGTACAGGTAGGAGTTGAGGGTGGGTGCGTTGCGCCGCGCCGCCCAGTCGCGGGTCGGCGCCTCGAAGACGACCTCGCCGGTCCCCTCCGGAAGCGCCTCCCGCAACAGCGCGCGCAGCGCCTCGTCGACTTCGTGGATCACGGCCGCGCCCCCCGTATGTGGTCAAGGGTCGTGGCCGGTCGCCGCATCGGCTGTCGCCGCATCAGATGTACCCTTCCCGCAGCGCGTACGCGACGGCATGCGCGCGGTTCTGCAGCTGCAGGCGCGTCATCAGCGCGTGCAGAACGTTCTTGACGGTGCGTTCGGAGTAGGCGAGCTTCTCCGATATCTGCTTGGTGTCGAGCCCCTCCGCGATCAGCCGTACCACGTCGACCTCGCGGGGCGCCATGCCCAGCGTCGGCACGAGGGCGCCGGCGGCGGACGGGGTGCCGTCGAGCGCGGAGAGCCGGAGGCGGCCCAGCTGGGTCATGAGCCGGTTGATGAGGTCGGGCGGCAGCTCGCCCTCGCCGCGCGCCGCGCTGTGCACGGCCCGCAGCAGTTTCTGCGGGGTGGCCTGGTGGCGCCAGAGGATGGCCCGCACGCCGTACTCGACGACCGCGAGCAGTTCGGGCTCACGCAGCTCGCTGGCGATGAGGACGACGCGCTGTTCCGTGGACCGGGCGAGGCGGCGCAGCTCGCTGCCCGCCGGGTCGTCGAGCCGGTCGACGAGCATGACGGCGACGCGTTCCTGCGCGGTGGCCGTCGACGTACCGGGTGGCGCGGGGGCGGAGCCGTCTCCGGCCCGGTCCACCAGCTCCACGGTGGGCTCGTGCCGCAGATGGCTGATGACCCCGGCCCTGCTGAGGGGGTCGGTGGCGTGCACGGCCACCGAGATACGTGTATCCGACACTGAAATTCCCTGTCTTCCCCCGAATAGCGACGGGCACAGGGTGGCCGAAAGCAATCAACAAATGATTGCCGTTGAATCAACGCGGTTGTTCACACGTACGTGAGTGAACACTGCGCGACTGGGGACTTGGTGTGCAGGGCCGGTGCGGCAGCGTTCCCCCGGGGGACTGTTCCGGCCCAGGTTTCCCTGGTTCGGCCATGAGCCGGGGAAGCCGCGCCCGGGTACGGGGCCCTGTACAGGGACATCACGACTCCGCGGCGAACTGCCCCTGCGTGCAGATCCGGTCCGCGACGTCGCGCAGCTTGACGTTCCTCTCCTGCGAGTAGCGCCGCAGCACGTCGAAGGCCTCCTCCTCCGTGAGGCGGTGCCTGCCCATCAGGATGCCCATCGCCTCGCCGATGGTGTGCCGGGTGGAAAGGGCCCGCTCCATCTGGGCGTGCGTACGGGCGCTGGAGAAGGCGACCGCCGCGTGCGAGGCGAGGAGCACGCCGGCCGTCTCGTCGTCCTCGGTGAAGGCTCCGGGCCGTGCGGAGTAGAGGTTGAGCGCGCCGAGCTCCTCGTCCTCCGTGAAGAGCAGGAACCCCATCATGCTGCCGATGCCCATCGCCCGCGCCTCGGCGGCGTACGAGGGCCAGCGCGGCTGCTCGCGGGTGAAGTCGGAGATCCGGAAGACCCGCTCGCCGCCCACACTGCGCGCCGCGTCAAAACACGGTCCCTCGCCCTTGCGCGCCTGCAGCTCGTCACTGTCGACGACGAGCTGATGGGTGGGGGCGAGCGTCTCCACCTGCGGGCCGTGCAGGATCAGGATGCCCGCCGCGTCACAGCCCTCTACGAGCGCGGTCGCCGACGCGGTGATCCGCTCCAGCGTGTCGTCGACCGAACTCTGCGCCAGCAGATCCCGGGCCATCGAGGCCATCTGCTTCCCGAACCAGGCCCAGTCCACACCGTCCTCCATCCTCACGACACCTGAGCACACCTCTCTTACCCCGCTTCCCGCGAGACCCTCGCGGCGGACCGCACGACGCCGCTCCGTGCCTGGTCCGGGGCCGTGCGGCGGCGAAAATCCCTGCGTGTGCCCGGTGTGTTCGCTGTACGTTGAAGGGGCGCGCCGGGGGCGGAGAGCGTCCCGCGGAAGCTGTGCGCCGCGTCCGACCGTTGATCACCCAACCGCAGCCCAGGCTGTGTTTCGAGGCCGACCTGAAGTGTTTCTGACGATCAGTACCACCGGTACCGCCGAACGCCCCGCCACCGACCTCGGCTTCCTGCTGCACAAGCACCCCGACAACCGGCATACGCGCAGCGTGTCCTACGGGACCGCGCACGTCCTCTTCCCCGAGGCCACCGACGAGCGCTGCACCGCCGCGCTGCTCCTCGAGGTCGACCCCGTCGCGCTCGTGCGGCGCGGGAAGGGGAAGGCCAAGGGGCGGGGCGGAGCCCCGGACGCGGCCCTCGCCCAGTACGTGAACGACCGGCCCTACGCCGCCTCGTCGCTGCTCGCCGTGGCGCTCGGCGCCGTGTTCTCCAGTGCCATGCGGGGCGTCTGCGCCGCGCGGCCCCAGCGGGTCGCGGAGCCGTTGCCGCTCCGTGTGGAGGTGCCCGCGCTGCCCGCCCGCGGCGGTGCCGAGCTCGTGCGGGCGCTGTTCGAGCCGCTCGGGTGGGCCGTGACGGCGACGCCCGTGCCGTTGGACGTGCGGTTCCCCGAGTGGGGCGACTCGCGGTACGTACACCTCGTACTCGAAGCGCCCGACGCGACGCTGACGCTGGGCGAGGCCCTGCGGCACCTGTACGTGCTGCTGCCCGTCCTCGACGACGCCAAGCACTACTGGGTCTCGCCCGACGAGGTCGACAAGCTGCTGCGAGCCGGGGAAGGGTGGCTCGCGGGCCACCCCGAGCAGGACGTCATCACCAGTCGCTACCTGTCGCGGCGCCGGTCCCTGACCCGGGACGCCAGGGAGCGGCTCGAACTCGTGCGGCTCGCCGACGCGGACGACACGGACGTCGACGACATCGACAACGCCGTCGACGAGGACACCGACACCGAGGAGAAGCCGGTGCCGCTCGCCGTGCGGCGCCGGGAGGCGATCCTCGCCGAGCTCGCCGACGCCGGTGCCGGACGCGTGCTCGACCTCGGGTGCGGCCAGGGCCAGTTGGTGCAGGCTCTGCTCAAGGACGTCCGCTACACCGAGATCGTCGGGGTCGACGTGTCCATGCGCGCGCTGACCGTCGCCTCCCGGCGGCTCGGGCTCGACCGCATGGGCGAGCGCCAGGCAGGACGCGTCCAGCTCATGCAGGGCTCCCTCGCGTACACCGACAAGCGGCTCAAGGGGTACGACGCCGCCGTGCTCAGCGAGGTCGTCGAGCACCTCGACGAGGCACGGCTGCCCGCCCTGGAGTACGCCGTGTTCGGCTCCGCGCGTCCCCGTACCGTCCTCGTGACCACGCCCAACGTCGAGTACAACGTCCGCTGGGAATCGCTCCCCGCGGGCCACGCGCGCCACGGCGACCACCGCTTCGAGTGGACGCGGGCGCAGTTCGCGGAATGGGCCCGCCGCGTCGGCGAACGGCACGGCTACGACATCCGGTTCGTGCCCGTCGGCGACGACGACCCCGAGGTGGGTCCGCCCACACAGATGGCCGTGTTCACCCAGGAGACCAAGGCGGCAGGCGCAGGCAGGGCAGCCGAGGCAGCGAAGAAGGATCAGGTCGCATGACGAACGACACCGGCAACACCAGTGACACCCGCACGCCCGACGCCGCCCGCGTCCTCCCCGTCACCGACCTCTCCCTCGTCGTCCTGATCGGCGCCACCGGCTCCGGCAAGTCGACGTTCGCGCGTCGGCACTTCAAGGCGACCGAGGTCATATCGAGCGACTTCTGTCGCGGCCTCGTCGCCGACGACGAGAACGACCAGGGCGCGAGCCGCGACGCCTTCGACGTGCTGCACTACATCGCGGGCAAGCGCCTCGCAGCCGGCCGCCGCACCGTCATCGACGCGACCAGCGTGCAGAGCGACAGCCGCAAGCAGCTCGTCGAGCTGGCCAGGCAGTACGACGTGCTGCCCATCGCCATCGTGCTCGACGTCCCCGAGGACGTCTGCGCCGCGCGCAACGCCGCCCGCGCCGACCGCGCGGACCTGCCGCGCCGCGTCATCCAGCGCCACCAGCGCGAACTGCGGCGGTCCCTGCGCCACCTGGAGCGCGAGGGCTTCCGCAAGGTGCACGTCCTGCGCGGGGCCGAGGAGATCGACGCCGCGACCGTCGTCACCGAGAAGCGGTACAACGACCTCACCCACCTCACGGGCCCCTTCGACATCGTCGGCGACATCCACGGCTGCGCCGCCGAGCTGGAGACCCTGCTCGGCAAGCTCGGCTACGTGGACGGCGTGCACCCCGAGGGCCGCACCGCCGTGTTCGTCGGCGACCTCGTCGACCGCGGCCCGGACACCCCGGGCGTGCTGCGGCGCGTCATGTCGATGGTCGCCGCGGGCACCGCCCTCTGCGTGCCCGGCAACCACGAGAACAAGCTCGGCCGCCACCTCAAGGGCCGCGGCGTCCAGCACACCCACGGACTCGCCGAGACCGTCGAGCAGCTGTCCGCAGAGAGCGAGGAGTTCCGCGCGCAGGTGCGGGAGTTCATCGACGGCCTCGTCTCGCACTACGTCCTGGACGGCGGCCGGCTCGTCGTCTGCCACGCGGGCCTGCCCGAGAAGTACCACGGCCGCACCTCGGGCCGGGTCCGCTCGCACGCCCTGTACGGCGACACGACCGGCGAGACCGACGAGTTCGGTCTGCCCGTGCGCTACCCGTGGGCGGAGGAGTACCGGGGCAAGGCCGCGGTCGTCTACGGCCACACCCCCGTACCGACCGCGACCTGGCTCAACAACACCATCTGCCTGGACACCGGCGCCGTCTTCGGCGGCAGACTGACCGCGCTGCGCTGGCCGGAGCGCGAACTCGTCGACGTACCGGCGGAGCGTGTCTGGTACGAGCCCGCCAAGCCGCTGCGCACCGAGGCGCCGGGCGGCCACGACGGGCGTCCGCTCGACCTGAACGACGTACACGGCCGCCGCGTGGTCGAGACACGGCACGTGGGCCGCGTCGCCGTGCGCGAGGAGAACGCCGCCGCGGCCCTGGAGGTCATGAGCCGCTTCGCCGCCGACCCGCGCCTGCTCCCGTACCTGCCGCCGACGATGGCCCCGACGGCCACGTCCCGGCGCGAGGGCTACCTGGAACACCCGGAGGAGGCCTTCGCCGCGTACGCGGACGACGGCGTCGGCCGCGTCGTGTGCGAGGAGAAGCACATGGGGTCGCGCGCGGTGGTCCTGGTCTGCCGCGACGCGGACGTGGCCCGCGAGCGGTTCGGGGTGGGGGACGGTTCCACCGGAGCAGCGCCCACCGGCTCCCTCTGCACCCGCACCGGCCGCCCCTTCTTCGACGACCCCGCGGTCACCGAGGAGATCCTCGGCCGGGTGCGCGACGCCGTCACCGAGGCAGGACTGTGGGAGGAGCTGGCGACGGACTGGCTGCTGCTCGACGCGGAGCTGATGCCGTGGTCGCTGAAGGCGTCGGGGCTGCTCCGCACGCAGTACGCCGCCGTGGGCGCCGCCGCCGGTGCCGTGCTCCCCGGTGCGATCGCCGCGCTCGAAGCGGCGACGGCACGCGGCGTCGACACGGGCGAACTCCTGGCACGCCAGCGCGAACGCGCCGCGGACGCCACCGCGTTCACCGAGGCCTACCGCCGCTACTGCTGGCCGACCGAGGGCCTGGAGGGCGTGCGCCTCGCGCCGTTCCAGATCCTGGCCGTCCAGGGCCGCAGCCTCGCCGGGCTCCCGCACGACGAGCAGCTGGCCCTGATCGACCGCATGGTGGAGCACGACAGCAGCCAGGGCTCCGACCTGCTCCAGACCACCCGCCGCCTGTACGTCGACACGGGTGACCCGGAGTCCGTGCGGGCGGGCGTCGACTGGTGGCTGGAGATGACGAGCCGCGGTGGCGAGGGCATGGTCGTCAAGCCGGTCGGGGCGCTGGTCAGGAACGCGCAGGGCCGGCTCGTCCAGCCCGGCATCAAGTGCCGCGGCCGCGAGTACCTGCGGATCGTCTACGGCCCGGAGTACACGCGTCCGGAGAACCTGGCGAAGCTGCGCGACCGCTCCCTCGGCCACAAGCGGTCGCTGGCCGTCCGTGAGTACGCGCTGGGTCTGGAGGCGCTGGACCGCCTGGCGGACGGCGAGCCGCTGTGGCGGGTGCACGAGGCGGTGTTCGCGGTCCTGGCCCTGGAGTCGGAGCCGGTGGATCCCCGGCTCTAGCCGGTCGACCGACAGCTTTGGGCAACGATGCGCGTGGGCCGTCCGGCCGGGGAAAGATGGACCCCATGGGATTCCATGTCGACTCCGAGGCCGGGCGGCTGCGCCGCGTCATACTGCACCGCCCCGATCTGGAGCTCAAGCGGCTGACTCCGAGCAACAAGGACGCCCTGCTCTTCGACGACGTCCTGTGGGTGCGCAGGGCCCGTCAGGAGCACGACGGGTTCGCGGACGTGCTGCGCGACCGCGGCGTCGCGGTCCATCTCTTCGGCGACCTGCTGACCGAGACCCTGGACGTGCCCGCGGCCCGCCTCCTCGTCCTGGACCGCGTCTTCGACGAGAAGGAGTACGGGCCGCTCGCCACCGACCACTTGAGGGCCGCGTTCGAGACCCTGCCCTCGACCGAGCTCGCGGAGGCGCTGGTCGGCGGGATGACCAAGCGGGAGTTCCTGGAGCGCCACGCCGAGCCGACGTCCGTGCGCTTCCACTGCATGGACCTGGACGACTTCCTCCTCGGCCCGCTGCCCAACCACCTCTTCACCCGGGACACCTCCGCCTGGATCTACGACGGCGTCTCCATCAACGCGATGCGCTGGCCCGCGCGGCAGCGCGAGACCGTGCACTTCGAGGCGATCTACCGGCACCACCCGCTGTTCCGCGGCGAGGACTTCCACGTCTGGTCGCGCGGTCAGGCGGACTACCCCTCGACCATCGAGGGCGGCGACGTCCTGGTGATCGGCAAGGGGGCGGTGCTCATCGGCATGAGCGAGCGCACCACGCCGCAGGCCGTCGAGATGCTCGCGCACAAGCTGTTCGCGGCGGGCTCCGCGCAGACCATCGTGGCTCTGGACATGCCGAAGCGGCGCGCGTTCATGCACCTCGACACGGTGATGACGATGGTCGACGGCGACACGTTCACGCAGTACGCGGGGCTCGGCATGCTCCGCTCGTACACGATCGAGCCGGGCGTGGGGGAGCGGGAGCTGAAGGTCACCGACCATCCGCCGGAGCACATGCACCGCGCCATCGCCGCCGCGCTCGGTCTCGACGGCATCCGCGTCCTCACGGCCACGCAGGACGTGCACGCGGCCGAGCGGGAGCAGTGGGACGACGGGTGCAACGTCCTCGCGGTGGAGCCGGGCGTCGTCGTCGCGTACGAGAGGAACTCGACGACCAACACGCACCTGCGCAAGCAGGGCATCGAGGTCATCGAGATCCTGGGGAGCGAGCTGGGACGCGGCCGGGGCGGGCCGCGGTGCATGAGTTGTCCGGTGCAGCGGGACCCCGTGCCGGGCCTGTAGGTCGCGTACGCGGCGCGGTCGGCCCCACCCCGGCCTCTGTATATAAATGTGGAGCGTCGTATATAGTTTCAAAGGTCACCGTCTTTCGTACGCCCATCCGCATTCCTGGAGCGCCTCATGGCCACAGACCTCACCGGCCGCCACTTCCTCAAGGAGCTGGACTTCACCGCCGACGAGTTCCGCGGCCTGATCGAGCTGGCCGCGGAGCTGAAGGCGGCCAAGAAGGCCGGGGCCGAGACGCGGCGGCTGCGGGGCAGGAACATCGCGCTGATCTTCGAGAAGAACTCGACGCGGACCCGCTGCGCCTTCGAGGTGGCCGCCGCCGACCAGGGCGCCTCGACGGTGTACATCGATCCGGCGGGCTCGCACATCGGCAAGAAGGAATCCTCCAAGGACACCGCCCGGGTGCTCGGCCGGATGTTCGACGCCATCGAGTTCCGCGGGGACGCGCAGGACACGGTCGAGACGCTCGCCGCCCACGCGGGCGTGCCCGTCTACAACGGCCTGACCGACTCCTGGCACCCCACCCAGATGCTCGCCGACGTGCTCACGATGACCGAGCACAGCGCCAAGCCCCTCACCGGCATCGCCTTCGCCTACCTCGGCGACGCCCGCTTCAACATGGGCAACTCCTACCTGATCACCGGCGCGCTGCTCGGCATGGACGTGCGCATCGTCGCCCCCGAGGCGTACTGGCCGGCCCCGGAGATCCGCGCGCGGGCCCAGGAACTCGCCGAGGCCAGCGGGGCCCGTCTGACGCTCACCGAGGACGTCGCGGAGGGCGTCCGGGGCGCGGACTTCGTCGGCACGGACGTCTGGGTGTCGATGGGGGAGCCGCAGGAGGTGTGGGCCGAGCGCATAGCGGCCCTCGTGCCCTACGCGGTGACGATGGACGTCCTGCGCGCCACGGGCAACCCGGACGTAAAATTCCTGCACTGCCTGCCCGCCTTCCACGACCTCGGCACGAAGGTCGGCCGCGAGGTCCACGAGACGTACGGCCTCGAATCCCTGGAGGTCACGGACGAGGTCTTCGAGTCGGAGCACTCCGTGGTGTTCGACGAGGCGGAGAACCGTATGCACACGATCAAGGCAGTGCTGGTGGCGACGCTCACCTGAGACCGCACGAGGCCCGACCAACCCGCACCATCGCACCACGCACCACCAGAATCGAGAACCACCCCATGAGCCCCACACGCGCCAACGGGCTTCGCATCAAGTCCCCCGACCAGCTCGTCGCCGAATCCGGCGCGGACCTCGAGGGCCACGGCCTGCGGCGCACCATGGGGCTCTTCCAGCTCGTGTGCTTCGGCGTCGGCGCGATCGTCGGCACCGGCATCTTCGTCGGCCTCTCGGACTCCGTCGCCGAAGCGGGTCCCGCCGTCGCGATCTCCTACGTCCTCGCGGCCGTGACCTGCATCTTCACCGCGTTCTCGTTCGCCGAGCTGGGGGGTGCGATCCCGGTGTCGGGCAGCTCGTACTCCTTCGCGTACGCCTCGCTGGGCGAACGCACCGCGTTCCTCGTGGGCTGGTGCCTGCTCCTGGAGTACGGCGTGTCGGTCTCCGCGGTCGCGGTCGGCTGGAGCCAGTACCTGAACGAGCTGCTGCACAGCCTCACCGGGTGGGAGCTGCCCGCCGCACTGTCCGCGGGGCCCGGCGAGGGCGGCGCGGTGAACCTGCCCGCCGTCGTCGTCATCCTGCTCGCCGCCGTGCTCCTGGTCCGCGGCATCCGCGAGAGCGCCGGTGCCACGGCCGCCATGGCGGTACTGAAGATCGGCATCCTGCTGCTCTTCCTCGCGATCGCGTTCACCGCCTTCGAGGACGGCAACCTGACGCCCTTCGCGGGCGCGGGCGCCTCCGGCATCACCGCGGGCGCCTCCCTCGCCTTCTTCTCCTTCATCGGCTTCGACGCGGTCACGACGGCCGGTGAGGAGGTGAGGAACCCGCGGCGCAACATTCCGCTCGCCATCCTGATCTGCATCGGCGTCGTGACCCTGCTCTACGTCGCCGTGGCGCTCGCGGCCATCGGCGCGCTCGGCCCGGACGCCGTCGCCGACAAGCCCGCCGCGCTCTCGCTCATCGTCGACCAGGTCACCGACTCGGCCCTCGGCGGCGGCATCATCGCCTTCGGCGCGGTCGTCGCCATCGCCTCCGTGGTGCTGGCCGTGATGTACGGCCAGACCCGCATCCTGATGTCGATGTCCCGCGACGGGCTCATGCCGCGCGTCTTCGAACGCGTCTCCCCGCGGACCGGGACCCCCGTCGCCAACACGTGGATCGTCGCGGCGGTCGTCGCCGTGCCCGCCGCTTTCTCCTCACTCGACGTCGTCGTCAACCTGACCACCATCGGCACGCTCGCCATCATGGTCGTGGTGAACGTCGCGGTGATCGCGCTGCGCCGCTCCGCCCCGGATCTGCGGCGCACCTTCCGGGTGCCGTTCCATCCGGTGAGCCCGCTCCTCGGCGTCGGCTTCTGCCTCTACCTGATCTGGGGCACGGGCTGGACGACATGGCTGCAGTTCGCCGTGTTCGTGGCGGTGGGCGCGGTCGTCTACGCGCTGTACGGGCGGCGGCACTCGCGGCTGGGCCGGGGCGAGGTGCCGGGCGTCAGCACGCGTGCGGGGGCCTCGTCGGGAGCGTGAACCAGACCGCCTTGCCCGACGCGGTGGGGCGGTGACCGCAGGACGAGCTGAGGGTGCGGATCAGGAGCAGGCCGCGCCCGTGCTCCTGCCAGGGGTCCGGCTCGACGTGCGGACCCGGGGCGGTGAGGTCGCCGGGCGGCAGCGGGTTCGAGTCGTGCACCTCGACCTGGCAGCCCGTCGGCAGCAGCTCGATCACCAGCTCTATGGGGTCCTGACCGCCGGTGTGCTCCACGGCGTTGGCGACCAGCTCCGCGGTGAGGAGCTCGGCGGTGTCGGTGTCCGGGGACGACTCGATGTCCGTGAGCGCCGTGCGGACCAGGGCACGCGCGACCGGCACGGCTGCCGTGGTGTGCGGCAGGGTGATGCGCCAGGAGGCGGGGGAGGAAGGCTCGTGCAAGGCGGGTCCGTTCAGGGCAGCAGGTGGCGGTCCTGCTTTCAACCGTACGAATCCTAAGCGCTGTGTCGACAGGGGCGACGGTCGGGCGTTGTCGGGACGTCCGACCCTGCGGGGTCCCGAGGTGTTCCGGGGTCTCCCGCTCCCTGGCGGGACCTCCGCCCGGACGGCGTATCGCGCAGTCGTGACGACAGTCACGGAACGGTGATAACTTCGATGGGTAGCCCCTGCCCGTGCACTCCAGCCCCAGGCCGAGGAGGCCGCACCTGATGAGTCCCTTCACCGGCTCCGCGACCCGCACCCCCGACTGGCGGCACCTGCGCCTCACCGTCGACGAGGGCGTCGCCACGGTCACCCTCGCCCGCCCCGACAAGCTCAACGCACTCACCTTCGGCGCCTACGCCGACCTGCGCGACCTCCTCGCCGAGCTCTCCCGCGACAAGTCCGTGCGCGCCCTCGTGCTCGGCGGCGAGGGCCGCGGCTTCTGCTCGGGCGGCGACGTCGACGAGATCATCGGCGCCACGCTCGGTATGGACACGGCCCAGCTTCTCGACTTCAACCGCATGACGGGCCAGGTCGTCCGCGCCATCAGGGAGTGCCCGTTCCCGGTGATCGCCGCCGTGCACGGGGTGGCGGCGGGCGCCGGAGCGGTGCTCGCCCTCGCCTCGGACTTCCGCGTCGCCGACCCCTCCGCACGCTTCTCCTTCCTCTTCACCCGGGTCGGCCTCTCCGGCGGCGACATGGGCGCGGCCTACCTGCTTCCGCGCGTCGTCGGACTCGGCCACGCCACGCGGCTGCTCATGCTGGGCGAGCCGGTGCGCGCCCCCGAGGCCGAACGGATCGGGCTCGTCAGCGAGCTGACGGAGGAGGGCGGCGCCGCGCAGGCCGCGCAGACCCTGGCACGGCGCCTCGCCGACGGACCGGCCCTCGCGTACGCGCAGACGAAGGCGCTCCTCACCTCGGAGCTCGACATGCCGCTGGCCGCCTCCATCGAACTGGACGCGTCCACGCAGGCGCTCCTGATGAACGGCGAGGACTACGCCGAGTTCCACGCGGCGTTCACGGAGAAGCGCCCGCCGAAGTGGCAGGGGCGGTGACCATGGCGACCCCGCACCGCATCGCGGTCATCGGCGGCGGTCCCGGCGGGCTCTACGCCGCCGCGCTGCTCAAGCGCCTCGACCCCACCCGCGAGGTCACCGTCTGGGAGCGCAACGCGCCCGACGACACCTTCGGTTTCGGCGTCGTCCTCTCCGACGAGACCCTCGGCGGCATCGAACACGCCGACCCCGCCGTCTACACCGCGCTCCAGGCCGAGTTCGTCCGCTGGGACGACATCGACATCGTGCACCGCGACCGGCGGCACACCTCCGGCGGCCACGGGTTCGCGGCGCTCGGCAGGCGCAGGCTCCTGGAGATCCTGCACGACCGCTGCCGGGACCTCGGCATCGAGCTGCGCTTCCGCACGGAGGCACCGCCCGCGTCCGCGCTCGCCGCCGAGTACGACCTGGTCGTCGCCGCCGACGGCGTCCACAGCCTCACCCGCGAGGCGCACGCCGACGTCTTCGGGCCGACCCTGACCACCCACCGCTGCCGCTACATCTGGCTCGCCGCCGACTTCGCCTTCGACGCCTTCCGCTTCGAGATCGCCGAGACCGAACACGGCGTGATGCAGCTCCACGGATACCCGTACTCCTCGGCGGGGACGGGTGCCTCCACCGTCATCGTCGAGATGCGCGAGGAGGTGTGGGAGGCCGCCGGCTTCGCCGAGCTCGACGAGCACGAGTCCACGGAACGCTGCGCCAAGATCTTCGCGGACGCGCTGGGCGGCCGCCCTCTGCGCGGCAACAAATCCTCCTGGATCAACTTCCGTACCGTGGTCAACTCCCGCTGGTTCCACGGCAATACGGTCCTGCTCGGCGACGCCGCGCACACCGCGCACTTCTCCATCGGCTCCGGCACCAAGCTCGCCGTCGAGGACGCGCTCGCGCTCGCCGCCTGCCTGGAGGAGCAGCCCGACATCCCGGCGGCGCTCCGGGCGTACGAGGAGGAGCGCCGCCCCGTCGTCGCCTCCACGCAGCGTGCGGCCCGCGCCAGCCTGGAGTGGTTCGAGCGGCTGCCGGACCACCTCGACCAGCCCCCGCGCCAGTTCGCGTTCAACCTCCTCACCCGCAGCCGCCGCGTCACCCACGACAACCTGCGCCTGCGCGACGCGGACTTCACCCGCGCGGTCGAGCGCGACTTCGGCTGCCCGGACGGTACGCCGCCGATGTTCACGCCCTTCCGGCTCCGCGACCTGACGCTCCGCAACCGGGTGGTCGTCTCCCCGATGGACATGTACTCCGCCGTGGACGGCGTCCCCGGCGACTTCCACCTGGTCCACCTGGGCGCGCGGGCGCTCGGCGGCGCGGGGCTCGTCATGACCGAGATGGTGTGCGTCAGCGAGCGCGGGCGCATCACGCCGGGCTGCGCGGGGCTGTACACCGACGAGCAGGCCGAGGCGTGGCGCCGCGTCACGGACTTCGTGCACGAACAGGCGCCCGGCGCGGCGATCGGCCTGCAGCTCGGGCACTCCGGCCGCAAGGGCTCCACGAAGCGGATGTGGGAGGGCATCGACGATCCGCTGCCCGACGGCAACTGGCCGCTCGACGCGGCGTCGCCGCTTCCGTACAAGCGGGGCAGCCAGGTTCCCCGTGAACTCTCCCGGGCGGGTCTGACGAAGATCCGTGAGCGGTTCGTGTCGGCGGCGCGGCGTGCCGACCGGGCGGGCTTCGACCTCCTCGAACTCCACGCCGCGCACGGGTACTTGCTGTCGGGCTTCCTCTCCCCGCTCACGAACCGCCGCACGGACGCGTACGGGGGCGACCTGCCGGGTCGCCTGCGCTACCCCCTGGAGGTCTTCGACGCGGTGCGGGAGGTGTGGCCCGCCGGTAAGCCCATGACGGTCCGCATCTCGGCGACGGACTGGGCGGAGGGGGGTACGACGGCGGAGGACGCGGTGGAGATCGCGCGGGCGTTCGCGGGGCGCGGCGCGGATGCGATCGATGTCTCCACCGGGCAGGTCGTGGCGGACGAGCGCCCGGAGTTCGGACGCTCGTACCAGACGCCGTACGCGGACCGCATTCGCAACGTGACGGGCGTGCCGGTGATCACGGTGGGCGCGGTGTCGTCGTGGGACGACGTGAATTCCCTGCTCCTGGCGGGGCGCACGGATCTGTGCGCGCTGGCCCGCCCTCACCTGTACGACCCTCACTGGACGTTGCACGCGGCGGCGGAGCAGGGGTATGCCGGTGAGGCGGCACCGTGGCCCCTCCAGTACCGGGCGGGGAGCCGCCGCCCGCAGACGGGGCGCACGGACGCGCCGAAGCAGAGACTGCAACTGCCCGTGTGACGTCGGGTGCGGGTGGTGTGCTCAGCGGGTTGTGGTGATCCTGATCTCGGCCAGCGTGCCCTCGCCCCGTAGTCCTACCGCGCCCGGCCCGGTACGACGTGCGCAGTCCAGGCGGGCGAGTGCGGTATCCGGGGCGACCAGAGCGAGGCCCTCCGTGAGGGGCATGACGAGGAGGATCTCGTCCGGCCCGCTCACCGCCTCAGCCGTGGCGGTGACGGTGACGATTCGTACCCGTGCCGCCGCCCGGCCCCGGCGCGTCATCACGTTCAGGTTGCGCACCGGGCCATTCGGCAGGTGGCAATCCGTCGGTGCGTCGCCGGGGAAGGCGAACGGGGTCAGGGGTGCGACCCGCTGCCGCGTGCCGGAGACCGTCAGCAGCATGCCCTCGCCCTCGACCGGGGTGATCACGCGGTCCGTCTCGGGGAAGTGGGAGAAGGGGCCGTCCCCGGCCACGTCCGCCACGCTCACCCGCCAGGCCGCGCCCTCCGCGACCTCCCTGGTCGTACCGCCGCCGTTCCTCCATGGAACGGTGCGGTACGCGGTCCAGCGCAGCAGTTCTTCGTTCATCGGCGCAGTCTAGGCGGGGTGCACGAACCGCGCGCCCGGCTCCCTCAGGCGTTCGTCCAGGGCCGCGAACACCGCCGCCGAGCGGGCGCCCGGCCAGTCCGCGGGCAGCAGCGCGGGAGGCAGGCCCGGGTCCGCGTAGGGGAGTTGGCGCCAGGAGTCCAGGGCGAGGAGGTAGTCGCGGTACGCCTCCTCGGCGGCGGCGGAGTCGGGGGCGCCGCGGGACTCCCACGTGCGGAGCACCGGCTCATGGCGGTCCAGGAACGCCTCGTGCTGCTTGGCCAGGGAGGCCAGGTCCCACCAGCGGGCCACCGCCTCCGGTGTCGGGGTGAACCCGAGGTGTTCACCTCGGAACAGGTCGACGTACGGAGCGAGTTGGAGGCGGGTCAGCGTGTGCCTGGTCTCGGAGTAGAGGTGTGCGGGGGCGATCCAGACGCCCGGCGCCGCCGTGCCGAAGCCGAGGCCCGCGAGGCGGGACCGCAGGACGTGCCGCTTGGCGCGTTCCGCCTCGGGGACGGAGAAGACGGCCAGGACCCAGCCCTCCCCGTGATCCGCCCCCGCGCCGTAGATGCGGCGGTCGCCGTCCTCCAGGAGCTGGCGGGCGTCGGGCGAGAGCGCGTACCCCGCGGCGCCCCCCTCCGTACGTCCCGGCACGAGCAGTCCGCGCCGCTTCAGGCGGGACACCGACGACCGCACGGACGGCGCGTCGACGCCGACCGGCGCGAGGAGGCGCACCAGCTCGGCGACCGGCACGGGGCCGGGCGCGGCCCGGCCGTAGGCGCCGTAGAACGTGACGATCAGGGACCGTGGAGTGTGCTGCTCGGACACGTGATCACTCTACGGGCCCGGAGTCGCCCGGCACCCGGCCGCGCAGCCGGAAGCGCTGGAGCTTGCCCGTCGCGGTGCGGGGCAGCGCGTCCAGGAAGACGATCTCGCGCGGGCATTTGTAGGGCACGAGTTCCCCCTTCACGAACTCCCGCAGCCGGTCCGCGTCCGCCTCGGCGCCCGCGCGCAGCACCACGTACGCCACGGCCACCTGCCCGCGCAGCTCGTCGGGGCGGCCCACCACCGCCGTCTCCGCCACGTCGGGGTGGCGGAGGAGGGCGTCCTCGACCTCGGGGCCCGCGATGTTGTACCCGGCGGAGATGATCATGTCGTCCGCGCGGGCGACGTACCGGAAGTAGCCGTCGGCGTCCCTGACGTACGTGTCGCCGGTGATGTTCCAGCCGTGCCGTACGTACTGGAGCTGCCGCTCGTCGGAGAGGTAGCGGCAGCCGACCGGGCCGCGCACCGCGAGGAGCCCGGGTTCGCCGTCCGGCAGCGGCGCCCCGGAATCGTCGACCACGCGCGCGTGCCACCCGGGGACGGGCAGCCCGGTCGTGCCGGGCCGGATCGCGTCGTCGGCGGCGGAGATGAAGATGTGCAGCAGCTCGGTCGCGCCGATGCCGTTGATGATGCGGTGCCCGGTGCGCCGCTGCCAGCTCTGCCAGGTCGCCGCGGGCAGGTTCTCACCCGCGGAGACGCACCGCCGCAGCGAGGAGACGTCGTGCGCGTCGAGCTCGTCCAGCATCGTGCGGTAGGCGGTCGGGGCGGTGAAGAGGACGCTGATCCCGTGCCGCCCGATCGCCGGCAGCAACTGCTTGGGCCCCGCCTGTTCGAGCAGGACCGACGAGGCGCCGAAGCGCAGCGGGAAGACGACGAGACCGCCGAGTCCGAAGGTGAAGCCGAGGGGCGGGCTGCCCGCGAACACGTCGTCCGGCGTCGGCTTCAGGACGTGCCGCGCGAACGTGTCGGCGATGGCGAGCACGTCGCGGTGGAAGTGCATGCAGCCCTTGGGGCGGCCCGTCGTGCCGGAGGTGAACGCGATCAGCGCGACGTCGTCGGCCGCCGTGTCCACCGCTTCGTACCGCTCGGGGTGCCGGGCGGCCCGCGCGAGGAGGTCGTCGGGGCCCCCGCCGCCGTACGTGGTGACGTTCAGGCCCGGCACACCGGCCTTGATCAGGTCGTCGACCGACCGGACGTCGCAGAGCGCGTGCCGCACCTCGGCGATCTCGCACATCGTGGCGAGCTCCTGCGCGCGCTGCTGGGCGAGGACGGTCACGGCGACCGCCCCGGCCTTCATCACGGCGAGCCAGCAGGCGGCGAGCCACGGCGTGGTCGGCCCGCGCAGCAGGACGCGCTCGCCCGGCCGTACGTCCAGGTCGGCGGTGAGCACGTGCGCGATCCGGTCGACGTGCCGCCGCAGCGCGCCGTACGTCCAGGTCTCGCCGGACGCGGCGTGGAAGGCGGGGCGTTCGGCGCCGAATCGTTCGGCGGACCGGTCGAGGAGCTCCGTGCCGCAGTTGAGGCGGTCGGGGTAGTGCAGTTCGGGGCGGTCGTGGACCAGGGCGGGCCACTGCTCGCGCGGCGGGAGATGGTCCCGGGCGAACGTGTCGACGTGGCCGGACGGTATCGGTCCCGCGTTGGCTGGACTGCCGGTCGGTTCCATGGCGGCTCTGCCCCCTTGCCTGCCGGACGGGCGCTGTGGTGGGCTCGCTCCATGAGCGTATCGTGATGGTGACGACAGTCAACGGTGCGCGATAAAGGAGGGGACCGGGATGACGGCATTCTCGCTCAATCCTGAACAAACCGCCCGTTGCGCGGAGCTGCGGACGCTCGCCGCCGAGCGTCTGCGTCCCCTGGCGGAGAAGGGCGAGCCCGGCCATGTGAACCGGCCACTGGTCACGGCGCTGGGTGAATTCGGGCTGCTGGACGGGCTGTTCGAGGGGGGAGGTGCCGGTGCGGGGCCTCCCGGCGGGGCGTCGTCCGGCGCCCTCGACCTCTGCCTGACCCGGGAATCACTCGCGTACGCCTGCACGGAGGCGGAGACCGCCTTCGCCCTGCAAGGGCTCGGCGCCCACCCCGTGCACGCCCACGGCACGCCCGAGCAGCGGGAACGGTGGCTCCCGCCGGTCCGCGCCGGGCACGCCGTCGCGGCCTTCGCGCTCTCCGAGCCGGGCGCGGGTTCGGACGCCGCGGCCCTGAGCCTCGCGGCGGAGCGGGACGGCTCCGGGGGCTGGCGCCTCACCGGCGAGAAGTGCTGGATCTCCAACGCGCCCGAGGCCGACTTCTACAGCGTCTTCGCCCGTACGTCGCCGGGCGCGGGCTCCCGCGGCGTCACCGCGTTCCTGGTCCCCGCCGACCGCGCGGGCCTCACCGGCACCCCGCTCGACATGCTCTCCCCGCACCCCATCGGCGCCCTCGCCTTCGACGGCGTACGGGTCGGCGAGGAGGACGTGCTCGGGGAGGTCGACCGCGGCTTCCGGGTCGCGATGACGACACTGAACCGGTTCCGGCCGAGCGTCGGCGCGTTCGCCGTCGGCATGGCGCGGGCCGCGCTCGACGCGACACTCGCGCACACCGCCGAACGGACCGCGTTCGGCGGCCCGTTGAAGGACCTGCAATCGGTGGGCCACCAGGTCGCCGAGATGGCGACGCGCACGGAGGCGGCCCGCCTGATGGTGTACGCGGCAGCGGCGGCGTACGACGGCGAGGGGCCGCAGAGCCCCGGCATCGCCCGCCGCGCGGCGATGGCGAAACTCATCGCCACGGAGACCGCGCAGTACGTGGTCGACGCGGCGGTCCAGCTGCACGGCGCCCGCGCGCTGCGCCGCGGCCACCTCCTCGAACACCTCTACCGCGAGGTGCGCGCGCCCCGCATCTACGAGGGCGCGAGCGAGGTCCAGCGCACCATCATCGCCAAGGAGCTGTACGCCGGGGTGGACGCCCCGACGTTCGCCCACGAGGAGGAGCCGCCCGCATGAGCGACAGCCACCTGCACCGCGTCAACCCCGCCGAACTCTCGCCGCCCACGGGCTTCTCGCACGCCGTCACCGCGACGGGCTCCCGGCTCGTCTTCCTCGCCGGGCAGACCGCGCTGGACAGCGAGGGCGAGATCACCGGTGCGACCCTGCCCGAGCAGTTCGAGCGGGCCCTCACCAACCTCCTGACCGCCCTGCGCCACGCGGGCGGCACCCCGGCCGACCTCGCGCGCGTCACGGTCTACGCCACGGACGTCGCCGACTACCGCGCCTGCGCCGGCGAGCTGGGCCGGATCTGGAAGAGGCTGGCGGGCCGCGACTATCCGGCCATGGCGGTGGTGGGCGTCGTCAGGCTGTGGGACGAGGAGGCCTTGGTGGAGCTCGACGGAACGGCCGTGCTCGCCTGACCGCGCACGTCCCGCACGTCCCGCACCGTTCTGGCACGTCGGCGCGCCGAGGCGAGCGCCTGCTCCAGTGAGCGGGTGCCGGTGATGACGCACAGGGTGTACGTGACGTCGTCGAGCTGTCGGCGCAGCGCCGGGTCGACGGCCGCGCTGCCGGTCTTCGCGTGGAGGGATTCGTAGCGCTCGACGAGGTCGGCGAGGACGGAAGGGTGTGCCTGCAGCATGAACGTACTCCTGGACAGATGTCGGTGGGGGTACTGGTGGGGGGATCTGATGCCCCTGTTACCCCCGGTTTCCGGTGTCATGCACCGGTCTTTTTCCTGAAAGGCGGAATGCCTGCTACCGGGTGCAACGGGCGGATCACGGGGTACTCGGCGACGACCGCGGCCACCGGGGTCGTGGGCGACGGAACGTCCGAGAGTTCCGCAGGAGGGGTTACCACGTGCGTACGCGAAGGGTTTCGGGTGTCATCGGAGCTACGGTGTTCGCGGCGGCGCTGCTGTCGAGCTGTGGCGACAGCGACGACGGAGGCGGCTCGGACAAGCCGTTCGCCAAGGACAGCGCCGACCAGATCGCTGCCAAGGCGGTGGCGGCCACCAAGGGCGCGGACTCCATGCGCATCAAGGGCGACATGCGGCAGGAGGGGAAGCCGGTCAGCCTGGACATCGCGGTCGACCAGGAGAAGAACTGCGAGGGGACGATCGGCAGCGGCGGCTCGAAGGCCGAGGTGCGGCACACGAACGGCACCTTGTACATGCGCGGCAACGAGCAGTACTGGAAGGCCGCGCTGAAGGACAAGCCGGGTTCCGAGAAGGTCATCTCCAAGGTCGCCGACAAGTGGGTCAAGATGCCCGCCGACGACGCCTCCGTGTCCGGCCTGTGCGACAAGCAGGGCCTGGTCGCGTCGATGGACGAGAACAAGTCCGAACGCAAGGGCATGAAGAAGGGCGGGACGACGTCGGTCGACGGCAAGGACGCGATCGCCCTCACGAAGAAGGGCTCCGGCGGCGAGACGAACACGATGTACGTCGCCACGGAGGGCAAGCCGTACATCCTCCGCGTCTCCACGAAGGGCGGCGACGCCCCGAACGACGCGACGTTCGGCGACTACGACAAGCCGGTGACTCCGGCGACGCCGGGCAAGGGCGAGACGGTCGACATGAAGGAACTGGCCGCCTCGGGCCGGTGAACGAAGCCCGGGACTGACGTCCCCGGTGTCCGCCGGACCCTGACGCTGCCTCAAGCAGCCCGGCCGCCGCCCCTGTTGCCGTACCCACTCGGTGACGGGGGCGGCTTTCTCGTGTGAACTCACCTTACGTGGCGGCGAGTTCCTGCCGGGTCGTCCCAAACCTAGGTGGATCGGCCACGCATATACGATACCGCCCAGTATGGGAAGCGGTACTTCCGGTCGCGGCTGGCCTACTTCACTCGCATCAGGTAGGTTCTCAAAAGATCTTGCTTTGCGGGCGGACCGTGCCCGTGGAGCAATCAGGTTGCTTATGCGCAGCCAAATCCGCACATGGTGCACCTATCGGGGGGTGGGGACTTGAGACCTAGCAGACGGATTCCTCTGAGAGCGTCGGCATGGGGGCCCCGTGGCCTCGGCAGGTCGGGGCGAGCGGCTTAGTCCCGCGGAGCCACCGCCCTGTGCGGCGGCACATCTCCTGATCATCTCTCCGTGCCCCTACATGAGGGTGCCCCCGTCGCGTGACGGATCTCCGCAGCGCACCTTCAAGACATCCATGGCCCCTGCACCTTGATGCGGCGGGCTTTCGCGGCGACCCGCGGCCATGGGTCACGTCGTCATGCAATTTTCCGGGAAGTCGAGGAAAACATGAGCAATCCGTTCGACAACGAGGACGGAAGCTACTTCGTGCTCACCAACGAGGAGGGGCAGCACTCCCTCTGGCCTGCCTTCGCCGACATCCCGGCCGGCTGGTCGACGGTCTTCGGCGCGGCCGACCGGGCGGCGTGCCTGGCGTACGTGGACGCGAACTGGACTGATCTGCGCCCCAGTTCACTCATCGAGGCCACCGGGAACGGCGGCAAGCAGTGACGGGGAAGGCGGCTCGGCCCATGACGGCACAGACAACGGCGGACGTGGTCGGAGTCGGCTTCGGCCCCTCCAACCTGGCACTGGCGATCGCGCTCCAGGACATCACCGGGCCCGCCGCGGGAGCGCCGGACGTCAGCATGAAGTTCTACGAGCGGCAGCCCCGGTTCGGCTGGCACCGCGGCATGCTGATGGAAGACGCGACGATGCAGGTCTCTTTCCTCAAGGACCTTGCGACCATGCGTGACGCGACGAGCCGGTACACGTTTGTCTCCTACCTCCAGGAGAAGGGGCGGGTCGCCGAGTTCATCAACAGCAAGACCCTGTACCCACTGCGCGTGGAGTTCCACGACTACCTGGAATGGGCGGCCCTGGAATTCCGGTCGTACGTCTCGTACGGCACCGAGATCACCGCCGTCCGGCCGGTGGTCGAGGGCGGGGCCGTGGAATACGTCGACGTGGTGGCCCGCGATGCATTCAATGGCCACGAGACCGTCCAGCGTGCCCGCAACGTCGTGATCGGCACAGGGCTCACCCCGCGGCTCCCTGCGGGTATCGAGGAATCCGCGCGTATTTGGCACAGCTCGCAATTGATGCACCGGATCGGCGGCGTCACCAGTGCCCCGCGCAATGTCGTCGTCGTCGGATCCGGCCAGAGTGCCGCCGAGGCCGCCGACTACATGCACCGCACCTTCTCCGACGCCCAGGTGCACACGGTGCTCTCGCGCTACGGCTACAGCGTCGCCGACGACAGCCCCTACGCGAACGGCATCTTCGACCCGGTGGCGGTCGACCGGTTCTACGACTCACCCGCCGACGAGAAGCGGCGCCTCCTCGACTACCACGCGAACACCAACTACTCGGTGGTCGACCTCGACGTGTCGCAGGACCTGTACCGCAGGAGCTACCAGGAAAGAGTCCTCGGCAAGCAGCGGCTGCGCATGCTCAACACCTCGCGCGTCACCGCCGTCGACGAACACGAGGACGGCGTACGGGTCGTGGTCGAGTCGACGGCGTCCGGCACGGCGCAGACCATCGACGCGGACCTGATCGTCTTCGCCACCGGCTACCGGCCCAGCGACCCGGCGACCCTGCTCCAGGACCTGCTGCATGAGTGCAAGCGGGACGAGGAGGGGCGGCTCGCGGTGGGGCGCGACTACCGGGTGATCACGTCGGATGCGGTGCGCTGCGGGATCTACGTCCAGGGCGCCAGCACCGAACACTCCCACGGCCTGTCGGCCGGCCTCCTGTCCAACACCGCTGTCCGGTCCGGCGAGATCGCCCAGTCCATCCTCAAGAGGTAACCATGTACGTCCCTACGATCTACCAGGCGGAAGACCGGGCCTGGCTTCGCCGCATCGTCGAGCAGTACCCCCTCGCGACGCTGGTCTCCAACGGCCCCCGGGTGCCGTACGCCACGCACCTGCCGATGATCTTCAACCCCGACACCCCCGCGGGCGACGCCGGTCCGGAGGGCGTGACCCTGCTCGGCCACCTGAACCGGGCGAACGCCCACTGGGACTCGCTCACCGACGGCGGGGACGCCCAGCTGATCTTCACCGGCCCGCACGGCTACGTCACGCCCGCGGTGTACGAGTCGACGCCGGCGGCGCCCACCTGGAACTTCGTCTCCGTGCACCTCCAGGGAAAAGTGCGGCCGATCACCGACTTCGAGGAGACGCTCCGGGTCGTCCAGCTGACGGTCCAGGCGTACGAGAAGGACTTCGGCGACGGCTGGGAGATGGACACCTCGCTGGACTACTTCCGGGCCATCGGCCCCGCCGTGGGAGCGTTCCGCTTCGAGGTGGAGTCGGCGGACGGCATGTTCAAGCTCAGCCAGGAGCAGAGCCCCGAGATCCGCAAGAGGGTCACCGACCGCTTCGGCACGGACGGCACCTGGCGCGGCAGGGAACTCGCCGCCCTCATGCGCGAGTTCGACCACGCCGGCCGCACTCGAGAGTCGACCGCCCCCACCGGAGGAGCCTGACCATGCCCGCCACCGACGTGACCCCCGCCGTGCGCCGCGACCGGCGCCGGGAGGCGACCCCGCGCCGTCTCCTGATGTGCCGCCCCAGCCACTACGGCGTCGTCTACTCCATCAACCCGTGGATGAACCCGGAGAAGCCCTGCGACCGCGATCTGGCACTCGCGCAGTGGGAGCAGCTCCATGACCTCTACACCTCGCTCGGCCACACCGTGGACGTGATCGACCCGGTACCCGGCCTGCCCGACATGGTGTTCGCCGCCAATGGCGCGACCGTGGTGGACGGCAAGGTCCTCGGCGCCCGATTCCGGCACGCGGAGCGGACGGCCGAGGGGCCCGCCTATCTCTCCTGGTTCCGGGCACGGGGCTTCGACGACTTCCTGTGGCCGGAGTTCATCAACGAGGGCGAGGGCGACTACCTGCTCGTCGGCCGACGCATCCTGGCGGGCACCGGTTTCCGTACCGACCCGCGCTCGCACGCCGAGGCGCAGGAGTTCTTCGGGCTCCCGGTGACCGGACTGACCCTGGTCAACCCGCGTCACTACCACCTCGACACCGCCCTTTCGGTGCTCTCCGACGACGAGATCATGTATTACCCGGAGGCCTTCTCGCCGGGCAGCCGTGCCGTGCTCGGGGAAATGTTCCCGGACGCCGTTCTGGCGTCCGCGCAGGACGCATCCGTCTTCGGACTCAACGCGTTCAGCGACGGCTACAACGTGATTCTGCCCGAGGCCGCCACCGGTCTCGCCGCGGAGCTGCGCGAACGCGGTTTCAACCCCATCGGCGTGAACCTCTCCGAACTGCTCAAGGCAGGGGGCAGCGCCAAGTGCTGCACCCTGGAACTGCGTTCCCCCCGAGGCTGACGATGGACTACGACGTTGTGGTGGTCGGCGCGCGCTGCGCGGGGGCGTCGACCGCTCTGCTGCTGGCGAGACAGGGCCGGCGCGTGCTCCTCGTCGACAAGGCCCCGTTCCCTTCGGACACCATGTCCACGCTCTACATCCACCAGCCGGGGGTCACGAGACTCGCGCGCTGGGGCGTGCTCGACGACGTCGTGGCCTCCGGCTGCCCGCCCCTGGACACCATCAGCCATGACATCGACGGCCTCAGCCTGACCTCGGCGGTGCCGGCGGTCGACGGGGTCTCCGCCGCGTACGCGCCGAGGCGGTACGTCCTCGACGAGCTGCTGGTGCGGGCCGCCGTGGCGGCCGGGGCGGAGTTCACGGACCGTGCGCAGGTGCGGGAACTGGTCCGGCGTGACGACCGGGTCACCGGAGTCCGCCTGCGGACCGGGGACGCGACGGCCACCGTGTCGGCGGGACTGGTCATCGGGGCCGACGGCATGCGCTCGAAGATCGCCGACCTGGTCGGCGCGCCCGTCCTGCGGTCGGCGCCGCGGGCGAGCTGCGTGTACTACACGTTCTGGCGCGGCCTGCGCACCGGGTTCGGGTTCCACGAACGACCGGGACGCTGGATCGCCCGCATCCCGACCCACGACGACCTCACCGTCGTGGCCGCGTACATGCCGCAGGCCGAATTCGCCGAGGCGCGCCGCGACCCCGAGGAGGCGTACCTGTCGGCGGTCGAGTCGACCGCGCCGGACCTGTACGAACAGATGATGGCCGCCGAGCGGGCCGACCGGCTGCGGGGCACGGGCGACCAGCGGAACTACTTTCGTACGGCGCACGGGCCCGGCTGGGCCCTGGTGGGCGACGCGGCCCACCATCTCGACACGATCAGTGCCCGCGGAATCACCAACGCGTTCATTCAGGCGGATCTGATCGCCGATGCCATGTCCGGGGTCCCGACGGAGGACGCGGCGTCGGTCGACGGAGCGACGTCAGGATTCGCCCGGACCATGGCGGACACCCTCGAAGGGCCGTACAAGAGCACGCTCGAACTCGCGAAGCTCCGTCCGACGAAGACGAGACTGCGCATGCT
Source organism: Streptomyces venezuelae (assembly GCF_008642355.1). Lineage (NCBI taxonomy): Bacteria > Bacillati > Actinomycetota > Actinomycetes > Kitasatosporales > Streptomycetaceae > Streptomyces > Streptomyces venezuelae. Next base: position 6,422,124 of record NZ_CP029193.1, read on the forward strand.
GCACGCCGTGGCCGGCTCGCCCGAACTCACGAGCCGCTATTTCGCCATGGTCTCGGGCGTCATCGGGATGCGCGAATTCATGACGGCCGACGTCGTGGACCTGTTGTAGTCCGCTCTCCACCGACCCCGCCGTTCCCGTAGTCCGCCGGCAGTGAGTCCGCTGCCCGCCGTAAGTAAGGTTGAGCATTGATCCCGTTGTCTTTCGCGCAGCGTCGGTTGTGGTTCATTCACCAGCTGGAAGGGCTGTCGTCGACGTACAACATTCCCCTGGTGCTGCGACTGACCGGGGGCCTCGACGCTCGGGCGCTGGGTGCGGCCCTGTCCGCCGTCGTGGACCGGCACGAGAGCCTGCGGACGGTGTTCCCGGCCGTGCGGGGAGTGGCGGAACAGCGCGTCCTGGCAGCCGCCGACGCGGAGTTCGGCTGGGAGGTCGTCGACGCCTCGGGGTGGCCGGCGGACGCACTGGACGACGCCGTCGCGAGGACGGCGTGGTACGAGTTCGACCTGAGCGCCGAGATCCCGTTCCGCGCGCGGCTGTTCAGGGTCGCCGACGACGAGCATCTGATGGTGCTCGTGATGCATCACATCGCGTCGGACGGGTTGTCGCTCGCGCCGCTCCTGCGCGACATCGAGGTGGCGTACGCCGCGTGCGTCGCCGGTGAGGCCCCCGGCTGGGCCCCGCTGCCGCTGCACTACAGCGAATACACGCTCCGCCAGCTCGACACGCTCGGGGACGAGTCCGACCCCGACAGCGCGCTCAGCCGTCACCTGCGGTACTGGGAGGAGGCGCTCGCCGGCTTCGAGGGGCGGCTGGAGCTGCCGACGGACCGGCCGTACCCGGCGGTGGCCGATCACCGCGGCAGCCGGATCCCGGTGGAGTGGCCCGCGTCGCTCCAGGAACAGGTGCGGAAGGTGGCGCGGGAGAACCGGTCCACCGGCTTCATGGTGGTCTCGGCGGCGCTCTCCCTGCTGCTGTCCGAGCTGAGCGGCAGCCCGGACGTGGCGTTCGGGGTCCCGACCACGGGCAGGCGCGACGCCGATCTCGCCGACCTCGTGGGCTTCTTCGCCAACACACTGGTCCTCAGGGCGGACATGGCAGGTGAGTTGACGGGACGTCAGCTCCTGGCGCAGGTGCGGAAGCGCGTCCTCGACGCGTCGGCGCACCAGGACGCCCCGTTCGACGCGCTGGTCGACCTGATCAATCCCACCCGTTCACAGACGCACCACCCGCTGGTCCAGGTCATGCTCGGCTGGCAGAACAACATCGCCGCCGAGCTGACGCTGCCGGGCGTACGGGCCGACATCGTGCCCACCACGTCCCGCGCGGCCCGTATGGACCTGACGTTCAGCCTGCGCGAGCGGTACACCGGGTCCGGCGAACCGGCGGGCATCGGCGGCGTGGTCGAGTACCGCACCGACGTCTACGACGCGTCGACCGTCGAGTCGATGGTGGCCCGATTCCAGCGGATCCTCACCGCGATGGTCGCCGACATGGACCGGCCGGTCCTCTCCATCGACGTACTCGACGACGACGAGCACGCGCACCTGGACCGCCTGGGCAACCGCGCCGTCCTGTCGGACCAGGCCGACGGCGCGTCCATACCCGGGCTCTTCGCGGCCCAGGCGGCGCGGACACCGGACGCCGCGGCCCTGGTGTTCCGGAACCGCACCTGGACGTACCGGGAACTCGACGAGGCGTCGACGCGCCTGGCACACCTGCTGACCGGCCGCGGCGTGGGCGCGGGGGACAACGTCGCCCTGCTGCTCCCGCGCTCCGCCGAGACCGTGGTCGCCGTCCTCGCCGTGCTGAAGCTGGGCGCGACGTACGTCCCGGTCGACGTCAAGCACCCCGACGAGCGGGTGGCGTTCATCCTGGGCGACGCGGCTCCGGTGGCGGCCGTGACCACGTCCTCGCTGGCGCACCGGATCGACGGGTTCGACGTCACGGTGGTCGACGTGGCCGACCCCGGCCTCGCGGCGCAGCCCGTCACGGCCCCGGCCCTCCCGGACGCGGGCCGGACCGCCTACATCATCTACACCTCAGGCACCACCGGCGTGCCCAAGGGCGTCGCGGTCACCCACGCGAGCGTCACACGCCTGTTCACCTCGACGGCCCCGGGGTTCGTACCGTCCCCGGACCACGTCTGGTCGCTGTTCCACTCGTACGCGTTCGACGTGTCCGTCTGGGAGATGTGGGGCGCGCTGCTGCACGGCGGACGCCTCGTCGTCGTCCCCGAGGACGTGGTCCGGTCCGCCCATGACTTCCGGCAGCTGCTCATCGACGAGCGCGTCACCGTCCTCAGCCAGACACCGTCGGCCTTCTACGCCCTTCAGGCTGCCGACATGCAACGGCAGCCCGGGGACGGGCTCGACGCGCTGGAGGCCGTGGTCTTCGCCGGAGAGGCCCTGGAGCCGTCCAAGCTGCGGGCGTGGCTGGAGCGGCGCGAGACCTGGCCGCACCTGATCAACATGTACGGCACGACGGAGACGACCGTCCACGCGTCCTTCCGCGGCATCGTCGCCGCGGACCTCGACAGCCATGTGAGCCCCGTCGGCGTGCCCCTCGCCGACCTGGCCTTCTTCGTGCTGGACGCGGGGCTGTGCCGGGTGCCGGTCGGCGTCGTCGGTGAGCTCTACGTGGCGGGCCCCGGCGTCGGCCTCGGCTACCTGGGGCGCGGTGGGCTGACGGCGTCACGGTTCGTGGCCTGCCCGTTCGGCCCCGCGGGGGCGCGGATGTACCGCACGGGCGACCTGGTGCGGTGGAACCGCGAGGGCGAGCTGGAGTACGTGGGCCGCTCGGACGACCAGGTGAAGATCCGCGGTTTCCGCGTGGAGCCGGGCGAGGTCGAGGCCGCGCTGGCCGCGGTGCCCGGGGTGGCGCGGGCCGCCGTGCTGGTGCGCTCGTCCGAGGCGGGCAAGCAGCTGGTGGGCTACGTGGTGCCCGCCGACGCCGCGGCGGGTGTGGACGGCGCCGCGGTGCGTGGCGAGGTGGCCGGGCACCTGCCCGAGTACATGGTCCCCGCGGTGGTCATGGTCGTCGACGATTTGCGGCTGACGGTCAACGGCAAGCTGGACAAGCGGGCCCTGCCGGAACCGGAGTTCACCGGCGGGGCCTACCGGGCCCCCTCGTCGCCGGTGGAGGAGATCCTGGCGGGAATCTTCGCGCGGGTCCTCGGGCTGCCGCAGGTCGGCGTGGACGACCCGTTCTTCGACCTCGGCGGCAACTCGCTGGCGGCGATGCGGGTGATCGCGGCCGTGCGGGAGTCCTTCGGCTCCGACATCGGGGTCCGCGCGCTGTGGGAGGCCCCGTCGGTGGCGGGGTTCGCCCGGCTGGTGGGCAGCCCGGCCGACAGCGGCGCGGAATGGGTGCCCGTGGCGCGTCCGGAGCGGTTGCCGCTGTCGTACGCGCAGCGCCGCCTGTGGTACATCGACCAGCTGGAGGGGGCGTCGTCGACGTACAACATCCCCCTGGTGTCGCGGCTGACCGGCGAGCTGGACGTCACGGCCCTGGGCGCGGCGGTCGCCGATGTCGTGGCACGGCACGAGAGCCTGCGTACCGTCTTCCCGGCCGTGGACGGCGTACCGGAGCAGCGTGTCCTGGACGTGGCCGCGGCGGACGTCGGCTGGGAAGTCGTCGACGCCGCCGCGTGGACACCGGCGCGGCTCGCCGACGCAGTCGCCGAGCGCGGCCGACACACCTTCGACCTGGCCGCCGAAGCGCCCTTCCGGGCGACGCTCTTCGTCGTGTCGCCCGCGGAACACCGGCTGGTGCTGGTCATGCACCACATCGCGGTCGACGGGTGGTCGCTGGCGCCCCTGCTGCGCGACCTGTGGACCGCCTACCGGGCGCGCACCGAAGGACACGCGCCCTCCTGGTCGCCGCTGCCCGTCCAGTACGCCGACCACACGCTCCGGCAGTACGCGCTGCTGGGCGACGAAGCGGACACCAACAGTGCGCTCGGCCGACAGGCGCAGTACTGGGAGCAGGCACTGGAAGGCCTCCCCGGCAGGCTGGAACTCCCCACGGACCGGCCGTATCCGGCGGAGGCGGGGCGGCACGGCGGCCGCGTCGCCGTCGAGTTGCCCGCGGACTTCCACGCCCTGGTGCAGCGCGTCGCGCGGGAACGCGATGCCACGACGTTCATGGTGATGTCGGCGGCGCTCTCGGTGCTGCTGTCCCGCCTGAGCGGCAGCGCGGACGTGGCGTTCGGGGTGCCGACGGCGGGCCGGGGACGGACCGAGCTCGACGACGTGGTCGGCTTCTTCGTCAACACCCTGGTGCTGCGCACCCAGGTCACCGGCGAGCAGAGCTTCGACGAACTGCTCGGGCAGGTGCGGGAGCGGAGCATGGACGCGTTCGCGCACCAGGACGTGCCCTTCGACGCGCTCGTGGAACGGCTCAACCCGGTCCGGACGCAGGCCCACCACCCCCTGGTGCAGGTGCTGTTCGGCTGGCAGACCGACACGGTCCCCGACATCGCGGTGCCGGGACTGGACATGGAGACGGCATCGGTCGACATCGGGGCCGCCCGCATGGACCTGGCGTTCAGCCTCCGTGAGCGGTTCACGGAGAACGGCCGGCCCGCCGGGATCAGCGGGATCGTCGAGTACCGCACGGACATCTTCGACGCCGGGACCGTGGAACGCATGACTGCACGCTGGCAGCGGCTGCTGACCGCCATGGCCGCGGAGCCCGACCGCCCGCTGGCCTCGCTCGACGTGCTGGACGAGGAGGAGCGGACCCGGCTGGACGTCCTCGGCAACCGGTCGGTGCTGTCGGAGCCGTACGACCCCGCGACCGTGCCGGAGCTGTTCGCCCGCCAGGTGTCGCGGACACCGGGCGCCGTGGCGATGGTGTTCGAGGGCCGGTCGTGGACGTACCGGGAGCTGGACGAGGCATCGACGCGCCTGGCACACCTGCTGGCCGGGCGCGGCGTGCGCGCCGGAGACGCGGTGGCGCTCCTGCTGCCGCGATCGGAGCACACCGTCACGGCGGTGCTCGCGGTGCTGAAGCTCGGCGCCGCCTATGTGCCGATCGACGTGAACCACCCCGACGAGCGGGTGGCGTTCGTGCTGGAGGACGCCGAGCCGGTGGCGGTCGTCACCGTCCGGGAGCTCGCGGAGCGGGCCGGTGCGGACGGGACGACGGTCGTGGACGTCGAGGACCCGGCCCTCGCCGGGCAGCCCACCGCCGCCCTGCCGCACTTCTCCGTGGACCGGACCGCCTACGTCATCTACACCTCGGGCACGACCGGCACCCCCAAGGGAGTCGCCGTCACCCACCGCGGCATCGCGGACCTCATCGTCACGCACCTCCAGCGGCTGGCCGAGTCCGGCGCCCCCGGAGCCGCCCCCCTGGCGCCCCACGACCACGTGTGGACGCTCTTCCATTCCTACGCGTTCGACTTCGCGGTGTGGGAGATGTGCGGTGCGCTGCTGCACGGCGGGCGCCTGGTCGTGGTCCCCGAGGAGGTCGTGTACTCGCCCTCCGACTTCCACGACCTGCTCGTCGCCGAGCAGGTCGTGGTGCTGACGCAGACGCCGTCCGCACTGGCACGGCTCTCCCCGGAGGGACTGACCTCGGTCGCGGTGCTCCTGGTGGGCGGCGAGGCGTGCCCGGCCGAGCTGACCGAACGCTGGGCCCCCGGACGGGCGATGATCAACGCCTACGGCCCGACCGAGTGCACCGTCTACGCGTCGATGAGCAGGCCGCTGACCGCGGACGGAGCCGTGCCGATCGGCGCCGCGGGCTCGGGCACCGCGCTCTTCGTCCTCGACGGCGGACTGCGCCGGGTGCCGGTGGGCGTCGCCGGTGAGCTGTACGTCGCGGGGCACGGTGTGGCGCGCGGCTATGTGCGCAGGGCCGGCCTGACGGCGTCGCGGTTCGTGGCGTGCCCGTTCGGTCCTCCCGGTTCGCGGATGTACCGCACCGGCGACCTGGTGCGGTGGAACGCCGACGGTGAGCTGGAATACCTCGGGCGCGCCGACGACCAGGTGAAGATCCGCGGGTACCGGGTCGAGACCGGTGAGATCGAGTCGGTGCTGCGAGCGGCCCCCGGCGTGGCGCAGGCCGCGGTCGTCGTCCGGGAGGACCGGCCGGGCCACCGCCGACTGGTCGGCTACGTCGTCGCCGACGCCGATGGAGCGGGCACACCGGACGGTGCCCGGCTGCGTTGCCTGGCGGGGGAGTGGCTGCCCGAGTACATGGTGCCGGCGGCCGTCGTGGTCGTGGACGAGCTGCCCATGACCGGCAACGGCAAGCTGGACAAGAACGCCCTGCCCGCGCCCGAGCACCGGGACACGGAGGGCTACCGGGCGCCGACCACCGAGACCGAGGCGAGCCTCGCCGCCGTCTACGCCCATGTGCTCGGCGTCGAACGCGTCGGCGTCGACGACTCGTTCTTCGACCTCGGAGGCGACAGCATCTCCTCCATGCAGGTGGTGGCTCGGGCCCGCGAGGCCGGCCTGCACTGCAAGCCCCGCGACATCCTGGTCGAGCAGACCGTGGCGCGCGTGGCCCGCGTACTGGAGCAGCCGGACCCGGCGGTCGCTGAGCTCGGACCGGACGACGACACCGGCCCCCTCACGGCGACGCCGATCATCCGCTGGCTCGGCTCCCTGGCGGCGCCGACGGACCAGTTCAACCAGACCATGCTGTTCCAGGCACCGGCGCGGGCGGAGCACCGCGACGTGGTCGCGCTCCTGCAGGCGCTGCTCGACCGGCACGCGATGCTCCGGCTGCGCATGGACGACACCCCGCCGGGCGAACCGGCGAACCTCACGATCCCGCCCGCGGGCTCGGTCGACGCCGCCGACCACGTCGCCGTCGTGGAGGAGCTGACCGACGACGCGTTCACCGCCGCCGTGCGCGGACTCGACCCGCGCCGCGGAGTCATGGTGCGCGCCGTGTGGGCCGCACCGGTCCGTCAACTGCTGCTGGTCGTCCACCACCTGGCGGTCGACGCCGTCTCCTGGGGGATCATCCAGCGGGATCTCGCGGCAGGATGGCGTCGGCACGCCGACGGCCGGGACATCGCGCCGGACACCGGCGGCACCTCGTTCCGGCGCTGGGCCACGACGCTGGCGGAGTACGCCACCACGCCGGAGGTCACCGACCAGCTGCCGAGCTGGCAGCGCATCGAGACGGCCGCCGCGCTGCTGCCCACCGCGCGGCCGGACGCCGACGCGTGGGCGGACGTGGAGCAGCTGTCGGTCTCGGTCGACGCCGAGCTGACGGACGTCCTGGTGAACGAGGCTGCCGCGGCCCTGCACACGAGCGTCCAGGAACTGCTGCTCATCGCACTCGGCACGGCCCTGGCCCAGCAGCACCGGCACTTCGACGCCCCCTTCCGCATCGACGTGGAGGGCCACGGGCGCCGCGACGAGATCGGCGCCGGCACCGATCTGACCGGCACCGTGGGCTGGTTCACCGCGAAGCACCCGGTCGCGCTGACCGCGTCGCCACTGGACAGGGAGACGGTCCTGGCGGGCCGCCCGGCCCTCGGCGCGTGGCTCAAGGACGCCAAGGAACAGCTGCGTTCCGTCCCGGACGGGATCACGTACGGCCTGCTCAAGTACCTCGGCGACGGCGCGGAGCTGCCCGGCGAGGACCCCGCCATCGGCTTCAACTACCTGGGCCGACGCGGTACGCCGCCGACCGGTGACGGCGCCGGTGACTGGCGCGTTCTCGGGCCGCTGGAATCACCGCAGGCCCGGCGCTTCGGCTCCCGGCCGATGCTGCTGCCGCACACGGTCGACATCAACGCCGCCGTGCTCGGCAACGGCACGGGGGCGGAACTCCACGCGACCTGGAGCTGGTCCGGCGGGCGCGTCGACCGGTCGTACATCACCGAACTGCACACGCGCTGGCACGACGCCCTCACCGGAATCGCCGCGTACGTGAAGAACGGCGGCGGTGGGCTCACGCCCTCCGACGTGCTGCCCGCGGTCGTCACCCAGCAGCAGCTCGACCGGCTCGCGCAGATCGTCGAACCGGCCGACATCCTCCCGCTGACCCCGCTCCAGACCGGTCTGCTCTTCCATCGCCGCTCCGACGGCGCCGAACCCACCGAGCTGTACACCGTGCAGCTGGGCATCGAGATCACCGGTGCGCTGGACGTGCCCCGCCTGCACGAGGCCGTGCGCACGGTGGTGGCACGCCATCCGAACCTGGTCGCCCGGTTCGTCTCCGACCGGCTCACCGAGCCGGTGCAGATCATCCCGAAGCGGCCGGACGTGCCATGGACCACGGTGGACGCGCACCATGACGGGTCGGAACAGGAACTGCTCGACGCCGAGTTGGCCGCCTGCAGCGACCTCGCGGGCGGGTCGCCGCTGCGCGTCCTGATCCGCCGGACGGCACCCGACCGGCACGAGCTGGTGCTCTCCGTCCACCACATCGTGGTGGACGGCTGGTCGATCCAGATCCTCCTCCGCGAGGTGTTCGCCGCCTACCGCCGCGAGCCCCTGGCCCCCGCCCCCGCCTTCCGCGGCCACGTGGAGTGGCTGTCCGCGCAGGACTGGAGCGCCGCGCGACGGCACTGGCAGCACCTGCTCGCGGAGCTGGAGACGCCGACCCTGGTCGACCCGGCCGGCCACACCGGCCCCGCCGCGCGCGGACTGCTGCGAGCCGACCTCCCGGCCGGTGTCACACGCGCCGTGGAGCGCCTCGCCCGCGCGCGGAACACGACACCGAACATCGTGCTCCAGGCCGCCTGGGCGCGCCTGCTCGGCGCGTTGACCGGCGGCCGGGACATCGTGTTCGGCGCCACGGTCTCGGGCCGCCCGGCCGATCTGCCCGGCAGCGAGTCGGCCGTGGGCATGTTCATCAACACGGTCCCGGTGCGCGCCCGCACGACCGCCACGACGACCGCCGCCGAGCTGATCGACGCACTGCGGGACGCCCATCACGACGGCATGGACCACCAGTTCATGGCGCTGGCCGACATCCAGCGAGCCGCCGGCCACCAGCGGCTCTTCGACACGGTCTTCGTGTACGAGAACTACCCGCTGAAGGCGTCCGGCGGGCAGCTCGACAGCGACGGGCTGGGCGTCCGGATCACCTCCAGCCGCGAGTTCACGCACTACCCGATCGCCTTGCAGGCCTGGCCCGGCAGGCAGCTGCGGCTCCGTCTGGAGTACCGCACGGACGTCGTCGACCGGCAGGCGGCCGAGCGGATCCTGACCTGGCTGGAGACCCTGGTCACCGCGATGGCGGCCGACGCCGACCGTCCGCTGTCGACCATCGACGTGCTCGACGGCGACGAGCTGGCGCGGTTGGACGTCCTGGGGAACCGGCCCGCGCTCTCGGAGCGGACCGCCGCGGTGACGGTGCCCGAGCTCTTCGCCGAGCAGGTGCGGCAGCGGCCCGACGACGTGGCGGTGGTGTTCGAGGGCCGCTCGTGGACGTATCACGACCTGGACCGGGCCTCGACGGAGCTGGCGCGACTGCTGGCCGGGCGTGGCGTGGGCGCGGACGACGTCGTCGCGCTGCTGCTGCCGCGCTCGGAGCACACCGTGACGGCCGTCCTCGCGGTGCTGAAGCTGGGCGCCGCATATCTGCCGATCGACGCGCACACCCCCGACGAACGGCTGGCGTTCGTCCTCGGGGACGCCGCGCCGACGGCGGTCGTGACGACGGCGGAACTGTCGGAGCGGCTGCGCGGACACGACGTCACCGTGGTGGACGTCGCGGAACCGGCGCACGGCGCCCGGCCGGCCGGTGGACACCCGGCCGACGGCGGCTTCCCGGCCCCCGACCCCGACCGCGTCGCCTACCTCATCTACACCTCCGGAACGACCGGCACCCCCAAGGGGGTCGCCGTCACCCACGCCAACGTGACGCAGCTGTTCACCACGTCCTCACGGACGTCGGAGCTGTCGCCGGGCCAGGTGTGGTCCCAGTTCCACTCCTACGTGTTCGACGTGTCGGTGTGGGAGATGTGGGGTGCCCTGCTGCACGGCGGCCGCCTGGTCATCGCCTCCGAGGACACGGTCCGCTCCGCCGACGACTTCCACGACCTGCTCGTGAAGGAACGCGTCACCGTCCTGACCCAGACGCCGTCCGCCCTGGGCCGGATGTCGCCCGAAGGGCTCGACACGGTACGGACCGTCTTCGTGGGCGGCGAGGCGCTCCCGGCCGAGCTGGCCGACCGCTGGGCCCCGGACCGAGAGGTGATCAACGCCTACGGTCCCACCGAAGCGACCGTCTACGCCTCGATGAGCGCACCCGTGCGGCCCGGCGACGGCGCCCCCATCGGCTCACCGGTCCCGGGTGCCGCGCTGTTCGTGCTGGACGCGGGGCTGCGCCGGGTGCCGACGGGCGTCGTCGGCGAGCTGTACATCGCCGGACACGGCGTGGCGCGCGGCTATGTGCGCAGGCCCGGCCTGACGGCGTCGCGGTTCGTGGCGTGCCCGTTCGGCCCGGCGGGGTCCCGGATGTACCGAACCGGGGACCTGGTGCGCTGGAACGCCGACGGTGCGCTCGAATTCCTCGGTCGCTCGGACGACCAGGTGAAGATCCGCGGCTTCCGGGTCGAGCTGGGCGAGATCGAGGCGGCGCTGGCCGACGCGGCCGGGGTGGCGCACGCCGCCGTGGTGGCACGCGACACCGACGCCGGCCGGCAGGTGGTGGGCTACGTCGTACCCGCCGGCACCGGAGCGGGCCTCACCGTGGACGGCGCGACGGTACGCGCCGAAGTGGCCGCACGGCTGCCGGAGTACATGGTTCCGGCCGCCGTGGTCGTCATCGACGAGCTGCCGCTGACCGTCAACGGCAAGCTCGACAGGCGCGCCCTGCCCGAACCGGAGTTCTCCGGCGGCGTGCACCGGGCTCCGTCGTCGCCGGTCGAGGAGATCCTCTGCGGCATCTTCGCGCGGGTGCTCGGCGTCGAACGGGTCGGCGTGGACGATTCCTTCTTCGACCTGGGCGGCAACTCGCTGTCCGCGATGCGGGTCGTCGCGGCCGTACAGGAATCCTTCGGCCGCGAGATCGGCGTGCGCGCGCTGATGGACACGTCGTCGGTGGCGGGCCTCGCCCGCCTGGTGGGCGCCCCGTCGGGCGACGGGCAGGCCTGGGAGGCGGTCGTGCGCCCGGAGCGGCTGCCGCTGTCGTTCGCCCAGCGCAGGCTCTGGTTCATCCACCAGCTCGAGGGGCCATCGGCCACCTACAACATTCCCCTGGTGCTGAGGCTGACCGGCACGCTGGACGCCGGGGCCCTGGCCGCGGCGGTCGCCGACGTCGTGGCCCGGCACGAGAGCCTGCGCACGGTGTTCCCCGCCGTGGACGGTGTGCCCGAACAGCGCGTGCTCGACGTGGACCGGGCGGGCTTCGCCTGCGCCGTCAGGGACGCCGAGGACTGGACCGGGCAGCGGCTGGACGACGAGATCGGCACGCTCACCCGTCACGCCTTCGACCTGGCCGCCGAAATCCCCTTCCGCGCCCGGCTCTTCAGGGTCTCCGCCACGGAACACCGCCTCGCCCTCGTGGCGCACCACATCGCCGCCGACGGCTCGTCCCTGGCACCGCTGGTCCGTGACCTGCTCACCGCCTACCGGGCCCGCGGTGCCGGGACGGCACCGGAGCGGGAACCGCTGCCGGTGCAGTACGCGGACTTCACGCTCTGGCAGCACCGGCTCCTCGGCGACGAAGCCGACCCCGACACCCGGCTCGGCCGTCAGTCGGCGTACTGGGAGCGGGAACTCGACGGGTTCGAGGGCCTCCTGGAGCTGCCGACCGACCGGCCCTACCCGCCGGTCGCCGACCACCGGGGCGGGCAGGTCGTCGTCGAGTGGCCCGCGGAACTCCAGGAACGCGTCACCCGCACCGCGCGGGAGCACAACGCGACGACGTTCATGGTGATGGCGACGTCCCTCTCGGTGCTGCTGTCGCGGCTGAGCGGCAACGACGACGTGGCGTTCGGCGTGCCGACGGCGGGCCGGGGGCGCACCGAGTTCGACGACATGGTCGGGTTCTTCGTCAACACCCTGGTGCTGCGCACCCGAGTGTCGGCCGACATGAGCTTCGACGACCTGCTCGGACAGGTGAGGGAACGCAGCCTGGACGCCTTCGCCAACCAGGACGTGCCGTTCGACGCGCTGGTGGACCGCCTCAACCCGGTCCGCACGCAGGCCCACCACCCGCTGATCCAGACCTTGTTCGCCTGGCAGAACGTCACCCTGCCCGACCTGTCCCTGCCGGACCTCGACATCACCCCGCTGCGCGCGGACACCCTGACCGCCCGCATGGACCTGACCTTCAGTCTGCGTGAGCGGCACGACGACTCCGGCCGTCCCGCGGGCATCGGCGGCGTGGTCGAGTACCGCACCGACGTGTACGACGCCGCGACCGTCGAGCGCCTCGTGGCCCGCTGGCAGCGACTGCTCAGGACGCTGCTCGCCGACGCGGACCGCCCGGTGCTGTCGATCGACCTCCTGGACGCGGGGGAGCTCACGCACCTCGACGACCTCGGGCAGCGGTCGGTGCTCGACCGGACGGCCGCCGACCCCTCGATCCCCCGGCTCTTCGCCGAGCAGGTGCGCCTGCGGCCCCACGAGGTGGCGCTGGTGTTCGACGGCAGGTCGTGGACGTACCGGGAGCTGGACGACGCGTCGACGGGGCTGGCGCACCTGCTGGCCGGTCGCGGTGTGGGCACGGGTGATGCGGTCGCGTTGCTGCTGCCGCGCTCGCAGCACACCGTGACGGCGATCCTGGCGCTGCTGAAGCTGGGTGCCGCGTACGTGCCGATCGACGTCAAACACCCCGACGAGCGCGTGCGGTTCGTCCTCGGTGACGCCTCGCCCGTCGCGGTCCTCACCACGGCCGGACTCGCCCACCGCGTCGAGGCGTGCGGCGTCCCGGTCGTGGACGTCGAGGACCCCGGGACGGCCGCGCCGCCGTCCGGGACGCTGCCGCCGCCGGACCCCGATCTGCTCGCCTACATCACCTACACCTCCGGGACGACGGGCGTGCCCAAGGGCGTGGGCATCACCCACGCGAACGTCACGCAGATGTACGCCCCCTCGGAGCGGTCCTTCAAGCCCACCCCGGATCAGGTGTGGTCGCTGTTCCACTCCTACGTGTTCGACGTGTCGGTGTGGGAGATGTGGGGCGCCCTGCTGCACGGCGGCCGGCTGGTCGTCGTCCCCGAGCACGCCGTGCACTCCGCGGACGACTTCCACCGGCTGCTCGTCGCCGAGCGGATCACCACGGTCAACCAGACACCGTCGGCGCTCGAAATGCTCTCGCCCGAGGGCCTCGACCATGTGCGCACCGTCTTCGTGGGCGGCGAGGCGTGCTCCGCCTCGCTCGTCGAGCGCTGGGCCCCGGGCCGGTCCATGATCAACGGGTACGGGGAGACGGAGACGTTCTACGCCTCCATGAGCGGGCCCATGCGGCCCGGCACGGGAGCGGCCCCCATCGGCACTCCCGTTCCCGGGGACGCCCTGTTCGTGCTGGACGCGGGGCTGCGCCGGACACCGGTCGGCGTGGTCGGCGAGCTGTACGTGGCGGGTCGCAGCGTCGGACGGGGCTATGTCGGCCGCCCCGGCCTGACGGCGTCACGGTTCGTGGCGTGCCCGTTCGGCCCTCCCGGTTCGCGCATGTACCGCACCGGCGACCTGGTGCGCTGGAACGCCGACGGCGAACTCGAATTCGTCGGGCGCTCGGACGACCAGGTGAAGATCCGCGGCTTCCGGGTCGAGCTGGGCGAGGTGGAAGCAGCCCTGACGGCCGTGCCCGGGGTGGAGCGTGCGGTGGTGACCGTGCGCGCCACCGAGGCGGGCAAGCAACTCGTGGGCTACGTCGTGCCCGCGGACCCGGCCGTACCGGTCGACGGCGGCGCGGTCCGCGGCGACCTGGCCGTGCGGCTGCCCGAGTACATGGTCCCGGCCGCGGTCATGGTCATCGACGAACTGCCCCTGACCGTCAACGGCAAGCTGGACAAGCGGGCCCTGCCGGAGCCGGAGTTCACCGGTGGGGTGTACCGGGCGCCGTCGTCACCGGTGGAGGAGATCCTCGCGGACGTCTTCGCACGGGTCCTCGAGGTGCCGCGGGTCGGGGTCGACGACTCCTTCTTCGACCTGGGCGGCAGCTCGCTGTCCGCGATGCGGGTCGTCGCGGCCGTGCGGGAGGCCTTCGACACCGAGATCGGTGTGCGCGCCCTGATGGAGGCGCCGACCGTACGGGGCCTGAGCGGGCAGCTCTACAGCTGGTCCGCGTCCGACGAGATGCCGCAGGTCGTGAGGTTGCGCCAGGGCGAGGGACGCCCGCTGTTCTGCATCCACCCCGGTGGCGGCGTCAGCTGGGCCTACCGGGCGCTGGGCGGCGCCGTACGGCGTCCGATCATCGGCATCCAGCAGACCCCGGACGACGGCGAACGGCCGCGCACGGTACGCGAGATGGCCGAGCACTACGCCGACCTCGTCCAGGCCGAACAGCCCGACGGGCCCTACGACCTGCTCGGCTGGTCCTTCGGCGGCGTCGTCGCTCACCAGATGGCCACGGTCCTCGAACGCAGGGGGGCACGAGTGCGGCGGCTGGTGCTGCTCGACGCGGCACTGGTGGAATCCGGCACGCACCGCTCACCGGACGAGGAATTCGACGAGATCGACGTACTGCGGTATTTCGTGTCCAAGAACGCGGACCTGCCCGCGCCGCCCGAAAAGGCATCCCAGGAACAACTGGTGGAATGGATCGAAAGCCATTCCTCTCTCGGCGCGGCCATTCCACCGGCCTGGATGATCAGCCACGTCGTGCACAACCTCCGATTCAACTCGGAGCTCTGGCACGGCCACGCACCGGACGTGTTCAACGGCGCCGCCGTGGTGTTCCAGGCCGTGGGCAAGGAGCTCGACGCGGGCTACTCACGCGACTGGACCCGGCACGTCGCGGGGCCGGTCACCGAGATCACGGTGGAATGCGAGCACAACGACATTTTGAGTACCGACGTGTTGGACACCTATGGCGACCGGCTGCGCGCAGAACTGGAAGGCGGCGACGATGACCAAACCCGGTGAGTTCCCCTACGAGGCCGGACTTCATCCCAAGGGATATACGTCCCGGCCGTGGACGATCAGGCAATTGGCCGGTCTCGGCGACGGAATGGACACCAACAAGCGTTTCCACTATCTCCTCGACCGCGGCGAGACGGGGCTCTCCCTCGCGTTCGACCTGCCCACCCAACTCGGTCTCGACCCGGACGACCCGACGGCTGTCGGCGAGGTCGGCCGCGCCGGCGTCTCGGTGGCCACCGTCGACGACCTGGCCGCCGTGTTCGACGGGATTCCGCTGGACCAGGTGTCGGTCTCGTTCACCATCAACGCGACCGCGCCGATGATCCTCGCCCTGTGGATCGTGGTCGCCGAGGAGTCGGGCGTCGACCCCGCGCTGCTGCGCGGCACGCTGCAGAACGAGATGCTCAAGGAACACGCCGCCCGCAAGGCGTTCGTGTTCGACCTGGACGACAGCTTCCGTTTCTCACTGGACGTCATCGAGTACTGCGTACGCCACCTGCCCAAGGTCAACCCCGTGTCGATCTCCGGCGGACACGCCCGCGAGGCCGGCGCGAACCGGGCGATGGAGGTGGCGCTCGGCATCGCCGACGCGGAGACGTACCTCCAGGGCATGCTGGAGCGCGGATTCACCGTCGACCAGGTCGCACCACGGCTCAGCTTCATCTTCGGCACCCACATGGAGGTCCTCGCCGAGGCCGCGAAGTTCCGGGTGCTGCGCAGGATGTACGCCACCCGCATGGTGGACCTCTTCGGCGCGACCGAGGAGAAGTCGACCCGCATGCGCATCCAGGTCAACACCTTCGGCTCCGCCCTGGCCGCGAGCGAACCGCTCAACAACATCGCGCGCACGACCGTCCAGGCCATGGCGGCCGTCCTCGGCGGGGTCCAGTCACTGCACGTGTGCGGCTTCGACGAGGCCGCGCAGACCCCGGGACAGCTGTCGGCGCGCGTCGCGCTGCGGGTCCAGCAGATCCTCCTGAAGGAGACGGATCTGGCGCAGCACATCGACCCGCTCGGCGGCTCCGACGTGATCGCGCGCATCGCCGACGAGATCGAGGCGGAGGCCAGTGGCTGGCTCGACGACATCGCGGCCCGCGGCGGCCTGCTGAGCTGCCTGCGCAGCGGCTGGCTGGAGTCACGCATCGACGACATGGCCTACACCGGGAGCGGCCCGACGGTCGGCGTCGTCGACGCCGAGGAGTCCGAGGAAGAGGACTGGCTCACCGAACGGCAACTGCGGTCCGGCGTCGTCCCCGGGCGCCGCACCCCCTTCGAGCGCGGGAACTGCGACGACCGGCTCCGCGCCCTCACCGAGGACGTCGCGGCGGGCCGCAACGTCATGGAGTCGATGATCGCGGCAGCGCGGGCCAGGGCCAGCATCGGCCAGATGCAGCAGGCCCTCGCGGCCGGGCTCGGCACGGCGCCGCCCACCTGACCTGCACGGCGACAACAAGTTTCCCTTCGGGCCCGCACACACCGCACGCGGCCGTGCCGGCGCCCGACACCCGAGTGGATAGCGAAGCAACATGAACAAGCAGCAGCTGACCGACACCGTCATCGCCTTCTGGGAGCGGGCCACCGGAGAAGAGGGCCTCACGCCCGAGGACAACTTCTTCGACCTGGGCGGCGAGTCCCTCGTCGCCGCGAAGATCCTCGCCCTGGTCGAGCGCGAGTACGGCCTGGAGGCGGAACTGCACCTGATATTCGACAACCCCACCATCGAGGAGTTCGTGGACGCCGTCGACGAGGAGCTGTCCGCCAAGGCACAGCAAGGGACGAACGCATGACCACGCAGGAACGGAAGTCTCTGTGGGGCGGCCCGGCGACGCCGGACTGCTTCCTGACCGCATTCGCCCGCCGCGTCACCGAACACCCGGACCGTACGGCGGTCGTCGACGCCGACCGCTCCTACACGTATGCGGAGCTGGCCGCCTGGGCCCAGGCGGTCTCGGCCGACCTCGCGACGGCCGGCGTGGGCGTGGGCGACCGGGTCGCGGTCTCCCGCCCGCGCGGCGCGGGCGCCGTCGCCGCGCTCTTCGGAGTGGTGCTGCGCGGCGCCACGTACGTCCCGCTGGACCCCGAGTACCCCGTCGAACGCCTGCAGTTCATGATCGACGACTGCGCGCCGCGCGCCGTCATCACCACCGACGACACCCGCGTGCGCTACGACGGCCCCCTGGTGGACATCGGCCGGGCCCCCGCCGCGCCCGGGACCCCGGACCTGCGCCCGGTCGACTGCGACCCCACGCTGCCCGTGTACATCATCTACACCTCGGGGTCGACCGGCTGGCCCAAGGGCGTGGCCCTCGGCCACCGCTGCATCGACACGATGGCCGAGTGGCAGGCGTCCCACTCGCCGCGCCCCGACCTGCGCACCGCGCAGTTCGCCCCGCTGAACTTCGACGTCTCGTTCCAGGAGATCCTGGGCACGCTGTGCGGCGGCGGCACGCTGGCGGTCATGCCGGAGGAGCTGCGCCGCGAGCCGGCGCGGCTGCTGCGCTGGCTGGCCGAACACCGCGTCGAGCGGCTGTTCCTGCCGTTCGTCGCCCTGCAGATGCTGGCGGTGACGGCACGTCCGGAGACGCTCGCCGAGCTGTCCCTGGTCGAGGTCAACACCGCCGGCGAGCAGGTCGTCTGCTCGGAGGACATCAGGGCGATGTTCGCCCGGCTGCCCGGCTGCCGCCTGGTCAACCACTACGGGCAGAGCGAGTCCGCCATGGTGACCTCGCACATCCTGGGCCCCGACCCCTACGCCTGGCCCCATCTGCCGCCGGTCGGCGTCCCCCTGCCGGGGTGCGAGCTGCTCATCGACCCGGAGAACCCGGAAGACCCCCACATCGGCGAACTCCTCGTGACGGGGCACCCGCTGTCGGAGGGATACCTGGGCCGCCCGGAGCTGACGGCCGAGCGCTACGTCACCATCCCGACCTCACCGGCCGGGCACACCCGCGCCTTCCGCACCGGCGACCTGGTCGAACTCACCGACGACGGTGTGCGCTTCCTCTCCCGCGTGGACAGCCAGACCAAGATCCGCGGCATCCGCGTCGACCTCCTGGAAGTCGACGCGCAACTGCTCGCGGACCCCGACATCGCGGCCGCCGCGACGGTCATGGTGACGACCGGGGCGGGCCACGCCGTCCTGCGCGCCGCGGTCGTCCCCCGCGAGGGCTGCGCGGGGCCGGCCGAGGCCGACGCGCTGGAACGGCTGCGCAAGGTCCTGCCGGACGCCTCGATCCCGGCCTCGGTGACGGTACTGCCCGAACTGCCGAGGACGCCCAGCGGGAAGATCGACCGCGACGCCGTCGCCACGCTGATCAGCGAGGACCGCAGCAGGCGCCGACGCGAGCGGGGCCGCCGCGCATGACCACGATCCTGCACGAGAGGCCCGCGGACGCGGGCCAGTACGCACTGTGGGCCGAAGCCACCATCGACCCGTCCATCAGCGGCGGCGGCTACTTCGTGGCGACCTTCCACGGGGCGGTCGACGCCCACCACCTGGAGGCCGCCGCACGAGCCGTGCTGCACCGGCACGAACCGCTGCGGTCGGTACTGCGCCTGGTCGACGGCCAGTTGCGGCAGTGCGTCCTGCCGGCCGAGGAGGCCTGCGACTTCGAGCACGGCGACCTCCCTTGCGAGGACGGCGCCGAGCGCGCCGCCGTCCGTGCCTGGCGCGAGCGGCCCGAACAGCACCGACACTGGGACCTGGCCACGGAGGCGCCCATCCGGTTCCGGCTCCTCAGGCACGCCCCCGACCGCTGCTCGGTCGTGTTCGAGGCCCATCACGCCGGATTCGACGGGCGCAGCAAGTTCCTCGTGGCCCGCGACTTCTCCGCCTGCCTCGGGGACCTCCGGGCGGGGCGGGCCGTGCGCCCGACGCCGCTGGCCGCGCCCGACACCCCGGTGGCCCCGAGGGAGGTGACCGAGGAGGCCATCGAGTTCTGGCGGACCGCCGTCGACAGGGCCGAGCCGATGGCGCTGCCCGAAGGCGGACGCCTGGGGCAGCGGACGGTCACCGCGTCGCCGACGATCGAACTGGACCCGTCCGCGGTCGCCGCCCTCCGTACGAAGGCACAGGCGCTGGAGGTGAGCACCTTCACCATGCTCATGGCGGCGCTCACCCGCCAACTGGCCGTCTACGGCAACACCGAGTCGCTGCTGGCCCTGGCCTCCGACGTGAGCGACGAGCACACCGGCCACGTCGCCGGGCTCCAGATCAACGTGGTCCCCGTGGCCCTGGAGACGGCCCGGAGCGCCTCGACCGAGCAGTCCGTGGCCACCGCGCGCCGGGCGCTGACCCAACTGGCGCGCAACCGCCGCGTCCCCTTCGTCGACCTGGTCGCCGGTGTGCCCGGCAAGCCGCTGGCCCGGCTCAGCACCGAACTCGGCCTGTCCTTCCCCCGGCCGCCGGCCGGCCTGGACCTGGACGTCCCGGGCCTGCGCTCCGCCTGGGACTTCTTCACGCCGAACACCAACGCGGCCCTGGCCAGGACCCTGCAGATCCGGGCGGACTGGCCGCGGTGCCGGGTGCGCCTCGACTACCGCCAGGACCTCATGGGCGCAGCGGAGGCCGAGCAGCTCCTGGCCGACTTCCGCACCGCCGTCTCCGACCTCGCCGCCGACCGCACGACCTCCTCGGTCGCCCCGGCACGCGCGGACCGCCCGGCCCCCGCGGCCGGCGGATCCCCGTACCTCCGCGGCGACGTCCGCGCGGGGACCGTGCACGACGACGACGCTCCCCAGCCGCCCACGCTGGCACCCGCGGAGGGCGTCGCGTTCACGGTCCACGGCCCGTCGGGACAGCCGCTGCCGCGATCCATCGCGGGTACGGTGCGGGTCCTGCTGCCCGACGGCCGCGAGATCCCCACCGAGGACTGCGGATACGTCGCCGCCGACGGCCGCGTGCGGCTCCTCGGACCGCGGGACGGCCGGTGGATACGCACCCGCAGCCTGATCGACGCCTCCGCCGTCGCCCGTGTCGCCCGCACCCACCCCTGGGTCCGGGAAGCGGAGGTGCGCATGGAACAGGCCCGGACGGCGACCGCGGTGCTCACCGTGACCGGCCCGTCCACGGGCGCCCCGAGCGCGCGCGACATCCGTGCCCATCTGCGCACCTGGCTGCACGGCGGTGACCTGCCCGGACGCATCAGAGTCACCGTTTCCGACCCCGATACGAGCACCGACCCCAGCACCGACGCTGACAGTGAAGAAGGATGACCATGGACGAGCTTTCGGCAGCTGTGATCGCGGGCGCCTCGCCCGACGTACTGGAGAGCCTTCCGGTCCCCGCCGAATACAACGCTGCCCATCTGCGAGCCGAGGACGTCGGCATCTTCTCCGGTGTGGAGGACAAGGACGTCCGCAAGACCATTCACCTCGGCAGGGTCCCGATGCCGGAACTCGCCCCCGACGAGGTGCTGGTCGCCGTCATGGCGGCGGCGATGAACTACAACACCATCTGGTCCGCGACCTTCGAGCCGCTGCCCACCTTCAACTTCCTGCGCCACTACGGCAAGCAGGGCGGCTGGGCCGCCCGGCACGACCAGCCCTACCACGTGCTCGGCTCGGATGCCGCCGGAGTGATCGTGCGCGTCGGTGACGGGGTGCGCAACTGGAAGGTCGGCGACCACGTCGCCGTGGCGACGGCACACGTCGACGACCAGGAACCGCTGACCCAGCACGACGGCATGCTGGGGCACGAGCAGCGGGCCTGGGGATTCGAGACGAACTTCGGCGGTCTCGCCGACTACGCGGTCGTCCGGGCCAGCCAGTTGCTGCCCAAGGCCGCCCACCTCACCTGGGAGGAGGCGGCCAGCAATCCGCTGTGCGCCGGCACGGCCTACCGGATGCTCGTGAGCGAGCGCGGTGCCAACATGCGTCAGGGCGACGTGGTGCTGGTGTGGGGCGCGGCGGGCGGCCTCGGCGGCTACGCCGTCCAGTTCGTCCGCAACGGCGGCGGCATACCGGTCGGCATCGTCAGTTCGGACGAGAAGGCCGAGGTCGCGCGCAAGCTCGGCTGCGAACTGGTCATCGACCGCCGGGAGATCGGCGAGATCTCCGCCGACCCGGACGTCACCGTGGCCGCGGGCAAGCGGCTCGGGAAGATCATCAGGCGTGAGGTCGGCGAGGACCCGAACATCGTCTTCGAGCACGTCGGCCGCGAGACGTTCGGAGTCTCGGTGTTCGTCGCCCGTCGCGGCGGCACCATCGTGACGTGCGGATCGAGCACGGGGTACCAGCACACCTTCGACAACCGCTACCTGTGGATGCGGCTGAAGAAGATCGTCGGCAGCCACGGGGCGAATCTGTACGAGCAGCACCAGGCGAACCGCCTCATCCAGCGCGGCAAGGTGATGCCGATGCTGTCCGCGGTGCACCCGTTCCAGGAGACGGGCGAGGCCGCACGGGCGATCCAGCTGAACGAGCACCTCGGCAAGGTCGGCGTGCTCTGCCTGTCGCCGGCCGCCGGGCTCGGCGTCACCGACCCGGCGCTGCGCGCGCGCATCGGCGAGGACCGGGTCGCCCCGCTGATGACGGCATGACGTCGTCGGCTCCGATCGCAGACACGGAAAAGTCCGGGGGACAGATGCATCGAGTTCGAGTGGTGGTCGCCAAGCCGGGGCTCGACGGCCATGACCGGGGCGCCAAGGTGGTGGCGCGGGCCCTGCGCGACGCCGGTATGGAGGTCATCTACACCGGCCTGCGGCAGACACCCGAGCAAATCGTCCGCACCGCGCTGGAGGAGGGCGCCGACGCGGTCGGCCTGTCCCTGCTGTCGGGCGCCCACATGGAACTGGTGCCTCGGATCCTGAAGTTGCTGGCCGAGAACGACGCGGCGGATGTGCCGGTCTTCTGCGGCGGGATCATCCCGCCGGAGGACGCGCGTCTGCTCGTCGAGATGGGTGTACGCCGGATCTTCACCTCCCGTGACTCCCTCCCGGAGATCATCGATTGGGCGCACGCCAACCTGCGCCCGCTGGAGGTGACCGGGTGACGGGGGAGCCGCTGCACGCCCTGCTGGAATCCGCCCGGCAGGGCAGCACCCGCGCGCTGGCCCGCCTCATGGGGCGTGCGGAGAACCATGACCTCGCGGCCGCCGACCTCGGCGCCCCGGGCGCGGCGGGTGCTGCCGGTGCGGCCTGCCCGGTCATCGGCCTGACCGGTCCGCCGGGTGTCGGCAAGTCGACGTTCGTCTCCTGCCTCGTCGCCGAGTACCGGCGGCGCGGGAAGCGGGTGGCGGTGCTCTGCTTCGACCCCTCGTCGCCGGTGACCGGCGGCGCGCTGCTCGGCGACCGCATCCGTATGCAGGCGCATGCGGACGACCCGGGGGTGTTCATCCGGTCGGCCTCCAGCCGGGGTCACCTCGGTGGCCTCTCGGCGACCGCCCGGCCCATGATCGCGGTCCTGTCCGCGGCCGGGTTCGACGTCATCCTGATCGAGACGGTCGGGGCCGGGCAGTCGGAGGTCGAGATCGCGTCGGTCGCCGACCGGACCGTCGTCGTCCTCGCCCCCGGCGCGGGCGACGGAATCCAGTTGGCCAAGGCCGGTGTGCTGGAGGTCGCCGACCTGTACGTCGTGAACAAGGCGGACCAGGACGGGGTCCACGGGCTGGTCCGCGAACTGCGTGCGATGGTCGCGCTGGGCACCCGGGACATCCCCGTGGTGACGACCACGGCGAGTCGGGGCGAAGGGGCCGCGGAGGTCATCTCGGCCCTCGGCACCGAGAACCCGGCGGACGCGACGAATGCGCCGGACGCGCCGGGCGTGACGAACTCGCCGGCATAGGCGGGCTCTCCGGGGCGTCACTCCTCCGGGCGTACGTCCACGGACGACCGGGCTGACCGGGTCGCACCACCACTACCACCGTCGTCGTCGAGGAGGGGGAACAGCCGGGCGACCGCGGCCACGGGCCTCGCCCCCGCGACGGCCCGGTGGTCCCGGTCGCGATACGCGCCCACCAACAGCCTGATGGAAGCGGCGAGTTCGGCCATCTCCGCCGGGGTGAGGTGGACCACGGCGCTGAACGACTCGTCGTGCTTCCAGTCGGCCGGCGCCCGGTCCCGGTGACTCAGCCAGTGCTGGTAGCTCTCGTCCTCCAACCCCCGTGCCAGATCGTCGAACCGCTCCGGCGCGTTCTGGTCCGGCGGGGGCCCCGACTCCCACCTGAGCCGCCACGGCCGCGCCCGGCCGCCCTCCCGCGGAACCTCCTCGATGAGGCCGTGCCGGGCGAGTTGGCGCAGGTGGAAGGAGCAGAGGCCGGAGCTGTGGCCGAGGCGGGCGGCGGCCTGTGTGGACGTGACGGTGCCGAGCTCGGCCAGCAGGTCCAGCAGGGCGACGCGCACGGGATGGTCCGGTAGGGACTGTCGGGCACGGCTCAACGTGTGCTCCCTGGCGGGTGTTTGACGGTCGTTGTCGCTCACTTTGCAAAGGCTGCTACTTTGGAAAGCGTTCGGTCAAGCTGGGCAGGCGCCGGCCGGGGAGCACGTCCCCGGCCGGCGCGTGCATGTGCGGAAGGCGTGGAAACTCCATGGCAGTTCGGAACGGTGACATCTCGCAGGACCGCCGGGTGCGGGTACAGGGGGAGCCGGTCGACTCCTACCCGCAGCTCGCCCCGGAGGTCGAACGGGGTGCGGTGCACCGCATCACCGTCGTCGGGGAGGAGATCCTGAACCGGCGCTGCCGGGAGGTCACCGAGTTCGGCACGCCCGAGCTCTCGCAGTTGATCGACGACATGTTCGCCACGAACCAGGTGGCCAACGGCGCGGGCCTAGCGGCCAACCAGATCGACGTGGACCTTCAGTTGTTCGTGTGGGACATCGTGGACGACTGGGGAGTGCGCCATGTCGGGCACATCGCCAATCCGGTCCTGGACGAGATCGCGACCGAGGATCGCGTGCTGGTCGAGGAGTCGGAGGGCTGCCTGTCCGTGCCGGGTCCGTACCGCATGGTGCCCCGGCTCGACCGCGCGGTGGTGCGAGGCCGCGACAAGGACGGCAACCCTCTCGTGATCGAGGGCCGGGGCTACTTCGCCCGCTGCCTCCAGCACGAGACGGACCACCTGCACGGCCACCTCTACCTGGACCGGCTCAGCAAGCGGGAACGGAAGTCCGCGCTGCGCGAGATGGAGGGCTCCAAGGAGGAGACGTTCGCCCGCCGCGCCGCCGCGGCCAAGAAGCTGGGCAAGTGACGGCTTGCATGATCATCCGCGGGTGAGGTGAACTTGAGCCATGCTGACGCGAATTGATCACATCGGGATCGCCTGCTTCGACCTCGACAAGACCATCGAGTTCTACCGTGAGACGTACGGTTTCGAGGTCCTCCACATCGAGGCCAACGAGGAACAGGGCCTCCGGGAGGCGATGTTGAGGATCAACGGGACGTCGGACGGCGGTATGAGTTGCCTCCAGCTCCTGGAGTCGACCCGCGAGGACTCCGTGGTGGGCAAGTGGCTGGCCAAGAACGGCGAGGGCGTCCACCACATCGCGTTCGGCACGGCGGACGTGGACGGCGACGCCGACGCCATCCGGGACAAGGGAATCCGGGTGCTCTACGACGAGCCGCGGATCGGGTCCATGGGGTCGCGGATCACCTTCCTGCATCCCAAGGACTGCCACGGGGTGCTGACCGAACTCGTCACGGCCGCGCCGTCGGACCGGGCCGGGCACTGACCCGCCCGCGTCCGACGGCGCTCCGCCGCCGTCAGATGTCCCGGAACGTCTCGATCTGCGCGCCCACCGAGTTCAGGCGCTCCGCCAGGTCCTCGTAGCCGCGGTTGATCACGTACACGTTGCGCAGCACCGACGTGCCCTCGGCGGCCATCATCGCGAGCAGGACGACCACGGCGGGGCGCAGGGCGGGCGGGCACATCATCTCCGCCGCGCGCCAGCGGGTCGGGCCCTCCACCAGGACGCGGTGCGGGTCCAGGAGCTGGAGGCGGCCGCCGAGGCGGTTGAGGTCCGTGAGGTAGATCGCGCGGTTGTCGTAGACCCAGTCGTGGATCAGCGTCTTGCCCTGCGCCGCCGCCGCGATGGCCGCGAAGAAGGGCACGTTGTCGATGTTCAGGCCGGGGAACGGCATCGGGTGGATCTTGTCGATCGGCGCCTCCAGCTTGGAGGGGCGGACCGTGAGGTCGATCAGGCGGGTACGGCCGTTGTCGGCCGGGTACTCCGCGCTGCGGTCGTGGTCGAGGCCCATCTCCTCCAGGACCGCGAGCTCGATCTCCAGGAACTCGATCGGCACCCGGCGCACCGTCAGTTCCGACTCCGTGACGACCGCGGCGGCCAGCAGGCTCATCGCCTCGACCGGGTCCTCGGAGGGGGAGTAGTCGACGTCGACGTCGATGGTGGGGACGCCGTGCACGGTCAGGGTGGTCGTGCCGATGCCCTCCACCTTGACGCCGAGCGCCTCCAGGAAGAAGCACAGGTCCTGGACCATGTAGTTCGAGGACGCGTTGCGGATGACGGTCGTGCCCGCGCCCCGCGCCGCGGCGAGCAGCGCGTTCTCGGTGACCGTGTCCCCGCGCTCGGTCAGGACGATCGGGCGGTCGGGGGAGACGTCGCGGGCGACCGTCGCGTGGTACAGCCCCTCGGTCGCCGCGATGTCCAGGCCGAACCTGCGCAGCGCGATCATGTGTGGCTCGATCGTGCGGGTGCCCAGGTCACAGCCGCCCGCGTAGGGCAGCTTGAAGTGGTCCATGCGGTGCAGCAGCGGGCCGAGGAACATGATGATCGAGCGGGTGCGGCGGGCCGCCTCCGCGTCGATGGCGTCCATGTCCAGCTTGGCGGGCGGCACGATCTCCAGGTCGACGCCGTCGTTGATCCAACGGGTGCGTACCCCGATGGAGTTGAGGACCTCCAGGAGGCGGTAGACCTCCTCGATGCGGGCCACGCGGCGCAGCACCGTACGGCCCTTGTTCAGGAGGGACGCACAGAGCAGCGCCACGCACGCGTTCTTGCTCGTCTTGACGTCGATGGCGCCGGAGAGCCGACGGCCGCCGACAACTCGCAGATGCATGGGGCCCGCGTACCCGAGCGAGACGATTTCACTGTCGAGAGCCTCGCCGATTCGGGCGATCATCTCAAGGCTGATGTTCTGGTTGCCGCGCTCGATGCGGTTCACGGCGCTCTGGCTGGTGGAGAGCGCCTCGGCGAGCTGCGTCTGCGTCCAGCCGCGGTGCTGCCGGGCGTCGCGAATGAGCTTGCCGATGCGTACGAGGTAGTCGTCTGCCATGAGTCGTACGTTATCTCAGATATGAGATGCCGTACGCGCTGGGGTAGGCCATCTGAGGTTCGGCCGTAAGAGGGGCTTTCTCCCGGTTCGCCGAGGCGCGGGGGGAGCTCAGCCACAGCCGCACGAGGCGTGCCGGCCGTGCACCGACGCGTACGCCGTGGGCCGGGGCCCCGCCGCCGCCCGCGTCACTCGGGCGGCGGCCGCGCGTCCTGCCGACGACTGTGCGTCGTGCACCACTGTGCCTCCGACGAGCGTCATGCGCACCTCGGACGAGCTGATATCGGCCACCGGACACCGCGTCACATCGCGGTCGAGCACCACGAGATCGGCTGCCTTCCCTCTCTCCACGGTGCCCGTGAGGTGGTCCGAGCGGAGTTGACGCGCGGTGCCCGCGGTGTGCATGAGCAGGGAAGACGTACGGCTGAGGCCTTCCTGCGCGCGGTACAGGTCGCCCTCGCCCTCCATGCCCTCGCGGTCGATCGCGGTGCGGATCTGGTTCCAGACCTGCAAAGGGTCGACCGGCCAGTCCGAGCCACCCGCGAGCGCCGCGCGCCGGTCCCGAAGGCTGCGCGCCGGGTACTGCCAACGGTGGCGCCGTGCCCCGATGTAGGGCAGCAGGGCGTCCATCGTCCACGTGGTGCGGGCGGCCCACTGGAGCTGCATGCAGGCGACGACGCCGAGTGCGGCGAACCGCGGCAGATCGGCGGGATCGACCAGTTGGAGGTGTGCGGTGGTGTTGCGGAGATCACGGCGGCCGGTCTTCCGCAAGGCGTACGCGTACCCGTCGAGGGACGTGCGCACGGCGCGGTCGCCGATGGCGTGCGCGTGCATCTGCCAGCCCTCGGCGTTGAAGGCGGCGCTGAGCCGTCCGTAGTCCGCCGCCGACACGTACAGGTCGCCGCGGTGGTCGGTGGGCCTGCCGTCCTTGTCGAGGTACGGCTCCAGGAGCGCGGCGGTCTGCGCCGGGTACTCGACGACACCGTCGAGGAACACCTTGATGGTCCCGAAGCGCAGTCCTCGTACGTCATCGAACTCCGCCCGCAGCTTCTTCGCGTACGCGAGTGCCGCGGCCGGATCCTTCGTCATGTCGGTCTCCACGCGCAGGGCGGGCACGATGCGCTGGAGCAGCCGGTCCGACGCGGCGAGCCGCTGATACAGCTTCAGCTCGGCGCGCCCCACGACGGCTTCCATGAACGTGGTGATGCCGGACGCGGCGGCCTCGGCGAGAGTTTTCGCCGCTGCATCCGCCAACTGGGTCTCGTCGGGCTCGGGGATGTGCCGTGCGACGAGCGGCTGGGCGTCGTCCTTGAGCACGCCCGTCGGCCTGCCGTCCGCCCCCTTCACGATTCTGCCGCCGACCGGGTCCGGCGTGGACGCGGTGATCTTCGCGATGTCCAGGGCCCGCTGATTGGCCCACAGGTTGTGGCCGTCGCCGCCGCGCAGCGCGATCGGGCGGCGCGTCGGCAGGGCGTCGAGCATCGTGTGGTGCGGGGCGGTGCCGTGCGGCAGGAGCCCGACCGGATTCCAGTCCTCCACGACGAGCCACCCGTCGGGCTCCTGCTCCGCCGAGTCCTTGAGGAACCCCGTCAGCGTCTTCTGGAGCTCCTCGACGGTCTGCTCGGCGCCGGCCAGCGAGGGGCGCAGCGACCGGCTCGCGGCGTCCATCGGGTGGGCGTGCCCGTCGTGGATGCCGCTCATGACGGTGCCGCCCGCCGCGTCCACGACGTCGGTGTCCCGCCCCACGTGCCGCTTGACGGCGGCGTCCGGACCGACGGCGAGAATCCGCCCGTCCCGCCCGACGGCGACGGCTTCGTGCCGGGTGGGGTGGGCGGAAGTGCCGGTGAAGACGCGGCCGTTGTGGACGACGAGGGCGGCGGAGCGGCGACGGGACGAGGGGGACGCGGGGGAGGCCGCGGCGGCGGGACCGGCCGCGGTGACGAGCCCGGCGGCTCCGGCGGCGGCGAGGAGCCCCCTCCGCGAGAGGGGAGAGGGCTGGGCGGGGGCTTCGTACGACGGGGACACGACCACACACTCCAAGGCGTAGCGGGACCGATGAGGAAGGTGGAGGGAACCCTCGACGAGTAATCCGTTAACCAGAACCCGTCCCGGACGACGGATTCCGTACGATGTGCCACGTGCCACGGCCGACTCTCGCCGACATAGCCCGCGCCGCGGAGGTCTCGACGGCGACGGTCTCGCACGCCCTCAACGGCACGGGACGGGTCGGCGACGCCACCCGCCGCCGGGTCCGCGAGACGGCGACCCGCCTCGGCTACGGCACGCCGGGCCCGCCCCGCACCCGGACGCTCGGCATCGCGGTCACCACGTTCCCCGGCGCCTGGAACTACACCGACATCGCCTACTTCTCCCGCGCCGTCACCGCGGCCACCTCCGCCGCCCACGCCCGCGGCTACGCCCTCGTCACCCTCCCCGCCGACCGCGCCGCCGACGACTCCTGGCACCACCTCGCCGTCGACGGAATGCTGATCATGGACAGCCCGCGCGGCGATCCGATGGTCCGCGCCCTGCGCGCCCGCGGCATCCCGCTCGTCTTCGACGGGGTCCCGGGCGACCCGCTCCCCGGCGACCACTGGGTCGACAACGACCACGAGTCGGCGACCCGCGAGGTGCTCGACCACCTCGCGTCCTCCGGTGCCCGCCGCGTCGCCCTCCAGTCCGGCAGCGGCGGCGAGCACTACGCGCACGCGGTGACGGCGGCGTACGAACGCTGGTGCGCGGACCACGCGAGGACCCCGCTGATCGTGCCGTTCGACGAGACCGACGACGGAGGCAACGCGTTCGACGCGCTCCTGGGGGACCCCGGGAACCGGGTCGACGCCGTCTACGCCGCGTACGACCCCGGAGGCCGCCAGCTCCTCGCCGCCGCGGCCCGGCACGGCCTGCGCGTCCCCGACGACCTGCGCGTGGTCTGCGCGAGCGAGGACCCCGCCTACGCGCGGACGACCCCACCCGTGACGACGCTGACCCTCGCCCCGGAGCAGATGGCCCACGCCGCCGTGGCGGTCCTCGTCGCCCTGATCGAGGACGACGGGACGGTGCCGTCGGGCCCGGTGACGGTCCCGGCGGGCCTGGTGGTGCGGGCGTCGTCGGAGGCGTGCCCGGCTCAACGGGTTTGAGGCGCGGCCCCCGCGAGGACGGTGAGAACGCCACGGCGTGCTTCCGCAGCCCGGGGCGCACCGTCCTCACGCCCCGCGCCCATCCGCGACGCGCCGCCCGAGACGCGTTGTCGCCGTCCTGGCTGGTGCGGACGTCGTCGGACGCACCCGGCTCAACCCGTCCGAGGTGTCGCCCCCGCCAGGACCGTGTCGACGACCCGACGGACCTCCACTGCTGACGGAGCACCGCCCTCGTACCCCGCGAACAGCAGATGTCCGCTCCCGATGACGGTGAACGCGAGCGTGTCGGGGTCGGACCCGGCGGTGAGCCGGCCGAGGTCGCGCTCCGCCGCGAGGTAGGCGGCAAGCACGGCGCCCGCCTCCGTCAGGAGAGGGATGCCGACCGGCGTCGTCCGCCGCAGCCGCGCCCGCAGCGCGTCCCGCGAGGTGACCAGACCGAGCACGCCCAGCGCGAGCGGCCCGAACAGGTCCGTCAGCGCGGCGGCGACGTGGTCGACGACGGTGCCGGTTCCTGCCGCCCCGCGCAGGGCCGCGCCCCGCGTCTCGACCTCGCCGATCCGGTCGCGCACCAGCTCGGCGAGGAACGCGTCGAAGTCGTCGAAGTGCCGGTGCAGGACCCCCTTCGCGCACCCCGCCTCCGCGGTGACCGCCCGGCTGGTCAGCGCGTTCGGGCCGTCCCGGAGCAGGACGCGCTCGGCGGCGGCGAACAGCTGCTCGCGCACATCGCGGATGGCCACCCCTGTGGGCACGTCGGTCCCGCCTCTCTGCCGTACCGTCCACCCGGCCATTGACGAGTGGGCACGTGCCCACTCAAAGTGGGCGCATGCCCACTATCCCTGAGAGCGAGCCCCACCGACACCGTCGGATGGCGGAATCCTTCGGCGCGGACGCCGAGCGCTACGACCGGGCCCGCCCCCGCTATCCCACCCCGCTTGTCCGCCGCATCGCCGCGACCGCCCCCGGCCCGACCGTCCTCGACGTCGGCTGCGGCACCGGAATCGTCGCCCGGCAGCTGCGCGCAGCGGAGTGCGAGGTGCTCGGCGTCGAGCCCGACGAGCGGATGGCGGAGCTGGCGCGGGGGCTCGGAACGGAGGTCGAGCCCGGGACCTTCGAGGAGTGGGACCCGGCGGGCCGCACGTTCGACGCGGTGGTCGCGGGTCAGGCCTGGCACTGGGTCGACCCGGTCGCGGGGGCGGCGAAGGCGGCGCGGGTCCTGCGCCCCGGCGGCCTCCTCGCGGCGTTCTGGAACATGCACGAGCCGCCGCCCGCCGTGGCGGACGCGTTCGCCGACGCCCTCCACGCGGTGGCGCCCGACGTCCCGTTCGACGTCCGGGCGAAGCCCGGCCCGGACCCGCTGCTCGACACGGCCGCCGACGGCATCCGTGCGACGCGCGCCTTCGGCGACCCCGAGCGATGGTCGTACGCATGGGAGTGGACGTACACCCGCGACGCCTGGCTGGACCAGCTGCCGACGCAGGGCGCGCTCACCCGCCTCCCGGTCCGGGCGCGGTCCGAGGTGCTCGCGGCGGTCGGCGCCGCCGTCGACACCCTGGGCGGCAGCTTCACCATGCGCTACACGACGGTGGCGCTCACCGCGCGTGCCGGGGGCGCCCCGTGACGCAGGGCATGCGGGCGCGCCTCGTCGGACCGAGGGGTCATGTACTAGAGTTATCTCGACATCGAGATATCTGCCGAGGCGCACCAGAAGCCGCCACTCGGTAAGGGTTACCTAACTAAGCCTTACCTTAGCGGACCGACGAGGAGTCGTGGCGGCAGGATGTACGGAACGCGCGAAAAAATCTGAAGGAGACTGTCGTGTCGGCGAACAGCTTCGACGCCCGCAGCACGCTGCGCGTGGGCGACGAGTCGTACGAGATCTTCAAGCTGGACAAGGTCGAGGGCTCCGCACGCCTTCCCTACAGCCTGAAGGTGCTGCTGGAGAACCTGCTCCGTACCGAGGACGGCGCGAACATCACCGCCGACCACATCCGCGCGCTCGGCAACTGGGACTCGCAGGCCCAGCCCGCGCAGGAGATCCAGTTCACGCCGGCCCGCGTGATCATGCAGGACTTCACCGGCGTCCCCTGCGTCGTGGACCTCGCCACCATGCGTGAGGCCGTGAAGGAGCTCGGCGGCGACCCGGCGAAGATCAACCCGCTGGCCCCGGCCGAGCTGGTCATCGACCACTCCGTCATCGCCGACAAGTTCGGTACGGCGGACGCCTTCGGCCAGAACGTCGAGCTGGAGTACGGCCGCAACAAGGAGCGCTACCAGTTCCTGCGCTGGGGCCAGACCGCCTTCGACGAGTTCAAGGTCGTCCCCCCGGGCACCGGCATCGTCCACCAGGTCAACATCGAGCACCTGGCCCGTACGGTCATGGTCCGCAACGGCCAGGCCTACCCCGACACCCTCGTCGGCACCGACTCGCACACCACGATGGTCAACGGCCTGGGCGTCCTGGGCTGGGGCGTCGGTGGCATCGAGGCCGAGGCCGCGATGCTGGGCCAGCCGGTCTCCATGCTCATCCCGCGCGTCGTCGGCTTCAAGCTGACCGGCGAGCTGAAGCCGGGCACCACCGCCACGGACCTCGTCCTCACGATCACCGAGATGCTGCGCAAGCACGGCGTCGTCGGCAAGTTCGTCGAGTTCTACGGCGAGGGCGTCGCCGCCACCTCGCTCGCCAACCGCGCCACCATCGGCAACATGTCGCCGGAGTTCGGCTCCACCGCCGCGATCTTCCCGATCGACGGCGAGACGCTGAACTACCTGAAGCTGACCGGCCGCTCCGAGCAGCAGGTCGCGCTCGTCGAGGCGTACGCCAAGGAGCAGGGCCTCTGGCTCGACCCGGCCGCCGAGCCCGACTTCTCCGAGAAGCTGGAGCTCGACCTCTCCACGGTCGTCCCGTCGATCGCCGGCCCGAAGCGTCCGCAGGACCGCATCGTCCTCGCCAACGCCGCCGAGCAGTTCAAGACCGACGTGCGCAACTACGTCGACTCGGTCGACGAGGCGGGCAAGGAGTCCTTCCCGGCCTCCGACGCCCCGGCCACCACGAACGGCGTCCCGTCGAACCCGGTCCTCGTGACCGCCCCCGACGGCTCGACGTACGAGCTGGACCACGGCGCGGTGACGGTCGCGGCCATCACCTCCTGCACCAACACCTCGAACCCGTACGTGATGGTCGCCGCCGCGCTCGTCGCGAAGAAGGCCGTCGAGAAGGGCCTGACCCGCAAGCCGTGGGTCAAGACCACCCTCGCCCCGGGCTCCAAGGTCGTCACCGACTACTTCGACAAGGCGGGGCTCACCCCCTACCTCGACAAGGTCGGCTTCAACCTCGTCGGCTACGGCTGCACCACCTGCATCGGCAACTCGGGCCCGCTCCCGGACGAGGTCTCCAAGGCCGTCAACGACCACGACCTGGCCGTGACGTCCGTCCTCTCCGGCAACCGGAACTTCGAGGGCCGCATCAACCCCGACGTCAAGATGAACTACCTGGCGTCCCCGCCGCTGGTCGTCGCGTACGCCCTCGCCGGCTCGATGAAGATCGACATCACCACCGAGGCCCTCGGCGCCGACCAGGACGGCAACCCGGTCTACCTCAAGGACGTCTGGCCCACCGAGGCCGAGGTCAACGACGTCGTGGCGAACGCCATCGGCGAGGACATGTTCAACAAGTCCTACCAGGACGTCTTCGCGGGCGACGCCCAGTGGCAGGCGCTGCCGATCCCGACCGGCAACACCTTCGAGTGGGACAGCGAGTCCACCTACGTCCGCAAGCCCCCGTACTTCGAGGGCATGGCGCAGGAGCCGTCCCCCGTCGAGGACATCCAGGGCGCCCGCGTCCTCGCCAAGCTGGGCGACTCGGTCACGACCGACCACATCTCCCCGGCCGGTGCGATCAAGGCCGACACCCCGGCCGGCAAGTACCTGACGGAGCACGGCGTGCAGCGCCGCGACTTCAACTCGTACGGCTCGCGCCGAGGCAACCACGAGGTCATGATTCGCGGCACGTTCGCGAACATCCGCCTGCGCAACCAGATCGCGCCGGGCACCGAGGGCGGCTTCACGCGTGACTTCACGCAGGAGGACGCGCCGGTCTCGTTCATCTACGACGCCTCGCGCAACTACATCGACCAGGGCATCCCGCTGGTCGTCCTCGCGGGCAAGGAGTACGGCTCCGGCTCGTCCCGCGACTGGGCCGCCAAGGGCACCGCGCTCCTCGGCGTCAAGGCCGTCATCGCCGAGTCGTACGAGCGCATCCACCGCTCGAACCTCATCGGCATGGGCGTCCTGCCGCTCCAGTACCCCGAGGGCCAGACCGCGTCGTCCCTCGGCCTGACCGGCGAGGAGACCTTCTCCTTCACCGGCGTCACCGAGCTGAACAACGGCTCGACCCCGCGCACGGTCAAGGTCACCACCGACACCGGTGTCGAGTTCGACGCGGTCGTCCGCATCGACACCCCCGGTGAGGCGGACTACTACCGCAACGGCGGCATCATGCAGTACGTGCTGCGCAGCCTGATCCGCAAGTAGGTCGGCGGGCAGGACCCAGCAAGCGGTCGAGGGGCCGTACCCCCGGACACGTTCCGGGGGTACGGCCCTCGCCGCGTTCTCACGTCAGCGGAACGCTCTTGACGGCCGACAGCAGCGGCACGAGAACGTAATCGCCGTTGCCCGCGCCGCAGACCGGCCGGGTGTCGACGGTGTCGGAGATGTTCGTGCCCGTCGTGTACCGCCTGTCCGGCGCCGGCACGACGCTCGTCATGTGGCTCTTGAGCCGCTCCGAGTAGTACACGCACTGGTGCAGGTTGAGGCGGCTGCCGGTGGTCAGGTCCAGGGGCAGGGAGCCGGAAAGCCCCGGGTTGGGCACGTGGCTGCCGTTGCCGGGCCCGCAGGTGGGGGAGGTCTCCTTGGTGTTCGAGACCTTCGTGCCGGTCGAGTAGCGCCCGTCGCCGCTGGGCGTCACCAGGGTGGTGAAGCGGTCGGTGCTCGCGCTCCGGTAGTAGTCGCACTGCTGGAGGTTGAGGTAGCGCCCCGCGCCGAGGTCCAGCGCGTTGACGCCGTGCAGGACCGGCACGGGTACGTGATTGCCGTTCCCCGCACCGCAGGCCGCCGTGGTGTCGGCGGTGGCGGAGTGCTTCGTGCCGGTGGAGTAGCGGCCGTCGCCGCTCGGGGTGATGAACGTGTTGAAGTGGTCGTCGAGGCTGCTCGCGTAGTACGCGCACTGGTGCAGGTTGAGATGGCCGGAGGCGGCGAACGCCGACTCCAGGACCCGCTGGTCCCCGGCCACGGCGACAGGCGCCGCCGTACCCACGAATGTTGCCGCGCCGACCGCGAGGGCGAGTGCCGGTCGCCAGCCGCGCAGGGCCGTCCGTCGCATCATTTCGTTTCTCCCGTCCGGGTGCGGGCTGCGCTCTGGAACCGTCCCGCACTTCCTGCGAAGAAGGTCCCAGGGGCACCCCGCGCCCCGGTATCCCGAAACCTGGGGATGGCGGAAACGCGCGGCTCCGTCCGGCTACACCTCGGGCCACCCGCCGTACGGCACGGTGATGAGCTCCATCGCGTGCCCCGCCGGATCGAGGAAGTACACGCCCCGGCCGCCGTCGTTGCGGTTGAAGTCGCCCGGCAGCGTCTGCCGCGGATCGGCCCAGTGCTCGATCCCACGGACCCTGATCTTCTCGTACGCCGCCTCGAACTCCGCCTCCGAGACCAGGAAGGCGTAGTGCTGCGGGGTGATCGACTCGGCGGGAACGGCGGCGAAGTCGAGAGTGACCGAATTGCTGAGGGCGACCGCGACGAACGGTCCCCATGCGCCGGAGATTTCGAGGCCCAACAGCTCCGCGAAGAACTCGGCGGACTCCCGGTTGTCCCGGGCGTGGACGATCGTGTGATTCAACTGAACGGACAAGGAATGCCTCCACAAGGCATCTCCCGACACCTCCATGCCTCACCCAGCCGGTGACCGGCACGCGATGTCGCCGTGGATCTTAGACACGACGACGTCGCGCTGTCGAGAGGCTGGTCGACCGAGCGCTGTGTGCCGGACCGTGCCGCCGTGCGAACCGTGCCCGAGCCGCCTCGTGGGCGTCGCGCAGCAGCCGTACGACCGTGTCGGCCGTCCGCTCGCCGGGATTGACGACGCAGACCCAGCCCAGCGCGCCGTACACCGGGTGCGGCAGCACGCGGTCGGCGGTCGCGTGGTCACGGGGTCGGGTGATGCCGTGCGGCTCCTCACCGGTGAGGTCCCGGAACGTCGCGCGGTCGACGCGGACGTTGACGCGCCAACGGCCCGGGAGGTCCAGGTCGGAGGCGGTGTCGTCCGGGTAGTTCTTGGTGACGACGGTCCCGTAGGGCTGGACGTTCTCGGGCGGTCGGCCATCGGGGGCGTAGTAGAAGAACGCGTCACCCCACGCGAGCTCGGGGGAGTCGCTCCCCGGCTCCGGGACGAGCACGAGCGCGCCGTCGAGGTTTCGTACGGTCGCGATGATCTGTTCCATACTCATGGTTCAAGCATCACCTTCAAGTGCTCATGTGGGGTTTGCGGTGGACGGAACCGCGAGTGGCGGTCGGCGGCGAACGGAGCGGCTGAGGACCGTCGATGTCGCCCGCGAGGCGGGGTACTCGGTGCAGCAGGTCCGTGACCTGGAGCGGCTGGGCGTCATTCCGCAGGCCGCGCGGTCGAGCAACGGCTACCGCTCGTACACGGCAGCCCACGTGCAGGCTCTTCGCGCCTATCGCGGACTCGCCGCCGCCGTCGGGCCCGTCGAGGCCCGGCGGCGGCTCGCGGAGCTGCGGACGGCGACGATCGCCGAGGCCGCCGCGGCGATCAGCGCGGCGCACGTGCGGCTCGCGCGGGAACGGGACGAGGCCCTCCGCGCGCAACAGGCGTTGCGCGCGATCCAGGGGGAGACGGACACGCCCGGACCGGAGCGGGACGGCGACACGATGACGATCACGCAGCTGGCCGCGGCGCTCGACGTACGCCCCTCGACCCTGCGGTTCTGGGAGGAGGAAGGACTCGTCACCCCTGAGCGGGTGACGTCACTGCGAGCACGTCGGTACGGCCTCGCGGCGATCGGCGAGGCCCGGATCGTCGCCGCCCTCCGCAACGCCGGATACGGCGTTCCCGCGGTGCGCGACATCATGGGCTCCCTGCACCGGTTCGACGGGCAGGGGCTGGGAGAGGCCGAGCACATCCTGCGGCAACGCCTCGACCGGATCGCCTCGCGGACCGTGGCGCTGCTCCGGGCGGGCGCGGACCTCGCAGCCGTCGTCACGTCCGGTCAGGAACCGCCGGTCGCCCGATAGGGCCGTACCGCTCCCGGGCCGCAGGTCTGGACTTGTCCGCACAGGCTCTCTACGCTCGGCCGCACCACGCACTGAGAGCGCTCTCAACAGTTCAACTCTGGTCAACTCCGGTCTATCGCACCCCCCTTGGCACGACCTGACCCGAACCACGAGAGGACACCCACGTGAGACGCAAGACCAGCGCACGCCTCGGCCTGTCAGCCTTCCTCCTCGCGGCCGCCTGTGCCGGTACCGGCCTCGCCCCCACCGCCACCGCGACCGCCGATTCCCCCGACGCGCCCCTCGCCTCCGACGGCCTCCTCAAAGCCATGCAGCGCGACCTCGGGCTGTCGCCCGCCGGGGCCCGCGAGCGGCTCGTCGACGAGAAGCGCGCCGTCAAGGTCGAGCGCGCGGCGAAGAAGGCGGCCGGTGGCGCGTACGGAGGCGCCTGGTTCGACGCCGGGCGCGGACGGCTGACCGTCGCCCTCACCGAGCGCTCCGCAGCCGCGGATGTACGCGACACCGGCGCCGATGTCCGCTTCGTCGAGCACAGCGCGGCCGAGCTCGATGCCGCCAAGGCGCGCGTCGACAAGTTCGCCGACAAGTCCAAGGCGCCCAAGGGCGTGGCCAGTTGGCGG
This sequence comes from Streptomyces venezuelae, assembly GCF_008642355.1. NCBI lineage: Bacteria > Bacillati > Actinomycetota > Actinomycetes > Kitasatosporales > Streptomycetaceae > Streptomyces > Streptomyces venezuelae. Next base: position 6,459,421 of record NZ_CP029193.1, read on the forward strand.
GTCGACGCCAAGACCAACCGCGTCGTCGTCGACGTCGTCGAGGGCCACCGTGCCGACAACGATGTCACCACCTTCCTCCGCCGTGCCCGCGCCACCGCCCCCCTGCGCGTGGACACCGTTCCGGAGGCCCCGAGCACCTTCGCCGCCGGAACCGTCGGCGGCGACCCGTACTACACCGGCAACGTCCGCTGCTCCATCGGCTTCTCCGTGCACGGCGGCTTCGTCACCGCCGGGCACTGCGGCAAGGCGGGGGCGGGTGTGCGCGGCTGGGACGGATCCAACATCGGGTCGTTCCAGGGCTCTTCGTTCCCCGACAACGACTACGCGTGGGTGTCCGTCGGCAACGGCTGGTGGACCGTGCCCGTCGTGCTCGGCTGGGGCACCATCCCCGACCGGCTGGTGAAGGGGTCGGCGGAGGCGCCGGTCGGTACGTCGATCTGCCGCTCCGGTTCCACCACGAAGTGGCACTGCGGGAATCTCCTCGCCAAGAACGAGACCGTCAACTACTCGGGCGGCGCGGTCGTCCGCCAGCTGACCAAGACCAGCGTCTGTGCCGAGGGCGGTGACTCGGGTGGCTCGTTCATCAGCGGCGACCAGGCCCAGGGCGTGACGTCCGGCGGCTGGGGCAACTGCGGCAGCGGTGGCGAGACGTGGTTCCAGCCGGTGAACGAGATCCTTCAGTGGTACGGGCTGCGACTGCACACCGCGTGAGGTGGAGGGTGCGCCCGGCTCTCGTGACCCCCGGGCGCACCCTGTTCGTCATCAACGCGCGGGACGGATCGACAGCCTGTGCCGGAACTCGTCACGCGGGTCGTACGTCGCCTTCACCCGCTGGAGGCGCGGGTAGTTGTCCTTGTAGTAGAGCGTGTACCAGGGCACGCCCGACGTGTTCTGCTCCGGGTCGGCGAGGTCGGCGTCCGGGTAGTTGATGAACGCGCCGTCGCTGACCTCGCCCGGCACGGGAACGCCGCCGCTGTCGGCGTACACGCCCCTGTACAACGAACGCACCCACTCGGTCTGCCGCTTCCCGTCCTGCGTCTCCGCGTCCCACCCCGCCATGTAGACGGCCTTCAGGATCGAGTCGCGCTGCGCGACGGCGGTGGCGTCGGGGGCGACCTTGCGGGCGGCGCCTCCGTACGCGACGAGCCACAGTGTGCCGCTGATGCGCGCGGCGGGATCGTCGGACGGCCTGAGATGGTCGTGCAGTACGTCGAGCTGCCGGTCGGTGTAGGTCTTCCGCAGGTACGCGCTCTTGACCTTGAACGGCGAGGACCGGGTGTCCGTGATGGAGGTCAGCGCGTTCAGCCACGACAGCGGAGGCCTGCGGATCGCGGGCTCGGCGCCCACGCCGCGCCCGACCGCCGCGATGTAGTCGTCGACGAGCCGCTGCGCGCCCGGCACGGCCGCGTCGATCACACCGGCGAGGACGGCGCCGGAGCCCGCAGCCTGGGTGGTGTTGACCATGAGCACGCTGAAGAGGTTCGCGTACGGGGTGCCTGGGTCGCTGTTGCGCTCACACCATTGCCCGTGATTGCGCATGAGGGTCTTGAAGTCCCGCGCGTCGAGGTCCTTCCAGCTCCAGCCGGCCCGGAAGGCGAGGAAGGAGGCGGGGGCCCTGGGCAGCAGCTTGGTGGGGTCGTCGCCGCGCGCGCCCGGGTCACGGAACCAGTACCGCGTCACGACGCCGAAGTTCCCGCCGCCCGCGCCGGTGTGCGCCCACCACAGGTCGTGGTGCGGGCTGTCGGGGTCGCGCTCGGCGATGACCGCGCGGGCGGTGCCGTCCTTGTCCACGACGACGACTTCGAGTGCGTACAGGTGGTCGACGGAGACGCCGTCGCGCCGCGACATCACGCCGTAGCCGCCGCCGATGACGTGCCCGCCGATGCCGACCTCGGCGGTCGCGCCTGCGGGAATGGTCACGCCCCAGCCGATGAACAACTCGCGGTACACCTCGGCGAGCTGCGCGCCGGGTTCCACGCGGAAGGCCCGCCGCTCGGCGTCGTACGTGATCTCGCGCATCGGCGACATGTCGATGACGACCTTGATGTCCGGGTGGTCGACGAAGTCCTCGAAGCAGTGGCCACCACTGCGCACGGCGATGCGCCTGCCCTCGCGCACGGCACGCTGCACGGCGTCGACGACTTCGGCGGTGGAGTGGACGACGCGGTAGTAGTCGGGCCTGCCGATGAAGCGGGCGTTGCAGCCGCGTTGGGCGAGGGAGAGGTAACGGGGGTCTTCGGGGCCGATGGCGGCGGTGGGCGCCCCGGCGCCCGGGGCGGGCTTCCCTTGTGCGGCCCCGGCCGTCCCGGCGGTCCCCACCGCCATGGCGGCGCCCCCGGCCGCGGTGGCCGCGAGCACGTGTCTGCGGCTGGGAGCGGCTGTGCCTCGTACCGGGTTCTCCGGCTCTGTCATGGTCGTCCCCCGTCGGGTGAGCGTGCGATCGACCCCACCACCATCACGGGGGGCGTGAATCGCGTCATCCACCGTTCGGTCAGGGGGTCCCTGCTCCCCAGGTTGCAGATGTACCCCCTTAGGGGTGGGCCCGTAGACGGAGCGCTTTCCGGCCGACCGGTCAGGCCGAGCGAGCGCTCCTGCGGTCCGCGATGGTGCGGACGGCCGCTCGTGCCTCCTCGGTCGCCAGGCCCTTCGTCCGGCAGTACGTGAGGACGTGCGCGTCGGCCTCGTCCGTGTCCAGCGCCGCGAGGCCGCCCAGGGCGATGCCGTGTCGGCGGAAGGTGCGGGTGGTGCGGGCGCTGGTGAGCACCGACGCCAACGGTGTGACGGAGTCGGGGGAGTGGCGGGCGGCCAGGGCCTCGGTCGCGGAGACGTGGACTTCCTCGGTCTCCGGTGAGGTGACCAGTACCGCCAGTGCTTCCGCCGCTGCGGGCCCCGCGCACTCGGCGAGCGCCGTGACCAGTTCCTGTCCCACGTCCCGCGCCGTGCTCCCTCCGGGATCAGGGGCCGGGCGCGGCGGTCCCGTAACTCCGCGAGGGTCGAGAGCGCGTGCGGGTGCAGCCGTTTCGGATGGGCCTCCGGCCGGTCAACGCGGTCCAGAAGGGCGTCCGCCGCGTCCCGTCCGCCATCGCCACGTACAACGGAGTGCCGACGACGACGTCGACCTGTCGTCCGTCCCGTCCAGGTTCTTGGAGTCGCGGATGTGGATCTGCGATCAGCTGGCTACCACGTTGGGTTGCGGTGTAGGCAAGCCGCTGATGCTCAGGGGTCTCCAGCAGGACAAAGGGCCCGTCCAGTCCCGATCACGAAGCTGGTCGTCGGCGGCACCTTGCGGTGCAGGATCGTCTGGCGTTCCAAGCGGCTCGCGACGTATTGCTCGATCTCATCCTCGTCGTGAACCGGGACGCGACTGCGAAACACTGCCCGCGCGTACTCCTCCGTCTGCAACTGTCCGTGTACGGCCAAACTGTCGTACACGGAGATTGCAATGGCCTCCCGCTCGCAGTCCAGATACTCCTCCGCCCACCTCGGGACGAGGTCCACCTCCGGCATGTTGTCCACCGCCGTCTGCAGCGTCCGCTTCGTGCCGAGGAAGTCGTCCAACCGCACCGCCAGGTCCATCTTCTACCGGCGAGATCGCCACTCCGTCCCCGCAGCCCGCGCCTTCGCCGCCGCCGCGCTCGGCGACTGGGGGATCGAGGGCGAGCGCGCCGAAGACATCACGCTCTGCGTGAGCGAGCTGGCGACCAACGCGCTGCTGCACGGCGTCCCGCCCGGCCGGGGATTCCGGCTGTACGTGGACCGCGTGGGCGACGCGATCCGGGTGGGCGTGCACGACAGTGGCAGCGCGCGGCCGAGGCTCGACCTGGATGAGCGGGAGGACGGGGGAGTCCGGGCGCGGGCTCCTGCTCGTGGCGGCGCCTGCGGACAAGTGGGGGGTCGAGGAACAGGCCCCGGGGAAGACGGTCTGGTGCGAGTTCGTCCTCGCGTCGCCACCCCAGATCCCGTCAGGTCGTCTTCTTGCGGTCGAACCAGACCGTGGCGAGGGTCGGGACGAGCCCCGCCCAGAACAGCGCCTGCGGCACCGTCCGTTCGGTCCACGGGATCTCCGCCAGGAGCAGCGTGCAGAGCATGGTCCAGGCGGCCTGGGCGAGGACGATGCGGGGCCACACACGGCGGCGGATCAGGGAGCGGATGTTGATGCGGACGCCCGCGCGCAGCCGCCGGTACCTGAGCAGCGCGCCGACCGCCCAGAGCGCGGACATCGGGACGAGGAACCAGAGGCGCTGGCCGAGTGAGACGGGGAGTTCGCGGGGGGTCTCGCCGTCGGTGGGGAAGAGGTCGAGGCCGGAGGCCGCGATGACACCGAGGCAGAGCAGGGCGATCCAGCGGATGCCGCGCAGCATGCGGTACGACGCGTCGTCGAGGCCGTCCTGCATCGGGCGGGAGTCCGGTGCGGCGGCCAACGCGTCCGCGTACAGCGTGGCGGCCTCGCGGGGCTTGACCCCGGGCGCGGACGCCGCTTTACGGGTCTGGCGGGCGAGCGCGTAGGGATGGTTCGGGTCGAGGCGGAGGATCGCGTGGTCCAGCTGGTCGGCGACCGTGCTGTTGCTCGCCAGGTCGGCGATCTGCCAGGCGACCTCGTGCGCGTAGACCTCTTCGGGACCGAGGCGCAGCGCCTCCATGGCGATGTCGCCCGCTTCGTGGAGGGGGCCCTGCATCTGTTCGGAGGTGATCCGGCCGCCGCCCGCCTGGCCGATGCGGACGAGGCGGATGCGCCAGACGATGTCGGCGAGGAGGGCGTACGTGTACCAGTAGTCGGGCGCGAGGCGTATCGCTTCGCGCAGTACGCCCTCCGACTCCTGCCAACGCGTGCCGCCGACGCCGCGCAGGGCGTGGGCGCGCATGATGAGGCCGCCGACGTCCTCGGGGTCGATGGCGAGGGCGCGGTCGGTCGCCGTCAGGGCCTTCTCGTGCTGGCCGGAACGGACGTAGCAGAGGGCGAGTTTCGTCCAGGCCCGGATGTCGTCGGGGTCCTCGGCGAGGCGCTGCCCGAGCACCGCCTCGGCCTCGTCGTACCGCTTGAGCTCGATGAGCCCGTCGGCCCGCTCCACGGCGGGGTGCACAGTGCCGGCGCTCACAGCTTCCGCTTCTTCTTGAGGTAGGTGACCAGGTCGTCGTACATGCCGCCCTCGTTGGCGAACATCGCCACGTTGCGGGCGGAGGCGAACCACGGGTCGCTGGACGGCGAGATGGTGGCGGCCGCCTCCGTCAGGTCCTGCATGCCGATCATGCGGACGGTGCCGGTGCGCGCGGAGTCGAGCAGGGCGCGTTCGGCGGCGGCCTCGCAGAGGTGGGCGAGGTCGGCGCCGGACAGGCCGTCCGTGGCTTTCGTGAGTTTCCGCAGGTCGATGTTGGCGATGGGACGGTCGCGGAGGTGGTAGCGGAGGATGGCCTCGCGGGCGGGTGCGTCGGGCGGCAGGACGAGGATCGTACGGTCGAGCCGTCCGGGGCGGCGCAGCGCGTTGTCCACGTCCCAGGGGACGTTGGTGGCGGCCAGCACGAACACGCCCTCGTTGGCGCCCGCGTCGATGCCGTCGAGCTCGGTGAGGAGCTGGTTGACGGTGTTGCGCATGCCGCTGTGCGCGGTGCGGCTGCGCTTGGCGCCGAGGGCGTCCAGCTCGTCGAGGAAGAGGACGCAGGGGGCCTGGCGGCGGGCCGTCTCGAAGACCTCGTGCATGTTGCGTTCGGAGTTGCCCATCCACATGTCGAGCACGTCGTTGATGGATATGGAGAGGAAGTTGGCGCCGAGCTCACCGGCGACCGCACGGGCTATGAAGGTCTTGCCGCAGCCGGGCGGGCCGTACAGGAGGAGTCCGCCGCGCAGGCTCTTGCCGTACAGCTTGCGGAGCTCGGGGTTGCGCAGGGGCGCGAGGAACGCGGCCTCCAGGCGGTCCTTGACGTCCTGCATGCCGCCGACGTCGGCGAGCCGCACGCCGTGGGGGGCCTCCACCTCCCAGGCGGAGGCGTCGCCGGGGTCGCCGGCCCCGTCGGCGGTCTGCGGGGCCTCAGCCGCTTTCGGTGTCTCGACGAAGCGGGGCGGGACGACGTCACCGACCTGATCCTCGGCCGCCTTCCAGTTGAACCCGGCGGGGGACGGAGGGCCCTCGGGAACCTGCGCCGACACTTCGGGAGCCTGCGCCGACACTTCGGGAGCTTGCGGCGGCACCCCCATCGCCCGAGCCATCAACTCCCGTGCCTGCGGGTCGCCCGGCGCGTGCTGAAGGGCGACGGCGGCTTCGGCGACCGCCTCGTCGTGATGCCCGCCCGCGATGAGGAGTTCCGCGAGATGCAGCCGCAACGGCACGTCGTCGGGAGCGCCCGCGACGGCTGTGCGCAGGCTCTGGATCAAGGGCGAGTGATCGGGCATGGGACGAGGATACGGGGGCTGTACGACCGGTGTTCGAGCGGTGTTTCGTGAGGTGGGCGGGCCCGCCCACCTCACCTGACCGGGGACAGGTGGGGCAGACGGGCCCGACGCGCGCGGTCAGCCGAGCAGCTCCACCTCCGCCAGCGTCGCCGACCCGGTCCCGCCCTTCGGGACGAGGCGGTAGTGCCCGTACGTGCCCGGGTGGGCGATCGTGAAGGCCCGGGTCTGCTGGTCCCAGGCGAAGGACTCGGACGAACGCTTGTCCAGGTCCCGCCACTTCTTGCCGTCGGCGGAGCCCTGGAGCACCCAGCCGCGCGGCGCCTTCGCCCTGTCGGCGCCGGACGTCAGCGTGTACTGGACGGCCTTCGTCTTCCCGGCCACCGGCAGGGTCACCGCCGCGTCCGAGGCCGTCTCCGTCGCCGACGAGTCGTCGAAGAGCGCGCCCTCACCCTTGAGGGCGTCCTTCCTCGGCGAAGGGACCTTGTCGTCCTGCGTGATCGACGCCGGCTGCGCGTTCCTGCCGCTGCCCCACGCGGACGGCTTCGGACCCATGTCGAACTCCAGGACACCGCCGCGGGCGACGACGTCGTGCGGGAGAGCGGTCGACCTCCACGCCTTGCCGTTGACCTTCAGCCCCTGCACGTACACGTTCTTCGCGCTGTTCCTCGGCGCCTTCACGACCAGGTCACGGCCGTTGTCGAGGTGCAGCGTCATCTTCGTGAACTGCGGCGACCCGATGGCGTACTCACCGCTGCCCATCACCAGGGGGTAGAAGCCCAGCGACGAGAAGAGGTACCAGCCCGACTGCTCGCCGTTGTCCTCGTCGCCGTGGTATCCCTGCCCGATCTCGCTGCCCGTGTAGAGGCGGGAGAGGACCTCGCGGACCTTCTCCTGCGTCTTCCACGGCTGCCCGGCCGCGTCGTACATGTACGCGGCGTGGTGCGCGACCTGGTTGGAGTGGCCGTACATCCCCATGCGTACGTCGCGCGCCTCCGTCATCTCGTGGATGACGCCTCCGTAGGAGCCCGCGAACTCGGCGGACCCGGTCTCCGGAGTGGCGAAGTACGTGTCGAGCTTCTCGCCGAGACCCTTGCGGCCTCCGTACAGGTTCGCCAGGCCGCGCGAGTCCTGCGGCGCCGTGAAGGCGTACCCCCAGGCGTTGGTCTCCGTGTAATCGTGGCCCCACACGCGCGGGTCGAACTTCTCCGACGGCACGCGCCAGACGCCCTTGGTGTCCTTGCCCTGGAAGAAGCCGGGGTCGGTGCCCGCGCCCGCCGCCTCGGGGTCGAAGAGGTTCACGTAGTCACGGGCACGGTTGAGGAAGTACTCGGACTCCTCCTTGTAGTGCTTCTTGCCCGTCTTCTTGTAGAGGGCCGCTCCCATGCGGGAGATCCCGTAGTCATTGAGGTAGCCCTCCAGAGCCCATGACAGGCCCTCGTGGGTCTCGCTCGGCGTGTAGCCGAGGAACGGCGACGTCTTCATGCCCTTGCGGCCGACGCCCGACGTCGGCGGGACGACCGTCGCGTTCTTCAACGCGGCGTCATACGCGGCCTCCGCGTCGAACTTCACGCCCTTGGTGTACGCGTCGGCGAACGCCACGTCGGACGACGTGCCCGTCATCAGGTCCGCCGCGCCCGGCGACGACCAGCGCGAGGTCCAGCCACCGTCCTTGTAGTGCTGCACGAACCCGTCGACCAGCTCACCCGCCTTCTTCGGGGAGAGGAGCGAGTACGCGGGCCACGTCGTGCGGTACGTGTCCCAGAAGCCGTTGTTCACGTACGGCTTGCCCTCGACGATCTTCGCGCCCGTGTGGGTCGGCGTGTCCGGACCGGTCTGCGGCGAGAACGGCGAGGCGTACTTGTACGTGGCCCTGCCGCTGTCGCCCCGCACCTTCTCGAAGCCCGAGTTGGGGTAGAGGTAGAGCCGGTAGAGGGAGGAGTACAGCGTCGTGCGCTGCCCCTCGCTCGCGCCCTCGACCTCCACCTTGCCGAGGATGTCGTCCCACTGCTTCTGCGCGCGGTTCTTCACACGGTCGAACGACGTGCCCGGCGGTATCTCGTCGGCGAGGTTCGCCTTCGCCTGGTCCAGGCTGATGAGGGAGGTCGCGAGCCGCAGGGTGACCGTGCGGTCCTTGCCCGGCTCGAAGCGCAGATAGCCGGTGACGTCACCGCCACCGCCGCCCTCCAGCTTGCCGCCCGCGGTGACGGGGGCGTCGAAGGTGCCGTAGACGAAGAGCCGCGTGGCACCCGCCGACAGACCCGACTTGACGTCCGAGAAGCCGGAGACGATGCCCTTCTCCTTGTCGAGGGTCAGGCCGCCCTTGTCCGACACGTTGTCGAAGATGACGCTCGCGTCGTCACCGGGATAGGTGAACCGCATCATCGCCGCGTGGTCGGTCGGTGCCATCTCGGCCTTCAGGCCGTTCTCGAACGTCACGCCGTAGTAGTGCGGGCGCGCCGTCTCCTTCTCGTGCCGGAACGGCAGCGCCCGCTTGGTGCGGGACGCGCTCGGCGTGTCCTTGGCGACGGACGGCATCATCTGGAACGTCTGCCGGTCGCCCATCCACGGGCTCGGCTCGTGGCTCGCGCTGAACGCCTGCATCGTCGGCAGATTGTCGTCGTTGTTGCCGCGCGCGTAGTCGTACAGCCAGCTCAGGGAGCCCGCGTTGGTCACCGGTGTCCAGAAGTTGAAGCCGTGCGGGACCGCGGTGGCGGGGAAGTTGTTGCCGCGCGAGAAGCCACCACTGGAGTTGGTGCCGCGCCGCGTGTCGGCGTAGTCCGAGAGATGCGCCTTCGGCTTCTCCGGAGCCTTCTGCTTCAGGGACACGTCATCGACCCAGCCCCGGAACTTCGCGGGCCCCTTCGGGGCGTCGTACGCGACGAGGACGCGGTCGACGGTCTTGCCGCGCGCGACCTGCCCGATGCGCGACGCGACGTTGTTCCACTGATTGACGTAGAGGACCTTCGACTTGCCCTGCCCCTGCGGCGTCAGCGGGAACCCGTGCTGGTCGACGGCCTTCAGGTCGCTCAGATACGTGCCGTCGGTGAACGCGAGATCGACGGAGACGTTGGTGGCGGCGTAGTCGAGATCGCCCTCGGCCATGGAGGGGAAGACGCGGTACCCGAGCTCGGTGTCCCGCTCGACCTTCACGTCGACGTCGAAGACCTTGTTGTACGAGTAGCCGCGGCCGTCCGCCTTGTGGCTGCCCGCGTAACGCAGCGCGTGCTTTCCGGTGAACCCGGCGCGGGCCTTCGCGGTGGGGGAGCCGCTGGGGCCGCGGTCGACCAGGCTCAGCATGTCCTCGGGCCCGGGAGCCTGCGTACCGCCGACGGACAGCTGCACGTCGGCGAGTTGGAGGGCGTCGGAGGCGCCGTTGTTGGCGGTGACGTCCAGGCGGAAGTGGGAGTAGGCCTTCGCGTCGTCGGGCTCGGCGAAGTCGTACTTCTTCGTCTTGTGCCGCCCGTCGAAGGCCTCCCCCTTCCGCTCGTCGAGGACGGTCCACGTCTTGCCGTCGGTGGAACCCTTCAGGGTCCAGTCCTTCGGGTCGCGCTCGGCGTGGTCGTTGGCGGACGTCAGCGCGTACGTCACGACCTTCGCGGGCTCGTCCAGGTCGAACTCGACCCAGCCGTCCTTCGCGAACGTCAGCCATTTGCTGGTCGCCTCGCCGTCGACGAGGTTCGCGGCGACCTCACCGGACCCGGCGTTCTCCCCGCTGGCCCGCACCTCGGTGACGTGGTCGTTCACGCTCCCGGGCAGCCCGGAGCTGAACTCGCCGTTCACCCCTGCGGACTTCTTCTTCCCGTCGGGCCCCGTCTCGACGGTGCTCAGCCAGTCCGGCGGGGCCTGACCGTCCTCGAACGACGAGGAGAACTCCCGGTCGGCGCGGGGCGCCCGCTCGGGCCCGGCGACGGCGGCCCCCTGCGCCGCCACGACGAGCGCGATCGCGAGCGTTCCGGCGGCCACGGCTGTGCGGGGCCCTTGGCCGGGCGGGCGGTGGTGTCTGAGACGAGGTCTGCGTGCCGAATCGCGTGCCGAGTTGCTTGTCGTACTACGTGCCGAATGCGGCATCCCCGGGCCCCTCCTTGCCAGTTGGACAACGTTGTCACGGTCGCTGCGCAAGGTCTAGTAGGGCCGCAAGGGGACAGTGGTGTCAAGGCTGTTGGCAAGGGGCCCGATGGTGTAGAGGTGAACGGTGACGAGTTGAGCGCGCGCCCGGCCGGTGGCCTGCTGGTGGCGATCCCCGCTCGCGGGTGGGGGAGTGCCGGGAAGCCGCGGCTGATCCTGGACGAACCCGACGGCGCCGCCGACCTTCGGGGCGCCGGGGCGCGGTGTCGTTCCCTGGCCGGACCCGGTGCTCCACCGCGACATGGTCGACAAGCTGCGGCCGGAGGTGAGGACCCCGTCCTGGGATGCATCTACGGGCGGATCGGCGAACGGTGCGGCGATCCGGCGGTGCGGTCCCTGTCGGCGGAGCGGTTCCGTGCCCTCGCGGCGCTGCCCACCGCAGCCGTCCCTGACGGTCTCTCACCCCGCCTCCGGGAACTCGGTCACAAAGGCGCGCGGTCAAGTGGCCCGCATCATCCGGAGGGCGCTCCTCGGCTAGCCGGAGCCGGAGCCGGAGCCCACCGGTTTCGGAACTCGGTCGGCTTCCGGGCGGTGGGCGTCCTCACCGCCGGAGCAGACCCGCCGTTCGGCGAGCAGCCGACCGCGGTGGGCGTGGCGGCGGAAGGCGGTGACGGCGACGACGGTCGTGCCGATGAGGATGCCGAGGGCCGGGAGGGCGACGGCCGCGATCACGCCGACCGCCAGCGTGACGTACCCTCCGCGGTCCCCGATGGCGTACAGGGAGGGGCCTTCGGACGTGCAGGTGATCTCGTGGTCGCCCGGCCGCGACACCTCGATCGTGCGGAGCGGGTTCCACGTCTCGTCGCGGGTGAGGAACACATCGATTCCCGGGTCGGTGAGGCGCGGGTCGCCCGGACCGGAGATGGTGCACTTCTGGGCGGGGGACGGACCCCGGTCCTTGATCCAGATGGCCTTGTCGCTGTCCGCGTCGAGCCGCAGCGTGACCGTGTCCCCGTCGGCGAACCGGCTGCCCGTGTCCACCGCGTCGAGCGCGCCGGTGAACCGGTACACGCCTATGCCGATGCCCAGCACGGTCAGCACGACGGCGATCACGGCAGCGGTGACGTACCAGTGACGGCCGGGGCGGAGTTCATTCGCCGGTATGTGCGGCGGTGGTGGGGCGGGCTGCATCGGCACACTGTAGAGCGTGTGTGCCGACCGGCCTCACGGAGTCGGTGCCAGCCACTTCCCCTCGCGCATGACGACCCTCCCGCGCAGCTCCGGCTCGCCGCGCCAGGCGCGTACGGTCCGCGGCGTCACGCGTATGTAGAGGTAGGGGCTCTCCTCGCCCCGCGGGTCCCAGCCGAACTTGTCGGCGAACGCCTGCGCCGCCGCGTCGGGCACCTCCCGGTCGGGGAAGCACTCCGCCTCCCCCTGGAGGAGCACGACGTCGAAGGTGTCCGGCAGGGACAGGCGTACGCGCGGCTCCGCACGCACGTTGCGCGCCGTGGCGGACGTCGCCCCGGTGCAGATCCACACCGCTCGCCCGTCCCACAGGAACCACAGCGGCACCTGGTGCGGCCCGTGCTCCGGGTGTGCCGTCGCCACCCATATGTCCCGCTCGGCGGCGAGCCGGTCCAGCGTGTCGCGCGTGCGCTCCTCCGCCGGGCGGCGGGCAGCGGTCTCCGTGGTGTCCATGGCCCGACCCTAACCACGCCGCCCGGCGGCCCCCGCCCCTCCCCCCACTCGGGTGACCCGAGGGAAAGTCCATGGAAACCGGCGCGAAAGTCCACGGGTTCCGGCGGTGATGTGCGAGAGGTTCGGACGGGGATCGGCGTCGGCTCCGACCGGGGGCCGGCACGGGTCGCCACAGGGGATCGACACGGGTCCCCACCCGGGATCGTCGCAGGTCTCAACTCGGACAAGGCTGCAGTCCAAAGTCGTATTCGATCTTGCCCACCCGGCCGCGAGTGGACTATACCTGTCCGCGTCTGCCCGGCCGTCCGACCCGGCCGCAGGCCCGGGGGTGTGGGGGCGGGGGCGCGTCGAACGTCAACTGCCTTTTCCCGTCCGAGAACCCGGCGCACGAGCCCAGCTTCACACCACCGCGGTGCCGGGGAGGGTCCGGTTCACCGCCTGAGTCCTGGAGAAGGCGAGGACTTGAGCATGGGATCCACCAGCGTCAACCGTCGTGATGTCATGAAAAGGGCAGCGGCAGCCGGACTGCTCGCCGTGCCGGCCGTGGGAGCGCTCAGCTCGTGCGCCAGCGGGGGCGGCGACGAGAACAAGGCCGAAAAGGGCGAGAAGAGCAAGAAGAACCCGCTCGGTGTGAAGGAAGACGCCGGACTCACCGTCTACATCTTCAACGGCGGGTACGGGGACAAGTACGCCCAGTTCGTCACGGACATGTACGCCAAGAAGTACCCCGAGGCCGACCCGGAGCAGAAGCCCACCGAGAAGATCGCCACCCAGGTCCAGCCGAAGATCGTCCGCGGCAAGCCCACCGCGGATGTCGTCAACAACTCCGGCGCCGACCAGATGAACCCCGGCAAACTCGTCCACAACAAGCAGGTCGCCGACCTCAGCGAGGTGCTCGACGCGCCGTCGTGGGACGACCCGAACGTCACCGTGCGCGAGACCCTCGTACCCGTCGTGGAGCAGATGGGCCGCTTCGGTGGCCGCGAGTGCTATCAGCTCAACATCGCGCTCACCGTGTACGGGAACTGGTACTCGAAGAAGCTCCTTGAGGACGGGCTCGACTCCTCGTACCCCAAGACCTGGGACGAGATGCTCGCCGTCTGCAAGAAGGCCAAGGCCAAGGGCATCCACGGCTGGAGCTACCCCGGTGGCCACCCGCGCTACATGTTCTTCAGCATGTACGCGATGTTCGCCCAGCGCGGGGGCCGCGACGTCACCACGGCCATGGACTACCTGGAGCCGAACGCCTGGAAGCACGAGGCGGTCAAGGAGGTCTTTGAGGCCTGGGAGGAGCTCGTCGCCAAGAAGTACGTGCTCACCGGCTTCGACGGCACCGAGGCCCACACCGAGATGCAGACCGCTTGGACGAAGGAGGGCAAGTGCCTCTTCGTGCCCAACGGTTCCTGGGTGGAGAACGAGGCCAAGGACACCACGCCCGAGGACTTCGCGATGACGGTCGGCGCGACCCCGTCGCTCGACTCCGGCGACAAGATGCCGTTCGGCACGCTCTACTCACCCGCCGGCGAGCCGTTCATCGTCCCGGCCAAGGCCAAGAACCGGCAGGGCGGCCTGGAGTGGCTGCGGATGATGTACAGCAAGGAAGCCGCGCTCAACCTCTTCAAGGAGATCGGCTCCATGCCGGTCGTCAAGGGCGCCATCGACGGACAGCAGCTGCCCTCGGGCACGGCGAGCGCCCAGGCGGCGATCAAGGCGGCCGGGGACAACATCGTCATCCCCCAGTTCATGGACTGGTACAACGAGCTGTTCCGCGAGGACTTCAACAACATGATCCACAAGTTCATGCAGGGCCAGATCGGGCCCAAGCAGGCGATGGACACCATGCAGAAGGCCTCCGACCGGATCATGAAGGACCCCGACATCACCAAGGTCAAGAAGGCCTGAGACACGGCCTGACGGACGTCGACGTCCAGACGGTCCGGGGTCCGCTGTCGCCGACCCCGGACACCGGCACGTAACCGAGCACGTGTAGGCATGGGAAAGAGCGGGCGGGGCTGATCAGCGTGAAGACCGACACCCGGGTGGACCGGACGCCACCTCCGAAGAAGCAGGCCGAACGCAAGCCCCCACCGGGCCCGCCGAGCCTGCTGCTGTTCGTCGTGGCGGCGCTGCTGCCGCCCCGCTTCACCCCCGAACGCGTCCGCTACGACCGGCGCTACCGCACGCTCGACAAGTACCGCTTCATCGTGGGCTTCCTCGCCGTGCCGCTCGCCTTCTACGCGCTGTTCGTGATCTCGCCCTTCCTCCAGGCGATCTACTACTCGTTCACCGACTGGTCCGGCGGGCCCGTCGCGAACTTCGTCGGGTTCGACAACTACGAGAAGATGTGGAACGACGACCGGTTCTGGGACTCGCTCGAGGTGAGCGTCCTGCTGCTGGTCATCGCGCCCGTCCTCACCCTCGTCCTCGGCATGTTCTTCGCCTACATGATCACCTCGGGCGGACGGCACCGCAGGGGACGCGCCATCGCGGGCGTCGCGGGCTCCTCGGTCTACAAGGTCGTCTACTTCTTCCCGCAGGTCCTCTCCGTCGCCATCATCGCGGTGGTGTGGGGACGCGTCTTCAACACCAACAGCGGTCTCATCAACGGCGGCCTCGACAAGGTCGGCGTCGACGGGCCCGCCTGGCTCGGCGGCGACGAGACCCTCGGTCTCATCTCCCTGCTCACCGTCATCAGCTGGAGCTTCATCGGCTTCTACGTGGTGCTGTTCTCCGCGGCCATGGGCGCCATCCCCAAGGACATCTACGAAGCCGCGCTCCTCGACGGCGCGGGCCGCGCCCGCACCTTCTTCAACGTCACCCTGCCGCTGATCTGGGACACGGTGCGCACCGGCTGGATCTACATGGGCATCCAGGCGCTCGACACCTTCGCGATCTGCCTCGTCATGGTGCCGCCGCACGTCCTGAAGGTGACCCCGGTCTTCCTCTACGAGCGGTTCAGGGACGGCCAGTACGGCTACGCCACCGCCATCGGCGTCGTCCTTCTCCTCCTCAGCATGGCGTTCTCACTGATCGTCATGCGGGTCGGGAACCGCGACCGGATCGAATACTGAGACCGCCCCTGAGACCGCGGGAGTCACTGCATCATGACCACGACCACCACCACCGCCCCTCAGCCGCAGCCTCAGCCGCAGAAGGTCTCCTCCTCCGCGGTCCGCCGCGAGAAGGAGACGGGCGGCGCCCTCAACGTCTTCTCGCACGCCTTCCTGATCCTCTGGGTCGTCCTCGCCGCCGGACCGCTGATCTGGGTCGCCCTCACCGCGTTCCGGCCCTCCGCCGAGATCCTCAGCGACCCGATGGGCTGGCCCGCCTCCTTCCACTGGGAGAACTTCTCCAACGCGTGGAACAAGGCCAACATCGGGCAGTACACACTCAACTCGCTGATCATCCTCGCCGGTTCGCTGACCGGCACCATGCTGCTCGGCTCGATGGCGGCCTACGTCATCGCCCGCTTCACCTTCCCCGGCAACCGCGTCATCTTCATGCTGTTCGCGGGCGGCATGATGTTCCCCGTCATCCTCGCCCTGGTGCCGCTGTTCGCCGTGATGGAGAACTTCGGGCTCCTCGACACCCGGCCGGGGCTGATGATCGCGTACATCGCGTACTCACTGCCCTTCACCACCTTCTTCCTGACCTCCTTCTTCCGCACGCTGCCGACCGGCGTGCAGGAGGCGGCGATGGTCGACGGGGCCTCCCACACCCGTACGTTCTTCCAGATCATGCTGCCGATGGCCAAGCCCGGCCTCGTCAGCATCGGGATCTTCAACTTCCTCGGCCAGTGGAACCAGTACCTGCTGCCGCTGCTGCTCAACAACGAGGACGAGAAGAGCTACGTACTGCCGCAGGGGCTCGCCTCGCTGGCGGTCTCGCAGGGGTACCGGGGCGACTGGGGCGCCCTCTTCGCGGGCCTGGCGATCGCCATGCTCCCGGTGCTCGTCGTCTACGCCGTCTTCCAGCGACAGGTACAGGCCGGTCTGACCGCCGGGGCCATCAAGTGACCTGGTGAGGAAGGTGATTTCGAGTTGGCCACGAAAGTGGTCTAGGCCTGTCGAGGCGAATCCGGGCGTGAGTAATGTCGGCGCGACGGCGCCGCGGGGGGCGACTGGAAGCGCTCAAGTCGACACCGATGTCGAAGGGTTGAAAACAGCATGAGGAACCGAATAGTCGCCACCGGTGCGGCAACGCTCGCCATGGCTCTGGGACTTACCGCCTGCGGCGGCGACAGCGACAGCGGCGACAGCAAGACGATCAAGCTCGTCGCCGCCGACTACGGCGACAAGGCCTCCAACGCCTCCAAGGTGTACTGGGCCGAGGTCAAGAAGGAGTTCGAGGCGGCCAACAAGGGCTACAAGGTCGACGTCCAGGTCATCAACTGGAACGAGATCGACAAGTCCGTCAAGAACATGATCCAGGCGGGCGACGAGCCCGACCTGCTCCAGACCGGCGGTTACGCGGACAAGGTCGCCGACGACCTGCTCTACAAGGCCGACGAGGTCCTCTCGCGCGAGACCCGCGACAACCTCATCCCGTCCTTCGCCAAGGCCGGCGAGGTCGACGGCACCCAGTACGGCATCCCGTGGGTCTCCTCCAGCCGCGTCATGTTCTACAACAAGGCCGTCCTCAAGAAGGCCGGCGTGAAGAACCCGCCCAAGACCTGGGACGAACTCGCCGACGCCGCGAAGAAGATCAAGGACAAGAAGGCCGCCGACACCCCCTACGCCCTGCCCCTCGGCCCCGAGGAGACCCAGGGCGAGACGATGATGTGGGAGCTCGGCAACGGCGGCGGCTACACCGACGCCGACGGCAAGTACACCCTCGACAGCGCCAAGAACGTCGAGACCTTCGAGTGGCTCAAGACCAACCTGGTCAAGCCCGGCCTGACCTACCCCAACCCGGCCTCCACCGACCGCAAGACCGCCTTCGCGGACTTCGCGGCGGGCAAGGTCGGCATGCTCAACGGCCACCCGAGCCTCATCCAGATGGCCAAGGAGGGCAAGGTCGACTACGGAGTCGCGCCCATCCCCGGCAAGACCGGACCGCTCGACAGCACTCTCGGCGTCGCCGACTGGATGATGGCGTTCAAGGACGGCGGCGCGGAGAAGGAGGGCGTGAAGAAGTTCCTGGACTTCACGTACTCCAAGAAGATGCTGGCGTTCGACGAGATGTACAACCTCATGCCGGTCACCAAGGACGCCCTCAAGCAGATGACCGACAGCGGCAAGCACAAGGACCTGGAGCCCTTCTTCCAGGTGCTGCCGAACGCCAAGTTCTACCCGCTCGGCGACACCAGCTGGGACGTCGTCTCCGCCGAGATGAAGAAGACCGGCGGCAAGGCCGTCTCCGACGACCCGAAGCAGGTCCTCGGCGACCTGCAGAAGAAGGCGGAGTCGGCCGCGGCGGACGCCAAGTAACGGCCGACGCCGAACAAAGGAGTTCTCGTGTCGCTCAAAGCCCCTTCGCCCCCGGCCGACACCGGCCGGGGGCGGGGCGGGCGCGCACCCAGGCCGGTGAGCCGCCGCAGCGGCCTGGCCCGGCTCGGTCCGCTGCCCTGGATAGCGCCCGTCATCCTGCTGATCCTCGCCGTGGTCGTCTGGCCCGTCGTCGAGCTGATCCGCACCTCGTTCCTCAACATCTCCATCTCCGGCAAGGTGCGCGGCAGCGCCGGGACCGACAAGTTCAAGAAGCTCTTCGAGGAGAGCGACTTCAGCGCCGTCCTCCTCTGGACGGTGGTGTGGACGGTCGTCGTCGTCACCGTCACGATGCTGTTCTCGCTGGCCCTCGCCCAGCTGTTCAACCAGAAGTTCCCCGGCCGCCGCTACGCCCGCTGGGCCCTCATCGCCCCGTGGGCCGCGTCCGTCCTGATGACGGCCATCGGCTTCAAGTGGATGCTCAACCAGACCGCGGGCGTCCTCAACACGCTCATGCTCGACCTGGGGCTCATCGACAGCTCCAAGGACTGGCTGGGCAAGCCGGAGACCGCCTGGCCGTGGATGATGGGCGTCGCCGTCTTCGTGTCGCTGCCCTTCACCACGTACACGCTCCTCGCCGGTCTGCAGACCATCCCGCAGGACGTGTACGAGGCGTCACGCATCGACGGCGCGGGCCCCTGGCAGACCTATCGGCACATCACGCTGCCGATGCTGCGGCCCGCCTTCCTCGTCGGCGTCGTCATCAACCTCATCAACGTCTTCAACTCCTTCCCGATCATCTGGGCCATGACCCAGGGCGGTCCGGGCTACGACACCTCCACGTCGATGGTGTTCATGTACAAGCTGAAGGAGACCGACATCGGTGAGTCCGCGGCCATGTCGGTCGTCAACTTCCTGATGGTCGTGGTGCTCGTGCTGATCTTCCTGAAGGTCAGCCGGTGGAACGAGGAGGACTGATGGCCACCGCGACGGCGACCCGCCCCGCGCCGAAGAAGGGCCGCACACCCAAGCGCGCCTTCCGGCCCCGCACCCTGGTCATCACGGCCTGCGCGTGGCTCCTCGCCGCGGTCTTCCTCGCGCCGTACCTGGAGATGATCGTCACCGCGCTCCGCCCCAAGGACGAACTGCGGGACCGCACCTACCTGCCCAAGGACCTGGAGTGGGCCAACTTCATCGACGTCTGGAAGGAGTCCGAGCTCGGCCAGAACCTCCAGGTCACCCTGCTCGTCGCGGGCGGCGCCACGCTGCTCGTCCTGCTCGTCTCGCTGCCCGCCGCGTACTACACGGCGCGCATGCGGTACCGCGGCCGCAAGGTCTTCCTGCTCCTGGTCCTGGTCACCCAGATGTTCCAGCCCACGGCGCTCCTGGTCGGCCTGTACCGCGAGTTCCACCAGCTCGACATGCTCAACTCGGTCTGGACGCTGATCCTCACCAACGCGGCGTTCAACCTCGCCTTCGCGGTGTGGATCCTGACGGCGTACATCAGCTCCATCCCCGCGGAGCTGGAGGAGGCCGCCATGGTGGACGGCACCAGCCGCTTCGGCGCCATGATCAAGGTGACGCTGCCGCTGGCGCTGCCCGGCGTCGTGACGGCGGTGATCTTCACGTTCATCACGTCCTGGAACGAGTTCGTGATGGGCCTGACCCTCACCACCGAGCCCGAGAAGCAGCCGCTGACGGTCGGCATCAGCAACTTCATCGGCAACTACACGGTGCAGTGGAACTACCTGTTCGCGGCGTCCGTGGTCGCGATCGTCCCGGTCATCGTGCTGTTCGCGATCATCGAACGGCACGTGGTGTCGGGGCTCACGGCGGGATCCGTAAAGTAGTCGGACCATAGGATCATCCGATCGTGAGGCGGCAAGTGGGAACCACCGCGGCGGGGGGCGCCTCCGGGCAGCAGGACAAGAGCGGCGGACAGATCGGCGGACGCGTCCTCGCCGCGGCCACCGTCACGGTCGTGCTCTGGGCGTCGTCGTTCATCTCGATCCGCAGCTCCGGCGAGCACTTCGGCCCCGGCGCCCTCGCCTTCGGCCGCCTTGTCGTCGCCTCCCTCGTCCTGGGCGCCATCCTGCTGGTCAGGCGCGAGGGGTTCCCGCCGCGCGAGGCGTGGCCCGGCATCGTGACCTCGGGCGCCCTGTGGTTCGGCGCGTACATGGTCGCGCTCAACTGGGGCGAGCGGGAGGTGGACGCCGGTACCGCCTCCATGATCGTCAACGTCGGGCCGATCCTGATGGCCCTCCTCGGCGGCTGGCTGCTCAAGGAGGGCTTCCCGCCGAAGCTGATGGCGGGTATGGCGGTGTCCTTCGCCGGTGCGGTGGTGGTCGGATTCGCCACCTCCGGCGGGGGCGCCTCCTCCGTCCTCGGCGTGCTGCTGTGCCTCGTCGCCGCCGTCGTGTACGCCGTCGGTGTGGTGCTGCAGAAGCCGACACTGAAGCACGCGACACCCCTTCAGGTGACGACGTTCGGTGCGCTCACCGGAGCGGTGGCGTGTTCGCCGTTCGCCGGGCAGTTCGTGTCCGAGGCGGAGCGGGCGCCGATGTCGGCGACGCTGCAAGTGGTGTATCTGGGTGTGTTCCCGACGGCTCTCGCGTTCAGTACTTGGGCGTACGCCATCTCCCGCAGCACCGCGGGGAAGATGGGCTCGACCACGTACGCCGTGCCGGTGCTCGTCATCCTCATGTCGTGGCTGTTCCTCGGCGAGGTGCCCGGCCGGCTCGCCCTCCTCGGCGGCCTCCTCTGCCTGTCCGGCGTGGCGGTGGCGCGCATGCGCGGCAAGACGCCGGAGCGGGAGCCGGAGCGGGCTCCCCGGGACGTGCCGGCGGCGCCCCTCACCACCGACTCCGAGGCGTCCGCTGAGTTCACGCGCTGACGGTCTCGATTTCCCTCAACGACTTGACTGCGACAGCTCCTTCAGCGGAGTTTGGAGTTCACAACTTGTACATGGCCCGGTACCCGTTTCCGAGACCGGCGTCACGGGGGGCCACGGGCCGCCCGAATGAGGGCAAAGGGTGAGAGTCAATGGAGACTCCGGGGTCGCAGTCGTCTCTGCACCGGGCCAATCTGGAGCGGGTCGTGCGCGCCGTGCGCCTCGCCGGGTCGCTCACGCAGGCCGAGATCGCGAGGACGACGGGCCTGTCGGCCGCGACGGTCTCCAACATCGTCCGCGAGCTCAAGGACGGTGGCACGGTCGAGGTCACGCCCACCTCGGCGGGCGGCAGGAGGGCCCGCAGCGTCTCGCTCAGCGGTGACGCGGGCATCGTCATCGGCGTCGACTTCGGCCACACGCACCTGCGCGTCGCCGTCGGCAACCTCGCCCACCAGGTCCTCGCCGAGGAGTCCGAGCCGCTGGACGTCGACGCGTCCGCCGCGCAGGGCTTCGACCGGGCCGAGCAGCTCGTCAGCAGGCTGATCGAGGCCACCGGAGTGGACCGTACGAAGATCGCGGGCGTCGGGCTCGGCGTGCCGGGACCCATCGACGTGGAGTCCGGCACCCTCGGCTCGACGTCGATCCTGCCGGGCTGGACCGGCACCAAGCCCGCCGAGGAGCTCGGTGGCCGCCTCGGCGTCCCCGTGCACGTCGACAACGACGCGAACCTCGGCGCGCTCGGTGAGCTCGTCTGGGGCAGCGGCCGGGGCGTCAAGGACCTCGCGTACATCAAGGTCGCCAGCGGCGTCGGCGCGGGCCTCGTGATCAGCGGGCGGATCTACCGCGGGCCCGGCGGCACCGCGGGGGAGATCGGGCACATCACGCTCGACGAGTCGGGCCCCGTCTGCCGCTGCGGCAACCGCGGCTGCCTGGAGACCTTCACCGCCGCCCGCTACGTCCTGCCGCTGCTCACCTCCAGCCACGGCACCGACCTCACCATGGAGCGCGTCGTCGGCCTCGCGCGCGAGGGGGACCCGGGATGCCGACGCGTGATCGCCGACGTCGGGCGGCACATCGGCAGCGGCGTCGCCAACCTCTGCAACCTCCTCAACCCCTCCCGTGTCGTGCTCGGCGGCGACCTCGCCGAGGCGGGCGAGCTGGTGCTCGCACCGATCAGGGAGTCGGTCGGGCGGTACGCGATCCCCAGCGCGGCGCGGCAGCTGTCCGTGCTGCCCGGGGCGCTCGGCGGCCGCGCCGAAGTGCTCGGCGCGCTGGCCCTCGCACTCAGCGAGATGGGGGATTCAACCCTTTTGGACGGATCGATGCCCGCGAGTGCACCTGCCTTCACTTAGATAACGCATGGCACCGTTGTCATCTCGTTAAGGATTTACTCCTTGACGCTGGTGTGGCGGCCGAGTTGACTTCGAGCCACCTCGGCCGCAACGACGCGGCCTCGTCAGGGAGGCACCCCACCATGAACGCAATGACGCGTCGCGTCGTCATAGGCACGGCCGCGGTTTCGATGGCACTCGCCATGACCGCATGCGGCAAGGCAGGCGACGACGACAAGGGCAGCGGCGGCGACGACAAGACCATCGGTCTGCTGCTCCCCGAGAACAAGACCACGCGCTACGAGACCTTCGACCGTCCTTTCATGGAGGACAAGATCGAAGAGCTCTGCTCGGACTGCAAGGTCAAGTACAACAACGCGGCCCAGGACATCGAGACCCAGAAGAAGCAGTTCGACGCGCTCGTCACCCAGGGCGTCAAGGTCATCATCCTGGACGCGGTGGACTACAAGTCGACCAAGTCCTGGGTCAAGCAGGCCGACAAGCAGGGCGTGAAGGTCGTCGCGTACGACCGCCTCGCCGAGGGCCCGCTCGCCGCCTACGTCTCGTACGACAACGAGAAGATCGGCCGCCTGCAGGGCGGGGCCATGGTCAAGGCGCTCGGCTCCGACGCCAAGGACGCCAACGTCGTCATGATCAACGGCTCGCCGACCGACCCGAACGCCCCCTTCTTCAAGAAGGGCGCCCACTCGGTGCTCGACAAGAAGGTCAAGAAGATCGTCTACGAGCAGGACATCCCGGACTGGTCGCCGGACGAGGCGAACCGCAAGATGGCCTCCGCGATCGACAAGCTCGGCAAGGACGGCATCCAGGGCGTCTACGCGGCCAACGACGGCATGGCGGGCGGCGTGATCACCGCGCTCAAGCAGCGCGGCATCAAGGTCCCGGTCGGCGGCCAGGACGCCGAACTCGCGGGCGTGCAGCGCATGCTGAGCGGCGACCAGGACTACACGATCTACAAGCAGATCAAGCCGGAGGCCGAGACCACCGCCGAGATCGCCGTCCGCCTGCTCAAGGGCAAGGACATCGACGCGATCACCGACCGCAAGGTCGACTCGCTCAGCGGTGACTTCAAGGGCATCCCGGCCAAGCTCTACGACGCGCAGGCGATCACCAAGGACGAGGTCGCGGACACCATCGTCAAGGACAAGGTCTACAAGGTCAGCGAGATCTGCACCGCCCAGTACAAGAAGGCGTGCGACGCCGCGGGTATCAAGTAACTCCCGCCTGCGGTAAATCCGTTCGTACGAGACGAGGCCCACGGGCGGCGTGAGAGCGCTTCCCGGCCCCCTCCCGGCCCACCCCGGCCCCGTACGGAACGGCTTCCAGTACCGGTCAGGTGCCCGCCCCGGCACACCGCCCCGCAAACGGGGGGCGGGCACCCGACCTGCCCTTGACGCACCACCATTCCCCGCCGGTCAGGCGGCGAAGGAGATGATTCACGTGTCCGCTACGCCCGTGCTGGCGTTGCGCGGGGTCTCCAAGCGGTTCGGCGCCGTCCAGGCGCTCACGGACGTAGACCTCGAGATCCACACCGGTGAGGTGGTCGCCCTCGTCGGCGACAACGGCGCCGGCAAGTCCACTCTCGTCAAGACGATCTCGGGCGTTCACCCGATCGACGACGGGACCATCGAGTGGGAGGGCAAGGCGGTCCGCATCGGACGCCCGCACGACGCCCAGAACCTCGGCGTGGCCACCGTCTACCAGGACCTGGCCCTCTGCGACAACCTCGACGTCGTCGCCAACCTGTTCCTCGGCAGCGAACTGAAGACGGCCTCCGTCCTCGACGAGATCAAGATGGAGAAGCGGGCCAAGGAGCTCCTCGACACCCTCTCCATCCGCATCCCCAGCGTCCGCATCCCGGTCGCGGCGCTCTCCGGCGGCCAGCGCCAGGTCGTCGCCATCGCCCGCGCGCTGGTCGGCGACCCCAAGGTCGTCATCCTCGACGAGCCGACCGCGGCGCTCGGCGTCGAGCAGACCGCTCAGGTCCTCGACCTGGTCGAGCGGCTGCGCGAGCGCGGCCACGGAGTGATCCTCATCAGCCACAACATGGCCGACGTGAAGGCCGTCGCCGACCGCGTCGCGGTGTTGCGGCTCGGCCGCAACAACGGCACCTTCACCGTCGCCGACACCACCAACGAAGAGATCATCGCCGCCATCACCGGCGCCACGGACAACGCCGTGACCCGCCGCAAGGCGCGTACGGCCACGGTGACGAAGGAGGACGCGAAGTGAGCGACCTCGCCAAGACCCCCAAGGCCCCCGCCGACGCCTCGCCCGAGGCGGAACCCTCGGCCACGCCGTCCGCCGCGGTCGACCCGCGCCTCCTCGTCCGCGAGGAGGGCCTGGCCGGCTACTGGACCGAGTTCAAGCGCAAGATGCGCGGCGGTGAGCTCGGCTCGCTGCCCGTCGTCGTCGGCCTGATCGTCATCGCGATCATCTTCCAGCTGAAGAACGAGCACTTCCTGGACGCGAGCAGCCTCGCGAACATCGCCGTCTTCACCTCCGGCCTCGGCATCATGGCCGTCGGCATCGTCTTCGTCCTGCTCCTCGGCGAGATCGACCTCTCCGTCGGTTCGGTGGCGGGCATGGGCGCGGCCGTGTGGGCCGTGCTGAGCGTCACACACGAGCTGAACGACTGGCTCTCGGTCCTCATCGCCATCCTGTCCGGCCTGGTCATCGGCTGCCTGCACGGCTTCTTTTTCGCCAAGATCGGCGTGCCCGCCTTCGTGGTCACCCTCGCCGGCTTCCTCGGCTGGAGCGGTCTGCAGATCTGGCTGATGGGCGGCGAGGGCAGCATCAACACGCCCGAGGGCAGTGTCGTCGAGGACCTCACCGGCCACTTCTTCGCGGAGAAGGGCGCGGCGTACGGGCTCGCGGCCGTCGCGATCATCGCGTACGCGGGCTCCCTGCTCCTCGACAGCAAGCGCCGCAAGACCGCCGGCCTCCCCGCCCGGCCCGTCAGCGAGATCGTCCTGCGCACGGTCGTCGTGGCCGTCCTCGCGGGCGGCGCGGCGTACGAGCTGAACGAGCCGGAGGGCGCCCGCGGCCTGCCGCTGGCCCTGGTGCTCTTCCTCGCCGTCCTGGTGATCGCGGACTTCGTGGCCCGGCGCACCACCTTCGGCCGCCAGGTCTTCGCGGTCGGCGGCAACGCGGAGGCCGCGCGGCGCGCGGGCATCAACGTGGACCGCGTCCGGATCATCGTCTTCGGCATCTCCGGCATGCTCGCCGCCTTCGGCGGCCTCTTCATCGCCAGCCTCTCGGGCGGCGCCACGAAGAGCCTGGGCGGCGGCAACACGCTGATGATGGTGATCGCGGCGGCGGTCATCGGCGGCACGAGCCTCTTCGGCGGCCGCGGCAAGGTGTGGTCCGCGCTGCTCGGCATGCTGGTCATCCAGTCCATCCAGCAGGGTCTGAACATGCTCGGCATGGCCAGCGAGATCCAGTACATGATCACCGGCGCGGTCCTCCTCGCCGCGGTGGTCATCGACTCCGTCTCGCGCCGCACGCAGAAGAGCGCGGGTCGCGCCTGAGTCACCCACCGGACGCACCGCTACGGGAACTTTTGTCCTGTAGTGGTGCGTCTGTTCGTGTGACGGGGAAAACCCCTCCCGGACGCGTGCCTCGGCGGCGGAACATTAGACTCGACAGACCCGGCAACGCTCGAACAGCACATCTCAGCTCTACTGCAAGGAGGCACGGGTGCCGCTGCTGACCCGCATCACGGGACCGCGCGATCTGGACCGTCTCAGCCCGGAGGAGCTGAACCAGCTGGCCGGAGAGATCCGCAGCTTCCTCGTCGATGCCGTCGCCAAGACCGGCGGCCACCTCGGGCCGAACCTCGGCGTGGTCGAGCTCACCATCGCCCTGCACCGCGTCTTCGAGTCCCCGCAGGACAAGGTCCTCTTCGACACCGGCCACCAGAGCTACGTGCACAAGCTGCTCACCGGCCGCCAGGACTTCACGAAGCTGCGCAGCAAGGGCGGCCTGTCCGGCTACCCCTCGCGCGCCGAGTCCGACCACGACGTGATCGAGAACAGCCACGCCTCCACCGTCCTCGGCTGGGCCGACGGCCTCGCCAAGGCCAACGAGGTCCGCGGCAAGGACGACCACGTCGTCGCCGTCATCGGCGACGGCGCGCTGACCGGCGGCATGGCCTGGGAGGCGCTGAACAACATCGCCGCCGCCAAGGACCGCCCCCTGGTCATCGTCGTCAACGACAACGAGCGGTCCTACGCCCCGACGATCGGTGGGCTCGCCAACCACCTGGCGACGCTGCGCACCACCGACGGCTACGAGCGCTTCCTGGCCCGCGGGAAGGACATCCTGGAGCGCACGCCGGTCGTCGGCAAGCCGCTCTACGAAACCCTCCACGGCGCGAAGAAGGGCCTGAAGGACTTCATCGCCCCGCAGGGCATGTTCGAGGACCTCGGCCTGAAGTACGTCGGCCCGATCGACGGCCACGACATCGAGGCCCTGGAGTCCGCCCTGCAGCGCGCCAAGCGCTTCGGCGGCCCCGTCATCGTGCACTGCCTCACCGAGAAGGGCCGCGGCTACCAGCCCGCCGAGGAGGACGAGGCCGACCACTTCCACGGCATCGGCCCCATCCACCCCGACACGGGCCTGCCCATCGCCGCCGCGGGCATGGACTGGACCTCCGTCTTCGGCGAGGAGATGGTCAAGCTCGGCCACGAGCGCGAGGACATCGTCGCGATCACCGCCGCCATGCTGCAGCCGGTCGGCCTGAAGAAGTTCGCCGAGGAATTCCCCGGCCGGGTCTACGACGTCGGCATCGCCGAGCAGCACGCCGCCGTCTCCGCCGCCGGCCTCGCCGCGGGCGGCCTGCACCCCGTCTTCGCGGTGTACGCGACGTTCCTCAACCGCGCCTTCGACCAGCTCCTCATGGACGTGGCGCTGCACAAGTGCGGCGTCACCTTCGTCCTGGACCGGGCCGGCGTCACCGGCACGGACGGCGCCTCGCACAACGGCATGTGGGACATGTCGATCCTGCAGTGCGTGCCGTCCCTGCGGATCGCCGCGCCGCGCGACGCCGACCAGGTCCGCCTCCAGCTGCGCGAGGCCGTCGAGGTCGACGACGCCCCGACCGTCGTGCGCTATTCGAAGGGCGCGGTCGGCCCGGCGGTCAAGGCCGTCGGCAAGGTCGGCGGCATGGACGTGCTGCGCAAGGCGGGCACGAACAAGCCGGACGTCCTCCTCGTCTCCGTCGGCGCGCTCGCGCCGATGTGCCTGGAGATCGCCGACCTCCTGGACAAGCAGGGCATCACCACGACCGTGGTCGACCCGCGCTGGGTCAAGCCGGTCGACGAGGCGATGGCGCCCCTCGCCGAGCAGCACCGCGTCGTCGTCACCGTCGAGGACAACTCCCGCGCGGGCGGCGTCGGTTCGGCCGTGGCGCAGGCCCTGCGCGACGCGGGCGTCGACGTGCCGCTGCGCGACTTCGGCATCCCGCCGCGCTTCCTCGACCACGCGTCCCGCAAGGAGATCATGGCCGAGATCGGCCTGACCGCCCCGGACATCTCCCGTCAGGTGACGGGCCTGGTCGCCAAGCTCGACGGCAGGTACGAACGGAACACCGCGTCGGCCGTGGACTCCGTGGAGCCCGCCCGCGACTGAGGTCGACCCGCGCCGCCGAAGGGCCGGTTCCATCACCCTGTACGGGTGGTGGAACCGGCCCATTCGCGTGAAAGGGCCCGTCCCGGCGCTTATGGGGTACCCGCCCTCTCGATCATGGCGGGGACGACAAGCGTGGGAGGTAGCCCGTGAGCAGCACCCTCTTCAGGACGAAGAGCGTCGAGCAGTCCATCAAGGACACCGAGGAACCGGAGCACGCGCTCAAGAAGTCGCTGTCCGCCCTCGACCTCACGGTCTTCGGCGTCGGCGTGATCATCGGCACCGGCATCTTCGTGCTGACGGGAAAGATCGCCAAGGAGACGGCGGGGCCCTCGGTCGCCCTCGCCTTCGTCGTCGCCGGGCTCGTCTGCGCCCTCGCGGCCCTCTGCTACGCCGAATTCGCCTCGACCGTGCCGGTCGCGGGCTCCGCGTACACCTTCTCGTACGCCTCACTCGGCGAATTCCCCGCCTGGATCATCGGCTGGGACCTCATCCTGGAGCTGGCGCTCGGCTGCGCGGTGGTCGCGGTCGGCTGGTCCGGCTACCTGCGCTCACTCCTCGACACCGCGGGCATGCACCTGCCGCAGGCGCTGAGCGGGACACACGAGGGACAGTTCGGCTTCGACCTGCTCGCCGCCGTCCTCGTGCTCGTCCTCACGGGCATCCTGGTCGCCGGCATGAAGCTCTCCTCGCGGGTCACCAACGTCATCGTCGCCGTCAAGGTGACCGTGGTGCTCCTCGTCATCATCGTCGGCGCGTTCCTCATCACGGGCGCCAACTACGACCCGTTCGTCCCGCCCACCGAGCACGTCGAGGGCGGCGGCGGCATCACCGCGCCGCTGGTCCAGCTGCTCTTCGGCTTCACACCCTCGCACTTCGGCGTCATGGGCATCTTCACCGCGGCGGCCGTCGTCTTCTTCGCGTTCATCGGCTTCGACATCGTCGCGACCGCCGCCGAGGAGACCCGCAACCCGCAGCGCGACGTGCCCCGCGGCATCCTCGGCTCGCTGCTCATCTGCACGATCCTGTACGTCGCCGTCTCCGTCGTCGTCACCGGCATGCAGAAATACACCGAGCTCTCCACGGACGCACCGCTCGCGGACGCCTTCAAGGCCGTCGGGCACCCCTTCTGGTCCGGTGTGATCAGCTTCGGCGCGGCCGTCGGCCTCACCTCCGTCTGCATGATCCTGCTGCTCGGCCAGACCCGCGTGTTCTTCGCGATGAGCCGTGACGGCCTGCTCCCGCAGACCTTCTCCAAGGTCCACCCGAAGTTCGGCACCCCCTACCGCTCCACGGTCCTGCTCGGCGTGATCGTCGCCGTCGTCGCCGGTTTCACCTCCATCGACGAGCTGGCCGAACTGGTCAACATCGGCACTCTCTTCGCCTTCGTCGTGGTCGCCCTCGGCGTCATCCTGCTCCGCAAACAGCGCCCCGACCTGCCGCGCGCCTTCCGCACCCCGATGGTGCCGCTCGTGCCCGTCCTCTCGATCCTCGCGTCGCTCTGGCTGATGTTGAACCTGCCCGCGGAGACCTGGGTGCGGTTCGGCGTCTGGATGGTGCTCGGCGTCGTCATCTACTTCGTGTACGGGCGCTCGCACAGCCGGCTGCACCAGCGCGACCCGCACGCGAACGACGCACGGTAGTCATCCCGTATGGTCGCGCCGCCCTCGGCGTCACCGCGCTCCGTACGCCACCTCCGGGTGCCGGGCCCGCGCAAGGAGCACGTCGCCGAAGGCGGTGCCCGGCGCCCGGGTGCCTACTGGGCCCGCCTGCTGCCGCCGCTCGCCGCCCTCGCGTGCCTGACCCGGCTGCCCTCCTTCCGGTGGCCGCTGTGGAACCCCGACGAGGGGTACCTCGCCGTGCAGGCGCAGATGCTGGCGCACGGCGGCGCGCTCTACGACACCGTCGTCGACCGCAAGCCGCCGCTCGTCCCCTGGCTGTACGCGGGCGCCTTCGCGCTCTTCGGCGACGACTCGCTGCTGCCGCTGAAGGTGCTCGCCGTCGCCGCGCAACTCCTGACGGCGGTGCTCCTGGTCTCGCTGGCCCGGCGCCGCTGGGGGGACGCGGCGGGCCGCACGACCGGCGTGCTGTACCTCCTGATCTCCATCGGCCTCAACCCGGAGGACACCCAGGCCGCCGCGTTCGAGGTCTTCATGCTGCCGTGCACGGCCGCCGCCATGTGGTGCGCCGACCGGCACCGCTGGGCAGCCGCGGGCGCCGCGGTGGCCTGCGCGTTCCTCACCAAGCAGACCGGGGGAGCGGTCCTCCTCCCGGTCGGCTGGCTGCTGTGGCGGGCCGGGGCGCGGCGCCGCGACACGGCACGCCTCGCGGCCGGACTCGGCCTGCCCGTCCTCGCCGCCGCCCTCCTGACGACCCCCGCGGGCTTCGTGTTCTGGACGGTGACGGGCTCGGGGGCCTACGCCTCCTTCACCGGCTCCGAGCTCCACGTCCTCGGGCGGGGCCTGGTGAACGCCGCGGTCCTCGCCGCGGCCTGCACGGGGATCGCCGCGCCCGTGGTACGCGTCCTGCGCATCGCCCGCACCGGGGCGCCGGAGCTCTGGCTCTGGCTCGCCTCGTCCGTGGCCGCCGTGCTCCTCGGCTTCCACTTCTTCGGCCACTACTACCTGCAGCTCATGCCGCCGCTCGCCCTGTTGGGCACGGCCGCCCTGCAGATCCTGCCGCGCGAACGGACGGTCCGCGCGCTCGTCGTCTCCGGGTGCGCGTGCGCCGTGTTCCTCGGATGGGGGCTGCTGGCGCCCCGCCCCGAACTGGCCCACGCCACACGCCTCGCGGAGACCGTCAGGGACCGCACCGCGCCGGACGACCCCGTGCTGTTCTGGGGCATACACCCCGAGGCGTACTGGCTCGCCGACCGCGTACCCGCCAGCCGCTACCTCACGGCCGGACTGCTCACCAACTACAGCGGTGGCAGGAACGGCCCCCAGGTCGGGGAGAAGTACGCGGTCGACGGCGCCTGGCCGGTCTTCCGCGACGAACTGCGCAGCCGCCCCCCGGCGGTCGTCGTCGACGACTCACGGGGCAAGCCGTTCGCCCCGGACCGCGTCCCGGCCCTGCGACGGTTCCTCGCGGTCGGGTACGAGCCGGTGCTGCGGACGGGGGGAGCGGTGGTGTACGTACGGGTGGCGCGGGAGTCCGGTTGACGGCCCGGCGCGGCTCAGGGGCGCACGGTGCGCGGGCCCGCGCACTCCGCGCCCGTCTCGCCCACCCTGCGGCGCAGCTCGCGGTCGGCCGTGACGACCAGGCAGGGGCGGCCCGCGGCGCTCGCGGCCACCTCCACGATCCGGTCGTCGCCGCTGCCGGACGCGCTCTCCACGCGCACGCCCGGCACGGACTCCACACCGCGCGCCGCGCCCTCCACGACCAGGACGACCTCAAGGGGGCCGGGATGTCCGGGAAGGCCCTCCTCCGCGTACCGGACGAGGGAGTCCCGCAGCCGCTCGGCGGCCCCGCGGCGGTCGTGCCACCACCCGTCGGGCACGGATCCGACCACGTTCGCGGCATCGACGACGACGAGAGTACGCATACGGCAAACGTAAACTAAGGGGCGGAACACCGTGCGTCCGTGAACGTGGAAGGATTGGCGCAGAGTCATGCCGTCGAGGTCAAGCAGCACCGGTGCGCCGGAGACCGCCCGCTGGCTGCTGCGCGGCCGTGACGGCCGCCTCACCGCCTACGCCCGCGCCGAAGGAGGCCTCCTGCGCTGGACGGAGACCCGGCCCGGCGGACCCGACTGGGAAGGCCCCGCCTTCTTCGAGGCACCCGACCTGACCTACCTCACCCTCGCCCAGGGCACCGACGGATACGTGCACTTCCTGGGCCGCCGCGAGCGCCGCGACGCCGAAGGGAAACCCCTCGTCGACGTCGTGCACTCCATCCAGTACCAGTCGGGGCGGCCCCTCATGGACTGGCGTTCGCTCGGCAACCCGCACACCAAGCTCGTCGAGCGCGCCCCGCACCTCGGGGCGCCCGCCGCGGCCGTCGACACCGCGGGCACCGTCCACGTCTTCGTGCGGGACGCGGTGGGCAGCGTCCGGATGCGGCGCGAGGGCAAGGGCGGCAAGTGGGAGGGGTGGAAGGACTTCAAGGTCCGCGACACCCTGGACGGCACGGTCGCGGTCGCCACGTCGACGGGCCGCATCGAGGTCCTCGCCCCCTCGGGCAAGGCCACGCTGCGCTGGGCCCAGGAGAAGCGGGGCGGTGACCTGGTGCGCGCCGACGACGTGCCGCTCGTCCCGGCGCCCGGCTCCGGCACGGCCCTGGAAACGGGCCCCGACCGTCTCACGTACTACGCGGCCGACGCTCTCGGCGACGGCGTCCTCGCCCACCGCCCGGCCGACGGCGGCCCCGCGCTGCCCCTCGGCGGCATCCCCGGCACCGGCCCGACGGCGGCTGTCCGCACGACCATAGACGGCTACGACTGCACGGTCCTCGCCCACCGCGCGAGCACCGGCCGCCCCGCGCTCGCCGCGTTCCCCACGGAGGACGAGGGGGCGGGGCTGTGGTGGGCCGAGACCGGCGAACCCTGCCTGGGCGCGCCCGCGCTGGCGCTCGACGCGCGGGGGCGTGTGGTCATGGCGGCGATCGGGCTCGACGGGACGCTGCGGATCGCCCGTCAGAAGGCGGAGGCGGGGCTCGCGCTGGAGGCGTGGGCCCGCGTCTGAGCAAACGGAAGCGGGCCGTACGGGAGTTGTCCCGTACGGCCCGCTTCCGTTGCCGCGTTACGCCGGTACGCTCGCCACGCCCTGCGCCAGGAACCGCTTCCCGTTCACGCGCTCGCTGACGCCCTCACGGTCCAGGTACGGCGTGATGCCGCCCAGGTGGAAGGGCCAGCCCGCGCCGGTGATCAGGCAGAGGTCGATGTCCTGCGCCTCGGCGACGACGCCCTCGTCGAGCATGAGACCGATCTCCTGCGCCACCGCGTCGAGGACGCGGTCCCGCACCTGCTCCTCGGTCAGGACCTTGTCGCCCTGCTTCAGGAGCGCGGCGACCTCGGGGTCCAGCTCCGGCTTCCCGCTGTCGTACACGTAGAAGCCGCGCTTGCCCGCCTTGACGACGGCCGCGAGGTTCGGCGAGACGGTGAAGCGCTCCGGGAAGGCGCGGTTCAGGGTCTCGGAGACGTGCAGACCGATGGCCGGACCGACCAGCTCCAGGAGCACGAGCGGAGACATCGGCAGACCGAGCGGCTCGACGGCCTTCTCGGCGACGGCGACCGGGGTGCCCTCGTCGATGACGTTCTGGATCTCGCCCATGAAGCGGGTGAGGATGCGGTTCACGACGAACGCCGGGGCGTCCTTCACGAGCACCGCGGTCTTCTTCAGCTTCTTCGCGACACCGAAGGCGGTGGCCAGCGACGCGTCGTCCGTCCGCTCGCCGCGCACGATCTCCAGGAGCGGCAGGATCGCGACCGGGTTGAAGAAGTGGAAGCCGACGACCCGCTCGGGGTGCTTCAGCTTCGACGCCATCTCGGTGACCGACAGCGAGGAGGTGTTGGTGGCGAGGATCGCGTGCGCCGGGGCGACGGCCTCGACCTCGGCGAACACCTGCTGCTTGACGCCGATCTCCTCGAACACGGCCTCGATGATGAAGTCCGCGTCGGAGAAGCCCTCGGCCTTGTCCAGGACACCGGAGACGAGCGCCTTGAGGCGGTTCGACTTGTCCTGGTTGATGCGGCCCTTGAGGAGCAGCTTGTCGATCTCCTCGTGGACGTAGCCCACGCCCTTGTCGACACGCTCCTGGTCGATGTCGGTCAGCACGACCGGCACCTCCAGGCGGCGAAGGAAGAGCAGCGCGAGCTGCGAGGCCATCAGACCGGCGCCGACGACGCCGACCTTGGTGACCGGACGCGCCAGGCTCTTGTCCGGGGCACCGGCAGGCCGCTTGCCGCGCTTCTGCACGAGGTTGAACGAGTAGATGCCCGCGCGCAGTTCACCGCCCATGATGAGGTCGGCGAGCGCGGTGTCCTCGGCGTCGAAGCCCTTCTGCAGGTCGCCGTCCTTGGCGCCCTCGATGATCTCCAGGGCGCGGTAGGCGGCCGGAGCGGCGCCGTGCACCTTGGAGTCGGCGATGGCACGGCCGCGCGCGACGGCGGCGTCCCAGCCCTCGCCGCGGTCGATCTCCGGCCGCACGACCTCGGTCTTGCCGTTCAGGACGGACGCCGTCCAGAGCAGCGACTGCTCCAGGAAGTCCGCGCCCTCGAAGATCGCGTCGGCGATGCCGAGCTCGAAGACCTGCTTGCCCTTGAGCTGGCGGTTCTGGTTCAACGAGTTCTCGATGATGACCGAGACGGCCTTGTCGGCGCCGATCAGGTTCGGCAGCAGCGCGCAGCCGCCCCAGCCCGGGACCAGGCCGAGGAAGACCTCGGGCAGCGAGAACGCGGGCAGCGCCTTGGAGACGGTGCGGTACGAGCAGTGCAGACCGACCTCGACGCCACCGCCCATCGCGGCACCGTTGTAGTACGCGAACGTCGGCACGGCGAGGCCGGAAAGCCTCTTGAAGACTTCATGCCCGCCCTTGCCGATGGCGAGCGCGTCGTCGTGCTTCTTCAGCAGCTCGACGCCCTTGAGGTCGGCGCCGACGGCGAAGATGAACGGCTTGCCGGTGATGCCGACGCCGACGATCGCGCCCTCGGACGCCTCCTTCTCGACCTGGTCGATCGCCGTGTTCAGGTTGGCGAGGGACTGCGGTCCGAAGGTGGTCGGCTTCGTGTGGTCGAAGCCGTTGTCGAGGGTGATCAGCGCGAAGCGCCCGGCACCGTGGGGGAGGTCGAGGTGGCGCACGTGCGCCTGCGTGACGACCTCGTCGGGGAACAGCTCGGCCGCACCCTTCAGAAGCTCGGTGGTCGTGGTGCTCATGCTTCGCCTCCGGCGTCCTTGTGGTGGGGGTTCTCCCAGATGACCGTCGCGCCCATGCCGAAGCCGACGCACATGGTCGTGAGGCCGTAGCGGACCTCCGGCTGCTCCTCGAACTGCCGCGCCAGCTGCGTCATCAGGCGTACGCCGGAGGAGGCGAGCGGGTGGCCGAACGCGATGGCGCCGCCGTACTGGTTCACGCGGGCGTCGTCGTCCGCGATGCCGTAGTGCTCCAGGAAGGCGAGCACCTGCACGGCGAAGGCCTCGTTGATCTCGAAGAGACCGATGTCGCTGATCGACAGCCCGGCCTGGGCGAGAGCCTTCTCGGTCGCCGGGATCGGACCGTAACCCATGACCTCGGGCTCGACGCCCGCGAAGGAGTACGAGACGAGGCGCATCTTGACGGGGAGGTTGTTCTCCCGCGCGAAGTCCTCGGACGCGATGAGGGAGGCGGTGGCGCCGTCGTTGAGACCGGCGGCGTTGCCCGCGGTGACGCGGCCGTGGGTACGGAACGGCGTCTTGAGCCCGGCGAGGCTCTCCAGGGTCGTCCCCGGACGCATCGGCTCATCGGCGGTGGCGAGACCCCACCCGGTCTCACCGGCCTCCTCGTTCGTGCGCCGTACGGAGATCGGCACGAGGTCGGCCTGGATCTTGCCGTCGGCGTACGCCTTGGCGGCCTTCTCCTGCGAGCGCACGGCGTACTCGTCGGCGCGCAGCTTGGTGATCGTGGGGTACCGGTCGTGCAGGTTCTCGGCGGTCATGCCCATGAACAGGGCGGACTCGTCGACGAGCTTCTCGCTCACGAACCGCGGGTTCGGGTCGACGCCCTCGCCCATGGGGTGGCGGCCCATGTGCTCGACACCGCCGGCGACGGCGATGTCGTACGCACCGAAGGCGACGCTGCCCGCGACGGACGTCACGGCGGTCAGGGCGCCGGCGCACATGCGGTCGATGGAGTAGCCCGGCACGGACTGCGGGAGCCCGGCGAGGATGCCGGCGGTGCGGCCGATCGTCAGACCCTGGTCGCCGATCTGCGTGGTCGCGGCGATGGCGACCTCGTCGATCTTGGCGGGGTCGAGGTCCGGGTTGCGGCGCAGCAGCTCCCGGATGGCCTTCACGACGAGGTCATCGGCACGGGTCTCGTGGTAGATGCCCTTCGGGCCCGCCTTGCCGAACGGGGTGCGGACGCCGTCCACGAAGACGACGTCCCTGACGGTACGAGGCACGATGGCTCTCCTCCAGGGTGCGGTTGCGCCACGCCTGCGGCGCGCTTCCTTCTCCTCACCCTACTTGCCGGTAACTATGTGGCCAAGGGCGACCTCGGCGAGGCAAAGGTCACACTCCGCTACGTGGGTTCCCGTACGCTGCCCACGCCTCCGCACCGCCCCACCCACCCGTGCACCCGGCGCGTCCGTCCCCCTGGCCTGACGCTGGTCCGCGGGTGACGCCCCGGCGACTGCCCCTGTCCCGCCGCGGAGCGTCGGCTTGCAGGCGGGGGCGGGACGAGACGCCCGCGCACCCCCGTGCGTGCGGGTCTTCGTTCACCGGGCGGGGCGCGGTGCACGGGTGGGTGGTGGGTGGGGGAGGGATTCGCCGCGGAGCGGCGGGGCAGGGAGTGGTGTCCCTGGCCCGCCGGGTCGTGGGGTCAGGCGAGGGCCGTCACCAGTGCGGGGGTCACCTGCGTGATCTGCCAGGCGCGCGCCCCGTGGGACGCGAGGGCAGCCGACACCGACGCCTCGTCGACCCGCGCCGGCGGCTCCCAGCACACCCTCCGCACCGTGTCCGGAGTGATCAGGTTCTCCTGGGGCATGTTCAGCTGCTCCGCGAGGGAGGAGATCGCCGCGCGCGCGGCGGAGAGCCGCGCCGCCGCCGCCGGGTCGCGGTCCGCCCAGGAGCGGGGAGGCGGAGGACCGGTCACGGTCTGGCCCGGCTGGGGGAGGTCCGCGTCGGGGAGCGCCTTCGCGCGGTCCACCGCCGCCTGCCACTGCTCCAGCTGGCGCCGCCCCATCCGGTGCCCGAACCCGGACAGCGCCGCGAGCGCGTGCACGTTCGGCGGCAGCCCGAGCGCCGCCTCCACGATCGCCCCGTCGCTGAGCACCTTGCCGGGCGACACGTCACGCCGCTGGGCCACCTTGTCGCGGGCGGTCCAGAGCTCTCGTACGACCGCCATCTGACGGCGACGACGCACCTTGTGCATGCCGGACGTGCGACGCCACGGGTCCTTGCGGGGCGGCGCGGGCGGCGCCGACGCGATGGCGTCGAACTCCTCGCGGGCCCACTCCAGCTTGCCCTGCCGGTCGAGTTCCTTCTCCAGCGCGTCCCGCAGGTCCACCAGGAGCTCCACGTCGAGTGCCGCGTAGCGAAGCCAGGGTTCGGGGAGCGGGCGGGTCGACCAGTCGACCGCGGAGTGTCCCTTCTCCAGGACGTAGCCGAGGACGCTCTCCACCATCGCCCCGAGGCCCACGCGCGGGAACCCGGCGAGGCGCCCCGCGAGCTCCGTGTCGAAGATCCGGGACGGGACCATGCCTATTTCGCGCAGGCACGGCAGGTCCTGCGTGGCCGCGTGCAGGACCCACTCCGCGTCGCCGATGGCTGCACCGAGCCCGGACAGGTCGGGGCAGGCGACGGGGTCGATGAGCGCGGTGCCCGCGCCCTCGCGGCGGAGCTGGACGAGATAGGCCCGCTGTCCGTACCGGTAGCCGGACGCGCGCTCGGCGTCGACGGCGACCGGTCCGGTGCCACCGGCGTACGCGGCGATCATCTCCGCGAGGGCCTCCTCGTCGGCGATCACCGGCGGAATGCCGTCGCGGGGCTCGAGCAGCGGGGTCGGCGCCGTTTCGACGTCGTCCGGAGGAGCGCCTCCGGTGGTTCGCAGTGAGCTGTCTGCTGCGGTCTCTTGGGCGTCGGTCACCTGTCAAGGGTATCTGTGTATGGACAGCGCCCGTCGACGGAACGTTCCGTCGACGGGCGCTCGGGGGGTGTAAATCAGTCAGTGGATGATGCCGGTGCGCAGCGCGACCGCGACCATCCCGGCCCGGTCACCCGTGCCGAGCTTGCGCGCGATCCGGGCGAGGTGGCTCTTCACGGTCAGGGCGGACAGGCCCATCGAGACGCCGATGGCCTTGTTGGACTGGCCCTCCGCGACCAGGCGCAGCACCTCGACCTCACGGCCCGACAGTTCTCGGTAGCCGCCGGGGTGGCTCGGGGTGCCCGGAGGGCGACGGTGCATGCGGGCGGCGGCCGAACCGATGGGGGCCGCGCCGGGGCGGGTGGGGAGTCCGACGTTCGTACGGGTGCCGGTGACGACGTAGCCCTTGACGCCGCCCGCGAGGGCGTTGCGCACGGCACCGATGTCGTCGGCGGCGGAGAGGGCGAGGCCGTTGGGCCAGCCCGCGGCACGGGTTTCGGAGAGGAGCGTCAGGCCGGAGCCGTCGGGGAGGTGGACATCAGCGACGCAGATGTCCCGGGGGTTGCCGATGCGGGGACGAGCCTCCGCGATGGACGAGGCCTCGATGACGTCGCGTACACCGAGGGCCCACAGATGGCGGGTGACGGTGGAACGGACGCGGGGGTCGGCCACGACGACCATGGCGGTCGGCTTGTTCGGGCGGTAGGCGACCAGGCTTGCGGGCTGCTCGAGGAGAACGGACACCAGGCCTCCTGGATGGGGGGACGGGAGGGGACCGGCTCGGGGATGAAGCCGGGACGAACCGTGCTTTCAAGGTCACAAACCTCTTCGGCAGCAATCCCTGTCGCCTTTAGGGAATGATCACGTTTTGGTGAGCAATAATTCGGGCAATTCGGACACGCGCTCGATCATCCGAAGATCAAACCGAACACGCCCACGTTCGAGTGACCCTTTCTGAGACAAACCCCGGGGCAAGACGAACCCCGCGGCGCGGGCCGCGGGGAAGGGGGTGAATGGTCGAGTAGGTGTTCGTCAGTGGGACAGCGGGCCCCGCCGTTGCGGCAGGGACACCACGGAGGCGTCGCCCGAGCCCGAGCCACCCGGCCCGCCCGGACCGCCCGGCCCGCCGGGGCTCACCGGCGGCAGCCCCGCGACCTGGCAGAGCAGATCGCACCACGCCGCCAGATGCGCTCCCGTGTCCGGCACCCCGCCACCGCCCTCCCGGGGCGTCCACGACGCCCGGATCTCGATCTGCGAGGCGGGCGGCCGCTCCGAGAGCCCCCCGAAGTAGTGCGAGCCGGCGCGCGTCACCGTTCCGCTCGCCTCGTCCGCCGAGAGCCCCCGCGCGCCGAGCGCGCCGGTCAGCCACGACCAGCAGACCTCCGGCAGCAGCGGGTCCGCCGCCATCTCCGGTTCGAGCTCCGCCCGTACGAGCGTGACGAGCCGGAAAGTGCCCTGCCACGCGTCGTGCCCCGCCGGATCGTGGAGCAGGACGAGCCGCCCGTCGGCGAGGTCCTCCTCGCCCTCCACGACCGCCGCCTCCAACGCGTACGCGTACGGCGCGAGCCGTTGCGGCGGCCGCGTCGGGTCGATCTCGATCTCCGGCCGCAGCCGTGCCCCCCGCAGCGCGTCGACCGCCGCGCGGAAGGGCAACGGAGCCGAATCCGCCACCTTCCCCTCCGAACCGTCCATCTCGCCAGCGCCGTCCGACCGTTGTCCCTGAGCCGCAGCCATGCGGGGAAGGTTAAGGGGAACGGCGCCTTCGCGCAGGGAGAGACACCCGTCGGGGGGTTCCCGGTCAACGTGCGAGACTTTCCGCGTGAGTGCCAATGACAGCCGTGGCCCCGAGGGCCGGCAGAACACAGCGACGTACGACTCCCCCTTCATGAAGGCGTGCCGGCGCGAGGCAGTGCCGCACACGCCCGTCTGGTTCATGCGGCAGGCGGGGCGCTCACTTCCCGAGTACCGCAAGGTCCGCGAGGGCACGGCCATGCTGGAGTCCTGCATGCGTCCCGACCTCGTCACCGAGATCACGCTGCAGCCCGTGCGCCGTCACAACGTCGACGCCGCGATCTACTTCAGCGACATCGTCGTCCCGCTCAAGGCCATCGGCATCGACCTCGACATCAAGCCGGGCGTCGGTCCCGTCGTCGAGAACCCGATCCGTTCGCGCGCCGACCTGGCGCAGCTGCGGGACCTCACGCCCGACGACGTCCACTACGTCACCGAGGCGATGGGCATGCTGACGGCCGAGCTCGGCTCGACGCCGCTCATCGGTTTCGCCGGTGCGCCTTTCACTCTCGCGAGCTACCTCGTGGAGGGCGGTCCGAGCCGTAACCACGAGCACACCAAGGCGCTCATGTACGGCGACCCGCAGCTCTGGGCCGACCTGCTCGACCGTCTCGCGGAGATCACCGCCGCCTTCCTGAAGGTGCAGATCGAGGCGGGCGCGAGCGCCGTGCAGCTCTTCGACTCGTGGGTGGGCGCGCTGGCGCCCGCCGACTACCGCCGCTCGGTGATGCCGGCGTCGGCGAAGGTCTTCGACGCGGTCGCCTCGTACGGCGTGCCGCGCATCCACTTCGGCGTCGGCACCGGCGAGCTCCTCGGCCTCATGGGCGAGGCCGGCGCGGACGTCGTGGGCGCGGACTGGCGGGTGCCGCTGGACGAGGCCGCGCGCCGCGTCGGGCCCGGCAAGGCGATCCAGGGCAACCTGGATCCGGCCGTCCTCTTCTCCACGAGGGAGGCCGTCGAGCAGAAGACGGACGAGGTCCTCGCCGCCGCGAGCGGCCTGGAGGGCCACATCTTCAACCTCGGGCACGGTGTCCTGCCCACGACCGACCCCGAGGCACTGACCCGTCTCGTGGAGTACGTGCACACGCGTACCGCCGTCTGAAACAGCGCGTCCGAACAGTCGGCGTTGAACAGCGGGCGTCCGAAAGATGTCTGAAAAGGGTCCCTGTCCGATCGGGCAGGGACCCTTCGCGTCGCCTCAGCGGTCCGACCGCACCGCCGCCACCGCCTTCCGCGCCGCCACCAGGACCGGGTCCCACACCGGGGAGAACGGCGGCGCGTATCCGAGGTCGAGCGCCGTCATCTGCTCCACCGTCATCTGCGCCGTCAGCGCGACGGCCGCCACGTCGACCCGCTTGCCCGCGCCCTCGCGGCCGACGATCTGCACGCCGAGGAGCCGCCCCGTGCGCCGCTCGGCGATCATCTTCACCTTCATCGGCGCGGCCCCCGGGTAGTAACCGGCCCGGCTCGTCGACTCGATGGTCACCGTCACGAACCGGAAGCCGGCGGCCAGCGCGTCCTTCTCGCGCAGACCGGTGCGGGCGATCTCCAGGTCGCAGACCTTGCTGACCGCCGTGCCGACGACGCCGGGGAACGTGGCGTAACCCCCGCCCGCGTTGGAGCCGATGACCTGCCCGTGCTTGTTGGCGTGCGTGCCGAGCGCGATGTGCCGCTCGCGCCCCGACACCAGGTCGAGGACCTCCACACAGTCCCCGCCCGCCCAGATGTCGTCATGTCCGCGCACGCGCATCGCGAGGTCCGTGAGCAGCCCGCCGTACTCGCCGAGCGGCAGCCCCGCCTCGCGGGCGAGGGCCGTCTCCGGGCGTACGCCGATGCCGAGCACCACCACGTCCGCCGGGTACTCGGCGTCCGCCGTCGCCACCGCCCTGGCCCGCCCGTCGTCGCCGGTGGGGATCGCGATGACCTCGGCGCCGTTCACCATCCGGATGCCCATGCCCGTCATCGCGTCGTGCACGAGACGGCCCATGTCCGGGTCGAGCGTCGACATGGGCTCCTCGCCGCGGTTGACGACCGTCACCTCGTAACCCCGTTTGACGAGCGCCTCCGCCATCTCGACGCCGATGTAGCCGGCGCCGATGACCACGGCACGGCGGCCCGGCGTTCCGGTCAGCGTGTCGAGCAGGGCCTGGCCGTCGTCCAATGTCTGCACACCGTGCACGTTGGGCGCGTCGATGCCGGGGAGCGCCGGGCGCAGGGGGCGTGCGCCGGTGGCGACGACGAGCTTGTCGTACGCCGTCCAGTACTCCGCGCCCGACGGCTCACCTGCCTCCTCGCCCGCTGCCAGGTCCCTGGCGAGGACGCGGCGGCCCTGCACGTCGATCCGCACCACCTCCGTGCACATCCGCAGATCGATCGCCCGCTCACGGTGCTCCTCGGGCGTCCGCGCGATCAGGTCGTCCCGCTCGCCGACGTCGCCGCCCACCCAGTAGGGGATGCCGCAGGCGGAGTACGAAGTGAAGTGGCCGCGTTCGAACGCGACGATCTCCAGTTCGTCGGGGCCCTTGAGCCTGCGTGCCTGCGACGCGGCGGACATGCCCGCCGCGTCGCCCCCGATGACCACCAGTCGCTCTCGTGTCCTGCTCGTGCCGCTCATGGGCACACGCTACGGCGCCGCGCGCCGCACGCTCAGTCCTCACCCTCTCCGCCGCCCGCGGCACGGCGCGGCCACCGGGGACGTACGACGCGCAGCCACAGCAGCACGAGGAGCGCGACGACCGCCGCGAACGGCAGGACGGCCGCGAGGACGATCGCGATCCAGCGCAGCGCGGTCACGAACGCGTCCCAGCCGCCCCCGAGAGCGTCCCCGAACGACGGGTCGTCGTCCTGCGTGTCCGCCTTCGTCCCGTTCTCGGTGAGCGAGAGCGTGATCGTCGCCAGGCTCGTCCGGTCCTTCAGCGACTTCTGCTGGGCGAGCAGCGCCTCCAGGTCGGACTGGCGGGTGCTCAACTCCCCTTCGAGGGTCACCACGTCGCTGAGCTTCGTCGCCCTGTCCATCAGCTCCCGCACGCGTGCCACGCTCGCCCGCTGCGACGTGATGCGGCTCTCCACGTCGACGACCCGGTCGGTGACGTCCTGGGCCTTCGCGTCCTTCCCGACGAGCTTGCCGGTGCCTTCCAGTGCGCTGAGGACGTCCTCGTACTTGTCCTGCGGCACGCGCAGCACGACGCGGGAACGCTCGCGTCCCTCGCTGTCGCGCGAGGTGTTCTCGTTCCCCACGATGCCGCCGGCGTCCTCGGCCGCCCGCCGGGCGTCGTCCAGCGCCTCGGCCACGTCGTCCACGCGGACGGTGAGCTTCGCGGTGCGGATGATGTGGGTGCCGGTGAGCTCGGGCTGTTCGCGGTCGGCCTTGCTGCCCGAGGCGCTCTTCCCGTTCCCCTCGGTCCGGAGTCCCGCGGCCTTGTCGTCGGCGCCCGCCGCGCCGGAGTCGGAGTCTCCCCCGCCGTCCCCCGCGTTCGTGCATCCCGTGAGCGCGAGCGCGATCGCCAGCAGGAGACCGGCGAAGACCTGGATCGTGCGGCGGTGAGCGGACCTGCCAGTGGGCTTGCTGGACGCGTGCATCGGCGTACCCCCCGAGGAACGGTGACTGATGCTCCTACGACGGAGGAGCGGGGCGAAACGATGGTTGCCGTGCGGTCCCGATGCGGTCACGGTGGGGACTCGCCGGTCGCCGATGCGGGGTCTGAGAGAGTGGAGGCATGCGCGCAACGGACACAGGCACGGGGAACGGTCACGTCGTCGTCATCGGAGGCGGGATCGCCGGACTGGCCGCCGCGCACCGGCTGCTCACCGCCGACCCGGACCGCGGGGTGACCGTCCTGGAAGCCGCCGACCGGCTCGGCGGCAAGCTCCACGCGGGGGAGATCGCGGGGGTCCGCGTCGACCTCGGCGCCGAGTCGATGCTCGCCCGCCGCCCCGAGGCCGTCGCCCTCGCCCGCGAGGTCGGTCTCGCCGACCGGCTCCGGCCGCCCGCCACCGCGACCGCCGCGATCTGGACGCGCGGCGCCCTGCGCCCCATGCCCAAGGGCCACGTCATGGGCGTGCCCGGCGACGCGTCCGCCCTCGCGGGAGTCCTCTCCGAAGAGGGCCTGCGCCGCATCGCGCGGGACGGCGAACTGCCGCCCACCGAGGTCGGCGACGACGTCGCGGTAGGCGAGTACGTCGCCGCGCGCCTCGGCAGGGAAGTCGTCGACCGGCTCGTGGAGCCCCTCCTCGGCGGGGTCTACGCGGGCGACGCGTACCGCATCTCGATGCGCTCGGCCGTCCCGCAGCTCTTCCAGGCGGCCCGCACGCACACGTCCCTCACGGAGGGCGTCCGCGCCATCCAGGCGCGCGCGGCGGAGAACCGGCAGACCGGGCCCGTCTTCATGGGCATCGAGGGCGGCGTCGGACAGCTGCCGCTCGCCGTCGCCGACGCGGTGCGCGCGCTGGGCGGCGAGATCCGCACGGGCACGCCGGTCACCGAGCTGCGGCGGACCCCGACGGGCTGGCAGGTCGGCACCGAGGAGCAGGTCATCGACGCGGACGCCGTGGTCGTCGCCGTGCCCGCGCACTCCGCCGCCGCGCTCCTCGGCGTCGAGGCGCCCGCCGCCGCGGCCGAGCTCGCCACGGTCGAGTACGCCTCCATGGCGCTGATGACCCTCGCCTACCGCCGCAGCGAGACCGACCTCCCTGAAG
Source organism: Streptomyces venezuelae (assembly GCF_008642355.1). Taxonomy (NCBI): domain Bacteria; kingdom Bacillati; phylum Actinomycetota; class Actinomycetes; order Kitasatosporales; family Streptomycetaceae; genus Streptomyces; species Streptomyces venezuelae. Next base: position 6,503,128 of record NZ_CP029193.1, read on the forward strand.
GGAGCGGTTTCCTCGTCCCTCCGGTGGACGGGCACACCATCAAGGCGTCCACGTTCGCGTCGCGCAAGTGGGGCTGGATCGCCGACGAGGACCCCGACCTGCTGGTCCTCCGGACGTCGGTGGGGCGGTACGGCGAGACGGAGATCCTGCGGCGCGACGACGCCGAGCTCATCGAGCTCTCCCGGCGCGACCTGCGCGCAGCGACCGGCCTGGACGCCGAGCCCGTCGCCACCCGCGTCACCCGCTGGCACGACGGCCTGCCGCAGTACCCCGTCGGGCACCACGCGCGCGTGGCGCGCATCCGCGAGCACGTGGCCGAGCTGCCGGGACTCGCCGTGTGCGGAGCGGCGTACGACGGCGTGGGCATCCCCGCCTGCATCGCGAGCGCCCATGCCGCCGTCGACCAGCTGGGCGGTGACACAGCGGGTGTGGAGGAGCTCACCCGCAACCCGGTGCAGAGTCTGCACGGCGGCGGAGGAGAATAGGGTCATGAGTGACGACGCCCCCGCCAAGACGCCCAACGCGGGCAAGAAGGCCAAGGACCTCAACGAGGTCATCCGCTACACCCTGTGGTCCGTCTTCAAGCTGCGCGACGTGCTGCCCGAGCAGCGCGCGGGCTACGCCGAAGAGGTCCAGGACCTGTTCGACCAGCTCGCCGCCAAGGACGTCACCGTCCGCGGCACCTACGACGTCTCCGGCCTGCGCGCCGACGCCGACGTCATGATCTGGTGGCACGCCGAGACCGCCGACGAGCTGCAGGAGGCCTACAACCTCTTCCGCCGCACGAAGCTCGGCCGCGCCCTGGAGCCGGTCTGGTCGAACATGGCGCTGCACCGCCCCGCCGAGTTCAACAAGTCGCACATCCCGGCGTTCCTCGCCGACGAGACGCCCCGCAACTACGTCTCGGTCTACCCCTTCGTGCGCTCCTACGACTGGTACCTGCTGCCCGACGAGGACCGCCGTCGCATGCTCGCCGACCACGGCAAGATGGCCCGCGGCTACCCCGACGTGCGCGCCAACACGGTCGCCTCGTTCTCCCTCGGCGACTACGAATGGCTCCTCGCCTTCGAGGCCGACGAGCTGTACCGCATCGTCGACCTGATGCGTCACCTGCGCGCCTCCGAGGCCCGCATGCACGTACGCGAAGAGGTGCCGTTCTACACCGGCCGCCGCAAGTCGGTCGCCGAGCTCGTGGCGGGCCTCGCCTAGGGGATCACGCCCGGTTAATTCGGTTGCCGCGCCTGTCCGGTGCGGGTTTCATCGAGAGGTCGAAGCCACGGACAGAAAGACGGTGAGTGTATGCCCAGGGCCCTGCGGAACAGCTCGGAGTCATCCCCTTCCGCAACGCTCAGGAGTCATCCTCACCATGTCCCGCAACACCTCTCGGCGGGCCCGCACTGAAGCGCGCGCCCAGTCCTTCCGCTGCCTGCAGTGCGGTCTCGACGTATCGATGACCGCGCCCGGCACCGACCACCGCAACCACTGTCCCAACTGCCTGTGGAGCCGTCACCTCGACGACACCCCCGGCGACCGGGCCGCGGACTGCGGTGCCCGGATGGAACCCCTCGCCATCTCCGTCCGCGGAGACGGCGAGTGGGTTCTCGTCCACCGCTGCACGCACTGCGGCGTCCTGCACGCCAACCGCACGGCCGGCGACGACAACGCGCTGCCGCTGACCCGGCTCGCGGTGCGTCCCCTCGCCCAGCCGCCGTTCCCGCTGGAGCGCCTCGCCGCGCTGTGAACCGCTAGCGCTCCCTCGGGAGCGCCGCCCGCACGGCGGTCGAAGGACGGGGCTCCTTGTGCGGTGCGCACGACGCCGCGCGCCGCACGGGGAGCTCACCCTTCAGGAGATAGGCGTCCAGGTGGCTGTTCACGCACTTGTTGGGGCCGCCCCCGATGCCGTGCGTGCCTGCCTCCCGCTCGGTGACCAGGACGGATCCGGCCAGCCTGCGGTTCAGCTCCTGGGCGCCCTGGTAGGGGGTCGCCGCGTCGCGTTCCGCGGCCAGGATCAGGGTGGGCGGGAGCGCGCCCTCGGGCGTGCCCACGTCGACGGGCTGCTGCCGCGGCGCCTTCCAGTAGGCGCACGGCAGGTTCATCCACACGTTGTCCCAGGTCTCGAAGGGCGCCACGCGCGCCAGCGCCGAGTTGTCGCGGTCCCAGGTCGCGAAGTCCGTGGGCCAGGCCGCGTCGTTGCACTCGACGGCCGTGTAGACCGCGTTGCCGTTCTCGCTCTGGACGGCACCGCGCGGCTCGGGCGCGGCCTGTTCGACGAGCGGCTTGGGGTTGCCCTTCAGATAGGCGGAGAGCGCCGCCGCGCGGGTCGGCCAGTAGTCGTCGTAGTACCCGGCCTGGAGGAACGCGGACTGCAGCTGGCCGGGACCGACCTTGCCGCCCGCGGGCTCGCGGGCCAGCGCGGCGTTCACCTTCTCGTAGCTGCGCAGGACGTCCTCGGGCGTCTTGCCCAGGTGGTACGTCTTGTCGTGCTTGGCCACCCAGGTGCGGAAGTCCGCCCAGCGCCGCTCGAACGCCAGCGACTGGTCGAGATTGTTGCGGTACCAGATCTGCTCGGGGTGGGGGTTGACCGCCGAGTCGAAGACCATGCGGCGCACGTGCGACGGGTAGAGCGTCGCGTAGACCGCCCCGAAGTACGTGCCGTACGACGCCCCCATGAACGTCAGCCTCTTCTCGCCGAGCGCCGCCCGCAGCACGTCGAGGTCGCGCGCGTTGTTCAGCGTCGTGAAGTGGCGTACGCCGGGGTTGCGTTCCATGCACCCGCGCGCATACGCCTTCGCCCGCGCGATCCTCTTCTGCTTGTACGCGTCGTCGGGGTGCGTCGGCGCCTGGGAGGGCGCGTGCGAGAAATCCTTCGGGTCCTGACAGGAGAGCGGCGCCGACCGGCCGACCCCACGCGGCGCGTAGCCGACCAGGTCGTACGCCGCCGCGATGCGCTTCCACTCGGGCATGACGCCCACCAGCGGGAAGTACGTGCCGGACGCGCCGGGGCCGCCCGGGTTGTAGACCAGCGCGCCCTGGCGGGCGACCGCCTTGCCCGCGCTCTTCTTCGTGGCCTTCGTGCGGCTGACGGTCAGTTTGATCCGCTTGCCGTCGGGGTGGGCGTAGTCGAGCGGCACGGTGACGGTGCCGCACCGGACGGACGGGGGGAGGCCTTCGGCCTTCGGGCAGGTGCCCCAGCGGATCCCGGCGGCCTCGGCGCGCTGGGCGGCGATCGCGACGCCGTGCTCCTCGGGGGAGGGAGGGGCGCCGGTCGCGCTTCCCGCGGGGGCGGCGACGAGGGCGGTCAGGACCAGGGACCCGGCGGTTCCGTACCGGGCGGCGGCTGCTCTCATCGCGCTTGTCTATCTTGTGGTATTTGGCTATGTAAAGCACCGGTGCGCGGGTGTCGATGCAATGCCCTCCGTCGGCCCCGGGCCGCTCACCTGCGCGGCCGGTGGGAGAACGCCGCCCGCAGCTCCGGGTCGCCCGTGGCGCGGACCCCGCGCACGGCGACGGCCGTGAGCTCCTCGCCGCCCGCGGCCACCGCCCCGAGGAGCCGCTGGCCCGCGGGGGACGCCCACCGCGTGTACGGATGCACCTCGACGCGCGCGATGACCAGGCACGCCGTGCACAGCAGCAGCGGCAGCGAGAACCAGACCGCGACCGGCACCTGCCCGGTCGCCGCCGGGCCATGAACGGGCATCAGCACCGCCACGGTGCCGAGGGCGAGCACCGCGCCTGTCGCCGCCCACACCTGCCGCACGGCGGCCGCGACCCCCGCGCCGAGTCCGTCGGGGACGGCGAGTCCCGCCGCGACGAGCCCGTCCGCGAGCGCCCGCACCGGGTCGGCGGTCGCCGCGCCACAACGTATCGGCGCTATCCGCGACTGCCCGGCCGGGCCGATCGCGCCGAGCACCGAGCGCTCCATGTCGTCGCGGGCCACCGGGTCGACGACGGTCGCCCAGCCGGTGTGCGCGATCAGCAGCCGGCGCGCCCTGGCCATCGCGACGAGCGTCACGTCGGCGACCCGGGAGGGGCCTCCGGACAGGAACGCCGTCTCGTACAGGGTGAGTTCGCGCCCGTGGTCCGCGGACCGCTCCTGGGTGGCGGCGCGGCTCGTGGCGAGGCAGAGCCGGCCACAGGACAGACCGGCGGCGGCGCAGGCGAGGAGGAGCAGAGGGACCCAGAACATGGCGGTTTTCTATGCGACCGCGCCGTATTCCGCCATGGCGTTTCCAGAATGTGGACGCGTGGTGACGGGTCGATAACGTTCCGTTTCTCTCGGTCAGTCCCTCTCGGCCCTGGGCCGGGACGCCGCGGGCGGCAGCGGGAACGTGGGCGAGGGGGTGACCGGGGTCGCCGAGCCGGGGGCGTCCGTGGGGCCCGGCGGGGCGGGCGAGCGGGTCGCGGGGGCATCTGGGCCGGTGGTCGCCGCGTCCCGGGCGAGGCCCTCGAAGTCGACGAGGCCGGTCTGCTCCAGGACCGTGATGTGGTCGAGGACGGTCGTGTTCGCGTCGTCCGCCAGATCGCGCACGAGTGAGTTGCGGGTGTTCGCGCGCACGTCGGCGACGACGGAGAACACCTTGCCGTGCGCGCGGCGCAGGATGTTCGCGAACTCCTCGTTGTACGTCTCGCCGCGGGCGCCGCTCAACTGCGCCAGCCAGTCGCGCTGTTGGTCGTTCGGCTGGCTGGGCAGTTCGAGGTCGAGCCGGGTGGCGACCTCGCGTACCCGCGCGTCGAGGAACGTGTGGCCCTCCACGAGGTGCTTGCCCGCGGTCCGCACGGCCTTCGTCGTGCCGCGTTCCTCGGCCTGCTGCCCGGCGGGCAGCTCCCACAGCCCCGCGAGGCGGACTTTGGTGATGAAGTCCCGGTCCAGGGCGGACAGCGGCCCGAAGTCGGTGGACACGGTGTCGGCGTCGAGCAGGTCGAGGGGCGTGCCCGAGCGGTCCTCGTAGGACCAGAGGGGGAAGAGCAGCGCGGCCACGGTCGCGACGAGTCCCGCGACGATGAGGCCGGTGCCGTTGACGGTTCGTAATCGCATGGTGCCTCCTGGTGCGGCACCGCACGTTAGTGCGCGGGGGGAGGGGCACGGTCCGATACGGCCGGGAGTACGTCACCTGCCGTACCGGGCCCATGGGTTGTTGGGCCCGCCCCGCTCAGGACGAGCCGCCCCCTCCGCCCCCGCAGGACGAGCCCCCGCCGCCGCCTCCGCCGCAGGAGGAGCCGCCGCCCCCGCCGCACGACGAGCCGCCGCCCGAGCAGGAGGGCCCGCCGCTGCCCGAGCAGGCGAAACCGCCGTCCTCGCCCGTGTCCAGGCCGCACCAGGCCGGAGTGCCGCCGCCTCCCGAGTTCCACGCCGCCGCGTTCTGGTGCCCGGCACGACCGGGGTCGGCGGGGGCCGGGGGCGGGGTCCGGACGCGGGCCGCCGCGATCAGGTGGGACCGGATCTCCGGGTGCGCCCGCGAGAGGCCGCGCGTCGCCACCTGGTGCGCCGCGCCCGGCAGATGACGCGTCGAGGCGACGTACTGCCGCAGCGCGTACCGCCCCGCCAGCGTGATCTGCTTCGACGTGACCGCGAGGCAGACCGCGCCGCTCACGATGCCGAACACGGCGCCGGGAAGCATGACCAGGATGTCGACGAGCGGCGACCGCGAACCGCCCGGCAGCGCGATGTCACTGGCGGACAGCAGCAGTGCCGCGGCGGCGCACGCCACGAATCCGAGCGAGGTCAGGGCGATCTGCGTCCCCGCCCACGCGCGCCACTTCCGCCGGCGGCCCGGCCGCACCAGGAGCCCGCGCCGGGCGAGCGCCTCGCCCGTCTCCTGCACCGGCAGGCTGCGCATCACGGTGATCCGCAGCCAGTGCAGGGCACCACTGGGCGCCGCGGCGTGCGCGTCGACGACCGCCTGCTCGGCGGCGTTCCGGCCGACGGGACCGGTGATCCCGACGACGCCGGGACCCGCCACGACCAGCCGCCCGTCCTCGTGGAGGCCCGCGATCAGCGTGTCCGCGACGCGGGCGGGGCCACCGGCGAGGAACGCGGCCTCCAGCGTCCCGCGGACGTACACCCCGTGCTCGGCGTCGAGCGGCTGCCGCCCCCGGTACGGGGACCCGGCGCGGCGGGCCGCCGCCACGCCCCGGATCAGCTCGGCGGCTGCGAGCGAGACCACGACCGTGTACACCATCGCCACGACGGTCATGACGTCACCGCCTCGACAGGACCCGGCGGGTGGCGTGCAGCAGCCGCGCCGCGGGCCGCCGCGAGAGCGGGGCGGGCCCGGAACGCTCCAGCCACCAGTCCCGCAACTTCCGTCGGGCATCCGCTTCCCCGGGGCGTCCCGCCAGCATCAGGTGCTCGGCGAAGGCCAGCGCGTCGTGCCGGTAGCCACCGGTCATGGGCCGCCTGCGCGCGTACGCGAGGAACTCGTCGCGGTATGCCGCGCCGAGGATCTCCGGCAGCTCCGGCGCGACCTTCGCGACGACGTCCGCCCGCTTGGCGGCCAGCGCGTGGCTCTGCACCTTCAGGCGCGCATGGTCGAAGCCCTCGGGCGCCGGGGTGCCGGCGACGAGTGCGGACAGGAGGGCGGCCTGGGCGACGGCGGTGCGCTGACGGGCGGCGTCGGAGGCGGCGGGGACGGCACGGTCCTCGGCGCCGCCGAAGTCCGGGTCCGCGGCGTCGGACGTCTTCACCGTCGCCCGGATGGCGTCCAACTCCCGCGCCAGCTCGCCCGGTTCGGGAAAGTTCTCGTCGCGCTCCAGGAGGACCCCGGGCGGGGAGACGCGCGACGCCAGGTCGGCGAGGATCGCCAGCACCGGCTCCGGCACCGGGTGCGCGTGGCTGTCGTGCCAGACCCCGTCCCGCTCGAATCCGCCCGCCACGTGGACGTACGCGATCGCCTCGACCGGCAGTTCGTCCAGCGCCTTGGCCGGGTCCTCGCCGCGGTTGACGTGGTTGGTGTGGAGGTTGGCGACGTCGATGAGGAGCCGTACACCGGTGCGCTCCACCAGCTCGTACAGGAACTGCCCCTCCGTCATCTCCTCGCCCGGCCAGGAGATCAGCGCCGCGATGTTCTCGACGGCGAGCGGCACGGGCAGCGCGTCCTGGGCGATCCGGACGTTCTCGCACAGGACGTCCAGCGCGTCGCGCGTGCGCGGCACCGGCAGCAGGTGCCCCGCTTCGAGCGGCTGCGTCGCGGTGAGGGCGCCGCCCGCCCGTACGTACGCGATGTGCTCGGTGACCAGCGGCGCCCCGAGTGCCTCGGCGCGTTCGGCCAGCGCCGTGAGACGCCCCTGGTCGGGGCGGTCCGCGCCGCCGAGGCCCAGCGAGACGCCGTGCGGCACCACGGTCACACCGCGCTCGCGCAGCCGCAGCAGCGAGTCGGGCAGATGCCCGGGACACACGTTCTCCGCGACGACCTCGACCCAGTCGATGCCCGGCATGTCCTCCACGGCGCCCGCGATCTCGGGCCGCCAGCCGATCCCCGTCCCCAGCCGCGCAGTCAGCTGCCCCATGTCCGTTCCCCCTTCGTCCCCCGTTGCCAGGACCATGGCCCAGGCCGTTCGGGTCGAACCCTCGGGGGGAGACGTTCAGAGCTACATTTGAGGTTCCGGCCGACCGGTGTTGATCTCCCCGGGCGGCCCCGGCGAAGGCCTCGACGTCGTGGAGACGTCGCCGCTCGGCCCGGCGGGCGCGGGCTCGGGGGGTGCGGCTCCGGAGGGCTTGGGCGGTCCCGTGGGGCTGGCGGTCGCGGTCGACGCGGCGCCGTTCGCGATTCCGTCGAAGTCGACGAGCCCGGTGGCCTCCAGCATCGTGATGTGGTCGAGGACGGTCTGGTTGGAGTCCGTCGCGAGCTGCCGGATCAGCGAGTTGCGGGTGCTGTCGCGGACCTGCGCGATGACACCGAAGACCTTCCCGTGCGAGACGCGCAGCAGGTTCGCGAACTTCCGCTGGTACGTCTCGCCGCTCGCCGCCGACAGTTCGTCCAGCCAGCCCTGCTGCTCGTCGGTGGGCTGGTTGGGCAGCTCGACGCCGAGCTGCGCGGCGACGCTCCGCACCCGCTTGTCGAGGTCGGTGTGCCCGACGATGAGGTGGTCGCCCGCCTCCTTGATGGCCTCGGTCGGCGCGCGCTCGACGGCCTGCTGCCCCGCGGGTATCTCCCACAGCCCGGCGAGCCGCACCTTCACGAGCAGGTCCCGGTCGGCCGCGGACAGCGGCCCCCACTGCGTGGCCACGGACCCGGCGGCCAGATTGGCGGGCCCGGTGCTCGACCGGTCGGCGTAGGACCACACGGGGAACGCGATGGCCCCCAGCGTGGCGACGAGTGCCGCGATGATCAGAGCCGTGCCGTTGACGCGCCGCAAGATGCCTCCCGTGGTGCTCCCGTGTCGCCGGTGGTACCGGGGAGTACGGAAGATACGGGCGGGGTGTTCAGTGGCGCGAGAGGTCGGTCAGGATCGTTGCCCGCGTCCGGGGCGGAGGGCCGGGTGGTCGGCCACCACCGTGCAGGAACCCGGGGTGATCTCGGTGAAGCCCGCGTCGCGGACCACCGGGAGACCGCTCGTCGTGAGGTCGCTCCACTGTGCCGCGCCGGCCGTGCGGACCGAGAGGGGGAAGCCCGCGGCGCGCCAGGCCGTGCGGTCCTCGGGGGACAGCTCCCACCAGGCCAGCTGCGCGCCGTGCCCGGCCTGGGCCATCGACTTGCCCGCCGACATGTCGACCTCGGGGCTCATCCACAGGACGGGGTGCGCCGGGTCGGGTCCTGCCGGGGGCTCCGGGTCGTCGAGTTCCGTGCCCGAGACCTGCAGGCGCGCCAGGTCCTTGGGCCAGCCGTCGAGGGGCACCGGCGGATAGACCCGTACCTCCGCCGACTTGCCGGTGACCGTGATGCCCGGCAGCGCCTCCGCCCTGCGCCACTCCGCGCCGCGCGCCCTGCGCACCACCTTGCGGATCCGGGCGTCCTGCCAGTCGCGCATCGCCTGCGCCCACGGGCCCTCGCCGAGGGACCGCTCGTCGCTCAGGATGGTCAGGACGGCGCGGGCCGCGGTCTCCAGGGCGTCCGTGCGGGCCGGGGGAGCGGCGCGTTCGATGCGGGCGACGAGCGGCAGCACGAACTGCGGTGCCTCGTCGCGTGACGTGCTCTCGTGGCGGAACGGGCTGTCCTGCGGGTCCGGTGCGTCGGGGGTGGTCGGTTCTTCGTTGCTCACGTCCGTCAGTCTGCCAGCCGGGTGCGGCGGCCGGTGCGCGAGGATGACCCCATGGAACGTGATCTTGCGGTGCGGCTCGACGGGGTGGGCCGTCGCTACGGCATGGGCGGCCCGTGGGTGCTGCGCCATGTCGACCTCGGCATACGGACGGGCTCCCTGGTGCGTGTCGAAGGAGCCAACGGGTCGGGAAAGTCGACCCTGTTGAGGTTGCTCGCCGGGATCGACGCGCCGTCCGAGGGGCGGGTGTCCGGGCGTCGGCGCACGGCGTTCGTCCCCGAACGGTTCCCCGCGGCCCTGCCGTTCACCGCCCTCGGCTACCTCACGCACATGGGCCGCGTGCACGGTCTCGGGGCCGGGGCGGCGCGGCGGCGCGCGAGCGAGTGGCTGGAGCTGTTCGGCGCCGGCGGGTACGGGCGTACGCCGCTGTCGGAGCTGTCCAAGGGCAGCAGCCAGAAGGTCGCCGTGGCGCAGGCGCTGCTCGCCGAGCCCGACCTGCTGGTCCTCGACGAGGCATGGACGGGTTTGGACGCACCCGCCCGTGCCGCGCTCGACCGCGCGGTGGCCGACCGTACGGCGGCGGGCGGCGCCGTGGCCTTCGTCGACCACGACCCGTCGCGGCTCCGCGGGATGGCGGACGAGACGTACGCGGTGGTCGGCACGGCACTCAACCGGCGTACGGCAGAGGGAACGTCGGCATCGGGCGGCGCGCGTGTCCGGGGCGGGCCCGTCGTCCTCGTCGAGGTCCAGGGGCCGCGGGGCGCGGAGCTGCCGGAGGCGGTGGCGGAGTCGGTCGTGCGGTGGCTGCCCGCTGCGCCCGACGGCACCACACGGCTCACCGTCCCCCGGCCCCACTCCGACCGCATCCTGCGGGAACTCCTGACCGCGCGACCGCCGTGGCACGTGGTGGCGGTGAGCGCGACGGCCGACGCGGGCTCCCGGGAAGCGCCCGGCGAAGGGCGCGGTGAGGAGCTGTGATGGCCGCGCCGTCCCCGCTGCCCGCTCTGCTGCGCTACCAGACGGCCCTGCTCGTACGTTCCCAGCGCTGGCTTCCGCCCGTGATCCTCTACGCCGTCTTCCTCGGCATCGGGGTGCAGGGCGGGCAGCCGATCCTCGACTCCCTCGCGTACGCCGCCGGGGCGCTGCTGCCCGTCGCTGCCTGGCTGGTCCGGGTCTGCGTGTCCAATGAGCCGCCCGCGGCGCGGAGTTGTTCCGCCGCGGCGGCGGGGCCGGGGCGGGCGCATCTCGCGTCGCTGCTGGCGGCACTCCTCGCGGCGACCGCGCTGGGCGGGGTGGCGGCCGTCGTCGTCACAGCCATCAGCGACGCCACGAGCACGAACGCGCGGGTGCCGGTGCCGCGGCTCTCCGCGGGTGCGGTCGGGCTGCTCGCGATGCTGGTCAGCGCGCTGCTCGGCACAGCGCTCGGGGCGCTCGCGAACTGGCCGCTGCTGCGTTCCGCGGGTCGGGCCGTGCCCGCGATGCTGCTCGGCGCGCTGCTCCTGCTCGTCACCACGGGCTCCCCGGTGAAGTCGGTCCTCACCGACCTGACCACGGGGTCACGGGAGGGCGTGGTGCCGCTGCCGCTGGGCGCGTCGGCCGGGGCACTCGCCGTCGCGGCGGCGGCGATGTGGGCGGCGTGCGCGCTGAGTTCGCGGCGGGGGTGAGGCGGAGCGGAGCGGACTTCGGCGCGCGCGGTGGGGCGCGGTGTGGTGCGGAGAGGTCGGGCGAAGTGCGGCGAGGTGCCGTGCGGGGCGCCGACTCGGGGCGGGCGGCATCATCCCGAGCACGCGGCCCGCTCCGCCTCCCGCCACTCGCACACCGGGCAGAGCGTGCTGCCCTTGTGGGACTCGGGGTACTCCGTGGGCGCCCGGCAGAGCACACACTCGGCGACGGCTTCCGACGCGCCTGCCTCCATGCCGCTGCCCGTGCTCCCGTCGCTCTCGTCCTCATCCCTCATGTCCCCACCCTAACCACGCACCCCCACGCTCCCCGCCGCCCCGATCTGCTCCGACACCCGGACGAAACGGAAGCCGCGTTCCCGTAGCTCCGGGACGATCGTGCGCAGGGCGCGTTCCGTCGTGGGGGCCGCGCTGCGTGTGCAGTGCATGACGACCACCGAGCCGGGCCGGACGCCGTCGAGGACCTGCCTGGCCACCGCCGCCGGGTCCGTCGCGAAGGCGTCGCCGCTGACCACGTCCCACTGCACGGCGGTGACGCCGCCGGGGGCGAGGGCGCGCAGGGCCCGCTGGTCGTAGCAGCCGCCGGGGAAGCGGAAGTACGGCACCCGGCGCTCGACCCCGGCCGCGCGGAACGCGGCGAACGCGCGCTCCATGTCGGCGCGCATGCGGGCGGCGGGAACGGTCGGCAGTCCGTAGCAGCGGCCGGTGAAGGCGTGGTGGCTGTACGAGTGGTTGGCGACCTCGAAGAGCGGGTCGCGGCCGATGGCCCTGGCCTGCGCCGGGTACTCCTCGGCCCACCGCCCCGTCATGAAGAACGTCGCGGGCACCTTCAGCCGCCGCAACGTGGCGACCAGCGCGGGGTTGTCGAACCGTTCACCGGCCGCCGCGCGCGGCCCCTGGTCCGCGGTCATGTCGGCGTCGAAGGTGAGGGCGACGGTACGGCCGCGGGAGCGGGGGCCGTTCTCGAACACGGGGGTCAGGCCGGACGGGCCGGGGGCCAGTGTGGGCGGGGCGGGCGGCGAGGGGGCCGCGGCGCTCGCCGGGGGGTGGGCGGGGCGGCCCACCTCGCCGGATGTCTCACCGGCGCATCCGGCCAGGGCGGCGAGGGCGGCGGTCAGGGTGCCGAGGGCGCAGAGCGTGGCGCGTCTCCGTACGAGAGTGATCACACACTGAACATAAATGTGGAAATGCGATAAATAGGGTTATAGGGCGGCTCCGGTCCGGGGCGCCACCCGTATGGGCTCGGACCGCGCGGCGCTCACAGCCAGCCGTCCAACGACCTCATGAACCCCTCGAAGTCGTCCCGGTGAATCGTGTGCCCCGCTCCCCGCACCGTGCGCACCTCGAAGCCGCGCCGCGCCAGCTCCTCCTTGAGCGCGTCGGAGACGACGGTGCTCGGGTCCGCGACCTGCACGAGCGACGGTACGACGGGTGCGGACGGGGTGTGGTCGACCGCGCCCGCGCCGGAGATCGAGAGCGCGGTGTCCGGGTCCCAGACCGCCAGCGTCGCCATCTCCACGTCCACGTCGGCCGGCTCCCAGCGCGGGTTGAACTTCGCCAGGACGTCGCGCGGGATGTGCCGGAACTCCACGAACAGCGCGGGGTCGACCGCGCCCTCGCCGCCCAGCGCCCACGCCGGGTCGGAGTAGACGGCCCGCGCGGGCGCCAGTCGCTCGGCGGCGAGGGACAGGGCGAGACCGCCGAGCGAGTGCCCGATCGCCAGCTCCGCGCCCGTCGGCAACGTGTCGACCAGGTCGTCCGCGAAGATCTCCGCCCCGTACGCACCGCGTCCGCTCGCGCCGTGACCGCGCAGATCGACGCCGATCACGCGGTACCCCTTGTCGGCGAGAGCGGGTCCCACGCGCCGCCAGGTCCGGTGGTCCGACATGATCCCGTGGACCAGGACGGCGACACGGTCGCCGGTTCCCCACTCGTGGGTGTGCAGCTTCATGGTGGCGGTGCCTTTCTCGTACGCGGCCCGGCGGCGTCGTCGGATCTCGTACAGATCTTGTACGTGGCTCGGGTCCGCCCCCGCGTCCGGGCCCCTGGTGTGACGCACGCAACGGGGCCTGTCCTCGCACAATCCAGAAGCGCGGCACGATTCCGGGCAGTCTCGGAACGGCGAACGGCCCCGAAGGTGTGACGAAAGGAACCCCTATGCGTCCGGTACTCCGCGACGATGTACGGCAGTTGGCGAAGAGATGGGTGGACCGGGACCGCGCCGACGCGTTACGCGCCGGCGAAAAGCCGCCGCCCCCGCTCGACGGCGTACCCGACGACCAGCGCGCGCCGCTCTTCCACGAGGCGCACTATTGGCACACGCTCGCCTCCGGCCTCTTCTTGGAGCAGTCCGTCCCGCCCCGCCCCTCCGCGGCGAACATCCGCGCCATGCGCGACCACCTGGCGGAGTGCTGCGCGCTGCTGCGCTCGATGATGGAGCGGCGCGGCGACCTGCTGCCCGACGGCGCGCGCGAGCAGCTGGCCACCATCGAGCTGCGCGTGGCCATGGCGCTCGACCTCGTCGAGAACGCCGGCGCGGCATGGGCCCGCGAGACCGACGCGGCGTGGCACGAACTGATGCTGCTGGCCCGCCTTCTCGCGTACGACCCCTCGCGCACGCGCGACGACTGGGTCCCGGAGGGGTGGAACAACTTCGCCGGGCTGTATCTGGTGTGAGTGCGTCCGATGTCAGATGTACGCGGGACAGGCGGCCGACTGGTCCGGGCGGCCCGCGGTGTGGCAGATTCTTTCCCGTGACTCTCGGCATGGTCCTTGGCTGACTCCCGCTCGCGCGCCGCGACGCGGGGGTTTCGCATGCCCTCGTAAGGCCTGGAGGCAGAGGTCTCTCCCCTCTGTCCCTTCTCCCTCCCCGCGTCGTCGCGCTCTTCGTGCCTCAGCGCCCCGCGAACACGAGGAGTCCTTGATGCCCCGCATCGAGTGGACCGAGAACGACCACATCAGCCACGAAAGCCACAACCAAGCATTCCAACAAGCCCGTTGGCACTCCGAGAGCGGTGCTCCGGTGCCACGCCGCGTCGTCGTCGCCGACGACCGGACCAGGGCGGCCGACGCGCACCGCCTCGCATGCGAGGGCACCGCGCTGCTGTGGCGCGGTGACTTCCACGGCGCCCGGCAGCTCCTCGGCGCGCTCGGCCGTCGCGTCGACAGGAAGGCGCCCGCGCCGGGCGCCACCCCCGCCGACGCCTTCCACCTGCACCGCCGCGCCCGCGGCCACCGGGCGCGCGTGCTCGGCATGCTGCTGGTGCACCTGGACGGCGAGCACCGGCTGAACCTGCGCCGGGCACCCGACGTCCGTGCGGCCTGCCGGGAGGCCTACGGTCCACCCGACGGGCCGCTGGTGGTCTCCCTGCGCGAACTCCTCGGTGTGATCGGCGCCCACGAATGGCGGGCGAAGGGCGTGGACGTGCCCGCACTCGGCGCCCGCATCCACCCGCACTACGGCGTGTTCTCGCCGGTCAGGGGCGAGTACGTCGACCTGGTCGCGCGGGCGCCGCTCCCCGGTTCCGGCGCGGGGCCACGGCCACGTACCGCGTTCGACATCGGGACCGGAACCGGCGTGCTCGCGGCCGTCCTCGCCCGCCGGGGCATGGGCCGGGTGATCGCCACCGACACCAACCCGCGCGCCGTCGCCTGCGCGCGGGACAACGTCGAACGGCTCGGTCTCGCCGGGCGCGTGGACGTTCTGCGCACCGGGCTCTTCCCGCCCGGCCGCGCCGCGCTCGTCGTGTGCAACCCGCCGTGGCTGCCCGCGCGGCCGACCTCCGCGGTCGAACAGGGTGTGTACGACCCGGGCGGTGCCATGCTGCACGGCTATCTGGCCGGACTGGCCGCGCACCTGGAACCCGCGGGGGAGGGCTGGCTCGTCCTCTCCGACCTCGCCGAGCATCTGCAACTCCGGACGCGGGAACAGCTGTTGGAGTCGATCAGGGCGGCAGGGCTGCGCGTCGTGGACCGGCTCGATGTCGCGCCGCGCCATTCCCGCGCCACCGACCCCGACGACCCGCTGCACGCGGCGCGCGCGGCCGAGGTGACGTCGCTGTGGAGGCTGGGCAACGCGCAGGAAGCGTTTTGAAGTGAGCGATTCAGAATGTGCTAGCGTCCAGCCTCGTCAGTTCTGAAGCAGTCGCTTCAATACGTGTGCAGAGCACAAGAGCACAAGAAGGGGGCCGCTCCATGCCGCTCGCGGTGTACGTGGTCGGGCTGGGCATCTTCACCCAAGGAACCTCGGAGTTCATGCTGTCCGGCCTCCTGCCGGGCATGGCCGACGACCTGGGGGTGTCCATCCCCGCCGCCGGACTGCTCATCTCGGCGTTCGCGGTCGGCATGGTCGTCGGCGCCCCGCTGCTCGCCGTCGCCACCCTCCGGTGGCCGCGGCGCACGGCGCTCGTCTCACTGCAGTCGGCCTTCGTCGCGGCGCACGTCGTCGGTGCCCTCGCGCCCGGCTACGCCGTCCTCTTCGTGACCCGCGTGGTCGGCGCCCTCGCGTACGCCGGGTACTGGGGCGTCGCCGTGGCCACCGCCGTGGCGCTCGTCCCCGCCGACGCCAAGGCGCGGGCGGTCGCCGTGGTCGCGGGCGGGCTGACGCTCGCCACGATCGTCGGCGTCCCCGCGGGCACGCTGCTCGGCCAGGTCTCCGACTGGCGCGCCGCGTTCTGGGCGGTCGCGGCGGCCACCGCGGTCAGCGCCGTCTGCACCCTGCTCGCCGTCCCGGGCGGCCGGGACGAGAGCGAGCGGCCCTCCGTCGGGGCCGAACTGCGCGCCATGGCACGGCCGCAGCTCTGGCTCTCGTACGCCGTGACCGCCTTCGCCTTCGGCGCGGTCATCGTCACCTTCAGCTATCTCGCCGCCCTGCTCACCGAGGTGACCGGGGTACCCGAAGGGTGGGTACCCGCCGTCCTCGCGCTGTTCGGCGTCGGCGGGATGGCGGGCATCGTCATCGGCGGGCGCACCGGCCAGATGCGCCCCCTCGGCACGCTCGGCGCGGGGCTCGGCGCCCTCGCCGTCTTCTCCGCGCTGCTCGCGCTGACGGCGCACGTCACGGCCGTGGTGATCACCCTGGTCTTCCTGCTCGGTCTCGCCGGCTACGTCACCAACCCGGCCCTGCAGTCACGGGTGTTCGCCCTCGCGCCGGGCGCTCCCACGCTGGTCGGCGCGACCAACACGGCCGCGTTCAACGTCGGCAACACGGTCGCCCCGCTCCTCGGCGGCCTGGCCATCGACGCCGGCCACGGCTACGCCTCGGTGGCCTGGGTCGGCGCCGCGCTGGCCGCCGCGGGCGCGGCGGGCGTGCTGTGGGCGGCGGCTCTGCGGCGGGGGGAACGGAAGCGGCCGCCGGGGCGCGCGCCGCGTACGGCCGGGGCGGCTCGCGGGACCGCGCGGGCGGAGGTGTGAGCGCCGGCATGCGGGATCCTCGTACGACGCGTGTCCGCGTCACCGCCGACCCCGACTGGTACGAGTCGGCGGACATCTCGCTCGGCATCCGCTTCGGCGACCTGGTCTTCACCTCCGGACAGGCCCCGGTGGACGAGCACGGACGCACGGTGGGTGCCGGCGACTTCGACGCGCAGGCGCGCCGGGCGCTGGCCAACCTGTCGACCGTCCTCACCCACGCGGGCTCCGGCCTGGACCGGCTGGTCAAGCTGACGGTCTTCGTCACGGACATCGCGCACCAGACCGCCTTCGCGCCGCTCCGTACCGAGTTCTACGGCGACCCTCGCCCCGCGGAGAGCTTCGTCCAGGTCGCCGCCCTCGCTGATCCGGAGTGGCTGATCGAGATCGAGGCGGTCGGGTCGGTCGAGGAGCGGTGATGTGCGGAGACGGTGAGTGACACGTTTTGTATATGCGTTCCAAAACGTTTACCGTGGGTCCATGGCCAGACCCCGGGAGTTCGATGAGGACCGCGTCGTCACCGCGGCCATGGAGACGTTCTGGCGGCACGGGTACGAAGCCACCTCCACGCGCGACCTGTGCGACAGCACGGGCCTCGGACCCTCCAGCCTCTACAACACCTTCGGCGGCAAGCGGCAGCTCTACCTCCGCGCTCTGCGGCGCTACCACGACACCGCCACCGAGGAGCAGGTCGCGATCCTGCGCGGCGACGGGTCCGCCAAGGAGCGGCTCCGCGCCATGATGACGCACGCCGTCGACGCCGACCTCGATGACGCGGACGCGAAGGACGCGGCGGGTACGCGCGGCTGCTTCGCGATCAACGCCGCCGTCGAGGCCGCCGGGTACGACCCCGAGGTCAGGGAAGCGGTGCGGCGCAGCTTCGACCGGGTCGAGGACGAACTGTGCGCGGTCGTCGAGGCGGGACGCACCGCGGGGGAGATCCGCGCGACCGGTGACGCCAGGGTCGTGGCCCGCCGGGTCCAGAGCACGTACTACGGGCTGCGGGTCCTCAGCCGCGTACAGGACGACCGCGAGGTCCTCCTCGCCACGGTGGACGGGGCGCTCGCCGACCTGTGAGGTCGTGCGCGTGCATGCGGACCGCTGATGCTCCGCTCACGCGGGTCGCGCAGCCGTTTATCGGACGTTGATCGGGCCGGTCGATGCTCCTCGCAGGTCCATGTCCCGCATGGACGCCGACGGAAACGACCGGAGGTATGCACATGAAGGTTGTCCGCTCCCTCAAGAAGAAGATCACCGGCGAGAAGAGCCTGAAGGCGTACGCCTGGTACCACTGGTACTAGGCCGGCCCAGTCGGTGCCGGGCGGGCTGCCTGTCGCCGACCGCAGGGACGTAATGCGCCGTTGAGGCCCGGGCCCGGCGTGCCGCGAACCGGCCGCCGGGCTCGGCCCGCCCGCCCTGGGAGACCCCGATGTCCATTTCCGGCACCGACCGGCTCGCGCGGACCACCGTCTTCACGCCGCGACTCCACGCCCTGCTGCGCGACCACCGCGGGCAGGACGTGTTCCGCCTGGACGACGACACCGTCGGCGTCGCCGGGCCCGTCCTCACCGACCGGATCCTCGCCGCACGCCCCGCCACCGAACGCGAACGCCCCACGTTCAAGCCGCTGCACGGCCGCTCCATCCCGCGCACCGAGGCCGCCACCGTCATGCAGGCCATCGGCCGTGACGTACGGGCCGCGCTGAAGAAGCCCCTGCCCGGTCGGCTCGACCTCTCCGGCACGTGGCCGCACGTCGGCCACGTGTATCTGCGCGACCTGATCCTCGGCGCCGACCCGTACCGGCTGCGCATCCTCATGGACCGCACGCTGGAGCTGACGCCCAAGCTGACGTGGACGGTCATCGCGACCGGCGCCGCCCTGCCCGGCAGGATCCGCCCCGGCGCGCCCGTCACCAGCATCGCGGGCCTCACCGCGAACGCCACGACGTACGGCGACCGCCGCTACGCCATGGGCCTGTACCGGCGCGCCGCCGCGCCCGTCTGCTTCACCGTCTCCACGCTCGTCGCCAACGCGTACTGGCTCGGGGCACCCTTCGACGACGAGACACCCAACGAGCACATCCTGTACGAGTCCATGCGGTTGCTCCCGCCGTCCTGGAACATCCTGCGCAACGCGTCCCCCGAGTACACCGCCCTCGACGCGCGCATCGGCACCGGCGACGACGTCCTGCTCCTGCCCCTGCTCAGCCACCGCGACCCGGAACTCTGGGACGACCCCGACGTGTTCCGCCCCGCCCGCTGGGCCACCCTGGACCCCGACGACCACCCCGGCTACCTCCCCTTCGGCCACGTCTCCGAACGCTGCTGGGGCCGCCACATGGTGATGCCCCTGGCCGGCATGCTCCTCGACATCCTGCGCGCCGAGGGAACGACGGTGGACCCACGCCAGACCACGGCGAAGGTGCCGCTCGCCGGGTTGCTCGGCGTCGACACGGTGCGCCTCGTGAGGGGCGGCTCGTAGGCGAGGTGTGAGCAACAACCCACCGTCGGGCGTCAGTTGTCCACTGGCGCCCGACCGGCATGACAGGGCATGGTGGGAGTTCGCACGCAGGGAGTGATGAGCATGGCTGCGAACTACCGGCGCATGAGCGCCCGTTCCCACGGGAAGTGACCCCGGTCGCCGGGGCCGGCCCCGGACGCAGCCCTGTCTCCGACCCGTGTCGGACGCATCTCCTCCGTCGGCCTCTCGGCACCCCGGATCCCTGATCGGATGATCGGATCCGTCCTTCACCCGCTCCGGCCTGCCGACGGAGGAACCGCCATGACCACCATCCTCATCGAACTCGCCGCGGGGACCCCTGAGTTCCTGCTCGCCGCTGTCGTCGTGATCGCCGTGACCTTCCTGGCCGCCCTCGCCATCGCGGTCCGGGGCACGGCCCCGGAGGAACGCGCTGCCGTCCTGCGCGCCTTCGCCCAGATCCTGCCGGTACGACGGAGATAGGAGATAGGAGATAGGGGATAGGGGCGGGTGAACGGGCGTGTCCGAGAAGCGCGGACCGCGTTCACGTGATGTATCCCCAGGCGTAATCGCAGCTGCTTGGATGTGCGGGCCCGCAGCAATCCCCCCGCCCCGAGGAGTTTCCGTGTCGCATGCAGTGTCGCGCAGGACCTGTGCCGTTGCCCTCGCCTCCGTGGTCGCCGGTGGCACGCTCGCCGCCGTCGGCCCGGCGGCTGCCGCCGACGCGTCCGCCGCGCCGCCGCCGCTGAAGGTGCTCACGTACAACACCTTCCTGTTCAGCAAGACGCTCTACCCGAACTGGGGGCAGGACCACCGGGCGAAGGCGATACCGGCCGCCGACTTCTTCCGGGGGCAGGACGTCGTCGTGCTCCAGGAGGCGTTCGACAACTCCTCGTCCGACGCGCTCAAGGCGAACGCGGCGGGACGCTATCCGCACCAGACCCCCGTCATGGGGCGCGGCAAGGGCGGGTGGGACGCCACCGGTGGCGCGTACTCCTCCGTGACGCCGGAGGACGGCGGCGTGACCGTGCTCAGCAAGTGGCCGATCGTGCGCAAGGAACAGTACGTCTACAAGGACGCCTGCGGGTCCGACGCCTACTCCAACAAAGGCTTCGTCTACGCCGTGCTGGACGTGAACGGCACCAAGGCGCACGTCGTCGGCACCCACGCCCAGTCCACCGACCCCGGTTGCGGCAGCGGCGAGGCCGCGGCGACCCGCGCGAAGCAGTTCAAGGAGATGGACGCCTTCCTGGACGCCAAGAACATCCCCGCGGGCGAACAGGTGATCGTGGCGGGCGACTTCAACGTCGACTCGCGCAGCCCCGAGTACGCCTCGATGCTCGCCGACGCGGGCCTCACCCCCGCCGACACCCGCACCGGACACCCGTACTCCTTCGACACCAGGGACAACTCGATAGCCGCCGAGCGCTACCCGGACGACCCCCGCGAGGACCTGGACCACGTCCTGCACCGCAAGGGCCACGCCCGCCCCGCCACCTGGCACAACAACGTGATCAAGGAGCAGAGCGCGCCCTGGACGGTCTCCAGCTGGGGCAAGGAGTACACGTACACGAACCTGTCGGACCACTACCCCGTGACCGCGGGATAGGGTCCGGCGGCAGCCGCTACTGGCCGACCCTGCCGTCGACGCACTCGCGCAGCAGGTCGGCGTGGCCGCAGTGGCGGGCGTACTCCTCGACGCGGTGCACCATCAGCTCGCGGACCGACGTGCGGTCCTTGCCGAGGCGTTCGCCCAGGTCCGGATGGTCGGCGAGGACCGCGTCGGTCGCGGCCTGCTCGCGCTCCAGCGCGGCGAACGCCTCGTCGACCACCGCCCGGTCCGCGACGGCCCCGTGGAAGTCCGCGTCCTTGGGGCCCCACAGCCTCGGCGCCTGGTCCTCGCTGATCCAGTTTCGCCAGTCCCGCTCGACCTCGGCGAGGTGGCGGACCAGGCCGAGGAGCGACATCGTCGACGGCGGCACCGAACGGCGGGCCAACTGCTCCGCGTCCAGGCCCTCGCACTTCATCCGCAGGGTCATGCGGTACCCCGACAGGAAGTCGAGCAGCGTCGGCAGCTCGCCGTCCGGACTGTTCCCCTCGCTGTCGCGGGGGTCGTCGTCCGGATCAGCCCACATGTCGGGGTAGGTGGTGGCCCGGCTCCACCGCTCGGGGCGGTCGCTCTGGTCGCTCATGCCGCCCATGGTCGGGCGTGGGGGGCCGGGGCCGCCAGTGCATTGCCGTGGCGCCCGCGACGCGTGCCCGCTACCTGTGCCAGGGGCCCGTCACCGCGAACGTCGTGCCGGGCGTGTAGCAGTTGACGTACATCGTGTCGTGGTCGGGGGAGAACGCGACGCCCGCGAACTCGCCCCATTCGGGCTCCTCCGGGGTGCCGATGGTCTGGCGGTTGCGGGCCATCGCGTAGACCTGGCCGCCCCGCGTGACGCCGTACACGTGCTGGGCGCCGTTGCCGTCCTCGCACACCATCAGGCCGCCGCTCGGTGCGAGGCAGATGTTGTCGGGGGACTCGCCCGGCAGCTGGACGTCGGTGCTCGGGCCGAAGACGATCACGAGGGTGAGGCGGCGCCTGGACGGGTCGTACCGCCAGATCTGACCGAAGTGGTCGCCCGCCGAGCCCTCCGCGCTGTGGGCGAACGACGAGACGAAGTAGACGGACGAGCCGCCCCAGTAGCAGCCCTCCAGCTTCTGCGCGTGCGTGATGCCCTTCTTGCCGAAGTCCTGGAGGCGGATGGGGGTCCGCGCCGCCAGCGGGTCGGGGACGTCGACCCACTCGATCCCGTCGAAGCAGGTGCCCGTCTCCTGCACGGCGGACAGGTCGGGCACGCCGGGCACCCGCATGGCCTGGAGCTGTCCGCCCGCGCGCAGCGAACCGCGGCCGCCCTCGGGCTTCTTGGGCAGAAAGCGGTAGAACAGGCCGAAGGGCTTCTGGAAGGCGTCCTCGGTCTCGTAGACGACGCCGCGCTTCGGGTCGACGGCGACGGCCTCGTGCTGGAACCGGCCCATCGCGGTCAGCGGCACCGCGCCGGTGCGGTGCGGGTCCACCGGGTCGACCTCGAAGATGTACCCGTGGTCCTTGGTGTAGCCGTTCGTGCCGGCCTTGTCCTCGGTCTCCTCGCAGGTCAGCCACGTGCCCCAAGGCGTCGGCCCGCCCGCGCAGTTGACGGCGGTCCCGGCGATGGCGACGCGTTCGCCGAGGACGTCGTTCCTCCGGTCGAGCGAGAGCGCCGTACAGCCGCCCTTGGCCATCGGGTCGTAGGTCAGACCCTGGACGGTCGGCACACCGATCTTGCCGGTGACGCGGTTCTCGTGGTTGCGCACGAGGTGGACGCCGCCGTTCCTGCCCCGGAAGGCGGCCATGCCGTCGTGGTTGCTGGGCACCTTGCCCTCACCCGACCGCAGTTCGTCGCCCTCGCGGGAGAGGACCCGGTAGCGGAAACCTTTCGGCAGATCGAGCAGACCCTTCGGGTCGGGGACGAGAGGGCCGTAACCGGCCCTGCCGTGTGCGGCCGCGGTGCCCGCGAAGAGTTCGGAGAGCGCACCGGTGAAGACGATTCCGGCCCCCACGGCACCGGAACGGGCAAGAACCTGACGTCGAGTGGCAGACATGATGGGCAACCTCCTGCTGGCGGACAGGAA
Source organism: Streptomyces venezuelae (assembly GCF_008642355.1). NCBI lineage: Bacteria > Bacillati > Actinomycetota > Actinomycetes > Kitasatosporales > Streptomycetaceae > Streptomyces > Streptomyces venezuelae. Next base: position 6,525,544 of record NZ_CP029193.1, read on the forward strand.
TGTGACCGGATGTGTGTACCACGCGCCCTGGTGCACGGGAACCACGCGCGTAGCTTCCGTTTCGCGTGCCGTCCCGTGTCGCCGCCGGAGTACGGTCAGTCGCCCACGAGTCCCTTGGCGTCCCGCGCGAGCGCCGTGAGCCGCGAGATGGCACGGAAGTACTTCTTCCGGTACCCGCCGTTGAGCATGTCCTCGCTGAAGAGCCGGTCGAAGGGCACACCGGAGGCGAGCACCGGCACCTCTCGGTCGTACAGCCGGTCGGCGAGCACCACAAGGCGCAGAGCGGTCGACTGGTCCGGCACCGGCGTCACGTCGGTCAGGCAGACCGCGCCGAGGTCGTCGGTCAGCGCGCCGTACCGGCTCGGGTGGACCTTGGACAGGTGGTCGAGGAGGTGCGGGAAGTCGTCGAGGGAGGCGCGCTCGGTCGCGTACGCCGCCTTGGTGACCTGCTCCTCCGAGTACGGAGCGGGCGCCTCCGGAAGACCCCGGTGGCGGTAGTCCTCGCCGTCGATCCGCAACGCCGTGAAGTGGGACGACAGGCCCTGGATCTCGCGCATGAAGTCCGTGGCCGCGAACCGGCCCTCACCGAGCTTGCCCGGCAGCGTGTTCGACGTCGCGGCGAGCGCGACGCCCTCCCCGACGAGCTTGGAGAGCAGCGAGGAGACCAGGACCGTGTCGCCCGGGTCGTCGAGCTCGAATTCGTCGATGCAGAGCAGCCGGTGCCCGCCGAGGGTGCGCACGGTCTGCTGGAAGCCGAGCGCGCCGACCAGGTTCGTCAGCTCGACGAAGGTGCCGAACGCCTTCTGCTCGGGGGCCGCGGGCGTCGCGTGCCAGAGGGAGGCGAGCAGGTGGGTCTTGCCGACGCCGTACCCGCCGTCGAGGTAGATGCCGCGGGGGCCCGCGGGGGCGGCCGCCTTCTTCTGGAACCAGCGGCGCTTGCCCGCGCCGCTCGCGTGCGCCCCGCCGAGTCCCGCCGCGAAGCCGCTCAGGACGCGGACCGCCTCGGTCTGGCTCGGCTGGTTCGGGTCGGGGATGTACGTGTCGAAGCGGGCTGCTTCGAAGCGAGGCGGCGGCACCATCTCCGCGACCAGACGGTCGGCGGGGACATGCGGCTCGCGGGCGCACAGCGACAGCGGAGCCACTTCGGCCATGGGGTGGTGCCCGGAGGCGGCGGAGGACGACACGGTTCCCCAGTTTAGGGGGCGTGCAAGACTGCGGACATGCGACGCCTGTTCCCTGTGACCGACCAGACAGCCGACGTGACCGACCGGGAAGCCGCCCGGACACACGACCGGACGCCCCATCGCACGGGTGGTGCGGCCGACCGGGAGTGGAGCCTCGACGAGCTCGCCGAGGCCTACGCCTACCCCGCCGGGGAGACGGCCTGGCTGCGCGCCAACATGGTGTCCACCCTCGACGGCGCGGCCCACCACGACGGGCGCTCCCACCCGATCTCCGGCGCCACCGACATGCGGATCTTCGGCACCCTGCGCGCCCTCGCGGACGTCGTGATCGTCGGCGCCGAGACCGTCCGGAAGGAGGGCTACCGCCCGGCGAAGGCACGTGAGGTCTTCGCGCGCCACCGCGCCGCCGCCGGCCAGACGGAGGCGCCCGCCATCGCCGTGGTCAGCGCCGGGCTCGACCTGGACTTCTCGGTTCCGCTCTTCACCTCGCCGGTGACGCCCACGCTCCTCGTGACCGGGGCCTCCGCACCGGCCGACCGCGTCGCCGCGGCGGAGCGCGCGGGCGCCGTCGTGGTGGTCGCGGGCGACGGCGCGACCGTGGAGCCGGAGCGGGTGGCGCCCGCCCTGGCCGAGCGCGGTCTGACCCGGCTGCTCACGGAGGGCGGTCCCCGGCTGCTCGGCCAGTTCGTGGCCGCGGGGGCGCTGGACGAGCTCTGTCTGACGGTGTCGCCGATGCTCACCGCGGGGGACGCGCAGCGGATCGCGGGCGGGTCCGCTCTGAAGGACCCCGACCGATTCGTACTGACGTCCGTACTGGAGGAGGCCGGGTTCCTCTACACCCGATACCGTCGAAGCTGACAATCGGCGGAATCAGCCGTTCCGTTTGGCTTCGGCTGGGCACACTAGATCTCGCAGACCCCGTGCGGGCACGGGGCAGGATGGTTTCCGCAAGGGCCTCAGGAGGGCCCACGGATGAGAAGGGCGCCTGGCGTGTTCACAAGCGTATTGATGATCGAGAAGGCCCTGACGTCCGCCGACGTGGAGTTCGTCACCACCTTGCACGGGGACGAGCCCATCACCTTCCACGTGCTGCTCCAGCCGCGGGGCGACCAGGCGGACCGGCTGCTGCGCGCCATCGACGACGTCGCCCTCGGCGAGCTCGACGAGGCGGCGCGCGAGGGCGAGACCCCGGAGGGGCAGGAGGCGGCGGGCTTCGGCGAGCGGGCGCTGCAGGTCTCCCTGACGGCGCTGCGGGCGGCGGGCTGCGCGGCACAGGGGCAGCTCATCGAGGACCATCCGCTGGACGCCCTCAAGACGCTGGTCGCCGAGGCCGGGGCCGACGAGGTGATCGTCCTGACCGACCCGCACTACGTGGAGGAGTTCTTCCACCGCGACTGGGCCTCCCGCGCCCGCCACAAGGTGGGCGTCCCCGTCCTCAAGCTGTTCTCGCACAGCCTGGCGGACGAGAACTAGAGCGACGCCGGGGTGGGGCCCGGGTGCCTCGGGCGTCGTGTGCCGCGGGAGGCAATAGGCTGGGGCCTTCTCAGTCGTCGTACCACCAGGGGAGACACACGCATGGCACCCGGCCTGCCCCAGTCCATGGCCGACATGGACCGACCGCACTTCATCGGCATCGGCGGCGCCGGGATGTCGGGCATCGCGAAGATCCTCGCCCAGCGCGGCTCCCGGGTCGCGGGCAGTGACGCCCGGGAGTCCGCCACCGCGGAGGCGCTGCGCGCGCTGGGCGCCACGGTCCACATCGGCCACGACGCCGCGCACCTCGCGCCGGACGCCACCTGCGTCGTCGTCTCCTCCGCCATCCGTGAGGACAACCCCGAGATGGCCCGCGCCGCCGAGCTCGGCATCCCCGTCGTGCACCGATCGGACGCCCTGGCCGGCCTCATGGAGGGCCTGCGCCCCATCGCGGTCGCGGGCACCCACGGCAAGACCACGACGACGTCGATGCTGGCCGTCACCCTCGCCACCCTCGGCCTCGACCCGTCGTACGCGATCGGCGGCGACCTCGACGTGCCGGGCTCCAACGCGCTGCACGGCAAGGGCGACATCTTCGTCGCCGAGGCGGATGAAAGCGACCGCAGCTTCCACAAGTACGCCCCCGAGGTCGCCATCGTCCTCAACGTGGAGCTCGACCACCACGCCAACTACGCGTCCATGGACGAGATCTACGAATCCTTCGAGATCTTCGCGGGCAGGATCGTCCCCGGCGGCACCCTGGTCATCTCTGCGGACCAGCCGGGCGCCGTCGAGCTGACCAAGCGCGTCCGCGACCTCGGAGAGCTCAAGGTCGTCACGTACGGCGAGTCCGACGACGCCGACCTGCGCATCCACAAGATCACGGCCCGCGGTCTGACCAGCGAGGTCACCGTCCTCCTGGACGGCAAGCTGCTGACCTTCACGGTCTCCGTGCCCGGCCGCCACTACGCGAACAACGCCGTCGCGGCGCTCGCCGCGGGCATCGCCCTCGGCATCCCGTCCCGCAACCTCGCCGGGGCGCTGAAGTCGTACACGGGCGTCAAGCGCCGTCTCCAGCTCAAGGGCGAGGCCGCGGGCGTCCAGGTCATCGACTCCTACGCCCACCACCCGACCGAGATGACGGCCGACCTGGAGGCGATGCGCTCCGCGGCGGGCGACTCCCGCATCCTCGTCCTCTTCCAGCCCCACCTGTTCTCGCGCACCCAGGAACTCGGCACCGAGATGGGCCAGGCCCTCGCCCTCGCCGACTCCTCCGTGGTCCTCGACATCTACCCGGCCCGCGAGGACCCGATCCCCGGCATCACCAGCGCCCTGATCGTCGACGCCGCGCGCGAGGCGCACGCCGAGGTCACGGCCGTCCACGACAAGGCCGAGGCCGTCCGCGCGATCGCGGGAATGGCGAAGCCCGGTGATCTCGTTCTCACCATGGGAGCGGGCGACGTCACGGACCTCGGCCCGCAGATCCTGGCCGAGCTGTCGAAGTAAGTCGAGCTGTCGAAGCAAAGGGGAAGGCACCCATGTCGTACGACGTCGAGAAGCCGGACGAGCAGTGGCGGGCGGAGCTGACCCCTTCGGAGTACGCGGTGCTGCGCCAGGCCGGCACGGAACCGGCCTTCGTCGGTGAGTACACGGACACCAGGACCGAAGGCGTCTACTCGTGCCGTGCCTGCGGCGCGGAGCTGTTCACCTCGAAGGAGAAGTTCGAGTCGCACTGCGGCTGGCCGAGCTTCTTCGACCCCAAGGACACGGACGCGGTCGAACTGCTCCAGGACACCTCGCACGGAATGGTCCGCACCGAGGTCCGCTGCGCCCGCTGCGGCTCGCACCTGGGCCACGTCTTCGAGGGCGAGGGCTACCCGACCCCGACGGACCAGCGGTACTGCATCAACAGCATCTCGCTGCGGCTGACGCCGAGCGAGGGCTGAGACAGCGCCGAAGGGGCCGGTGCGCTGTGGAGCGCACCGGCCCCGACGTGCTCTAGAACGTCAGCTTCCAGCTGTTGATGTACCCCGTGTCCTGGGACGCGACGTCCTGGGCGCGGAGCTTCCAGGCGCCGTTGGCGGGTTCGCTCGACGCGTTGACCGTGTACGTGGCGATGACGTTGTCCGCCGAGTCGTTGCTGCTCGAATTCTTCAGGCGGTACGCCGTGCCGTCGGGTGCGACCAGGTCGAGGACCACGTCACCGCGCCAGGTGTGCCGCACGTCGACGTCCACCTTGAGGGTGGCGGGGGCGTTGCCGGTGCGTCCCGCGACGTTGACCGTGGAGGTCACCGCGGCGCCGTTGTCCGGGATGGCGACGTCCGCCGTGTTCTCGTACACGTCGCCGGGCGGCACCGTGGTGCCCGCGCCGAGGGTCCAGACCGCGTGGGCGATGGCGTCGCTGTTGCGGTCGAGCGCCGTGTCGTTGATGTTCGACGTGGTGTCGCAGGACGAGTGGTAGCAGCGGTCGAAGGCCTGGCCCGCCGTGCCGCCCCACTTCTGGGCCTGCGCACTGGACTTGGCGCGCTCGGCGCCGGTGAACAGGCCGCCGACCGGGATGCCGACGTTCTTGAACGGCGCGTGGTCGGAGCGGCCGTCGCCCTCGGTCTCGATCTCGGTCGGGACGCCGATGCCCGTGTAGTAGTCCTTGAACGTCTTCTCGATCGTCGGGTCGTCGTCGTACACGAAGTAGCCCGGGTTCGGCGAGCCGATCATGTCGAAGTTCAGATAGCCGCTGACCTTTGAACGGTCCGCGGCGGGCAGGTTGTTGACGTAGTACCGCGAGCCGACCATGCCCAGCTCCTCGGCGCCCCACCAGGCGAACCGCAGGTGCTTCGTCGGCTGGAGCTGCGCGCGCGACACGGCGAGCGCGGTCTCCAGGACGCCCGCCGAGCCCGAGCCGTTGTCGTTGATCCCGGCGCCCGACGCGACGCTGTCGAGGTGCGCGCCGGCCATCAGGACCTGGTCGGCGTCCCCGCCCGGCCAGTCGGCGATCAGGTTGTACCCGGTGGCGCCGCTGGACGTGAACTGCTGGATGCGGGTGGTGAATCCGGCCGCGTCCAGCTTGCCCTTCACATAGTCGATCGAGGCCTTGTAGCCGGCGCGCCCGTGGGCTCGGTTGCCGCCGTTGGCCGAGGCTATGGACTGGAGCTGGGAGAGGTGCGCCTTGACGTTGGCGAGCGGGATGTCGGGCGCCGCGAGGGTGGGCGAGGGGGCGGCGGCCGAGGGGGTGGCGGTGGCGAGCAGGCCGCCGATGGCCAGGGTGGCGGCACCGACGGCCGCACGTCTGAACAGGTTCATGTGTGGGGCTCCGTATTCCGAACAGCGTGAGGGACGGAACGTGCGAGGCGCCCTGCGACGCGGGTTGCCGCGGGGCGCCTTTGGAGCTGTGCGTGCTGTGCGTTGCCTGATGTTGAGGGGCGGACGACCGGTGGTCAAGAGCGGAAACCGGTCACATGACGGTCAGCCACGTCCGTATACCGGACACCTCTCCGGCTGTACGGTTCCGTCGGCGGTCGTCAGAAGAAGACACCGCACCTCAGCAGCACGTTCGCGTACGGCCGCGCCTCGCCGGTCCGCACCACGAGGCGGGCGCCCGCCGAGAGCCCCTTGAGCTCCTCGTGCGGGACGAGCGCGAGGGAAGGGAGGCTGTCGTGCAGGAGCCGGTCCGTTTCCGCGTTCGCCTCGCGCACCTCCTCCGCCGCCGTCCCGCCCTCCACCACCAGCTCGTCGAGGAGCCCGTCGAGGACCTCCGCGAAGGACGGGACCCCGGCACGGAACGCCAGGTCCACCACGCGCGGGCCCACCGGGACCGGCATGCCCGCGTCGCAGACGAGCACGGTGTCGCCGTGGCCCAACTCGGCCAGCGCGCCCGCGAGATGACGGTTCAGGATGCCCGACCTCTTCACGGAGACGGGACCTCCTCCTCCGGGACGGTCTCGGCGAGCTCCGCCGCCGTCGGGTAGGAGTCCTGCGCGCCCTTGCGGGTGACCGCGGCCGAACCCACCCGCACCGCGTACGCGGCCGCCGTCGGCAGGTCCTCGCCGAGGCCCAGACGCCAGCCGAGCGCCGCGGTGAAGGCGTCGCCCGCGCCGGTCGTGTCCACCGCGTCGACCTTCGGGCTCGGCACCCGTACGGGGCTCCCGTCCGGGCCCGCCGCGGTGAGCGCGCCCTCGGCGCCCAGCGTGATCACCACCGAACGCGGGCCGAGCGCGAGCAGTCCGCGCGCCCACTCCTCGGGGGAGTCACCGGCGTCGTCGCCGAGGATGACGCGGGCCTCGTGCTCGTTCACCACCAGCGGGTCACAGGCCGCGAGGACCTCGTCGGGCAGCGGGGCGGGCGGCGACGGGTTGAGGACGAAACGGGAACCGGGACGCAGGGCGCGGACCACCTCGGCGACCGTCTCCAGCGGGATCTCCAGCTGGCTGGAGACCACCCGCGCCGCCGACACCAGGCCGCCCGCCGCGCGGATGTCCTCGGGGGTGAGGCGCCCGTTGGCGCCGGGGGAGACCACGATGCTGTTGTCGCCCGACGGGTCGACCGTGATCAGCGCGACGCCGGTGGGCGCGCCGCCCACCAGGACGCCGACGGTGTCCACGCCGGCCGCCCGCTGCGCGTCCAGGAGGAGCGTGCCGTGGGCGTCGTCGCCGACCCGGGCGAGGAGCGCGGTGCGGGCGCCGAGGCGGGCCGCGGCGACCGCCTGGTTGCCGCCCTTGCCGCCGGGGTGGACGGCCAGGTCGGAGCCGAGGACCGTCTCGCCGGGCGCGGGGCGGCGCTCCACGCCGATCACCAGATCGGCGTTGGCGGAGCCCACGACCAGCAGCTCGTAGTCGTCGTTCATGGGTGCTTGTTCCTGCTTTCGTACGATGAGGTGCCGATGTGACGGTACTCGGTGCGGCCGCAAATACGTGGTCGGCGGCCGTCGGTCAGGAGAAGTCCTTCACGTTCCTCGACATGACGACCTTCACCGGCACCTTCACCATCTCCTGCACCTTCTTGCCCTGCGAGGCCCGCACCGCGTTGCGCACGGCGATCTTCCCGAGCTCCTTGGGCTGCTGCGCCACGGACGCGTACAGCGTGCCCGCCTCGACCGCCTTGAGCCCGTCCGGGGTGCCGTCGAAGCCGACGACGGGGACGGACCTGCCCGCCTTGTCGCCGAGCGCCTTGACCGCGCCGAGCGCCATCTCGTCGTTCTCGGCGAAGACACCGGTGACGCCCTTGTTGGACTGCAAGAGGTTCGTCATGACGTCCAGACCCTTGGTGCGGTCGAAGTCCGCGGGCTGCTCGGCGACGACGTCGATGCCGGGGTACGCCTTGATGCCCTCGGCGAAGCCCTGCCCGCGCTCGCGGCTCGCAGAGGTGCCGGGCGTGCCCTGGAGGACGACGACCTTGCCCTTGCCGCCCAGCTTCTCGGCGAGCGTCTTCGCCGCCAGCCTGCCGCCCGCGACGTTGTCGGAGGCGACGAGCGTCGCGGTCTCCGCCTTGTTCACGCCGCGGTCGGCCGCCACCACCGGGATGTCCTGCTTGTTGGCGCCCCGCACGGCGGGGCCCGCCGCGTCGGAGTCCACCGGGTTGACGATGATCGACTTCACGCCCTCGCCGGTGAAGTTCTGCAGCTGGTTCGACTGCTGCGAGGCGTCGTTCTGCGCGTCGGTGACCGTCAGGTCGATGCCCGCCTTGTCGGCCTCGGCCTGCGCGCCCTCCTTCATCTGCACGAAGAAGGGGTTGTTGAGGGTGGAGAGCGACATGCCGATCTTCGTGCTGGTGCCGGACGAGCCGGAGTTGAAGAAGGAGACGGCGCCGACGACGGCCGCGACGACCACGGCGGCGACCGCGTACTTCACCGCTTGCGGCCCCTTGCCGCGTATCCCTCCGGAGGCACCCGAGGAGGCCCCCGGTGTCGCACCGGCCCGCCGCCGCAGCGTGTCGAGGAGGACCGCGAGCGCGATGACGACACCGATCACGACCTGCTGCCAGAAGGCGGACACGGAGAGGAGGTTGAGGCCGTTGCGCAGCACCGCGAGGATCAGCGCGCCGATGAGCGTGCCGGACGCCTTGCCGACGCCGCCCGCGAGGCTCGCGCCGCCGATGACGACCGCGGCGATGGCGTCGAGCTCGTAGCCCTGCGCGGCCTGCGGCTGCGCGGAGACGAGACGGGACGCGAGGACGATGCCCGCGACGGCCGCGAAGAGGCCGGAGAGCGCGTAGATGACGAGCTTCTGCCGCTTGACGCGCAGGCCGGAGAGGCGGGCCGCCTCTTCGTTGCCGCCGATCGCGTACATGGAGCGCCCGATGAACGTGCGCCCGAGGACCAGCGCCGTGACGAGCCCCATCGCGACCATCACGATCACCGGGACGGGCAGCCGGCCACCGATGGTGTCGCCCAGGTGCGAGACCGAGTCGGGGAACGCGATGGGGCTGCCCTGCGAGATCACCAGGGACAGGCCGCGGGCCACCGACAGCATCGCGAGCGTCGCGATGAACGGCGGGAGTTTCCCGTACGACACGAGCAGGCCGTTCACGAACCCGCAGGCTATGCCGGTGGCGACGGCGAGGACGACCGCCAGCCACACCGGCAGGCCCTGCGAGGTCGCCGTCCAGGCGAGGACGGTGGCCGACAGCGCGGCCACCGAGCCGACCGACAGGTCGATGCCCGCCGACACGATCACGAAGGTGACACCGAACGCGAGGATCGCGGTGACCGCGGCCTGCACGCCGACGTTCAGCAGGTTCTGCGTGGTGAGGAAGTCGCCGGAGAGCAGCGACATCGCCACGACGAGGACGATCAGGGCGCTCAGCGCGCCGTTGTCGAGCAGGACGCGGCGGAGCGAGGCCGTGCCACCCGCGTCGCGCTTCAGGGTTTCAGTGGCCACGGGAGCCCTCCGCTTCTTCCTTGTTCCGTGCTGCTGCTTCGTCGTGCGCTGCGTCTCGATGCGGTGCCGCCGTGCTGACGGCGAGCGCCATCACCGCGTCCTGCGTGGCCTCATCGGCCGTCAGCTCACCGGCGATCCGGCCCTGCGCCATGACGAGGACCCGGTCGCTCATGCCGAGCACCTCGGGCAGATCGCTGGAGATCATCAGGACCGCGTGCCCGGAGGCCGTCAGCTCGTTGATGAGCTGGTAGATCTCGACCTTCGCGCCCACGTCGATGCCGCGCGTCGGCTCGTCGAGGATGAGGACCCGGATGTCGGCGAGCAGCCACTTGCCGATGACGACCTTCTGCTGGTTGCCGCCGGACAGCGTGCGGACGTGCTGGCCGAGCCCGGCCATGCGCACCCCCAGCTGCTCGGCGATCCGCGCGGCCGCCCGCTCCTGCCCCTTGAGGTCCACGAGCCCGGCACGCGTCGCCGAACGCAGCGTCACCAGGCCGAGGTTCTCCCGCACGGAGGCGTCGAGGACGAGCCCCTGCCCCTTGCGGTCCTCGGGGACCAGGCCGATGCCGGCGCCCATCGCCGCGTTCACGTCGTGCCGGGGCAGCCGCTCCCCGCGTACGTCGACGGAACCGCCGTCGTACGGATCGGCGCCGAAGACCGCGCGCGCCACCTCGGTGCGGCCCGCACCGACCAGTCCCGCGAGACCGACGACCTCGCCGGCCCGCACCTCGAAGCTGACGTCGTGGAAGACGCCGTCACGGGTCAGCCCCTCGACGCGGAGCAGTGGCGGACCGGTGTCGGGGTCGGGGCGTTCGCGCGGGTACTGCTGCTCGATGCTGCGGCCCACCATGAGGCGTACGAGCTCGTCCTCGTCGGTCGAGGCGGGCACCTGGTCGACGCTGCGGCCGTCGCGCAGGACGGTGACGCGGTCGCCGAGTGCGGCGATCTCCTCCAGGTGGTGGGTGATGAAGACGATGCCGACGCCGTCCTCGCGCAGGGTGCGCACGATGGCGAAGAGCCTGTCGACCTCCTCGGAGGTGAGGACGGCGGTCGGCTCATCCATGATGAGCACCCGCGCGTCCAGGCTCAGCGCCTTGGCGATCTCGACCATCTGCAGCCGGGCGATGCCCAGTTCGCGCACCTTCGCGCGCGGCGAGACGCTGACGCCGACCCGCTGGAGCAGCTCCTCCGCGTCGGCCTCCATCTTCCTCCGGTCGACCAGGCCGAAGCGGCGCGGCTGCCGTCCCAGGAAGATGTTCTCGGCGACGGTCAGGTCGGGGACGAGATTGAACTCCTGGTAGATCGTGGCGATGCCGAGCCGCTCGGCGTCCTGCGCGCCGTTGATGCGGACCTCGCGCCCCTCGGCGAAGATCCGCCCGCTGTCGGGGCGGTAGGCGCCGGAGAGCATCTTGATGAGGGTGCTCTTGCCCGCGCCGTTCTCGCCGAGCAGGACGTGCACCTCGCCGCGGCGCAGGTCGAAGTCGACGGAGTCGAGCGCGACGACGCCGGGGAACGTCTTGCGTATCGACTCGATGCGCAGCAACTCGTCCTGGTTGCTCACGGGTTGCTCCTTCGTGCCGAGGTGTCCTCGTCGCGTCCGGGGAGGTTCTCGCCGCAGGAGCGGCGGACGACGAGGCGGGCGGGCAGGGTCACGGACCGCGGGCTCCTGCCCTCGATCCGGTCGATCAGCGCGTGGACGGCGGCCCGGCCGAGGTCGGCGGTGGGCTGCGCGATCGCGGTGACCGGCGGGTCGGTGTGCACGAACCAGGGGATGTCGTCGAACGCGGCGAGCCCGATGTCGTCGGGGACGCGCAGGCCGTGGGCGCGCAGGGCGTCGAGGGCGCCGAGGGCCATCAGGTTGTCGGCGGCGAAGACGACCTCGGGCGGCTCGGGCAGGGCGAGGAAGCGTTCGGTGGCGCGGCGGCCGCTGTCCGCCTGGAAGTCGCCCTGGCCGATGTAGGCGTCGGGCAGGGCGATGCCGTGTGCGCGCAGGGCGTCGCGGAACGCCTCGACGCGCTCGCTGCCGGTCGTCGTGGCGGCCGGGCCCGCGATGATGGCGAGCCTGCGGTGGCCGAGTCCGTGCAGGTGGGCGACGAGGTCGCGGACGGCCTGCCGCCCGTCGGAGCGGACGACGGGGACGTCCACACCCGGGATCCACCGGTCCACGAACACCATCGGGGTGCCGGCGCGCACGGCGTCGAGCATCAGCGGGGATCCGCCGTCGGTGGGGGAGACGAGCAGTCCGTCGATCCGCCGGTCGAGCAGGGTCCGTACGTGGTGATCCTGCAGCTCGGGGCGTTCGTCGGCGTTGCCGATGATCACGCTGTAGCCGAGCGCGCGGGCGGCCTCCTCGACGGACCGGGCCAGCTCCGTGAAGTACGGGTTCAGGACGTCGCTGATGACCAGGCCCAGCGTGCGGGTCTGGTCGGTGCGCAGGGAGCGCGCGACGGCGTTGGGGCGGTAACCGAGTGCCTCGACGGCGGCGAGGACCCGGGTGCGGGACGCGGGGCTGACGGAGGGGTGCCCGTTCAGCACGCGCGACACGGTGGCGACGGACACGCCGGCCTCGGCCGCGACGTCCTTGATGCCCACCGAGCTCGGGGTCATCGTCGGTCCACCTCCTTGTGGAATCGATTACACGGAGGATTGGAAACGATTACACGGGAGGCTGGCAAGAGGTGGACGCCGCCGGACGCGGGAGTGAGATCTGATCGTGATGATCGACGGGAGGGGTCGGCCCTACGGGAACGGCACCGTCAGCCAAGGGCTGTCCGGGTCCGTGGTCAGGGCCCGGTGCGCGCGCAGCACGTCCGTGTACCAGGAGCCGAACGACTCCTCGTCGAAGTGCAGGCAGCGACCGAGGACGTAGCCCGCCGAGAACGTCTCCCAGGAGGTGTACGTGGCACGGGCGGCCTCGGAGGCGCGTTCCAGGGCCTTGGTCATTTCCGCGTGCGTGGCGTACCGCGCGCCCCTGCCCCAGCGGGCCATCTTCGACGCGCGCCCGATGTCCCACGCCGCGACCGTGCCCACGTGCCCGTCGGGCGGCAGGAGCTCGTCGGCGCGGAACCGCGCCTCGTAGCGCAGCACCTTGCCGACCAGGCCGCGCAGGTGCGTCACGAACTGGTCGAGTTCGGGGTCCTCGCCGGGGCGGTGCGGCTCGCCGGGGCCGCCGGTCTCCGCCACGCGGTGCCGCAGCGCCGCCTCGACCCGGTCGCGCCAGAGCTCCGGGTCGACGCGGGGACCGTGCCGCCGGGCCGGGGCCGTACGGGCGTCCAGGACGAAGTCCCAGTACCAGGGGCTGACGTCACGGGTGAGCAGCCGCTCCTGGAGGGACAGCCAGTCGTCGCGGTCGTGCACGCCCCACCACTCCTCCAGGCGGCCGATCTCGTTGTGGTGGCCTGCGCCGTGCCAGTCGACGGTGTTCCAGGCGTCGCCGTTGGTGAAGCACAGGTGCGCGCCGCATGCCAGGCCGTGCAGGAGGGGACTGCCCGTCTCGGGCGCGCCCGTGCGGCGCGTGTCGATGCGGTTCCCCAGGCCGTCGGCGCGGTGGTACGTGTCGTGCAGGTCCGCCCAGACCTCGCGCTCGTCGTCGGTGGTCAGGAAGAACTGCCGGCACGGTGTCGCGGCGTTCACCACGAGCAGGTCGACGTCGTCGGGGCAGCCCTGGGCGAGCGAGTCCAGCGTGACGTACTCGTAGACGACTGCCGGGTGCGGGCGGGGCAGCACGCCCGCCGTGTAGACCTGCGCGACCTTCCTGCCGTCCGGCAGGTCGACGGTGAGCAACTCGCTCTCGGTGGCGTCGCGTTCCGTCTCCGTGACGGACACCGGGCGGTAGAGCCCCTCGACGGCTATCGCCCGCAGATAGCCGTACGCGTCGTTCTCCCGGCACAGCTCGTACAGGTGCGCCTCCAGGTCGGCGGGCGCCTGCCAGGGACTGCCGTCCGCCGGGGCCGGGAAGTCGGGGAAGACCTCGTCGTGGAGCTCGGCCCCCATGCCGTACGCGCCACCGGGGGCGGCGTGTCCGTCGAGCATGGGGCCGTGCGTCGGGTCGTGCATGGGTGTGTCTCTCCGCTCGGGCGCTGCGCCGGTCCTGGCGATCTTGCACCCTACGCGGGCACCTCGACCCGCACCGACTTCAGGCCGTTGATGAAGTGAGAGACCAGACGGCGCGGCGGAGCGGCGAGGCGCAGGGCGGGCAGGGCGCGCGCCACCTCCTCGTGGAACACGCGCAGTTGGAGCCGTGCGAAGTGCGCGCCGAGGCAGACGTGCGGTCCTTCGCCGAACGCCACGTGGGGGTTGGGCGAGCGGGACAGGTCGAGGCGGTGCGGGTCGGTGAACACGCGCTCGTCGTGGTGGGCGGACGCGTGGAACACGACGACCTTGTCCCCGGCCGCGACGCGGGTCCCTGCCAGCACCGTGTCGCGGACCGCCGTGCGCCGGAAACTGAGCACCGGCGGGTGGCGGCGCAGGAGTTCGTCGACGGCGGTGCCGGCATCGACTCGCCCGGCGCGCAGCCGCTCGTACTCGCCGGGGTTCTCCGCGAGCGCGAGGAGCCCGCCGGGAGCGGCGCTGCGCACGGTGTCGTTGCCCGCGACGGTGAGGAGGAAGAAGAACATCTCCATTTCGGGCGCGGTGAGTTCGGGGTCACGGGCGAGGATCGTGAGGATGTCGTCGCCGGGGTGGTCGCGTTTGTGCGCGGCCAGCGTGCGCGCGTACGCGAACATGTCGGCCAGCATCGCGGGGGAGCGCGGGTTGACCGGCTCGCCGTCGGGGCCGAGGACGGGCGGGGGTGCCTCGTCCGGGTCCTGGTAGCCGATGACGCGCTGTGTCCAGTGCAGGAGCAGGCCGCGGTCGGCGGGCGGGACGCCCAACAGGTCGGCGAGGTTGAGCAGGGCGTAGTCGTCGGTGACGGCGGTGACGACGTCGAAGGTGCCGTCACCGGTGCGGGCCTGCTCCAGGGCGGAGGCGAGGAGCGTACGGGCCCGGTCGCGCACCCTGGCCTCGAAGCGCTCGACGAGCCGCGGGGTGAACGCGCGGCTGACCAGTCTGCGCAGCCTCCCGTGGTCGCCGCCCCCGGCCGTGGACGCGGCGGTGGTTGCGGCGGCGGTTGCGGGGTCCTGGTTGAGCATCATGCGCCGGATGAACGGCAGGTCGTCCGGGGCGGGATCGCGGATCTGGGTGGCGCCCAGGTACGAGGAGTACGTCGCCGCGTCCTTGAGTACGCGTACGACGTCCGCGTGCCGGGTGACCGCCCAGAAGCCGGGGCCCGCGGGCCAGCCGAGCACCGCGGACTCGTCCTGCCAGGCGACGGGGTGGTGGTCGCGCAGGATGCGGTAGCGGGCGTGGGGGATGCCGGAGGCGTATAGGCGGGGGTCGAAGATGTCGGGGACGTCTGGGACGTCGGGGGTGTCAGGGGTGTGGGGAGTGGCGGGGGTGGCGCGGGTGCTGGTCATGCCGGGGGCGCCGGGGGGCTGGGGGGTGCCGGGGGTTTCGGGGAGGCGGGGGGCGGGCGGTGGGGGCGTCCGGTGCTGTGCGTCGCGCCGACTCACGCGGCGCCGTCTCCGTCCCTCACCCCGTCTCCATCTCTGCCGCCGTCTCCCTCCTCGCCCCCGGCCCCGTCCGTGACGTCGTTCTCGCCGGTGAACCCCTCCCCGCCCTCGCTCGCGTCGCCCTCCGCGCGCAGGAAGTCCTCGACCGTGCGGATCAGTTCAAGGGGCACCTCGTCCATCGCGTAGTGACCCGCCCCCGGCAGCTCCGCCAGCTCGCCCTGCGGGTACGAGCGCAGCCAGGTGCGGCGCATCAGGTCCGCGGAGAGCGCGGGGTCGAGCGCCCCGGTGACCGCGAGCGCCGCCACGGGCGAACCCTCGACCTCGGTGTGGAAGTCGTCGCCCGCCCAGGAGTCCAGCCAGGCACGGAAGGCCTTCGCGTCGCTGACCGCGAGCGAGCGGCGGACCATCCGGTCGAGCCAGGCCTGTGGACGTACGCCACCCGTGGTGATGTCGATGATGGTGCGGCGGCTCTCCGGATCCTGTGCGGCGGAGGCGAACAACTCCCACTGTTCGGGCGGCAGGCGCAGCCCCGAAGCGGGTACGGGCGACACGCCGACCAGGCGGCGCACCCGGTGCGGGGCGACGGCCAGGACGCGCTGGGCGACGCTGCCGCCCATGGAATGCCCGATCAGCGAGAACCGCTCCCAGCCGAGGTGGTCCGCCAGGTCGAGCACGTCGGCGGCGCCCTCGGTGGTGGTGTACGCGCCGGCCGTGTCCTTGGCCTCGCCGTACCCGCGCAGGTCCACCACCGCGTACGTGAACGCGGCGGTGTCGAGGTCCGCGAGCACCGGCTCGTACGCCGACCGGTCCGCGAACCAGCCGTGGACCGCGATCACCTTGTGCGGGCCTTCACCGAGCAGGGTGTGCGGGAGCGGGAAAGGGTTCACGACGACTCCGATCGCCGACGGGGTCCGGGGCGGCACCGGACGGTGCGGGACGTGACCACGGTGTCCCGGGCCGCGGTGTCGCGCAAGGGTGCGCGCGCCGCCCGTTCCCATGTTCGACCAGCGGGGAGGGGGATGCCGGGCGTGTTGCCGGGGTGCGGGGTGAACTTGGCGGACGGCCTGCGGTGCGGTGCCGCGGTTGGTCAGAATGTGGCATGGCCATCCGTCGCCTCAGCTACCGGCTCGGCCAGGAGCCGGACACCGGAACCCTCAGTCTTGTCCCGTCGGACCCGGACGTCTCGCAACTGTGCGAGAACGAAGGGCGTTTGAGGAGTGCCGTCACACGGGTCATGGGTGCCCCCGACTCCGACGACGCGGGGTCCGAACTCAGCTACAGCCTGCTCCCGGACGGCGGCCGGCTCCTGTGCGCGGCCCTGCCGGGGCAGCGGGTCGAGGCGCTGCACCTGAGCGCGGACACGCCGGGGCCGGGGCCCGTCTGGCCCATCGACACGTGGCGCTCCGCGTCGTGGGAGGGGGAGCGGGCCGAGTCCCTGGGCTCGGGCTTCGTCGAGTCCGAACTCCCCGTCCCCGAGGCCCATTTCGACCGCGAGCTCCTCGTGGAGTTCGCCCGGGAGCGCGCCGACCGTGTCGCGCCCTTCCTCGCCGACGTGCGCCGGCTCTTCGAGGACCCCGCGGGACGGCAGATCGTCCTCGTCGAGGACGACTCCGGGACCGTGGCCCGCTGGATCGCCCTCGCCTGCGCCTCGCTACCGGAGGCGTACGTTTCCGCGCTGACGTTCACCACCCGGTCCGCGGATCCGCGCCGCGCCCCACAGCGGATCATCGGCATCGGGCCGGACGCGGCGTTCGACCGGTCCGACGACGCGGTGGTGGAGTACCTGTACCGGGTTCATGACGGCACGGGCGGCGGCCCGGAGAGCCCGCCCACCGAACCGGACGCCTGGGCCCGGCTGACGGCCGAACGCTGGCTCACCGGAAACCCGCCGCGTCCCCCGCGCGGGGCGGTGACGGGACCCGAGGGCCCCTTCGCACTCATCCCGCTGGTGGCAGGGGCGCTGCGGGGGTCCCGGGGAGGCGGAGGCGCCGGGGTCACCGAGGGCGTCGACGGGGCGGACCGCGCTGACCCGACCGCAGGGCCGGACCGCGCTGGCGGTGCTGATCACGCCGACCGTGCCGACGGTGCCGGTTGTGCCGACCGTGTCGACGGAGCCGACCGTACGGACGGTGCCGGTTGTGCCGACCACCTCGACCAGACCAACCACCTCGACGAGCCCGGCCGCCTTGCGGACACCGAGCACCTCCGCGGTGCTGACCGCGCCGACCGCACGGAAAGTGCCGGTCGTGCCGACCGCATCGACCAGACCAACCACCTCGACGAGCCCGACCGCGCTGCGGACAGCGACCGCTCCCGCGGCGCCGACGGCGCCGGTCATGGTGGCCGGGCAGACCGCGTCGGCGGTGCTCACCGCGCCGACCACCTTGACGACGGCGCCCGCACCGCCCCTCGGCACGCCCACCCCGGCCCCTCCGCTCCCGCCCCCCTCGTCGGCCTGAGCGGTGACACCCTGCGTGCCGTCCTCGACGCTTTCACGCACTCCGTGGCCCGAGGCGAAGCCGACGACCGTACGCTCGGGGAGCTCGACCAGCTCTGTCGCGGGCTCGACGGGGACCAGGCCCTCGCGGCGCGGCCCCTCGCCCTCGCCCTCGTCCGGCACCGGCTCGACGCGTGCCGCGGGCGGGGGACCCTGCCCGATCTGGCCGCCTTCGAAGGGCTGCCCCTCGGGCAGGAGGCCTGGCGGGAGCTGCGCGAGGAGTACGGCGACCGCGCCGACGACGCCCTGCGCGCCCGGCTCCGCGACCCCGTCGGCACCTGGACGGAGCCGCTGCGCCTGGCCCTGGCCGTGGGCGCCGACGGCGGACCCGGGCTCGACGAGGCCATGAAACGCCTCGCCGACGCCCTGCTGCACCCGGAGCGGCGCGACTGCGCGCAGGCCGTCCAGGTCCTGGCGGCGCTCGACCACGCCCCCCTCACCCGCCGCGTGCTCCGGCTCCTCCTCGTGGACTTCACCGAGCGCAAACTGGACCGCCTGCGCGCCCTCGCCGACTCGCCCCAGGGCGACTGGCTGCGGCGCAACATCGACGACGCGCCGCTCACCGTCCGCCTCGCCGCGGCCGCCGCGCAGTGGCACGGCCCGCCGGACCGGCTGCGCGGCGTCGAGCTCTTCGAGCGGCTCACCGGATTCCTCTCCAACCGACGGGTCGAGGACGTCAGGACGCTCAACCTGCTGTGGCGCATCGTGTGGCGCAACGACCCGCCCGACCGCGCCGAACAGCCCCGCGTGGCCCGCCTCTGCACCCCTCGCCTGATCATCGAGGCCGACCTCGGCCGCCGTGTCACGGGATGGCTCAGGGAGCCCGACCGCTGCGACCGCGAACTCGTCGACTTCGCGCGGGAGATGCGCAAGGACCCCAAGCTCGGCGCCCAGGACCGCGACACCGCGGAACTCCTCGTCACTGCCCAGGACCTCGCCGACGGGCGCCTCGCCGTGAGCCGGGCCTCCGTCGCGCGGCTCAAGGAGCTGGGGCGCAAGGTGTCGCCGCTCGGCATGGTCCTGCGCAAGGGCGTCGACGAACGGGTGGGCCGGGCCCTCGCCGGTGCCAACCCGCTCGACGTGTGCGAGTCCCACGGCCTGCAGATCCTCGTCGCCGCAGGACCCGACCTCCTCGGCGCCTACCGCGCGCACCTCCTGGAGGAACGCACGCGCGACCGCCTTGAGCGCGAACTGCCCGGCTGCCCCGCCGAGCTGGCCGCCTACTACCACGTGTGGCGGCCCCGCAAGCGGCACGGTGTCACCGCCCACTGGCGGGACGTCGCCGCCGAACTGCTCGACCAGGTCCTCGCGCCCGTCCTCGCACATCTGGACGACCACCGCCTCGGCCAGGTCGCCACCGTCCTCCGACGGGAGGGCCAGGACGTACAGGAATGGACGGCGTGGCGGCACCGGATCGCCCAGGAGCAGAGCTGACCGATGACCACTCCCCAGCCCATTTCGCGGCCCGTTCTCCAACCCGCTTCCCAGCCCGTTCTCCAACCTGCTTCCCAGCCCCTTCCCATGAAAGGACCAGCGTGAGCGACACCAGCGAGACCGTCGTCGTCGACAACTTCCCCGGCGGCAGTATGGCGAGCCGCCCCGTGCACTTCATCTGGATGCTCGACTGCTCGGGCTCCATGGGCGTCAACGGCAAGATCGGCGAGCTCAACTTCGCCATCCGTGAGGCCATCCCCGAGATGCAGCAGGCCGCCCAGTCCAACCCCGCCGCGTCCCTGCTGGTGCGCGCCATCACCTTCGCCAGCGGCGCGAGCTGGCACGTCGGCGAGCCCACCCCCGTCGACCGGTTCACCTGGGAGGACGTACACATCTACGGCGGCACGGACATGGGCGCCGCGTTCAAGCTGGCCGCCGGCGCGCTGCAGACCCCGCCGATGCCGCAGCGCGCCCTGCCCCCCGTCCTCGCCCTCGCCTCCGACGGGCAGCCCACCGACGACTGGCGGGCCGGACTGCGCGCCATCGACGGCACCCCGTGGGGCAAGCGTGCCGTGCGTGTCGCGGTGGCCATCGGCGACGACGCGGACAAGAGCATGCTCAAGGAGTTCCTCGGCAACCCCGAACTGGAGCCCCTGCAGGCGAAGAACCCGCGCCAGCTCGCCGCCGCCATCCGCTGGATGTCCACCGCCGTCGTCAAGGACGCCTCCACGCCGAAGGTCGACGACGGCGCGAAGCCCGCGACGCCGCTCGACGTGCCGTCGATGACCAAGGGCGAAGACGACATCTGGTGACCGGGCCGCAGACGACGACCGGGCTCGACCGCCCCGCCGCGCCCGCCGGTCCGTGGGCGCTGCTCAGCGGCGCCGTCAAGGGAGTGGCCAAGAAGTACAGCCAGGACCGCAGCGCCGCCCTGCCCGTCGCCGGGGGCCGCGCGGTCGTCCTCGCGGTCGCCGACGGGCACGGCAGCGCCGCGCACTTCCGCAGCGACCTGGGGGCGTACTGGGCGGTGGAGGAGTTCACCGCGTGCGCGGCGGCGTTCGCACGTGAGGCCGCGCGGGTCGGCGACGACGCGGCGGGGTGGCCCGCCCTGCGCGAGGAGGCACGCCGCCTGCCGCAGCGGGTGGCCCACCTGTGGCACGAGCGCGCCCTGTACCACGACGCCAACTCGCCCGCGCACGGCGCACTTTCGCGGCCCGCCACCGACCGCACGGGACACGGCGACCGCCCGGACGTACCGGACCTCGCCGCCTACGGAAGCACCCTCATCGGCGCCGTCCTGACCGAACACGTGCTGTTCTGCTGGCAGTTGGGGGACGGCGACGTCGTGCTCGTCGACGACGGCGGCACCCCGCACACCCCGCTCTCCACCGGGCCCGACATGGGCGACGAGACCGACTCCCTCTGCGAGCCCGAGCCCTGGCGCAAGATGCGATCGCACTGGCAGCCGTTCACCGGCGGCGCGCCGCCGTGCGTCCTGCTGTCCACCGACGGGCTCTCCAAGAGCTTCGCCGACCACCAGGGGTTCCTGGACTTCGCCACCGGCCTCGGCGAGCGTGCCGCGGAACAGGGCGTCGCGGCAGTCCAGGCGCAGTTGCCGGACTGGCTGGCACGGGCCGCCAAGTACTCCGGGGACGACACGACGCTCGTGGGCGCCATAGCGGTACCCGTACAGACGCAGCAGCAGTAGCAACAGACGCAGACGCAAGGTCAGAGAGGAACAGAATGGTGAACGGCATGCTCGCCGCCGGAAAGACCCTGGTGGCCGAGTCGGGGGAGAAGCTCAAGGTCGCCGAGCTCTTCGGCTCCGGCGGCCAGGGCGAGGTCTACCGCGTCCAGACGCCCACCGGCGACCGCGCGGTCAAGTGGTACTACCCCCAACTCGCCGACGCCCGGCAGCGCGAGATCCTCGAAGGGCTCATCGCCAAAGGCTGGGACGACCCCCGCTTCCTGTGGCCCCGCTCCATCGTGATGGACCCCGAGGGCAAGCAGCCCGGCTTCGGCTACCTCATGGACGTACGCCCCGCACGCTTTTGCGATCTGCCCGCCCTGTTCCGCCGCGACCCGTCCGTGGCGTCCGCGACGATGCGGACCCTCGTGACCGTGGCCCTGCACACCGTCGAGGCCTACCGCGCCCTGCACTCCCGCGGCATCGCCTACCGCGACATCAACTGGGGCAACATCTTCTTCGACCCGCGCACCGGCGACGTCCTGATCTGCGACAACGACAACGCCGTCGTCGAGGGCGCCGAGGCCGCCGTCGCGGGCACCATGGACTTCATGGCGCCCGAGCTGGTCCGCGGCGACAAGGACAAAAAGCCCGGCACCCAGACCGACCTGCACTCCCTTGCCGTGCTGCTCTTCCTGCTCCTGATGAACGACCACCCGTTCAACGGCGCCCTCGCCCTGAACATCCGCTGCATGGACGAGGCCGCCAAACGCAGGCTGTACGGCACCGACCCGGTCTTCGTCTACGATCCGTCCGACACCCGCAACCGCCCGGTGCCCGGTGAGCAGCCGACCGTCGTCGCGACGTGGGGCGCGCTGCCGCAGATCCTCCGCGACCTGTTCGTCCACACGTTCACCACGGGTCTGCGCGACTCCACGCAGCGGGTGCGCGAGACGGTGTGGCGTGACGCGCTCAGCCAGGTCCTCGACGCCATCACGCAGTGCGGCGCGTGCGGCAAGCAGAACCTCACACAGCCCGACGGCGCGCCTCCCACCTGCTGGAAGTGCCGCACCGTCCTCACGCTGCCGCCCCGCCTCGAACTCGTCACCGGCACGGGGACACTGCGCACCAGGCGCGGCATCCGGCTCGCCCCGAACGCCCGCGTCTACGCCCACCACCTGCGGGACGACCCCGAACGCCACGACTTCTCCGCCGTGGTCGGCGAGGTGACCGAACACCCGCAACAGCGCGGCAGGTTCGGCCTCACCAACCGCACCAAGGCGGTGTGGACGGCCCGCAAGGACGACGGGACGGTACGGGACGTGGACCCGGGCAAGACGATCGCGCTCCGGTCGGGGCTGTTGATCGAGTTCGGCGGCGGGACGGAAGCGGTGGTCAAGGAGTAACAGGGCGGCGCCCCGCTTCCGCCCCCCGGAGTCCGTTTCAAGCCCACCATCTGCGCCAGCGCCGCCACCACGTGCCCCAGAGGGACGGCGGGGGCGGCGCCGGAGGAGGCGGGGGCAGGGGCGCGGCGGACAGGGTCGCGCGGGCCGGGCCCGGGTCGATCGACACGGCGTCGGGGCGGGGGAGGGGCGTCACGGTGATGACGCACTCGTCGGCCGACACGGCGAGGTCGACGGGGAGGCCCGCCCGGTGCGCGCTGCGGGCGACGCGCCGTTCGCCGCCGCGCCGCCCGTCGGTCCACGCCACGCACACCAGGACCGCGGGCTCGGGCCAGTCGAAGCGCAGCTCGGCACGGTCCGTACCGACTCTGCGTACGCGCAATCCCCTGATGGCTGCCGGGTGTTCGATGACGAGGCTCGGCCCGGACACGGCCCGCCCGCCGAGCACGCTCACCGCGGTGACGCGCATCCGCTGCTCGGGTTCCGGCGTCAGCTCGGCGTGGGACTCGGCGCCGACCGCGGTCGCGGGGATCCGGTCCACGCCGCCCACGACGTCGGACACGTCCGTGCCCGGCGCGACCGGCGCCGTCGTCCACGGCAGGAGCAGCCCGTCGCCGCGCTCGGGCGGCCGCCACGCGATCGTCACCCGCTCGCCGTCCGTGTGCCGACGCACGCTGAGCTCCTCCACGGGTGACGGCCACTGCTCGGCGCGGGCGGTGACGGTGACGCCGCGCGACCAGACGAGGTCGCCGTCCGGATCGCGGTAGCCGCAGCGCACTTCGTACGTGTACGTCCCCGGGGCGAGCGGTGCGTCGAGGACCCGGTCGTGCTCGCAGGGGATCCGGACCAGCGACGACTCGCCCCAGCCGCCGGTGTCCGCCCCCGTGCCGGACCGCGTCACCCGCACCTCGGCCGCCGTCGGATCGGGCCGCCACCGCAGGCGCAGTCCGCCCGGCACGACGGTGCAGCGCAGCTCCGTCGCCACGGGCGTGAGCAGCACCGGAGCGGTCACGCGCGGCACGCCCGCGATGCGGTCCCGGTTCCTGCCCGGACCCTGGTGCAGCGGAACCACGGCGTACCGCACGGGCCGGCCGACGGGAGCATCCGGGTCGACGGACGCGGGGCGGGGTTCGCCCGCCGAGGTCTCCACGGCCAGTTCGGGGGCGCCGTCGGGGAAGCGCAGGACGCGGTACGCGACCCCGGCTGGACGCGCGGGCGCACACCAGGACAGGCGTACGGCACGGTCGTCGGGGACGGCCGTGACCGCGGCGTCCGTCGGCGTGCGGGGGTCGTCGGCGAGGAGCGCGGCGACGCGCAGCAGGCCGGTCTGGGCCGCCGGGTCGTCCCGGGCGAGACGGAGCGCGCCCAGCCAGGCGCCGGCCGCGGTGCGCAACGCGCCGGTGGCCTCCGCGGCGGCGCCGTCGGCGGTCAGGCGGCGCACCTCGGCGGACCGGGCGCGGATGCCGTCGACGAGCGCGGTGAGGCGGTGGTCGTCGGGGCCGTCGGCGTACTCGGAAGCGCGCGGGAGCCGGGCCGCGAGGCGCTCCGCCTCGCGCAGCCGTACACCCGGCCAGACGTCGTTGAGGGTCTCGGCCGCGTGCCGGGCGGGTCCGGTCGCGGGGAATCCGGCCGCGACGGCGGAGGCGAGCAGCCCCGCCTCGCTCCGGTGCACGCCCAGGGCGACGGCGTCCGACTCGCCGGGGCGCTCGCCGCCGTCCCGCAGCAGGCAGCACACCTCCCACAGGACGAGCCGCCGCAGCCCCTGCGCGTCGTCCCGCACCAGGGTCTCCAGGGTGTCCACCACGGCGGCCGCGGAGTCGGCGCGCGGATCCGACGAGGACAGCCACCGGCCGCGCGCCCGCCGTACGTACGGCAGGTCGACGCGGTGCCAGATGCCGCCGCGCCCCGGGAACCAGAGCCCGTCGAGGACACGGAAACCGTCGTCCGTGGTGGCCTTGGGCAGCGTGCGGAAGACGGCGTCGTGGGCGGGGGCGGGCTCGGGCGCGCGGAGGGCGTCGGCGGCGTGCCGGAACCTCAACTCGCGAATGGCTTGGTGGAGTTGCAGGTATCCCCGTAGGCCGGGGCAGCGGGGCAGGGCGGGGAGCGGGGGCCGGGCGCCGCTCGCCTTCGGGTGCTCGCCGGGGCGCAGGACGGCCATGGCTCAGCCGCCCGGCGCCGTGTAGAAGTAGACGCGGACCACGGCGGTCTCCGCGCGCTTGCCGAGGGCGTGGTAGTCGTCCGTCGCCGTCTTCTCGGTGAACATCTCCGGACGGGCCTTGCCGAGGAGTTCGTTGACGCGGTGCGCGTACACCGTGCCGTTCGAACTCCCGCCGAAGGTGAGGACGAGAGCGGCCTCGCGGCCCGACCACTTGCGGGTGTCCTTCGCGATCTGCTTCACGAGGTCGCCCTTCTTCCGCCCGGCGACCTCGAACTCCCGGGGGTGCCGGTCCACGGCGCGCGGCGCCGTGGGAGTGGGGGACTCGGTGGTCTCGGTCTTCGACGGCTCGGGCTCGGGCCGCTCGTTCGCCTTGGGGTCGGGGCGGTCGGCCATGGACACGAGTGCGAGGACGAGGAGCAGGTCGGCGAAGAGCCACCCCGCGAGCACGACGACCCCGGGCCGGCCACCGCGCCGCCGCCCGTCCCGCCCTCGCCTCACGCGCCCCCTCCGCTCCGCGGCCGCGGCGGCGGCAACCGCGTGGTCGGCGCGTCGAGGGGGGCGTCGTGGGGTGCGTCGGCGGGCGGATCGAGGGGCGCGCTCCCGGCGGGAGCGGAGGCGGCTTCGGGTGGTGTGGCGGCTCGGGTGTGGGGGGAGGACGGTTCACCGGGCGCCCGACTTTCGGCCACGGAGCGGCTGCCGGTGCCGTGCGCGGTACGCGGAGAGCCGCTGCTCGTGTCGTGCCTGGTGGTTGCGGAGCTGCTGTTGGTGTCGTACGTGGTGTGCGGGGTGCTGCTGCCTGTGTCGTAGGTGGTGTGCGGGGTGCTGCTGCCTGTGTCGTAGGTGGTGTGCGGGGAGCCGCTGCCTGCGTCATACCCGGTGTGCGGAGTTCCGCTGCCCGTGTCGTGCCCGGTGGTCGCGGAGCCGCCGTTGTTGTGCGCTCCGTTCACGGAACCCCGACCCCCGCCATAGCCCCCGCTCACCGGGGCCGGGGCCGGCACCGGCAACGCCCCCGTCAGCGTGGCCAGCCGCGCGTCCAGGCGGGCCGCCGCGTCCTGCCAGTGGGCCGCCGCCGCGTCCCAGCGTTCCGTGGCCTCTCGCATGCCGTCCACCGCGTCGCCCGTGCGGCCGGCGCTCGTCACCAGGGCCTGCGACGCCAGTTCCGTCGCCTTCGCCACCGACTCGGACTTCGTCACGAGCGACTGCTGGGCCGCGACGAGTGCCTTCAGGGACGCCTCGACCGTGTCGCCCACCGTCTTGACGTGGTCGACGATGCCGCGCGCCGCCTGCGCGTTGGCGCGGCCCGCCTTGGCGGTCTCCGCCGTGCCGTCGCGCAGCGTCGTGTTGATGCGGTCCGCCGCGTCGCCGAGCTTCGGCACCTCCTTCGTGAGGGACAGGGCCGCCTGCTTGAGCGCGTCCGTGGCCTGGCTCACGGACGCCGTCGCGCCGGTCAGCGCGTTGTGGCTGCGCTCCGCCTTGGTCGTCACCTGCTGCATCTTCAGCGCGGCCTTCGTGAGCTCCGCCGTGAACTGCTGCGGCGACGCGCTGCGGTGCGACGCGAGCAGCATCTGCGTGCGCGTCAGGACGGCTGCCAGCTCCGCGAGGAGCCGGTCCTGCTCCGCCTCCCGCGCGTCCTCGGCCCGCTCCGTACGCACCCGCACGCGCGCGTGCCACACGGAGAGCCCCACGAGCAGGGCGATCAGGAGGACCGCCATCAGGGCCACGTTCTCGAAGCGCCCGAGCGAGGACAGGTGCCCGCCGAAGCCCGACTGCCAGAGCTGCAGGAAGGGCCGCGTGGCTTGTTCGGGGTTCTCGTCGGCGAGCTCCCCGTACGCCCGGACCGCCTCCCGCAACCCGAACCAGGTGATCAGCAGGGGGATGAAGACGAGGACCCCCAGAGCGGCTTCCAGCAGGCGGTCGTGCCGGCCCGGCGTCCGGTCGAGCGGCGTACGGACGCTCTCGGGGCGTACGTAGGTCTGGACGAGGTCGATCTCCGCCCACCGGTCGAGCTGGTTCGACCCGCCCAGGTCCTGGTGCAGCACGGAGAGTTCGGCCGAGCGCGGCGCCAGCGCGGGCAGGGCCGCCAGCCGCCGCAACTCCTTGACGATCAAGGCTTTGTCGAGCAGTTGTGCGGGCGTCAAACGGTTCCCTCCCTGACTCGCGGGATGCTTCACGGGGGTGGTTCGAGTGACCTCTGTCCGAGGACGTCCCCCCTGCCGCGCCGGTTCCTTCCGCCACGGTTCAATCGCCGCAACAGCGCATCCGCCTCGGCGTGTTCAGGGTCCCACGTGAGGCACTTCCCCAGGGCCTCAATCGCCTCATCCCGCTCTCCTCGCCGGTCCAGCTCGACGGCGTGCCGGAACGTGCGCTCGGCGAGCAGCCCGCGCACCCGGACGTTCGTGGGATCGTGGTTGTACGCGCAGTTGAGCCACTGCTCCGCGTCGGCGAAGTGCTCGGGCGCCATGTCCGCCATCGCCGCCGCGCAGTGCACGTCGATCATCGCGTCGAGCATGTCGGCCCCCGCGGGCCGGTTCGCCGCGTCCTGCCAGGCGATGTGGGAGGCCTGCACGGCGTGGTCGTACCTGCCGAGCGACAGCAGGGCCCGCGCGCGGGCGATCTGCCGCCGTGACGTGTGGTCGAGCACGGGGGCGGGGGCCGGGCCCGTCCCGGAGGGAGGCGGGGACGACGACAGCCGCTGAGCCGGGGCCGTGGCGGGCGTCGGCGACGTGGGCAGGGACCGCGGCCGCGACCCGCGCCGCTCCAAGCCGTCCAGCAGCTCCTGCGCCTCCGCGATGACCCCGCGCAGCACCGCGGCCGCCTCCGCCTCCCGCCCCTCCCGTACGAGCCGCCGGGCCCCCTCCACGTCCCGCGCCCCGCCTCCCCGCTCCTCCGCGCCCACCAGCGTCGCCGTGAGCGGAGGCGCGTCGGACAGGGTGTCCTGGGCCGTGGCGGCCGGTTCCAGCGGGCCCTCCTCCAGGGCCGCGGGCCCCGAGGACGCCGCACCGCCCGCGAGCCGCACCGCGTGCTTCAGCGCGCCGAGCGCGAGGAGCTCGGGCGGCGCCTGCACGCTCTCCCCGCCGACGAGTGCGGAGACCCGCGAACGCACCTGCTCCATCCGGGTGTTGCCGCCGACGAGCAGCAGTGTGTCGACGTCCGCGGGCGTCATGCCCGACTGGTCGAGCAGTGCCCGTGCCCGGTCGAGCGTGCGCCCCACATGCCGTTCCAGATACGCGTCCAGGTCGGGCCGCGCGAACCGCACCCACAGCGCGGGCCCGGCACCCAGCTCCAGGTCGAGCACCGCCGCCTCGGGGCCGCCGGGCGCCCCGAGTGCCTCCCGCGCCTCCTGCCCCCGCGCGCGAAGTCCCTGCCACACCGCCGCGTCGACCCCGTGGACCGAGCCCGCGCCCCGGTGTCTGCGCAGCAGCCGGACCGCCGACGACAGCGTCTCCGCGTCGAACGCCCGCCCGCCCGACGTCGCCCCGCCCTCGTAGCCGAGTGACCTGAAGTGCCCGCGGACGCTGCGGACCAGGCCGATCTCGAACCCCTCGTACCCCATGCCGTAGACCAGGCACGTGCCGCTGTCCCGCTCCGTCATGTGGCCGATGACGGCGGCCATGGAGTCGCTGACGAGCCGCGTCGGGTCGAGGCCCGCCTCGCGCGCCGCGTCCCGCAGCGCCGCCCGCTGCGCCGACCCGAAGCGCGCCGGCACGCTGATCACCGTCTGCGCCACCCTGCCCCGCGTCGCCGCCTCCACGCGTTCCCGCACCGACCGCAGCAGGCGTACGACGACCCGGTCGGCGTCGACCGGCTTGCCGCCCAGATGGACCGGGCGTCCGCTGCCCACCCGGCTCTTGAGGCTCGGGAACGTCACCGGGAGTTCGCCGGTCTCTGCCTGCTCGCACAGCAGCCACGGCCCGTCGCCCCACTCCGCGTCCAGACGCCGCCCCGGCCCGTCCGGCGGCGCGTAGAGCGCACGGATGCCCGTGGCGCCGAAGTCGATGCCGAGACTGACGGGGACCGGTGCCCCCCGCGCGGGCCGTGCCTGTGTCATCCGCCCGCCGTCTCTTCCGCGAAGCGGAGGATGCCTTCGTAGTCGGGCCGGTCGGGGAGTGTGGGCACCGCCCGCTCGGACTGGGCGACCGCCACCAGGTTCACGAGGTTGCGCGCCTGCTGGGCGGTGCCGACGCTGTTGCCCTGCCGGTGCGCCTGCTTCACGTACTCGACCGCCTCGTTGATCCGCCGGACCGTCTCCGGCGGCGCGCCCTCCGAGGCAAGCTCGGCCTGCCGGAACTGGCTCGCGAGGCCGCACTGGCGGTACATGTCGTCGAGCAGCAGTTCGGTGAGCCGCTTGTACTCGCCGCTGTCGCCCATCGCGGCCGCCCGCTGCGCCTGCTCGATGTCGCGGCGTACCTTCATCGCCTGCACGGGCTCGATGTAGGGCCCGTACCGCTTCAGGAAGTGGTCGGCCTCCCGCTCGGCGTAGCCCAGCTGTTCGCGCAGCGAGGCGCTGTCGAGGACCTCGACGGGCTCGGGCGGCGGCGTGCGCGGCTTCTCCCGGTTGGGGGTCGCCTCCAGGACCATGTCCGTGCCGCGCACGGAGATCTTCACCGTGATGATGCGGTCCGCCGAGTAGTTGAAGCTGACGTCGACCTGACGGTTGATCTCGATCTCCTGCGGCAGCTCGAACTCGACGACGCCCTGCTCGTGGTTCTCGCTCGCCACCTTGCTGTCGCCCTCGTAGACCGGCACGCGGATGCGGCGGCTGTCGGTGGCGTGGAAGGTGCGCTGGCGCGGCTCGGAGAGCGGGTAGGGCGAGCCCGCCTCGATGATCTCGACGAACACGTCCCGCTGGCTGCCCTTGATCGCCGCGATGCCCATCGCCATCGGCGTCGACTCGTACAGCCCCGTGTCCCCCTTGGAGCGCCCGTCTGCGAGGCTGCGACCGCACTCCGTGCAGGCGTCCGCCCCGTACTCGTTGACCTTCGCGCACTCCGCGTCCGAGCACTCCACACCGCGCAGCGTCTCGGCGAGCACCCCCGCGCCGAACGCCACGCACTCCATCGGGTTGATGTTCCTGCGGACCTTGCCGGCGCCGAAGAACGCCTCGACGGCCTCGTACACCGGCCGGGTGAGGGTGCCGCCGCCGACGAGGAGCACGTCGGAGATGTCTTCGGTGGAGAGTTCGTAGCGGGCCAGGGACTCCTGGACGAGGTTCATGGTCCTGGCCACCAGCGGCGCGATCATCCCCTGGAACTCGCCGCGCGTCAGCTTCATCTCGACGTCGAGGACGCCGTTCTCGCTGCGGTACGCGGCCGGGATGACGATGTACGTCTCCGGCAGGTCGTTCAGCTCGCGCTTGGCGCGCTCGGCGGCCTTCTTCGCCTGGAACAGGAACGCCTTGTCGCCGGCCGGGTCCACGTGGTGCTGCTCGCGCATCCACGCGATGATCCGCTCCACGATCGCCAGGTCGAAGTCGTCCCCGCCCAGCCAGATGTCGCCGGCCGACCGCAGGACCTGGAACTGGCTCCTGCCCTCCTGGTCCTTCACCGCGTTGAGGATCGAGATGTCGAAGGTGCCGCCGCCCAGGTCGTAGACGAGGACCCGGCTGCGGGCGCCGCCCGGCTTGTGCAGGCCGAACGCGACGGCCGCCGCCGTCGGCTCGTCGACGATCTTCTTGACCACGAGCCCCGCCTGCTCGGCGGCCTCACGCGTGGCGGCCCGCTGCGCGTCACGGAAGTACGCGGGCACGGTGATCACGGCGTGCGTGACGGGCTCGCCGAGGACGCGCGAGGCGTCTCTGACGAGCTTGTCCAGGATGACGCTCGAGATCTCCGCCGGGGTGCGGGCCCGCCCACCGAGCAGCACGTGCGCGCGCGGGTCCTCGTCGGGCCCCGCCACGATCTCGTAGCTCATCCGGTCGCGCGCCTGCGCCACCGACGCGTCCGCGAAGTCCCGCCCCATCAGGCGCTTCACGGACACGATGGTCTCCTTGGGCTGCCTGATCGCCCAGTTCAGCGCGTCCTCACCGACAAGCGGCTGGTCCTTGCCGTCGCGGCGCACGACCCCGACGACGGACGGCGTGAGCCGCTCGCCCTTGCTGTTGGTGAGCACGGCGATGTCCGCGCGGTGCGGATCGTGGGCGGCCACCGCGCTGTTCGTGGTGCCGAGGTCGATGCCGATGGCCTTCATTCGCGTACCGTCCCTTGTTCCGTGCCGCCGTCGACGGCGACGACCACCCGGGCGGCGCGCAGCACTTGCCCCCGGTATCGATACCCGCGCTGCAGGATCTCAAGGACCTCGTCGCCGTCCGCGCCGGGCGGTGCGGCGCGGACGGCCTCGACGTGGTGCGTGGCCGGTTCGGCCCGCTCGCCGACGTGCCCGACCCGTTCGAGCCCCTCCTCGGCGAGGTCCCGCTCCAGCTGCCCGGCGATCAGCGCCAGGCTCCCTCGGTACGTGTCCACGTCGCTCGCCGCGCCGTCGGCGAGGAGCCGGTCGAAGGAGTCGAGGGCGTCGGCGCAGCGCAGCAGCAGCCGCTCCGTGAGCGCGCGGTGGGCGGCGTCCCGGGCGGCAAGGGCGCGGGCGTGCTCGTAGGCGAGCCGGGCCGCCGGGTCAGACATCGAACCGGATCAGGTCGAGGAGGTCGGCCGCCCGGACCGAGGTGTCATGCTGCGGCGGGTCCGGTTCGGCGGCGAGCGCGCGGTCGATGGCGTCGACGGCCGGGGGGAGCTCGGCGGCGAGGTCGACGTCGTAGAGCATCAGGTCCACGAGGAGTCTGCGGCGTACGCTGCGCAGCTCGTCCCAGGCCTGCTGGGTGACCTGCGTCATCAGGTGCCGGGCGAGCAGCTCGAAGGAGACGTCCTGCATGTCCTTGTGGGACGTCCAGGGGGTCACACCGGCCGGGGCGAGCAGCTCGTAGGGGGAGAGGTGCGAGGGTCCTGTCCCGCTCGCGGAAGGGTCCTTGATCACGCGACGCTGCCTCCTGCTTCGTCGTCTTCGTCGGGCGTGAGTTCGGCGAGCCAGCGGTTCACCGCGTCGAGCAGGGCCTGTCTGATGCGGCTGTCGGTGGGCTCCGCGCGGGTGGCGCGGATCAGATGGTGCAGCGCCCACAGGATGTCACCGTCGCGCAGCGCGCGTTCCGCCCGGAGCGTCAACTCTGCGGCCCAGGAAGCGAGATCGGCCTCGTCGGGCGGCGGTTCACGGCCGTCGCTGCGGATCAGGTCGCCCATGCCCTCGACGCCGAGGTGCCGGGTGAGCAGCTTCTCCATCTCGTCGAGCGCCTCGGCGAGCGTCTCGCGGTACCGGTGCGTCAGCGCCTGGCCCAGGCCCACGTCGAGGAGGCCGAGCGCGTCGTGGAGCAGCTTCAGGCGCGCGGGCACCTCGTACGTCCGCTCGTCGAGCGTGAACACGAAGGCGCGCGCGAGGTTGTCGCGGGCGTGGCTGGACTCCGGGTTGAGGGCCAGGGCCCGGCGCAGGTCGGTCTCGGCGCCGTACATGTCGGAGCGCATGCCGTGCTTGGTGCGGGTGTAGCCCCGCCACACGCCGCGCATGGACAGCAACGCCGACAGTTTCGCGTTGAGCTGGCTCAGCAGCTCGCGGTCGAGCGGGTGCAGTGCGGCGATCACGGACTCGACGAGAGTGACGGCCTCGTCGAGGCAGCCGCCGAGCTGCACGCCCTCCTCGTCGGTGAGCGCCTCGACGCGGCCGAGGACGGTACGGATGACGGCCTTCTTGGAGCGGGCCTGCATCCCGGCGTTCCGGGACACCTTCACCAGCTCGCCCCAGTGGGACAGGGCTTCGTCGAGTCCGCCGTCGCCGCGCGTCAGAGCCGTCCTGGCGAGCGCGAGACGGACGTGCACGGCGAGCTCGACACCGTCCTGGAGAAGCCGGGCGTGGCGCCTCGGGAGGCGTACGTACGCGGGATTGCGCCGCAGGAAGTCCTGGCAGGGGCCGCACCCCCGCGTGTGCGCGGGCTGCTCGGCGGGTCCCGCGCAGTCGTCCGGCAGCGTGGTCAGGGTGGGGAAGACCGGCAGCGCGCGCAGCGCGGCCTCGAACTTCCGCACCTCGGACAGGGCGAAACCCCGCGCCAGCTCCGAGAACGCCCAGCGCAGTTCCCGTACGGCGTACTCGCCCGGGTCCTTGCCCTGCTGGGCGGCCGCGTCGAGCTCCGCGGCGAGCTCGGCGAGCGGCTCCTGCAGGCACAGCAGCCGCAGATACCGCGGCCCGCACGCGAGCGTGCCGCCCGAACCCGGCACGGACGGCAGCCCGCCCACGTCCTTCAGGACCCGCGCGCCGCCCAGCTCCGATTCGAGCAGAGCGGCCAACGCCTGGTAGGCAGCGGCCTGTTGGGGCCGGGCCTGCTCGGTGTGGCGCTGTTCGTACGCCGACAGCTGGCCGAAGAGGTGCTGGCTGAGCTCCCAGCGGAGCGACGCCATGTCGTCGTGCGTCAGGTCGCGTTCATAGGCGGTCGCGCGCTCGACCCGCCAGCCGTCCCAGTACTCGTCGTCGCTCAGCAGCGTCGCCCAATACGCGAGCGCCGACTCCCAGGCCTGCACGGCGTGTTCCCACGCCCCGCTCTGCTCCAGCTCCTGCGCCTGCCACAGCCTCGCCACGGCGAGCCCGTGCACCACCGCCATGTCGCCGGGCGCCTCCTTCAGGCGCCGCTCCCACTCCGCGGCGGCGGCTTCCCTGCCCCGCGCGAGGAGCAGCAGCAGCGGGGCGTCCTGCGGGGAACGCGCGCACAGGGCGTCCAGGAGCCCCGGGCCCTCGTCCGGCGAGAGCGCGGAGAGGGCGTCGCGCAGGGCGGCGGGGGAGTGCCAGCGGTAGAGCAGCGCGTCCAGTTGGAGGCGCCGCCCCGGCAGCCGCAGCCGCTCCAGGGCTACGCGCTCGTGCCAGGACATGGTGCCGCGTTCGAGGAGGGCGTACGAGGCGTTCTTGACGACGTCCATGGAGGCACCGGGGTCGACGCCCGCGTCGCGCAGGGCGAGGTAGGGGAACGCCTGGTCCCGGACGGCGAAGGGGTCGGCGACGAGCGGGGAGACGGTCAGCCCGTCCGCCCACGGGAGCAGTCCGATGAGCCGACGCAGCCTGCGGCACCGCACGTCGGCCCGGTCGAGCACGCCGCCCGCCTTCTCGTACGCGGCGACCGCGGCGCTCCACCTCCCCGCCGACTCCAGCAACCTCCCCTCCGCGTACGCGAGATGGGCGTCGGCGTCACGGTGACCCGTGCACTGACGGAACGCGTCGGCGGCGCGCTGCCACTCCTGGTGCGCGTCGGCGAGCCGGCCGCGGGCGTACGCGGCGACGGCGGGCGCGTCGCGGTGCGTGCCGAGCGCGTCGGCCTCGGCGACCACGCAGGCCCAGTCCCCCTCGGCCTCGGCGGCCCGCACGCGCGCGTACCGCCCACGCGCGTCGACGTCGAGCCCCGGCACGCCCTCCCGCTCCAGCTCGTCGTACGCCTCGACGACGCGCCGCCAGTCCTCGACCCCGTCGGCGGCGCTCTCGTCGAGCCGAGCCTGTACGTACCGCAGCCGAACGCCGACGTCGGCCCACGAGTCGCCCCCGACCTCGCCCTCGATCAACCGATAGACGTCGGCGGCATCCTGCCACTGCTCACGCTGCTCATGGGTACGGGCGAGGGCGTAGCGGTAAAGGGGAACCGCCTCGGGGTCGCTGACACCGATGGTGCCGGTTGCCGCGCCGGGCTGCGGGGCACCCCCCGGGAACGCCCGGCCGTAGACCGAGCAGGCCGCCGCCCAGTCGCCGGCCTCCTCCGCGCGCCGGCCCTCGGCCTTGCGGCGGAGCGCGGACACCGCGCCCTCGCGTGCCGCGTCCGGTACGCCGGTGAGGAGGCTGAGGACCGCCGCCCAGTCGCCGCGCTGGTCGGCGGCGAGGCGTGCGCGCGCGTAGAGGCGCCGCACGCCGACCTCCCCGTCCGCGTAACCGTCGGGCAGCCGGCCGAACCCGTCGATGACGCCGTCCCACTCGCCCCGCACGTCGGCGGCGCGCCCCCGCGCGTACAGCACCCGATCGGCCACGTCCCCGAACCCACCCGCCAGCCCCCCGAACAGCGCGAGCGCGTCGTCCCACAGCCCCCGCACCTCACAGAGCCGCGCCCGCGCGTACGCACGGAGATCACCGGCGTCCCCGGGCACGTCACCCATGACATCCCGAGAACCACCGGCATCGGCGGATACGCCGCCCACGGTGCCGCCTTGCCCGGGGGCCCCGGCCACCGGGCCCGCCACGTCGACGGGCGGCTGCTGCGCGGCCCCCGGGGGCGAGCCCGCACCATCCGTGCTCCCGCCCCCCACACACTCGCCGAACGCCTCCGCCGCCGACGCCCAGTCCTCCGCCGCCGTCGCCAAGCGGCCCTCGGCGTAGCGCCTGAGCAGGTGGGTCGCGCGGAAGTCGGCCGGGAGCGGCGCCAAGTGGGCCAGTACCGTCGGCCAGTCGGCGGCGTCCGTCGACGTCAGGGCCGCCTCGTACAGCCCGTGGCGCAGGTCGCCCAGCCACGGTTCGGTGTCCCAGCCCCGCGCGGCCGCCGCGGAGAGGGCCGTCAGCGCTTCGGCGGGGCGGCCCGCCTCCGCCGCGCCGCGGCCCCGCGCGAAGAGGAGACGTACCGCGCTGTCCAGGAAGCCGTCCGCGGCCTCGTACGCCTCCGTCGCCGCGCCCCACGCGCCCGCCGCGTCCGCGGCACGGCCCGCGCTGTACACCTGCCAGGCGCGGCAGTCCGGGCCCGCCTGCGCGAAGGCGTCCCGCGCCGTCGCCCACTCCCCGTCCTCCGCCGCCGCGCGCCCCCGCGCGTACGCCGCCCGCGCCGCCGCGTCGTCGAGGCCCGCACACCCCGCGTACGCCGCCCCGGCCGCGGCCCAGTCCTCGCGTGCCTCGGCGGCCCGGCCCGCCACGTACGAGGACCGGGCGAGCGCCGTGTCATGGCCGGGGCGCAGGGTCAGGACCGCGGCGTAGCCGTCGGCGGCCGCACTCCAGTCGCCCGCGGCCCGCGCCCGCTCCGCCGCCTCGCACACACGCGCCACATGCAGCTCGTCGCGCGCGACCGCGAGCCGTTCCGTGACGTCCCGCAGCCCGCCGGGGCGCAGGGTGAGCACCTCCTCGTAGCGGGCGATGGCCGTCGCCCAGTCCGCGGCCGCCTCCGCCGCGCGCGCCTCGTCGACGAGCGAGACGAGCCGCCGCAGCCCGGCGACCTCCGCCGTGAGCGCGCCGGGCAGCGGCCCCGGCAGCAGCTCGCGGACCACGTCGAGCTGCGCCTCGGCCCCCGCCGCGTCCCGCTCCCCGGCGAGCAGCGCGCACAGCCTCTCCAGCTCGGGCCAGGCCAGCTCGAACGCCGCCTCGGCCCGCAACCGGCGCCGCTCGTCGGCGTAACTCTGCGTCGGCGTACGGAGAATGCGCTGCACCTGCGTCCAGTTCCCCAGGTCGCGCTGGAAGCGTGCCGCGCCGATCAGCGCCGCGGAGCCCACGTGACCGACGAAGCTCTGGAAGGCCCGCAGCGCGTCCTCGCCCTCGCGCAGCGGATCCGCGACGGCCGTCCCGCCCGCCCCGAACTCGTCGTCCCGCACCTCGCGTGCCTTGAACAGCCAGCCCTGCCTGCACCCCTCGTGCAGGAACAGCGCGGGGGTCGCCCACTCCACGGCCGTGTGCTCCGGCTGGTGCGAGATCCGCAGCCGCGCCGCGGCCACCGCCTCGTCGATGGTCTTGTTCGCCGCGATGCCCTTGAGCAGCTCGGGACCGAACGCGCCCGCCGACACGTCACTGATCCGCCCCCGCATCGCCACCACGGCGGGCACACCCCCGCCGATGAGTGCCTGCGCGAGCCCGGAAAAGGGCTCCAGATGCGAACTGTCCGCCCCCGCACAGAGGTTGAGCGCCACGAGTCTGAGCCGCTGCGCCTTCAGGAGGATCGCGGCGAGCAGATCGGCCGGCACCCGGTCGATGCCGCCGCCCTCCGTCTCCAGGGCCACCACGCCCTTGCCGATGTCCCGGTCGTACGCTCCGTGCGCGATCACCAGGACGGCCGTGGGGAGTTCGGAGTGGACACCCAGCGCCTCCTCCAGGCTCGCGCGCGTCGCCCGCTCCACCACCGCCGTCTGCACCGCCACTTCGGGCAGATCGTTGCGGATCGCGGCGACCTCCGGCGCGGTCCGCAGCGGCTGGAGTCCGCGCGGCGAGGCGCACACGACCAGGAGCCGGATCACGCTCGGCTCGTCCGCCGGTTCGGGCAGCCGTTGCCCCAGGGGCCCGCCCGCGAGCGAACGCACCAACGAATAACCGTGGTTGAGCGCGAGCGACTGCTGCGGGCTGCCGGGCGGCGCGCACAGCGACTCCACAGGGAGGTCGCGCAGCTCGGGCGGCAGGTCGAAACGGAGCCGCAGCCCGCGCGCGGGACGCATCCCCTGCGCGCGGTCGAGCGCGGTGTCGACACACGCCCCGACGCGGCAGCCGACCGCGTCCTCCCCGGAGCCGTCCGCCTCCGCGCCCTCACCCTCCGTCGCCGCCGCGTCCCCGAACAGCAGCCGGAAGACGCCCCGCCCGAGCGCCCGCATTTGCGCCGCGGTGTGCTGCTCGCCCATCGGCGCGTACCCGAGCTCCGCCGCGATCAGCCGGTCCCACTGCTCCCGGAACGCCTCGGGCTCCCCGTCGACTGTCACCACCTCGGCCGCGCACGCGGGTCCGCCGGCCGCCACCAGGTAGCGGGAGCCGCCGACGCGGCGGACCCGGATGCGCAGTTCCTCGTAACCGAGCACGGGCGTCACTGCTCGCTCTCGTCGGGCTGCCACATGACGTGATCGAGGTCGGCGACCGCGGCCTCGCGCTGCTCCTCGAGGTCCGGGTCGTCCGGGAAGAGGACGAGGGCGGCGGTGAGCTGGTCGACGGCCTCGCGCAGCGTGTCCCGCGCGCCCGACAGGCTGCCGGATCTCCAGCGGGCCGCGGCAAGGCCGCGCAGCACGATGCCGAGGCTGACCTGCGCGCGCAGCAGGTGCGGGTTGAACGCCACGGAGCGGCGCAGGTCGGCGGCGGGCCGGTCGAGGAGCGCCTCCTCGTCGTTGGCTACGGAGATCCCGCGGTCGGCGAGCACACGCGCCAACTGGCCCTCCAGGCGACCGCGTTCGTTCGCGCCGATCACCGAACGCGTCGCGTCGAGCGTGGACACGGCGAGGCTCAGCCGCCCGTCGCGGTGCGCGTCGCGCGCCGCGCCGAGCGCCATGTCGACGATGGCGGTCTGCGTCTCGCGGTACCGGTCGATCTCCCTGCTGTGCACCAGGGCCCGGCGCCAGTACGCGGCGGCGGCGGCGAAGTCGGGCCGCGCGGACGTCATCTCGGCGCGGCCCATGCTGAGCCGCGCCTCCAGGGCGAGTCCGCGCGCGTCGAGGGAGAGGCGGAGGTGTTTGTCGGGAATTCCGGCGTACCCGGGGTTCAGCTCGTCGAAGCGTCCGCACGCCGGTTCGCAGACGGCCGCGGCCCCCGGCCCGCCGCGCGCCCGGCAGCCGGGGCAGCGCAGTTCGGAGAGGGCGGCGAGTGCGTCGGCCGCCTTGTCGTGCCCCAGGAGGAGCTGGGCGAAGCCGAGTTCGGAGAAGGCGTAGGTGAGGGAGGTGTGGGCGGCCGGGGCGGCCGGGTCCGTCGATCCGGTGTACGCGGAGGCCTGCGCGGCCCGTGCGTCGGCGAACGACCGCTCCCATGCCGCCGCGAACGCGCCGAACTCCGCCGACCTGCCGAGCTCGGCGATGCGCAGCGGCCCGCAGAACAGCGGCGGCCCGCCGCCTCCCGACGTCGGAAAGCCGCCGACGGCGGCGAGCAGCTTCGCCGCGTCGGCCTCACGCTGGAGCAGGGGCCCGAGCGCGACACGGGTGCCCGCGTCGTCGGGCAGGTGCCGTTCGAGCACCTCACGCAGCCCGGCACGGAGTACGGGTACGAGGGACGGCTCGACGGTGACGCCGTACCGCCGGGAGGCGGAGGCCAGGACGTGCGCCCAGAACGCGGCGTCGTGCAGCAGCGCGGCCCAGGCGGCGACGCACCGCTCCCAACGCGAACCTTCGGTGTGTGTGCAGGAGTTGAGGAGGGCCACCGCGAGCGAGTGAGTGACCCGATGGTCGGCGGGGTCGCCCCGGACGGCATCGTCCAGGAGCGCGACGGCGGCCTTGCGCCGCCCACCGCGCACCAGAGCCACGGCGTACAGCGAAGGGGACGTCCAAGGCCCCGGATCGATTCCCCGCGCGGCGTCGATCAGATCCGCGGCCCGCCGCCAGCCGTTGTCGCCCTCCGCCCCGAAACCCCCGTGGGGAGCGAGTGGGGTGAGCGCGGCGAGGGCCGCCCTGCGCAGCCGCAGCGCCACCTCGCGGGCGGAGCGGCCGGAGAGCGTGGCGTGCAGCCAGCGGGCCTCGTCGTCCAGGGGGCCGGCCGACGCCGCGGTCCGCAGGTCGTCGAGGGCGGCGTCCGCGTTTCCGGCGCGGGCGTGCACGTAGGCGCGCTGGACGAGGCTGCGGCCGTGCGGGACCGCGCAGGCGAGGGAGGCGGTGAGGTGGCGTTCCGCCGTCACGAGGTCGCCGCGGTGCGCGGCCGCGCAGCCCAGCCAGTGCAACGGACCCGCCGCCGAGGGCCGCAGCGCGTGCGCCCGCTCGAACTCGGTCTCGGCGCCCTCGATCTCCCCGCGGGCGAGCCGTACCCGTCCGGCGCCGGTCCGCGCCCGCGCGGCGAGACGCGTGCCGCCCTCCCGGTCCTCCGCCCCCGCGAGCTCCAGTGCCCGGGTGAAGCACTTCTCGGCGGCGGCCGTGTCGCCGCGCTCCAGCGCCGATTCACCCTCGGCGCACGCCTCTTCCGCCTGGGAAAGGTCCTCTTCCGTGGTCTGCGTCGTCACAGTCGGCCCCCGATTCCGGTCCGTGGCGGGCGGGTCAGCCGGTGGCCTCGTCGAGGAGCGAACGCCAGCGGGCCCGGTCGCGGTCGTAGTGCAGCGGCCCCACCGCGAACTCCGTGAGGTCGAGTGCGGTGAGCCGCTCGTACGCCTCGGCGGGCAGGTCGGGCTCCAGCACGATGTCGAGGCCCGTGGACGCGTCCTGCAGCACGATGGGCCGGGCCGCGCCCTCGGCGCGGGCCTCATGTCCCTCGGACGGGGTGGCGGGATCGGACGCCGCGGGGCGCGCTGTCCTTCGTACGACCGCCTTGAACGCGTCGTACGCGTCCTTGACCGCCTCCGCCCCCAGACCCGTGAGGAACGCCTGGAGCGGCAGTGAGGCGAGGACGATCCACGGGACGTCGGCGGCGCCGCGGTGGTCGACGGTGTGCCGGACCCGGGCCGGTGGGGCGCCGAGGCCTGCGAAGGCGGCGACCAGCTCGCGGCGCAGTTCGTCGGGGACCTCGCGGTCCAGGAGCAGCTCCGCTCGCAGCGGCGCATCGGTCATGGACGTGCTTCCTTCCGAGGGCGTCGTCGGCAGCCTAGAGGCGTGAACGGTGCGCACGCGGGGAAAACCGAGATTCGCGGGCGGGGAACGTGCGGCGCGGCGGACGCCGACGGGCCGGTCCTTCGCACGTCTTTTCCCCTCTCGAAGGCGAACTGTCCCCCTTTCACGCGATGGTGCGATCGTGGGGCGCCGCACGGATGCCCGCGGGGAGCCCCGGGTAGGGCCGGGCACATGACGCAACCGTTCGACCTGCCGCGCTTCTACATGCCGTACGCCGCGAGGCTCAATCCACACCTGGACGAGGCCCGCGCGCACTCCACGCGCTGGGCGCGCGACATGGGCATGCTGGAGGGCAGCGGCGTCTGGGAGCAGAGCGACCTCGACGCGCACGACTACGGCCTGTTGTGTGCGTACACCCACCCCGACTGCGACGGCCCGGCGCTGTCGCTGATCACCGACTGGTACGTGTGGGTCTTCTTCTTCGACGACCACTTCCTGGACATGTACAAGCGCACCAACGACCGCGCGGCCGGCAAGGCGCACCTGGAACGCCTGCCTCTCTTCATGCCCATGGACCTGTCGGCCGCCGTGCCCGAGCCGCGCAACCCCGTGGAGGCGGGCCTCGCCGACCTGTGGGCGCGCACCGTGCCCGCGATGTCCGAGGACTGGCGCCGCCGCTTCGCGGAATCGACGGAACACCTGCTGAACGAGTCGATGTGGGAGCTTTCCAACATCAACGAGGGGCGGATCGCGAACCCCGTCGAGTACATCGAGATGCGCCGCAAGGTCGGCGGCGCACCCTGGTCGGCGGGCCTCATCGAGTACGCGACGGCGGAGGTGCCCGCGGCGGTCGCGGGGACGAGGCCGCTGCGCGTGCTCATGGAGACGTTCGCCGACGCCGTCCACCTGAGGAACGACCTGTTCTCGTACCAGCGCGAAGTCCAGGAGGAGGGCGAGCTCAGCAATGGTGTGCTCGTCCTGGAGACCTTCTTCGACTGCACCACCCAGGAGGCAGCCGACACCGTCAACGACGTGCTGACCTCGCGCCTGCACCAGTTCGAGCACACGGCGGTCACCGAAGTGCCCGCTCTGGCCCTGGAGAAAGGTCTCACCCCGTCCGAGGTGGCGGCCGTCGCCGCGTACACGAAAGGCCTCCAGGACTGGCAGTCCGGCGGCCACGAGTGGCATCTGCGTTCCAGCCGGTACATGAACGAGGGCGCGGTCACCGGCTCTCCGCTCGCCGGTCCGACCGGCCTCGGGACATCAGGGGTCGGCATCGCGTCGCTGCTCTCCGCCGCGGGAGCGGAACGGGCACGGCCCTTCACGCATGTGCCCTTCCAGAAAGTGGGCCCTTCCCGCATCCCCGATCTGTACATGCCGTTCCCGCTGCGGCTCAACCCCGGTCTCGACACCGCGCGGCAGCGCATCACCGGGTGGGCGCACGCGATGGGCATCCTGGAGGAGGGCGTCTGGGACGAGGACAGGCTCGACGCGTACGACCTGCCGCTGTGCGCCGCGGGACTCGACCCGGACGGCACACAA
The DNA here is from genome assembly GCF_008642355.1 of Streptomyces venezuelae. NCBI lineage: Bacteria > Bacillati > Actinomycetota > Actinomycetes > Kitasatosporales > Streptomycetaceae > Streptomyces > Streptomyces venezuelae. Next base: position 6,566,747 of record NZ_CP029193.1, read on the forward strand.
CAGGCACTCGACCTCAGCACGCAGTGGCTCGTGTGGGGCACCTACGGCGACGACTACTACCCCCTCCTCTTCGGCCGCCGCCGCGACCTCGCCGCCGCGAAGCTCTGCACCGAACGCCTCTCCGCCTGCATGCCCCTCGTCGGCGAGCCCGTACCGGTGCCCGCGAACGCCATGGAGCGCGGCCTCGTCGACCTGTGGTCGCGCACGACGCGTGACATGACCGACCGGCAGCGCAGGGTGCTGCGCGACGCCGTCGACGTCATGACGGAGAGCTGGGTGTGGGAGATCTTCAACCAGCTGCACCATCGCGTGCCCGACCCGGTCGACTACCTGGAGATGCGCCGCGCCACGTTCGGCGCCGACCTCACGATGAGCCTGTGCCGGATGGGCCACGGCCCCGCCGTGCCGCCCGCGCTCTACCGCAGCGGTCCCGTCCGCTCCCTGGAGAACGCCGCCGTCGACTACGCCATGCTCGTGAACGACATCTTCTCGTACCAGAAGGAGATCGAGTACGAGGGCGAGTTCCACAACGGCATCCTCGTCGTGCAGAACTTCTTCGGCTGCGACTACCCGTCGGCGCTGCGGGTCGTCCACGATCTGACGACACAGCGCCTGCGCCAGTTCGAGCACGTCTGCGCCCACGAATTGACGTCCCTGTACGACGACTTCGCGCTGTCACGCGAGGGCCGCGCGGCCATCGACGGCTACGTCGCCGACCTGAAGAACTGGATGGCGGGCATCCTCAACTGGCACCACGGCTGCCGACGCTACGGGGCACGGGACCTGGCCGGGCGCGCACACGGCTTCCTGCCCGATCGCGCGCCCTCCGGCGCTCCGACGAGCCCCCTTCGGATGGTTTCATCCGGAATGCAGGATTCGTGGAACTTCGGTGAGGCGCCAGGAGTCTTCTGAAGTGAAGGCGGCCGTCGACCGGCCGCGAAACGGGGGATGGACACGGGGGTGTTCGATCTTGACCGACATCATTGAGCGCAGCACGGAAGAGCCGACGGGCGGCACGGCGGACATCGCCGGTGCGCAAGTGGCCGACGAGGATGCGGCGGGGAGGGCCCGGGGCCCCGCCGACGGTGAACTGGCACCGTTCGTGGCGCCGTTGACCGTCCCGCCGGTCCTGCGGCCCGACTCCACCGACGTGCTGGAGGAGACCGAGATCGTGTTGCGGCCGACATGGGTGCGCCTGCACCCGCAGCTTCCGCCGACGCTGATGTGGGGGTATGACGGCTCGGTGCCGGGCCCCACCATCGAGGTGCGGCGCGGGCAGCGGGTCCGCATCGCCTGGACCAACCGCATTCCGCAGGGCGAGTATCCCGTCACGGCCGTCGAGGCGCCGCGCGGCGACCCGCAGAAGGACCCGCTGCCCAGCACTCTGCCGGGCCGTGGGGGCATCGAGCCGAACAAGGACGTGGCGTCGCTGCCCGCCTGGTCGGTGACGCACCTGCACGGCGCGCAGACGGGCGGCGGCAACGACGGCTGGGCGGACAACGCCGTGGGGTACGGAGACGCCCAGCTCTCCGAGTATCCGAACGACCACCAGGCGGTGCAGTGGTGGTACCACGACCACGCCATGAACATCACGCGCTGGAACGTGATGGCGGGTCTCTACGGCACGTACCTGGTCCGGGACGACGAGGAGGACGCGCTGCAACTGCCGTGCGGCGAGCGGGAGATACCGCTGCTCATCGCCGACAGGAACCTTGACACGGACGAGGGCGACGGCCGGCTGAACGGCCGCCTCCTGCACAAGACCACCATCGTCGACCCGAAGAACGCGGAGACGGGCAAGCCGGTCTCCCTGCCCTTCTCGGGCCCCTACACCACGGTCAACGGCCGCATCTGGCCGTACGCCGACGTGGACGCGGCCTGGTACCGCTTCCGCCTGGTCAACGCGTCGAACGCGCGCATCTACGACCTGGTTCTCGTCGACGAGGACAACAACCCCGTGCGGGGCGTCCTCCACCAGATCGGCAGCGACGGCGGGCTCCTGCCGCGCCCCGTGCCCGTCGACTTCGAAGGGGCACTGCCCACGCTCACCGTCGCACCGGCCGAGCGCATGGACCTGCTCATCGACTTCCGTGAGCTCGCCGGGCAGCGGCTGCGGCTGGTCAACAAGGGACGGGGGCAGGCGCCCGGTGTGCCCGACGTGGCGAACGACGTGCGCTACCCGCAGGTCATGGAGTTCCGCGTGGGCGAGTGCGCCGAACCGGACACGTTCGAACTGCCGGAGGTCCTCTCGGGCTCCTTCCGCCCGCTCACCCACGACATCGCGCACGGGCACCGGCTGATCGTGCTGACCCCGCCCGCCACGAAGGGCGGCGGCGGCCACCCGGAGATCTGGGAGATGGCCGAGGTCGAGAAGCCCGGTGACATCCAGGTGCCGACCGAGGGGATCATCCAGCTGCGCGGGGAGGACGGCAGGGTCAGGACGTACCGGAGGATCGCCCGCACGTTCAACGACGGCCTCGGCATCACGATCGCCGAGGGCAGCCACGAACAGTGGACGTTCCTGAACCTCGCCGCGAACCCACCGGTGCTCCACCCGATGCACATCCACCTGGCGGACTTCCAGCTCCTCGGCAGGGACGCCTGCGACGTCTCGGGCTTCGACGTCAGCATCGGCGGCACCCTCGCGCCCATAGCGGTCGACCCGAAACGGCCCGTTCCGTTGGCCCCGAACGAGCGCGGCTGGAAGGACGTCTTCCGGGTGCCCGGCGGGCAGATGCTGCGCGTCATGGGCAAGTTCGACGGGGCGTACGGCCGGTTCATGTACCACTGCCACTTCCTGGAGCACGAGGACATGGGCATGATGCGGCCCTTCGTGGTCATGCCCAAGGAGGCCCTGAAGTTCGACCACGGCGCCGGACACGGGGGTGGTCACGGGGATCACGGCGGTCAGTCCGTGTGACGGCGGACGGTCCTGAGCCGGTGCCGGTGGTAGTGCCGCTGCCGGTTCTGGCTCCGGTTCCGGTGGCGGTGCCCGTGCCGGGTGGCGGGTGAGGGTCAGGCGGCCACGCCCGCGTGCCGGACGGCGGCTCGCGCCAGGGCCCGCACGATCGGGTGCGGGCGCGAGCCGTCGCCGGCCAGCTCCGGCTGGAAGAGGGAGGCCAGGAAGAAGGGGTGGCCGGGGAGTTCGGCCATCCGCACCTGGCCCTCCTCGTCCTCGCCGGAGAAGCGCAGACCGTGGGCGCGCAGCGTGTCGAGGTGGGCGGTGGGCCCGTACGAGCAGTGGTAGCGCTCGACCGACGTGCGGGCGCCCACGACGGACTCGGCGAGCGAGCCCTCCGCGATCGTCACCGTGCCCTCGTGGCCGACCAGCGAACAGGCGAGGGGGGTGAGGAGCAGGTCATCGGCGCCGGGGTCGTTCTCGGCGTGGGCGACGTCGGTCAGACCGCACACGTTCCGCGCGTACTCCAGGAGCGTGTGCTGGAAGCCGCCGCAGGTACCGAGGAAGGGCACGCCGTCCTCGCGGGCCGTGCGGATCGCGGCGAGCGCGCCGGCCTCGCTGCGGTACGGGCTGCCCGGCACCACCCACACGGCGTCAAAACCGCGCACGGCGTCCGGCTCAACGGCGTCCTCGGTCGGTATCCAGTACGCGTCGAGGACGAGGTGGTCCTGGGCGGCGAGGGCGTCCAGGAGAAGCGGGATCCGGGTGTGGGCGGTGACGTTCGGGGAGCGGTCGCCGACGACGGCGAGGCGGGCGGCGCGGTGGGTGTGGGCGGTGGTGGTCATGCGAATCATCCTGGCCGGGCCCCCAGTTCACGTCCAACGATGATTGCTGCACGCTCCATAAGCGTTCCTGATGACGTCGTCAGGGCGCCGCTGATGACGTCTCCGAGCACCCCTGGTGACGTCGCCGAGCACCCCTGATCGCCGAGCACCCGTGGTGGCCGAGTACCCCTGGTGGCCGTGCGCCCGCCGAACCGGGAGATCCTTGCGGCCATGGACCCGCACCTCCTGCGCACCTACGTGACGGTGGCCCGCCTCGGCTCCTTCTCCGAGGCGGCCCGCGAACTCGGCTACACCCAGTCCGCCGTCTCCCAGCACATCGCCGCCCTGGAGCAGGACCTCGGCGCGGCCCTGCTCACGCGCCGCCCCGTCGCGCCCACTCCGGCGGGGGCCCGGCTGCTGGAGCACGCGGGCCCGCTGCTGCTGCGCCTGGACGCGGCCCGCGCGGAGGTCGTCCGCATGGCGGCCGCTCCCGAGCAGGGGCTGACGCTCGCGGCCACGTCGACGGCGCTCACCCCGCGTACGGTCCGGGCGCTCCCCGTGGCGGGCGTCACCCTCGCCGTGCTGCCGCGCGACGAGGTCCCCGCGGCGGTCGCGACGGGTGCGGCCGACCTCGGCCTGGTCGACGGGCTCGCGGCGCCGAGTGACCCCCTGCGCCTGCCGGACGTCGCGCCGCTGGGTGTACGCGGCCTCGCGGAGGGACCCGTGGCCGTGCTCCTCGCCGAGGACCACCCGCTGGCCCGTCGCCCCGGTCTGCGCCTCGGAGACCTGGTGGACGCCCGCTGGATCGACGCCCCGGACACGGGGTTGCCGCTGGCCCGACTCCGTGCGGCGTCCGGCACGTCGGGGTTCCGCCCCGCGGTGCGCTACGACGGCACGGACCTGCGCACTCTCACCGCGCTGGTCGCCGCGGGCCACGGTCTCGCCCTGCTGCCGCGGTGGGCGGCGGAGGAGGCGCGGGGCACGGTCGCCGTACCTCTGACGGCACCTCGCGTCGTCCACCGCACGGAACTCCTCCACACCGGCACGCTGCGAGGCCCCGCCCGAACGCTGGCCGCCCAGCTGGATGTCACCCGTTCGTGAGGCGTCGACGCGGGGTCACTCCGGGTAGAGCTGTGGCCGGAGGCGATCCATGGATCACACCACGTTGCGTCCCAAGCCGATGCCGGGCCGGAACCCGGGCCAGAACCCGGACCAGGGCTCTGCCCAGGCCCAGGCTCCGGCCGCGGACCTGAGCCGACCCCCGGGCCGAGGCGCCGACCGACATGTCGACTCGGACCAGGACGAGGTTTTCCCCGGCGTCCGCAGCCAGGACGGACTACCTGGCCGAGGGGAGGACACGGGGTGGGGCGGCCCAGGGGAGGGCCCGGGCCACAGCGCCGGACAACAACCGGAGCCGGACCGAAGGACCCGCCAGAGCACAGGCCGGCACGCCGCCCCGAGTTCCGGCGAGTACACCCCCTCGCGTTCCGCCGAGCGCACCGCCCCTGACGCCGAAGAGCACACTGCCAACGGCTTCGACACATACGCGCCCCTGAGCTCCGGCGAGGGCACCGCCCCGGGTTCCGATGGGCACGTTTCTCCGAGTTTCGGCGAAGGCACCGCCCCGGGCTCCGGCGGGCGCATCTCCTCGGGCCTTGGCCCGTACGTCTCCCCTGGTTTCGGCGAGGGCACCGCGCCCGGCTCCGGCGAGTACGCCGCCCCAAGTTCGGGCGAGCACACTGCCTCCAGCTCCGGCGAGCGCACCCCCTCCGGCCCCGGCGAGTACGTGACCCCCAGCCGTCACAGGCACACCGCCCCCCGCCTCAGCGAGTACGCCGCCCCCAGCCCCAACACGCACACCGCCCCCCGCCCCAGCAACCACACCACCCCCCGCCCCGACAGGCACGCCACCCCAAGTCCCGGCGGATACGTCACCTCAAGTCCCGGTGAGCCCCCCAGTCCGACGCCCCGCCCCCCTCGACGCCGGCGTCGAGGGCCCGCTCCGGATGCGGCGGCGCCGGTGCGGTCGGCGCCCGCCGGGCCTCTCCGTCCGTCGCCCGAGTCCCGCGACACCCACCGCCCCCGCCGCCCCCACGCCGCCCGGCGGCGTCACGGCAGGCGGTGGGGGACATTGGTCTTCGGGGTCCTCTGTGCCGCCGCCCTCGTGCTCTCGGGGATCGGCATCGGCACCGTCGGCGCCACCGTCATCGGGATGAGCAGGCTCGCCGGGGTGCGGGAGGCCTCTGCCGTCCCCACCGGGGCGGGCTCGGCGCCCGGGGCCGACATGCCGATGAGCGGGTCGAAGCACCCCGCCCCCGGCCCCCGCGACCCCGTCCCCCCACCGCCGCGTCCCCGCCCTCCCGCCGCTGCCCTCGGCGTCGAGGCCGTCGACGCGCCCCGGGGCGCGGGTGCGGGTGCCCTGCTCGTCGGCGTGCACGTGCCGGGCCCCGGACACGCCGCGGGGCTCGTGCGCGGCGACACCGTGGTCGTGTTCGGCGGCGCCCGCGTCGGCTCGGCCGCCGAGCTCGCCCTGCAGGTCGGTCGAGCGCGGCCCGGCAGGACCGTGACCCTGACGGTCCGCCACCAGAGCGGCGCGCGGCAGGTTCTGGCCGCGCGGCCCGGCGTCGTGACGTGACCCGGCCCCGACCCGGGCTCGCGGTCACGCGCGGCGAGGGGCAGGATCTCTCGCGTGGACACCAGGAGGTCACCATGAGCAGCGCGCCCGCGCCCTTCACCGCCGACGACTACCGAGCACGCATGGAGCGGGCCGCCGCCGCGGCCGCGGACGCGGGTCTGGCGGGCGTGCTCGTCGCGCCGGGCCCCGACCTCGTCTGGCTCACCGGCTACCGCCCGACCGCGGACACCGAACGCCTGACGCTCCTCGTGCTCGCGGCCGGACAGGACCCCGTTCTCGTCGTGCCGACCCTGGAGGCCCCGGACGCCGCGCGCGCCGCGGGCGCCCCCGCGCTCACCCTCCGGGACTGGACCGACGGCAAGGACCCGTACGCCGTCACCGCGCCCCTCCTGGACGTATCGGGCCGCTTCGGAGTGAGCGACAACGCCTGGGCGATGCACCTGCTCGGCTTCCAGCAGGCGCTGCCCGGCACCTCCTACGTATCGCTCACCCAAGCCCTGCCGATGCTCCGCGCGGTCAAGGACGAGGCCGAGCTGGAGCGCCTCGCGGCGGCGGGCGCGGCGGCCGACGCGGCGTACGAGGAGATCCAGAAGGTGCCGTTCGCGGGCCGCAGGGAGACGGATGTCGCCGGCGATCTCGCGGATCTGCTGCGGAGGTTCGGGCACGCGCAGGTGGACTTCACCGTGGTCGGCTCAGGGCCCAACGGCGCCAACCCGCACCACGAGGCGGGTGACCGCGTCATCGAGCGGGGCGACATGGTCGTCCTCGACTTCGGCGGGCTCCTGCACGGCTACGGCTCGGACACCTCCCGCACGGTCCACGTGGGGGAGCCGACCGCCGAGGAGCAGCGCGTCCACGACGTGGTGCGCGAGGCGCAGGCGGCCGGCTGTGCGGCGGTACGGCCCGACGCGGCCTGCCAGGACATCGACCGCGCGGCCCGCGCCGTGATCACCGAGTTCGGCTACGGCGAGTACTTCATCCACCGCACCGGGCACGGCATCGGCGTCACCACCCACGAACCGCCTTACATGATCGAGGGCGAGGAGCAGCCCCTCGTGCCCGGCATGTGCTTCTCCGTGGAGCCCGGCATCTACCTGCCCGGCCGCTTCGGCGTGCGCATCGAGGACATCGTGACGGTCACCGAGGACGGCGGGCGGCGGCTCAACACCACGGCCCGCGAGATGGCGATCGTCGACTGACGTCCGGGCGGCCCGCGCGCGGCCGTCAGCCGACGTCCGTGCGCGGGCCGGTGCGCGGCTCGCGCCCCGGGTAGTGCGCGAGGACGTTGTACGGGTACGGCAGCGGGCGCGCGCTCGCCTCCGTGAGCCGCTGCCGCTGCCCGGCCGTCAGCTCCCAGTCCACGCAGCCGAGGTTGTCGGCCAACTGCTCGACGGAGCGCGCCCCGATGATCGGCGCTGTCACACCGGGCTGCTGGAGGAGCCAGCGCAGCGCCACCTGCGCCGGGGAGCGCCCGGTCTCCCCGGCGACCGCCAGGACCGCGTCGACGACCCGCCACGTGTCCTCCGTGGCCCGCTCCTCCCAGCTGCCCGCGCCCCGCGTGCCCTCCGGCGGTGCCGCCATGCCCCGCCGGAACTTGCCGGAGAGCCAGCCGCCGTGCAGCGGGCTGTACGGGATGACGCCGACGCCCTCCGCCTCGCTGAGCGGCAGCAGCTCCCACTCGATGTCGCGCCCGAGCAGGTTGTAGAACGGCTGCAGGGACGCGTACGGCTCCCAGCCGTGTGCCCGCGCCACGTCGAGGGCCTTCTGCAACTGTGCCGCGGAGTGGTTGCTCGCTCCCAGGTAGCGGACCTTGCCCGCCTTCACGAGGGTGTCCAGGGTGGACAGGGTCTCCTCGACGGGTGTCGTCGCGTCCCACACATGGGTCTGGTAGAGGTCGATGTAGTCGGTGCCCAGTCGCCGCAGGCTCGCGTCGACGGCCGACACGATGTGCTTGCGGCTCAGACCTCCGGCGTTCGGCGCGTCGCCCATCGTGGCGAACACCTTGGTGGCGACGACGAGTTCGTCCCTGCGGCGGCCTTTCAGCCAGCGGCCGAGGATCTCCTCCGACAGGCCGCGCCCGTACATGTCGGCCGTGTCGATGAACGTGCCGCCGGCTTCGGTGAACGTGTCCAGCATGCGGTGCGACGTGGTCTCGTCCGCGCCGCTGCCGAACGTCATCGTGCCGAAGCAGAGTTCGCTGACCCGCAGACCGGTCCGGCCCAGAAATCGTTGCTTCATGATCCGCCTCCCGAAAGTGGCCCCCGACGTTACGCGGTCAGGAGAATCAGGCAGTCGCCGGGATCACGCCGTCGCCAGGATCACGCACGATTCGCCCGGCAGCCGCACCACTCCGTCCGCGCCCGGCGTCTCGACCGGCTCCCACGCGGCGAGCACGCGCGCGTGGCGCCCGTCCAGCGGCACGGTGACGGGCTTCTTGCCGAGGTTCACGGCGATCCGCAGATCCCCGCGCCGGAACGCGAACCAGCGGGCCTCTTCGTCGTACGCGACGCGCACGGCGGCCAGATCGGGGTCGGTCAGGTCGCCGCGGGCGCGGCGCAGGGCGATCAGGTCCCGGTGCCAGGCGAGGAGCCGCGCGTGGTGGCCCTTCGCGGGTTCGGACCAGTCCAGGCACGAGCGGTCGCGCGTCCCGTGGTCCTGCGGGTCGGGGATGTCCTCCTCGGCCCACCCGTGCGCGGCGAACTCCCGCCGCCTACCCCGGCGCACGGCCTCGGCGAGCTCGGGGTCCGTGTGGTCGGTGAAGAACTGCCAGGGAGTCGTGGCGCCCCACTCCTCACCCATGAACAGCATCGGCGTGAACGGGCTGGTCAGGGTGAGCGCGGCGGCGCAGGCGAGCAGGCCGGGGGAGAGGGAGGCCGAAAGGCGGTCGCCCAGGGCGCGGTTGCCGATCTGGTCGTGGGTCTGCGCGTAGCCGAGGAAGCGGTACGCGGGGGTCCGCGCGCGGTCCACCGGGCGTCCGTGGGCACGGCCGCGGAACGTCGAGTACGTCCCGTCGTGGAAGAAGCCGTGCGTCAGTGTCTTGGCGAGCGCGGTCAGCGGGGCGCGCGCGAAGTCTTCGTAGTAGCCCTGCGCCTCACCCGTGAGGGCGGTGTGCAGCGCGTGGTGGAAGTCGTCGTTCCACTGCGCCTGGAGGCCGAGTCCGCCCCGCGCGCGCGGGGTGACGATGCGCGGGTCGCCCAGGTCCGACTCGGCGATCAGCGAGAGCGGCCGGTCGAGTTCGGCGGCCAAGGAGTCCACGGCGACGGAGAGTTCTTCCAGGAAGTGGCACGCGCGCGTGTCGACCAGCGCGTGCACCGCGTCGAGTCGGAGGCCGTCGATGCGGTAGTCGCGCAGCCAGGCCAGGGCGCTGCCGATCAGGTACGCGCGCACCTCGTCCGATCCCGGCGCGTCCAGGTTGACGGCGGCGCCCCACGGTGTCTGGTGCGTCTCGGTGAAGTACGGGCCGAACGCGGGCAGGTAGTTGCCGGACGGGCCGAGGTGGTTGTGGACGACGTCCAGGACGACACCGAGGCCGTGCGCGTGCGCTGCGTCGACAAATCGTTTCAGCGCCTCGGGTCCGCCATAGGGCTCGTGCACCGCCCAGAGAGACACCCCCTCGTACCCCCAGCCGTACCGCCCGGGGAAGGGGCACAGCGGCATCAGCTCGACATGCGTGACGCCCAGCTCCGCGAGGTGCCCGAGCCGGTCCGCCGCCGCGTCGAGGGTCCCTTCGCGCGTGTACGTCCCCACGTGCAACTCGTACAGGACCGCGTCCCGCACCCCGCGCCCCGCCCACGGCGTGCGCCACGCGTACCGGTCGTGGTCGACGACCGCGCTGAGCCCGTCGGGCCCCTCAGGCTGGCGGCGCGAGCGCGGGTCCGGCAGGACCGGGCCCCCGTCCACCGAGAAGCCGTAACGGGTGCCGTCCTCGGCCGCCGCCTCCCCCGTCCACCATCCCGCGCGGTCCCCGTCACGCTCCAGCGCGCGCGTGGTTCCCGCACACTCCAGTACGACCCGCTCGGCCTCCGGCGCCCACACTTCGAACCTCACCGACGGTTCTCCCTCGTCCGCTGTCCGTCACACCGTGCGTCCCATGGTGCGTCAGAAACCCGCGGTCCGTGGGGGGATCCGCCCGGGACACGATCGAACGCCGCTCGAACCCCCCGTTCTGGACACCCGGGCCGCGAGTGACGGACAATTCCCTGGTGACATCCTCTTTCGAGTTCTCCACGTACCCCGCGCGGGTGACGGACGCGGAGCGCGACCGGGCGCTGGACGCACTCAAGGAGGGCGCGGCCGTCGGCAGGCTCTCGCACGACACGTTCCTGCGGCGCATGGAGCTCGTGCTCGCCGCCAGGCGGCCCGATGAACTGGCCGCCCTCACCGACGACCTGCGGACCGAGAACCGCTGGTCGCGGATGGTGCTCGGCGGTGTGGGCGCGGTCTCCGGGTTCACGATGAAGCTGCGCAGGGCCTGGCAGGCCGAGCGCCTGCCGAAGCTGCTGCTGCCCTCGCCCGACAGCGCCTTCCCGCTGCGCATCGGCCGCGACCCCGCCAACGGCCTGCGGCTGAGCCACGACACGGTGTCCCGCGTCCACGCCGAGCTGCGGCGACAGGGCGGGGTGTGGGTGCTGCGCGACCTCGGCTCGACCAACGGCACCTCCGTGAACGGCCGCAGGGTGACCGGCGCGGCGATCGTCCAGGACGGCGACTCGGTGAGCTTCGGCCGGATGGCGTTCCGCCTCTCGACGAACTGAGCGCCGCTCGCGGAGGCACGCGGTCAGCCCGTCCCGCGGTCGCCATCGGCCTGCACGCGCGCGTACCGCGCCGCCGCGACCGTCGTGCGCGACTGGTGCTCCACCTGGTGCTCCAGCGGAACCCAACGAGCCCTGAACCGTTCGGCGAACGCTTCGCTCCACTGCGCCACGAGCACCTCCAGCCGCGGCGCCGCCCGGTCGCCCGCCTCGTCCAGGACCCGCAGCAGCATCGCCGCCGCCCGCAGCGGCAGGCGCCTGCCGAAGGCGTCGACGCTCCCGATATACGCACGTGACGTCCCCGCGGGCGGCAGCCGCCGCCAGTCGTCGGCGAGGCCCGGCACCAGTGCGAGCGCCCACCGCGCGGCCCGCAGCAGCGGCCCGTCCGGGCCGCCGTCCGCGCCGTTCCCGGACAGCCGCGGCAGGGCGTCGGCCAGGATGTCCTCCACGAGCCGTGCGTCGCGCCGCAGGCGGCCCGCGAGGGCCCGCATCGCCAGCGTGGGCGTCGGATGCGTCTGCGGGTCGTCGACCAGGTCGCTGGCCCACATGGGGACCTCGATGATCGCCGTCCGTCCGCCGTAGCGGTGGGGGCGGTGCCAGGTGGTGCGCCGGGCGTCCTCGGGCAGGCTCGGGTACGCCGCGTCCGTGCCGGGGCGCGGCAGCACGTGGACGCCCGGCCCCGAGACCGGCCAGCCGGCGGCGTCCGACGCCCCCGTCTCCACCGGAATGTGCAGTTCCGCAGCGGACTTGACGAAGGGTTCGGCGAGGCCGGGGATGTCCTTCGTGAGCTGTATCCAGCTGCCGCCCAGGTCGGTGCCGTGCAACGACACCTGCAAGTAGGGGCGCAGTTCATCGATGACGGCGGTCAGGGCGCGGGTCTCCGGCGGCAGCCGGTCCGGCGGCAGGACGGAGGGCGACCACTCCGGCTGCTCGGGTCCCGCCGGGCGGAAGAAGTGCCGGTGGTAGTCGAGGAGGGTGCGCGGGGCGGGCGTGCGGTGCAGGCTCGCGCCGTCCGGATCCGCGCAGAGCAGGAAGTGCCACGACGTGTCACCGCGCAGCCGCGGATCGCGCAGGGCCCGTTCCGCGAGGTGCAGCAGCGTGGACCCGCCGGCCGGTTCATTGGCGTGCGCGCCCGCGACGACGAGGACGGCGCGTGGCCGGTGCCCTATGGAGAGCAGGTGCAGGGGCCGTCCCGCGCGCGAGGCACCCACTTCGCGCAGGGAGGCCAGTTCGGGACGGTGTGCTGCCAACTGTCGAGCGGAAAGGACGAGTTCAGGAACGCTCGGATAGTGCTGCACCGCCAGTTGGCCCCCTGTCCGGTTCACCCCTGAGGCAATCGCAGTACCCCATGCCCCCCGGAGGGGTGTCAAGGACGCCTCCGCCGGGCCGCCGCGCCGACGACCCTCACTCGAACGGCCGTACGCGGACTGCGGCGGAAGTCCCGAAGTGATCCTCTGGAACACACCCGCGCGGCCGCTCGCCGCGCCGACGCACAGGTGGGAGCCCCCGCGGTGCGCTGCCCTCCCGTCCCGCCGGACGGCCCGACACCCCCGCCGGAGACACGTCCCGCCCCGCGCGCGCCGTCCGCGCTGAGCGCAGGATCAGCCCCGGCCGCGCTGCGCCCCCCGCCGTTCACGTCGTGCGCCCCCGTGGATACCGGAACCCGGACACCGAGACCGCCCCGGGCGGCGCCGCCCAGCCTCATGTCCCCCGGTGTGGCGAGCGATCCGTACCCCGCGTTCCGGGCGCTGCGGGAGGGTTTCCCGCTGGTGCGCGACGAACTGCTCGGCGCGTGGGTCGTCAGCAGGTACGCGGACGTGTGCGGGGCGCTCGTCCAGGAGGGGCTCGTCGCGGTGCCGCCGGGGCGGACCCTCACGCACATGGAGGGCCACACGCACCGCGCCCACCGGGCCCTGGTCGAACCCGCGCTGCGGGGCCGCGCCGTCGCCGCCCTGGCCGCGGGCGCCTCGCGCACCGCCCACGTCCTCGCCCGCCGCATCGCCGCCCGCGAGGAGGCCGACCTCTTCACCGAGTTCTGCCAGTGGCTGCCGACCGCCGCGGTCATGGCGGCCCTGGGCCTGCCCCACGAAGACACCGCCCGCGTCCAGGTGTGGTGCCGCGGCGGCCTCACCCACCTCGGCGGCCACCACCACGAACTGGACGCCTGCCTGCGCCCCCACCTGGACCGCCGCAGGGCCCACCCGGGCACCGACCTGCTCTCCGTGCTGTGCGGCGCCGAGATCGACGGCAGGCCGCTCTCCGACGAGGCCGTGTGCGGACTCGTCGGCTCGCTGCTCGGCGGGGGCGGGGAGGCCACCGCGCTCGCGTTCGCCTCGTTCCTCGCCAACCTCCTGGACGACCCGCAGCAGCTGGCCGTCGTCCGCGAACGGCGCGCACTGATCCCCGCCGCCTGGGCGGAGTCCCTGCGCCGCGACCCGCCCGCCCCCGTCGTCCTGCGCCGCGCGGTCCGTCGGGTCACCGTGGCCGGAGCGCCCCTGCCCGCGGGGGCGGTCGTGGCGTGTCTGGTCGGCGCCGCCAACCGGGACCCCGCCCGGTTCGCCCGCCCGGACCGCTACGACATCCACCGCTCCGACCCCGGCCGCCTCGCGTTCGGCACCGGCCGCCACGCCTGCCCCGGCGCCGAGCTCGCCGCCCGCACCGCCGAGTACGGCCTGCGCGCCCTGCTCGACGCCCTGCCGGGCCTGCGCTGGGCCCCCGGGTTCAGACCGGCTCCCCGGGGGCTGCTGACCCGCGGCCCGCGGACTCTTCTCGTACGCCCCCGGTAGGAGACTCCCCGGCACCGGTGACGCGCGCCAGGAGTGCCACCGGTGACGCGGCGAACAGCTCCTCCACGCGCGCGTGCCCCTCGAACTCCCGCCCCGGCGCGAGCAGATCGGTCCACCGGCCCGGCGGGAGCGCGAGCTCCGTCCCGCGCCAGCCGCCCGCGTCCGCGAGCCGCAGCGACAGCCGTGTCACGGCGGTCACGATCTCCCCGGAGCGCGCGAACGCCACACAGTGCCCGGCGCCGGGCCCCTGCGCGGCCAGCGGCTCGTACGTCGCCGCGCCCCCGAACAGCTCGGGCCGCCGCCCGCGCAACCGCAGCGCCGCCGCCGTGAGCGCCAGCTTCTCCTCTGACAGGTCCCAGCGTTCCCGCTGGGAGTCGAGCCGCTCCAGGACGTGCGGCTGGAAGCGGGCGGGCCGCCGGTTGTCGGGGTCGACCAGCGCGCGGTACTCGCCCTCCGTGCCCTGGTAGACGTCGGGCACGCCGGGCATCGTCAGGTGCAGCAGCGCCGCCCCCAGGACGTTCGCCCGCACATGCGCGTCCATCTCCCGCGCGAAGGACGCCACCGCGTACAGCGGCGGCCCGCACGGACCCGCCTCCACGAACGCGGCCACCGCCTTCTCGTACGCCTCGTTCTGCTCGGTCCAGCTCGTGTGCAGGCCCGCCTCGCGGACGTGCTTCAGGAGGGCGTTCTGCAGCCGCTGGTCGTAGGGGAACCCGAAGCCGACGGCCGTCTGCCAGGCCGCCCAGGCCAGTTGCGGGTCGGGCGCGCCCGTGCCGCCCGTCCGCGAGGTCTGCTCGGTGACCTCGGCGAGGAGGTCGGCCCACCGGCCCGGACACTGCGTCAGGACGGAGATGCCCGCCCGTACGTCCGCGCTGCGCTTGGTGTCGTGCGTCGTCAGGACCGTGCCCGAGTAGGGCCAGTCGCGCTGCACGCGCGCGCAGTACGCGTGGAACTCCTCCACGGGCACCGCGGGCCGTTCGGGGGCGCCGCCCACCTCCGCCGCCGAGAGGAGCGGCGCGTGCCGGTAGAACGCGGTGTCCTCGACGGCCTTGGCGCGCAGCGCGGACGCGGTCTGCGCGAACCGGGCGCGGAACCCGGCCATGGCGTCGGCGGCCTCCGCGGCCTCTCCGACGGCCCTGACGCGCCCCAGCGCCAAGTCGCGCACGACGTCGACCGCGCGTGCCTCCTCGGGCACGCTGAACACCGCCCTGGCCTCTTCGGCGGCCTGCTCGGTGAGCACCGTCTCGGGTGCGTCGCCCCCGGAGACGTACGGCCGGTAGACGGGAAGCCGGACGAGCAGCTCCCTGAGGGCGGTGCGCAGCGTCCACGGCGCGTGGTCGCGCAGCGCGGGGACCGTCGCGCAGATCGCGCCCGCCGCGCGGGTGAGGCGGTCCACCTCCGCGGCCAGCTCGCGCGTGACGACCTTGTACGCGGCCCGGCGCACCGTCGCGTCCCAGTCACCGCCCCGGTCGGCGGGGGCCGCGGCGAAGCGCCGGTACTGCCCGAGGAGTTCACCGGCGCCCGCGGGGTCGGCGAGGACGCCGTCCACGTGCCGCAGCGCGTCGTAGCCGGTGGTGCCCGCCACCGGCCAGGCGGCGGGCAGGCGCTCGCCGTCGGCGAGGATCTTCTCGACGACCGTCCAACGTCCGCCCGTCGCCTCGTGCAGCCTCTGGAGGTACGCCCCTGGGTCCGCGAGACCGTCCGGATGGTCGATCCGCAGCCCGTCGACGACGTCCTCGCGCAGCAGCTGCAGGATCTTCCCGTGTGTCGCGTCGAAGACGTCCGGGTCCTCGACGCGCACCCCGATGAGATCGGAAATGGTGAAGAAGCGCCGGTAGTTCAGCTCGGTACGGGCCAGCCGCCACCAGGACAGGCGGTACCACTGCGCGTCCAGGAGCTGCGGAAGCGGCAGCCCCGCCGTGCCCTCCCGGATGGGGAACGCGTGTTCGTGATAGCGCAGTACGTTCCCGTCGACCCGCAGCTGTCCGAGCTCGTCGCCGAGCCTGCCGCCGAGGAACGGCATCAGGACGCGCCCGCCGCCCGCGTCCCAGTCGATGTCGAACCAGCGCGCGTAGGACGAGCCGGGCCCCTCGCGCAGCACCTCCCACAGCGCGTGGTTGTGGCGCGGCACCGCCGCCATGTGGTTCGGCACGATGTCCACGACCAGACCGAGCCCGGACTGCCGGGCGGTGCGGGACAGGGACCGCAGCCCGTCCTCGCCGCCGAGCTCGTCGCGCACGCGCGCGTGGTCCACGACGTCATAGCCGTGCGTGGAACCAGGGACCGCCTCGAGCACCGGTGACAGGTGCAGATGCGAGACACCGAGCGAGGCCAGATGGGGGACGGCCGCCTCGGCGGCCGCGAAGGGGAAGTCCGGCTGCAGCTGCAGCCGGTACGTGGCGGTGGGCGGCGGCGGTGCCGCGGGGCCGGGGCGCTCCGGCGTCATGCGCGTCATGCGAACGTACGTACCCGCTCGGGAGGCTTTCGTGTCATCGACTCATGCGTGCGGGGACGACGGCGTCGTTAGCGTCGGACGATGGCTGAGAACACACGGGACGCGTACCGCACAGTGCTCCGGATGACGGGGGTGCCGCTGCCGGTCGTCTCGTTCCTCGGCAGGCTCCCCGTCGCCATGATCCAGTTCGGCAGTGTGCTGCTGGTGACCGAGACCAGCGGATCGCTGGCCACCGGCGGGATCGTCGCCTGCGCGCTCGCGCTCGGCCAGGTGGCCCTGGGCCCGTTCGTCGGGCGCCTCGCGGACCGGCGCGGCCAGCGCTCCGTCGTCCTTGCCTTCTCCCTCGTCAACGCCGTGGCCATCGCGGCGTACACCCTGGGCGCCCTCGCCGGCCTTCCCACACCCGCCCTCCTCGCCCTCGGCGCGCTCGCGGGCGCGACCGTCCCCGGGATCGGCCCGCTGGCGAGGGCCCGCGTCGTCCCACTGGTCCGCGCCAAGGGCGGCGACGACCGGCTCGCCGGGACCGTGCTGTCCCTGGAGAGCACCATGGACGAGCTGTCCTTCGTCCTCGGCCCCGCCCTGGTGGGCCTCGCGTCCGTCGCGGGCCACCCGGCGTACGCCTTCGGTCTCGCCTCGCTCCTCGTCGCCGTCTGCGGCACGGCCTTCGCCCTGCACCCCACCGGACGTACGCCGAAGGCGGTCCCGGAGCACCCCGCACGCGCGCGTGGCGGACGCCCGCGCCTGCCGCGCTCCGTGTACGTGGTGCGGGTGGGGCTCCTGTTCCTCGGGGTGCTGCTCGGCGCCTGCGGCGCGGGCATCACCGCGCTCACCGACGAGCTCGGCCGACCCGGGCAGGCGGGTCTCGTGTACGCGGCGATGGGCGTCATGAGCGCGGTCGTCGGTCTCTCCATGGCCGCGCTGCCCGAACGCTTCGGGCTGATCGCCCGCTGGCGCGTGGCGACGGCCGCCGCGGCACTCCTGTCACTGCCCCTGGTGTGGACGGACAGCTTGATCGGCCTCTACGCAGTGGTCACTCTGTTCGGCGCCGTCTACGCGCCGAACCTCATCACCGGCTTCGCACTGACCGAGCGCGCCGTGCCGCCGCGGCGGCTCGCCGAGGGCATGACGTTCGCGGCGAGCGCGTTCGTCGGCGGCCAGGCGGTGACGCTCGCGGTGGCCGGGCGCCTCGCGGAGTCGCACGGCGCGGGGGCGGCGTTCGCCCTCGGCAGCGCGGCCGCGGCGGTCGCGTTCGTGATCGCGTTGATCGCCCGCCACGACCCGCACCGCCCCGACCCGTCACACCGCCCCCATGAGACGTACCGCACAACCGCCGCCACCGTCACCGTCACGCCGGACGCTGCAGCACCGCAAGGCTCCGGTCCGCCAGCGTGATCCGGTCGCCGGCCCGCACCTTCGGTCCGGGCTCCGGCGGCACCCCGTCCTCGCGCGCGGTGTCGATCACGAGCTGCCACTGACGGCCGTGGTTGACCGGCACCACGAACTCGATCGCGTCGGGGGACGCGTTGAACAGGAGCAGGAACGAGTCGTCGGAGATCCGCTCCCCGCGCGGCCCCGGCTCCGAGATGGCGTTGCCGTTCAGGAACACGCTGAGCGCCCGCGCCTGCGACGAGTCCCAGTCCGGCTGCTCCATCTCATCACCCTCCGGGGTGAACCAGGCGATGTCGGACAGCTCGTCGTGCGTGCCCTGCACCGGCCTGCCGTGGAAGAAGCGGCGCCTGCGGAAGACCGGATGGTCGCGCCGGAGCATCGCCATCGTCCGGGTGAAGGTGAGGAGGGAGTTCTCACCGTCCGGCCAGCGCACCCACGCCAGTTCGTTGTCCTGGCAGTACGCGTTGTTGTTGCCGGACTGCGTGCGCGCGAACTCGTCGCCGTGACTCAGCATCGGCACACCCTGCGAGAGCATCAGTGTGGCGGTGAAGTTCCGCATCTGCCGCGCGCGCAGCGCCAGGATGTCCGGATCGTCCGTCTCACCCTCCGCGCCGCAGTTCCAGGACCGGTTGTGGCTCTCGCCGTCCTGGTTGTCCTCACCGTTGGCGTGGTTGTGCTTCTCGTTGTACGAGACGAGGTCGTGCAGGGTGAAACCGTCGTGGCAGGTGGTGAAGTTGATGGACGCGAGAGGGCGCCGCCCGTCGTCCTGGTAGAGGTCGGACGAGCCGGTGAGCCGCGACGCGAACTCCGCGAGGGTGCGCTGCTCGCCGCGCCACAGATCGCGCACCGTGTCGCGGTACATGCCGTTCCACTCGGTCCACAGCGGCGGGAAGTTGCCCACCTGGTAGCCGCCCTCGCCGACGTCCCAGGGCTCGGCGATCAGCTTCACCTGGCTCACCACCGGGTCCTGCTGCACGAGGTCGAAGAAGGACGACAGCCGGTCCACCTCGTGGAACTGACGCGCCAGCGTCGCCGCGAGGTCGAAGCGGAACCCGTCCACGTGCATGTCCTGGACCCAGTGCCGCAGCGAATCCATGATCATCTGGAGGACGTGGGGCGAACGCATCAGGAGCGAGTTGCCGGTCCCCGTGGTGTCCATGTAGTAGCGGGGGTCGTCGGTCAGGCGGTAGTACGAGGCGTTGTCGAGGCCCTTGTAGGAGAGCGTCGGACCCAGGTGGTTGCCCTCGGCGGTGTGGTTGTAGACGACGTCGAGGATCACCTCGATGTTCGCCTCGTGGAGCGCCTTGACGGCCTGCTTGAACTCCAGGACCTGCTCGCCGCGGTCGCCCCAGGAGGCGTACGCGTTGTGCGGGGCGAAGAAGCCGATGGTGTTGTAGCCCCAGTAATTGTTCAGGCCCATGTCGACCAGGCGGTGGTCGTTCACGAACTGGTGGACCGGCATCAGCTCCAGGGCGGTGACGCCGAGGCCCGTGAGGTGCTCGATGATCGCCGGGTGCCCCAGCGCCGCGTACGACCCGCGGAGCTCCTCCGGAAGGTCCGGATGCAGCATCGTCAGGCCCTTGACGTGCGCTTCGTAGAGCACCGTTTCGTGGTACGGGGTGCGCGGGGGCCGGTCGTCGCCCCAGTCGAAGTAGGGGTTGACCACGACCGACGTCATCATGTGCGGCGCCGAGTCCATGTCGTTGCGCTCGTCGGGCTCGTCGAAGTGGTAGCCGTACACCTCCTCCCCCCAGTCGATGCGCCCGCTCACCGCGCGCGCGTACGGATCGAGGAGCAGCTTGGCGGAGTTGCACCGGTGCCCCTGCTCCGGTGCGTACGGGCCGTGCACACGGAAGCCGTACCGCTGGCCCGGCATGACGCCGGGCAGGTACGCGTGCCGCACGAACGCGTCGGACTCGCGCAGCTCGACGGCGGTCTCCGAGCCGTCGTCGTGCAGCAGACACAGCTCCACTCGCTCGGCGGCCTCGGAGAAGACCGCGAAATTCGTGCCCGCTCCGTCGTACGTGGCACCTAAGGGATACGCCTGCCCAGGCCAGACCTGCATGTATACGACTCTTCCACTCACGCCCCCTCAAGTCGGGGCCACTTCGGCCAGAGTGTGCCCGAAAGTGGGGCAACCACCCAGGAGTTGTACCCGTCTAACCGTCTGACCACATACTCGGCATGCCCACGAATGGGGCGCCAGGGGAGTAGGGGGAGTAGTGCGAGACATAGTCAGACGCCACCTGGGGAAGGTGGTGGCCGGTACGACGGTCGCGGTCGCCGCGGCAGCCGTGCTGGTGGGCGTCAATCTGTCGGGGTCCGAGGCGGGCGGGTCGGGGGACCGCCAGGCCAACGCGGCGGCGGCGAAGCAGGACGCCGTGGCCAAGGACGGCGTCGTGGAGGCGGCGCCGGAGGAAGGCGCGAAGGGAGTCGGCAGCGACCCGCTGACCGACGAGGAGATCGAGCGGGCCGAGAAGGCCTCGGTGTCGGGCCGGCTGCGCTCCAGCGCACGGGACGTGGAGGGTGACCGCGGCCCGCAGCTGCTGTCCACCAACCTCAGCGAGCCGGACCCGAACGGCGGCGACGCGCCGCGCAGCGCCGAAGTCGTGTACTACGACTACAAGAAGGACACCGTCATCACCAAGACGGTGAACCTGGAGACCGGCAAGGTGGCCGACACGGTCACCACGAAGAACGTGCAGCCGCCGCCCAGCCAGGAAGAGCTGGCCGAGGGTGCCAGGCTGCTGATCGCCGACCCGCTCGGCAAGGGGCTGAAGAAGGACTTCAAGCACGCCACGGGCAAGACGCTCACCAGCCCCGACCAGCTGCAGCTGAGCGGCATGGTCTTCCGCAAGGAGACCGTGAAGCGCGTGCCTGCCAGCCTCGGCGAGTGCGGCAGGAACCGGTGCCTGCAGGTCGTCACCAAGGTCAAGAGCGGCCCGTGGATCGACACCAGGGCCCTCGTCGTCGACCTGAGCACCCGCACCGTGGGCCGCCTCGGCTGATCCCGGCCACCCGCTCACGACACCACACGCCACCTTCTCCTCGGACGAGGGAGTCCACTTCACCATGCACGTCAACAGACTTTCGCGCGCCCGAAAGAGGGCCACGACGGCCCTCGCGGTCTCCGCGCTCGTCGGCGGCGCCGTCACCGTCGCCGGACCCGCAACCGCGGCCCCGCGGGCACCGCAGGCACCGGCCGCGGCCGACTGCAGCGACGCGTACAAGATCGAGCAGACCGTCGACGGCGGCACGACCTGGCGCATGTGCTGGCACTACAACACGCTCTCCGGCCTGATCCTCGACAAGATCAGCTACCAGCCGAAGGGCGAGGCGAAGCCGATCCCGGTCCTCACCAGCGCCCGGCTCGCCCAGGTCCACGTCCCCTACGACGACGGCCAGGCCGAGTACGACGACGTCACCGGCACCGACTTCGGCCAGGCCCTGCAGAACCTCAACCCCGGCGAATGCCCCGGCGGCACCATCAAGACCGTCAAGGTCCCGCACCGCGGCAACGTGAAGGGCCTGTGCACCACCACGCGCGCGCGTGGGCACGCGTACCGCCTCAACGACGACGCGAGCACCGGCGGCACCGGGAAGACCTTCACGGGCCAGGGCAAGGACCTCCTCGTCTACACCGTGAACAAGGCCTCCTGGTACGAGTACATAACGGAGTGGCGCTTCTCCTCCGACGGCACCATCACCTCCAACGTCGGCGCCACCGGCAGCCTCTCGCCGTACGACTACGACGGCGGCGACGACCGCGGCTGGCCCATCGGCAAGGGCGACCAGGCCAAGGCCGAGAGCCACGCCCACAACGTCTTCTGGCGCCTCAACTTCGGCCTGGACGGCTCCCCGAAGGCCAAGGTCGAGCAGTACGACTCCAAGGTCACCCCGCCCACCGGGGACGGCAGCCCCACCACGAAGACCACCCGCACCAAGGTCACCAAGGAGCTCGCCGGCGACCGCAAGGACATGCGCTGGTGGCGAGTGGTCAGCAACACCGGCAAGAACAAGGACGGACATCCGCGCTCGTACGAGATCGTGCCCGGCCCCAGCACCAAGCACGCGGGCCGCGAGTTCACCAAGCACGACGTGTACTTCACCCAGTACAAGAAGTGCGAGCAGTACGCGAGCAACAACCCCGGCTGCCCCAACGGCACCCCGGACAGCGTCGACAAGTGGGTGAACGGCCAGGCCATGGACCACCCTGTCACCTGGGTCCACGTCGGCTTCCACCACATCGCGCGTGACGAGGACCAGCAGCCGATGCCGGTCCACTGGCAGGGCTTCTCGCTGGCCGCGCGCGACGTCACCGCCATGAGCCCGCTCACTCCGCAGGACCTCGCCGACCAGAACGGTCAGCCGCCGGTCGGCCGTTGAGAAACTGCCCGGGCCATCGGGCTGCACCGCCCGCCGCTCCCGGAGTACCCTTCCTTGATCGTTGACCGGGGGAGTGTTCGCGGGAGCGGAAGGCGGTGCGCGGGTGAGCTCGGGCGGGCGGGAGCTGCCCCCTGGTGACGAGGGTCACGAGGGGAGCTCCGCGGACGTACCCCCTGGAGCGGTGTCCCTGGCCCGGCCGATGGAGATGGGATCTCAGATCG
Source organism: Streptomyces venezuelae (assembly GCF_008642355.1). Classification (NCBI taxonomy): domain Bacteria; kingdom Bacillati; phylum Actinomycetota; class Actinomycetes; order Kitasatosporales; family Streptomycetaceae; genus Streptomyces; species Streptomyces venezuelae. Next base: position 6,589,093 of record NZ_CP029193.1, read on the forward strand.
GACCGGAACTGGACTGGGACGCCGACGCCTGGCGCGAGGTCCGTACGCGCGCGCAGCGCGCGGGACGGGCCTACATCTGGCTGAACCTGGTGGAGCAGCGGCTGCGCGCGGTCGTGGCCGCTGTTCTGCGTCCCGTCTACGAACCCGTCCATGCCGACGACTGGGTCGTCGCCGCGGCGGGCCCGGCCGGACAGGAGTGGGTGCAGCGGGCCGTCGCCGTGCGCGAGGTGAGCCGCCGCAAGGGCTATCTGCTCGACCCCGCCGACGACAACGTCCTCAGCTTCCTGACGCTGCCGCAGCTGCGCGAGCTGATGGTGCAGCACTGGCCGTGCTTCGAGCCGTACTTCGACGACCGGCGCGACGTCGAGCTCGCCCTCGACGAGCTGGAGGTCACCCGCAACGTCGTCTCCCGCAACCGCGCCCTCTCCGAGACGGTCCTCGCCCAGGCCGAGCGCGCCTCCGCCCGCCTCCTGGACATGCTCGGCTCGGGCACCGACACGCCCTCCGCGCGCCGCCTCCCCGTCGACGCGGTCGAGGATCTCGTCGGCGACCGGTACGCGGACGTGGTGGCCGTGCACTCGGACCGGGTGCGGCTGCTGCGCCGGTTCCCGGCGGAGGACATGTTCGGCGGCGCCCGCAGGCTCGATGCCATCGGGATAGGGCTCAACCTCCTGGTGCAGAACTTCTCCGGGCGGCGCCTGGTCCGGCTGGCCGAGTCCGGGTGCCGGACGCGGCTGCTCTTCCTCAATCCGGCGAGCAGCGCGGTCAAACGCCGGGAGCGCGAACTGGGGATAAAAAAGGGCGAGTTGAGCCGGTCCGTCGAGATGAACATCCTGCACATGCGCCGGGTCAGGGCGCGACTCAAGGACCCCGGCTCCTTCGAGATCCAGGTGTTCGACGAGACGCCGCGCTTCACCGCCTACCTGGTCGACGGGGACGGCGCGGACGGCATCGGCGTCGTCCAGTCGTATCTGCGCAGGACCCGCGGGATGGAGGCGCCGGTACTGGTGCTGAGGGGCGGCAGCCGGGTGGTCAAGTCGGGCGATCCGGGCGAGGGCGGCCTTTTCGCCACATACCGCGAGGAGTTCGAGGTGGCCTGGGCGGACTCGCGCCCGGTGTCCTGACTCCGCCCCCCGGATTGTCAGTGGCGCATGGGATCGTGGTGGTCACTGGGGGAAAGCACCACGAAGAAGGGGGCGGCCATGGGCTGGCACCAGGAGCTGCTGATCGGTTTCGACCTGGAGACGACAGGGACGGATCCGAACGAGGCGCGCATCGTCACCGGCGCGGTGATCGAGGTCAAGGCCGGCGAGACGCTGGGGCGCCGCACCTGGCTCGCGGACCCGGGAGTTCCGATCCCGGCGGACGCGGTGGCCGTGCACGGCATCACGAACGAACGGGCGGCGGCCGAGGGCAGGCCCGCCGCCGAGGTCGCGGACGCGCTCGCCGACGTCCTGACGTCGTACTGGCTGTCGGGCGTCCCGGTCGTCGCGTACAACGCGGTCTTCGACCTGAGCCTGCTCTCCGCCGAGCTGCGCAGGCACGGCCTGCCTTCCCTGCGCGACCGGCTCGGCGGCAGCGCCCCCGGCCCGGTGATCGACCCGTACACGATCGACCGCTCCGTCGAGCGCTACCGCAGGGGCAAGCGGAACCTGGAGGCGGTCTGCACGGAGTACGGCGTGCGGCTCGAGGCCGCCCACGACGCCGCGGCCGACGCCCAGGCCGCCGCGCGACTGGCCTGCGCGATAGCCGACCGCCACCCGAAGGTCGCGTCCCTCGGCCCCGCGGACCTGCACCGCAGCCAGATCGGGTGGTACGCGGAATGGGCCGCGGACTTCCAGAACTTCCTGCGCAAGAAGGGCAACGCGGACGCGGTCGTGGACGGGGTGTGGCCGCTGCGCGCGGAGAGCTGATGCCTCAGGCGGAGAGCTGCCCCCCCCCGCGTGGGACGCTCACTGCTCAGAAGGGGTACCAGCGGACTTCCGCGTCCCCGTCCCTGAGTGACGCCACCCGCCTGCGGAACTCGGCGAGCGCCTTCGGGTTGGACGGCGCGTGCTGCGCGACCCACGCACAGCTGGCCGTCTCCCGCGCGCCGCGCAGCACCGCGCACCCCTCCCACTCCCGCACGTCCCAGCCGTACGTCGACACGAACCCGTCGTACGCCTCCGGCGCGAGCCCGTACCGGTCGCGGGAGAGCGCCATGACGACCAGATCGTGCTCCCGCAGATCGAAGGAGAAGGTCTCCAGGTCCACGAGCACCGGCCCTTCCGGACCGATCAGGACGTTGCGGGGCAGCGCGTCCCCGTGGATCGGCCCCGGTGCGAGACGGGGCGTCAGCGCCCCCGCGGCCGCCGCGAACCCGTCCCTGCGTTCGCGGAGATAGTCCGCGTCGGCCGGGTCGACCGCGTCACCCGCGAGCCGCAGCCACCGCTCCACACCACCGAGCAGTTCACGACGGGGGAGCTCGAAGGAGGGGGAATCCAGATCGTGCACGCGACGGATCAGCCCGGCGAGATCGCGCGGCTCGGCCGGGCGCACCGCCTCCGGCAGCCGGTGCCAGAGCGTCACCGGATGGCCGTCCACCAGCCGCGCCTCGGGCTCGGCGGCCCGCACCGCCGGGACGCCCGCCTTTTCCAGCCAACGGGCGATCGCCGTCTCGCGCCGCGCCCTGGCGAGGAGCTCGGGGGCGGCCCGTCCGACCTTGACGACCAGCTCGCCGACGGCGAACACCGCGTTCTCGCCGAGGGCGAGCAGGTGGGCCCCGCCCGCCGGAACCGGCAGATCCGCCGCGTCCAGTACGTCCCGCGCCCGCGCCTCGTCCATCCCGTGCCTCCCGCACCCGTTGCCCCGTTCGCCCGACAGTCTCGCATTCGCACAGGCCAAGCGGCGTGCGAGGGCGCGCAGCTGCTTGACGTATCAAGATCACATCAGCACGATGACGGAGGCCGCCGGGGCGGCCTGACCCTCACGAGCCGCCCGAAGGAGCCGATCCCGTGACATTGGCGACCGCAACGAAGCGGTCAGCGAGAGGGAAGCCGGGACGCGGAGTCGCGGACCGCGGCGCGTGGTTCCTCGTGCTGCCCGCCCTCATCCCGATTCTCGTCCTCAGCGTCGGCCCGCTCCTCTACGGCATCGCGCTGGCCTTCACCGACTCCCAGTCGGGCCGCACCGAACCCACCCAGTGGGTCGGCGCCCTCAACTTCCAGGACCTGCTGCACGACACGCTGTTCTGGGACTCGTTCAGGATCGGTCTGCTCTGGGCGTTCGGCGTCACCGTGCCGCAGTTCTTCCTCGCACTCGGCCTCGCCCTCCTGCTCAACCAGCCGCTGCGGATGCGCTGGCTCGCGCGGGCACTCGCGATCATCCCGTGGGCGATGCCCGAGGTCGTCGTCGGCATCATGTGGCGGCTCGTCTACCACCCGGACGCGGGCGTGCTCAACGAAACGCTCTCCGACCTCGGCCTCGGCGACGGGAAGGACTGGCTGACCGGCACGGCGACCGCGCTCCTCGCCGTCATCGTCGTCGGGGTATGGGCCGGCATGCCGCAGACCACCGTCGCGCTGCTCGCCGGACTGCAGAACACCCCGCGCGAACTGCACGAGGCCGCCGCCATGGACGGCGCGGGCGCCTGGCGCCGGTTCCGCACGGTCACCTGGCCGGCGATCAAACCCATCGCCCTCGCCATCACCGCGCTGAACTTCATCTGGAACTTCAACTCGTTCGCCCTGGTCTACGTCCTCACGCAGGGCGGCCCCGGCGGCCGCACCCGCCTCCCCATGCTCTTCGCCTACGAAGAGGCTTTCCGCTACGGCCAGTTCGGCTACGCGGCGGCCATGGGCTGCGTGATGGTCGCGGTGATCTCCGTCATCCTCGCCGTCTATCTCGTGGGCCGACTGAAAGGAGGCGACGAGGCATGATGCGCACGAAAAAGCCGGCGCGCGCCGCGCAGTACGCGGCACTCACCGCCTACCTGGTCTTCCTCGCCTTCCCGTTCCTCTGGCTCATCTCGACGGCGTTCAAGCCCGCGCGGGAACTGGGCAGCCTGCACCCCACCTGGATCCCGAAGGATCCGACCCTGGACAACTTCCGCCAGGCGTTCGACGAGCAGCCGCTCCTCCAGGCCGCGGGCAACTCACTGATCGCGGCGCTCAGCGCCGCCCTGATCGCGGTCGTCATCGCGACCCCGATGGCGTACGTCATGGCCAGGCACCGCAACCGCGTCGCGAAGGCCGCCACCGGCTGGGTGGTGATCAGCCAGGCGTTCCCGTTCGTCCTGATCATCATCCCGCTGTTCCTGATCCTGAAGAACCTGCACCTGATCAACTCGCTGCTCGGTCTGATCATGGTCTACGTGGTGTGGTCGCTGCCGTTCGCGCTGTGGATGCTCGTCGGGTACGTCCGCGCGGTCCCCACCGAGCTGGAGGAGGCCGCCGCGGTGGACGGCGCGAGCAAGGTGCGGACCTTCGTCTCGGTCGTCGCGCCGCTGCTCGCCCCCGGCATCGTCGCCACCGCGATGTTCGCCTTCATCACCGCGTGGAACGAGTTCTTCTTCGCGCTCGTCCTCCTCAAGACCCCGGAGAAGCAGACGTTGCCGGTCATCCTCAACCGCTTCATCGGCACGGAGGGCGTCGCCGACCTCGGCCCGCTCGCGGCGGCGGCGTTCCTCGCGACCATCCCCTCCCTCGTCATCTTCGCGATCATCCAGAAGCGGATCACGGGCGGCATGCTGGCGGGGGCGGTGAAGGCCTGATGCGCACGACACCGCGTAGGGCGTCCCGCACGGCACCCCGACTGGCCGCCGCCCTCGCCTCCCTGACGCTGCTGCTCGCCGGATGCAGCGGGGACTCCGGGGACGACGACGGGAAGATCACCCTCCAGTTCCAGTCCCTGGCCTGGCAGAAGGAGTCCGTCGACGCCAACAAGGCGCTCGTCGAGGAGTGGAACGCCACCCACCCGGACGTGAAGGTCGAGTACATCCAGGGCAGCTGGGACAGCGTCCACGACCAGCTGCTCACCTCCTTCGAGGGCGGTGAGGCGCCGGACATCATCCACGACGCGTCGGACGACCTCGCCGACTTCGCCTACGGCGGGTATCTCGCGGACATCGGCGACCTCCTGCCCGAGCGTCTCAAGGCGGACATCCCGCGGCGCAGCTGGGAGACGGCGACCTTCGACGGCAAGATCTACGGCGTGCCGTTCCTCCAGGAGCCGCGCGTCCTGATCGCCAACGCGAAGTGGCTGAAGAAGTCAGGCGTGCGCATCCCGACGCCCGAGAAGCCGTGGAGCTGGCCGGAGTTCCGGGCGATCACCAAGAAGCTGGGCGACGGCACCGACGGGAAGTACGGCGTCGCCTGGCCGCTGAAGGAGCCCGTCTCGGCCACGCTCAACCTCTCCCTGTCGACCGGAGGGAAGATGTTCCACCGGGGCGCGGACGGAAAGGTCGACGTGCGCTTCGACGCGCCCGACCAGGTCATGCCGCGCACGGTCCACGACCAGGTCAACGTCGACAAGAGCGCGTCCGGCACCACCCTCGGCATGGGCGGCTCCGACACCCTGCCGGGGTTCTTCGGCGGCAAGTACGCGATGGTCCCGCTCGGCTTCTCGTACCGCCAGCAGATCGTCCAGCAGGCGCCGAAGGGCTTCGAGTGGCAGGTGCTGCCCGCTCCGGCGGGCGAGGAAGGGCTCGCACAGGGCGTCAGCCCGCAGACCCTGTCCGTCTCCGAGGACAGCGCCCACAAGAAGGAGGCGGCCGAGTTCATCGACTTCTTCCTGCGGCCGAAGAACATGGTGAAGCTGGCGCGCGGCGACTGGATGCTGCCGACCGGCGAGGAGGCGCTGAAGGACCCGGCTCTGCGCACGGAGAAGAACGGCTGGTCCGCGGGCACGGCTCTGTCCGAGGACCTGCGCCCGGCGCCCGCCCAGTCCGTGCGCGGCTACCCCGAGTGGAAGGACAAGGTCGCCACCCCGGCGCTCCAGGAGTACTACAGCGGGGCGATCGACCTCGACGAACTGGAGAAGCGGCTGGTGAAGGACGGGAACCTGGTGCTGGCGCGGTACCAGCGCTAGCGGATGCGAGGGCGGTGGCGTCCGGGAGCGCCTGGGGTGTCACAGCCCCTGGCCGGGCTGCCCCGCGCCGGACTGCCCCGCCCGTACGAGGCCCGACTCGTACGCCGCGATGACCGCCTGCGCGCGGTCGCGGACGCCGAGTTTGGCGAAGATGCCGGTGGCGTGGTTCTTCACGGTCTGGACGCCGATCGCCATCTGCTGCGCGATCTCGGTGTTGTCGAGACCCGCGGCGATCAGCCGCAGCACCTCCACCTCGCGCGGCGTGAGCCCGGAGAGGTCCGCGCCGGGCGGGGCAGGCACCGGTGCCGGGGCCACGAACGTGGCGAGCAGCCGGGTCAGGAGCCGCGGCGCGACGACGGCCTCGCCGCGGTGGACGGTGCGCAGCGCGGCCACGAGTTCCTCGGGGGAGACGTCCTTGGGCAGGAACCCCGACGCGCCCGCCCGCAGGGCGCCGACCACGTGCTCGTCCATGTCGAAGGTGCTGAGCGCGAGAACCCGGCACCGGGGCAGCTCGGCGCTCAGACGCTCGGTGGCCCTGACCCCGTCGAGCACCGGCATGCGGATGTCCATCAGGACGACGTCCGGGCGGAGTTCGTGGGCCGCCGCGACGGCCTGCGCGCCGTCGTCCACCTCGCCGATGACCTCGATGGCGGGGTCCGAGCGCAGGATGAGGGAGAGACCCCGGCGTACGAGGGGCTGGTCGTCCGCGATGAGCACGGTGATCCGGCCGGCTTCGCCGCTCTGCTCGGGTGCGGGCGCGGGCGGGGTGGCAGAGGTCATCGGGGCGTCCCGTCCTTCTCGTCGATCGCGTTCATCTCGTGCTGCGTGTGCTCCTCGTACGTGCCCGCGGGCAGCGGTACTTCCGCGGTCACCGCGAAGCCGCCCCCGGCACGGTTGCCGACGTGCAGGGAACCGTCGTGGAGGGCGATGCGTTCCCGCATGCCGAGGAGACCGTATCCACCGCCGGTGCGGGACGTGCCCGGGTCCCCGCCGCCGGCGCCGTCGTCGGCCACCTCGACGGTGACCCGGTCCGGGAGGTAGCCGATCCGCACCGTCGCGCGGGCGGGCCCCGCGTGCTTGCGGGCGTTGGTCAGCGCTTCCTGGACGATGCGGTAGAGGGTGAGGCCGACGGTCATCGGCAGCGGCCGGGCCCGGCCGGTGACGTGCAGCTCGGTCGGCAGACCCGCGGCGACCGAGTCGGCGACGAGCCGCTCGATGTCGTTCACCCCGGGCTGCGGTTCCGACGGCGTCTCCTCCGGCGTCTCGGTGCTGCGCAGGACGCCGAGGAGCTGCCGCATCTCGTGCAGGGCCGTGCGGCCCGACTCCTCCAGGGTCACCAGCGCCTCGCGGGCCGTCTCCGGATCGCGGTCCAAGGTCGACCGCGCCCCGCCGGACATCAGGTACATGGTGGTGATGTGGTGGGCGACGATGTCGTGGAGCTCCCGGGCGATGCGACGCCGCTCCTCCGTCACCGCCCGGTCGGCGAGCAGCTTCCGGTTGATGTCCAGTTGCCGCTTCCACTGCCGCACGGCCAGACCTATGGCGACGAGGAGACAGGGCGTGACCAGTACGTCGGTGACGCCCATCCCCAAAGTGGCCTCGTCGTTGTTCACGTACCGCAGGATCTGCACGGGCGCCGCGGCGACGACGGCGAGCGCCACGGCGCGCCGTTCACTGTACCGGGCCACGGTGTAGAGGGCCACCGACACGGCAGCGCCGTAGCTGTTCGACATGGCCTCGCCCGGGTCCACGACCAGGCCCGTGTTGACGGCCAGCTGCACGGCGAGGACGGCGCCGAGCACGGGCATCGGGTGATGGCGCCGGAAGAGCAGCGGGACCGCGGCGACGCAGACCAGCAGGACGCCCGGGACGGTGACGCGCGCGCCGGGCCCCTCCTCGCCGGGGGTCAGGTAGGCCAGTACATCGAGCGTCACCGCAAGGACGGCGATCACCACGTCGCCCTTGGTCGGCCGCGTGCTCTCCGCGGGCGGTACCGGAGGGAAGAAGTCGCGTCCCATCCGGGCGCCTCCACTTGTGAACTCGTCGAACCGACCGGTTCGGGCCATCTCTTCTTCGCACCATTACATCCCGGTGCGCCGGACGGTGAATCGCCGCGGGGACGGTTCTCGCGCCCAGTACTGGAGTACTGGGTGCGGCGGAACGCCGGACCCGGGTCCCGGGTGCGTCCCCTCCCGGCGGCCGACGTGTTCAAGGGGCCCCGCGTGATGACCTTTTGACATGATCCGCAAGCTGACCTCTTTCTCCACCCGACATCGATGGATGACGGTCGTCCTATGGACCGTTCTCGGGACGGCGCTCACGTTCGTGGGCGGCGCGATGATGTACGACGTCACCGACTCCCAGGCGGGCGACTTCCTGCCCAAGAAGTACGACTCGGCCGTGGCGCTGCGCATCGCGGAGGAGGATTTCGGCACCAAGCCCGACGCCAACGCGCTGACCGTGCTGGTCGCCAGGGACGACGGCGGGAGACTCACCCCCGCCGACCAGCGGCACATCACCGGCACGGCGGCCGACCTGGGCCGGGAGCGGGTCGTCGGACCGAAGCCCGAGCCGCTGATGAAGGACCACTCGCAGACGCCGCGCGTGTCGCCGGGCGCCGTGGCACCGGACAAGAGTTTCCGGCTCCTCACGGTGTCGCTCGACGGAAATCCGAACGACCCGGGCCTGCAGAAGGTCTACAAGGAATTCCGCGACCACGCGAAGGGCGCATTCGCCAAGGAGGACCTGCGCGTCGGATTCACCGGCGGAATCGCCTCGACGGTCGACGACGTGGACGCCGAGGAAACCACCGGGAAAGTCGGCTCGGCCCTGACGATGGGCCTCATCGTCCTTCTGAACGTGCTGGTGTTCCGCAGCGTGGCGGCCGCGATCGTGCCGCTGATCGCGGTGGCCCTGATCGGCGGTGTCGCCTCGGGAGCCGTGGTGGGTGCGGCGAAGCTCTTCGGGATCGAACTCGACGCGTCCACGCCCTCACTGATCAGCGTCGTGCTCCTGGGCATCGGCATCGACTACTTCCTCTTCCTGATGTTCCGGTTCAGGGAACAGCTGCGGAACCGTCCCGACCAGGACGCCCGGGAGGCGGCGGCCGAGACGACCGGGCGGGTGGGCAGCGCGATCACGTCCGCGGCCCTGACGATCGTGGCGGCCTTCGCGACACTGGGTCTCGCGAGCTTCGGCCAGTTCCGGGTCCTCGGGCCCGCGATCGCCATCTCCGTGCTCGTGATGCTCCTCGCGAGCCTCACCCTCATGCCCGCCCTCCTCGCCGTGTTCGGACGCGGCATGTTCTGGCCGGCCCGCGCCTGGAAGAAGGAGCACACCGGCGGGGTCGCCGCCCGCCTCGGCCACGCGGTGAGCAGCCGCCCGCTGCGGTACGCCCTCGCAAGCCTGGTGCTGCTCGGCGCGCTCGGCGCCGGCGCGGTCGGCATCAAGATGAGCTACGACCAACAGGGAACGCACGAGACGGCCGCCGTGCGGACCGCCGAACAGATCTCCCGCAGCCTCCCCGCCGGAGTCTCCGACCCGCACAGCGTCTACGTACGGAGCACGGACGGCACCGCGATCAAGGCGAGTGCGCTCGGCGACATGACCCGTTCCCTCGGCAAGGCCGAGGGCGTCGGCGAGGTCGGCAAGCCGGTCCTGAACAAGGACCGCACGGCCGCGCGGGTCGACCTGTTCCTCAGCGTCAAGTCCGATACGCAGAAGGCCCGCGACCTGGTCTCCGGACCGGTGCGGGAGACGGCCGCGCGCACGGCACCCGAGGGCACCAAGGCGTACGTCACGGGGACGGCGGCCGTCTTCGCCGACATCGCGACGGCAGTCGAGAAGGACCTGCGGCTGGTCTTCCCGGTCGCGGCCCTGCTGATCGCCGTCATCCTCTTCCTGTTGCTGCGCTCCCTGCTCGCCCCGGTCGTCCTGATGATCGCCGTAGGCCTCGGGTTCCTGGCCACGCTCGGCGCCAGCACCCTGCTTTTCCAGCACGGACTCGACCGGCCCGGGGTGTCGTTCACCCTGCCGCTCGTGCTGTTCCTCTTCGTCGTCGCCCTCGGCACCGACTACAACATCCTGATCACCGACCGGATCAGGGAGGAGATGGAGAAGCCGGTGACGGCCCGGCACGCGGTCGCGGAGGCGGTGCGGCACACCGCGCCCGCCATCGCCACGGCGGGCGTCGTGCTCGCCGGGTCCTTCGCCAGCCTCGCCGCGAGCCCCGCCACGCAGGAGATCGGTTTCGCCACGGGTCTCGGCATCATCCTCTCCTCGCTCGTGCTGTCCCTCGTCCTGGTCCCCGCGCTGGCCGCGGTCCTCGGCCGCGGGCTCTGGTGGCCCCGCAGGTCCCGCCGGACGCCGCAACATCACGACCACTCCATGAACCACCAGCAGCACTACTCCGCAGACCACCAGCAGCAGTACGCGGCCGCCCCCGCACACTTCGGCCGGCACGCACAGCACGCACAGCACGAAAAGCAAGGACGCATATGAACACCGCACCCCGCGCCACCCTGTCCGCCTTCGCCGCCACCCTCGCCCTCGCCGCCGGAGTGACCGGCTGCGCGACGAGCACGGACGACTCCCCGACCGAGGCGGGGTCACAGGCGAACACGTCGGCCGACAACGCCGCGTACACCGCCACCCTGAAAGGACTCGACCGCTACTACCAGCAGCGCCTGGACTGGGGCCCCTGCAAGGACCCCGAGCTGACCAGGACCGGCACGCAGTGCGCGAAGGTCACCGTCCCGCTCGACTACGCCGCTCCGAAGGGCCCCACCCTCTCCCTCACCGTCTCGCGCATGAAGGCCACCGGCTCCGACCGCGAGCGCCGCGGCATCATCCAGACCAACCCGGGCGGCCCCGGCGGTCACGGGCTCGGGATGCCCGCGCAGCTGCGGGCCAAGATGACGCCGCGCGTGGCGGCCGCGTACGACGTCATCGGGATGGACACCCGGGGACTCGGGGAGAGTTCGCCGCTCGACTGCGGCCTCGACAGCATCTCCTGGTTCCGCGGCGCGGGCTTCGACCGTGCCTCGTTCGACCGGGTGGCGAAGAAGTCGGCCGACGACGCGCGCAAGTGCAACAAGAAGTACGGTGACCGGCTCGCCCACTACTCCACCCGCAACATCGCCCGTGACGTGGACGTCATACGCGGCGCGCTCGGCGAGCGCAAGACGTCCTGGTTCGGCCAGTCGTACGGCACCTACCTCGGCGCGGTCTACGCGAACATGTTCCCCGACAGGGTGGACAGACTCGTCCTGGACAGTGCCATGAACCCCCGCGACTACGGCCTCAAGATGTTCCAGGCCATGGGGCCCGCAAACGAGAAGGCACTCGACGACCTGGCGCGCTGGGCCGCGCCGCGCGACGGCGAGTACCACCTCGGGAAGACGCCCGCGGCCGTGCGGGCCACCGTCGAGGGTCTGGTCCGCCGGGCCGCGCAGCGGCCGATCCAGGTCGGCGGCGACCGGCTCGACCACGAGTCGCTGCCGTTCGTCCTCTACTTCCTCGGTACGGACGACATCGACAACGCCGAGTACGCGAAGACGGTCCGGCTGCTCCTCGACGCCGCCGCGGGCCGCACCGTCGAGCCGTCGGAGCGTCTGGCGGGGCTCCTCGGCGCCATGTTCCGCACGGACGAGACGGGGACGGGCAGGGACTACGCCTCCGCCCTCGCCGTCCTGTGCGCCGACACCACCGCGCCGGGCAACGCCGAGTGGTACCGCAAGGCCATCGAGAAGGCCCGGCCGAAGCAGCCGGTGTTCGGGCCGTTCCACAACGCGCCGATGCCCTGCGGCTGGTGGAAGGCGAAGCCGAGCGAGGCGCCCACCAAGGTCTCCAGTGACCTGCCCGCCCTGCAGATCCAGGCCACGGGGGACACCCGCACCACGTACGAGCAGGGCCTCGGCATGCACAAGGCGATGCGCGGTTCCAAGCTGGTGACCGTCCCGGTCCGCACCCACGCGGTCTTCGTCGGCTACCCCAACGCCTGCGCAGACAAGGCGGTCAACGACTACCTGCTCACCGGCGAGCTGCCGTCCGAGGACTACACCTGCCCGCGCGACCAGCAGGCGGACGGCCGCTGACACAGGCTCTCAGACCGCGACCGACTCCTCCATCTCCTCCTCCTGGACCTCGGTCTCCCGGGCACCGGCAGCGGCGTCCGGGAGGCCGGGGTTCCGGCGCTCCCACAGGGCCGCGACGCCGACGGCCAGCAGGCCGAGCAGCAGCCAGGCGGCCAGCGTCCACACGTGCCGACCCAGGCCGTGACCGCCGAAGTACAGGTGGCTGCGGATGCCCTCGACGAAGCCCGCGCCGTTCCAGAACGCGTGCAGGGAGCCGAAGAAGCCGTTCTGCAGCTCGGGCCTGAAGAGCCCGCCGGACGTCGTGAAGTTGAGCATCACGAAGAGCACCATCATCGCCAGCGTCGTCCAGCGCTTCAGGAACGTGTGCAGTCCGACGCCGATGAACAGAATGCCCGCCGCGTACAGCCAGGCCATGGCCCACACGCCCCACAGGCCCTGGTGCACCAGGTGGAAGATCGGGCCCGCGAGCGCCGCGCCGATGAGGCTGACGGCGAAGGAGACCCCCACGACGAGTCCCGCCCTGGCCCGCATCCGCAGGCCCGCGCCCGCCGCGCCGAGCACGGCGACCGATGCGTACGAGCCGATGCTCACGGCGACGAGCAGGAAGAAGAGGCCCTGGCCCGTGGGGTCGTCCTCGACGGGCGGCGCCACGTCGGTGACCTTCAGCGGCAGGCCCTGCTTGGCGGCGACCGGGGTGAAGAGCTTCTGGGCCGCCGTGGCGCTCATGTCGGATCCCGCGGTGGCCACGATCAGCTCGGGCGACTTCGCGTCGGGGACATAGGCGCCCGCGATGTCGAGGGACTTGAGCGCGTCGACCGCCTGCTCGCGGTCGGCGAGCGTGCGCACGTCCAGGGCGTCGCCCGCCTTGTCCTTGATGTTCTGCGCGAGGAGCTGGGTCTGCTGGCCCGACCCGACGACGGCGACCGGCATGTCGTTCGGCTCGGGTGTCACGAACGCACCCATGTACGCCAGGCCCATGCCGAGGCACATCAGCAAGGGTGTGACCAGGTGGAGGAGGACGTGGCGCAGGGCGTCGCGCAGTCGGGGGGCGGATTCCGCGGTGGCGGACATGGGGGGACTCCGGAGGTTGGTCGGCGGCACAGGCGGCAGGTAGTTGGTAAATGCAACTCTTTGCGATGTTGTACTCTACAACCATTCGTGGAGAGGGAGAAATCGTGACCGATCGAGACGGGGACAGGCCCGCAGTCCGGGACGCGTCCATCGAGGTCATCCAGCGGGAGATGACCGCGTTCGCCCGGCGGGCGCGCGCCACCGCCGCGCGCATGCACCCCGAGCTCTCGCTCGTGTCCTTCACGCTGCTCAGTCACCTCGAGCACCAGGGCGGCTGCCGCGCCACGGATCTGGCCGCGCACTACACGCTCGACAAGTCGACGATCAGTCGGCAGGTGGGGGCGCTGGAGAAGGCCGGGCTCGTCGAGCGGCGGCCCGATCCTGCCGACCAGCGGGTGCACGTGCTGCACCTCACCGAGGAGGGCAACGAGGTCCTGGCGCAGGTCGGCGACGCGCGACGGGTCGCCTTCCGGGAGCGGCTCGCGGGGTGGAGCGGCGCGGATCTGGCCCGGTTCTCCGAATATCTGCTCCGTTACAACGGGGAAGTTTCCGACGACTAGTTGCACGAGACGTATCGTCTCGTTTAATGTTCCGGCATGACCTCACCCCGGCCCGCCCACATCGCCATGTTCTCGATCGCCGCCCACGGGCACGTCAACCCGAGCCTCGAAGTGATCCGTGAGCTGGTCGCGCGCGGCCACCGCGTCACGTACGCCATTCCGCACGCCTTCGTGGAGAAGGTCGCCGAGACCGGCGCCGAGCCCCGGCCCTACACCACGACCCTGCCCTCGGCGGACGCCGACCCGGAGGCGTGGGGCACCGAGCTGATCGACAACATCGAACCGTTCCTCACCGACGCGATCACCGTTCTGCCCGAACTGGCCCATGCCTACGAAGGCGACGAGCCCGACCTCGTCCTGCACGACATCACGTCCTACCCGGCGCGCGTCCTCGCCCGCCGCTGGGGCGTCCCCGAGATCTCCCTCTCGCCGAACCTCGTCGCCTGGGAGGGGTACGAGGAGGAAGTCGCCGAGCCGATGTACGCGGAGCTGAAGAAGACCGAGCGCGGCCAGGCGTACTACGCGCGCTTCCACGCCTGGCTGGCGGAGAACGGCATCACCCAGCACTGCGACCCCTTCGTCGGACGCCCGCCGCGCTCGCTCGTCCTCATCCCGAAGGCGCTGCAGCCGCACGCCGACCGGGTCGACGAGAGCGTGCACACGTTCGTCGGCGCCTGCCAGGGCGACCGGGCGGCCCAGGGGGAGTGGGAGCGGCCGGCCGGCGCCGAGAAGGTGCTGCTCGTCTCGCTGGGCTCGGCGTTCACCAAGCAGCCCGCCTTCTACCGCGCGTGCGTCGAGGCCTTCGGCGACCTGCCCGGCTGGCATGTGGTGCTCCAGGTCGGACGGCACGTCGACCCGGCCGAGCTCGGCGCACTGCCGGGGAACGTGGAGGTGCACCCGTGGGTGCCGCAGCTCGCGATCCTCAAGCAGGCCGACGCGTTCATCACGCACGCCGGCGCGGGCGGCAGCCAGGAGGGGCTCGCCACCGCGACGCCCATGGTCGCCGTGCCGCAGGCCGTGGACCAGTTCGGCAACGCCGACATGCTCCAGGCGCTCGGTGTCGCCCGGCACCTGCCGATGGAGGAGGCCACCGCCGCGACGCTGCGTGAGGCCGTCCTCGCGCTGGCGGGCGACCCGGAGGTGGCCCGCAGGCTCGGGGAGATCCAGCGGGCGATGGCCGCTGAGGGCGGCACGAAGCGGGCGGCAGACCTCATCGAGGCGGAACTGCGGCCCCGCTGAGGTGTCGTCGGGGGGCGACTGCCTCTTCGGGCAGAGAAGGGGCCGCCCCCGGGGCATTCGTAACGCTCCGTGACGCGATTCGGTAACGGAGCGGTCATTCGGTAACGCTCAGGTAACGCGCCACCATGCTGGAAGGGCCATTGACTCGTCCTGAAAGGTTGACCGTTACCCCCGGCCAAAGGTTGTACACGTCAGATCTTGTTCCTTTCCCGAACTGCTTTCTAGCGTGGGATGAACTTTCGCCGAACGCCAGGAAGTTGAACCCCCATGCGTCGAGACATACCGCCCCTCGCCGAGGTGCGCCGCATCACCGAGAAGAAGCGCGATGCGTGGTGGACCGTGATGCTGGTCGATCCGGTCGCCACGCCGCTCGTGCGGTTCACCGCGATGCGGACGCGCGTCACGCCCAACCAGATCACCTGGGGGGCGTTCATCCTCGGCCTCGGCTCGGCGGCGTGCTTCGCGTTCGGCGACTGGAAGTGGCTCGTACTCGGCGCGGTCATCTACCACGTCAGCTTCATCTTCGACTGCATGGACGGCAAGCTCGCCCGGCTCACCGGGCAGGGCTCCGTCTTCGGCGCCTGGCTGGACTTCGTCTTCGACCGCATCCGCGTGATGGTGTGCGGTGTGGCGCTCATGTGGGGGCAGTACGACCGCACCGGCGACACCTTCTACATATGGCTCGCCCTCGCCGTCGTCGCGCTCGACACCCTGCGCTACATCAACTCGCTGGAGATCTTCAAGATCCGGCACACCATGCGCAAGCAGATCAAGGCGCGCATGCGGGCCGCGAAGCGCGCGCAGAACGAGGCGGAGCTCGCCTTCATGGAGGACCTGCTGCGGGACAACCCCTCGGCGGACATCGAGCAGGACCTGCAGCGCGCCGCGGGCGAGGCGGGGGCGGGCTACGTCACGCAGCCCTCGGACGGCACCACCGGCACCGAGACGGACGAGCAGACCGCGCCGAAGCCCAAGGCCCAGGTGATCGACCTCCATCAGGAGTTCCGGCAGAAGTTCCCCGCGTATCTCCGGGTGCGCTCCTTCCTGCTGCGCCACCGTATTCGCGCGCACCTGGTGAGCGGAATCGAATTCCAGATGGGCGTCTTCATGATCGGCCCGCTCTTCGACGCGGTGATGCCGGTGACGATCGTCTCCGGGGCGCTCCTTCTGGTCTTCGAACTCGCCATCATCTACAAGCTGCTCCTCTCGACGCGTGACTTCACGCGGACCATCGACTCCTTCGAGGAGCAGAAAGTCGTCACCGCGGCCTGAGCCGCACGCGCGACACCGACACCGACGCCGGGCGGGCTGGGCTCTCCAGCCCGCCCGGCGTTGCGCATGGGGCGCAAAGTGCCTTGTGTTACCGCGAGTTGGGGGCATTGTGGACCGGGATGTCCGTTCCGCCGCTCCAGAGACGGTTTGTTATTACGGAACCTTGTTGAACAAGTCACAGCTGTATGAAGGTATTGATCTGCGCGCGTCAATCGGACAGTGTTTCGTCCCAACACCCGGAGATCTTCCGGGCCGCAAGGGTCGTCGCAACGAACTTGTTGTCACGGCGGCGCCTTGGGCGACAGCTGAATAAATCCCCCCACATCCCCCCACACAGCACTGAGGAGACCCCTCTTCATGGCAACTCACAAGCGTGCCCGCACGATGAAGCTCTCCGCCGCGATAGCCACCGCCGCCACCGCGGTCGGTGTCACCGTCTTCGCGACCTCCTTCGCCGGCGCGAGCACCCCCGCCGAGGGCAAGGTGTACGGCCTCGACGCCAAGGGCGCCGTCGCCGGCAGCTACATCGTGATGCTCGACGAGAAGGCCGACAAAAGCGCCAAGGCCGACCTCGCCGAGGAGTACGGCGGCGAGCTGAAGCGGAACTACTCCTCCGCGATCAACGGCTTCTCCGCCAAGGGCCTGACCGAGACCGAGGCCAAGCGTCTCGCCGCCGACCCGACCGTCGGCAAGGTCGTCCAGTCGAAGAAGTTCACCATCGACGCCACGCAGGACAACCCGCCGTCGTGGGGCCTGGACCGCATCGACCAGGCGGACACCGCCGGGGACAAGAAGTACACCTACCCCGACGCCGCCGGCGAGGGTGCGACCGCGTACGTCATCGACACCGGCGTCCGCGTCAGCCACAAGGACTTCGGTGGCCGCGCGACCTCCGGCTTCGACGCCATCGACAACGACGACAACGCCGATGACGGCAATGGCCACGGCACGCACGTCGCGGGCACCATCGCCGGTGACGCGCACGGCGTCGCCAAGAAGGCGAAGATCGTCGCCGTCCGCGTCCTGGACGACCAGGGCTCGGGCACGACCGAGCAGGTCGTCGCGGGCATCGACTGGGTCACCAAGAACCACAAGGGCCCCTCGGTCGCCAACATGAGCCTCGGCGGCGGCGCGGATGAAGCGCTCGACGCGGCCGTCCAGAAGGCGATCGACTCCGGCGTCACCTTCGCGGTGGCCGCGGGCAACGAGTCGACCGACGCCTCCCAGGGCTCCCCGTCCCGCGTGAAGGACGCCATCACGGTCGCCTCCTCCACCAAGGACGACGAGCAGTCTGACTTCTCCAACTACGGCTCCGTCGTGGACATCTACGCCCCGGGCTCGGACATCACCTCCGCCTGGAACACCGGTGACGACGCCACCAACACGATCTCCGGTACGTCGATGGCCACCCCGCACGTCGTCGGCGCCGCCGCCGTCTACGTCGCCGCCCACCCGGACGCCAAGCCCGCGGATGTCGCCAAGGCGCTGACCGACGGTGCGACCCCGGACAAGATCTCCAACCCGAGCGAGGGCACGCCCAACAAGCTCCTGAAGGTCGTCGAGTGATCTCGCCGCCCCACTGAGCCGCGGCCGTCGTGCCCACCCCCACGGGGCACGGCGGCCGCTTCGCCGTGCGCGTCCGGCCTATCGTGTGCGCATGGCGATCAAGACCTACGCGGCGCTGCTGCGCGGCATCAACGTGAGCGGACACAAGAGGGTGCCGATGGCCGAGCTGCGTACCCTCGTCGAGGGGCTCGGGCACGGCGGCGTACGGACACATCTGCAGAGCGGCAACGCGGTCTTCACGGCGGAACGCACCGACGAGGAGACACTGGCCGCGGGCCTGCGCGCCGCGATCGAGGAGCACTTCGGCTTCACCGTCGACGTCCTCGTCCGCGACCACGCGTACCTGAAGGCGGTGGTGGACGCCTGCCCGTTCCCCGCGGCGGACCTGGAGCCGAAGCAACTGCACGTCACGTACTTCTCCGGACCGGTGGACCCGTCCCGCTTCTCCTCCGTCGACGAACCGGCGTACCTGCCGGAGGAGTTCAGGCTCGGCGACCGCGTCCTGTACCTGTACGCCCCCGACGGCCTCGGTCGCTCCAAGCTCGCGGATGTCCTCGCGCGGCCCCGCCTGACCAAGGGCCTCGTCGCCACCTCCCGCAACTGGAACACGGTCACCCGGCTGGAGGAGATGACCCGTGCCTGACTCCGTGTCCGACCGCACGCCTGCCGTCGAGGCGGCCATCGAAGCGGAACTGCGCCTCCTGGACCCCGATGTGCGCGTGTCGCCCGAGCTCTTCGGGGCGCTCCTGCACCCGGAGTTCACCGAGTTCGGTGCCTCGGGCACGCGGTGGGACCGCGCGTCGATCGTGCGGGTCCTCACGGCGTCCGAGGACCCCGGCGCCGCCCCCGTCACGACCTCCCGCATGCGCGGTGTCCAACTGGCAGACGACCTGGTGCACCTGACCTTCGACACGGACAGCGGCGGCCGCCGCGCCCACCGCAGTTCCCTGTGGCGCCGCACGGACAGCGGCTGGCAGCTCTGGTTCCACCAGGCCACGCCGTTCAGCGACGCAGCGGAGTGACGGGCGGCGCGGGACGGCGGGAGACGAGGTGCAGGGTGACCCTGCCGTCCCCCTCCGGGATCTCGCGGACCTGTACGTAGCCGAGGCGGGTGAGGACGGAGAGGGAAGAGGCGTTGCCCGCGTCGACCGTCGCATGGACCTCGGTCAGGCCCAGCGTCTCGTGCCCGTACGAGGTGAGCAGCTCCGCGAGCTCCGTCCCGAGCCCCTGGCCCCAGGCGTCCCTCGCCAGGCCGTAGACGATCTCGGTGCCGTCGAGCCAGGTCTCCGGGGACGGCTTGACCTCGGCGTGGCCGACGTAACGCCCCTCGTGCCGGACCGCCCAGACGGGGAAGCGCTCCTCGGCGTAGATGAGCGTGAAGATCCTGCCGAACAGGGCACGGTCCTCCGCCTCGCTCTGCATGCCGTCCCCGAACCAGCGACCCACGGCCTCGTCCTGGAAGAGCGCGACGAAGTCAGCCTCGTCGGTGGCGACGTAGGGGGAGAGCGAGAGGCGTTCGGAGCGCAGTTCGGGCGTCATCCGCGTGACGCTAAGTCCCCCGGTGCGACGGGGCAAGCGAATTCGGACCCGGCTCGGCCGGTGACCCGGGCGGCGGGTTCAGCTCGCGACGCAGGCGACCCGGCCCGTGCCCGTGCCTGCGGCGGTCGGGTTCAGCCCGTGCCTGCGGTGGTCTGCTCGGCCTGTTACCCGCGGCGCGCGCCCGTGGCAGACCGGTTCACCCCGCGCCTGCGGCGACCCGGCTCCGTCAGCCACCCGCGGGTGCCCGTGGCGGCCCGGTCCACCCCGCGCCCGCGGCGGTCACGCTCCGGCAGCCGCCCGCGGCGACCGGCTCAGCCGTGCCCGCGGGTGGTCCCGCTCAGCCCGCGACCCGCGGCAGCCCGATCGGGTTCGGGAACGGCAGGACGTCCGAGTCCAGGATGCGGCGGGTTGCCGGGGCCAGGGCGGTGAGGAGGGCGTCCGTCTCGCCGCGGGCCAGGGGGCGGAGCAGGCGGGACGCGAGGCGGTCCGTGTCCTCCTCTATCAGCTCCCGCTTCGTCACCCCGTGTTCCGTGACGTGGCCGGACGTGTCGAGCAGCCCCAGGACGCGCATGCGGTCCACGGAGGACGCCCACTCCTCCTCCGTCCAGCCCCGGTCCTGGCGGATGCCCGCCGGCTCCACGCGGTCCGTCGCCGCCGCGAGGACGAGGCTCTCGCGGGCGTCCAGGCCGTGGTCGGCGAGGACCGCGACATGTGCGTCGCCACGGAACTCACGTACACATGTCGCCAGTTGCCACAGGCGCTCGACCGGATCCGAGCGGTGCACCAGGTCGCGGTTGGCGGCGAACAGCGGACGGGCGAGTGACGGCGCGTCCTCCACCATCGCGAGAAGCGGATCATTCACCTTGGCCGCCAACGCCTCGACGTGCGGCACCAGTTGGCGCAGCGCGCCGGCCGTCAGGCGGGCGCGCTCCTCGATGACCCGGTCCGGCGACGCGTACTCCCACGCCGACGGCAGGGACCGCGCCACCATGTTCGGCGCGAAGACACCGAGTGCCGCCGTGGCCACCCCCGCCCCGACCCGCCCCATCGGCGCGGTACGCGCCGCGAAGTACCCCATCCAGAAGCCCTTGAGGCCGACGGCCCTGCCGAGGCCGCGGCAGCGTTCCTCGAAGTAGACCACCGCGTGCAGGGGTTCGGTGCGCAGCCACAGCGTGCGGGATCGGCTCGGGGTCATGAACCCACAAGCTAGGCCAGAGCGGGAATCCGCGCCAGGGGAGCAACAGGGCACGTGCCGGGCGCATACGCCTCGTCGTAGCGCCGCACCAGCAGACGCGCCACTTCCGGAGCGGGACCGAGGACGTCGGCCAGCACGTCGGCTCCGGCGGCGCCCCGCGCGATCCGGTCCGGCAGGAAGCCGGGGGCCAGGACGTAGGGGGCGACGGCGACCCGCCGCACCCCGTCCACGTCCCGCAGCGCGCGCACGGCGTCCTCCGTGCGCGGCAGCGAAGCGGAGGCGAACGCAGGCCGCACGGCGCACCAACCGGTACGCCGCCACTCCCGCGCGATGTCAGCGATCACTGCGATCGCCTCCGGGTCCGACGACCCCGCCGAGGCCAGCACGACCCCGGTCGAGGACTTGTCGGCGGGGTCGAGCCCCGCCTCGTACAGGCGCCGCTCCAGCGCGGAGACGAGCAGCGGCGAGGGGCCGAGCACCGCCGCCTGCCGGACGCGCAGCGCGGCGGGCGCCTCCCGCAGCACCGCGGGGATGTCCGTCTTCGCGTGGAACGCGCGGGTCAGCAGCAGCGGCTGCGCCACGACGTCCCGCACGCCCTCCGCGGCGAGCCGTTCAAGGACGCCGGAGACGGTCGGGGTGTCGAAGTCGAGGAAGCCTGTCTCCACCCGCAGTCCCGGACGCAGCGACCGCACTCGGCGCACGAGCGCGCGCACGGTCGAGGCGTGCCGCGGGTCACGGCTGCCGTGGGCGACGACGAGAAGGACGGGACGGTGCACGGCGGTTCAGCTCCTCGCGAGGAGACCGCGGCTGCGCAGGACGCGCCGCTCCAGCGGGCTGAAGATCAGCAGGTCGATGGCGATGCCGACGATGAGGATGAGGAAGATGGCGAGGAAGACCATCGACATGGAGCTGGCGTTGCGGCCGTTCTCCAGGAGGCTGCCGAGGCCCACGCCGAGGTCGGGCGAGGACGCGATGATCTCCGCGGCCATGAGCGAGCGCCAGGAGAACGCCCAGCCCTGCTTGAGCCCCGCGAGATAGCCGGGCAACGCCGCGGGGAGCACGATGTGCCAGGTGTGCCGCAGGCCCGTCGCGCCGAGCGTGCGGCCCGCGCGCAGGAACAGCGGCGGCACCTGGTCGACGCCGGACACCAGACCGTTGGCGATGGACGGGACCGCGCCCAGCAGGATCACCGCGTACATCATCGAGTTGTCCAGGCCCAGCCAGATCACCGCCGGCGGCACCCACGCCACCGAGGGCAGCGACTGCAGACCGGACAGGATCGGTCCGATCGCCGCCCGCACGAACCGCACCCGCGCCACGATCAGACCGAGCGGCGTGCCGATGACCAGGGCGAACAGGAAGCCGAGCAGCCCGCGCGAGACGGACGTCCAGATGTAGTCGAGGAGGTTGCCCTGCAGCCACGCCTCGTGGACCTCGTCCCACACCGCGGACGGCGGGGGCAGCTTGGAGGGGTCGTCGACGATGTCGAAGGAGACGAGCGCCTGCCAGACGAGCAGCACCAGCAGCACCGCGGTGACCGGCGGCACCACCTTCTGCACCAGGACCTGGCGCACGGGCGTACGGGTGGGGCCCGCGTGCGACTCCAGCGCGTCGAGGCCCGCCTCCAGGCCGGCGAGGTCCTGGCTGTCGCCGGACTCCTTGACCGGGCCGGTCGAAGTGTCAGTGCTGGCCATGGCGGCGGATCTCCCCACGCAGTTGTTCGGTGATCTCGACGGACAGTTCCGCCACGGCGGTGTCCTCGATGCGGCGCGGGTGCGGGATGTCGACCCGCCACTCGTGCGCCACCCGGCCGGGGCGCGACGAGAGGAGCACGACACGCTGCGCGAGGCGCACGGCCTCGCGCACGTTGTGCGTGACGAAGAGGACGGAGACGTTCGTCTCGCGCCAGATGCGGGTCAGCTCGTCGTGCAGGACGTCACGGGTGATCGCGTCGAGCGCCGCGAACGGCTCGTCCATCAGCAGGAGCCTGCTGTCCTGGGCGAGCGCGCGGGCCAGCGCGACCCGCTGGCGCATGCCGCCGGACAGCTCGTGCACCCGCTTGCCGTACGCGCCCTGCAGCCGGACGAGGCCGAGGAGCTCCTCGGCCTTCGGGCGGCGCTCCGCCTTCGGCACGCCGCGCATCTTCAGGGCGAGTTCGATGTTCTTGCCCGCGGTCAGCCACGGGAACAGCGCGTGCTCCTGGAACATCAGGGCGGGGCGGCCGTCCGTCGAGATCGTGCCCGCGGACGGCTCGTCGAGCCCGGCCACCAGGTTGAGCAGCGTCGACTTGCCGCAGCCCGAGGCTCCCAGGAGGGTGACGAACTCGCCCGGCGCGACATCGAGCGTGATGTCGTCCAGGACCAGCTGGGGTCCGGCGGGGCCGCCGAACGACTTCGAGACGTGCTCGATCCGTGCGGCGTGCTCGGCCGTGGTGCGGGTGTCCTCCGCGGCCTTGGCGAGGGTCGTGGCCATGGTCGTCACCTCCTGGGAGCTGGGAACGTCGTCTGCCGGGTTACTTGACGCCGAGACCGGCGTCGACGACCGGGGACTCGCCCTCGGCCTTGAGGACCTTGTTCAGCGGACCGAGGTCGTAGATGCCCTTGAGGTCGGGCTTCTCCAGGAGACCGGCCTTGACCGCGTGGTCCGCCTCGGCCTCGAGCGTCGCGGCCAGCGGGTCGTTCGTGGTCTGGATCGACTTCCACGCCGGGTCGAGCACCTCGGCGGGCAGCGGCTTCCCGGCGTCCGCCTTGAGCCGCGCGTTCGCGGCGGCCTTGGCCTTCTCCGGGTTCTCCGCGATCCACGCGTTGGTCTTCACGGCGCCGCGCAGCACGGCCTCGACGACCTTCGGGTGCTCCTTCAGGAACTCCTGCCGCACGATGATGTTGGTGATCACGAACTTCTTGCCCGGCCACAGGTCGGCCTCGTCGAGCAGCACCTTGCCGCCCTCGGCGACCAGCTTCGACGCGGTCGGCTCCGGCACCCAAGCCCCGTCCAGGGAACCGGACTTGTAGGCGTCGGGGGTGACCTTGTTGTCGCTGCGGATCACCGACACGTCACCCTTGCCGCTCTGCGCGTCGACCTTCCAGCCCCGCTCGGCGATCCAGTTGAGGAACGCCACGTCCTGGGTGTTGCCGAGCTGCGGCGTCGCGATCTTCTTGCCCTTGACGTCGTCCAGGGACTTGATCTTCTTCGGGTTCACGACGAGCTTCACGCCGCCGGACGCCGAACCGCCGATGATGCGCAGGTTCTTGCCCTGCGACTTGGTGAATCCGTTGATGGCCGGGGACGGGCCGATCCAGCCGATGTCGATCGACCCCGCGTTCAGCGCCTCGATCTCCGAGGGGCCCGCGTTGAACTGCGCGTACTTTGCCTCGGTGCCGCCGAGCTCTTTCTGGAACAGGCCTTCCTGGTTGCCGACCAGGGCGGTGGCGTGGGTGAGGTTCGGGAAGTACCCGATCTTCACGCTGTCCAGGTCTTCGATCTTCTTCGCACCCTCGGCGACCTTGGACTTGCCGTCCTCGTCGGAGGCCTCGGAGCCGTAACCGCAGGCGCCGAGCGCCAGGGCGAGGAGGGGCAGCGCCGCGAGTGCGGCGAGTCGGGTACGTGGAGCAGGCACGGGAAGTGGTCCCCTCGTCGGCCCGGCGCACGCCGTCAGGTCGTGGCCGGGAGATCGGCTGGTCTTCGTCTGTGTGGTGGCCGCGCACGGGGCGCGGGTGCTGCGGGTGCCGCGGATACGGGGAGAACGGGGGCGCACACGTGGTGCGCGCGCCGCGTTCCCGCCGGAGGCCTTACTCCGCACATCGCGCGACCCCGCCCTGTCCGCTGCCGAGGGCGCCGCTGCCGATGCGTCCGCCCTCTTTCGCGAACGTCGCGTATACGTCGACGTAGGTCATGTCAGAAGTCCCAGCCCTCGTCGTCCGCGGCACCGGCCTGCGCCGCCTCGTCGGCGGGTGTGGCGAACGCGTCGCCCGCCATGCCGGCCGCGAGCGTCGTGCCGTCCGACGGGTCGATCAGCAGGAAGGAGCCGGTGCGGCGCGAGTCCGCGTAGGAGTCGAGGGCGAGCGGCTCGGCGGTGCGGATCCTGACCCGGCCGATGTCGTTGGCGACGAGCCGGCCGGGCTCCGGGTGCTGGGAGAGGTCGTCGAGGGTGAGCCGCGACGGGATCTCCTTGACGATGGCCTTGACCGTGCGGGTGGTGTGCTTGAGCAGCACCCGCTGGCCGACGGAGAGCGCGGTGTCCGCGACGTGGCAGACGGTCGCCTCGACGTCCTGCGTGGTCGCGGGGGCGTCGCCGCTCGGCACGATCAGGTCGCCGCGTGAGATGTCGATGTCGTCCTCCAGGAGCAGCGTGACGGACTGCGGCGTCCACGCCACGTCCACCGGCTGCCCCAGCAGGTCGATCCCGGCGACCTTGGAGGTGCGGCCCGAGGGCAGGACCGTCACGGACTCGCCGACCCGGAAGGCACCGGCCGCGATCTGGCCCGCGTAGCCGCGGTAGTCGGGGTGCTCGGCGGTCTGCGGACGGATCACGTACTGCACGGGCAGCCGCGCGTGGCAGGTGGCGAGGTCGTGGCTGACCGGCACGGTCTCCAGGTGTTCCAGGACGGTGGGGCCGCCGTACCAGTCCATGTTGGAGGACGGCTCCACCACGTTGTCCCCGGCCAGCGCGGAGATCGGGATCGCGGTGATCTCCGGTACGCCGAGTTCGCCGGCGTACGCGGTGAACTCCTCGGCGATCTTCGCGAAGACGGTCTCGTCGTAGGCGACGAGGTCCATCTTGTTGACGGCGAGGACGACGTGCGGGACGCGGAGCAGCGCGGCGACCGCGGCGTGCCTGCGGGTCTGCTCGATGACGCCGTTGCGGGCGTCGACGAGGACGACGGCGAGGTCCGCGGTGGAGGCGCCGGTGACCATGTTCCGGGTGTACTGCACGTGGCCGGGGGTGTCGGCCAGGATGAACCGGCGCCGGGCCGTGGCGAAGTAGCGGTACGCCACGTCGATGGTGATGCCCTGCTCCCGCTCCGCGCGCAGCCCGTCGGTGAGGAGGGCGAGATCGGGGGCGTCGGCGCCACGGCTCGCGGAGACGCGCTCCACGGCCTCCAGCTGGTCGGTGAGGACCGACTTGGAGTCGTGGAGAAGGCGGCCCACGAGGGTGGACTTGCCGTCGTCGACGGAACCGGCGGTGGCGAACCGCAGCAGGGTGGTGGCCGACAGCTGCTCGGTGGAGAGCGGCTTGACCGGCTCGGCGGTGCTGTTGCTCATGGTTAGAAGTACCCCTCGCGCTTGCGGTCTTCCATCGCGGCCTCGGACATCTTGTCGTCGGCGCGGGTCGCGCCGCGCTCGGTGAGCCGGGACGCGGCGATCTCGGTGATGACGGCGTCCAGCGTCGTCGCGTCGGAGTCGACGGCGCCGGTGCAGGACATGTCACCGACCGTGCGGTACCGCACCAGCCGCGTCTCGACCGTCTCACCCGCCTTCGGCCCGCCCCACTCACCCGCCGTCAGCCACATCCCCGCCCGCTCGAACACCTCGCGCTCGTGGGCGAAGTAGATCCCGGGCAGCTCGATGTCCTCGCGGGCGATGTACTGCCACACGTCCAGCTCGGTCCAGTTGGAGAGAGGGAAGACGCGGACGTGCTCGCCGGGCGCGTGGCGGCCGTTGTAGAGCTGCCACAGTTCGGGGCGCTGGCGGCGCGGGTCCCACTGCGAGAACTCGTCGCGCAGCGAGAACACCCGCTCCTTCGCCCGCGCCTTCTCCTCGTCCCGGCGCCCGCCGCCGAACACGGCGTCGAACCGCTCGCTCTGGATCTTCTCCGTCAGCGGCAGCGTCTGGAGGGGGTTGCGGGTGCCGTCCGGGCGCTCGCGCAGCACTCCGCGGTCGATGTAGTCCTGCACGGAGGCGACATGCAGCCGCAGCCCGTGTTCGGCGACGACGCGGTCGCGGTACTCCAGCACCTCGGGGAAGTTGTGTCCCGTGTCGACGTGCAGCAGCGAGAAGGGGATCGCCGCGGGGGCGAACGCCTTCAGCGCCAGGTGCAGCATCACGATCGAGTCCTTGCCGCCGGAGAACAGGATCACCGGGTTCTCGAACTCACCCGCCACCTCGCGGAAGATGTGCACCGCCTCCGACTCCAGCGCGTCCAGGTGGCTGAGCGCGTACGGGCTGTCGGTGCCCTCGTCGGTCACTTTCGCGACGGTCGTCATGCGAGACCCCTTTCGCTGAGCAGCGCGTGAACCGCCGCCGCTGACTCCTGCACGGTCTGGTCCTGCGACTCGATGCGCAGATCGGGCGACTCCGGCGCCTCGTAGGGGTCGTCGACCCCGGTGAGCCCGGAGATCTCACCCGCCGCCTGCTTCGCGTACAGGCCCTTCACGTCGCGTACGGAGCAGACCTCGACCGGTGTCGCGACGTGCACCTCCAGGTACGCGGTGCCCCCGGCCTGGTGGCGCTTGCGCACCGCCTCGCGGCTGTCGGCGAACGGCGCGATCACCGGCACCAGGGCCAGCACACCGTTGCGCGCGAGGAGTTCGGCGACGAAGCCGATGCGCTGCACGTTGGTGTGCCGGTCCTCGCGGCTGAAGCCGAGGCCCGCCGAGAGGAACTCGCGGATCTCGTCGCCGTCGAGGACCTCCACGCGGTGTCCCTCCGACCGCAGTAGGCCCGCCAGTTCGTACGCGATGGTGGTCTTGCCGGCGCTGGGCAGGCCGGTGAGCCAGACGGTGGCTCCGGTCGTCACGTGGTTCTCCCGGGTCTGTTGCTGCGGGGGCTGCGGCTGTGTCGTCTGTGTCCGCTGCTGCGTCTGCCGCGCGGCCATCAGTGGATCCCGCACTCGGTCTTGGCGTTGCCGGCCCAGCGGCCTGCGCGCGCGTCCTCGCCCTCCAGGAGGCGGCGGGTGCAGGGGGCGCAGCCCACCGAGCCGTAGCCGTCCATCAGGAGCGGGTTGGTGAGGACGCCGTGCTCGGTGACGTACGCGTCGACGTCGTCCTGGGTCCAGCGGGCGATCGGCGAGATCTTGACCTTGCCGCGCTTCTCGTCCCAGCCGACGACCGGGGTGTTCGCGCGGCTCGGCGAGTCGTCGCGGCGCAGCCCGGTGGCCCACGCGGTGTACCCGGCGAGGCCCTCCTCCAGGGGCTGGACCTTCCGCAGCCTGCAGCACAGGTCGGGGTTGCGGTCGTGGAGCTTCGCGCCGTACACCGCGTCCTGTTCCGCCACGGACTGGCGGGGCGTCAAGGTGATGACGTTGACGTCCATGACGGCCTCGACGGCGTCACGGGTGCCGATGGTCTCCGGGAAGTGATAGCCGGTGTCCAGGAACACGACATCGACGCCGGGCCTGGCGCGCGAGGCGAGGTGGGCGACGACCGCGTCCTCCATCGAGGAGGTCACGCAGAAGCGTGCCCCGAAGGTGTCGGCGGCCCATTGGAGGATCTCCAGGGCTGAGGCGTCCTCCAGGTCGCGCCCGGCCTGCTCGGCGAGTGCCTTCAACTCGTCGTCGGTGCGCGCCTTCTGGTCCTGAGCGGTCGTCATATCTGGCTCTCTCCACTGCTGGTGGGCTGAACACCCCGGGCGAGCAGCCCGAGGAACTTCAGCTGAAAGGCCCGGTTGCAGGCCCCGCATTCCCACGCGCCGTGTCCGGCCTCGTGGGGGCGCAGGTCCTCGTCGGCGCAGTAGGGGCAGTGGAACGGGGCGGCACGCTCGCTCACTTGAGGGCCTCCTCGGGTGCGCGGGCGGTCCACGTGGCGAAGCGCTCGCCGTCCTCGCGCTGCTCCTGGAAGCGCTTGAGGACCCGCTCCACGTAGTCGGGGAGCTCGGTGGCGGTGACCTTCAGTCCGCGGACCTTGCGGCCGAAGCCTGCGTCGAGCCCGAGGGCGCCGCCCAGGTGCACCTGGTAGCCCTCGACCTGGTTGCCCTGGTCGTCGAGCATGAGCTGGCCCTTGAGGCCGATGTCGGCGACCTGGATGCGGGCGCAGGCGTTGGGGCAGCCGTTGATGTTGATGGTGATCGGCTCGTCGAACTCCGGGATGCGGCGCTCCAGTTCGTCGATGAGCGAGGCGCCGCGTGCCTTCGTCTCGACGATGGCGAGCTTGCAGAACTCGATGCCGGTGCAGGCCATGGTGCCGCGCCGGAACGGCGAGGCGTTGACCCGCAGGTCGAGGGCTTCGAGTGCGGAGACGAGCGAGTCGATCTGGTCCTGCTCGACGTCGAGCACGATCATCTTCTGCTCGGCGGTGGTGCGAAGCCGGCCCGAGCCGTGGGCCTCGGCGACCTCGGCGATCTTCGTGAGGGTGGTGCCGTGGACGCGTCCGACGCGGGGCGCGAAGCCGACGTAGAAGCGGCCGTCCTTCTGCCGGTGGACGCCGAGGTGGTCGCGCCAGGTGCCCGCGGGCTGCTCGGGGGCGGGCCCGTCGACCAGCTTCCGCTGGAGGTACTCGTCCTCCAGGACCTGCCGGAACTTCTCCGGGCCCCAGTCGGCGACGAGGAACTTCAGGCGGGCGCGGTTGCGCAGGCGCCGGTAGCCGTAGTCGCGGAAGATCCCGATGACGCCGCCGAACACGTCCGGAACGTCGTCGAGCGCGACCCAGGTGCCGAGGCGCACGCCGAGCTTGGGGTTGGTGGAGAGGCCGCCGCCGACCCAGAGGTCGAAGCCGGGGCCGTGTTCGGGGTGGTGCACGCCGACGAAGGCGACGTCGTTGATCTCGTGGGCGACGTCGAGCTGCGGCGACCCGGAGATCGCGGTCTTGAACTTGCGGGGCAGGTTCGAGAACTCGGGGTTGCCGATGAAGCGGCGCTGGATCTCGTCGATGGCGGGGGAGCCGTCGATGATCTCGTTCTCGGCGACACCCGCCACGGGGGAGCCGAGGATGACGCGGGGCGTGTCACCGCACGCCTCGGTGGTCGAGAGGCCGACGGCTTCGAGGCGGCGCCAGATCTCGGGGACGTCCTCGATGCGGATCCAGTGGTACTGGATGTTCTGGCGGTCGGTGAGGTCGGCGGTGCCGCGCGCGAACTCCTGGGACACCTCGCCGATCACGCGCAGCTGCTCGGTGGTCAGCCGTCCGCCGTCGACGCGGACGCGGAGCATGAAGTACTCGTCGTCCAGCTCCTCCGGCGCGAGAACCGCGGTCTTGCCGCCGTCGATCCCGGGCTTGCGCTGGGTGTACAGCCCCCACCAGCGCATACGGCCGCGGAGGTCGTTCGGGTCGATGGAGTCGAAACCACGCTTCGAGTAGATCGTCTCAATACGTGTCCGCACATTGAGACCGTCGTCGTCCTTCTTGAACTGCTCGTTCCCGTTGAGCGGCGTGAAGTGACCGACGGCCCACTGACCCTCGCCGCGGTGACGGCTCACCTTGCGGCGTGGCGTTGCTGGGGCAGGCTTCTCTGGCGTGGCGGCCATGGCGGTACGTCCTTCGGGGCAGCGGGAATGCGTGCTCTGACCTGCGAAATCGGCACGTGACCGCGCACGGTGGACGCATGCGGGGACGTGCGCGCGGCGCTGCGCAGGGAGGGGGTTCAGGGGAGGGGGAGCGGCTGTGCTGAATCGATCAGCGAGCCGGACACATGGCGCTGGACATGCGGCCGAGGTCGACGTGACGTCGACTCACCAAGGCGTTTCCAGTGCGATCCATGCCGGAAGCGTGTCACGGGACTTTCGACCCAGTCCAGCATTATCCAGAATGCGGACACCCTTGTCCCGTATCGTGGACAAGGGTGTCGTCGGTCACAGCGGCGCGCGGACGGTTCAGTCGCGGTCGGCCCCCGGCCAAGGGCCCGGAGTCGGCACGTCCGCCTCCTCCTCGACCTTCGTGTCGAAGAGCCGGAATCCGCGCCGCCGGTAGTTGTCCATGGCGTGCTCACCGTCCTTGGAGCACGTGTGCAGCCAGACCCTCTCGGTCGGCGCGAGCCCGGGCCACCGCTCGGCCAGGTCCCAGGCGCGCGCGACGGCGTACGAGAGGAGGTGCCCGCCGATGCGGCGCCCCCGGAAGGCGGGGATCAGTCCGAAGTAGACGATCTCCACGACGCCCTCCGCCGCGTCCCCGTTCTCGCCGCGCGCCGCCAGCTCCACGTACCCCGCCGGCGTCCCCTTCTCGTAGGCGACCCACGTCTCCACACCCGGCCGGTCGAGGAGCTTCTGCCACTCCGCGTACGTGAGGGAGAGCCGGTCGGACCAGCGGATGTCCCCGCCGACGGATGAGTACAGAAAACGGCTGAACTCGGGCGAGGGGACCTCGGCGCGCACGATCCGGACGTCCCCGTCGGGCGCGGCGGCCGGGCGCAGGTCGGCCGGAGAGGTCTGTTCGAGGGACCAGGTGGTGACAGTGATGCTCATGGGGCTCAGAGAATCATGCGCCGTCGCGCCGCGCGCACCGCGGGCGCCATCGAGTGCGGCAGTAGGTCCGCCGGACGCTCGGGCATGATCACGTCGACGTCCACGTCCTCGTGGAAGCGGTAGGGGCGGTGGGCGAGAAGACCGCCCAGATAGCGCCGTACACGGGAGAGCTCCGCGCGCACCGTCACCGTGCGCGCCGGGTCGCCGAACATGTCCTCGGCGAGCCCCGAAGCGGTGCGTCCCGTGCGGTACGTACAGAGGAGATAGAGGAGCTCGGCGTGGCGCGGGCTCAGCTCGTGCGTCCAGTCATGGGCGCCGCCGAGCACCGAGAGCGTCCACCGGCGCGGACTGCTCACGTCCAGGACGAGCCGGGTCGCGGCGACCGGCCGCGGCACGTCACCCGGGTCCTCCGGGCGCAGCAGCCATCCGCCGGGCAGCGGCTCCACCAGGCACGGGCCCAGCGACGGCAGCCAGGTGCGGCCCGCGCCGAAGGACTTGGGGAGCGTGAGGCGGTCCGCCGGGGGCATGCCCGTCACCGCGGCCGTCCACCCGTGCACGTCGACCGCGAGCGCCCGCCCGTCGAGCCGCGCGAGGACCGGAGCCGCCACCGCGCGCAGCCGGTCGAGCGCCGTCACATGGCGGTCCCGAAGCCGCGCCTCCCCGAGCTTGGCGACCGAGTCGACCAGAGCGAGCGTCGCGGGATGGATGGTCCGCAGCGGACCGCTGACGTCGACCACGCCGAGGAGCCTGCCGTCCCGCGGATCGGTCACCGGGGCGCCCGCGCACGTCCACGAATGGTGGGTCTGCACGAAGTGCTCGGCGGAGAACACCTGCACGGGGCGGCGTACCACCAGTGGCGTCCCTATGCCGTTCGTGCCCACGACCTCCTCGCTCCAGTCCGCGCCCGGCTCGAACCCGAGCGAGTCCGCCTTGCGCAGCACGGCGGCACTGCCCTCGCGCCACAGCACACGCCCGTCCGCGTCGCTGACGACCACGATGTGCTGCGCCGCGTCCGCCACGGACACCAGCGCGTCGCGCAGGACGGGCAGGATCTCCCGGAGCGGCGAGGCGCGGCGGCGCTCCTCCAGCTCCTCCTCGCTCAGCAGCCGCGACCGGACGTCGCGGTCCGGATCGACGCCGCGGAGAATCATCCGCCCCCACGAGTCGCCGATCACCGGCCGCGGCAGAACCCTCGGCCGCTCCCCGGACAGCATGGCGTCGCGCACCCCCTTCAAGACGAGCGCGGCGTGCGCGCGGTCCATGGCGGAGAGCCGCGCGAGGTCGATCGTCGACGGGGCGTTCATGACCACGGGGTCCTTTCCGGCCAGACCGGGGGCGTGCGGGAGCGCGTGCGGGCGCCCCTTCATCGTGCCTCCTGCGGAGGCTTCCCGGGAGCGAGTTGCAACCTCCTGCAACCCTGGCCAAGGGCCGGGCGGGGCCCGAATCTGGACAGCAACACCGCCCGTGCGGTGTGCACGCTCCTCAAGGGGCCTGTGTGACGGGGGTGGTGCCGTGTCGGCGCAGCACCACCCCCGTGCCGGCCAAGGAATTCCGACACAGGCGCTAGACGCCCGGAGCGGCCCGCTCCACCACCGACGCCAGATCGAGACTGTGCGGCAGCGTGCCGAACGCCGCGCCCCAGTCCCCGCCGAGCCGCGAGGCGCAGAACGCGTCGGCGACCTCCGGAGGCGCGTACCGCACAAGCAGTGAGCCCTGGAGCACCAGCGCCATCCGCTCCACGAGCCGCCGCCCGCGCCCCTCGATGCCCTCCAGGTCGGCCAGTTCGGTCAGCAGGTCCTTGATCGCGGCGTCCAGGCGGTGGTCCGCGCCGCGCGCCGTCCCGACCTCCTGGAGGAACGCGTTCAGGGCCCGCGGCTCCCGCTGCAGCGCCCGCAGCACGTCCAGCGCCTGGACGTTCCCCGACCCCTCCCAGATGGAGTTGAGCGGCGCCTCGCGCAGCAGCCGCGGCATGCCCGAATCCTCCACGTAACCGTTGCCGCCCAGGCATTCGAGCGCCTCACCCGCCAGTGGAGTGCAGCGCTTGGTCACCCAGTACTTCGCCGCGGGCACCGCGAGCCGCAGGAACGCCTGCTCCTGCTCGCCCCCGTCGTCGTAGGCCGCGGCCAGCCGCAGCGCCAGCGTCGTGGCGGCCTCCGACTCCAGCGCCAGATCGGCCAGTACGTTGCGCATGAGCGGCTTGTCGACGAGCCTGCCGCCGAACGCCTCCCGGTACGTGGCGTGGTGCACCGCCTGAGCGACGGCCTGCCGCATCAGCGCCGCCGACCCGATCACACAGTCCAGTCGGGTCGCCGCCACCATCTCGATGATGGTGCGCACCCCGCGCCCCTCGTCCCCGACCCGCCGCGCCCACGTCCCGTCGAACTCGACCTCGCTGGACGCGTTGGACCTGTTGCCCAGTTTGTCCTTGAGCCGCTGGATGGCGAAGACGTTCCGCGAGCCGTCCTCAAGGACCCGCGGCACGAGGAAGCACGTCAGGCCCTGTTCGGCCTGCGCGAGGACCAGGAACCCGTCGGACATGGGCGCGGAGCAGAACCACTTGTGCCCCGTGAGCGCGTACGTCCCCTCCTCGGCGAGGGCCTGCGCGCGCGTGGTGTTGGCCCGTACGTCGCTGCCGCCCTGCTTCTCCGTCATGCCCATCCCGAAGACGGCGCCCGCCTTCCGGGACGCCGGGCGCAGCCCCTCGTCGTACACGGTCGAGGTGAGGCGCGGCTCCCACTCGGCGGCGAGCGCCGGGTCGGCGCGGAGCGCGGGCACCGCGGCGTGCGTCATCGAGACCGGGCAGCCGTGCCCGCCCTCGACCTGCGTCCACACCAGGAATCCGGCGGCCCGGCGCAGATGCCCGCCGGGCCGCGCCCAGGCGGCGGTCAGGCCCGCGGAGACCGCCTTGCCGAGCAGCCGGTGCCACGCCGGGTGGAACTCGACCTCGTCGATCCGGTTGCCGTACCGGTCGTGCGTGTGCAGAACCGGAGGATTCGTGTTCGCCAGATCTCCCCACTTCTGCGCCTGGGCGGATCCCGCGGCCCGGCCGAGCAACGAGAGCTCGTCGCGGGCGGAATCGAGGAGCGCCGGATCGAGGTGCCGCTCGACCCCTTCCACGAGGGCCCGGTCGGACGTGAATACGTCATATCCCACCAGGGGCGGAGCCTGGTTGGTCACTGTGTGGGTGCTGGCTGCCATGCCGCTACGGTAAGGAGGTGCACCAGGCAAAAGAAACACCCGGGCGGCCGTCGGGCCGCTGGAACCGGGCCCGCGCTCTCTACCGGAACGTCTCCATGCGCAGGACCGCCTGGCTGCTGCTCAAGGACACCGTCAACTCGTGCATCGAGTACCGCATCCTGGGGCTCGCGGCCGAGGCGGCCTTCTTCACGCTGCTCTCCGTCCCGCCGCTGCTGCTGAGCCTCATCGGCCTGCTCGCGTACGTCGACCGGTGGACGGGCGCGGACACCATCGCCAGCGTGCAGAACAACATCCTGGAGGCGTCCCGCACGGTCCTCTCCGACCGGGGCGTCCACCAGATCGCGGAACCGATACTGGACGACGTGATGCGGGTCAGCCGGCCCGACGTCATCTCCATCGGCTTCCTGTTCGCCCTGTGGTCCGGCTCGCGCGCCGTGAACGTCTTCATCGACACCATCACCGTGATGTACGGCCTCGACGGCGTCCGCGGCATCGTCAAGACCCGGATCCTCGCCTTCGGCCTGTTCATCGTGGCGCTGCTCATCGGGTCGGTGGCGCTGCCGCTGATGGTGGCGGGCCCGGACGCGGTGGTGAACCTGTTGCCGGGCTCGACGACGGTCGTCCAGATCTTGTACTGGCCGGTCGTCGTCATCCTCTCCGTCGTCTTCCTCACGACGCTGTATCACGTGTCAGTGCCGGTGCGTTCGCCGTGGGTGGAGGACATGCCGGGCGCGCTGATCGCCCTCGCCATGTGGGTGCTCGGCAGCTTCCTGCTCCGCATCTACCTCACCAGCACGGTGGAGGGCCCCACCATCTACGGCTCGCTCGCGGCGCCCGTCGCCGTGCTGCTGTGGATCGGCGTCTCCGCGTTCGCGGTCCTGGTCGGCGCCGCGGTCAACGCGGCCATCGACCGGGTCTGGCCGTCCGTCGCCACGGCCGCGGCGCGCGCCGCGAACGACCGCATAAGGGAGGCGCAGGCCGCGGAGGTGGTGGCCCGCGCGGCCGCGGCGCGGGAGGCGATGGCGGACCTCGACGACCCCGACGACCCCGAGATGCCGTCCGAGTTCCCCGAGCGCTGGTCGCGGTTCCTGCCGCCGGACGACGTGTCGTCGCGGCTGCGGACGCCGGCGAAACAGCCGAAGCACGCGAAGCGGAACGGGACGGGTCCCGGGGACAACGGCCCCTCCGGCGATTGAGGAGCGGGGCCCGGGGCAGCGCCCCGGGACTCCCGCCCCGGAGGGCGTGAGGTCAGCACTTCCAGGTGCCGGCCGCCGCCTGCTCCCCGGCGAAGTCGGCGAAATCCCTCGGGTCGCGGCCCAGCACCTCCCGCACCCCGTCGGAGCACCTCGCGTTGCGGCCGTCGAGGTTCGTCTCGAACAGCTCGATCAGGAACTCCACCTCCTCGGCGGGCACCCCGAACCCGGCGAGCGCCGCGCCGTACTCGCGGGCGGAGACCGGCACGTACGTCATCTCGCGCCCCGCCGCCGCCGCGACCTCCGCCACCGCCTGCCGGAACGAAAGCAGCCGGGGACCCGTGAGGTCGAGGGTGCGGCCCGTGAACCGGTCGCCGCCGGTCAGCGCGGCCACGACCACGTCACCGATGTCGCGGGCGTCGATGAACGGTTCGAGCACCTCACCTGCGGGGAACACCAGCTCCCCGCCCCGCATCGCGTCGAGGAGCGGCCCCTCACTGAGGTTCTGCGCGAACCAACTGGCCCGTACGACGGTCCACTCGGCCCCCGAGTCCCGTACCGCCCGCTCGGTCGCGTGCGCCTGGTCCTCGCCCCGCGCCGACAGCAGCGTCAGCCGCCGTACGCCCGCCGCCACCGCCTCGCGGGCGAACGCGCCGACCGTCCCGGCCGCGCCGGGCGCGCCCACGTCCGGCAGGTACGCGAGGTGCGCGGCGTCCGCGCCCCGCAGGGCGCCCGCCCACGTCGACGGGTCCGTCCAGTCGAACCGCACGGTGCCGCTCCGCGAGGCGGCCCGCACGGTGAGCCCGGCCGCCTCGGCGGACTCCACGACCCGGCGCCCCACGCGCCCGGTGGCCCCGGTGACCAGCACGGTCATGCCCGTGTCCGTCGTCCTCGTCGTGTGCTCTGCGGTCGTGTTCTCAGTGTTCGTCGTCATGGCCCTCAGTCAACTGCCGGGCCCGCCGGGGAACCATCGCCGAGGAGCTCACGGCCATACGCGTACGTCCACGCGTCCGCCCTCTACGCTTCCGGCATGGACGTACTCGCCGGACTGCTCGAAGGGCCGCGCGCCCGAGGCGCCTTCATGATGCGCGCGCTCTTCGACCCGCCGTGGTCCGTCCGCATCGCGGACGAGGCGCCGCTGTCCGTCATGGTCATGGTGCGCGGCGACGCGTGGATCACCCCGGCGGACGGCTCGCCCGCGCAGCGCATCCGCCCCGGTGCCCTCGCGATCGCCCGCGGCCCCGACCACTACACGTGCGCCGGGGAACCCGACACCGCACCCTTCGCCGAGATCCAACCGGGACAGCGCTGCGCACCCCTCGACGGCGCCCCCGTGGCCCGGTACCGCGACCTCGGCCCGCGCGCCTGGGGCGAGCGGCGCGACGCCTCCGTGGAGATGCTGATCGGCACGTACCAGATGCGGGGCGAGATCACCGGCCGGCTCCTCGACGCGCTGCCGCCGCTGCTCGTCCTGCCCGGCGAGGTGTGGCAGTGTCCGCTGACCCCGGTCGTCGCCGACGAGATCGGCAAGGACGAGCCGGGCCAGGCCGTCGTCCTGGACCGGCTCCTCGACCTGCTCCTGATCGCCGCTCTGCGCGCCTGGTTCTCCCGTCCGGAGGCGGCGGCGCCGGCCTGGTACCGGGCGATGGGTGACCCGGTCGTCGGCAGCGCCCTGCGCCTGCTCCAGGACGACCCGGCCCACCCCTGGACGATCGCGGCCCTCGCACAGAAGACGGGCGTCTCACGGGCCGCGCTGGCCCGACGCTTCGCGGAGCTCGTGGGGGAGCCCCCGATGACGTACCTGACGAACTGGCGCCTCGCGCTCGCCGCGGACCTGCTGCGCGACACCGACCTGACGATCGGCTCGATAGCCCGCCGCATCGGTTACGGCAGCGCGTTCGCCCTGTCCGGGGCGTTCAAGCGGGTGTACGGGGTGAGTCCGCAGGAGCACCGGGTCGGTGCCGCCGCGTAATCTCGGACACGTGGCCACGAAACGCGTCGAACCCCGCGACTACCGGGAGCGGCCGTCCCGGCTGACCGGCGCGGTCGTCTGGACCCGTGTGGCCACGGGCGCCCCCGGCGACACCCGGCCCGTGCTGCCCGACGGCTGCATGGACCTGCTGTGGACCGAGGGCCAGCTGTTCGTCGCGGGGCCGGACACCCGCGCGTACGTCCCGCAGGACATGGAACCCGGCACGCGGTTCGTCGGCATTCGGTTCCGTCCCGGCACCGCGCCCGCCTTCCTCGGCGTACCCGCCCACGAACTGCGCGACCGGCGGGCCGAGTTGGCGGATCTGTGGAGCGCCGCCGAGGCGCGTCGGCTGACGGAGCGGGTGGACGACGCCGACGATCCGATGGCCGTCCTGGAGGCCGTCGCCGCGGAGCGCGTCGCCCGCGCCGAGCCGCCCGACCCGCTGCTCGCCCACGTCGTCGCCTCCCTGGACGCGGGCCACTCGGTGACGCGCACCGCGGCGGACGCGGGCATCAACGCCCGTCGGCTGCACCGCCGTTCGCTGCACGCCTTCGGCTACGGGCCCAAGACGCTGGCCCGGGTGCTTCGCCTGCAGCGGGCGCTCGCGCTGGCCCGCGACGGCATGTCGTTCGCGGACACGGCGGCCGTCGCGGGCTTCGCCGACCAGGCGCATCTGGCCCGCGACGTGCGGGAGTTGACGG
Source organism: Streptomyces venezuelae (assembly GCF_008642355.1). Lineage (NCBI taxonomy): Bacteria > Bacillati > Actinomycetota > Actinomycetes > Kitasatosporales > Streptomycetaceae > Streptomyces > Streptomyces venezuelae. The sequence continues at coordinate 6,627,090 of NZ_CP029193.1, forward strand.
GGGTGTCGCTGAGCGCCCTACTCGGCGGCGGAACCCAGCGGCGCGAACAGGTCGACGCCGTTGCCGTCCGGATCGAGCACGACGGCGTACCGCTGACCCCAGGGCGCGTCGAACGGCTTGAGTTCGCTCGCGTACCCGGCGCCCGTGACGTCCCCGTACACCGCGTCGACACCGGCCGGCGTCCCGCAGTGGAAGGCGAGCCCGATCCGGCCCGCGCCCGCGGGCGGCTGCCAGTCCCGGTGGAACGACCGCACGGTCGCCTCCGTGTCGAAGGCGATCCGCAGCCCGCCAGGAAGGGCCGCCTCCACGTGCGGCAGGCTCTCGGCGCCCTCGGGGAACTCCAGGCCGAGACGGCGGTAGAACGCGAGCGACGCGGCCAGGTCGGAGACGACGAGGCCGATCAGGTCGAAACGGGGCGTGGGGGACTTCGTAGTGGCTGACTTCGGTGTGCTGTCCATGCCCGCAGCGTAGGCAGGGGGCCGCTCACCGGTCTTGAAGGAAACGGACACGGTGCCCGCACCGCTGAGCCGCGCGGGTGGTGGTCTACGGCACTCTGCCGACGGACGTCTACCCTCCGCTCCGGCTCGACCAGGGAGAACGCGAACAGGTGGCCGACGAGCCGCCGTCGTGACTGTCACCGGCCCCGATTCCCCGCTACGTTGGAGGACATGGACTATCCCGGTGACAACCGGCTCGCGGCGGCTGTCGTGGTGTTCCGCCGTCGTGTGCTGCTCGTGCGACGCAGCGAGACCGAGCGGTTCCTGCCCGGCGTGTGGGGCGTCCCGTGCGGGAAGCTGGAGCCCGGCGAGAGTCCGCGGGACGGCGTCCTGAGAGAGCTCAAGGAGGAGACGGGACTGCTCGGCCGGGTCCTCCGCAAGGTCGGCGAGTCCTCCTTCGTCAGTACGTACCGCGGGCACGAGGTCAAGAACTGGCAGGACAACTTCCTCGTACGGCCCCTCACCTTCGACGTGACCCTGCCCCTGCCCGACCAGGACCACCGCTGGCTCGCCCCCGCCGACCTCGGCACCGTCCGGATCGACGACTACAACCGGGAGATCGTCCGCCAGGCCTTCGGCTGAGCCGCCCCGGTCAGGTCGTCGGGTCCTCCGCGAGCAGGTCGGCCAGCGCCGACAACTCCGCCAGGTAGTCGTTCACCTCGAGTGGCTTCTTCGCCACCGCACGCCCGGCCGTGTCGTCGGCCACGGGTACGGCCGTCGCCGGCACCGCTCCCGTCCCCGCTCCCGCGAACACGTCCGTGTACCGCCGCCGCCCCGACCCCGTCTCCAGGAACAGCGTGACCGTCGGCCCCGCGGAGTCGCACCACGCGCGGTGCAGCACATGCGGCGGCAGCGCGTAACCGCTCCCCGCCGTGTACCGGGCGCTCTGCACGAGCCGCAGCCGCGCGCCGCCCGCGGGCTCCAGGAGCCAGTCGCCCTCCTCACCCGTCAAGGACTCCCGGTACCAGGCCGCGGCGACGCCCTGCCCGGCGCAGGGGGCCGCGCGCTCGTACAGCTCCATGCCCAGCGCGCCCCGCACCACGTACGAGGCGAGCGGCGAGCGGTGGTTGTGGATGTCCTCGCGGGTGCCGCGGCCCGGATGCCACACGTGCGCGCGCAGCATGTGCCGCGGTCCGCCGTCGATGAGGAGCAGCTTGTCGAAGCCGAGAACGTGACGGTACGACAGGAGCGCGCATCCCGAGGGGTCGCCCGCGCCGGCCGCCAGTTCACGGACCAGCGGCAACAGTCGTTCAGTGGAGCCCAGTTCGGCGACGGCGGAGCGAGCCTCCCGCACCAGCTCGTCGTCCCCCTCCGGCCCGTCCAGCGACTCCTCCAGCAGCTTCGTGGCGTCCTGGACGTGCCGACCACCCAACGCACTCTCCCCCTCGTCGCACTCTCCCCGCGTCCGCGCGCCTCAGCCACCCGGCTGATACATCCATACGGCATGTGCCCGCAGCACCGAAAGGCCTTGGTAGGTCATCCACAGCGGGTAGGCGAGATCGGCCCCGTCCCACGTCCAGATCCCGTTGTCCTGCTGCCGCCACACGCACGCCGCCGCCCCCGCGAGCATCTCCTGCCGGACCGCTTCCGTGCCCTCGTCGACGGCGACCGCGTGCGCGCCCGGCGTGAGCAGTGCCCGCATCACCCAGGCCGCCGAGAAGTGCCGCACGGCGAGCACCTCGGAGCGCGACGCGTCGTCGGGGTGCGGCCGGCGCACCGTCTCGTGCCCGCTCTCCAGGTCGTCGCAGCCGTCGTGCGCGGCGCCGGGGCAGGAGAGCAGCCAGCGGATGCCCTCCTCGCGCGTGGCGCGGGCGTTCGTGTCCTCGCCGAGCACCCGGGCCGCCCGGTCGAGCGCGACGACGGCCTGCGCCGTGTGCACGGCCGACGGCGCCACCGTCCTGCCGCGCGGCGGGGTGAGCCGGGAACCCCAGCAGCGCCGGTGGTCGCGCGCCGGATCGGTCACGGCCCCGTCGACGAGCGCGTCCCGCAGGACCGGCAGGGCGGGCGAGCCCGGTGCCGCGCGCAGCAGCCCGCGCAGCACCGTCGTCACGACGTGGGTCAACTCCGCCCCCGCGGGTTCGAGTTCGCGGGTGAAGCGCTCCGTGCAGTGTTCCGCCTCCGCGGCGAGAAGCCGGCCGTCCGCGCCCGCCCGCGCCAGCGCGCCGAGCACCAGCGCCGTCACCTCGGGCCGCCCCACCGCGCCCTGTGACCGCGCCGACCAGCCGCCCTCGGGCAACCGCAGCCGCCACAGCGTCTCCACGAGGTCGGAGGCGCGCAACCGCCCGTCGGGCACTCCGAGTTCGAGGACGATGTGCAGTCCGTACGCGGTGCCGGTCGCCGTCGGCCGTACCGGCTCCGGCTGTTCGTCGAGCGCGTGCGACCAGCCCGTGAGGCGGCCGACCAGCGGATCGTCGAAGACCGTGAGACGGTCGACGAGCGTGGCGTACGTGGCGGCGGAGAGCCCCGGCAGCGGCCCGGAAGCCCCTGGTTCGACCGGGCCACCGGACGCCGTTCCGGGCCGCGGGCACCCCGTCCAGGGGGTCGGCGGCCCCGTCGTCCGCCGACCCCCTGGCGCGCAGCAGCGCCGCGGCGAGCCACGCGGAGATCCCCGTCCCGAGGCCGCTGACCACGGCGAGCGAGTAGCGGGCCGTGTCCCCGAACAGCGCGTCGGGGAGCAGCCCCACCAGGGCCTGGAACACCGCGTAGCCCACGGCGAGGGGCCCGAATCTGCTCAGCCACGTCACGACCCGCCCCGACGGCGGGTCGGAGGGCGGCTCCGGTGGCACGGGGTGCCCGGCGGGGTCTGTGCTTGTGCGCATGCGTGCTGTAGGCATGAACTCCACCTACCCATATGACATGTGAGAGCGAAAGGGAGTGGGCACCGTGCCCGGTTCGGAACCGACCGCGGACCTCACGGGGTGGAACGCGTCCCCCTTCACGGGAGCCGGTCTCACCCATGATGTCCATGAGAAAGGGACAGGCCCCGGCGTCGTCCTGGTTCCCGAGATCCCGGGCGTGCACCCCGGAGTCCTGGGCCTGGGCGAGCACCTGGTGAAGCAGGGCTTCACCGTCGCGATCCCGTCCCCCTTCGGCGAGCCGGGCCGCCCGGTCTCCGTACCGTATGCCCTGGGCGTCTTCGGCCGCGTCTGCGTCGCCTCAGAGTTCCGCGCCTTCGCCACCAACGCCCGGCGCCCCTTCGCCGACCACCTCCGCGCCCTCGCCCGTGATTTGGCGTCCCGCACACCGGGCCCGGGGGTCGGCGTCATCGGCATGTGCTTCACCGGCGGCTTCGCGCTCGCCGCCGCCACGGACCCGGCCGTCCTCGCGCCCGTGCTCAGCCAGCCTTCGCTGCCGCTGCCGGTGAGCGCCGCGCGCCGGGTCGACCCCGGTCTGTCCCGCGCCGAGTTCGACACCGTCGTCGCCCGCACCAGGAACGAGGGGCTGTGTGCGCTCGGGCTGCGGTTCAGCGAGGACAAGCTGGTCCCGCGCGACCGCTTCGCCACGCTGCGCCGCCATTTCGGCGACGCGTTCGAGGTCATCGAACTCGACTCGTCGCCGGGCAACGGGACCGGGTTCGCGAAGTCGGCGCACTCCGTCCTCACGGAGGAGGTGCGCGAGGTGCCGGGGCACCCCGCGCACGCGGCACGCGAACGGGTCGTCGCGTTCCTGCGGGAACGGCTGACCCCCACGGCCTAGAGGGCGGAGGCGCGTCTCCCTCAGCCGTCCGCCACCACCGAGAACACGCAGCTCAGGGACGACGGCCGCGGGGTGGCGCGGAGTTCGTACTGGGGCAGGACGCCCGGCCCGCACGACTGCGTGCCGATGCCGTGCCGGTCGATGTCGAGGTTGACCCAGACCGTGTCGCCGGGGACGAGGTCGGTGCGGTGCCGGGCGGCGTCGATCTGTTCCGTGGTCCAGCGGCGGGCGGTGAACGCGGGCGCGCCGTCGCTCTCCACGCGCACCCCGCCCACCTCGGCCCAGCGGACGGCCGGGCGCGCCCCGTTCTCCTGCGGGCGCACGTACGGCGTCTGCAGCGCGTCGACGTCCGACTCCCATACGCCGATCAGTGAGGCGGCCGCGGTGTCGGGATAGGCCTCGCCGGGCCCGCCGCCGAACCACCGCACCCGGCCCGAAGCCCCCGGCAGCCCGAAGCGGATGCCGAGGCGCGGCAGCGGCACGGGCCACTCGCCCTCCGGCGTCACCGACATCCGCAGCAGCAGCCTGGGGCCGTTCGACGCCCAGTGGTACTCCGTGCGCAGCGCCAGGTCGCTCGCCGCGGGCGCCACCCGGGTGCGCACCGTCAGTCCCTGATCGGTCAGCACGACGGCGTCGACGCGGTGGTGCATGCGGTGCAGACCCAGCGCCCGCCAGCGGTCGGCCACGGACGGCTCGGGGAGCCAGGGCATGCCGTTGTCGTTGTCGGTGGGGGCCCGCCACACGTCGAGGCGCAGGCCGGTGATCTCCCGGTCGTGGAAGGCGATGAGCGTGCCCGTGCGGGCGTCGAAGGTGGCTGCGCCGAGCGCGATGTGCCGCCCGTCCGCGTCCGCCGTCGGTGCCGCCCCGCCGGGCACGGGCAGGACCATGCCGTACTCGACGGGCAGTTGGGCCCACGCCACCACATGGCCCTCCGGTGCCCACGCCGTGTCCTCGGCGAGCGACGCCCGTACCGTCCACTGGGTCTCGGCGTCCGGGGCGCGGCGCGGCGGGGGCGGCAGCGTGACCTCCGTGCGCTCTCCGGGCCCGACCCGCGGCACGGCGAGGGTGCCTTCGGCGACGGTCGTGCCGTCCTTCTCGTACGACCAGGTGAAGGCGAGGTGGGAGAGGCCGGTGAAGTCGTGGAGGTTGGTGACGGTGACCGTGCCTGCGGGGCCGTCGCCCTCGATGCGGACGGGCTCGATCACCTTCTTGTACTCGACGAGTCCGGGGGACGGCGTCCGGTCGGGGAAGACGAGGCCGTCGCAGACGAAGTTCCCGTCGTGCAGTTCCTCGCCGAAGTCGCCGCCGTACGCGTACTCGTACGCGGGGTGCGCGATGCCGTGGTCGATCCACTCCCAGACGAACCCGCCCTGCAGCCGTTCGTATGTCTCGAACAGCTGCTGGTACTCGCTGAGTCCGCCGGGGCCGTTGCCCATGGCGTGGGCGTACTCGCAGAGGATGAAGGGGAGGCGCCGGCGCCGCTCGGGTCCCTCGTCCTCGCCCCGGCCGATGCGTTCGACCTCGGCGTGGTCGGCGTACATCCGCGAGTAGACGTCCGTGTCCGCGCAGGACCGGTCGCCCTCGTAGTGGAGGAGGCGGCTGTCGTCGCGCGAACGGATCCAGTCGGCCATCGCGGTCAGGCCGCGGCCGGTCCCGCACTCGTTGCCGAGCGACCACAGGACGACCGAGGGGTGGTTCTTGTCGCGCTCGACCATGCGGGCTGCGCGGTCCAGGAGCGCGGGCGTCCAGCGGTCGTCGTCGACCGGGTCGGCGCGCCGGCCGACGGCTCCGAAGCCGTGGGTCTCCAGGTCGCACTCGTCCACGACCCACAGGCCCAGCTCGTCGCACAGGTCGAGGAAGGCGGGGTGGGGCGGATAGTGGCTGGTGCGGACGGCGTTGATGTTGTGACGCTTCATCAGGACCACGTCCGCGCGCATGGTTGCGAGGTCGACGGTCCGGCCCGTCTCCGGGTGGAACTCGTGGCGGTTCACGCCCCGGAACAGGATGGGGCGGCCGTTGACCCTGATGGTTCCGTCCTCGACGGTGACCGTGCGGAAGCCGACGCGCAGCGGGACGCGCTCCCCGGGTGTGGCGAGTGTCGCGTCGTACAGGCGCGGCGTCTCGGCCGTCCACGGCTCCACGGCCACGGCGGTCTCCTCGCCGGTCGCCACGTCGATCCCCAACTCGGGCACGGTGACCCGGCCCCGGACGTCCGAGTCGACCCGCAGCGTGCCGGTGCCCGTGCGGTGGTCGTACGCGGCGTGGACGAAGAAGTCGCGGACACAGCCGTCCGGCCGGTGCAGGAGCGTCACGTCACGGAAGATGCCGGGCAGCCACCACTGGTCCTGGTCCTCCAGGTACGAACCGGCGGACCACTGGTGGACGCGGACCGCGAGGATGTTGCCCGACGGGCGCAGCAGCTCGCCCACGGTGAACTCGTGGGGGAGCCGGGAGCCCTTGAAGTCGCCGAGTTCCGTGCCGTTCAGCCAGACGCGCGCGCAGGACTCCACGCCGTCGAAGCGGAGGACTGCGGTGCCGTCCGCCGGCCAGTCGGGGGGCAGGTCGAAGGTGCGCAGGTGGTCGCCGGTGGGGTTCTCGGTGGGGACGCGCGGCGGATCGAGCGGGAACGGGTAGAGCATGTTGGTGTACTGGGGCGCGCCGTGCCCCTGCAGCACCCAGTGGCCGGGCACCGCGATCTCGTCCCAGGCCGCGCTGTCGTATCCGTCGGCGGCGAAGGCGTCGTCCTCGGAGTGGGCGGTGGGGGAGAGGCGGAAGCGCCAGGGACCGTTGAGGGAGAAGGTGGCGGCGTCCGACGCCGCGTACCACGCGCGGGGCGGGAGACAGCCGTTGCCGGGGGACACGTCCTCGTGGTGGGGAAGCTCCATGGGTTCCATCAGATCGTGCGGGGGCGGGGGCCCGCCATCCTCCAGGAGTGGGAGTCGTTGGATTCTTGGGGCCGGGCTTGGACGGGCCGCACGGCGACACCCTGCTGCTGACGGTGACCTGGGAGACACCGGTGCCGGACCCGCCGCTGCCCGCGGGCGGCGAACCGCCGCGGCACATCGCGGAGCGGAGCGGGACACGGCGGGCGGAAACGCTGCCCACTGTCCGTTCGTCCCGTCGCGGGCCATCATGACGAGGCGCGCCCGGGACGTGCCCGGCGGCGAGCGGGACGGGGGCTCGGGTGGGTGGACCGGACGGCGGACTCGACACGGCGGGTTCCTATGCCGCCCTTGCCGAGTACTACGACGCCATCATGACGTCGGGCTATTACGACTACGCCCGGTACGCGCGTGCCCTGGCCACCGAGCTGGCGGACGGCACCGATCAGCCGGTGGACGGCACCGACGTCCTCGAACTGGGCGTCGGTACCGGCCTGGTCTGCGAGGCACTCCTGGACCTCGTGCCCGCGAGCGTGCGGCTGACGGGCATCGACCACACGGCGGCCATGCTGGCCCGAGCGCGGGCCAGATCCGGGCTCCGCGGGCGCGTCCGGCTCCTGGCCCAGGACATCCTCGCCCCGGACCTGCCCGGCGGTTTCGCCGCCGCCTACTCGGTCGGCGGGATCTGGCTGTTCCTGCGCGACCGGGACGGCCTCCGGCTGGGCAGTCATCTCCCGGACGACGAGGACAACGTCAAGGGTCTGGAGAACCTGGCCGAGGTGCTCCGGCCGGGCGGCTGCCTGCTGCTCGCCGTCCAGGACGCCCACCGCCCCTTCCGGCGGCCGCTGCCCGGCGGTCTCGTCTACGCCCAGGATGTCCGCGACCACGGGAACGGGCGCATCACCAAGGACTACTGCGTCCTGCGCGACGACACCGTCCTCGCCCACCAGCGCTCCGTCTACCGCCTGTACGCCGAGGACGACGCGAACCGGCTCCTGGAGCGGTGCCGGTTCGCCCGCGCGGGCACGGACCCGGACGGGCTGTTCCGGCGCTACGTACGGACGTGACTCAGGACAGCTCCGGCGTCCCGCAGCCGTGGGCGTGCGCCGAGCGTCGCGCGAACTCCTTCAACGCCGCGTGCTCGTGGGCGAGGTCGGCCGCCGACGGTTTTGTGCGGTGTCTGTCGTACGTGCCCGACCTGTCCTCACGCCACGCCCCCTCGTCCCGGACCGTGAACAGGGCGGGACCGCTGCCGTCCCGGCAGACCGCGCTCGCCCAGCGGCCGCCGCCCGCGAGGCGTCCGGCCGGGGCGTCGGCGGGGCCCGGCTCCTCGGTGTACTCGCCGTGACGGCGCTCGTGGTCGAGGCGTTCGGAGACCGCGTACGGGCCGTAGAACGCGGTGAGGTGGTAGCGGGGCGTCTCGTCCGACGGGGCCGGACCCGGGAGTTCGGGGCGCCCGCCCGCCACGACGCACACCTCGACGGGGCTCTCGCCGCTCGCGCTCTCCCAGGCCCGGGAGACGCGTCCGCCGCGGCCGGGGACGCCCTCGCACGTCCCGGACGCGTCGGCGAGCGGCACGCTCTCGTCGGCGTTCACCGGGAGCGCCACCGTGCGGAGCGGCTTGCCCGGCGCGGCGTCGCAGCCCCATTTCCCGGACGCCTTGACGGCCGTTCCCGTGGCGATCCGCGCGAAGGCGGCACGGCGGCGCGGATCGTCCAGCGTGATGTCCTCGTCCTTCGCGTCGACGGTGACGAGAAGGCCGCCGCGGTCACGCGCACAGTCCAGGAGTGTCACGACGGTGGCGCCGCTGCCCACGGACGGGTCCGTGTCGGTGGCCGATTCGCCGGTCGTGAACAGGCCCCGCCAGCCGCCGCCCAGCCCGACGGGCGGAAGCTCGGCCGCGGGGCGCGGGTAAAGCGGGTTCGTGCCGCGCCCACGTACCGACGCGCGGTCCACCGCGAAGTCGCCCCCGCGCCGCTGCGGCACGCTCTGCACGGTCACCTGCACCTCGGCCTCGTTCGTGCCGCCGCCCGCCACGGGCACGCCGTCGCCGGTGACGGAGCAGGTGACCGTGCGGCCCTCGTCCCCGGCGCGGTCCGACCCCTCCTCGTCCTCGGACAGCAGGACGTCCACCCGGCCGGGCCCCTTCTCGAACGGCCCGTCGCCGAGCACGTCCCGCATCTCGCGCGAGGGCAGCACGCCGTCGCACGCCTCGTCGAGCACCCGCTGTGCCATGCGGTGCTCGCGCGGGCCGCCCCACCAGTAGAAGCCGCCCGCCAGCAGGGCCAGGGCGACGAGCGCCCCGCAGGACGACAGGACGGCGCGTCCCGTCCTCGTCCGCCAGGTCAGTCGCGCCCGCGCCACTCCGCCACCTCTCCCACGATCTCCGTCCCGCGGCAGTGCGAACGCTTCGGCCAGCCGTCGGGCGCCGACAGGTAGCGGTCCAGGACCGTGCGCGCGTGCCGCGAGAGGCGCCGCCGGTCCTTCGGTCCGAGGACGGTCTCGCCGTCCGCCGGGCCGCGGTCGAAGTCGAAGGCCGGGGTCACCCACACACGGTGGTACGTCGGTCCCGCCACGCACTCGGACCGGGCCCACAGGGCGAGTTGCGGGTCGTCATCCGACTGCTGGACGGCGAGGGACTTGTCGTGCCCGGACGGGGCCTTCGGGTCGGGCACCAGGGCCTTGTCGGCGTACTCCTCGTACGCGCCGGCCGCGAGCACGCCCGACCAGCTCTGCGCGCCCGCCGCCCGGACCGTGAGGTGGCCGGGGGAGCCCGCCGTGTCGTCCCACTGCCCGCCGCACGTGCCGGTCCGACGGTTGTACGTCGTGTCGTTGCCGTCGAAGCTCCACTTGCCGGGAGTCGACCCGAGCCCCTCGGGGGAGAGCCAGGCGCAGAGCGCGGGCGTCTTCGCCGGGGCGGCACCGGGCTCGGTCCGCAGCGGCTCGCTCCCACAACCCTGCTTCCGCGCGACCCAGTTGGTGACCTTTGCGGCCGTACGGGCGACGGCGAGCCGCTCCGCTCCCGGGACGCCGTACACGTCCGCCCCGTCCGCGGCGGACGGCAGGTCCACCGACACGAGGAGGTCCCGCGCCGTGCGGCCCCGCCCGTGCAGGCCCTTCGGGCAGTCGACGAGCAGGGACGCGGTCGCCACCGGGCCACCGCCGCTCGGCCGGTCCGCCGTGCCCACGCTGCCCGTGGCGGACGGCGGAAGCGGCAGCCCGAAGTCGCCCGTCACGGAACCGGGAGACGTGCGCTCGGGAACCGCCTCGGCCCGCACCCGCGCCCGTACACCCGCCGTCGTGCCACCGTCACCGTCGCCCCAGGCCAGCGTGCAGTCGAGCAGCGCGCGGCTCTCCTCCCCCGGCCGCAACAGAGTCCCGTACTCGTCGAGTGCGCCCCGCGCGTCGTCCGGCGCGGAGGCGTACATCTCCTCGCGGAGCAGCCCCGCACAGCCGCGCGTCACCAGCTCGCGGTTGGCGTCGAGCCGCTCCTCGCGCTCCTCGGCCCGCGCCACGGCGAACCAGGTCACGGACGACGCGGCCAGTACGGCGACCGCCACAGCGGCCACCGGCCAGGTGCGCCGTCGCGTGCGCGGCGCGCCCTTCTCAGGCATGGCGCTCCCCTTCCCCCGTACACGCCCGGCACCATGATCGAAAGGGACGCTATCAACCGGCCGGGACGCGCCGGGGGCGGGGACCCTTGTCGCCGGTCGGGCCGTCTGCTTGACTCCGCACGCCCCCGAATGCTCCCCGTACGCACCCCTCGCGTACATCCGGAACACGCCCCGACGCCCCGCACTCCCGGAACGCCCCGCACGTCACCGTTGGAGGCCGCCATGGAGATCAGCCGCAGACGCCTGTTGTCCGCCATGTCCGCCATGTCCGTCGCATCTGCCACGTCCGCGACGTCCGTCCTGTCGGCCGCCGGCCTGATGGCGGTGGTCCCCGCGGGCCCGGCGTCCGCCGTCGCGGGCGCGGAGGGCCGGGCCCGGCTCGTCGCCAACACCGTCGCCGTCTTCGCCGGCACCGCCGAGTCGAACGCGCGCCCGGAGACCGCCGCGAAGCTCGCCGCCATGGAGAGGACCGCGCGGGCCAACCTGAAGGCGATGGACGACGCGCGGGAGGGGGAGCTCTTCGCCGGTCTGGTGCTCGGCACCGACGAGGCCAACCTCAACACCGCCTACCGCAGGCTGTACGAGATCGCCCTCGCCACCCGCGCCCCCGGCCTCCCCGCCGACCTGTACGGCAGCACGACCGTGCAACGGCGGGCGCTCGACGGTCTCGCCTGGCTGCACGAGCGCCACTACGGCGACCAGTCGAAGGGCTATTACGGCAATTGGTTCCACTGGGAGATCGGCATCTCCCAGCACATCAGCAAGACCCTGGTCCTGCTCGCCGACGCCGTCTCCGCCCACCGCCCCGCCCTGCTCCCCACCTATGTCGCCTCCATGGACGCCTATCTGCGCAACGGCACCGACGGCGACGTGGACCTCGACTCGCGCTTCCACACCGGCGCCAACCTCGCCGACATCACCACCAACCGGATCCTCCAGGGCGCCCTCCTGGGCGAGCCGGGCGAGGCGCGGATCCGCAAGGCCCTCACCGACCAGCTGACGGTCTTCGCCACCATCGATCCGTACCGCCTCGAACACGGGGTCACGGACGGGCATTACGCGGACGGCTCCTTCATCCAGCACTCGTCCGTCGCGTACACCGGCTCGTACGGAAAGGGCCTGCTCACCCGCGTCGTGCAGACGCTCAAGATCCTCGACGGCACCGGCTTCGCACACGGCGAGGAACTCGTGCCGACCGTGTACGGCTGGGTGCGGAACGGGTTCGCCCCGCTGATATTCGAGGGCTGGATGATGGAGATCGTCAAGGGCCGCGCCGTGTCGCGCCCCGACTCCGGGTACACGGACGTCGCGACGGTCGTCGAGGCGGTCGTCGACCTCTCCTCGCTCGCTTCCGGGCCCACGGCCACCGCCCTGAAGAGCTACGTCAAACACGTCAGGACCGCCTCACGCGCGCCCCTCGACCCGGCCCGCTTCGTGTCGCCGGTCAGCGTCGTGCGGTACGCCGACATCCTCGACGACACCGCCGTACCGCCCGCCGACCTCAACCCCGCCGCGCGGAGCGTCGCCTTCAACGCCATGGACAGGACGGTGCACCGGCGGCCGGGATACGCCTTCGCGCTCGCGCGGAGCTCGGACCGCGTCAGCAAGTACGAGTACATGAACGGCGAGAACCTCATGCCGTGGTTCCAGGGCGACGGCGCGTACTACCTGTACCTGTCGGGGCAGGACCAGAGCCGGGCGTACGGGGTCGACCACTACACGACGGTCTCGCCGTACGGTCTCGCGGGAGTCACCGCTCCAGTCGAACAGCGCCGCACGGTCCCGGAGTTGTACGGAAAGCCGTACTACGACAACCCCGGACACCCCCTCGGCTTCACCCCGTCGTCCGAGTCGCAGAACAAGTACGTCTACTTCCCGCGCGGCACCAACCGGTTCTCCGGCGGCGCCGTCCTGGGGGCGTACGGCGCGGCGGGAATGGTGCAGTCGAGCGACGTGGCGTACCGCGACCGGGCACTGCTGCCCGACGACTTCGTCGTGCACCGGGCGGCGACGGCGACCAAGTCGTGGTTCCTGTTCGACGACGAGATCGTGGTGCTCGCCGCCGACGTGGGAGACGCTGCGGGCCGCGCCGTCACCACGACCGTCGACGCCCGCACCGCCGCCCCCGACGACCGGATCTCCCTCACCGGCGCGCTGCGCGACGGCCGCCCCTGGACCGGCCCCGGCACCGCCGACCTGCACTGGCTGCGCTACGCCAACACCACGGAGGGCACCGCCGTCGGATACGTCTTCCTCGACACACCGAAGGTGCGGGTCACCCTCGACGAGGTCACCCGCAGCCGCCGCGTCGTCCGCACCGCCAACCCCGATGCCCCGGTGACCCGTTCGGTCCTCGGTGTCACCGTCGACGGGACGGCGGGCGCCCGGCCCGCACGCCTCGCCTACGCACTGGTGCCGAACGCCGGCGAGGCCGGGCTGCGCGCCCACCGCCATGGGCCGCTCAAGGTCCTCGCCAACTCCCGTCGCCTGCAGGCCGTCACGCACACAGGGCTCGGCCTGACGGCGGCCAACGCGTTCACGGGGGGGCGCCACGAGGCCGGTGGGCTCCGGGTGCACGGCCCCGCCTCGGTCCTCGTCCAGCGCGGAGGCCACCGCGGCGGCACTGTCCACGGCGGCACCGTCCGTGTCGCGGTGTCCGACCCGACGATGGACCGGGACACCGTGACGGTCCTGCTCCGCGGCCGCTCCCTGCGCGGGAGCGCCGGGGACCCGCAGGTCCGGGTGGACCGGGTCCCCGGCGGCACCCGCATCGAGGTGGACACGCACCACGCGTACGGAAGGAGCTTCACGGTCACGCTGACCGAGTGAACCCGCCGCCCTACGCGCATACCTGAATGTCCGTCACCCTTCCTCCACGCTGATGGCCTGCACCGGACACGCCCGTGCGGCCTCCCGCACCAACGGATCACCGCCGCCGTCCTGACGGCCGGGCAGCACCTCGCTGAGGCCGTCGTCGTCCTGGGTGAAGACGCCCGGCGCGGTGAGCGCGCACATGCCGGCGCCCACGCACCTGTCCTTCTCGACATGAATCACCATGTGCTCCACGCGGGTTCCTCCGCCCCTCACCAGGTGACGGGGAGTTCGAGCATCCCCTGGATCGTGTCGCCCGGCTTGAACGGGATGTCCTGCGGGGGCGCCGCGAGCCGCAGCCCCGGCAGGCGCTCGAAGAGGGTGCCGAGGGCGATCTCCAGCTCGGCGCGGGCGAGGTTCTGCCCCAGACACTGGTGGATGCCGAAGCCGAAGGCCAGGTGGTGCCGGTCCGGGCGGTGCCAGTCCAGGCCTTCGGGGCTGTCGAAGACCGTGTCGTCACGGTTGATGAGGGACGTGGCGAAGACGACGCCGTCGTCCACGCGGATGGTGCCCGCCGGGGTCTCGATCTCCTCCTTCGCCACCCGCAGCAGCCCGTCCGCGATGGACAGGAAGCGCAGCAGCTCCTCGACGGCGCCCGGCAGCAGCGGCGGATCGGCACGCAGGCCCGCCCGCAGTTCGGCCAGCCGGTCGGGGTGCTGGAGCAGCGTGAACGTGCCGAGCGAGATCATGTTCGCGGTCGTCTCGTGCCCGGCGATCAGCAGGATGGTGGCGAGCCGGACGAGCTCCTCCGGGTCCACCGCTCCGGACGCGAGCTGCTCGGTGATCAGCTCGTCGAGCAGCCCCTCACCGGGTTCCGCGCGCTTCTTGTCGATCAACTCGTAGAAATAGGCGTCCATCGCGTCCCGTGCCGCCTGGGTGTCCTCGGCGGTGGGGCCGCGCAGCAGCCGCCTCGACTGCTCCTCGAAGAATTCGTGGTCGCCGTAGGGCACCCCCAGCAGGGTGCAGATCACCATCGAGGGGACGGGCAGCGCGAAGGCGCTCACCAGCTCGGCGGGCGGCCCCTGTTCGGCCATCGCGTCCAGGAGCAGGTCGACCGTCGCCTGGATCTGCGGGCGCAGCGCCGCGATGCGCTTGACGGAGAAGCTGGGGATCAGCATGCGGCGCTGTACGTTGTGCTCCGGGTCGTCGACGCCGAGCAGGGCGATGCGGCGGTCACGGAGGCGGGCGAACCGTTCGGTCGGAGCGGGGAAGGCCTCGTTCTCGCGGTCGGCGGAGAGGCGTGGGTCGATGAGCAGCTCACGCGCCGCCGCCCGCCCGGTGACCAGCCACACGGAACGGCCGTCGAACAGCCTGACGCGGGAGAAGGGGAAGTCTTCGCGCAGCGGTTCGTACGCGGTGGGCGGGTGGTACGGGCACGTGCGGTCCTGGGGGAAGGCGATGGGTTTGGTGGGCTTCGTTGTCTCCGTCATGGAAGTACCTCGCAAGCGCAGTTCGTCCCTGATCCACTCCCCATTGGATGGCTGAGGCAACTAATTCGTCCACGACAAGACCGGCCAGATCGCCGGGCGTCTGGAGTTGTCCGGAACCACACCCTCCGCTCAACCTGCCTGCGTCCACCGGCCGGTGACGGCGCCGGGACAGCTGCGCGACGGCTGCGGGGTGCTCGGCGCCTGTCCACGAGGCCGCCCCACGAGGGCCGGGGCAGCCCTCACGGGCGCCGTGACTGCCTGCTGAAGGGCACGTTCCGGCCGAGTACGCGTACCGCCGTGCGAAGATCCGGATCGACCGCGCGGCCACTGTGGAGGACGAGGATGTTCGCGATACCCCTGGGAGACGGAGCGGAACTGTGCCCGCTGGAACCGTGGCAGGCCGAGGAGTTCCTCGCCCACATGGACCGCGGCCGCGACTACATCGGACGCTACGTCGGACTCCCCGACATCACCGCCGACCTGGACTCCGCACGCGCCTGGCTCCAGCGCTACGCCGACAAGACGGCCGCCGACACCGGCCGCGTCCACGGCATCCGGCTCGAAGGACGCCTCGTCGGCGGCGTCCTGCTCCGCGCGTTCGACGCGGCGTCGGGCACGTGCGAGGCGGGCTGCTGGCTGGAACCGGACGCGGCGGGGCGCGGACTGGTCACGCGTGCGGTACGTGTCGTCATCGACTGGGCGATCGAGGCGCGCGGCATGCACCGCGTGGAGTGGCGGGTGGCCCCCGAGAACACCCCGAGCATCAACGTCGCCAAGCGCCTCGGCATGACCCGCGAGGGCTGCCTGCGCGAGGACGACCCCTACCGGGGGGTGCGGCAGGACACGGAGATCTGGTCGGTGCCGGCACGGGAGTGGCGTGCGGGGGGCAGGGCGTGAGACGGGGTGTGTGAGGTGGAGGAAGCGCGTGCGGGGCGCGGGGCGGAAGGAGCGCGTGCGGGGCAGACGCGCCCGCCCGCCCCCGGGACGGGCACGGTCGATGCGGAGTACGCGCATCCGCGCCTCGCCGCCCTCTACGACGTGTTCGACCCCGACCGTTCCGACCTCGACGCGTACGTCGCCATGGCGGAGATGTCCGGCGCGCGTCGGGTCCTCGACGTCGGCTGCGGCACCGGTGTCCTCGCGCTGAAGCTCGCCGCGCGTGGCATCGACGTCGTGGGCGTCGACCCGGCCGCCGCGTCACTGGACGTCGCCCGTGCCAAGCCCGGTGCCGAACGCGTGCGCTGGATCCACGGCGACGCCTCGTCGCTCCCGCCGCTGCGGGTCGACCTGGTCACCATGACGGCGAACGTCGCCCAGCAGATCACCGATCCGGAAGCGTGGCGGCAGACCCTGCGGGCGGCACGCGAAGCGCTGCGCCCGGGTGGCCGCCTGGTCTTCGAGACGAGGGTCCCGGCCCGGCGCGCCTGGGAGACGTGGAACCGGGAGGCCTCGTACCGCGTGACCCGGATTCCGGGCGTCGGGGCGATCGAGAGCTGGGTCGAGGTGCCCGCGGTGGACGGGCCGCTGGTGTCGTACCGCTGGACCTACGTCTTCGAGGCGGACGGACAGGTGCTGACGTCGGACTCGACGCTGCGCTTCCGCGAGCGGGAGGAGGTGGAGACGGAACTGACGGCCCAGGGGTTCGTGGTGGACGAGATCCGTGACGCCCCGGACCGGCCGGGGCGGGAGTACGTGTTCGTGGCGCGGTAACCGGGAGATCAGGAGCGGCCCATGTCCGCGTAGAGCGCTATCTGGATCCCCAGCCCGACGACAGCGGCGCTCTCGGCGAGGGAGACGGTGACCAGCGGCCACGTGAGATGGCCGTGGATCCAGAAGACGGTCAGGGCGGCCGCGGGATTGACGCAGAAGGCCAGCAGGTCCACGGCGAGCTGCAGTCTCTTGCGGGAGCCGCGCCGCCGGTCCCCGCGGTGGGCCGCCTCCCACCCGAAGACGCCGTCGCCCACCACGGCGGAGAGGGCGGGCGTCAGCTCGGTACGGATGTACTGGCCGATGGCGGAGATCTTCTCGTCGTTCACCAGGTAGGTCCAGCCCAGGAGGACGGAGAGGGGCGGCAGGAGCAGCAGCAGCGCCGTGCGACTGGTGGACGGGATCGTCGCGGCGATCACGGCGGCGGTGGCGGCCAGCATGGCGTAGATGAGGTTGTCCCTGAGGGTGATCCGGCTCTTCTGCTCTGCCTTCAGCTGCTCGTACTCCACGAGGAGCACGCGCCCCGGCGTCACCTCCTCCGGTTCCGTCATCCCGCGAGGTGGGGGAGGAGAGAGCTGAACACGAACGCCGCGTTCCTGGCGGCGAGCTCGTGGTGGCCGTCGTTCTTGTCCGCGTCCGCCGCGTCGGAGATCCCGCGGACGACGAGCCACGCGTGTGCGGCGTCGGTCCCGCCGAGGGACGCGTGCACGGCCGTCGCGAGGCCCGCGCCCTCCGTCTCCACGGCGAGGATCTTCTCGTTGTACTCGCGAAGGTAGTGGCGCTCATCGGCCCGTACGTCCGCGAGGACGGCCTCACCCGACCCGATCGGGCCGCGCAGCGCACGGTGGCCGGGGGAGTGGGGCAGCGGCCAGGGCTCACCGTGTGCCGTGAAGAAGCCGTTGACGGCGTGCTGGACGCCCGCCGTCACCGCGTGGGCCCGGCCCCGGCGCAGCACGCCGTCCGGAGTCACCTTGCGCGGCTCGTAGTGGATCACCTCCTGCGCGACGACGACATCGCCCAGGAGCGCGTCAGGGTGGATGGAGCCGGCGATGCCCACGAGGACGACCAGGCGTGGGGCGTACTCCCTGCGCAGCTCCTCGACCGTGCCGCCGGCGGAGTGCTGGCCCGGTAGCAGGGACTGGGTGACGACCAGGCGCACCGTCCGCCCCGAGTGCTCGCGGGTGAACTCGTGGAAGACGGCGCCCTGCCGGGTGCGGGCCTCGGCGTGCGAGCCCCACTTCGAGAGTTCGTCGAGGACGGCGCGGGTCTCCACACTGAGCACGGTGACGACGCCCGCGTCCCATGCCGGTGCGGCCCGCGCGGGATCCTGCGGGGCGGCGGGCCCGGCCACCGGAGCGACACCGTGCTGCGTCACGCTCGTGCCCGTGCCCATGGCGACGGCGCCGCTGATGGTGACGTTCCCGCTGCCGCTGTTCTCGATCCCGTAATTGCTCATGCTCAACCGGTCCCGCTCGTGTGCATGACGAATCCCCCCGGGGTCACTTGGATACGCTCGTGTTCACGCCCATCGCCGTGTCCCCCAACTCCACGTTGCCGGAACCCGTGTTGATGACCCCGTTGTTGAGGATGGCGGTGGCCCGTTGCAGGAACTCCGTGGTGTCGACGCCGTGTTCCCTCAAGAACTCCCCGACCGTGGCGAGCAGTCGGCGTTCGATGACCTTGGAATGCTTGGCGACGTCGAAGGTCTGGAAGTAGCTCTCGTCGGCTTCGATGGAGGCCAGTTCCCGTGCGCTGAGCTCGGCGCCGATGTTGTTGCCGCGCTTGAGGCTCGCCGCCGTCGCGTCGGGTGCCGCGCCCAGTGAGCCGAGGAGGAGCGACGCGGCGCCCAGCAGCCGTACCGGGGCGAGGGAGACCACGGGCAGGTTCCGGAGGCCGGTGAAGGCGGCCCGGACCACCGCCATGCGCCCCGTCCTGCCGACGACGTCGATCGCGTGGTACTCCAGCCGTGTCGGCGCGAGCCCGCAGGTGGTGAACTCGATGTAGAGGGTGCGCCCTTGCAGTGACACATGGACGAAGATCGTCGTCACCAGGTCGCCGCCCCACGACTCCACCCGGCAGGTCAGGTAGTGGCGGGCGGTCTCGGTCGGACTGTCGAGCATGCGTCGCACCATGTCGGAGTTCGGGGTGTCCGTGAGCTCACGCGCGTAGCCCATCGCGTAACGGCCCTCCACGAAAAGGGAGTCGGTCACCATGAGCCCCGGCAGCCTCGTCTCGGGGTCGTCCTCCGTGCCCAACGCGGTGATGGCCCGCCGCAGTTCCTCCACGAGGTCCCAGGTGGGGAACGGCTTCTTCGTGAACTCCACGTCCTTCTCGCCGCCGATCCCCTTGGTCTCGACGAGACGCTGGGCGAAGGACCAGGTACCCAGGCGCCGACCGCTGCCGATGAACGGCACCTCCGCGGTGTAGACCACCATCGGATGCCGCTGCTGGCCGTCGATGACGGAGAGCCGCCGGTTCATCCGCAGCGGCCGCTCCGCCTCCAGCCCCGCTCGCAGCCCGTTCAGTGCGAGCTGGCGCAGCACCGACACCGTCGCGAGCACGAGACAGAGGACCAGGATGATCACGGCGGCCACGGTGAAACCCCGGGGCCCGTCGGTCGCGACCACGATGGCGACGGCCACGACCGTGGCCAGCGCCGCGGCGACGAGCCCTCTCGCGTGGGCCCTGGGCGGTCCGTCACCGGTGCGGCCGGAGGAGCGCGCGGCGAACGAGACGAGGAGCGTGAGGTCGACGAGCACCGCCGTGGCGAGGAACGCGGCGGCGGGCCGGGCGGCGTAGGCCACACCGAGGACCGCGACGATCAGGGCGTTCGCCGCTGTCGCGAGCCACCAGGCGCGCCAGGCGTGCGCGAGGACGGGCACCAGGTCGTAGCCGTAGGAGGGCGCGACGCGGCGTTTCCGTGCGTTGTAGACCTGCTGGATGACGGCGGTGCGGTACTCGGCGTCCAGGTACACGCCCGCGCACATGCGTCGCGTGGCGGCCCGGTCCTGCTGACCCGACGCCCCCACGGGCGTCTCGGGCATGGCCATCTGTCCCCCATATCGCCCCCGCTGACCCCCTGTCCGGGAACGTGGCAGGGAGCGTAGCGGCAGCGTTTTCGCGGCGACAGCTCATTGCCGGACGAAGGGGCGCAGCACGCGGAGCCTCCCGTTTCCGGTGTCCGGCCTGTCCGGTGCGCCGGGTGGTGCGGCCGGGTCCGGCCGGGGCTGAGGTGTTCCGGTTCCGTACGGCGGGGCGGGTCCGCGTGCACGGGGATCTTGGCTCGAACGTGAAGAAATAAATCGGTGGTGGCTCGGCCGGGCGTGTGGATAGGGTTCGGGTGTTCCCAGGCGGTCGTTCGGGCGTCGGGTTCGGTGGAGCAGGATCAGTGGCGAGCAGGACCAGAATCTGGAGGTGTCGACCGATGGCTGTCGTTGCGATGGGCGCTGCCCGCATCCGGAAGTTCATCAAGTCCACCTCCGTGGCCACCGGCTGATCCGACCTCCTCCTTCCGCGCCGCGCCGACAGCGTGCGCGGGTGCCGGGGCCACCCCTGTGAAGGGTTCCCCTTGTCTTTCTCCTCTGTTTCACCGTTCTCCTCGGCTGCCGCCTCGCATCCCCTCGCCCCGTACGGCTGGGACGCCGACTGGGAAGCCGAGTTCGCGCCCTACGCGGCGCAAGGTCTCGTGCCGGGGCGCGTCGCCCGGGTGGACCGCGGGCAGTGCGACGTCATCACCGCCGACGGCACCGTGCGCGCCGACACCGAGTTCGTCACCCCGCGCGACCCGCTGAAGGTCGTGTGCACCGGCGACTGGGTCGCCGTGGACGCGGACGGCGCCGACCCCAGGTACGTACAGACGTACCTGCCGCGGCGGACCTCCTTCGTGCGCTCCACCTCCTCCAAGCGGTCCGAGGGGCAGATCCTCGCGGCCAACGTCGACCATTCGATCATCGCCGTGTCGCTCGCCGCGGAGCTCGACCTCGCGCGCATCGAACGGTTCCTCGCCCTCGGCTGGGAGTCCGGCGGGCAGCCGGTCGTCGTCCTCACCAAGGCCGACCTCGTGCCGGACGCCGCGACGCTCGGCCACCTCGTCGAGGACGTGGAGACCGCCGCGCCCGGCGTGCAGGTGCTGCCCGTCAGCGCCACGTCCGGGGACGGCGTCGACGTCCTCGCCGCGGTCGTCGCCGGCGGTACGTCGGTGCTGCTCGGGCAGTCCGGCGCCGGCAAGTCGACGCTCGCCAACGCACTCGCCGGGGCCGACGTCATGGAGGTCCAGGCCATCCGCGACGTCGACGGCAAGGGCAGGCACACGACGACCACCCGCAACCTCATCCCCCTCCCCGGGGGCGGGGTTCTCATCGATACGCCCGGACTGCGCGGAGTGGGCCTGTGGGACGCCGAGAGCGGCGTCGGGCAGGTGTTCTCCGAGATCGAGGAGCTGGCGGCGCGGTGCCGGTTCCACGACTGCGCCCACGGGGCGGAGCCGGGGTGTGCCGTGCTCGAAGCGGTCGAGTCCGGCGTCCTTTCCGAACGCCGCCTCGACAGCTACCGCAAGCTGATCCGCGAGAACCAGCGCATCGTCGCCAAGACGGACGTGCGGGCCCGCGCGGAGATGCGGAGGCAGTGGCGGTTGCGGGGGGCGGAGGGGCGCGCGGCGCTCGACATCAAGCGGGGGCGCCTGCGCTGAGAGGGGTCTGCGCTGAGCGGGGGCGCCTGCGCTGTGCTCGGGCGGTGGGGGGGGGTGGTGGGGGCGGGGGTGGTGGGGCGCTGCGGTCCGTTGTGGCTGGGCGCGCAGTTCCCCGCGCCCCTGCCCCCCCCGGGGCCCGGACATGGGGGTGAAGCCGCGCATCTTCATGTCCGAATCCCGCCAGCCGTCGCTCTCCCCTCCACCCCACAATGGAGGCGTGATCGATGAAGAGACCAGGTACGAAGCCGTGCGCAGCCGGGACGCCCGGTTCGACGGGGCGTTCTTCTTCGCTGTTCGGACCACCGGGATCTACTGCCGTCCCAGCTGCCCCGCCGTCACCCCGAAGCGTCAGAACGTCCGCTTCTACACCACCGCTGCCGCCGCCCAGACCTCCGGTTTCCGTGCCTGTCGGCGGTGCAGGCCGGACGCCGTCCCCGGGTCCGCCGACTGGAACGTGCGCGCCGACGTCGTAGGACGCGCCATGCGCATGATCGGGGACGGTGTCGTCGACCGTGAGGGCGTACCGGGGCTCGCCGTGCGGCTGGGGTACAGCGCCCGGCAGGTGCAGCGTCAGCTCACCGCCGAGCTGGGCGCGGGCCCCGTCGCCCTCGCGCGAGCGCAACGCGCGCACACCGCCCGCGTACTGCTGCAGACCACGGACCTGCCCGTCACCGAGATCGCCTTCGCCGCCGGGTTCGCCAGCGTGCGGCAGTTCAACGACACGATCAGGACGGTGTACGCGCTGACGCCCACCGCCCTGCGCGCCGCCGCGCCCCGCCGCGGTGCCGCCCGCGCCACCCCCGCCGCCGGCATCCCGCTCCGCCTCGCCCACCGCGGCCCGTACCGTGCCGACGCCGTCTTCGACCTGCTCGCCGCGGAGGCCGTCACCGGCATCGAGGAAGTCACCGGCGAACGGGGCGCCCGCACCTACCGGCGTACGCTCCGGCTGCCGGTCGGCACCGGCATCGTCGCCGTCGAGGAGACACACCACGACGCGACGACCGGCACCGGCGCCGGGTCGTCCGGTGAGGCCCTGCACCGGGGCGGCTGGCTCGACGCCCGGCTGCACCTCACCGACCTGCGCGACCTCACCACGGCCGTGCAGCGCCTGCGCCGCCTGTTCGACCTGGACGCCGACCCGTACGCCGTGGACGAGCGGCTCGGCGCCGACCCCCGGCTCGCACCGCTCGTCGCCGCCAGACCCGGGCTGCGGTCGCCGGGCACCGCCGACCCCGACGAGTTCGCGGTGCGTGCGCTGGTGGGGAGGGAGGGTGCGGGGCGTCTCGTACGGGAGTACGGCACCGTGCTCGACGCCGCGTGCGGCGGGCTCACCCACACGTTTCCCGCCCCGGCGGCTCTCGCCGCCGTGCCGGGTACGGTCGGCGCGCTGGCCGGGGCGCTCGCCGACGGCTCCCTGCGCCTGGACGCGGGCGCGGACCGCGACGACGCGGAGGCCGCGCTGCGGGCCCTGGGGGTCGACGCGCGGACGGCCGCGGTCATCCGGATGCGGGCACTCGGCGACCCGGACGTGGCTCTGCCCGGCGGCCCGGAGCGGGCTCTCGACGCGTGGCGCCCGTGGCGGTCCTACGCGCTGCGTCACCTCGCCCTGGGCGGCGGCGCATAAGAGGCCCTCTCATCCGGAGGAGGGAGACTGCGGCAACCACTCACCCGACGACCCGCCCCGAGGAGTTGCCGCCCATGTTCCACCGGACCACCAGGCGCGTCCCACGCGTCCCACGCGTCCCACGCGTCCGGCTCGTCCGGCGGGCCGTCATCGCCGCCGGCGCCGCAGCCGTACTGGCCGGCACGACCGGAGCCGCCTTCCCCGCCCAGGGCCCCGAGCACCACCAGCCGTCCGCCGCCGTGCTCCAGAAAGCCCCCGCCCCGCACGCCCCCGAAGGCGACACGCACAAACTCATCCGCGATCAGATCGACATCGACCTGGACGAAAGCGACCGCCACCACCCTCACGGCCATCGCCCCCGCTGAGCGGTCACCCCCAGATCAGCACCCCCAACCACGCCCCCACAATCAGCAGGCAGGCGAACAGTTCCGTCAGGACGCTGCTTCCGCCCCTGCGCATGGCCGTGCGGGTCGCCGTCAGGGCCTCGCCATGGCCGCCCAGACGCAGGCGTTCGCCGGCGTAGATTCCGGCGATGAAGCCCGGGAGCGCGCCGATCACCGGCAGGACGCAGAAGCCGAGCAGCGCGCCCGCTCCGGCGAAGACCGCCATGCGGCGCGTCGCGCCGCTCTCGCGCAGGCGGCGCGGCGGCAGCTGCCAGCGGACGGCCTGCGCCGCGAGGAGGACGAGCGTCGCGCCGACGAGGACGCCCCAGGCGAGGCCGTTCGGGTCCTGCAGCGTCCACCAGAGGACGGCGGCCCACACCAGCCACGCCCCCGGCACGCCGGGCACCAAGACTCCGCACAGGCCGAGCAACATGACCACGCCGACCAGCAGGAGTTCCCACGCTCCCATCTGCCCAGAGTGCCGCAGGTCCGGTGGAACCGCAGGTCCGGTGGAACCGCAGGTCCGGTGGAACCGGGGGGCACGTCAGGCCTGGTGCGAGGTCCTCCGCCCCGGCGGGCGGCCCGCGGGCTGCGGTCGACGTGCCACCCAGTCCCGTTCGTACGCGTGCCAGCCCAGCTGCAACCGCGTGGTCACCCCCGTCAGCTCCATCAGCCGTTTCACCCGGCGCTGCACCGTCCGCAGACCCAGGTCCAGCTGTTTCGCGACGCTCGCGTCCGTCAGACCGGCGAGCAGCAGGGACAGGATCTCCAGGTCCGTGCCGTCCGGGCCCTCCGGCGCGTCCTCGGTCAGGGCGCCGCCGCTCTCGCCGATGCGCAGCGGCAACGCCTCCCGCCACACCGCCTCGAAGAGGCCCGACAGCGACTCCAGCAGGCCGCTGGCGTGCACCACGAGCGCCGCGGGCTCCGCCGTGCGGGAGGTCAGCGGCACCATCGCGAGGGTGCCGTCGGCGATCACGAGTTTCGTGGGGACGCGGTCCACCACCCGTACCTGTTCGTCGCGGCCGATCGCGGCCGAGAGTTCCGTGAGGCCCGTCGGCAGGTCGAGGACCGCGCGCTCGACCACGACGCGGTAGCGCACACCGCGGCCCGCCGCCTGCTCCTCGGCACTGTTCTCCGTGCCGGTGATGGCGACGGGGCTGCCGGTGACCAGGGCGCACACCTCGTCACTCGCCCCCAGCTGGAGCTGGAGGAACCGCTGGGTGACCGCGGCCGCGCCGGTCACCACCTCGACCAGGTCGTGGACGGTCGGCTCGGTGGCCTGCGCGCGGTACTCCTCCGCGAGGAGCGTCGCCGCCAGCTCCGCCTTCTCCAGTTCGTGCCGCTGCTGGGCGAGGAGCGCGCCGAGCGCCACACCCGGCGGCGCCGCCACCCAACGGCCCGCCCTGCCCGACGCCTGCGCGGCGAGCCCGTGCCGCTCCAGGCGGCGCAGCGTCCGCTCGGTCTCCGGCTCGCCGAGAGTGAGCCTGCGCGCGAGATCCGCGACGTCGGCGGCGCCCACCGACACCAGCGCCCGGTACGCCGACTCGTGTGTCTCGTCCAGACCTATCGCAGCCAGCATGCGGCGACCGTCCCTCCCCAGTGCTCCGTCCCGGCGGCGCCGTGGCGGGAAACAGCCACGGCGTAAACCCGCCCGAGGACATCATCCCCGCACCGCCCGTCCCGATGACAAGGTGACGCCACCGCAGCACAAGGCGTGGCCATGTTCGCGGCCTTCGGGCCGCCGTGGCCGTGGTCCTGCCTGCCCGCCCGCCTGCATGCCCACCAACCCTGGGGAGAGCGATGCGCCCGATATCGCGTACGGCCTTGGGGGCGGCGTCCGCCGTCGCCCTCGCCGTCACCGCGGCCGTCCCGTCCGTGGCCGAGCCACGCGCGGACACGGCGGACACGAGGCCACTGGTGGGCAGCGCCCCCCAGCGCGACGGCGGCTCCGTCGTCACCCTCGTCACCGGCGACCGCGTCCTGGTCAGGACCGACGGCAAGAACGGGGCGGGAGCCTCCGCACTGCCCGCCGAGGACGGCACGACACCGCTGGTCCAGACCCGGCAGTCCGGCAAGGACCTGTACGTCTATCCCGAAGGCGCCGTCCACGCCATCGCCGAGGGCCTCGTCGACGAGGAGCTCTTCAACGTCACCGGGCTCGTCCGGCAGGGCTACGACGACGCGCACTCCCAAAAGCTGCCGCTCATCGCCGTGTACGACAAGTCCGTCGACGTCGCCCGCGCGGTGCCCGCCACCCCGCGCGGCGCCGAGCGCGGCCCCGTCCTCGAACCCGTCGACGGCGTCGCCCTGAAGGCCGACAAAAAGAAGGCCGCCGACTTCTGGGCGGAGATCACCAACACCCGCTCCCGTGCCGCGGGCGACCTGAAGAAGCTCTGGCTCGACGCCAAGGTCGAGGCCACCCTCGAACGCTCCACCAAGCAGGTGCACGCCCCCGAGGCCTGGGCCGCCGGATACGACGGCAAGGGCACCAAGGTCGCCGTCCTCGACACCGGCGCCGACGCCCGCCACCCCGACCTCGCGGGCCGCATCGGCGCGACGAAGAACTTCACCGGCTCCCCGGACGACGAGGACCGGCAGGGCCACGGCACCCACACCACGTCCACCGTCGGCGGCTCCGGCGCGGCGAGCGGCGGCAGGAAGAAAGGCGTCGCGCCCGGCGCCACGCTGCTGCACGGCAAGGTCCTCGACGACAGCGGGTCCGGCGCCACGTCCTGGATCATCGAGGGCATGCAGTGGGCCGTCGACCAGAAGGCCGACGTCGTCTCGATGAGTCTCGGCAACCCGGCGCGGACCGACTGCACCGACCCGATGTCCACGGCGACCGAGGAGCTCGCGCGGTCCGCGAAGGACACCCTCTTCGTCGTCGCCGCCGGCAACACAGGACCCTCCCTCGACTCCGTGTCCTCGCCCGGCTGCGCACCCGGCGTCCTGACCGTCGGCGCCGTCGACCGCGACGACACCACCGCCTCCTTCTCCAGCCGCGGCCCGGCGTACGGCTCACACACCCTCAAGCCGGAGATCGCCGCGCCCGGTGTCGGCATCTCCGCCGCGGCCGCGGACGGCAGGGGCGTGCACGCGTACCGGTCCATGAGCGGTACGTCGATGGCGACCCCGCACGTCGCGGGCGCCGCCGCCCTGGTCAAGCAGCGCCACCCCGACTGGAGCGCCGCGCGGATCAAGGCGGCCCTCGTGTCGTCCGCCGACAGCCGCGTGCCCGGCGACGCGCGCGAGACCGGCGGCGGGCGCCTCGACGCCAAGGCCGCCGTCGGCCAGAAGGTGCTCGGTTCGCCGGCCGTGCAGGGCGGTGGCTTCGGCTGGCCGCAGGACTCCTCCGACCGCACCACCGTCGACGTGCCCTACACCAACACCACGGATAGGAAAGTGGAGTTGAGGCTGTCGGTGGACCGTGTCACCGGCAACGACGGCTCCTCCGTCCGCTCCGGTGTGGCGCGGCTCGGCAAGCGCGCCGTGACCGTCCCGGCCGGTGCCACCGTGCGGGTACCGCTGAAGATCAACCCTGACGCGGAGCTCAAGCGCGCCCAGTACGGCGACGTCACGGGACGCGTCCTCGCCACGGCCGACGGCGGCACCCGCGTCTCCACGCCCTTCTCCCTCTACGTCCAGCCGGAGACCGTCAGCCTCCGCGTGAAACTGATCGACCGCCATGGCGAGCCTGCTGACGGCGCGTCATCCGTCGACCTCATCGGCACCGACACCGCCACCGGCGAGCGGCGCTTCAACGAGGGCGCGAACGACCAGACATACCAAGTCCGGCCCGGCTCCTACTTCCTGACCGGGTTCATCGACACGCGGGACGCCGAGGGCGGCAACCAGAAGCTCACGGACTCCCTCACCCATATCGCCCGCCCGCAGGTCGAGGTGAAGAAGGACACCACGATCACGCTCGACGCCCGCGAGGCGCACCGCCTCACCGTCAGGACGGACAGGGCGTCCGAAGTGCGCGGCGCCACCCTCGCGTTCGCCCGCACCTGGGGCAAGGACAACTGGCTGCACGCGGGCACGGCCGCGGGACCGCGCACCGTCCGCTCCTACTACCAGTCCGTGGAGGGCAAACCGGCCGACGGCACTTTCGAGTCCGGCAGCTACTGGCGTGCTGCGGCACCCCAGATCTCCGGACTCGCAGTCATGGACGGCGAGAAGCCGGGCAAGGAGCTGCACCCCCTGACCGCGTCCCTCGGCTCCGCCAACCTCGACGGCACGGGGAAGGCCGCCGTCGTCGACGCGCGGTCCGGCACCGCGCAGGAGCTCCAGGCCGCGGGCGTCAAGGGCAGGATCGCGCTGGTCGAGGCACCCGACAGCGGCGACGTGGCGGCCGTGGCCGCCGAGGCGAAAAAGGCCGGCGCGGTCGCCGTCCTCGCCCACCGCGCGGCACCCGGCCGCTGGTATCCGTCCGCCGGATTCACCGGCTCCCCGCTGCCGGTCCTCGGCATCGAACCGGACGAGGCGGCGTACGTGCAGTCCCGACTGGCTTCAGGCACCGTCGAGTTGAAGTGGAAGGCCACGGCGAACAGCCCCTACGTCTACAACCTCGCGTTCCCCGAGACCGGTCAGATCCGCGACGACCGCGCCTACCGCGTGCGGGACAAGGACCTCGCCGCGAATCAGGCGACGTACCGGGCCATGGGCCAGGCCACGGACTACGTGGACCTGCCCTCGGCGGTCCGCCCCACCGGCCTGGAGATCTACTTCGGCAACCTCGCGTCCGTTCCCGCGCCCGGCAAGCGCACCGAGTACTACTCGGCGGGCACGACCGGCTGGGGCCACCAGGTGTCCAGCAGCTTCCCGTACGGCGAGTTCATGATCGACCCGGTGCGTACGTACGAGAAGGGCGAGCGCCGCGAGGAGACCTGGTACGACGGGGTCCTCACGCCCGGCGCGCCCCGCGACGCCGCGGGCGGGCCCGCGCTCGCCGGTGAGCGGCAGGGGAACCTGATCGGGGTGGCCCCGGGCTTCTGGGCCGATGCCGAACACGGCGGGATCCAGGGCAGCTTCGGTGACATCGGGTCGGTGCGGCTGGAGCGGGACGGGGAGGTCGTGGGGGAGTCCGGCTGGCCGTACGGGGTGTTCGACGTCCCGGCGGAGGACGCCGCGTACGAACTGACCCTCTCCACGATGAAGCTCGGCTCACGCGTGTGGCACCGGTCCACGTCGACGGAGACGACGTGGTCGTTCCGCTCCCGTCTCGACGAGAGCGCGGCCTCCCAGGGCATCCCGATGCTCTTCCCTCGGTATGGCCTCCCCGAGGACGGGCTCAAAACTCTCCCCGCGAAGGACGGACAGCGGATTGAACTCGGCGTGACGGGGCACGCGGGTTACGAGCCCGGCGCGCTCACCGACGCGCAGCTGTCGTACTCGTACGACGAGGGCCGGACGTGGACGGCGGCGAAGACCGCGGAACACGACGGTAAGTGGAGCGCGACCGTGAACCACGCGGGCGCCTCCGGCAAGCCGGTCCGGCTCAAAACCCGACTGACGGACGCCCACGGCAACTCCGTCACACAGACCGTGGCTCGCGCCTACGACGTGCGCTAGTCACACCGGTCCCGCCGGGCGGTCCTCCTGTGGGGGGTGGGCCCGCCCGGCGGTCCCTGTCGTCGCCGAGATGGCCGGAATTTCCGGATGCACCGTTTTCGTACGGCCGTCGCGGTGGAAAATTAGGGGCATGAGCCAGCAGGGGGACAGGCCCAGCGGTCGCGACGACGACTGGTGGGGACAGCTGTACGACGACGCCGCGCCGGACACGGGCCCGTCTCCGGCACCGGACACCGTGGACGACAGGTTCGCCTCGGCCTCGAACGCACTCCAGGCCCCCTTCCCGACGCAGCGCCCGCCCACGGACCCCGCCGACGCCGACGACCCCCCACTCCGGCCACCCGCCCCGGGCAGCGACGACGCACCGCCCGACAGGGCCACCAGGCCGGTCCCTCCCGCCCCCGCCCCCGGCCCTCGCGGCGGCAACGCGCCAATCGCCATGCCGGGGCCGGCCCACCCCTCGCCCGAGCGGCCGGTGCCTTCGGGCCCAGCTGCCTCGCTGCGCCCGCGCGGCGACGAGGCACCGCC
The DNA here is from genome assembly GCF_008642355.1 of Streptomyces venezuelae. Lineage (NCBI taxonomy): Bacteria > Bacillati > Actinomycetota > Actinomycetes > Kitasatosporales > Streptomycetaceae > Streptomyces > Streptomyces venezuelae. Next base: position 6,656,583 of record NZ_CP029193.1, read on the forward strand.
CGACGCGGCCGGTCAGCCCGAGCCTGCCGGGCCCTCCGCCGCCCCCGGCCCCGGTGGGGGCGACGCCTCGGGCGGCGCGGCGGATTCGTCGCACGAACCGTTCGCCGCCCGCCCCCCGGCCGGTCGGCCGGAACCCGCCGCGCCTCCTGCCCCCGAAGACCCCGCCGCGCCCCGCGCCCCGCGCACCCCGCCCGCCTTCACCGCCCCGCCGCCATGGGCGCCGCCCACCGCGCCCGCCGGACCGTCGACGTTCCCGGCCGGCGAGCGCGGCGCGGCGGGCGGGTACTCCGTGGCGTCCACGGAAGAGCCTCGCGCCGGTGCGCCCGCTTCACGTCCGCCCGACGCCCGGGGCACGTCCGCCGCCCACGGCGCGTCTCCGCGACCGGCCGACGACGGGGTCCTCTACGTAGGGGACGGGCCGCCCACCTACGAAGCCGAGCCCAGTGCCCTGCCCGCCGCTGATCCCGATGACCTCGGGGACCTCGTCGCCGACACCGTGTTGGACGGGGCGCGGTACGGGGCCAGTACGCTGCGGGCCGCCTCCGTGCGCGGGGACTCCGCCCGGTACCGGGGCGAGCCGCGCCGTGACGCGCTGCTCACCGCCCGTTTCGGGAGCGGGGAGGACGCCCTCGTGCTCGTCGCCACGGCCACCGGCGCCCGAGCCACCCCCGGCGCACACCGCGCCGCCGCCGAGGCGTGCGACTGGATCGGGCGGGCCGTCGGGCGCAGTCACGCGCGGCTCGCCGAGGACATCAGGGCCGCCCGGCGCGGCGACCTGAAGGCGGGGCTGCACCGCCTCACGGACCGCAGCCTCGGCAAGCTCCGCGCGCACGCCGCGGACCTCGGCCTGGAGCCGGACGAGTACGCCGCGTCCCTGCGGTGTCTGCTGCTGCCCGCCGACCCCCGGTGCCGTACGCGCGTCTTCTTCGGCGTCGGCGCGGGCGGCCTCTTCCGGCTGCGCGACGGCGCGTGGCAGGACATCGAGCCGAGGGTCGCGGACGCCACCGGCGAAGCCGTCGTCGGGTTCGGATCGCCGCCCCCGCCCCCGCCCTCGCCGGACACGGCGCAGGAGGGTGATCGGCTCACCATGGCTCTCGGGATCACCACGCCCCCGAGCCCGTACGAACCCGCCCCCGAGCCGCCCCGCGACCCCTTCCGTTTCCGCGCCTCCATCGCCCGCCCGGGTGACACGCTCGTCCTGTGCAGCGAAGGCCTCGCCGAGCCGCTGCGCGGCGAGCCCGAACTCGCCGAACACCTCATCCGCAGATGGGAGAAGGGCGGCCCGCCGGGGCTCACTGCGTTCCTGGCCGACATCCAGGTCAGGGTCAAGGGGTACGCCGACGACCGGACGGCCGCCGCGGTCTGGGAGGCATGACCGCCGCACCTGTGAATTCATGGACCAGAGGCGCCCAGAAGTTCCGGCTTCGTACGAGTAAGTCCTGGTCCATGGGTCACAAGGGGTGAATCACGGTTCACCAGCGTCGGAAGGTGCGTACAGCATGGCCAAGCAGAACGTCGCCGAGCAGTTCGTCGACATCCTCGTCCGCGCGGGCGTCAAGCGCCTGTACGGAGTCGTCGGCGACAGTCTCAATCCGATCGTGGACGCCATCCGACGCACCAAGGACATCGACTGGGTCCAGGTGCGGCACGAGGAGACCGCCGCCTTCGCGGCCGGCGCCGAGGCCCAGATCACCGGGAACCTCGCCGCCTGCGCGGGCTCCTGCGGACCCGGCAACCTCCACCTGATCAACGGCCTGTACGACGCGCACCGCTCCATGGCCCCCGTCCTCGCGCTCGCCGCGCAGATCCCGTCGAGCGAGATCGGGCTCGGGTACTTCCAGGAGACCCATCCGGACCAGCTGTTCCGCGAATGCAGTCACTACAGCGAGCTGATCTCGACGCCGAAGCAGATGCCGCGGCTGCTGCAGACCGCCATCCAGAACGCCGTCGGGCAGAGCGGGGTGAGTGTGGTGTCCCTGCCCGGGGACATCGCGGGCGAGCCCGCGCCGGAGCAGGCCGCCGAGACCGCGCTGGTGACGTCCCGGCCCACCGTGCGGCCCGGCGACGCGGAGATCGAGCGGCTCGCCGCGATGATCGACGAGGCGGACAAGGTCACCCTGTTCTGCGGCAGCGGCACGGCCGGCGCGCACGCCGAGGTGATGGAGTTCGCCGAGAAGGTGAAGTCCCCGGTGGGCCACGCGCTGCGCGGCAAGGAATGGATCCAGTACGACAACCCGTACGACGTGGGCATGAGCGGCCTGCTGGGCTACGGCGCCGCCTATGAAGCCACCCATGAATGCGACCTGTTGATCCTGCTCGGGACCGACTTCCCGTACAACGCCTTCCTGCCGGACGATGTCAAGATCGTCCAGGTCGATGTCCGCCCCGAGCGCCTCGGCCGCCGCTCGAAGCTGGACCTCGCCGTCTGGGGCGACGTGCGCGAGACGCTGCGCTGTCTGACCCCGCGCGTCTCGCCGAAGTCGAACCGCAAGTTCCTCGACAAGATGCTCAAGAAGCACGCCGACGCGTTGGAAGGCGTCGTGAAGGCCTACACGCGCAAGGTCGAGAAGCACGTCCCGATCCACCCCGAGTACGTCGCCTCGGTCCTCGACGACCTCGCCGCCGACGACGCGGTGTTCACCGTCGACACCGGCATGTGCAACGTGTGGGCGGCCCGCTACCTCACCCCGAACGGCAAGCGCCGGATCATCGGCTCCTTCAGCCACGGCTCGATGGCGAACGCGCTGCCGCAGGCGATCGGCGCCCAGTTCGTCGACCGGAAGCGGCAGGTCGTCTCCATGTCGGGCGACGGCGGTTTCTCCATGCTCATGGGTGACTTCCTCACCCTCGTCCAGCACGACCTGCCCGTGAAGGTCGTGCTGTTCAACAACTCCTCACTCGGCATGGTGGAGCTGGAGATGCTGGTCGCCGGGCTCCCCAACTACGGCACGGCGAACCACAACCCGGACTTCGCCGCCGTCGCCCGCGCCGCGGGTGCCTACGGCGTGCGGGTGGAGAAGCCCAAGCAGCTCGCCGGTGCCCTCAAGGACGCCTTCGCGCACAAGGGCCCCGCCCTCGTCGACATCGTGACCGACCCGAACGCGCTCTCCATCCCGCCCAAGATCAGCTCGGACATGGTGACGGGCTTCGCCCTCTCCGCCAGCAAGATCGTCCTGGACGGCGGGGTGGGCCGGATGCTGCAGATGGCCCGCTCCAACCTGCGGAACGTGCCGAGGCCGTGAGGACCTGCTCGTGAATCCCCGGGCCCCGGCACGCCCGCCGCCTCAGGCCGGCCGCAGCCGCAGCGTGACGATCTGGAACGGCCGCAGCGCGAGCGCGAGGCCCGCCTCGCCCGTCCCCGCCTCGTGCAGCGGCCGTTCCAGCAGGTCCGTCACCTCGGCCCGCGCGACGGGGAAGGACGTGGTGAGCGTGGCCGCGGCCCGGCCGCCGCGCGACTCGTAGAGCCGTACGATCACGTCGCCGCTGCGGTCGTCGGCGAGCTTCACCGACTCGACCGTGACCGCCGGGTGGTCGACGTCCACCAGCGACGGCAGGACGGGGGAGTCCGCGACGCGCAGCGGCAGGTTGAGCGCGAGACCCTCCGCCACCGCGTCACCGGTCGCCGCCCCGGGCAGCAGCGCGTACGTGAAGCGGTGCCTGCCCTGGTCGGTCTCCGGGTCCGGGCTGTGCGGGGCCCGCAGCAGCGTGAGGCGGACCGTGGTGGCGAGCGTGTCGCCATGTTCCGTGCGCGTCACGTCGTGGCCGTACGTCGCGTCGTTGAGCACCGCGACGCCGTACCCCTCCTCCGCCACCCGCAGCCAGCGGTGCGCGCAGATCTCGTAACGCGCCGCGTCCCAGCCCGTGTTGGCGTGCGTGGGCCGGTGCACATGGCCGAACTGGATCTCGGCGGCGGACCGCTCGGCGTGCACGTCGAGCGGGAACGCGGCCTTCAGGACCTTCTCCGACTCCCGCCAGTCGACGTCCGTGACGACGTCCAGACGCCTGCTGCCCGCCGCGAGCCGGATCTCCTGTGTGATCCGCGAGGCCCCGAAGGTCCGCACGACACGCACCGCGACCCGCAGCGGCCCGTCCTCGACGAGCTCCACGGAGTCGGCGTCGGTGAGGTCGGTGTGACGGCGCCGGTAGTGCTTGTCGAGGTCCCACGCGTCGTAGTGCGTGGGATGGTCGGGGTGCAGCTGGAGGAGGTTGCCGGGGGCGGCGAGGACCTCGCGGCCCGCGTCCAGGTCCTTGACGGAGGCGAGCAGCCCGGCGGCGTCGACCGTGACGCTCAGGTGCTCGTTGGTGAGCAGGATCGTGTCGCCGGTGGTGTGCGCCACCGCACCCGTCCCGGCGTCCCGTGCCGCGTCGATGCTCCGCGTGCCGAGCGCGGGCACGTCGACCCGGACCAGCATGCCGTCACCGGGGTCGACGACCTCGCTGCGCGCGTACGGCGAGGCGTTGAGGACCGCGGGCCCGCCCGCGCCCAGCGACCGCACGGCCGACGCCGTGATCTCGTCGAGTTCGGCGAGGACCCGTTCATAGGTGTCGCGGGCCTCCCGGTGCACCCAGGCGATCGACGAGCCGGGCAGGATGTCGTGGAACTGGTGCAGCAGCACCGTCTTCCACAGCCGGTCGAGCGTGTCGTACGGGTAGACGTACGCGTGATCGCGCACCGCCGCCGCCGTGCACCACAACTCGGCCTCGCGCAGGGCGTGTTCACTGCGCCGGTTGCCGCGCTTGGTGGCGGCCTGGGTGGTGTACGTGGCGCGGTGCAGCTCCAGGTAGAGCTCGCCGGACCAGACCGGGGCGTCGGCGCCGTACTCCTCCTCGGCCGCCGCGAAGAACGCCGACGGCTTCTCGATCTCGACGCGCGGCGAGCCCTCCAGGGAGCGCAGGCGCCGCGCCCGCTCCATCATCTCGCGGGTGGGCCCGCCCCCGCCGTCGCCCCAGCCGAACGGCACCAGCGAGCGGGACGCGCGTCCCTTGTCGGCGAAGTTCCGTTCGGCGTGGGCGAGTTCGGCGCCGTGGAACTGCGAGTTGTAGGTGTCCACGGGCGGGAAGTGGGTGAAGACGCGGGTGCCGTCGATGCCCTCCCACCAGAAGGTGTGGTGCGGCATCTTGTTGGACTGGTTCCAGCTCAGCTTCTGCGTGAGGAACCAGCGGATGCCCGCGAGCTTCGCCAGCTGCGGGAAGGCGGCGGTGTAGCCGAAGGAGTCCGGCAGCCAGATCTCCTCCGTCTCGACGACGAGCTCCTCGCGGAAGAACCGCATGCCGTGCGTGATCTGCCGGGCGAGCGCCTCGCCGCCCGGCATGTTGGCGTCCGACTCGACCCACATCGAGCCCACCGGCGCCCAGGTGCCGTCCGCGACCGCCTTCTTGATGCGCTCCCAGATGTGCGGCTGGTGCTCCTTGACCCACGCGTACTGCTGGGCCTGCGAGCAGGCGAAGACCAGCTCCGGATACTCCTCGGCCAGCGCCGTCACGTTGGCAAAGGTCCGCGAAGCCTTGCGCACCGTCTCGCGCAGGGGCCACAGCCACGCCGAGTCGATATGCGCGTGTCCGGCTGCCGATACGCGGTGGGCGCTGGCGTGCGCGGGCCGCGCGAGGACATCGGCGAGTTCCGCCCGCGCGGCGGCGGCCGTGCCCGGTACGTCGTGCAGATCGAGCGCGTCGAGCATGTCCTCCAGGGCGCGCAGGATCTCGTGGCGACGCGGACGGTCGGCGTCCAGTTCCCGCATGAGCTCGGAAAGGACCTCGATGTCGAGGATCAGCTGCCATACGTCCTCGTTCAGTACGGCGAGATCGGCAGACGCGAATCGGTAGATCGGGGTATTGCCTGCGGTCAGGACGTCGCCCAGGGGTGTCGGCACGAAGTCGTGCAGAACGGCCGGATTGGCCGCCGCTTCGAGGAGTAGGTGCACCGGTTCGCCGCCCTGAGCAGGGGAGGCCACTGGAATATGCCGATTGCGCGGGTGAACGCCCTTGAGGGGAACGCCCGCCGCGTCGTAGACGAGCCCCTCCGCCTGGAAGCCGGGTCCTTCACCGGTGAAACCGGGATCGATCACGGCCTCGACGCGGCGCCCCCGCCACTCGTCGGGCACCTGCCCTTGGAGCCGGAACCAACTGGTCGACCAGGGATTTCCCCACGCGGTGCCGGTCTCGAAGGGCTCGTACTCCGCTTCGAGCGCGGTCCCGACGGGCACCGGTTCGCCCGGCGCGTGCCACACGGAGAGGGTCAGCGGCGTGCGCCGGGTGTACTGGGCGGGCCGGATGAACTGGCGCAGCGCCCGCTCCAGGCGGCCTTCCACCAGCAGTCTGTCGTCGTGCACTCGTGCTCCTCGGGACGCTCGACGGTGGGGTCCACCGCTTCACTTCCCCTCAACTCCCGGATGCACCCCCCGCCGTTAATTGACGATTCGACAAGCGTGCCGTGACCGGCCCGGGGCATGCATCCCGTGAGGCTGTTCGAAAGGGAGGCAGAGACATCGCTTTGTGGGCGGGGGTCATGACGAGGCACTCACGAGGGGGCGGTCCCGGCAATCTCGGGGCCTCTTCACCGGAAATACGGGACGAGAGGACCGGTGATACGCGGGACGGGCCCGACAAGGGTCAGCTCACGCGGCGGCTGGGGAGAGCGGATCTGCGCGCGGTGTCCGAGGTCAGGAAATCCCTGCGAGAACTTCTGCGGCACTGGGGAAAACCCGGAAAGAGCGAGATAGCCGAACTCCTCACCAGTGAACTGGTCACGAACGCACTGGTGCACACCGATCACGAGGCGGTCGTCACGGCGACCGTGGGCCCGCACGGCCTGCGCGTGGAGGTGAGGGACTTCGTGGGCCACCGACCCGAGCCGCGGGTACCGATCGCCGACGACGGTACGAGCGGCAGGGGCCTGATCCTGGTGCAGTCCCTCGCCGACGCCTGGGGAGTACGGGCGCACGGCGTGGGGAAGGCGGTCTGGTTCGAGCTGGACGGCGGCGGCGCGGCATGAGCGCACCGCCGCCGTACGGCCCCGGCATCAGCCGAACTGCTGTTCCAGGTCCTTCAGTTTCCGCTCCAGCGAGTCGAGCCGGGGCAGGGCCTGCGTGTCGTCCTCGGCCGTGAGGTCGACGGTGACGGGCGCGACGGGAGCCGCGTCGTCAGGGCCGTTCCTGACGGCCTGGAGGGAGGGACGGGAGCGTACCGGCAGCTGTTCCTGCGCCGCTATGGCAGGGTCCGCGCCGACCTGCGCGGACCCGGCGGCCGGTGCGACGGCCTGTACGTCCACCTGACGGCCGCCGCCACGGCCCTGCCAGTTGCGCTGGCCCCTGCTGAGGGCCTTGAGCTGCGCGCGCTCCAGCTTCTCCTGATCGCGCCTGCGCAGCCGCGTCTGCTCCTTCTCGCGGCGGTCCTCCCTGACCTCCTCGACGGCCTCGTCCAGGGTGCGTACGCCTTCGAGGAGCATCAGCGACCACGCCCCGAAGGTCTCCCGGGGCGCCCGTAGCCACCGCACGATGCGGATCTGCGGCAGCGGTCGTGGCACCAGGCCCTGCTCGCGCAGTGCGGCCCTGCGGGTCTGCTTCAGCGCGCGGTCGAAGAGGACCGCCGCCGAGAGGGACATCCCCGCGAAGAACTGCGGGGCACCCGCGTGGCCGAGACCCCGCGGCGCGTGCACCCAGTTGAACCAGGCGGCGGCGCCCGCGAACGTCCACACGAGCAGGCGCGAACCGAGGGCCGCGTCGCCGTGGCTCGCCTCGCGCACGGCGAGGACGGAGCAGAACATCGCCGCGCCGTCGAGGCCGAACGGGACCAGATACTCCCAGCCGCCGGAGAGGCTGAGGTTCTGCCGGCCGAAGCCGACCAGGCCGTGGAAGGAGAGCGCCGCGGCGACGGCCGCGCAGCAGAACAGGAGGACGTAGGACGCGGTTCCGTAGATCGCTTCCTTGCGTCTGCGGCGTTCCTCGCTGCGCTCCCACGACTCGTCGCTCGCGCTTCCCTTGGCTGCTTTGGCGTGGCCTCGCTTGCCGCGCGTGAGCACCGCAACCGCCACCAGCAGGCCCAGGAGCAGGACGCCACCCGGGAGCAGCCAGTCCAGCGATATGTCGGTCAGTCTCATCTGGGGGTCCCTTGCATTGCGGTAGGGCGTATCGGGCGCCATATTGACCCAACCCGGAGGGACCCCACGGGGTTTCGGCGCAAGAAGACGCCATGGGGGTGCGCGGGAGCACACACGGCGTACTTTTGCTCGAACTCGCGGCGCAATACCGGAAGTTGAGTTCGATTAAACGCGCTCGAAACGGTGGTTCGGACTGAAGTGGCGGTTCAGGGTGAAGCGGCGGTTCAGGCGGAAGCGGTCGCCTCGGCGTCCGCGCTCAGCCGCGCGATGCGCTCCGCGTCGCAGGTGCGCGGGCAGGTGACGCAGGTGTCGTCGGGGCGCAGCGTGTAGAACATGCAGCAGCTCGCCCGGTCGCGGGTGGGCAGCGACTCGCCGTTCGGGCCCGTCAGCTCCCGGAAGCCGGCCGTGCCGACGTACGGCTTGGTGGCGCCGGGCAGCAGCCGCTCCAGCTCCGTCATCGCCCGCTGCTCCTCGCCGAGGAGGTGTGCCACGTACCAGAGACCCTCGACGATCTCGTCCGTGGCGACGCTCCACAGGGCGCGCGAGCGGCGCCGCATCCGCGGGCCGAAGCCGTCGAGGAGCGGTCCCAGGTGTTCGGCGACCGCGGCCCGCACCTCCGCGCGCAGGGCCTCCTCGTCCGGTACGACGCGGGCGTCGGGCCGCGCCGCCGCCGGGTCGTCCGGCAGGCAGGCGAAACCGTTCGACCGGACGGCCATCCGGCCGAGGGTGCGCTGGAAGGAGACGTCGGCGACCGGGAAGCGCGGGACGCGGCGCTGCAGGAACCACGGGACCGTGATGAGCAGGGTGGCCGGCCAGGCGTAGCGGTGCAGGCCGAAGCTCGCGATCACGTCCGGGCGGGCCTGGGTGCCGTAGTCCTTGAGCACCTGTGCGTTGTCCCATGCCAGGAATGCGTCGAGGTCGGCCCCGCCCTCCGCGAGCCGGGCGGCGGTGACCCAGCCGCCGCCCTGTGGGGCCTGTTCCTCGTGACCGAGCTCGGTGACGCGCAGTCCGGAGTACACCTCGCCCAGACGGACGTAGGAGTCCGCTACGGCACTGGGGGCGCCCTGGGCGGGTGCGGCCAACGTGGGTACGGACATGCGCGGGACCACCGAATCGCGATCGATAGCAGGTTAGCCTTACCTTACCCGACGTGATCGATGTTTCAACTCCGGTCGTGTCCGCCTATGGTGCCTGTCGTACCTTTCACAGCGATCAGAGGCAGGGCGGGGGCAAGCGGTGGAGCAGACCGGAGCACGCGAGGGGGGTCCCCTCGCCGGGGCGCCGCGCGTCCGGGTGCCCGAACAGGCCGGGGCGCGCCACGCGGTCCGGCGCAGCTCCGTGCGCGGTCAGATCCTCGCCGCGCTGCGCGCCGCGCTCGTCGGCGGCGAGCTCGCGCCCGGCGAGGTCTACTCGGCGCCGGCCCTCGCCGACCGCTTCGGCGTCTCCGCGACGCCCGTCCGCGAGGCGATGCAGCAGCTGGCCACCGAGGGTGCGGTGGAGGTCGTCCCCAACCGCGGCTTCCGCGTCGTCGAGCGCGGCGCGCGCGAACTGGCGGAGCTCGCCGAGGTGCGGGCGCTCATCGAGGTCCCGGTGATGCTGCGCCTGGCCCGTACGGTGCCCGCGGCGCGCTGGGCCGGGCTGCGGCCCCTCGCCGAGGCGACCGCGACGGCCGCGGCGGGCGGCGACCTCGCCCACTACGCCGAGTCCGACCGCGCCTTCCACGGCGCCGTCCTCTCCCTCTCCGGCAACCAGCAGCTGGTCCAGGTCGCGGAGGACCTGCACCGCCGCTCCCAGTGGCCCCTGTCGACCGGCCCCGTCGCGGGCCGCCGCGCCGACCTGGTGGCCGACGCGGCCGAACACGTGGCCCTCCTGGACGCCCTCACCGCCCAGGACCTCCCCGTCGTCTCGTCCCTGGTCCGCGAACACTTCACGGGGGCGTCGGGCTAGCGGGGCGTCCGTCAGGGGTGCGTCAGACCGCGGCCGCCGGGGGCTGGAGGTGGTGGGCCAGCCAGGAGGGGACGCCGCCCAGGAGGCGGAAGAGGCGGGTGGCCTCGGCGCGGAGGCGGGTGGCCTCCGGTTCCGGTTCCGCGTCCGCCAACGCGGCGAGTGCCGGGGCCGTGCCGACCAGGTAGCCGAGCTCCTCGCGGATGCGCAGGGACTCCGCGAAACCGTGCCGCGCCTCCGCCAACTCACCGTCGCGCAGGGCGAGTCCGGCCAGGTGGCGCCACGTGAAGGAGAGGAGGAGCGGGTCGGCGTGGGCGGTGGCGCCCGCGTGGGCGCGCCGGTACGCCGCCTTCGCCGACTGCGGGGAGTCCGCGATGTGCTCCGCGATGAGACCGCGGCGGAAGTCGAGCAGCGGGCGCCCCGGTGCGTTCGGGGCGAGCAGCGCCGCCGCCCTGCCGAGCGCCGTACGCGCTTCGTCGGCCCGGTCGCGTACGTTCAAGACGGTGGAGGCGTACGCCAGTTGGCCTCGTTCGCAGGCCGCCGCGCCGCGGTCGTCGTCGTCCTCGGCGAGCGCCTCCGCGGTCCGCAGGCCGTCCTCCGCCTCGCCCCAGCCCTCCCCGGTGAACAGGCACCGCTCGACGAGGAGCGCCGTCCTCTGGAGTGCCGCCGCGGCCCCCGCCCGTGAGGCGAGCAGTGCCGCAGCGTCGGTCCAGCAGCCGCGTGAGCGCAGCCGCCATACCGCGGTCTGGAGTGGATCGTGCTCTGCAGTCGTTCCGGTACCAGACATGGCGGTATGCGCCACGTTGCCCTCCCCGAGCACACCATTGAGCTGTTGAGTCGTGGGCGAATCTCAGCATGGATCGCGGCACCGGGCCAAGAGGCTGGGTGAAAGATTTCACAAAGGGCGGGCAAGGAAACGGGCCGGGCCCGGTCGGCGGTTCGTCACCGCGGACCGGGCCCGACCCGGATGACCTCAGCTCATGCGCAGCGCGAGGAAGAAATCGAGCTTGTCCTCCAGACGCGACAGGTCACGACCCGTCAACTGCTCGATACGTCCCACCCGGTAGCGCAGCGTGTTGACGTGGAGGTGCAGTCGCGCCGCGCACCGGGTCCACGAGCCGTCGCTGTCGAGGAACGCCTCCAGCGTCGGGATGAGCTCCGCGCGGTGGCGCTGGTCGTACTCGCGCAGCGGGTCGAGGAGCCGCGCGGTGAACGCCCGGCGCACGTCGTCCGGCACGAACGGCAGCAGCAGCACGTGCGAGGCCAGCTCCTGGTGCCCGGCAGCGCAGACCCGCCCCGGCCGCGCCGCCGCGACCCGGCGGGCGTGCCGTGCCTCCTCCAGGGCGCCGCGCAGCCCTTCCGCCGAGTGCACGGACGCGCTGACGCCGAGCGTGAGGCGGCCGTCGCCGTCCAGGCCCGCCGCCAGCGGATCGTGGACGGAGGTGAGGAGCGCGTCCGCGAGCAGGCCCGTCTCGGGCCCCTCGTGCTCGCCGGGGACCGCGGGCAGCGGTACGAGGGCGATCGCCTCGTCGCCGGTGTGCGCGACGGCGATCCGGTCGGACGGCTCGGGGCCCGACGCCGCCGGGTCGACGAGGATCTCCTCCAGGAGCGCCTGGGCGACGGGACCGCCGTCGATCTCCCCGCCCTCCCACTCCACGCGGGCCACGACGACCTGCCAGTGCGGAGCCGTACCGAGACCGGGCAGCAGCACCGGGGCGGCGACGCGCAGTCGGGCCGCGATCTCCGCGGGGGCGGCACCGGTCTGCACCAGTTCCAGGACCTCCTGGGCCAGCCTGCGGCGTACCGTGCGGGCCGCGTCGCGCCGGTCGCGCTCCACCGCGATGAGCTGGGTGACGCCCTGCAGCAGGTCGAGCCGCTCCTCGGGCCAGTCGCCCGCGTCGGCCTCCACCGCGAGGACCCAGTCGGAGAGCACGGACTCGCGCACGTCGCGCGAGGCGCCGGCCGCTCCGCGCCCACTGGTCCGAATGGGGAACAGCGAGTACGTGACCGCGTCGACCGTCACGCGGTGCGGGCCGCGCCGTCCGGTCCTGACGGCCGCCAGGTGCTCCCCGGCGAGCCGCGCGCTCAGCGGCGCGGGCAGGACGTTTCCGGCCGCGCCCGACCCGGCGATCACACGCCCCGCGGGCGACAGGACCCACGCCCGCAGGTCCAGGTCGGTGCCGAGCAGGTCGAGGACGACGTCGGGCCCGCCGCCCGCCGGGCCCGAGGTCATCAGGCGGCGGTGCCGGTCGACGACGGCGGCCAGGTCCCCGGCGCGCTCGCCGGACACCTGGCGCACGACGTGCTCGGTGATCGTCGCGAAGGCCACCGACTCGTTGACCGCGAACAGCGGAAGGCGGTGCCGGGCGCAGGCCTGCACGATGTCGTCGGGGATGTCGCCCAGCTCGGCCTCGCCGGCCGCGAGGGCGGCGACACCGGCGCTCGCGAGGATCCGCACGAAGGGCTCCGTGTCCGAGGCGTCGCGGCGCCAGGCGAGGCCGGTGAGGACCAGCTCGCCGCCCGCCAGATAGCGGCTGGGGTCCCGCAGGTCCGTGGTCATCACACCGCGCACGGTGCGGTCCAGCTCGTCCTCGCCGCCGAGCAGCCGCAGGCCCAGCGCGTCGGTGTCAAGGAGTGCGCGCAGCCGCATGGTGTCGTCGCCGCCGATCTGTCTCGAATGGTGTGTACAAACATGTGCGCTCTGTAGCGCCGGGACCCGCCACCGGCGTGAGTCCGGGGTTTCCGGGGGGAACCCGCGAGGTTACTGGGGCCCGTTCTTCATACGAATCTACAAGACGCACGCCTTGGCCAGCCAACTCCTTCATGGTTTCGGTGACTGACCCCATCGGACGAGCGAGCGGTGTACTTGGCCCACTCCGCGTTAACAGCACATGAACGAGCAGTCGAGGGACCAACGGCCCGAGTGGCCGGAACGGAATGCTCCCGTCCCTCGAAGCGAAAGACCCTCGATACGAACAAGAAGAGAGCCTCATGGACTTCCTTCGCCCCGCCAGCTGGGAGGAGGCGCTCGCCGCCAAGGCCGAGCACCCCACGGCTGTGCCGATTGCGGGTGGCACCGACGTGATGGTCGAGATCAACTTCGACCACCGTCGTCCCGAGTACCTGCTTGACCTCAACCGCATCGTCGAGCTGCGCGAGTGGGAGGTGGGCGAGGAGACGGTCCGGCTCGGTGCCTCCGTCCCGTACACCCAGATCATGGAGGAGCTCCGCACGGAGCTGCCCGGTCTGGCGCTCGCCTCGCACACGGTCGCCTCCCCGCAGATCCGCAACCGCGGCGGCGTCGGCGGCAATCTGGGCACCGCCTCCCCGGCCGGTGACGCCCACCCCGCCCTGCTGGCCGCCGACTGCGAGGTCGAGGTGGAGTCTGTGCGGGGCTCCCGCCTCATCCCGATCGACGCGTTCTACACCGGCGTGAAGCGCAACGCGCTCGCCCCGGACGAGCTCATCAAGTCCGTCCACATCAAGAAGGCGGACGGTCCGCAGCAGTACTCGAAGGTCGGCACGCGCAACGCGATGGTCATCGCCGTGTGCGCCTTCGGTATCGCGCTGCACCCCGAGACCCGGACCGTGCGGACCGGCATCGGCTCCGCCGCCCCCACGCCCATCCGGGCGAAGGCGGCCGAGGAATTCCTGAACGCCGCGCTCGAAGAGGGCGGCTTCTGGGACAGCAAGAAGATCATCACCCCCTCGATCGCGAAGCAGTTCGCGGAGCTCGCCTCCGGAGCCGCCAACCCGATCGACGACGTGCGCGGAACGGCGAACTACCGTCGGCACGCCGTCGGGATCATGGCCCGCCGCACGCTCGGCTGGACCTGGGAGTCGTACCGCGGCGAGGGCCGCAGCACTGAGGGAGTCGCATGATGCGCGTGAACTTCACGGTCAACGGCCGGAAGCAGGAAGCCGACGACGTCTGGGAGGGCGAGTCCCTTCTGTACGTGCTGCGTGAGCGCATGGGGCTCCCGGGCTCCAAGAACGCCTGCGAGCAGGGCGAGTGCGGCTCCTGCACCGTCCGTCTCGACGGCGTGCCGGTCTGCGCGTGTCTCGTCGCGGCCGGACAGGCGGAGGGCCGCGAGGTCACCACCGTCGAGGGCCTCGCCGACTACGCCAAGCACCGTCAGGACGCCCACCCGGGCGGCGGCTGCGCCTCCGGCGCCTGCGGCACGTCCCTCCAGGACGCCCAGCAGTGGAGCGCCAAGGGCCAGGACTCGCAGACCGGCGAGGGCACCGAACTCTCCCCGATCCAGCAGGCGTTCATCGACGCGGGCGCCGTCCAGTGCGGCTTCTGCACCCCCGGTCTGCTCGTCGCCGCCGACGAGCTCCTGGAGCGCAACGACACGCCGTCGGACGCGGACATCCGCGAGGCGCTCTCCGGCAACCTGTGCCGCTGCACGGGTTACGAGAAGATCCTCGACGCGGTCCGCCTCGCCGCGGCCCGCCAGGGAGAGGTGGTCTGATCATGGCCGGCACCACCACTGGCATCCCCGCCAACGTCACCCAGGGCTCGCAGACGAAGGGCGGCGTCGGCGAGTCGATGCTGCGCCCCGACGGCACCCTGAAGGTCACCGGCGAGTTCGCGTACTCCTCGGACATGTGGCACGAGGAGATGCTCTGGGGCCAGGTCCTGCGCTCCACCGTCGCCCACGCCGAGATCGTGTCCATCGACACCTCCGAGGCCCTCGCCCTGTCCGGCGTGTATGCCGTCCTGACGGCCGACGACCTGCCGGCGGCGAAGAACTACGGCATGGAGTACCAGGACACCCCCGTCCTCGCGTACGGCAAGGTCCGCCACCACGGCGAGCCGGTCGCCCTCGTGGCCGCCGACCACCCGGAGACCGCGCGCCGCGCCGCCGCCAAGATCAAGGTCGAGTACCGGGAACTGCCGGTCATCACGGACGAGGCGTCCGCGACCGCCCCCGACGCGATCCTGGTCCACGAGAACCGCGGCGACCACCACGCCGGGCACGTCCCGCACCCGAACATCGTGCACCGCCAGCCGATCATCCGCGGCAACGCCGACGAGGCCGCCAAGAAGGCCGACGTCATCGTCAGGGGCGAGTACACGTTCGGCATGCAGGACCAGGCCTTCCTCGGCCCGGAGTCCGGCCTCGCGGTGCCCGCCGAGGACGGCGGCGTCGACCTGTACGTGGCCACCCAGTGGCTGCACTCCGACCTCAAGCAGATCGCCCCCTGCCTCGGCCTGCCCGAGGAGAAGGTCCGCATGACGATGGCGGGCATCGGCGGCGCGTTCGGCGGCCGCGAGGACATCTCGATGCAGATCCTCGCCTCGGTCCTCGCCCTGCGCACCTCCAAGCCGGTCAAGATGGTCTACAACCGGTACGAGTCGTTCTTCGGCCACGTCCACCGGCACCCGGCGAAGCTCTACTACGAGCACGGCGCCACCAAGGACGGCAAGCTCACGCACATGAAGTGCAAGATCGTCCTGGACGGCGGCGCCTACATGTCGTCGACCCCCTCGGTCGTCGGCAACGCCTCGTCCCTCTCGGTCGGCCCGTACGTCGTCGACGACGTGGAGATCGAGGCGATCGGCCTCTACACCAACAACCCGCCCTGCGGCGCCATGCGCGGCTTCGGCGCGGTCCAGGCGTGCTTCGCCTACGAGGCGCAGATGGACAAGGTCGCCGCCAAGCTGGGCATGGACCCGGTGGCGTTCCGGCAGAAGAACGCGATGGAGCAGGGCACGATCATGCCGACCGGGCAGCCGGTCGACTCGCCCGCCCCCGTCGCCGAGCTGCTGCGCCGCGTCAAGGCCCGTCCGCTGCCGCCCGTGCGCCAGTGGGAGTCCAGCGAGGGCGCCGACGTCCGCGCGCTGCCCGGCGGCCTGTCGAACACCACGCACGGCGAGGGTGTCGTCCGCGGCGTCGGCTACGCGGTCGGCATCAAGAACGTCGGCTTCTCCGAGGGCTTCGACGACTACTCGACCGCGAAGATCCGCCTCGAGGTCATCAACGGCGAGGCCGTGGCCACCGTGCACACCGCCGCGGCCGAGGTCGGCCAGGGCGGCGTGACCATCCACGCGCAGATCGCCCGCACCGAGCTCGGCGTCCAGCAGGTCACCATCGCCCCCGCCGACACGCAGGTGGGCTCGGCCGGATCGACCTCCGCGGGCCGCCAGACGTATATGACCGGCGGCGCCATCAAGAACTCCTGCGAGATCGTCCGCGAGAAGGTACTGGAGATCGGCCGGCGCAAGTTCGGCTCGTACCACCCGGCGTGGGCCAACGCCGAACTCCTCCTGGAGGGCGGCAAGGTCGTCACCGACGGCGGCGAGGTCCTCACCACCCTCGTGGAGGTCCTGGAGGACGAGGCCGTGGAGGTGGAGGAGGAGTTCAGGCACCGCCCCACCGAGGCCTTCGACCTGCGGACCGGCCAGGGCAACGGCCACGTCCAGTACGCCTTCGCCGCGCACCGCGCGGTGGTCGAGGTCGACACCGAGCTCGGCCTCGTCAAGGTGATCGAGCTGGCCTGCGCCCAGGACGTCGGCAAGGCGGTCAACCCGCTCTCCGTCATCGGGCAGATCCAGGGCGGCACCACCCAGGGCCTGGGTGTCGCGGTGATGGAAGAGATCATCGTCGACCCGAAGACCGCGAAGGTGCGCAACCCCTCCTTCACGGACTACCTGCTCCCCACCATCCTCGACACGCCGACCATCCCGGTCGACTACCTCGAACTGGCCGACCCGAACGCGCCGTACGGCGTGCGCGGCATCGGAGAGGCCCCGACCCTGTCGTCCACCCCCGCGGTCCTCGCGGCCATCAGGAACGCGACGGGTCTCGAGCTCGACAAGACGCCGGTACGTCCCGAACACCTCACCGGCACGTGATCCCTCGCCGAGGGAAGGTCCCCCGCTCGGGGACCTGATCCCCCGCTCGGGGATCAGCAAGGTTCTCCGAGCGGTGCGCGGCTGCCAGGAACGTCACACTTCCACCGCCCGCACCGCTCGGAGCTCAACTCTCCGCTCCTTCGAGGGAGATGTCGTTCGTCTCGGGCCGTCCCCCGGGTCGTGCAGCCAACGCACCATCCCAAATCCCGCGACTCCGCGGGTGCCCCTGTGAACCTTGGGAGTAGGCACCATGACCCAGTCGTCAGTGGAGCCGAAGACCACCGCAGAGGACGCGGGCCCCGGCTCACGCGTCCCGGCCGGCAGGTCTTGGCTCGACCGGTACTTTCACATATCCCGGAGAGGATCCACGGTCGCGCGCGAGGTGCGCGGCGGAATCACCACCTTCATGGCGATGGCGTACATCGTCCTGCTCAACCCCCTGATCCTCTCCGGCAAGGACGCGGCGGGGGACACCCTCGGCCAGAAGGCCGTGATCACCGCGACGGCGCTCGCCGCGGCGGTCACCACGCTCCTCATGGGCTTCGTCGGCAAGGTGCCGCTGGCCCTGGCCGCCGGGCTCTCCGTGTCCGGTGTGATCTCCTCGCAGGTCGCGCCCGAGATGACCTGGCCGCAGGCCATGGGCATGTGCGTGATGTACGGCGTGGTGATCATGCTTCTGGTGGTCACCGGGCTCCGCGAGATGATCATGAACGCGATCCCGCTCGCCCTCAAGCACGGCATCACCATGGGCATCGGCCTGTTCATCGCCATCATCGGCCTGGTCAAGGGCGGCTTCGTCCACCCCGGCAAGGCCACCCCGCTCTCCCTCGGCCCCGCCGGTGAGCTCTCCGGCTGGCCCGTCCTGCTCTTCGCGGGCACCCTGCTCCTGATCTTCATGCTCCAGGCGCGCAACACCCCGGGCGCGATCCTGATCGGCATCGTCACCGGCACCGTGATCGCCGTCGTCCTCAACGCGCTCGACGTGATCGACCCCAAGCAGTGGGCGAACGGCGCCCCCGAACTGCACGGCAGCGCGGTCTCGTCGCCCGACTTCTCGCTCATCGGCGAGGTCGAGTTCGGCGGCTGGGGCGAGGTCGGCGCGATGACCGTCGGCATGATCGTCTTCACCCTGGTGCTCGCCGGGTTCTTCGACGCGATGGCCACCATCATCGGCGTCGGCACCGAGGCCAACCTGGCCGACGAGAAGGGCCGTATGCCGGGCCTCTCCAAGGCGCTGTTCATCGACGGCGCCGGCGGCGCGATCGGCGGCGTGGCGGGCGGCTCCGGCCAGACCGTCTTCGTCGAGTCCGCCACCGGGGTCGGCGAGGGTGCCCGCACGGGCCTCGCCTCCGTCGTCACCGGCCTCTTCTTCGCCGCCTGCCTCTTCTTCACGCCGCTCACCGCGATCGTGCCGCAGGAGGTCGCCTCCGCCGCGCTCGTCGTCATCGGAGCGATGATGATGATGAACGCCCGGCACGTCGACTGGGCCGACCGCGCCACCGCCATCCCGGTCTTCCTGACCGTCGTGCTCATGCCCTTCACGTACACCATCACCACCGGTGTCGCGGCGGGCGTCATCTCCTGGGTCGCCATCAAGATCGCGCAGGGCAAGGCGCGCGAGATCGGCGCCTTCATGTGGGGCCTGACGGTGATCTTCATCGTCTACTTCGCCCTCAACCCCATCGAAGGATGGCTGGGCGTCCACTGAGGCGCTGAGCCCTCCGCACACCCGTAGCCCCGAGAGCCTTGAGGAGGCCGACATGCTGGACATCGCCGACGAGCTGAACCGGTGGGTCGAGCAGGGACGTGACTTCGCCGTCGCCACCGTGGTGGCGGTCGGCGGGAGCGCGCCCCGGCAGCCGGGCGCCGCGCTCGCCGTCGACAGCGCGGGCACGGCGATCGGCTCGGTCTCCGGCGGATGTGTGGAGGGCGCTGTCTACGAACTGTGCCGGCAGGCCCTGGAGGACGGCGAGACCGTCCTCGAACGGTTCGGCTACAGCGACGACGACGCCTTCGCCGTGGGTCTGACCTGCGGCGGCATCATCGACATCCTCGTGACCCCGGTCCGCGCCGACTCCGTGTCCAGGCCGGTGTTCGCCGCCGCCCTGGCCGCGGCCTGTGCGGGGGAGGCGGCCGCCGTCGCCCGGGTCACGTCCGGGCCCGCCGAGCTCCTCGGCCGCGCCCTCCTCGTCCGTACGACGGACGGGACAGGCGCGTACGAGGGCGGCCTCGGCGGACACCCCGAGCTCGACCGCACCGTGGCGGCGGAGGCCCGCGCCCTGCTCGACGCCGGGCGCACCGCGACCGTGGAGATCGGCGCGGACGGCTCCCGGTGCGGGCAGCCGCTCGTGGTCCTCGTCGAGTCGAGCGTCCCGCCGCCCCGCATGATCGTGTTCGGCGCCATCGACTTCGCGTCGGCGCTGGTCCGCATGGGCAAGTTTCTCGGCTACCACGTCACCGTGTGCGACGCCCGGCCCGTCTTCGCCACCCCCACCCGCTTCCCCGACGCCGACGAGATCGTCGTCGAATGGCCGCACCGCTACCTGGAGGGCACGGAGGTCGACGGCCGCACCGTGCTCTGCGTCCTCACCCACGACGCCAAGTTCGACGTACCGCTGCTGGAGCTGGCGCTGCGTCTCCCCGTCGCCTACGTCGGGGCCATGGGGTCGCGCCGTACGCACGAGGACCGCAACAAGCGCCTGCGCGAGGTCGGCGTCACCGAGCTGGAGCTGGCGCGCCTGCGCTCGCCCATCGGCCTCGACCTGGGAGCCCGTACGCCCGAGGAGACGGCCCTCTCCATCGCCGCGGAGATCGTCGCCAACCGCCGGGGCGGCAGCGGGGTCTCCCTCACCGGGGCGCACACGCCGATCCACCACGACGGTTCGCGCGAACTGTCCGGGCGGATCGGGTCGGTCGCCTGACAGACCTACGGCACCGGACTCATACCGGCCCGCCCGCCAGGAGCCGGTCCGCCGCGCGTCCGAACATGCGCCGCGCCACGGACGACAGCACCCCGTCGCAGAGCGAGGGCAGCCCCCGTACGCGCAGATCCTCGCGCCACACCACCGTGGAACCCGGGCCCGAGGTGGCCGGATACACCTCGATCTCCGCCCACCCCGTCACGAACGACCCGCGCTTCTCCAGGCGGCACCGCCCCGGCGAGGCGCCGTCCGGCGGGCACCACTCGACGACCTCCATCACGTCGTCGAAGCCGACGGGGCCCAGCGCGCTGCGCGCCACGAAGACCGTGCCCACATGGGTGGGCGGGGGAGTGCCGACGGTGATGCGGGTGAGCGGGACGACGTCGCCGTGCCGCTCCCACGCGGTGAGCCTGCGCCACGCCTCGGCGGCGGGCAGGGGAGTGTCGCGGGTGATCTGGAAGATGGCCACGCCTTCGAGCCTGCCAGAGGAACCCGCTGACGGCGCCATGTGACTAGCGGTACACCTTGCCGGGTTCGGCCTTGCCGGGGGCGAGGAGCTGGGGGACCGTCACGAAGACGTAGCCGCGCTTCTTGAGCCCGTCGATGACGCCGGGCACGGCCGGGACGGTGCCCTTGTAGATGTCGTGCAGCAGGATGATGCCGTCCCGCTTCGTCTGGTCCAGGACGCGCTTCTGGATCAGCTTGGAGTCATTGGTCGTGTAGTCCTTGGCGGTGACGGTCCACAGGACCTCCGAGAGCCCGAGCTCCTTGGAGAGCTTGTTGATGTCGTCGTCGGTGCGGCCCTGCGGCGGGCGCATCAGCGTCGGCTTCTTGCCTATGAGCTTCTCTATCGCCTTGTTGGGGCGCTCCAGCTCGCGGCGCGCCTCGTCCGCGTCGATCTTCGTCAGGATCTTGTGCGACCAGGTGTGGCTCGCGACCTCGTGGCCCTCGGCGTCCATCTGCTTCACGAGCTCGGGGTACTTCTCGATGTGGTTCTTGCCGAGCGTGAAGAACGTCGCCGGGACCTTCTCGTCCTTGAGGATCTTCAGGAGTCTCGGCGTGTTCTCGCTGGGCCCCGCGTCGAACGTCAGGGCCACGCACTTGGCCTTGCGGCAGTCGACCGTGCCGAACTTCCCCTGGTCCGCGGGCTTGGCCTCGGCCGCGTCCTTGCGCACGGTGCTGGGCGACGTGGTGTCGAGCTTGGTGCACCCCGTCAGCGCGAGGGCGAGGGCCGCGCCCGCCGCGAGGACGGGAGCGGTGCGACGCAACCTCTTGGCCGAGTGCGTCGTCTTGCAAGCGGATGGCGTGTTCATGGGGGGCATGCGGCCACTATACACAGGGCGTATACACCTTGTGCATAGTGGCCGTCCGCTGCCTGGGAACCGCCCCGGGACGCCCCGGGACCTCGGGTCAGACGGGGATCACCCGGATCGAGGGGTGGATGGCCGTGTTCAGGTACAGCCGCTCCTTCTTGTTCTCCTGCTCCAGCTCCATCACGAGCCGGTAGCGGTACAGACCGGGCTTCGCCGTGCTCATCACCGTGCCCGCCCAGTAGTAGTAGACCGGCGTGAACTTGTCCCGCATCCGGTCGGGCATCCCGTAGATCTTCAGCTCGTTGAAGATCCGCCGCTCCGCCACGTCCTCCTCGTCACCCAGCTCGGTGTCGAGGAAGACGATGTTGTTGATCTTCGGCATGGGCGGCCATGTGCCGTCGAGCCGCTTCTCCATGTCGATCGGGCGCACGATCCAGTTGATGACCTGCCCCTGCTTGCACACCGTCTCCAGCGACGAGGTGCCCTGCCCCTTGCCGCCGATGCTGTTGTCCATCATGTACATCGCGTCACTCAGCGAACCCGTCGCCGTCGCCCGCTCCATGTTGATGATCGTCACGATGTTGAGCTGGACCGAGTTCAGCTGACCGGGGTTCTGCTTCTCCACGCCGCTGCGCGCAGTGGTGCTCACCGTGCCTCCTTCGCGTACGCCGTCATGACTGCCCGGTCCCTAGCCGACGAGGGACGACGACAGGGTCGTGGTGATCGGTTCGTCCCGCGTGCCGAGCTTGAACTTGATCTGGTACGTGACCGGACCGGCGTCCTTCTTCACCGTCCCCGTCCAGTACGCGACATCGGTGCCGGGATACACCTTCCGCACCGGCTCGCAGACGTCGCTGTCGATGATGATGTCGTCGATCGCGACGAACGCCTCGCACTCCAGCGCCAGACAGTTCCACAGGATCTGGTCCCCGCGCCGCGCCTTCGTCTGCAGTTCCTCGGTTCCGAACCCCGTGGACCCGCCCGACTTGTTCGTGTCGTACATGTACAGATGGCCGCGCATGTCGCCGGCCGCGAGCGCGCCGACGGCGTCCACGACTGCGGTGATGGAGATCGGCCGCTTCACGGCGGCTTCCCGCCTCGGTTTGGTGGTCATCCGTTCCTCCTCGTCCGGTGGTGGCTCAGGCGCCGCGGCCGGGGCGCACGGCAGGCGGGATGGGCAGCGGGCCGACGCCGGCCTTGGTGAAGGCGTTGCGCCGCGGCTCGGAGGTGATCTTCAGCGCCGACGCGCACGTCAGGTTCACCGGGTCCCACCGGAGTTCGCCGTTCGTCTGCACCAGCTTGTGCAGCTGGACACGCATCATGTACGAGTACGTCCCCGGGCGGGACGTGTCGACCGTCGCCGACCAGTACCAGCCGTCGGTGACCATGTCCGGGGAGCCGTACTCCGCCGGATACATGATCTTCGACTCCACGGCCTCGCCGTAGATGTCGGTGATCACGGGCGCCGGGTGGCTTGCCGCGGCCGTCGCGTCCTCGGTGACGACCTGACCCGTGACGTCCACGATCTTCTGCCCGGACATCCGGCCCCGGGTGCGCCGCGTCGTCTTGATCCGCGTACCCACGCTCCGCCGGATGCGGTTGAGTTCGGCCTCCGCGTCGCTGCTCGGCACGGTCGACTTCGCGGCGAGCTCCTGCAGTTCGGCGAGCGCCTGCTCGTCGGTCTGCCGGGCCCGCTCGACCTCGTAGCCGCGGGGCACGGTCGGCGGGATGGAACCGAGGCTGTACGGCAGCCAGTTGAGCACCTGCTCGCTGGCCTGGGAGCCGTCGCGCCAGTAGGAGCCGTTGATCGCGGTCACCAGCTCGCCGGTCCCCTCGTTCTCGGAGCCGTGCAGCTTCATGTTGTCGAACAGATAGGTGTTGCCTTCGAGCGTGCTGGACGCGAGCGCGTTGCCGACGTCCACGAGCACGATGATCGCCAACTGTTGGGGCATGATTCCGCCTTCGTCGTCGTTCCCGGCCTTGCCGTCGTCGTGCGGTCTGCTACTGGCACATCAACGCGGGCGAGTCGATGGACATGACGCTGTTGGAGCCCTCGTACATCTGGAGTTCGAGGCGGTACTGGTACGGCACGCCCGGCGTCATCCAGTGCGGCACCACGCCGGTCCACACGTCGAGGTCGAGCTTGTCGCCCTCCGACTCCTCCTGGCCGTGCGCCTGGCCGTGGGTTCCGCCGGTCATGGTTCCCTGGGTTCCGGGCGGGCTCATGGCGGGCCCCGACGGGGCCGCGCCGTTGCGCCCGCCCGCCGGCGCGAACGAGATGTTCTTGATCTCGACCGGCGTCTGCAGGTCCACGGCGAGCGCGGTCCAGGACACCACCTGGCCCGGCTTGACCACGGTGACGAGGTCCGCCGTGCCCTGATGGGCGCTGTCGAACGCGCCGTCGTCGACCATGCAGAGGTTGCCGTCGAGCAGCGTCTTGACGGACAGCGCACCGATGACGTCCACGACGGCGACGATGTTCACCTGCGTTTTCATACCGCTCCTGTTCATTGCACTCCCTAGCCGCGGTCCCGGACCAGCGGGACCTTTCCGACGGCGGTCCGCTCGATCTCCGCGGACAGCCTGGGCACGAACTTGAGCTGGAGGGTGTAACCGGTCCTCTCGATCGACGCGGCGTTGGCCTCGCCGTGGTTGAACAGCGAGAGGGCGCGCGGCAGCGCGTTCACGAACACCTGGTGGAGACCGCACGGGCCGAGCACGGTGTCGGCGCGATAGGTCAGCCCCATGACGTCGTCGACCGCGGCGTACAGCGTGATCGTCTTGCCCTCGCGGTGGTTGACGAACTGGATGTCGTGCGCCACCGCGTCCAGGTCCACGACCTCGGCCGCCTTCAGCTCGTCGCGCAGCGCCGCGTAGGCCCGCGCGCCCGAGTACTGGCTGTCGTTGATGTGGAGCACGTCCCCGGTGCGGCCCGCGAACTCGAACTGCCGCGTCTTCAGGCCGGGTCCCTCCGTCCGGGGCCGGTGGATCATCCGGTCGCCCAGCTTCAGGCGCAGCAGCGGCGTCTCGTGCGCGTGCAGCCGCGTGACGACCAGTTCGCCCTCCTCGCCCTCGGGGACCTGGCGCCCCTCCTCGTCGACGATCTCGATGAAGTGCAGGCCCGGCACCGCCGACAGGTACGGCGACGCGACGTCCAGCTGCAGGCCGATCGTCTCCGCCTGGGTCGCGGCGAAGTAGCTGAGGATCGACAGGTTCGGGTACAGCGCCTGGAGCTCCACGCGCTTGCGCTGCGGCAGCACACCGCTGCCGTACAGGGCGACACGGAAACTGTCGCGGTACTCCTGACGCATGCCCGCGCCGAGTTCGGCGAGGATCGCGATGCCCGCCGAAATCCCCATCAGGGCCTTCGGGCCCCGGTACGAGAACATGTGCTCCAGGACGGGGGCCGTGACGGGCCCCGCGCCGACATAGTTGACGCCCGGCACGTGCTGCAGCACGCCGCCGACCATGGTGCCGCTGCTCCACATCTGGTAGTCGGCCAACGTGGTGAACAGCCACTTCGGGTCGCTGCCCGCGAGGTGCCCCGCGAGCTGGTACGCGCCCATGAAGCGGCCCGCGATCTCATAGGTGTCCTTCAACTCCCTCAAGGAGTAGACGACTTCGAGGGGGCTGCCGCCGCTGGTGCCGCCGCTCGCCACGATCTCGAACTCGCCGCGCGTGAGGGGCACCACCATGCCGGGCCGCGCGTCCATGAAGAAGTCGCGCTGGACGTCCTTGTCGGACAGCGGGATGCGCTGCCACTCCTCGTACGTCTCGGGGGCGTGCCGGATGCCGGCGCCGCGCAGCCGCTCGCGCCACAGCGGGTTGAGCAGCACGGTGTTCACCATCTGCTGGAGGCGGCGGAGCACGACCGCGTCCTGGATCTCGTGGGGGATCTCGCTGTACAGCGTCTGGCAGACCCGCTCGCACTCGCGCATCTTGCTCGCGAACGAGGGGAGCACGGTGACGGCTTCGACGGATTCCGGCTGGAGTTCCCAGTCGGGGATGAGCCAGTTGGCCAGTTCGCGGGCGCCGCCGGGAGCCGGCGCGGGCGATGGAATGTGAGGTGCCTGAGGTGGAACGTGAGGTGCCTGTGGAGCATGAGATGTACTCAACATCCGTCCCCTCTACGCTTTTTCTGTTCCCTCTTCTCCGTCGAGCAGTTCCCGTGCCGTCCTTCTGATTTCTGACAGCAGCATCCTGAAGTGCTCGCCGGTGATCTGGTGGTTCATCATGACCACCCGCAGTGCCGCCACCCCGTCGACGTTCACTTTCGAGATGAAGAAGTTCCCCTCGAATTTGATGCGGTTCCTGATGGCGATCTGCAGGTGGTGCACGTCTTTCTTCCCGACCCGCCTGCCGAGTCTGTTCTCGAGGTCGACCGGATGGTAACGGAAGCACAGAATGTTCGCTTCCGGGCGGTGCAGGGCCTCGAAATCGGGTTCGGCCCGCACCACACCGTATGCCTCTTCCGTCAACTGGCAGAGGTACTCGATTTTCTCCGCGAACAGGGCCCGTCCGTAAATGGCCCACAGTGCCCACAGCGTCATGATCATGGGACGCTTCGTGCACTCGAAGTTCTTTCCGCCGCTGTCGTAGGCGGTGTAGACGTCCGGCTCCTCGTCGAAGACGTAGCTGGCCTTCTGCCGGAATGCCGAGAGCGCGGTCTCCTTGTTCCGGTAGAAGAGCATCGTGCAGGGCGCGGGCACGAACATCATCTTGTGCGCGTCCCAGGTCAGGGAGTCCGCCCTCTCGACGCCCCGCAGCCTGTCGCGGAGCGTGTCCGACACGAGCAGGCTCGCGCCGTGCGCGCCGTCGATGTGCAGCCAGATGCCCTTCTCCGCGGCCACATCGGCGAGCTCGTCGATCGGGTCGAACGCGCCCACCGAGGTGCTGCCGGCCGAGGCCACCATGCAGAACACCTTGAGGTTCTGCCGCTCGGCTGCCTCCAGGGCGGCGCGCACCTCGCCGGGGCAGATCTGCTGCTGCCGGTTGAGCGGCAGCCGGACGAGCTGCGCGTCACCGATGCCGAGCACACCGGCCGCGCGCGCCACGCTGTAGTGCACGTCCGCGCCGACCGCGATGGCGGGCCGGGGCTGGCCGCGCACCGCTGAACCGCCCTGTGACCAGTAGCCGGGCAGCTTCTCGTTCCTGGCCGCGAGCAGGGCGGTCAGATTGGCGAGCGAGCCGCCCGACGTGGTGATCATGGTGAAGCGCTCGGGGTCCCACCCGATGAAGCGGTTCAGCTCGTCGGCCATGATCCGCTCGACGGCGTTGGGCAGCTGGCCCGCCTCGTAGAACGAGGACGGCTGGTTGACCACGGAGCTCACGAAGTCGATGACGCCGGCGAGCGGGACGACTCCGGAGAACTGCCGCCCCATGTATCCGGGGGAGTGGACCTGGATCCCCGTACGGACGTACAGGTCGATGATGCCCGCGAGGCGCTCCTCGTCGAACGCGGCGATCTTGTCGTGCTCAGTCGTCATGAGGGCCCTCGCGGCCTGGGTGAGCCTGAGCGGTTCGATCAGTTCGAGACCTCTGATCGAGATGTCCGACAGGTGTTTCTCCAGCTTGGCGAGAGCTGTTTCCGAGTTCTCCCTGAACTGCTGCGGATCAAAGGCCTCAAGCAGTAATCCGCTCCGATCCGACGTTGAGTCACTCTGTTCCGATCCGGGATCACTCGAGCGAGATTCCGTCACTAGGGTCCCCCCTTGGAAAGCCCCCGTGTACCCGACATGGATGGTCCGGTGCGCGCGACCGGGCGAAGGCAGGCTTTTCGCTGGGCCGCAGCAAAGGCTCGCCGTCCGGCTGATCAAACCGGACGGCACTTCTTTTTCCGGCGGCGCGCGTTCAGCGCAGGCCGCACGGGCTCCCCTTCGAAGAGTTCTGCGCAGCGGTCGTCTCCCCGGCATGGTCAGTGCCTGCCCCCACAGCGACCACCGTAGGCGCCGTCGATAAAACGAGAAATCGAAACTACGAGTTCTGTCTGAAAGGGAGTGCGGACCATCTGATGGTTTGTCAGTCAACAAATGCCACACCCGCAACCGGAGCGTTCCGCGGCTTCAGGGCGGCTCCCCGCTTTTCGGACACCATGCCGTGGGCATGTGCGCGGCGGATAGGCAAAGCGGCAGGACCGGGCGCGGGTGCGGGGTGACGCAACGCGTTTTCTGCCAATCTGGCCCCTCATCGCGGGGATCTTTCCGTCGCTCCGGCGGGACGCCGCGATCGAGGCGGATATCTCCCGCTCCGTCACGACGATCCGGCCACGGGGACGGGGCGGCCGGTGGCTGTTCGAATGCGGGCGGAGGGGGTTACCGCGGGTCAGGGGGGCGAGGGTCTCGGATACGGGGGTGCGGTGGCCGTGCCGACGGATGCCCGTCGGGACGGCCACCGCTCCTCCCCCGGTCGGTGGGTGCGTCGGTCCTCGCCGGTTCAGTGGCTCGTGGCGTCGGACGGTTCGCAGCGGTACAGGGTCTGCGCGGGTGCCTTCTCGCTGCCGCGGTCGGTCGCTCCGTACGCCCGAGGGTCGACCTCGGCACAGGCCGACGCGATCCAGGAGCCGACCTCCGACGACTTCGCGCCCGCGGCGTCGACGAGGGCGAAGCGGATGTCCCCGCTCGCGACGAGGTGCCGGTACTCGGTGAGGGTGACGGAGGTCGAGTGCATTCCGGCGAGTGGCAGGACGGGGGTGCCCTCGGCGTAGATGTACGGGGCCGCCGCCGCCCAGTTCTCGGCGGAGAAGGGGTACTTGGCGTTCCCGTCATGCTTCTCGACGTAGGCGAGAAGCTCGCTCTGGGCGGGCGTCAGGGAGGTGCGGAGGTCCCGGCCGATGGCGCCCACGCCACCCGTGGGCCCGGCGTCTCCACCGGTGGGCCCGCCGGGGCCACCGCCCGCGCCGGGCCGGTGACTGATCGAGGGCTTCCCCGTCGGCAGCCCCGCGGGCAGCGGGCCCGCGGCGGCGTCGAACGCCGAGCCCGCGTGCCGCTCGTCCAGCACCGAGAGCGACCAGGCGGCCGGCGCGGCGAACATGGCCACGCAGCCGGCCAGCATCCCCGCGAGGGCGAAGCGGCGGCGCGCGGCGGTCCGGCGGAGCGTCAGAACGAGGACGGCGATCAGTGCGGCCGCGACGGTCACGGGGATCAGCCAGGGCGCGAAGCCGGTGTAGTCGGAGGCGAGGCGGACGGTCCAGGCGGTCTCGGCGACGATGACGGCGGGCAGTACCCACGCCCGCGCCCCGCCTTCGGCCTTGCGGTGCGCGCGCCAGAGGGCGACGGTTCCGGCCGCCGCCAGTGCGGCGAGCGGCGGGGCGAGGGGCGCGAGGTAGGCGGTGTGGGGGAAGTCGAACGAGCTCAGCAGCGCGGCGGTGCCGATCAGCCAGACGCCCCACATCAGGTGACCGGCGCGGGCCTGGTCGGTGCGGGGGGCCTTGCGGTGCCGCAGGAGGCCGTGGACGAGGGCGCTCAGCGCCAGCGGGTACAGCCAGCCGATCTGGGGCGCGTAACGGGCGCTCTCGAAGAGCTTGAGGGCGCTGGTGGAGTCGGGGTCGGGGTGGGGTTGCCTGCTCGTGGTGCCCCGGGTGTCGCCGGTACCGGTACCGGCGGTACTGCCGGTGCCTTCGGCGTCACCAGCGCTAGCCGTGCCTTCGGTGTCACCAGGGCCTCCCGTGCCTTCGGTGTCACCAGCGCCTCCCGTGCCTCCCGTACCGCCGGAGCCTTCGGCGCCCGGCCCCCGTGTGCCGGGTTTGCCGGTGTCGGGCCCGGGTGCGCCGGTGCTGCCGGTGTCGGGGTCGGATGCGCCGGGGCCGTCGGCGCTCGACCCGGGAGCGTCCGTGCCGCCCGGCTGCGGGGACGTCCGCGCCGCCCCCGCGGCCGGCGCCGCCCCGTCGATGAGCCCCGCGTGCAGCCGGTTGAAGCCGTTGTAGCCGAAGACCATCGCCGCCGCGCTGTTGCCGGTCGAGCCGTCCACGTACGGGCGGTCGCGCTCGGGAGTGAACGTCATCAGCGCCACCCACGACAGCGACACGGTGAACATCAGGGCGCCCGCCAGGGCCAGTTGGCCGAGCCGGCGCCGCAGCCGCACCGGAGCCGCCACGAGGTACCCGACGAAGAGCGCCGGCACGATGACCCACGCCTCCATCATCTTCGCCTGGAAGCCGAGCCCGATCCACAGTCCGCAGAGGAGCAGCGACCGCAGGCGCGCGCTCCGCACGGCCCGCTGGTACGCGTCGGCGGCGAGCACGAGGCACAGGGTGACCGCCCCGTCGAGCATCGCGTGGCCGAACATGGAGGCCGCCACGGGCGTCACCGTCAGCAGCCCCGCGGCGAGCAGTCCGGCGGCAGGTCCCTGCCAGCGGCGCACCAGCCGGTACATCACCAGGACGGAGATCACGCCCATGACGCACTGCGGCAGCGTCAGCGCCCAGTCGTGGAAGCCGAAGATCCGTGCCGAAAGGGCCTGCGGCCACAGGAAGCCGCCGATCTTGTCCAGGGTGAGCGTGGCCGACGGATCGAGACTGGTGAAGAGGAACGCCTCCCAGCTCACCGACATGCTGCGGGCGGCCACGGAGTAGTAGGGGGCGAAGCCGCTGCTCGTGATGTTCCACGTGTAGAGCAGGGCGGCGAGGGCGGCGATGCCGAGGAGCGCGGGCCTGGCCCACCGGGGCTGGCCGGCGGGGGAGCGCCAGAACCGCAGCCGGCTCCGGGGCCGCCGGTCCGGCGAGGTCCGGCCCGCGGGCGGCGCGCTGGTCAGGGACGTCATGCCTCATGCTTCTACCGGTACGGGATTGTCCGGTGTCGGACGCGACGTACCGGACAACAAGCGCCGGACAACGGCACCGAACGGCGCCCTGGTCAGCGCGCGCAGGCCCGCCGGGGCCACTCGCCCTCGTCCGGGACGTTCAGGTACCGGTCGCGTTCCTCCCGGCTGAGATCCCTGCGCACCGCGCGGCAGATCCGGTCCACCGCCTCCCCGGTGCCGCGCAGCACACTCCACAGTCGCAGCGTGCCGTCCTCGCCCCCGCTGGCGACGGTGTGTCCGTCCGGGCCGAACGCCACGGACCACACGGGGCCCTCGTGCCCGGCCAGGACGGAGAGCTGGAGCCCGGTGGTGGCGTCCCACAGCCGGACGGTCCCCTCCCGGTCCCCGCCCGCCACCATCCGCCCGTCCGGGCTGAACGCCAGCGACCGGGCGTCGCGACGGGTCCCGGCGGGTGTGGCGCGGGCCGCACCCGTGGCCGTGTCCCAGAGGCGCAGCGTGCCGTCCTCGGCGCCCCCGGCGACCGTGCGCCCGTCCGGACTGAACGCCACGGTCCGCACCGGGGACTCGGTACCGGTGCGGATGGTGCGGGACGTGCCGCCCGCCGCGTCCCACAGCCGCAGGGTTCCGTCGTCGCCCCCGACGGCGAGGGTGTGGCCGTCGGCCCCGAACGCCACGGACCAGACGTCCTCCCGCTGCCGCCCCGGCGCTCCACGCGGCTTCCCGGTCTCCGCGTTCCACAGCCGTACGTCGCCACCGCCGCCCCGCGCCCCGCCCGCCGCGACGGTGCGCCCGTCACGGCTGAACGCAACGGAACGTACCGCCCCGTGATGGCCCGTCAGCACCCTGCGGGCCCTGCTGGTCGCCGCGTCCCACAGCCGTACCGTCCCGTCGTCACCACCTCCCGCCACCGTACGGCCATCGGGACTGAACGCCACCGACCGCACCGCCCCCCGGTGCCCCGTCAGCTCCCTCCGCGTCCTGCCGTCGGCCGCGTCCCACAGCCGTACGGTGCCGTCGTGCGCGCCTCCGGCCACCGTGCGCCCGTCCGGACTGAACGCCACCGACCGCACGGCACCCTGCCGTCCCGGCACCGTGACGCGCTCCTTCCCGGTCGACACGGCCCACAGCCGTACCGTGCCGTCACGCCCGCCACTGACCACCGTGCTCCCGTCCGGGCTGAAGGCCGTGGCGGGGACGGAGCCCCGGTGCCCGGCGAGCACGGCGCGCAGCGTTCCGGTCGCGGCGTCCCACAGGCGTACCGTCCCGTCGTGCTGGCCGCTGAGCACCGTACGGCGGTCCGGGCTGAAGGCCACCGACTCCGCGTCCCTGCGCCGCTCGGCGAGCGCGCCGCGCTCCTTGCCGGTGGCCGCGTCCCACACCCGTACGGTGCCGTCGCGGGCGCCACCGGTCACCGTACGGCCGTCGGGGCTGAACGCCACGGACACCACGGCGCTGCTCCGCCCGGTCCGCAGGACACGCGTCCCGCCGCCGGCCGTCGCCCCCAGCCGCACCGTCCCGTCGTCGCCACCGCTGGCCAGACGGCGCCCGTCGGGGCCGAACGACAGTGCTCGCACGGCTCCCTGATGCCCCCTCAGGGTGCGGTGGACCTCGCCCGAGGACGCGTCCCACACCCGGACGGTGCCGTCACGGTCCCCACCGGCGACCGTGCGCCCGCCAGGGCTGAACGCCACCGTCCGCACGGCACCCCGGAGACCGGTCCTCATGGCCCGCGAGGACCCGGTCGCCGTGTTCCACAACCGGACGGACCCGTCGTCACCGCCTGCGGCAACGGTCTGCCCGTCGGGCCCGTAGGCGACGGACCGGATCGCGCCATGACGGCCCGTCAGCAGGCGCTTCTGCCGCCCGGTCACGGTGTTCCAGAGGCGCAGGGTTCCGTCCTCGCCGCCGCTGGCGACGGTCCGCGCGTCTGGGCTGAAGGCCACCGCCGTCACCTCGCCCCGGTGTCCCGTCATGCGCTGTTGCAGGGGGCCCGAGGCCGCAGCGAAGAGGCCCGCGGTGGCCTCGGGGGTGGGGTGGATGCGGTACGCGTACACGGCGAGGAGCGAGGCGAGGTCGGAGTCGGCGGGGAGGAGCGCGGCCGACTGCGCGGCGAGCTGCCGGGACAGGGCGCTGCGCTGCTCGGCGACGGCGTCGCGCCGGTTGCCCTCGCTGGCCCGGTACTGGTCCCAGGCGAGCAGCCCCGAGACGAGGGCGAGCAGCAGCAGGACGGACAGGGCGAGCGTGAAGCGGCGCAGCCGCCGCGTGGTGTGCGCTTCGGCGAGCCGCTCGCGTTCCCGGGCGGCGGTGCTGGCCGCGAGGAAGTCGCGCTCCAGCTCGGTGAGTTCGCTGCCCGCGGAGGCGCCGGAGGACGGAGGGCCGTGGGAGAGGAAGGCGTCCTCGGCCGCGTCGAGGCGCGTGCCGCGGTACAGCGCGCCCGGGTCGCGGTGCTCGCGGTCCCACGCGGTCGCCGCGTCGCTCAGCCGCTGACGGAGCAGGAGCCCGGCGCGGTCCTCGTCGATCCAGTGCCGCAGCCGCGGCCAGGCCTGCAGGAGGGCCTCGTGGGTGAGCTCGACCGTGTCCGTGTCCAGGGTGATCAGGCGGGCTCCGGCGAGCGCGTCGAGGACCGTCCGTACGTCTCCGGGTCCGGTGTCCGGCCCGCCCAGGGAGTCGAGGTCGGCGCGTGCGGGGCGGCGTCTCGTGGCCTCGGTGCCCTCGCCGACGACGACGAGGCGCAGCAGGAGAGCGCGGGCCAGCTGCCGCTGATGGCCGTCCAGGGCGGCGTGGACGGTCTCCGCGGTCTGGCCGAGGGCGTGCCGGATGCCGCCCGCGGCCTCGTACCCGGCCAGGGTGAGCGTGTTCCCGCGGCGACGGCGCCAGGTCTCGCGCAGGGCGTGGGAGACGAGGGGCAGCACGGTGGCGCGACCGGTGGCGTCGGCGATCACGCGGGCGAGCAGCGCGCCCTCGACGGTGCAGCCGGCGCGTGCGGCGGGCCGGCTGATCGCCCGGCGCAGCTCGTCGGTGGTCATCGGCCCCACGAGCAACTGGGCGTCGCGCAGGGCCTCGACGAGCTCGGGGTGCCGGGCACAGCGGGCGTAGAAGTCGGCCCGCACACCGAGGACGACGCGGGTGCGGCTGTTGGGGGCTCGGGCGGCGGTGAGCAGGGCGGTGATGAACCGCGTACGCTCACGCGCGTCGTCGCAGAGCGTGAACACCTCCTCGAACTGGTCGACCACCACGAGGAGTTCGGCGTCCTCGGACCGTCCTGCCAGCGCTTTGAGGGCGGTCAGGTGCAGGGCGCGCGGGTCCGTGGAGAGGTCGGTGCGGAGAGCGGTCGCTGAGTCCCCGGACACCCCGGCCAGCCGCGCGGCGCACGCCTCCAGGGGGCGGGCGCCGGGAGCGAAGAGGACGACGTCCCATCCGGGTGCGTCCGCTTCCCGCACCCGGGGCAGCAGCCCCGCGCGCAGCAGGGAGGACTTCCCGGACCCTGACGCGCCGAACACGGCGAGGAAGCGCCGGGAACGCACCCGTGCCACCAGGTCCTCGGTGAGCTGCTCGCGTCCGAAGAACCAGTCCGCGTCCTCGGGCTGGAACGCGGCGAGGCCCACGTACGGTCCCCGGTGCCGTTCCGTGTCCCGGTCCTCGTCCGCGTGGTCCTCCGCCGCCGCGAGCCGGGCACCCAGCGCGCGCCACCTCGCCTCCCACGCCTCCGTGTCGCCGCCGCACGCCCGCACGTAGGCGAGCGTGACGGGCAGGCTGGGGAGCCGGCGGCCGCTCGCCGCGTCGGCGAGCGTCGTCGAGGAGTAGTGGGCGTCGCGGGCCAGCCGTCGGTAGGGCGGGCTGCCCGCCTTCTCCCTCAACCGCCTCAGATCGGCCGCGAAGGCGGTGAGCTCGCCACCGTCGTCCTCCAGCGGCCGCTCACCCCGTGGCACCACGATCACCCCCGCCCGCCATTGTCCGGCCCGGCAGCCCGCCGACAGGCCGCCGGAACCGGACAATCCACCGGCTCAGAGGGACCGGATCCACCAGTCGGTCAGGACGACCAGGAGCGGGCCCGGCGTGTCCGCCACGCTCAGGACGGCGCGACGGCGGACCGCGGCCCAGAGCGGAGGATCCCGCTCCTCCGGCGGCGCTCCCTCCGGACGCCCCGCCACCCGCTCTGCTGCGTCCCCTGCCGCGTCGCTCTCGTACCGCATCCGAACCTCCCTGCCCCGACCGTGCCCCTTGCCCGGTCCGTGACAGCACCCTGCGGCCGAGAGGCCCTGGCACCCGGCACTCCCGGGCGGAGCGGGCGGACCGGGCGCCTCCGGCGAACTATCCTGCTGGTCGACGCCCTGCCGTACCCGCGCCCGGATCACCCGTTCCGGAGGGAACGGGCAGCGGCGGCGAGCGCGGGGGAAGGGGCCGAGGAGTGGGAGCGGCACGGCAGCGGCTGTGGGAGCACCTGCGCGGGTTGCGCCTGCGGGCGGAATGCGCCCGGCGCGCACAGGGTCTCTCCGTCTCCCAGGCCACGGTCGCGCGC
The DNA here is from genome assembly GCF_008642355.1 of Streptomyces venezuelae. Taxonomy (NCBI): domain Bacteria; kingdom Bacillati; phylum Actinomycetota; class Actinomycetes; order Kitasatosporales; family Streptomycetaceae; genus Streptomyces; species Streptomyces venezuelae. The sequence goes on from NZ_CP029193.1 coordinate 6,690,994, forward strand.
GAGCTCGACGCGTCGGGCCGAGCGGCCCTGCGCGGCTTCTCGGGGCAGCGGATCAACGACTGGACGCCCGAGGAGCCGGGGGCCATGAGCATCCCCCAGTCGCGCAGCCACGACAGGGTCGTGGCACTCGCAGGCGTCTGGGCCGCGTGGGCGGGGGACCCCGCGCCGGGGCGCACGCTGCGCGACCTGCTGGACGAGGCGTGTGACGAGTGGACCCGCGAACGCAGGACCGGCACGCTCGGCACCCCCGAGGGGCGGCCGTCGGGCTCGGGCGAGAGACGGCTGCCGGGGTCGGGCGAGGGGGCGGCTGGAGGGGGCGATGCGTCCGCCGTACGCGCCGCCCACGCTGTAAACGCCATCCCGGCGCCCGATGCGCATCCCGCGTCCGTTCCGCACGCCGAGCCCGTTGCGCATGCCACGACCGCTCCGCACCCCGCCCCCGCCCTCCCTCGGACCGTGCGGGACCTCGGTCCCTGGTTGTTGGAAGTACGCGAAGCCCCGCCGCCTGGCCCGCCCCCGCACGCATGGGCATGCGCGCGCCGCGACCCGCTCGCGCACATCGACAGGGAACGGGCCACGGAAGCCTGCCACGAAGCGCTCGTGACCGCCCTGCGCAAAGCCGGCTCCCCGGAGGCGGACGCGTACGCCCGGTGGGCCCGCGCCGCCGGAAAGCTGCCCGTCGCATCCTGCCTGCCGCACGGCGTGCAGCTCGACGGCAGCCAAGCCGCCCCCTGCTCCTGGGCGGCCGTCATGGAGCAGACGTGAGAACCGTGGCCCCCACGAGGAGAGAGATGCCACCGTCCCCCCGGCCCACCGCCGCCCTGGCCATGTCACGGAAGGCAGCCGAGGCCATCCTGGAACCGTCGGTCCTCGACGCCCTCGCCGAGGTCGTGGCGCTCGAACCGCCGCCCGTGCTCGACGACTTCACCACCGACCGCGCGCGATCCGTACTGACCGACGTCGAACTGCTCGTCACGGGCTGGGGCTGTCCGCCGCTGACCGAGCAAGTCCTCGCGCACGCGCCCCGGTTGCGTGCCGTCGTCCACACGGCCGGGTCCGTCCGCGAGCACATCACCGACGCGTGCTGGGAGCGCGGCGTCGCCGTGTCGTCGGCCGCCGCCGCCAACGCGCTGCCCGTCGCCGAGTACACGGTCGCGATGATCCTGCTCACCGGCAAGCGCGTCCTGGAGAGCGCCCGCGACTTCCGTGCCGCGCGCACGGAGGTGGACTGGGCGCGCACGCCGCGCAGCACCGGAAACTACCGCCGCACCGTGGGCATCCTCTCCGCCTCCTTCACCGGCCGCCGCGTCATCGAGCTGCTGCGCCCCCACGACCTGCGGCTCCTGCTGCACGACCCGTACGTGACGGCGGAGGACGCCGCCGGACTCGGCGCCGAGCCGGTGTCGCTCGACGAACTCTTCGCGCGGAGCGACACCGTGAGCGTCCACACGCCGCTGCTGCCCGCCACCCGTGGGCTCGTCGGCCGTGCACTCCTCGGCGCGATGCGTCCCGACGCCGTACTCGTCAACACCGCGCGGGGCGCGATCCTCGATCAGGACGCGCTCACCGAAGCCGTCACCGCCGGGCGCATCCGGGCCGTGCTCGACGTGACCGACCCCGACGTCCTGCCTCCGGACCACCCCCTGTGGTCCGCCGAGAACGTCCTGCTCACCCCGCACGTCGCGGGCTCCCAGGGCAACGAGTGGCGGCGGCTCGCGGACGCCGCCGTCGCCGAGGTGCGCCGCTGGGCCGCGGGCGGCGGCTTCGCGCACCCCGTGGATCACGACAGACTGGCGTACCTCGCCTGAGCGCGGACGATATGGCCGAATACCCGCTTGCGTCCAGCATTCGGGGCCCTGTTCCGCATCGCGATTAGGTTAGGCTAACCTCTGCGGCGTGCATGTAGGTGAAGAGACCGCCGCGGCCCAGCGCCCCCCAGGTCATGAACTGATCGCCACGGGCGTCACCGTGGCGTACGAAGGCGTCGATGTCGTCCACGACGCCTCGATGACGCTGCGCCCGAGCCAGGTGACCGTCCTGGTCGGGCCGAACGGCAGCGGCAAGTCCACCCTGCTGCGCACCCTCGCGCGGCTCCAGCGCCCCCGCACCGCGAAGCTCGTCATCGACGGCGACACCGACGGGCTCGCCCTGAGCCCCCGTGCGTTCTCCCGCCACGTCGCCCTGCTCACCCAGGGCCGCCCCACGCCCAGCGGCCTGACCGTGCGCGACCTCGTCGAGTTCGGCCGCTACCCGCACCGGGGACGGTGGGGCAAAGCCGACCCCGGCGGACGTGCCGCCGTCGACCGGGCGCTCGCCATGACCGGCGTGACCGACCTCGCCGAGCGCGGCGCCGAGCACCTGTCCGGAGGCCAGCTCCAGCGCGTCTGGCTCGCCGGGTGCCTCGCCCAGGAGACGGGCGTGCTCCTGCTCGACGAGCCCACGAACCACCTCGACCTCCGCTACCAGGTCGAACTCCTCGACCTCATGCGGGACCTGGCGGACGACCACGGCATCGCCGTCGGCGCCGTCCTGCACGACCTCGATCAGGCCGCGGCCGTCGCCGACCGGATCCTCCTGCTCGACGAGGGGCGGGTCGTCGCGGACGGCGACCCCGCGGACGTACTGACACCGGAACGCCTCAGCGACACGTACGGCATCCGCATCGAAGTCGACTCCGACCCCCTCACCGGCCGCCTGCGCACCCGCGCCATCGGCCGTCACCACTCGCGAAGCGAAAGGCTCAGCACCACCTCATGAGACGCCACCTGATCACCGCGGCGGCCGCCACCGCCGCGGCCCTCGCCCTGTCGTCCTGCGGCACCACCGAGCCCGCCGCCGACGACGCGAAGAGCGCCGACTCCATCACCCTCACCGACGGCACCGGCGCCAAGGTGACGCTGAAGAACGGCCCCGCCAAGAAGGTCGTCGGCACCGAGTGGAACGCCGTCGAGAGCCTGATATCGCTGGGCGTCGCCCCCACCGGCGTCGCCGACGTCAAGGGCTACAAGGCCTGGGACAGCGCCGTACCGCTGAAGAACGACGCGAAGGACATCGGCACGCGCGGCGAGCCGAGCATGGACACCATCGCGTCCCTGAAGCCCGACCTCATCATCGCGACCACCGACCTGCCGGCCGCCGCCGTCAAGCAGATGCGGAAGATCGCCCCGGTCCTCAACCTGCGCCCCGCCGACGCCGCGGACCCCATCGGGCAGATGACGAAGAACCTCGACCTGCTCGCCGAGGCCACCGGCACCACCGAGCAGGCCGCGAAGCTCAAGAAGGGCTTCGAGGCGAAGCTCGCCGAGGGCAGGAAGGCGCTCGCCGCCGCCGGCAAGGACGGCGCGAAGTACGCCTTCGCCGACGGCTACGTCACCGGCAACCAGACCTCCATCCGGCCGTACACCGACGGTTCGCTCATCGGCGCCGTCAACGAGAAGCTCGGCCTGAAGAACGACTGGAAGGTCAAGGGCGACAAGGCCTACGGCCTCGGCACCACCGACGTCGAGGGTCTCACCAAGCTCGACGAGGACGTCCACTTCGCCTACATCGGCAACAAGGACGACAAGGGCAGCAACCCGTTCACCGGCGTCCTGAAGAAGGACAAGGTGTGGACGTCCCTGCCGTTCGTCAAGAAGGGCAACGTGCACCGGCTGCCCGACGGCATCTGGATGTTCGGCGGCACCGAGTCGATGAACCAGTACGTCGACTCCGTCGTCAAGGCGCTGAAGAAGTAGCACCATGGCCGTCACCGCAACCGCTCCCGCCACCCGTCCGTCGGCAGCCGCGTCCCGGACGGGCGCGGTCGCGGTGACGGCCGCACTGCTCCTCCTCGTCGCCGCGCTCGCCGTCGTCGACATCACCCAGGGCACCGCCGCCGTCGGTGCCCCCGAGGTGTGGAAGGCCCTCACCGGACGGGCCGACACCGCCGACAGCTCCGTCGTCATCGCCTCCCGGCTGCCCCGCATGACCGCCGCGCTCCTCGTCGGCTCCGTGCTCGGCATGGCGGGCGCCGCCCTCCAGGCCGTCAGCCGCAACGTCCTCGCCTCACCCGACACCCTCGCCGTCAACGCCGGCTCCTACGCCGCGCTCGGCATCGCCGCCGCCACCGGCGTCACCCTGCCCTTTCTCGCCTCCTCCGGCGTCGCGTTCGCCGGCGGACTCCTCGCCGCGGCCGTCGTCCTCGGACTCTCCGGCCTCGGCGCGGGCACGGTCCGGCTCGTCCTCGCGGGCAGCGCCCTCACCCTCGGCCTCACCGCCGTCACCGAAGGCATGCTCCAGCTGTTCCCGCAGGAGACCGAAGGTCTGTACAAGTGGAACCAGGGCAGCGTCGCGCAGAACGGCTTCGACGGCGTACTGCAGATGCTGCCCGTCGCCGTCGTCGGGCTCGTCGGACTCCTGCTGCTCGCCCGCAAGGTCGACGCCCTGGCGCTCGGCGACGACGCCGCCCGCGGCGTGGGCGTCCCCGTCCGCTCCACCCGCCTCACCGCCGTCGTCCTCGCCGCGCTCCTGTCCACCTCCGCCGTCACCCTCGCGGGCCCCATCGGCTTCGTCGGCCTCTGCGCCCCCGCCCTCGTGCGCCCCCTCGCCCGCAGGATCCGCGCGTTCACCCGCTCCCGGGCGAGCCTCCCCGTCGCGGGGCTCACCGGCGCGGCCCTCGTCCTCGGCTCCGACGTGCTGCTGCGCGCCGTCGTGCCCTCCGACGTGGCGGTCGCCGTGCCGACGGGCGTCGTCACCAGCCTGCTCGGCGCCCTCTTCCTGGTCGTCATGGCCGCCCGGGTGCGGGACACGGCGGGTGCCGCCCAGCCCGACCGGCTGCGCATCCGCAGCCGCCGCGTCTTCCTCGGCACGACCGTCGTCCTCGTGGCCGCCCTCGCCGGTCTGGTCGTCGCCGCGGTCCTCATCGGCGACAGCAAGCTGCTCATGGGCGACGTCGTCAACTGGACGCAGGGCCGGGCGGGACAGACCGTCTCCTTCGTCCTCGACACCCGGGTACCGCGTGTCCTCGCCGCGCTCTGCGCCGGGGCCGCGCTCGCCCTCGCGGGCACCCTCGTGCAGGCCGTCACACGCAACCCCCTCGCCGAGCCCGGCGTCCTCGGCGTCACGAACGGCGCCGCGCTCGGCGCCGTGCTGCTGGTGACGACGGTGCCCACCGCCGGGTCGTGGACCATCGCGGGCGGCGCGTTCGCGGGCGCCGCCGCCAGTGCCGTCCTCGTCTTCGGCCTCGCGGCGAGGGGCGGGTTCGGGCAGAACCGGCTCGTCCTCGTCGGATTCGGCGTGGCCACCGGCGCCACGGCCGTCATCAGCATGCTGATCATCCTCACCGACCCGTTCAACGCGACGAAGGCGCTCACCTGGCTCGGCGGCTCCACCTACGGCCGCACCCTGCCCGACGTGGTGCCCCTCGCCCTCGTCCTGGCCGCGGGCCTGACCGTCGCGGTCGCCCGGCGCACCGAACTCGATCTCGTCTCCCTCGACGAGGACACCCCCCGGCTGCTCGGTCTGAACCTGAGCGGCGGCCGCTTCGGCTTCCTCGTCCTCAGCGTGCTCCTGAGCGCCACCGCCGTGGCCGCCGCGGGCACCATCGGCTTCGTCGGACTCGTCGCCCCGCACGCGGCCCGCGCCCTCGTCGGCAGACAGCACGTGCGTGTGATCCCGGTCGCCGTGCTCCTCGGCGCCCTGCTGGTCTGCGCCGCCGACCTGGTGGGGCGGACGGTCATCGCACCGGCGCAGCTCGGCGCGGGCCTGATGACCGCCGTGATCGGCACGCCGTACTTCCTGTATCTGCTGGTGCGCAGCCGCCGCTAGCGCCTGTGTCGGACGTCCCCCTATAGAGTGGGCGGTCCTCTCCCGCACACCTCAGGTAGCCCTACTTGCCCACGCCCACATTCTCCGCGCTGCGTCCCGACTGGCTCTCCGACCCGAAGGTCTGGCGCACCGAGATCCTCGCCGGTCTCGTCGTCGGACTCGCGCTGATCCCCGAGGCGATCTCGTTCTCGATCATCGCCGGGGTCGACCCGGCGATCGGCCTGTTCGCGTCGTTCACCATGGCCGTCACCATTTCGGTCGTCGGCGGCCGCCGCGCCATGATCTCCGCGGCCACCGGCGCCGTCGCCCTGGTGATCGCGCCGCTCAACCGCGAGCACGGCTTCGGCTACCTCGTGGCCGCCGTCGTCCTGGCCGGTGTCCTCCAGATCGTCCTCGGCGCGCTGGGCGTCGCCAAGCTCATGCGGTTCGTGCCGCGCAGCGTGATGGTCGGCTTCGTCAACGCCCTCGCCATCCTGGTCTTCATGGCGCAGGTGCCGGAGATGCACGACGTGCCGTGGGCGGTCTACCCGCTCCTCGCGGCCGGGCTCGCGCTCATGGTGTTCTTCCCGAAAGTCACCAAGGCGGTCCCGGCGCCGCTCGTCTCCATCGTCGTCCTGACCACGATCACGGTCGCCGCGGGCATCGCCGTGCCGACCGTCGGCGACAAGGGCGAGCTGCCCTCGTCCCTGCCGGTGCCGGGCCTGCCCGACGTGCCGTTCACCTGGGCCACCCTGACCACCATCGCCCCCTACGCGCTCGCCATGGCGCTGGTCGGCCTGATGGAGTCCCTGATGACGGCCAAGCTCGTCGACGAGATCACCGACACGCACTCCTCCAAGACCCGCGAGTCCGTCGGCCAGGGCATCGCCAACATCGTCACCGGCTTCTTCGGCGGCATGGGCGGCTGCGCCATGATCGGCCAGACGATGATCAACGTACGGGTGTCGGGCGCCCGCACCCGCCTCTCCACGTTCCTGGCGGGCACGTTCCTGCTGGTGCTGTGCGTCGTCTTCGGACCCGTGGTCTCCGACATCCCGATGGCCGCGCTGGTCGCCGTGATGGTGATGGTGTGCTTCGCGACCTTCGACTGGCACTCCGTCGCCCCGAAGACGCTCAAGCGGATGCCCGCCGGCGAGATCGTCGTCATGGTCGTCACCGTGGTCTGCGTGGTCGCCACGCACAACCTCGCCATCGGCGTCGTCGTCGGCACGATCACCGCGATGGTCATCTTTGCCCGGCGCGTCGCCCACTTCACGAACGTCACCTCCGTCACCGCTCCCGACGGCGGCAGCGTCGTGCACTCCGTGACCGGCGAGCTGTTCTTCGCCTCGTCGAACGACCTCGTCACGCAGTTCGACTACGCCGGGGACCCGGACCGGGTCGTCATCGACCTGTCGGCCGCGCACATCTGGGACGCCTCCACGGTCGCCGCGCTCGACGCCATCACCACCAAGTACGAGCAGCGCGGCAAGGCCGTCGAGATCGTCGGCCTCAACCGGCCGAGCGCCGAGCGGTACGAGAGGCTCAGCGGCGAACTCACCTCGGCCGACTGAGAGGCAGGCGGCGGGCGGGCTCAGCCGAGCGGCCCGCCCCGGCTGGTCGTGGGTATTGGAGTAGACCTCTGGCGGAACCCCTGAGCGGCGTGGTATAGACGTATGGAAGAAGTATGAAGAAGTACCTTTCGGCCCGTCTCGGCCGACAGGCGGCGTACCGCCGGAAGGTCTGTCCCGTGCAAGCTTCTGATTCCGTTCCGCTTCCCGAGCACATCCGCAGGACGCCGTGGCTGCCCAGTCCGGGCACGGCCCGCAGACTGCGCCGCGCGGGCATCTCGCGCGTGCTCGTCACCGGCTGCCTGGTCCGCGTGAGCCTGCGCGGCGAGATCACCGCCCGCGAGGCCGACTCGCTCGCCGCGCAACTACGCGACCTGGTCCAGGACGGCTGCCGGCATCTGATCGTGGACCTGTCCGAGGTCACCTACCTCGCCCGGGAGGGCGCGGGCGTCTTCTTCGGCACGCTGCGAGCCCTCAGGGCGGTGGGCGGCACCCTCGCCGTGCGCGGCGCCTGCCCCCGGTCCGCGGCCACGCTGCACTGCCTGGGCATGGGCCGTCTCGCCGAATAGGCGGGTGGGTCGGTGGGCCGTCAGGCGTCGACCGCGTTCCGCCGCGTGAAGCGGTGCCACCAGTGCCGTCGGCGCGGATGGATCGCCCGGCCCAGACGCCGCCCCAGCAGGACGTAACCGATCAGCGCGCCCGCCGTGTTCAGGATGACGTCGTCGATGTCGAAGGTGCGGCCCGTCACGAACGCGCCCTGCGCCAGCTCGACCAGCACCATCGTCACCGCCGTGGCGATCCCGACCCGCACGAACCCGCGAGTGTGGGGGAGCACCACGGGCAGCAGCACACCGAACGGCACGCCCAGCAGGATGTTCCCGCCGAGCTGCTTCACCGTGTCACGGAAGGCGGGCTGCGCGAGATACGCGTCGATGGAGTCGCCCGGGGTGAAGTTGCTGTGTGTCAGCGCCTCCGAACCCGCTGACGGCTCCAGCGTCAGCCGGGCGAGCACCACCGCGAACCCGACCATGAAGGCGAAGGCCACCAGCATGGTCACCGCCCGCCCCAGCGGCGACATGGGCGCCGCGCGCCGATCCTCCTCGTACCGTCGTGTCCGTGCCATCAGCGCCTCCTCGTCCCTCGGTCCCTCACGCCGGTTCGGTGCGGCCGAACAGCCCCGCGTGCCCCGGCGGGAGCTGCGTGAGGATGCGGCGCAGCAGCGCGTCGTCCGTCACGTCCGCGAGCGTGCCGAGCACCGAGGTGACGGCGCGGCGCGCGCCCGCCGTGTCCTCGGCCGTCCGAGCGGCCACCGCGTCGACGAACTCCGCGGCGGACAACGGCCCGGCGGCGGGCTCCACGTCGGTGAGCAGGGCCCCGCACCCCTCGGGCAGCAGCCGGGCCAGGTCGGTGCGGTCGTCCCCCACCAAGTGCGCGCCCAGGACGACCAGTACGTTCTCGACGGCGCCCGCCGCCTGCTGGCGGTCGGCGTAACTTCCGCGCTGCCGCACCCGGTCGAGGAGCGCTTCCAAGGATGTGTCCATGTGTGAGTCCCCGAGTCCCTGTCGTGGCAGTCCCTCTGGTGGCAGTACCTCTCATGGTGTCAACCGTTCATCCGGTACCCGGAGATGGCGATGTGATGCCCCGTGCCTTCTCCACCTCGACCGTGAACTGCGCCCCCGCGAGCAGCGCCAGGTTGGACACCCACAGCCACACCAGGAAGACGACGACGCCCGCGAGGGAGCCGTACAGCTTGCCGTAGGTCCCGAACACCGTCGCGTACAGCGTGAACAGGCCCGAGGAGAGCAGCCAGAGCAGCGCGGACAGCAGCCCGCCGGGCAGGATGTGGCGCCAGCCGCGGGCCTCGGGCGGCGCGTTGCGGAACAGGACGAGGACGAGCAGCGCCACCAGGCAGAGCAGCGCGGGCCACTTCAGGACGGTCCAGGCGGTCTGCCCCGCGTCGCCGAAACCGATGCGGTGCCCCACGCTCTCGGCGACCGAACCGCTGACCACGATCAGCAGGGCGCTGGCGACGAGCAGGCCGAGCAGCGTGAGCGCGGTCATCACCACGCGGTGGCCCTTGCGCCACAGGGGACGGCAGTCCTCGACGCCGTGCATCGCGTGCAGCGCACGGCGGAACACGGCCGCGTAACTCGACGCGGACCACACCGCGCTGACGGCGCCGGCGATCACCACGGTGAGCGCGGCGGAGCGCGCGTCCGCCATGTCGCTGAGCGCCCGGTGCAGGGAACGGCCCGACTCGGCCGGGGCCCAGTCCGTGACCTCGGCGATGAGCGCCTGGGTCGTGGCGGGGCTGACGAGGCTGATGAGGCTGACGGTGACGAGCAGCGCGGGGAGCAGGGCGAGGATCGCGTAGTACGTCAGTGCCGCCGCCCAGTCCGACACGTCGTCGTCCCACATCGACACGGGGGTGCGGCGCAGCGCGGTGCGCCGCAGGGCCCAGGTGGACGGGGTGCCGGAGCCGGAGTCCCCCTTGCGGCCGTGCGGTGCCAGAGCCGGTGCTCCGTGGACGGCGGACGGTGAACTGTCCATAGGGCTGCTCTTTCTTGCGGTCGGCGGCGCGGATGCCGCCAGGTGTTCCTTTGTTCTGTTGCCCTGCCTGCGCGGTTTCGTGCCCGGAGACGACAGAAGCCCTGGACTCCGACATGCGGAGTCCAGGGCTTCATATGGAGCGCTGGGCAGGCCTTGCACCTGCATTTCCCCGCAGGAAGCGGGGCGTCTTTCCTTGGACGACCAACGCCTGTCCCCCGACCGGAAGTCCGGCTTGAGGAGGCGACATTGATCTTATCCCATCAGAAGAGGTGCTCGGTACCGCCCCGGGCGGGAGAGGGTTCGAGCAGGCGCGTCATCGACTCGGCGGCCCGCACGGCAGCGTCCGCGCAGCAGTTGTTGAACAGGACGTGCACCTCCTCGGTCCGTTCGGCGAGGGCGCGCAGCCGGGGCAGCCAGGCGCGGAGTTCGTCCTCGTCGTACGCGTACCGGAAGCGGTCCTCCTTGCTGCCCTGTCCCCATGAGGCGCTGCGGCCGTGGAACCGTACGACGGAGAGCGCGGGCACGGTGACCGGCGCGACCGGTGGCACGGCGGACGGCACCGACTGGTTCATGTCGACGGCGACCGCCGCCATGCCGTGCGAAGCGAGCAGCGCACGTGTGGCCTCGGCGTTCCCGGCGTCCCACCAGTCGGGGTGGCGGAACTCCACCGCGACCGGCCAGCCCCGGGTGCGCCGCGCGGTGTCCGAGAGGAGTTCCTCGGCGCGCCCGCCTGGCCGCAGCCACGGCGGGAACTGGAACAGCACGCTCCCGAGCCGCCCGGCGTCCCGCAACGGCGCGATCCCGGCGGTGAAGCGTGCCCACACCTCGTCCAGGACGGCCCCGTCCCTGGCGGTGGACCGGAGGTCGGCGGGGAGCGCGGCGGGGCGCGTGGGGTGCCCGGTGAGCATCGAGAACGCCTTCACGTCGAACGTGAAGCGCTCCGGGGTCCGCTCGGCCCAGAGCCGGCTGTTGCGCTCGGCGGGCAGCCCGTAATACGTCGAGTCCACCTCCACGACCGGGAACCGCTCGGCGTAGTACCGCAGCCGCCCCGCCGCGTCCCGCCGCCCGCGCGGGTACCAGCCGCTGCGGACCAGTGCCGGATCGGTCCACGAACACGTGCCCACCAGGATGTCGCCCATGGGGGCCCGGTACCCCCATCCCGCACGGTGACAAGTGCGCGACGGCGATCGCTGCGCCACCCCTCTCGTCCCTTACGCTCCGTTCCGCTCCGCATGCGGGACGCAGCGGCTCTCTACAGACTGGACGGGAGTGCCCAGTCCCCGCACTGAGGAGTCGCCGTGCTGGAAGGAACGCCGCGCCCCACGTTTCACCGTGAGATCCGGGTCGCATCGGTGCCCGCGGGCCACGTGTACGTACGCCACTGCTCCCCGGCGGAACCCGACGGCGTCCTGCGCCTCGCCGACCCCAGGCCCAACGGCGCGCCCAGCACCTCCGCACGCTGGTGGCCACCGGTCATGCTGCAACCGGAGTGGGTCGAGGCCCACCACCGGGACTTCGACGTCTTCCACCTGCACTTCGGGTTCGACGCGCAGAGCCCCGACCAGCTGACCGCCCTCGTGGACACCCTGCGCGCCCACGACAAGCCGCTCGTCTACACCGTGCACGACCTGCGCAACCCCCATCAGCCCCGCCCCTCCGCCCACGACGAGGCACTGAACGTCGTCATCCCCGCCGCCGACCGGCTGATCACCCTCACCCACGGCGCGGCGGCCACCATCAGCCGGCGCTGGGGCCGCGCGGCGACCGTCCTGCCCCACCCCCATGTGGTGGAACTCCCGCTCCTGGACCGGGCCAGACCGTCCCGCGACCGGTTCCGGGTGGGCGTGCACGCCAAGAGCCTGCGGCCGAACATGGACGTGCTGCCCGTCGTACGCGTCCTCGCGGACACCGTCGCGGGGCTCCCCGACGCGGAGCTCCAGGTCAACATCCACCGGGAGGTCGCGGACCCGGCCTCCCCGGCGCACGCCCCGCGGCTCCTGAGCGAGCTCCGGGACCTCGACGAACGGGGCCGCCTCACGCTCGTCGTGCACGACTACTTCGACGACGAACAGCTCTGGGACTACCTCACCTCGCTCGACCTGTCCGTGCTGCCCTACCGGTTCGGCACGCACTCCGGATGGCTCGAAGCCTGCCACGACCTCGGAACCGCCGTCGCCGCGCCCGACTGCGGCTTCTACGCGCAACAGCGCCCCTGCCACACCTACGGGCACACCCAGGACGACGGTCTGGACGAGGAGTCCCTGCACAAGGCGGTGCTCGCCGCCCACGCGCAGAGGCCGGCCCCGCGGGCCGCGGTGCCGCACAGGACGCGGGAGCGTGCCGACATCGCGGCGGCCCACCGCGCCCTCTACACCGACGTCCTCCGATGAGCAGCGTGCGGGTGGCGCTCATCGCGTCGGCGCGGCACCCCATCACCGAGCCGTTCGCGGGCGGCCTCGAAGCGCACACGTGGGGCCTCGCGCACGCGCTGACGCGGCGCGGACACGAGGTCGACCTGTTCGCGGCGCCCGGTTCCGATCCGGCGCTCGGCGCCTGCGAACTGCCCGTGCGGCACGTCGTGCTCAGCGCGGCGGCCCGCTCCGACGCGTCGATGCCCAGCACCGCGTGGATAGAGGAACATCACGCGTACCTCAGCCTGATGCTCGACCTGGCGCGGGACGGCGAGCACCGCTTCGACGTCGTGCACAACAACAGCCTGCACTACCTGCCCGTCGCGATGGCCTCGGCCCTGCGGGTCCCGGTCATCACCACGCTCCACACGCCCCCCACCCCGTGGCTGGAGTCCGCCATCCAGAGCCACGACGTGTGCCCGGTGGTGTTCACCGCCGTCAGCCAGTACACGGCGTCGGCCTGGCACCCCGTCGTGCCCGAGGCACGCGTCGTGCGCAACGGCATCGACACCGACTTCTGGCGGCCGGGGCCCGGCGGCAGCGACCTGGCCTGGTCGGGCCGGATCGTCCCCGAGAAGGGCCCCCACCTGGCGATCCGGGCCGCCCGCGCGGCCGGAGTGCCGCTGAAGCTCGCGGGGCCGGTCTCCGACGAGCGGTACTACGAGGAGGAGGTCGCGCCGCTGCTCGGCGACGGCGCGGAGTACGTCGGCCACCTCGACCGGCACGGGCTCGCCGAACTCCTCGCCCACTCGGCCGCCGCGCTGGTCACCCCCAGCTGGGACGAACCGTACGGGCTCGTCGTGGCCGAGGCGCTGGCCTGTGGCACGCCGGTCTGCGGCTTCGACCGCGGCGCCCTCGCGGAGATCCTCACCCCGGCCTGCGGGCTGCTCGCGCCGCCCGGGGACGTGGCGGCGCTCGCCGCGCTCATCCCGCGCGTCATGGAACTCGACCGCGGGGAGGCGAGGCGCCGCGCGGAACGGTTCTGTTCGCTCGGCCGCACCGCCGACGCGTACACGCGCCTGTACGAGGAGGTGGCGAGGTGATCGGCTACTACGTCCACCACCAGGGGCGCGGGCACCTGCACCGCGCGATGTGCATCGCGTCCCGCACGCCGGACCAGGTCACCCTCCTCTCCTCCCTGCCCCGCCCCGCCGCCTGGACGGGCCCGTGGGTCCCCCTGCCCACGGACACCGCCGACGACCCGCTCGACCCCACGGCCGGCGGGCGCCTCCACTGGGTGCCGCTGCACCATCCCGGGCACCGCGAACGCATGGGGATCATCGCGCAGTGGATCCGCCGCGAGAGCCCGTCCCTGTTCGTGAGCGACGTGTCCGTCGAGGCGGCGGCGCTGGCCCGCCTCATGGGCGTCCCCGTCGTCGTCGCGGCCATGCGCGGCGACCGCAAGGACCCCGCCCACCGCCTCGGCTACGACCTCGCCGACGCGCTCCTCGCCCCCTGGCCGCACACCGTCCCGGAACCTGGCTGGCCCGCGCACTGGCACGCCAAGACGGTCCACACGGGCAGCATCTCCCGCTACGACGGACGGCCTCGGCCGACGGCGGACGCCGCCCCGGCCACCAAGGAGGTGGCGGTCATGCTCGGCGCGGGCGGCACGCACCTCACCGAGGACCACCTCCGCGAGGCGCAACGGGCGACGCCGGACTGGACGTGGACGGTCCTGGGGGGCCGGGCCCCCGGAAACCGCGCGAGAGGCGGCCCGGCGGCGCCCGCCGGAGCGCCGAACGCCCCCGGCCGCGGCACCCCGGCTTCGGGCGGCGGGACCGCGGGCCGGTCCACCCCCGACGGCGCCTCCCCGTCGGCCTGGCTCGAAGACCCCTGGCCCGTGCTCTGCCGGGCCCGTGTCGTGGTCACCCACGCCGGGCAGAACGCCGTCGCCGAATGTGCCGCCGCACACGCGCCCACCGTGGTCATTCCCGAGGACCGGCCCCACGGCGAGCAGCACGCCACCGCCCGAGCGCTGCGGACGGCCGGCCTCGCCACCGTGCGGGACAGCTGGCCCGACGCCGGGGAGTGGCCCGCGCTCCTCACCGAGGCGGCCGCCCGCCCGGACCGATGGGACCAGTGGTCCCACGGCGACGGCGCGGACCGAGCGGCCCGCCTCCTCACCGACCTGGCGGCCCGGCCGACGCGGAGGACGGCATGCGTACCGCGGTGATCACTCTCGCGGCGGGGCGCCACCGGCACCTGCTGCTCCAGCAGGACGGCCTCGCCCGGGGCGAACGCGTACCAGACCACTATGTGATCGTCTCCATGGACGACCCGGACATCGAACCGCTCGCCACCGGCAGGGAACCCGCGGCGGACGTGGTCACGCTGCCGCTGGCCGACGGGCGGCTGCCGCTCGCCGCCGCCCGCAACGCGGGCGCGGCGCGGGCCATGGCGCTCGGGGCGGACCTGCTGGTCTTCCTCGACGTGGACTGTGTGCCCGGGCCCACGCTCCTGGACAGTTACGTCAACGCCGCCCACGACTGGGCGCTGCTGTGCGGCACCGTCGCCTATCTGCCGCCCCCGCCACGCGGCGGCTACCGCCTCGACGAGCTGCACGACATGGCCCGGCCCCATCCCGCACGGCCCGTCCCCGCCCACGGCCAGGTGCTGCGCGGGGGAGACCCGCACCTGTTCTGGTCCCTGTCGTTCGCCCTGACCGCCCGCACCTGGAGACACGTCGGCGGCTTCTGCGAGGACTACACCGGATACGGCGGCGAGGACACCGACTTCGCCGCCACCGCGGCCCACCGGGGCGTCGACCTGTGGTGGGTGGGCGGAGCGCCCGCCTACCACCAGCACCACCCCACCCATCAGCCTCCCGTGCAGCACATCGACGACATCCTGCGCAACGGGGCGATCTACAAGCGCCGTTGGGGCAGCTGGCCGATGGAGGGGTGGCTGCGCGCGTTCGAGGCGCGGGGCCTCGCCGTCTACGACCACGCGGCCGACGCGTGGCGCAAGGCGGAACCGGGACCGCTGCTCAGGGCTCCGTCCGCTCCCTGACGACGTCGGCCGGATCCTTGTCGTCGCGGAGCCCCTGGTAGCGCGGGTGACGGAGCAGGCCGTCGCGCGTCCACTCCGAGAAGGCGATCTGCGCCACGAGCCGCGGCCGAACCCACCGTGCGGCCCGCTCCGCGACCCGGCCCTCGAACGGCGACGCGTCCACCCGCAGCCCGTCGAGTTCGCCGCGCAGGGCGAGCAGCGTCCTGCGGTCGAAGCCCGTGCCGACCTTGCCCGCGTACCGCAGCCGCCCTTCGGCTTCCTCGTAGTAGCCGAGCAGCAGCGCGCCGATGCCGACCCGGCTGCCCGCGGGCTCGGTGAAGCCGCCCACCACGAACTCCTGCCCCTGTGAGCACTTCAGCTTCAGCCAGTCGTCCGAGCGCCGCCCCTGGTAGGTGCTGTCGGCCCGCTTGGCGATCAGCCCCTCCCAGCCGCGCCGGCACGCGTCGGCGAGGAGTTCGGGGCCGCCCGCGTTGCGGTGCGCGCTGAAGCGCAGCGGCGCGGCGAACGCGACCGAGCGGCGCAGCAGGGACTTGCGGGTGCGCAGCGGCAGCCGCCGCACGTCCGTGCCGTCCAGGCGCAGCAGGTCGAAGACGTAGTAGGTCACGGCGACCTTGCTGGCCGCGACGTCGGCGGGCCGGGTCAGGCCCATGCGCTGCTGGAGCCGCGCGAAGTCGGTGCGCCCGTGCGCGTACGCGACGATCTCGCCGTCGACGGTGAAGTCCGGGCACTCCTGCGCGGCGAGCGCCTCGACGATCTCCGGATACGTGGCGTCGAGCCGCCGCCCGGACCGGGACCGGAGCGTGACCTGCCCGTTCTCGCGGACGGCGAGGACGCGGATGCCGTCCAGCTTCCTCTCGAAGACCCAGCCCTGCGGGAAGTCGCGCCGGTCGCTGAGCGTCGCCAGCATCGGCGACGCCGCGAGTTCGACGCCCGGCGCGGCCTCGCGGGTGCGGCCCGCCAGGTCGGGCGGCAGTGTCTCCAGCGCGCTCCGTTCCACGGCGGGGGTCAGCCCTGCTCGGCGATCTGGCGGAGCGTACGGCCGCTGCGGGCCGAGCGGGCGCGCCGGGGGTCGGGGGTGCCGCCGCCCGAGTGGTGCCCGGTCCGCACGAGCAGCCACGTCGGTTTCGCACGGCCGCCGGACGGGGCGTCCTGCTCCTCCCGGCCGTGGAAGCGGGTCAGCGCGTACTGTCCGCGGAGCTTCTCGCCGTGCAGCTCGAACGTGGCGTGGCCCTTCTCCAGGGCCTGCGCGAACGGCACGGGACGCCGCCGCTTGTCGTGGCTGGTGGGCCGGTACGTGCCGCGGTCCCAGACCATGACGGTCCCGCCGCCGTACTCGCCCTCGGGGATCACGCCTTCGTACTCCCGGTAGTCCAGGGGGTGGTCCTCGGTGGGGATGGCGAGCCGCTTGTCCTGCGGGTCGGTGGAGGGGCCCTTGGGGACCGACCACGACTTGAGCACGCCGTCGACCTCCAGACGGAAGTCGAAGTGCATCGTGCTCGCGTCGTGGATCTGCACGACGAACGAGGGCTCGCTGTCGGGGCCCCGCCCGTCCGCGTCGCGCTTGTCCGCGTCGCGCGCCCCGCGCTCACCGCTGGGCTCCGCGGTTCTGTCGAAGTGCCGCTTGCCGCGGTAGGTCCGCAGAGCGTCCTTGCCGGTCTGCCCGCCCTTCTCGTTCCGCTCGGCCTTCTGGGCCTTGTCGTTCTTCCCGCTCTTCTCGCTCACCTCGACTCCCTTCCGCGCCCTCTGTGCTCGGTTTCGGCCAGATTATGCACGCCCGGTTTCACGCGCACGGCAGGCGCCCGCGGCCGTGGCACGGGCCGCGGCGGACTTGTTCGACTTCGACTCACCGTGGGTTCGAGCCACGTAGGGGATAATGGGCCACCCGCCCGCCGGAGCCGCTCCGGCCCGATCCGCCGGCAAGCGAGGTGTCCGCCCCATGAGTGCCCCGACCCAGACCGAGTCCTTCGTCCACCCGGCGCTGTTCTACCGGGGCGCGGAGGAGTACTTGGCGGGCACCGTGCCGTTCGTCCGTGAGGGGCTCGACGCGGGCGAGGCGGTGGCCGTGGCGGTGCCCGCGGCCAACCTGGAACTCATCAGGGACGCGCTGGGGGAGCGGGCGGGAGAGGTGCGGCTGCTCGACATGGAGCAGGCGGGCCGCAACCCCGGGCGGATCATCCCGCGCGTCCTCCGGGCCTTCGCCGACGCCCACCCCGGCCGGCGGGCGCGCATCATAGGCGAGCCCATCTGGGCCGCGCGCACCGCGACGGAGTACCCGGCCTGCGCGCAGCACGAGGCACTGATCAACCTGGCGTTCCAGGGCCGTGAAGCAACGATTCTCTGCCCCTACGACGAGGCGGGACTGGCGGAAACGGTCCTGGCCGACGCTCACGCCACCCATCCCACCGTCATCCGCGGGGGCCGGACCGACCCGAGCGACACCTACGCGCCCGACGCGGTGGTCTCCCGCTACAACCAGCCCCTGACGGCCCCCGAAGACGTGCCCCCGGCGGCGTACGCGAAGCAGTCCCTGTCCGACGTACGGCATCTCGCCATCCTCCGCGCCACCGAACTCGGCATGCCCGAGGCCCGCCTCCAGGACTTCGCCCTGGTCGTCTCCGAGCTGACGACCAACAGCGTGGTGCACGGCGGCGGCTCGGGCGCCCTGCGGGTCTGGGCCGAGGACGGCCACGTCGTCTGCGAGGTCCGTGACGCCGGTGTCCTCACCGATCCGCTCGCGGGCCGCCGTTCCCCGGCCAAGGACCAGTTCGGGGGGCGCGGCCTGCTCATGGTGCACGTGCTCACCGACCTCGTCCGCGTCCACACCGACCCGGCCCTGGGCACGACCACCCACTGCTACTTCCAGTGCATCTGACCGACGGGGTTCTCGACCGACGGGACCCCTGACCGTCAGAACCCCGTCAGGAACGGGGCGCGCGGCATGAAGGGTCCGTAAGGGACGAGCCGTGCGCGGCGCCCGCCGACGGAACCTGGGCGCATGTCCATCCTGACTGCGAGGTCCGTCACCGCCGAGAGCACGACCGCGGGCCCCGACCCCGGCGACAGACACCGGCTCACCGCCCTGACCGGACTCGCCGCGCTCTCCCTCGACGCCCTGGCGTCCGTGGCGTACGGGCCGGAGGCGATCGTCCTCGTGCTCGCCGCGGCGGGCGGCCACGGCCTCGGCTTCACCCTCCCCGTCACCCTCGCCATCGCGGGCCTGCTCGCCGTCCTCGTCGCCTCCTACCGGCAGGTGATCGCCGCGTTCCCGGACGGCGGCGGCTCCTACGCCGTGGCCAAGCGCCACCTGGGGCGCCGCACGAGCCTCGTCGCCGCGGCCTCCCTCGTCCTCGACTACGTCCTGAACGTCGCCGTCGCCGTCACCGCCGGGGTCGCCGCACTGACCTCCGCCTTCCCCGAGCTGTACGGCGACCGGCTGGTGATCTGCCTCGCGGTGCTCGCCCTGATCACGGCGGTGAACCTGCGCGGCATCGTCGAGTCCGCCAAGGTGTTCATCGTCCCGACCGCCGTGTTCGTCGTCGCGATCTTCACCCTCATCGCCGTCGGTCTCTTCCGCGACGGCCCGGTCTCCACCGCCGCCGCCGACGGTCACGCCTCCGTCGTCGCCGACAACGCCACGACGGTCGGCGCCCTCCTCCTGCTCAAGGCCTTCGCGTCCGGCTGCTCGGCGCTGACCGGCGTCGAGGCCATCGCGAACGCCGTACCCTCGTTCCGCGAGCCGAGGGCCCGGCGCGCTCAGCACGCGGAGGCCGTCCTCGGCGGGCTGCTCGGCGCGATGCTGATCGGGCTCGCCGTGCTCATCTCCCGCTTCGAGCTGCGGCCCGCCGACGGCGTCACCGTCCTCGCCCAGCTCGCGGACGCCTCCCTCGGCCACAACTGGGCTTTCTACGTCGTCCAGTTCGCCACCATGGTGCTGCTCGCGCTCTCCGCCAACACCTCCTTCGGCGGCCTGCCCGTCCTGCTCGAACTGCTCGCCCGCGACAACTTCGTCCCGCACGTCTTCGCCCTCAAGGCCGACCGTCAGGTGCACCGGCACGGCGTGCTCGCGCTCGCCGCCGTCTCGGCGGCGCTGCTCCTGTTCTCCGGCGGCGACACCAACACCCTCGTGCCGCTGTTCGCGATCGGCGTCTTCGTCGGCTTCACCGTCGCCCAGACCGGCATGGTGCTGCACTGGCGGCGCGAGCGCGGCACGAACTGGCGCGGCAGAGCACTGCTCAACGGCGCGGGCGCACTGCTCACCGGCGTCGGCGCGGTCGTCGTGACCGCCACCAAGTTCCACGACGGCGCCTGGCTGATCGTGATCGCGCTGCCGCTGCTCGTGCTCGCCCTCGAGACCGTCCATCGCGCCTACACACGTATCGGCGAACGGCTCGGCATCGGCCGCGTGCCCGAACCCCCGTGCCGCGCACGCTCGTTGGTGGTCGTCCCGGTCGTCGGCCTGTCGAAGCTGACGTGCGAGGCACTGAACACGGCGGTCTCGCTCGGCGACGAGGTGCGCGCGGTGACCGTGACGTACGACGAACCCGCGGACCGCGAGACGGCTGCCGCGCTGCGCCGCGACTGGGAGCTGTGGAACCCGGGCGTCGACCTCGTCGAACTTCCCTCCGCGCGCCGCACCGTCGGCGGCCCGGTGGCGGCGTACGTCAGAAAGGTCCACGAGACGCACCCGGGCGCCCGGGTCACGGTCCTCATCCCCGAGACCGAACCGGCGCGCCGCTGGCAGCGGATCCTGCAGAACCGGCGCGGGGCGGTCGTCGCGCGCGCTGTGCGCAGAAACACGGACGCGGCGATCTGTCGCCTCAGGTTCCGTCTGACCTGATCTGCCCGGACCCGTCTGGGACGGTCCGCGGCTTTTCACCCCGACTGGCCTCCCCGATCGGCCTGTTGCCCCGGGCCGTGGGTCCCCGAGTAGGGTCGGGGACCCCCACATACAAAGAGCCGCGCGTCGCGCGGCCGCAGATCAGGAGCACCAGTGCAAGGCACCCCCCACATAGCCGGCACACCGCACACGGCGCGCGCGGCGCCGGTGACACGACGTCCCGAAGCCGCCGTCGCACCGCGACTCCCCGTCTTCATCGACGAGTCGGGACTGCGCAGACGCGCACTGCAGGGCATGGCGCTGCTCGTCGGCTGCGCCTGCCTCGGCTACCTGCTGTTCGTCGGCGCGCTGGCAGACGGCCTCCGCGACCCCGTCGGCACACACCCGCCGAGCACGAACGGAACGAGTACGTCCACGGGCGCGGGGACGAGTGCGCGCCATGGCGACGGCGGCGACCGGCACCGCCCGCCCACCGGCAGATCCGGCGCAGCGCCGGCCGGAGGCGCGGAGCAGTGAGCCGGCGCGCCGCTGTCCGCCGCCCCCCACGCGGACACTGGCTCGTGCTCCTGCTCGTCCTCCTGGTCGTCGCCGTCGCCCTCCTCTTCGAGGGCTGGACGACCCACCAGGTCGACGCCGCGCGCGCCAAACCGCCGTGCACCCGCCCGATCCCGCGCACCGCCGACGACGGAAAGCCGCTGCTGCGGTTCGGCCCGGAGGGAGTCACCACCGCGGCCATGCCGCCCGGCACCGCCGCGCTCACCTTCGACGGCGGACCCGACCCGGTGTGGACACCGCGCCTGCTCGACCTGCTGCGCAGGCACCACGCGCAGGCCACGTTCTTCGTGTACGGGAAGGACGCCGCCGAACATCCGGAGCTGATGGGGCGGATCCTGCGCGAGGGCCACGAGATCGGCTCGTACACGTACAGCGGCGGTGACCTCGGTGTCGCGTCGCCGCTGCGCGCACGCCTGGAACTGTCCCTCACCCAGACCGCGCTCGCGGGCACGGCCGGCATCGAGACGACCCTGCTGCGACTGCCGCACACCACGGCCGCCGACACGCTCTGCGGACCCGAGTGGCCCGCCGCGAAACGGGCCGCCGACCAGGGCTACCTCGTGGTCGCCTCCGACCACAAGGACCGCAAGCCGTGGCGGGGCGTGGTGACCCAGCACAGCCAGACCGACCTCGGCTACCACGAGGCCCAGGACCTGCTGCGGGACCACCGCGTCAAGCGGTTCACCACCATCAGCGGCGGCCTCGGCAGGGCCTCGTTCAACGCGGAGGTCCCGGTCGTCCGGGAGGTCGAGGGCCAGGGCCTGGTGTGGACGCAGCAGCTCGGGCACGCCTTCCTCGCCGTGATGGTGTGGGCGCTGACCCTCACCGGTGTGCTCGGCGTCCTGCGCATGCTCCTGTTCGCGGTGTTCGCCCGGCTCCACGTGCGCAGACTCCACCGGTTCCGGCCCGGAGCGCCCCGGCTGCGCGAGGTGCGGGAGCCGGTGACCGTCCTGGTGCCCGCGTACAACGAGGAGGCGGGCATCGCCTCCACCGTGTACTCGCTGCTCGCCTCGACCTACCCGCACTTCCAGATCATCGTCGTCGACGACGGTTCCACCGACGCAACCGCCGACATCGCCGAGTCCATCGCCGACCCGCGGGTGACGGTGATCCGGCAGCCCAACGGCGGCAAGCCCAGCGCCCTCAACACCGGCCTGGCGTACGCACGGCACGACATCGTCGTGATGGTCGACGCGGACACCATCTTCGAGCCCGAGGCACTGGCCCGCCTCGTCCAGCCGCTCGCCCACCCGGCGGTCGGCGCGGTCAGCGGCAACACCAAGGTCGGCAACCGCCGCCGCCTCCTCGGCAAGTGGCAGCACCTGGAGTACGTCCTCGGCTTCAACCTGGACCGGCGGATGTTCGAGGTACTGGAGTGCATGCCCACCGTGCCGGGGGCCATCGGCGCCTTCCGCAGGGACGCCCTGATGGGCGTCGGCGGCGTCAGCGACGAGACCCTCGCCGAGGACACCGACCTCACGATGGCGCTCTGGCGGGCGGGATGGCGCGTCGTGTACGAGGAGTCGGCGGTCGCGTGGACCGAGGTGCCGACCAGCATCCGGCAGCTGTGGCGCCAGCGCTACCGCTGGTGCTACGGAACCCTCCAGTCGATGTGGAAGCACCGCCGCGCGGTCACGGAACTCGGCCCCGCCGGACGCTTCGGGCGCCGCGTGGCGGTCTACGTCACGCTGTTCCAGATCGTGCTGCCGCTGTGCGCGCCGGTCGTCGACCTGTTCGCCCTGTTCGGCGCGGTCTTCCGCGACCCCGTCGAGGCGGCGCTCGTCTGGTTCGGGTTCCTCTCCGTGCAGCTGGTCACCGCCGCGTACGCGCTGCGGCTCGACCGCGAACGGCTGCGGGTCCTGTGGGCGCTGCCGCTGCAGCAGCTCGTCTACCGCCAGCTGATGTACCTCGTGGTCATCCACTCCGTGACCACGGCGCTGCTCGGCACCCGCCTGAAGTGGCACAGCATGAAACGGGCGGGCACGGCCGACCCCTACCTGGTCGAGGCGCCGCCCCCGTCACCGCCCCCGCCGCCCGAGGAGGAGCGGCCGACCCTGCAAGGGAGCCGGACATGACACAGACGGACCCCACGGTCACACGTGAGCGGTTCGCCGAGCGCCCCAGCTCCCGCTACGGGCCGCGGCGCGCCCACGCCCGCAGACCGAAGAGGCGCAGAAGGCTGCGGCGGACGGTGCTCGTCCTGCTGGCCGCCGCGGTCGTCGCGGCGGGCGGCACGTACGGCTGGGCCGAGACCCGGCTCCGGCGCGACGTCGACCTCGGCGCGTACGGCGACCGACCGCCGCCCGGCGAGGGCACCAACTACCTCATCGTCGGCTCGGACAGCCGCGACGGACTCTCCGAGGACGACGTGAAGGACCTCCACGCGGGCGGAGGCGGCGGGCGGCGCACCGACTCGATGATGCTGCTGCACACCGGGGCCAACGGCGCGACGATGGTCAGCCTGCCGCGGGACTCCTGGGTCACCCTGCCCGGCCGCCTCGACACGACGACGGGCAAGATCAAGCGCCCGGAGAGGGACAAGCTGAACGCCGCCTTCTCCTACGGCGGCCCCGAGCTCCTCGCGCACACCGTCGAGCGGAACACCGGCCTGCGCGTCGACCACTACGCGGAGATCGGCTTCGCCGGGTTCGTGAACATCGTCGACGCCGTCGGCGGCGTACGGATGTGCCTGGACCGTGACATCAAGGACGAGAAGTCGGGCGCCGACCTGCGCGAGGGCTGCCACACCCTGGACGGCAGGCAGGCGCTCGCCTACGTACGCCAGCGCCACCAGGAGCGGGAGGGCGACCTGGGCCGGTCGAAGAACCAGCAGAAGCTCCTGTCGACCCTCGCCCACCAGGCCGCACGCCCCGACACGCTCTTCGACCCCACGCGGATCGGCCCGGCCGCGCAGGCCGGACTCGACACGCTCATCGTCGACGAGGACATGAGCCTGCGCGATCTCAGCCGGATGTTCCGCGCCGTGCAGAGCGTGTCGGGCGGACACGGCAGGCGGCTCAACGTGCCCGTGTCCGGCATAGGCGTCCCCACGTCCAAGGGCAACGTCCTGAAGTGGGACCCGGAGAAGGCGCCCCGGCTCTTCGCCGATCTGCGGCACGACAGACCGCCGGCCGCATGACGCGGACGGAATGACTCACACGAGCTCGGGCGCGGGCGGCTGCTCCCGGGACTCCGGCACGGGCTCACCGTCCGCCTGCCGGGGCAGCCGCACCGGCTCGGGCCGCGCGTCCCACGCGCGGGTGGTCCGCACGTACACGTAGATCACCGAGAGCATCGCGAGGACGACGAGGGGACCGGACAACCACGGGTGTTCGGCCATCTGCACCGGCAGGAAGCGGTACGAGGCGAGGAGCGCGGCGAACACGGCGGTGCCGTATCCGACGAGACGGACCCCGGACCGGTCCCAGCCGCGGTCGAACGTGCGCAGACCCGCCTCGACCGTGAGCGAGAACACCACGCCGGCGAGGAGGTCCACGCCGTAGTGGTAGCCGAAGCCCAGCGTGGCGGTGAGGGTCGCGACGAGCCAGAACGTGCCCGCGTACCGGAACCAGCGCGGCCCCTTGCGGGAGTGGATGAAGATCGCGGTGGCCCACGCGGTGTGCAGGCTGGGCATGCAGTTGCGCGGGGTGATCCCGTCGTACGGCACCGGATGCGGGACGCCGATCTGTACCGGGGTGTGCGGCCACAGGTCGGCCACCGCCCACTGGAGACCGCCGGTGCCCGAGGTGCCGGGGCCGTACGCGAAGATCGGCCCGACCACCGGGAAGATCATGTAGAAGGCGGGCCCGATGAGGCCGATCAGCAGGAACGTGCGCACCAGGTGATGGCGTGGGAAGCGGCCCTCGGCGGACACGTTGCGCAGCTGGTACAGGGCGACGACGACCGCGGCGACCGCGAGCTGCGCGTAGACGAGGTCCGTGGTGTGCCGGACGACCGGGCCGCTCGCGTCGAGGAGCCGGCCCGCGAGCCACGACGGGTTGCCCAGGGCGTGGTCGGCGACGGCCACGTACGGGTCGAGGACGGTCGGGCGGGTCTTGGCCGTGATGAGCAGCCAGGTGTCACCGGTCTTGCGGCCCGCCACGAGGAGCAGGCCGAGACCGACGCCCTTCAGGAGCAGGATCCGCTGCTCGCCGGTGCGGCGGGTGAGCGCGAAGACAGCGACGCCCAGCATGGCCCAGAGGGCGCCGTTGCCGAAGAACTGTCCTTCCGGCACATCGGCGTCGACCGCCCGGCGCACCAGGA
Organism: Streptomyces venezuelae; assembly: GCF_008642355.1. Classification (NCBI taxonomy): domain Bacteria; kingdom Bacillati; phylum Actinomycetota; class Actinomycetes; order Kitasatosporales; family Streptomycetaceae; genus Streptomyces; species Streptomyces venezuelae. Next base: position 6,715,977 of record NZ_CP029193.1, read on the forward strand.
TGAACACGGCGTCGATGCCGATGGCGGCACCGGCCGCGATGAGTCTCTGCCGCCAGGTGAGGACCACCATCATCAGCGCGAGACCGCCGTAGAGCGGCCCCGGTTTGGGCGGGAACAGCACTTCGCGCGCCTGATTGGTGAGCGGGCCGGGCTCGCCGCCGTAGTGACGGGCGGCGACCTCCAGGGCGATGAGCAGCCCGAGGGCCACCACACCCGCCCCGGCCCACAGGAGCACCCGTGGCCGACGCCACGCGGCGCGCTCCATGCTGCGGTCTATTCGCGAATACACCCCGAAACTATAGGTTTCTTTCGGCCGGACCGGTCCGGCGGGGGAGTCAGCCTCCCGGCTGCGTGGCGTAGTGCGCGTCTATCCGCGCCCGGTAGCTGGGGTCGGTGACCCGCAGGTCCCTGTCGAACCGCGGGGCGTCTCTGACGTGGTCCTTCGTGTGGGGCACGTGGACGGTACGGGTCGCCTCGTCGACGTGCGAGACGACCCAGAGGGGCAGCAGGACCTTCTTGCTCAGGAGCGTCCCGCCGGTGTCGACGACGATGTGGTCGGGCGCCACTTCCTCCGAGACCGGGTCGACCTTGCCGATCGGCCCGTCGCTGCCCTCCACCGCGCAGTCCAGGAGGCGGGCGACGGAGACGTGGCTGTGCGGGCTCCCCGGGGCCGGGACTCTGTCGGTCATCGCGCGGTTCCTCTCCGCCGCAAGCGGCATCGGCATCAGTGCTGTGTGCGACCGCTGAGTGCGACTGCTCTGGGCGACCGCCGTGTGCAACCGCTCTCAGTGACGCGTGGTAGCCGCATGCTCGCGTCGGCGCGGATGAAACGTGGCCCGGCGCCCTCACCCCTGCCGGGTGGGGCCGCACGGACAGCGTTGCGGGACCTTCACATCTCCGGACCGGTGAAGGCGCCCCGGAGGGGCAACCGGGAGAGAACGCCGCGGGGAGGTTGCCGCAGATGTTGATAGTCGCTCTCTTGTTGTTGCCGGTCATGGGGCTGCTCCTGATCGGTATGGATCTGATCGAGAGCCGTCTGGAAGCAGAGGCCCCACCGCCCTCCGGCCGCCACCGGCGCCACCTGCGCCTGATCCCCGGGCACGCCGGACGCCCCCGGCCGTCCGGCGCCTCCGGCCAGCACCGCGGGGGACGCCGGGTGACGGTGGCGGGGGCACGCCGCGAGGACGAGGCGGCCTGAGGCCGGTACGGAAGGTCCTGACGCCGGTAGTGGCGGTGGGGCGGGAGTGCTAGGAGGGCGGGTGCCTGACGTCCTCCCGGTACTCCTGTGCCTGCTGCCTGACCGAGGGGGGAAGCTCGCCGACCGCCAGGTCGGCGAGCGTCACCCGTTCCAGGACCTGGCGCAGGCTCACCCGCACCGCACGCCACACGTCCGGCAGCGCCGCCGCCGGGCCCGGGTAGCTGAGCTCGCTGAGCTTGAGGTCGCGGATGTTCGCCAGCGAACCGTCGATGGCCCGGATGACGTCGGCGAGTGAGATCTCCTCCGGCGGCCTGGCGAGCCGGTACCCGCCGTCGGGGCCACGACTGCTGTGCACGAGACGGTGCTGGCGCAGCTCGCGCAGGATCGACAGCAGGAAACGCACCGGTATGTCCTGTGAGTCGGACAGCTGCTCGGCCTTCTGCGGGGACTGCGGACTGCGGGCCAGTTCGGCCATCGCCCGTATCGCATAGTCCGTCCGGGCCGTGATCCGCATATGCTCCACCCTCCGTGGGCCGGTCGGGGCCACGCCAGGTCGCTTTCGGCCAACCTGCCGCTGGTTCCCGACATTTGACGAACCGCAGGGGGCACTGCGTCCACCCCCTGGCATATAACCTATCGAATTGGTGGACAATCCCTCGCGGAGGTGCAGATGCTCTCCAGCACACGCGCACAAGCCCCGCACAGACTCGTGGTGGTGGGCGCCGGCGCCGCCGGAACCATGGTCGTCATCCACGCCGCCGAGGAAGCGGTCCGGCGCCGTCGGCCGGTGCGGATCACCCTGGTCGACCCGGGCCCGCGGACCGGCGCGGGCGTGGCCTTCGCCACGGACGATCCACGGCACCTCCTCAACGTGCCCGCCGGGAACATGAGTTGCCTCCCGGACCGCCCCGGTCACTTCGTCGACTGGCTCGTCGCGAACCGCGACGCCACCGCGACCGCCCGCTCCTTCGTCCCCCGACGCCACTACGGCGACTACCTCGCCGCCACCTCGGCCGCCGCCGTCGACCGGGCGGGCGACCTGGTCACCCACCGGAGGCTCCACACCCGCGCGACCGCCTGCGCCTGGCACGGCGACCGAGCCCGCCTGACCCTCGCCGACGGCAGCCGCCTCACCGCCGACAGCGTGGTCCTCGCCACCGGCCCACTCGCGGCGCGCTCCCCGTGGGCGACGCCCGAACTCCGCGCGTCCAAAAGGTTCGTGAGCGACCCCTGGGCCCCCGACGCGCTGACGGGACCGCTCGCCGACGACGCGGACGTACTCCTCGTCGGCAGCGGCCTCACCGCTGTGGACGTCGCCCTGACCCTCGCCCGCCCCGGCCGCACCGTCCACGTACTGTCCCGCCACGGCCTGCTGCCCCGGGCCCACGCCGTCGCGCCGCTGCCACCCGTGACGCCAACCGAACCCCTGGAGGGCCTGCCGCTGCGACCGCTGCGGGCGGCGGTCCTGCGGCACATCCGGGAGGTCACGCGCGCACACGGCGACTGGCGTCCGGCCGTCGACGGCCTGCGGCCGCTCACCGCCCGCCTGTGGGGCGCGCTGGGGGACGAGCAGCGAGCGGAGTTCCTGCGCACCGACCGGTCCCGCTGGAACGTGGCCCGGCACCGGATGGCGCCGGAAACGGCGGAGGCGGTGTCCCGGCTCAGGGCCGCACGGAGGCTGCGCCTGCACGTGGGCGACGCCGCCGACACCCGGATCGATCCGGACGCGCTGACCTTCACACCGGAGGGCTCGGCACCCGTACGGGTCGGCTGGGTGGTGGACTGTTCCGGGCCGGGCCTCCGCCCGGCCGCATCCGACGACCCACTGCTGACCTGCCTGCTGTCGTCCGGACTCGCCCTGCCGGGACCGCTGGGCATGGGCTTCGCCACCACCCCCGGCGGCCAACTGCGGTCCCGCGACGGATACCGCTCGATGTGGACGCTCGGTGCGCACCGGCGCGGCGAACTGTGGGAGACCACCGCCGTCCCGGAGATCCGGCAGCAGGCCGCGGACATCGCACGCTCGATCCTCTGCGCCGCCCGGACCGACAGCGCCCCCGCGGTCGCCGCTGATACCCCGGTCGTCGTGGCCTCCCCACCGTCGGCGCGGGTGCGCCACCGCACCGGCTGCACGGTCTGGCTCACCGGACTGCCCAGCGCCGGAAAGAGCAGCGTCGCCCGCGAACTGGCCACCCGACTGCGGTCGGAGGGACACCGCGTGGAGGTCCTCGACGGGGACGAGATGCGCTCCAGCCTCTCGACGGGGCTCGGCTTCTCCCGCGAGGACCGCGACACGCACGTACGACGCGTCGGCATGGTCGCCGAGGTGCTCGCCCGCAACGGCGTCATCGCGCTGGTCCCGGTCATCGCGCCCTACCGGGCCAACCGCGAGAGCGTCCGGCTCCGCCACGACCTCGCGCGCATCCCGTACCTGGAGATCCACGTCGCGGCACCCGTGGAGGTGTGCTCGGTACGGGACGTGAAGGGCCTGTACGCCAAGCAGGCCGCCGGTGCGATCAAGGGGCTGACCGGAGTGGACGACCCGTACGAGGCGCCCGAGCGCCCCGACCTGCGCCTGCACACGCACCGCGAGCCGGTCTCCGTCTCGGCGGACGGCATCCACCTCATGCTCACCGAACGGGGGCTCATATGACCACGGTCGCGTCAACCACCGCGGGACTGCCGACCGACGGCGCACCCCACCTCTCGCACCTGGACGTGCTGGAGTCGGAGGCGGTGCACATCTTCCGCGAGGTGGCGGGTGAGTTCGAGAACCCGGTGCTGCTGTTCTCCGGCGGCAAGGACTCGATCGTGATGCTGCACCTGGCGCTGAAGGCGTTCGCCCCCGCGGCGATCCCCTTCTCGCTGCTGCACGTCGACACGGGACACAACTTCCCCGAGGTGCTGGAGTACCGCGACCGGGTGGTGGCCCGGCACGGGCTGCGGCTGCATGTCGCCTCCGTGCAGGACTACATCGACCGCGGAGTGCTGCGCGAGCGCCCGGACGGCACCCGCAACCCCCTCCAGACGCTGCCGCTGACGGAGAAGATCCAGAGCGAGCGGTTCGACGCGGTCTTCGGCGGCGGGCGCCGGGACGAGGAGAAGGCGCGGGCGAAGGAGCGGGTGTTCTCGCTGCGCGACGAGTTCTCGCAGTGGGACCCGCGCCGCCAGCGCCCCGAGCTGTGGCAGCTCTACAACGGCCGCCACGCGCCGGGTGAGCACGTGCGCGTGTTCCCGTTGTCGAACTGGACCGAGCTGGACGTGTGGCAGTACATCGCCCGCGAGGACATCGAGCTGCCCGGGATCTACTTCGCCCACGAGCGTGAGGTGTTCCGGCGGGCGGGGATGTGGCTGACGGCGGGTGAGTGGGGCGGGCCGAAGGCGGGTGAGACGGTCGAGACGCGGCTCGTGCGGTACCGCACGGTCGGTGACATGTCCTGCACCGGCGCCGTCGACTCCGACGCGACGACGCTGGACGCCGTCATCACCGAGATCGCCGCGTCCCGGCTCACCGAGCGCGGCGCGACCCGCGCCGACGACAAGATGTCCGAGGCCGCGATGGAAGACCGCAAGCGCGAGGGGTACTTCTGATGAGCGTTCCCAGCGGCACGACCGGCTCCACCGGCTCCACCGGCGCCACCAGCAGGACCGGTGCCACCGTCGACACGCTGGCCTTCGCCACCGCCGGTTCCGTCGACGACGGCAAGTCCACCCTCGTGGGACGGCTGTTGCACGACTCCAAGTCGGTCCTCACCGACCAGCTGGAGGCCGTGGAGCGCGTCTCCGCGAGCCGTGGCGCCGACGCCCCCGACCTCGCCCTCCTCACCGACGGCCTGCGCGCCGAACGCGAGCAGGGCATCACCATCGACGTCGCCTACCGCTACTTCGCCACGGCCCGGCGCCGGTTCATCCTCGCCGACACCCCCGGCCACGTGCAGTACACCCGGAACATGGTCACCGGCGCCTCCACGGCCGAGCTGACGGTGATCCTGGTGGACGCCCGCAACGGCGTCGTCGAGCAGACCCGCAGGCACACCGCCATCGCCGCCCTGCTGCGCGTCCCGCACGTCGTCGTCGCCGTCAACAAGATGGACCTCGTCGGGTACGAGGAGTCCGTCTTCGCGGAGATCGCCGGGGAGTTCACGGCGTACGCGACCGGGCTCGGCGTCCCCGAGGTCACCGCGATCCCGATCTCGGCGCTCGCCGGGGACAACGTGGTGGAGCCGTCCGCGCACATGGACTGGTACGGCGGCCCCACCGTCCTGGAACACCTGGAGACCGTGCCCGTCGGCCAGGACCCCGCGACCCGCGCCGCCCGGCTGCCCGTGCAGTACGTGATCCGGCCGCGCACCGCCGAGCATCCGGACTACCGCGGCTACGCGGGCAGGATCGTCGCCGGTACGTTCCGCGTCGGCGACGAGGTCACCGTCCTGCCGTCCGGCCGGACCACGCGGATCTCCGGCATCGACCTGCTGGGCGAGCCGGTCGACGCGGCGTGGCCGACGCAGTCGGTGACGGTCCTGCTCCAGGACGACGTCGACGTCTCGCGCGGCGACCTGATCGTGCCGAGCGCTGCCGCGCCGGCCCTCACACAGGACGTGACGGCGACGGTCTGCCACGTGGCCGACGCGCCGCTGACCGTCGGACAGCGGGTGCTGCTCAAGCACGGCACCCGCACGGTCAAGGCCATCGTGAAGGACATCCCGTCGCGGCTCACCCTCGACGACCTCTCCCAGCACCCGCATCCCGGCCGGCTCGTCGCCAACGACATCGGGCAGGTGCGGCTGCGCACCGCGGAGCCGCTGCCCCTCGACGCCTACGCCGACTCGCGCCGCACCGGTTCGTTCATCCTCATCGACCCGGGCGACGGCACCACGCTGACCGCGGGCATGGTGGGCGACTTCGCGGCGGGGGCCACCGCTTGCGGCCGATGACCGCGTAACTCCCGCCGCCGGACCGCCGCACCTCGCCGTCCTCGAACCCGGCGCGAGCAGCGCGATGAACGCGGCGCATGGTGGCACGAAAGGGCGGCTGAGCCCGGACGCCGAGCCGGCCGAAGCGACCGTAGCGGTCGTCCGTCGCCTATCGTGCGCGCGAGAGCGGGGCCGCCGAACCCCGCCCGCAGCCGAGGGGAAGCAGTGGAGTCGAACAAGGTGTCCAAGCCCGCCGCCGGGGTTCCGGACGAGCTGCGGCGGCGGCTGGGGGTGCCGGACGCGGTGACGATCGGGCTGGGGGCGATGATCGGCGCGGGCATCTTCGCCGCCCTGGCCCCGGCGGCCCGCGCCGCCGGCTCCGGGCTGCTGCTCGGCCTCGCGCTCGCCGCCGTCGTGGCCTACTGCAACGCCACCTCGTCCGCACGGCTCGCCGCGCAGTACCCGGCCTCCGGCGGTACCTACGTCTATGGACGTGAGCGCTTGGGCGAGTTCTGGGGCTACCTGGCGGGCTGGGCGTTCGTGGTGGGCAAGACCGCCTCCTGCGCGGCCATGGCCCTGACCGTCGGCTCCTACGTCTGGCCCGGCCAGGCCCACGCGGTCGCGGTGGCCGCCGTGCTCGTCCTGACCGCGGTCAACTACGCGGGCGTCCAGAAATCCGCCCTGCTCACCCGCGTCATCGTCGCCGTCGTCCTCGCGGTTCTCGTCGCCGTCGTGGTCGCCTCGCTCACGTCCGGCGCCGTCGACACGGCGCACCTGGACATCGGCGCGGATGCGACGGCGGGCGGTGTGCTCCAGGCGGCGGGCCTGCTCTTCTTCGCGTTCGCCGGCTACGCCCGCGTCGCCACACTCGGCGAGGAGGTGCGCGATCCGGCCCGCACCATCCCGCGCGCCATCCCGATCGCGCTGGGCATCACCCTCGTCGTGTACACCCTCGTCGCCGTCTCCGTCCTGCTGGTCCTGGGCCCGGACGGTCTCGCCGCCGCCGGAGCGCCGCTGACCGAGGCCGCGCACACCGCCGGCGCCGACCGGCTCGCGCCCGTCGTACGCGTCGGTGCCGCCCTGGCCGCCCTCGGCGCCCTGCTCGCCCTCATCCTCGGCGTCTCGCGCACGGTCCTGGCGATGGCCCGCGACCACCACCTGCCCCACGCCCTGGCCGCCGTGCACCCGAAGTACAAGGTTCCGCACCGGGCCGAACTCCTCGTCGGCGCCGTCGTCGCCGTGGCGGCGGCGACCACGGACGTCCGCGGAGCGATCGGGTTCTCCTCCTTCGGCGTCCTGGCCTACTACGCCATCGCCAACGCCTCCGCCTGGACCCTCACCCCCGCCGAAGGCCGCCCGAACCGCGCCGTCCCCGTCGTCGGCCTCACCGGCTGCCTCGTCCTGGCCTTCGCCCTGCCGCTGTCATCCGTGATCACGGGAGCGGCCGTCCTGCTCGTCGGGGCGGCGGTCTTCGGGGCGCGCCGCAGGGCGGCCCGAGCCACGTGACGAAGCCGGGACCTCCGAAATCGTGCGGGGTCGCGGACCGTAGGTGTCCTCAACCACCGTTAGCGTGCCGTCCATGAAGAACACGTCGGCTTCGGGCCGGTCAACGCCCGTCCTGGGAACCCGTGCCCTCAACCGCGCCACCCTCGACCGGCAGCACCTCCTGCGTCGGACGGATGAGCTGTCGGTCAAGGATGCCGTCGGCCATCTCGTCGGTCTTCAGGCGCAGAACGTCAAGCCGCCCTACTACGCCCTCGCCGCCCGCCTCGCGGACTTCGATCCCCGCGAGCTCTCCACGCTCCTCGAAACCCGTGAAGTCGTCCGTATCGTCACCCTGCGCTCCACCATCCATCTGCACACCGCCGCCGACGCCCGCACCCTGCGGCCGCTCGTCCAGGGCGCGCGCGAGGCGGAGTTGACGGGGTTCAGGAAAGGGCTCGTCGGCGTCGACCTGGCGGAGCTCGCGGACATCGCGCGGGCGGCCGTCGAGGCCGAGCCGCACACGATGAAGCAGCTCCGTGAGGTGCTGCTCGTGCGGTGGCCCGACGCCGACCCGCAGTCCCTCGCCGTCGCCGCCCGCTGTCTGCTGCCGCTCGTCCAGGTCACCCCGCGCGGGCTGTGGCGGCGCAGCGGGCAGGTCGCGCTCACCACGCTGGGGGAGTGGGTCGGGGGTGACGGTTCCTCGGGGGCCGCATCCGGCGTCGGCTCCCTCGACGACACCGTCCTGCGGTACCTCGCCGCCTTCGGGCCCGCCTCCGTCAAGGACATGCAGACCTGGGCCCGCCTCACCCGGCTCCGTGCGGTGTTCGAGCGGCTCCGGCCCCGGCTGCGTACGTTCCGCGACGAGAACGGCGTCGAGCTCTTCGACCTGCCCGACGCACCGCGCCCCGACCCCGACACCCCGGCCCCGCCCCGCTTCCTTCCCGAGTACGACAATCTTCTGCTGTCGCACGCAGACCGGACCCGTGTCATCCCAGCCGCGTACAGAGGGCGCACGTGGAAAGGGAACTTTTCGTACTGCGTCTTCCTGCTCGACGGGTTTCTCGCGGGAGTGTGGCGGCTGGAGGAGGACCCGAGGAGTGGGCAGGCCCTGCTCACCATCGAGCCTTTCGGGCGTGCGCTCGGGCGCGCGCAGCGGGAGGAGTTGGTGCGGGAGGCCGAGTGGATGCTGACGCGTGTCGCGGAGACGTCGTCGTCGTACGACATCCGCTTCGGGAGCGTCATCGGCGACTGACTCACGCCCTCAGGTACGTCAGCACCGCCAGCACCCTGCGGTGCGTCTCGTCGGTCTGCGGCAGGTCCAGCTTCGTCAGGATGTTGCCGATGTGCTTGCCGACCGCCGCGTCGGACACCACCAGCTCCCTGGCTATCGCACCGTTCGACTTGCCCTCGGCGATCAGCGCGAGCACCTCGCGCTCGCGAGGCGTGAGCTGCTCCAGCGGGTCGCGGCGGCGGCGCAGCAACTGGCGCACCACCTCGGGGTCGACCACCGTCCCGCCGTCCGCCACCTTCCGCAGCGCCTCCACGAACTCCTCGACCTGGCCGACGCGGTCCTTGAGGAGGTAGCCGACGCCCGATCCGTCGCCGGAGTCCAGGAGTTCGGCGGCGTACGACCGCTGCACGTACTGACTGAGGACCAGGACCGGGAGCGCGGGGCGCCGCTCGCGCAGCCGTACCGCCGCGTGCAGGCCCTCGTCCTGGAAGTCGGGCGGCATGCGCACGTCCGTGACGACGATGTCCGGGGCCTGCTCCTCGACCGCGGCGACCAGCGCCCGCGCGTCCCCGACGGCCGCCACCACCTCGTGGCCGCAGCGGGCGAGCAGTCCGACGAGTCCCTCGCGCAGCAGCACGCTGTCCTCGGCCAGTACTACGCGGAGCGGTCGGCCGCCCTGGTCAACTCGCAAGGAAACTCCACACGCAACAGAGTCGGCCCGCCCGGCGGACTGGTCAGGGCAAGTCTGCCATCCAGGACCGACACCCGGTCCGCGAGACCCGTGAGGCCGCTGCCCGCCGCCGGATCCGCGCCGCCGCGGCCGTCGTCGTGCAGCTCCAGGCAGAGGCGTCCGGCGCGATGTCCGCCGGATATCCGCGCGCGCTCCGCCCCGCTGTGTTTCTCGATGTTGGCGAGCGCCTCGCAGACCACGAAGTACGCCGCCGATTCGACCGCCTGCGGGGTCCGGCCCGGCAGCCGCAGCTCCACGTCGACGGGGACCGCGCAGCGGTCGGCGGCGTCGGTGACCGCGGCTTCGAGGCCGTAGTCGGTGAGGACCTTCGGGTAGATGCCCTGGATGAGTTCGCGCAGCTCCGCGAGCGCGTCGCCCGCCTCACCGTGTGCCTTGGCCAGTTGGTCGGCCAGCGGGCCCGGCGGGGCGTCGAGCCGGGCAAGACCCAGCGTCATGGACAGGGCCACGAGGCGTTGCTGGGCGCCGTCGTGCAGGTCGCGCTCGATACGGCGCCGCTCGGCCTCGAAGGCGTCCACCAACCGGGCGCGGGAGCGCGCCAGTTCGACGACCCTGGCGCCCAGCTCGCCCTCGGGTGGGGAGAGCAGGAGACGGGTCAGGGCGGCTCGGGCGCCCGCCGTGGCGCCGAGCACGTACGCGCCGGGGGCCAGCAGGAGCAGGCCGAGGACAGCGACGGCGTACGCGGCTGGCCACGTGGTCACCGTCCACTGCTTCAGCACCTTCGCCTCGTCGCCTTCACCGGCCGTCGCCATCAGCAAGGGTGTCGCCACCACCGAAAGCGGCAGGAACAGGGCGACCACGATCGCCACGGCGTCGACCGGCCACAGGAGCACGGCGAACAGCAGGGCGTACCCGAGCTCCCGCCATGTCATCGGCTCGCGCAGCCGGGTGGTCAGCCAGGGGCGCAGGCCCGGCTCGGTCGGCACCTGGTGGCGTCCCGCCGCCGGGGCGCGGCCGACCAGGCGGAGCCTGCGCCGTTCCGTCCCCGCCACCGGGATTCCGCCGAGCGCGGCCACGACGAGCAGCGGAAGCCCGACCAGGACCAGGGTGAGCGCGCCGCAGACCGCCGCCACCACGACGATCACCACCAGGGTGACGGCGCCGGTCACCGCGCCGGTCAGCAGGTACGCGGCGGCGCGCCAGGGCCAGGCCGACAGGAGGAAGCCGGGCCGGGACATGGCCCGCCAGAGGTTCCCTTGCCGCCCGGCCCCCTGCGGCACGTTCCGAGGATGCATGCGCACGACCGTACGGGGACGCCGTCGGCCGCTGCCATCAGGCCGGGGCCCGTATCCGGGGTATGCCTGGCCCTACCCCGGGTCTCGGTCCCGCCGTACTGCGTCACCAGGGGCTTTCGCGGTTTCGTGGTGCCACCGACGAGCCGAGGAGCGGGTACTGGTGGCACGACACATGACAGACGACGCGATCCGATTGCGCGCTGTGACGCGGCGGTTCGGCTCCGGCGGTACGTCCGTCACCGCCCTCGACGACGTATCGCTGACGTTCCCCAGGGGGACGTTCACCGCCGTGATGGGGCCGTCCGGGTCCGGCAAGTCGACGCTGTTGCAGTGCGCGGCGGGTCTGGACCGGCCCACGTCCGGGTCGGTCACCGTGGGCGGCACGGAGCTGGCCGGGCTGGGCGAGAAACGCCTGACCCTGCTGCGCCGCGAGCGCATCGGCTTCGTGTTCCAGGCGTTCAACCTGCTGCCCTCGCTGACCGCCGAGCAGAACGTGGCCCTGCCCCTGCGCCTTGCCGGGCGCCGCCCCAGGAAAGCGCAGGTGCGCGAGGCGCTCCGGCAGGTCGGACTCGGCGACCGGGCGCGGCACCGGCCGACGGAACTGTCCGGCGGCCAGCAGCAACGGGTCGCCCTCGCCCGCGCCCTGATCACCCGGCCCGACGTGCTGTTCGGCGACGAACCGACCGGCGCGCTCGACTCGCGGACCGGCGGCGAGGTGCTCGCCCTGCTGCGCGGCATGGTCGACCGGGAAGGCCAGACGGTCGTCATGGTCACGCACGACCCCGTCGCCGCGGCCCACGCGGACCGTGTGGTCTTCCTCGTCGACGGGCGGGTCAACGGTGAACTGAGCGGCGGGTCCACACGGTTGAACGGCGCCGCCTTCGCCGACGCCATCGCCGCCCGCATGACCAACCTCGAGGCGGCACCGTGCTGAGCGCCATGCCGAGCACCACCCTCCGTACCCTCCGCCACCGCTGGCCCACCTTCGTCGGCAGCTTCGTCGCGCTCTCCCTGGGCGTCGCCCTCATCGCCGTCATGGCACTCGCCCTGGCCTCCTCGCAGGACGCACCGGCACGGGGCCCGGACCGGTTCGCCGCCGCGCCCGTCGTCGTCAAGGGACAGGACACCCTCACGGTGCCCACCTCGCCCGACGACCCCACCCGCACCCGCATCCACACGCGCGAGCTCGCCCAGCCGCACCCCGTCCCGGACGCGCTGGTCGCGAAGCTGCGGCGTCTCGGGACCGTCGTACAGGACCGGTCGTTCGCCGTGCGGGCGGAGCGCGGTCCGGACGACCTGGTGGGCCACCCCTGGTCCACCGCGGCCTTCGCGCCGTACGAGCTCGACGCGGGACGCGCGCCCCGCGCCGCGGACGAGGTCGTCGTCAGCGGGGACTGGGCCCGTCCCGGCACCCGGCTGCGGACCGGCGGCGGCACCGTGCGCGTCGTCGGCACCGTCGCGGGACTCGGCTTCGAGAACGCCGTGTTCCACACCGACGCCCGCGCGGCCCGACTGTCGCCGCGCAGTCTCCAACTCGTGGTGGATGCCGCCCCGGCGGCCGTGCGCGAGGTGGTACGCGCAAGCGACGGCGGCGGTGTCCGGGTTCTCACCGGTGACGCGCGCCGCTACGCCGACGCCGACCCCGACCGGGACAGTGAGGCGCTCACCGCCATGAACGCCCTGTTCGGCACGGCGGGCGGTGTCTCCGGATTCGTGTCGGTGTTCGTCGTGGCGTCCACCTTCGCCTTCGCGGTGGCCCAGCGGCGCCGCGAGTTCGGGCTGCTCCGCACGGCGGGGGCGACCCCCGGGCAGATCCGCCGCATGGTCGTCGCCGAGGCGCTCGCGGTCGGCGTGCTCGCCTCGGCCGCCGGCTGCGTGCTCGGCGCCTGCGGAGCACCACGTCTCGCCGCGTGGGCCGTCCACGAGGGCCTCGCGCCCCGCTGGTTCACCATCGGTGACCACACCTGGCCCTACCACGCGGCGTTCTGGACCGGCCTGCTCGTCGCTCTGTGCGGTGCGATGGCCGCGTCCTGGCGTGCGGGGCGCACCGGCCCCACCGAAGCGCTGCGCGAGGCGTCCGTCGACACCCGGCCCCTGACGTGGGGCCGATGGGCGGCGGGCTCCGCGCTCCTGGCCACCGGCGCGGTGACCCTGGTCCTGGCTCTGGTGACGGCACCGGGCGAGCTGCTGCAGCGCAAGACCTATGTGAGTCGGCCCATGCTGCTGATCACCGCCGTCGCGCTGCTCGCGCCGGTGCTGGTGCGGCCGTTGGCCCGGCTGGTCGCCTGGCTGCCTGCCCGGCTGCCGGGTGCGGGCGGGATGCTCGTACGGGAGAACGCCGCCGCCGGGGTGCGCCGTACCGCCGCCGTCGCCGCTCCCGTCCTCGTCACGGTCGCGCTGGCCGGGTCGCTGCTCGGCGCCACGGCGACCCTCGGCGGGGCGAAGGCGACGGAGGTGCGGGAGCGGACGGCCGCCGACTTCGTGGTCACCTCGGCGGGTGATACCGGGTTCGACGAGCCGGCGCTGCGGCGGATCCGGGCCGTGGACGGCACCACCGAGGTCGCGGCGAGTTCGTCGACCGCCGTGTACGTCCTGGAGGACGGCGTGGCGCTCATCAGGTCCGACGCCAGAGCCGTCGAACCGGGACCCCTCGCCGCCACGGCACGCCTCCCGCTGGCCGCGGGGAGGGCGGAGGACCTGGACGACGACTCGATCATCGTCAACGAGGAGTGGGCGGAGCACACCGTGGGCGAGCGGGTGGACGTGTGGCTCGGCGACGGCAGGAGGAAGTCCCTGCGGATCGCGGCCGTCATGACCACCGGCACGGGTGACAACGGCGCCTACGTCACCCCGCACAACGCCGCCGCGGCACCCGTCGACCGGGTCGACGTACGCCTCGCGGCGGGTGCGGACCCGGCCGCAGCGGCCTCGGACCTGCGCGAGGCGGTGCGGACGTCGGGCGGAAAGGTGCTCACGAAGGACGAGTGGGTGCGGGGGACTGCCCCCGCGGCCGACCGGACGACCCGGGTGGGCCTCTTCATGGTCCTCGGGATCGCTCTCCTCTACACGGGCGTCTCCCTGGCCAACACGATGGTCATGGCGACCTCCGACCGGACCCGCGAACTGACGGCACTGCGGCTGGCCGGCGCCACGCGGTGGCAGGTGCTGCGCCTTGTCGCCGCGGAGGCCCTGACGGTGGTGGTGATCGGCGGGCTGCTGGGAACTCTGGTCGCCGGGCTCAACCTGGCGGGGATGTGGGGCGCGCTGGGGCTGCTCTCGGTGTGGACGCCCGTCGTGATCCCGTGGGCGACGCTCGGGGCGATCCTGTGCGCCTGCGCGGTGCTCGCCGTGGTGGCGTCGGTCGTCCCTGCGGGTCTGGCGCTGCGGGCCGGGCGGGACGTCCCGTACAGGCCTTGAAGCCCGCTGAGGCACCTGTAGCCCCTAAGGCAACAGGCCCTCCCTGCGCGCCGCCACCACCGCTTCCAGGCGCGTGTGCGCACCCAGTTTCCGCATGGCCGAGCGCAGGTAGCCCTTCACCGTCTCGGGGCGCAGGCCGAGGCGTTCCGCGGCCGTCGCGTTCGTCACTCCGGCGGCAACGCAGGACAGCACGTCGACCTCGCGCGGGGCGAGGGCCACCGGGCGGTCCCGGGGGTGGCCGGGGAGGAGTGCCGCCGTTTCCAGGCGGCCGCACACCGCGAGGAGTTCGGCCCGCAGGGACGCGTCGGTGACCCGCGGGGCCAGCGCGCGCAGCGCCCCGTGCGCCTCCCGCACCTGCTCCCACGCCTCCGGCCCCGGCCCCGGCCCGGGTCCCGGACCCGGGCCCCCGCCCGGCCCCGCCACCGTTTCCCGCGCCGCCGCGAGCAGCGACCGCACCTCGTCCCGTACGACCAGCGCCTGCTCCACGTCCCGCGCCGCGGCCACCGCCGCCGACAGCGCCCGGTCGCCGAGCGGCTGGGCCGCGCGCAGCGCGCCGTACAGGACTCCGCGCACCCGGCGACGTACGACCACGGGCACCGCCAGCACCGACCGCAGGCCCTCCGCCGCGACCGCCGCGTCGTACTCGTGGCTGATGTGCCGCGAGACGCGGTAGTCGGTGACCGCGCAGGGCCGTGACAGGGCGACCGCCTTGCCGCCGAGGCCGTTCCCCGACGAGATGGCGAGGCCCTGCAGCGCGCGCGTACCCGTGCCGATGAGTTCGCCGATGCGGACCTGGCGCGGCCCGTCGAGCAGACCGCCGAACGCCACCGGTAGCCCCGTGCCGCGGCGCAGCCGCAGCAGAGCGGCCCGCATCTCCACCGTCTCGCCGCCGTCAGCCGACACGCGCCCGCCCTTTCACCTCGCGACACCCCCGTCCGGGGGTAGTGAGATCCGCCTCACGAATTACACGATGTTCCGTAGCGTCCGGCAATGAGTACGGCAGCACGAGCGACGGCACGAGCTTCAGCACAACTAGGGGTGCACATGACGACTGACGGCACGAGCGCCACGGAGCAGTTCCGTACCGCACGGGATTTCCTCCTGCGGCATCGAGAGGACTACGCCGCCGCGTACGAAGGCTTCGCCTGGCCGCGGCCCGAACGGTTCAACTGGGCGCTCGACTGGTTCGACGTCATCGCGCAGGACAACGACCGCACGGCCCTGCACATCGTCGAGGAGGACGGCACGGAGTCGCGCTTCTCCTTCGCGCACCTGTCCGCCCGCTCGAACCGGGTCGCCAACTGGCTGCGCGCGCTGGGCGTCCGGGCCGGCGACCGTGTCGTCGTCATGCTCGGCAACCAGGCCGAGCTCTGGGAGATCGCGCTCGCAGCGATGAAGCTGCGCGCCGTCGTCATCCCGGCGACACCACTCCTCGGCCCCGCCGACCTGCGCGACCGCATCGACCGCGGCCGCGCCCGGCACGTCGTCGTACGCCCCGAGGACACCGCGAAGTTCGACGACGTACCCGGCGACTACACACGGATCACCGTCGGCGGGGAGCCCGGGGCCGCGCGCGACGGATGGATCCCGTACGCCGGTGCCGACGACGACACCGCGCACACCACCCCCACCCCCGACGTCTTCGAGCCCGACGGCATCACCCTCGCCGACGATCCCCTGATGCTCTACTTCACCTCGGGCACCACCGCCCGGCCCAAGCTCGTCGAGCACACCCATGTCTCGTACCCCGTGGGCCACCTCGCCACGATGTACTGGATCGGCCTCAAGCCCGGCGACGTCCACCTGAACATCTCCTCGCCCGGCTGGGCCAAGCACGCCTGGTCGAACCTCTTCGCCCCGTGGAACGCGGAGGCGACGGTCTTCATCCACCACTACGCCCGCTTCGACGCCGCACGGCTCATGGCGGAGATGGACAGGGCCGGCGTCACGTCGTTCTGCGCGCCGCCCACCGTGTGGCGCATGCTCATCCAGGCCGACCTGACCCAGCTGCGCACCCCGCCGCGCGAGGTCGTCGCGGCCGGCGAGCCGCTCAACCCCGAGGTCATCGAACAGGTGCGGCGCGACTGGGGCGTCACCATCCGCGACGGCTTCGGGCAGACCGAGACCGCCGTGCAGGTCGCCAACTCGCCCGGACAGAAACTGAAGCCGGGCTCGATGGGCCGCCCCACCCCCGGCTTCGCCGTCGAGCTCCTCGACCCGGTGACCGGCGCGCCCGGCGCCACGGAGGGGGAGATCGCCCTGGACCTCGGCCCGGACCCGGTCGGCCTCATGGCCGGCTACCACGGCGACCCCGAGCGCACGGCACAGGCGATGGCCGGCGGCTACTACCGCACCGGCGACATCGGCTCGCGCGACGCCGACGGCTACATCACCTACGTCGGGCGCGCCGACGACGTCTTCAAGGCGTCCGACTACAAGATCTCCCCGTTCGAGCTGGAGAGCGCGCTCCTGGAGCACGAGGCGGTCGCCGAGGCCGCGGTCGTGCCCGCGCCCGATCCGGTGCGGCTCGCCGTGCCGAAGGCGTACGTCGTGCTCGCCGAAGGGTTCGAACCCGGCCCCGGCACGGCCAAGTTGCTCTTCGAGCACTCGCGCGCGGTGCTCGCCCCGTACAAGCGCGTGCGCCGCATCGAGTTCGGCGCGCTCCCCAAGACCGTGTCGGGCAAGATCCGCCGCATCGAGCTGCGCGAGGCGACCGCCGCGGGTTCGGACGCGGAGTACCGCGAGGAGGACTTCCGGTGAGCGGACGAGACGAAGCACTTTCCAGCGCGCTCTCCTACGCGCACGGTACGAGCGGTACGCCGCTCCTCGGCGACACCATCGGGCGGAACCTCGACCGGGCCGTCGTGACGTGGCCCGACCGGGACGCGCTCGTGGACGTCGCGGCGGGCACGCGATGGACGTACGCGGAATTCGGCGCCGACATCCGGCAGTTGGCGCGCGCGTTCCTCGGTGCGGGCGTCGCCAAGGGGGACCGTGTCGGGATCTGGGCGGTGAACTGCGCCGAGTGGGTCCTCGTGCAGTACGCCACCGCCCGCATCGGCGCCATCATGGTCAACATCAACCCGGCGTACCGCGCACACGAGTTGGAGTACGTGCTCAACCAGTCCGGCGTCTCCGTCCTGATCGCCACGCAGGCCCACAAGAGCAGCGACTACCGCGCGCTCGTCGACGAGGTGCGGCCCCGCTGCCCCGAACTGCGCGCCGTCCACTACATCGGGGACGAAGGATCGTGGGGTGCGCTGCTGACCGCGGCCGACGGAGTGACCGACGCACGACTCGCGGCCCGCGAGGCCGAGCTGAGTTGCGACGACCCCGTCAACATCCAGTACACCTCCGGCACCACCGGCTTCGCCAAGGGCGCCACGCTTTCCCACCACAACATCCTCAACAACGGCTACTGGGTGGGCCGTACCGTCGGCTACACCGAGCGGGACCGCGTCTGTCTGCCCGTGCCCTTCTACCACTGCTTCGGCATGGTGATGGGCAACCTCGGCGCCACCTCGCACGGCGCCTGCATCGTCATCCCCGCCCCGTCCTTCGACCCGGTCGCCACGCTGCACGCCGTCGAACGGGAGCGCTGCACCTCTCTGTACGGCGTGCCGACGATGTTCATCGCCGAGCTGAACCTCGCCGACTTCGCGACGTACGACCTGAGTTCGCTGCGCACCGGCATCATGGCGGGCTCGCCCTGCCCGGTCGAGGTGATGAAGCGCGTCGTCGCCGAGATGCACATGGAGGAGGTCTCCATCTGCTACGGCATGACCGAGACCTCACCCGTCTCCACGCAGACCCGCCGCGACGACGACCTGGAACGCCGCACCGGCACGGTCGGCCGGGTCCTGCCGCACATCGAGGTCAAGGTCATCGACCCCGCGACCGGCGTGACGCTGCCGCGCGGCGCCTCCGGGGAGTTGTGCACGCGCGGGTACAGCGTGATGCTCGGCTACTGGGACGAGCCGGAGCGGACCGCCGAGGTCATCGACTCCGGGCGCTGGATGCACACGGGGGACCTCGCGGTCATGCGCGAGGACGGTTACGTGCGGATCGTCGGCCGCATCAAGGACATGATCATCAAGGGGGGCGAGAACATCTACCCCCGCGAGATCGAGGAGTTTCTGTACGGCCACCCGAAGGTCGCGGACGTGCAGGTGGTGGGCGTCCCCGACGAACGGTACGGAGAGGTGCCGCTGGCCTGCGTGATCGTGCGGGACCCGGACGACGCCCTCACCCTGGAGGAACTCCAGGCGTACTGCAAGGGGAAGTTGGCCCACTACAAGATCCCGGCGGCCCTGCGCGTCCTGGAGGCGTTCCCCATGACGGTCTCCGGCAAGGTCCGCAAGATCGAGCTCAGGGAGCGCTACGGGGAGTGAGGTCGCTGCGCATGCACAGACGGGGCCACCGGTCGAGGCCTGGCTCCGCCTCGTGCGCGCGGATGGCACGCAGAGCCGGGGTGAGTCCGGCGTCCGCGAGCGGACGGAAACCGACGCGGGCGTAGTACGGGGCGTTCCATGGCACGTCGGCGAACGTCGTCAGCGTCAACGCGGTCGCACCCTCCTCCCGGGCGCGACCCGCGGCGTACCCGATCAGCGCACGCCCGACGCCGCGGCGGGCGGCACGGGGGTGCACGGTGACCTGCTCGATGTGCGGCGCGTGGTGGTCCACGGTTCGCCCGCCGCGCGCTCGATGTCCTGGAGCGCGGGCAGGTCGGTGGCGGTGGCGGGGCGGATGCGCATGCGCATGCGGTGAATATGGCCCGGCCAAAATGTGTTGTGCCGGGGCGGGGCGAGCGGGGATCGTGGGCCGGTCCGTCGAGCAGGTGGACCTTCCCGTCGATCCCCTGGGGTGCGTGTGCGTCTGTCCGAGGCCGGTGATCCCGAGGAGCCCGGGACCGTCGAAGCCGGAGCCGGATCCGGAACCGCGGGCCCCGCCGGGGTGGGGCCGTCCGGTCTGAGCCGGGGCATGGTGTTGCTGCTCGCCGTCACCTGTGGCGTGGCCGTCGGCAACGTCTACTTCCCGCAGGCCGTCAGCCCCCTGGTCGCCGACGGACTGCACGTGTCGGCCGACGCCGCCGCGCTCGTCGTGACCGCCACGCAGTTCGGATACGCGGGCGGCATCTTCCTCCTCGTACCGCTCGGCGACCGCGTCCCGTACCGGACGCTCATCGTCACGCTCCTCTCCCTCTCCGGCCTCGGCCTGCTCGGCGCGGCCGCCGCGCCCGGGATATCGCCGCTGATCGTCGCGAGCGTCCTCGTCGGCGTCACCACCGTCGTGGCGCAGGTCATCGCGCCGACGGCGGCAGGACTCGTACCGGAGGAGCGGCGCGGCGCCGTCGCGGGCACGCTCCTGAGCGGGTCGATCGGCGGGATGCTGCTGTCGCGTGTCTTCGGCGGGACGGTGGGGGAGTGGCTTGGCTGGCGCGCGCCGTACCTGATGACGTCGTTGGTCGCGCTGCTCATCGCGTGCGTACTGGCCCGCGCGCTGCCCTGGTCGACCGCGCCCACCCGGCAGCGCTATCCCGCCCTGCTCGCCGCGTCCCTGCGGCTCCTGCGCACCGAGCCCGACCTGCGCCGCTCCGGCTTCTACCAGGCGATGATCTTCGGTGGGTTCTCCGCGCTGTGGACCGGCGTCGCGCTGCTCCTGACCGGGCCCGAGTACGGGCTCGGCGCGTCGGCGGTCGGCGTGCTCGCGCTGGTCAACGCGGCGACGATGCTCTGCACGCCGGTGGCGGGACGCCAGGTGGACCGCCGGGGCTCCGACGCGGTGAATCTCGTCTGCATGGTCGCCGTCCTCGTGGCCGCCGCCGTCCTGTTCGCGGGCGGCCTCGGCGGGGCGGTGGGGCTCGCCGCCCTCGCGGTGGGGTCGCTGCTGCTCGACGTCGCGATGCAGTCCGGCACGGTCGCCAATCAGGTACGGATATTCGCACTCAGCGACGAGGCGCGGGCCCGCCTCAACACCGCGTACATGACCTGCGCGTATCTGGGCGGAAGCGTCGGCTCGTGGCTGTCGGTGCACGCGTACGGGGCCTTCGGCTGGCCGGGGGTGTGCGGCCTGGTCGCCGTCCTCACGACGCCGGCGCTGCTCCGGCACGTGGCACACATGCGCGGCGCCGGGTCCCTCACGCGCCCGTAGCCACCAGTTCGTACGCCGCTCCGTTGACCGGCTGGGGGGTGCCGGTCGTGTCCATCGTGAAGAGAGGGACGCCCAGGGAGTCGGCGCGTGTGCGGGCCTCGGACGTATAACCGGCGAGGGAGAAGAACGCGCACGCCACGGGGGTGTCGCCCGCCTCCGTCAGCGCGGTCAGCCACAGGCACTCGATGTCCCGCGGGGCGGTGGGCCGCGGCGCCGGCTCGACCTGCGCGAGCATGCCGCGGGCGGCGATCCGGGACCCGGAGGGCGGGCGCCGCGTGGTGCTGCGGGTGTTCAGGTACCCGAGCCAGCGCAGGTAGAGGGCGGCGACGGTCACGGCATCGCGGGCGTCGCGGATCGTGACGGGGTGGAAGGCGGGGCGGGGACGCGGGGCGGTACGCGGCAGGGGGATGTGAGCGGGGTGTCCGGGCGGCACGCGGGTCGCCCCCGCGACCGGAACACGCAGTACCGCCCCGCAGGAGCAGTCCAGCTCCGGGTGGGGCCAGTGGCCCTCGTGCCCGCACGCCGCGCAGCGCGCCGTGATCCAGGACTCCGCCCAGGTGCGGTCCGTGACCGGTTCGGGAGTCGCGTCCCGGCCCACCGCCGGGGCCACGGGGGCGCCGCACGCGCAGGGGTAGGACGGCGGGGCGTACACGTGCTCGCGCCCGCACTTCGGGCACCGTATCGGCACTGTCGGGACCATCGGCACGCCACTCTCCGTCACCGCCGCCGTCACCACCCCGGGTCTCTCCCCATCCTCCACCCAAGCGTTGCCGGGCGGCTGCCAGTTGACCGATCTCTCTTGACGGTGTCCGGCACCCCCGCTTACATTGCTTCCATATAGCAGAACTAAATTTCCACAATGCGGAAACAGGAGCTCACCGCGGGGCGCGACGGGAGCCGGATCCGCCAGCCGTATCCGTCAGCCGAACAGCTGACACAGCTGCCGCAGCTGTCGAAGTTGTTGTCGAAGCAGGAGAACCCCATGGCTCGTATGACCGCTGCCCGCGCGGCAGTTGAGATCCTCAAGCGCGAAGGCGTCGTCAACGCGTTCGGTGTGCCGGGCGCCGCGATCAACCCCTTCTACAAGGCGCTCAAGGAGGGCGGTGGCATCGACCACACCCTCGCCCGCCACGTCGAGGGCGCCTCGCACATGGCCGAGGGCTACACCCGGACCAACCCGGGCAACATCGGTGTCTGCATCGGTACGTCGGGACCCGCCGGCACCGACATGATCACCGGCCTGTACTCCGCGACCGGCGACTCGATCCCGATCCTCTGCATCACGGGCCAGGCGCCGACGCACCTGCTCCACAAGGAGGACTTCCAGGCCGTCGACATCGCGTCGATCGCCAAGCCGGTGACGAAGATGGCCGTCACCGTCCTGGAGGCCGCGCAGGTCCCCGGCGTCTTCCAGCAGGCGTTCCACCTGATGCGCTCGGGCCGTCCGGGCCCGGTCCTCATCGACCTGCCGATCGACGTCCAGCAGACGGAGATCGAGTTCGACCCGGAGACGTACGAGCCGCTGCCGGTCTACAAGCCGTCCGCGACCCGCGCCCAGATCGAGAAGGCGATCACCTTCCTGGTCGAGTCCGAGCGGCCGCTGATCGTCGCGGGCGGCGGCATCATCAACGCCGACGCCTCCGACCTGCTGGTCGAGTTCGCCGAGATCACCGACACGCCGGTCGTGCCGACGCTGATGGGCTGGGGCACGATCCCCGACGACCACGACCTGAACGCGGGCATGGTCGGCCAGCAGACCGGCCACCGCTACGGCAACGCGACGTTCCTGGAGTCGGACTTCGTCCTCGGCATCGGCAACCGCTGGGCCAACCGCCACACCGGCTACAACCTCGACGTGTACACCAAGGACCGCAAGTTCGTGCACGTCGACATCGAGCCGACACAGCTGGGCAAGATCTTCGCCCCCGACTACGGCATCGCGTCCGACGCGAAGGTCGCCCTGGAGCTGTTCGTCGAGGTGGCGAAGGAGCTCAAGGCCGCGGGCAGGCTGCCGGACCGCTCGGCGTGGGTCGCCTCCCACCTGGAGCGCAAGGAGACCCTCCAGCGCCGCACGCACTTCGACGACATCCCCATGAAGCCGCAGCGCGTCTACGAGGAGATGAACAAGGCGTTCGGCAAGGACACGCGGTACGTCACGACGATCGGCCTCTCGCAGATCGCCGGCGCGCAGATGCTGCACGTCTACAAGCCGCGCCACTGGATCAACTGCGGCCAGGCGGGCCCGCTCGGCTGGACGATCCCGGCCGCGCTCGGCGTCGCGAAGGCGGACCCGGACACGCAGGTCGTCGCCCTCTCCGGCGACTACGACTTCCAGTTCATGATCGAGGAGCTGGCGGTCGGCGCACAGCACCGCATCCCGTACGTCCACGTCCTGGTCAACAACGCCTACCTGGGCCTGATCCGTCAGGCGCAGATCGGCCTGGACATCAACTTCCAGGTCAACCTGGAGTTCGAGAACCAGAACAGCCCCGAGCTCGGTGTGTACGGCGTCGACCACGTCAAGGTCGCCGAGGGCCTCGGCTGCAAGGCGATCCGCGTGACCGACCCGAACGAGCTGGGGACGGCGTTCGAGCAGGCCAAGAAGCTGGCCCAGGAGTACCGGGTCCCGGTCGTCGTCGAGGCGATCCTGGAGCGCATCACGAACATCTCGATGAGCCCGACGGCCGACATCAGCGCCGTCAAGGAGTTCGAGGAACTCGCGACGGAGCCGGGCCACGCGCCGACGGCGATCCGCCCGCTGAAGGTCTGACACCGGCCGACCCACTGACCGGGGCGGTCCACCCGTGGGGGGTGGGCCGCCCCTTCGGCGTGCGGGACTGTCAGTGCCGGGCGGCACACTGGCCGGCATGCAACCGAGAGCTGACGCGACGCTGGAGCAGCAGGTGCAGATCGCCGCGGAGGCGGCGGCGGACGCGGGCACGGGGGAGTGCCTGGCAGCCGTGGCACGGCACCTGCGCTCGGACCCGAGGGGGAACATCCGGGGCGGCAAGAAGCTCCTCGGGCTGCTCGCGGAGGCCCGGGGCAAGGCGGCCGCGGCGGGCGAGTGGCAGGTCGTACGCCTCGTGCAGGACGCCTTGGACTACGCCGAAGGGCGCATTCTCAAGCCCGAGTTGGACGACCGGCTGCGGCTGTTCCGGGACGGCGAGCGCCGCTCGGGCGGCGGAGGCATCGGGGGCATCGTCGCGGCGGGCTACGCCCAGGCGGCGGACGCCTGCGAGAGCTACCTCGCCGAGCAACCGCAGGCCTCCGCGCGGGAGTTGTCGGACCGGCTGCGGAGCCTGGAACGGGACGCCCGGTTCCTGGAGGCACCGGCAGACCGCCCCGGGCGCTACGTCGTCCCGCGCGGCAGCGCGGAGATCGCGCTCTGGCTGGAGCGCATCCTGCGTGACGGCCGCATCGACATCGAGGACCCCGCAGAGGCGGCCAAGCGGATCACCACCTCACCGGAGGCACTGGCGCTGCTCGCCGCCGACGACGAGGGGCGGCTTCTTTTGCGGGCGGCCGAGCTGCGGCGCCGCGCAGCCGGCCTCGAGGAGCTGCGCAAGGTCGTCGAGGACCCCGACGCGTCCGAGCACGACCTGCAGCGTGCTCTCCATGGCCAGCCCTGGATCTTCGGCGGCCGTTATGTCGCCGAGTTCGCCCAGCGCCGCCTGGTGCCCGGTGACGAGCTGGACATCCCGCTGCTCCGCGGCGACGGCTCCCTGCACGTGGTGGAGCTGAAGCGAGCGAGGGGCCTGCAGGGCGCGCTGGTGAAGAAGCACCGGGGGGCCTGGGTGCCGACGGCCCAGGTGCACGACGCCGTGGGCCAAGCGGTCAACTACCTGGTGGGCCTCGACGAGAACCGCGACCGCATCCGCGAGGAGTTCGGCATCGAGACGCGCAGGGCGAGCGCGCTGGTCCTGGTCGGCCACCCCGACGTGCAGTCCGACGTGCCGGAGAAGGAGATCAACGAGGCTCTGCGGACGTTCAATTCCCATGTCAGCCGCGTCGAGGTCCTCACCTACAAAGAGCTCCTCGACAACGCCCGCCTTTCCCTCGCGGGCCCCGCGCACGCGGAAGAGCGCCGGGTACGGGACCGTCCGTACCCGGCGCTCCGGCCGTGAGGTCTTGCGTGGTGCCCGTCCGACCGCGCGCGACTGGCGGAACATGCATACGCGCTGCCGGACGGAGTCTGTGGGCCCCCGTAGAGAAGGGGGGCGTCGGTGGGGACCGCGGCGGCTGCGATGGACCGGGGGTTCCCCTCCCTCAGGTCGAGAAGGGAGCCCGTCGGACCTTTACCACCGCACTGGCTCGCAGAGCCGCCGCGGACCCGTGCCTGTCCGCCGGAGCGGACTGCCCGCGGTGCGCACGGGACCACCCCTCATCCGGGTCCGTGGCGGTGCGGGCTCAGCGCCGGTGGGTCGACCTCCCGTCAACCCACTGGCGCAGCCTGGGAGTTACAGCGGAACTCGCTCAGTCCTCGCGCAGCGCGCGGACCGCTTCCTCGACGCGCCTGCCGTAGTCGGGGTCGGCGGCGTGGAAGTGGGCGAGGTTCTTCTCGATGACGTCGTCGCGGGAGACCTGCGACAGGCCGCCGGCGATGTTCGCCACCAGACGGGACTTCTCGTCCTCGGACATCAGGCGGTAGAGCTCACCGGCCTGGAAGAAGTCGTCGTCCTTGGTGTGGGTCGCGGCCTCGTGCGTGCCGGTGTAGCCCGCGACGGCGAGCGGCGCCGAGAGCGGCTGACCCGTCTCGACGGGGCCGTCGTACGAGTTGGGCTCGTAGTTCTTGCGGTCACGGCCGTAGGCGTTGGACGCCATCAGGCCGTCGCGGCCGTAGTTGTCGGCCTTCGTCGCCTTCGGCGCGTTCACCGCGAGCTGGGTGTGGTTGACGCCCAGGCGGTAGCGGTGCGCGTCCGCGTACGCGAACAGGCGGCCCTGGAGCATCTTGTCGGGCGAGGGGCCGATGCCCGGAACGAAGTTGTTCGGGGAGAAGGCCGCCTGCTCCACCTCGGCGAACACGTTGTCGGGGTTGCGGTCCAGGACCAGGCGTCCCACGCGCTGCAGCGGGTAGTCCTTGTGCGGCCACACCTTGGTGAGGTCGAACGGGTTGAAGCGGTAGTCGGCCGCCTCAGCCGCCGGCATGATCTGCACGTGCAGCGTCCAGGACGGGTTCACACCGCGCTCGATGGCCTGAAGCAGGTCCGTCTGGTGCGAGTTGGGGTCCTTGCCCGCGGTCTCGGCGCCCTGCTCGGCGGAGAGGCAGCGGATGCCCTGGTTCGTCTTGAAGTGGTACTTGACGAAGAAGGCCTCGCCCTTGGCGTTCGTCCACTGGTAGGTGTGCGAGCCGTAGCCGTTCATGTGGCGGTACGAGGCGGGGATGCCGCGGTCGCCCATGAGCCACGTGATCTGGTGCGTCGCCTCGGGGGCGTGCGCCCAGAAGTCCCAGACGTTGTCCGGCTCCTGCTTGCCCGTGAACGGGTCACGCTTCTGGGAGTGGATGAAGTCGGGGAACTTGATGGGGTCCTTGATGAAGAAGACCGGCGTGTTGTTGCCGACGAGGTCGTAGTTGCCCTCTTCGGTGTAGAACTTCAGCGCGAAGCCACGGGGGTCACGGACGGCGTCCGCGCCACCCAGGTTGTCCGCCACGGTCGAGAAGCGCAGGAAGACCTCCGTGCGCTTGCCGATCTCGCTGAGGAAGTCGGCGTGGGTGAAGCCGGTGACGTCGTCGGTCACCTCGAAGTAGCCGTACGCACCGGAGCCGCGGGCGTGCACCACGCGCTCCGGGATGCGCTCACGGTTGAAGCGGGCGAGCTTCTCCAGCAGGTGCTGGTCCTGCAGGAGGATCGGGCCACCGACGCCGGCGGTGGCGGAGTTCTGGTTGTCGGCGACGGGGGCGCCGGACTCGGTCGTAAGCACGCGCTTCGACATCGTGACCTTCCGTGCTGTGACTGCTGAGGTGTTCGGAGCGTAAGGACCCCTGAACTGCTACGTCAACAGTTTGTTGAAGTTGATGATGGAGTTCCGGGCCGCGGCGACGCCTGGGCGCGACAGGACAGGTGTCAGCGCCGCCACGGCCCGGAAGTTGGAGGGGAGCTCCAGCGGCGTGGCTAGAGCTCGGCGCCCGAGAGGCGCTCGACGGCGCGCAGCAGGGCGGAGTGGTCGAGGCCGCCGTCACCCTGCGTGCGCAGCGAGGCGACGAGCTGGGCGACGACCGCGCCGACGGGCAGGGCCGCACCGACGTTGCGGGCGGCGTCGGTGACGATGCCCATGTCCTTGTGGTGCAGGTCGATCCGGAAGCCGGGCTTGAAGTCCCGGTTCAGGAAGTTGTCCTTCTTGCGGGTCAGCACGGTCGAGCCCGCAAGCCCTCCGTTCAGGACGTCGAGCGCGGCCTTCAGGTCCACACCGGACTTCTCCAGGAAGACCACGGCCTCGGCGCACGCCTGGATGTTGACGGCGACGATGAGCTGGTTGGCGGCCTTCACGGTCTGACCCGAGCCGTGCGGACCGCACAGCACGATGGTCTTGCCCAGAGCCTCCAGGAGCGGCTTGGCCTCGTCGAAGTCGGCCTGCTCGCCGCCGACCATGATGGAGAGCACGGCCTCGATCGCGCCGGCCTCGCCACCGGAGACGGGGGCGTCCAGGACGCGCAGGCCCTTCTCCTTGGCGGCCTTGGCCAGGTCCACGGAGGTCTGCGGGGTGATCGACGACATGTCGACGATCAGCGCGCCCGACCTCGCGTTCTCCAGGATGCCGTCGGGACCGTACGCGATGGCCTCGACCTGCGGCGACGCGGGCACCATCGTGACGACCACGTCGGCGTCTCTGACGGCCTCGGCGATGGACTTGGCGGCGGTGCCGCCGGCCGCGGCCAGACGGTCCAGCTTGTCCTGCTCAAGGGTGTAGCCGGTGACGGAGTAACCCGCCTTGATCAGGTTCTCGGACATGGGGGAGCCCATGATGCCGAGGCCGATCCACGCGATCTTGGGAAGGTTGCTCATTGAGGGTGCCTTTCTGACTGCAACTGCGGTGAACGGGTGAGCGGTTCAGGCCTTCGGCAGCCAGCCGAACGCCTCGGCGCTCGGGCGGTCGCCCGGCTTGTACTCCAGCCCGACCCACCCCTCGTAGCCCGCCTTCTTGAGCTGGTCGAGGAGACCCTCAAGAGGAAGGGATCCCGTGCCGGGAGCCCCGCGCCCGGGGTTGTCCGCGATCTGCACGTGGCCGGTCTTGGCCGCGTACTGCTCGATGACCGACGGCAGGTCCTCGCCGTTCATGGACAGGTGGTACAGGTCCATGAGGAACTTCGCGTTGCCGAGCCCGGTGGCCGCGTTCACCTTGTCCACGATCTCGATCGCCTTGGGGGCGCTCACGATCGGGCAGAGCGGCGACTCCGGCTTGTTCAGCGCCTCGATCAGCAGGATCGCACCGACGCGGTCGGCCTCACGCGCCGCGAGCACCAGGTTCTCCAGGGCGAGTTCGTCCTGGACGGCCGGGTCCACGCCGTCGACGCGGTTGCCGTACAGCGCGTTCAGCGCCGTGCAGCCGAGCGATTTCGCGAAGTCCGCCGCCACCGCGAGGTTGGCGCGGAACTTCTCGCTCTCCTCGCCGGGGACGGACAGGGCGCCGCGGTCGGGGCCCGGGAGCTGACCGGCGTAGAAGTTCAGGCCCACCAGCTGCACGCCCGCGTCCTCGATCGCCTTCTTCAGGGCGTCGAGCTCGGACTGCTCGGGGGTGGGGGCGTCGACCCAGGGCCACCACAGCTCGACCGCGCCGAAGCCCGCCTTCGCGGCGGCCGCGGGGCGCTCAAGGAGCGGGAGCTCGGTGAAGAGGATCGACAGGTTCACATTGAAGCGCTGGTCGGAGTATCCCATGGGGCTTCCGCGCTCCTTCCGTATTGCGGAAGTTCATTTCTGTCTGGTGGAAGACTGCCTCCGATCCGCGGAAGCTGTCAAGAGGGGGCTGCCGAAAATTCCGACGGCGGCATTAGGTTGTTGAGCGTGCGATTGAGAGTGGAGTTCACGACCGAACCCTTCGATCTCGACGAGGCCCCCGCCCACGCGGTGGTGGCCCGTGAGGTCATTCAGGGGGCCCCGCTGGACGCCGTGGACGTAGGTCCGTTCGGCAATACGGCCGAGGGCGACGTCGACGCGGTGCTGGATGCCGTCGACGCGATGCTGCGCCGGTCCCTGGGGGCGGGCGCCACCCGCGTCTCGCTCCAGGTCAACGTGATCGGCGAGCCGGGGAAGCCGGCGGGCCCGGGGGAGGCGGATAAGTGACCGGCTTTGGGGACGACCCCTTCGTCACCGCGGTGAAACCGCTGGTGGACGCCATGGGCGGCGAGATGATGCCGCCCGACCAGGCGGGGACCGACGACGTCGTGCTCGCCTGGGAGGGCGAGGACGTGGTGGCCGTGCGGCTGCCGCAGCTCGCCGACTCGCTGGACCACATCCTGCTCGCCCTGGAGCGGAAGCGGGGCCGGCCCCTGTCCGAGCTGGACCGCAAGGCGAAACAGGAGGTCGTACGGATACTGGAGGCGCGCGGCGCGTTCTCCGTCCGGCACGGCGTCGAGACGGTGGCGGGCGCGCTCGGCGTCAGCCGTTTCACCGTTTACAACTACCTGAACAGGGAGAACGCCGCGAAAGGCGAGTGAGCTCCCTCACGGTGCGCAGCCGAGCCGTCACCCGTTCCGCGGGTGGCGGCTTCTTTGTTCAAGTTATTTCAACAAAGTGTTGACGCTGCGTTGTTCAAGGTCTTAGCTGTTCCGCAGCCCGTCCAGCACAAGGCCACGGAGGCTCCCCGTGACTTCGAGTACGACGCCCGGTCTCACCCGGTTCAACGCCTTGGAAGAGGCCGCGGCCACCGCCGCGCTCCACGAGGCCTGCGCC
This sequence comes from Streptomyces venezuelae, assembly GCF_008642355.1. Classification (NCBI taxonomy): domain Bacteria; kingdom Bacillati; phylum Actinomycetota; class Actinomycetes; order Kitasatosporales; family Streptomycetaceae; genus Streptomyces; species Streptomyces venezuelae. Next base: position 6,745,239 of record NZ_CP029193.1, read on the forward strand.
TCTTCGGCCTGGGGGAGCAAGCTGCTTGCCCAGCGCCCCTACGCCACCGCCGAAGACCTCTTCGCCGCCAGCGACGCCGCCATGGCCGAGCTCACCGCGGACGACCTGGCCGAGGCGATGGCGGGGCACCCGCCGATCGGGCGCCCGAAGCCCGGGGACCCGACCTCGTCCCGCGAACAGCGGGGCATGGCGGGCGCCTCCGAGGAACTCAAGACCGAAATGCTCGAACTGAACCTGGCCTACCAGGAGAAGTTCGGTCACGTCTTCCTGATCTGCGCCACCGGACGCACCGGTGAGCAGATGCGGGACGCGGTCAAGGAGCGGATCGGCAACTCGCCCGAACAGGAGCGGGAGATCGTCCGCGCCGAACTGGGCAAGATCAACCGCATCCGCCTGACCCGCCTCCTGGAGGAGCAGACCGCATGAGCACGGAAACGACCGCCTCGGTGTCCACGCACATCCTGGACACCAGCGTCGGCCGCCCCGCCGAGGGCGTCGCCATCTCCCTGTCCGCCCGCAGTGGTGCAGGGGATGAGTGGAAGGCGCTCGGCGGCAGCGCGACCGACGCGGACGGGCGCTGCAAGGACCTGCCGGCCCTGCCGGAAGGCACCTCGCACGTACGCCTCGACTTCGAGACCGAGGCGTACTTCCTGACCAAGAACAATCAGCAAGCCGAGGCGCAGCAGGACGCCCCCGCGAATCGGGACAGCGGTGCGACCGGAGCGTTCTTCCCGGAGGTGGCGATCACGTTCGCCGTCACGCCGGGCGAGCACTACCACGTACCGCTGCTGCTCAACCCGTTCGGCTACTCCGTTTACCGAGGGAGCTAGCAGACATGCCCACCATTCTGGGACAGAACCAGTACGGCAAGGCTGAGAACCGGGTCGTAAAGATCACGCGGGACGGCGACACCCACCACATCAAGGACCTGAACGTCTCCGTCGCCCTCTCCGGCGACCTGGACGACGTCCACTACAACGGCTCGAACGCCAACTGCCTGCCGACGGACACGACGAAGAACACCTGCTTCGCGTTCGCCAAGGAGTACGGCATCGAGTCCGCCGAGCAGTACGGCATCCACCTCGCCCGGCACTTCGTGGACAGCCAGCCCTCGATCCACCGCGCCCGCATCCGGATCGAGGAGTACGCCTGGGAGCGCATCGGCGGCTCCGACAGCAACGCCAAGTTCATCGGCGCCGACGAGGTCAACCACTCCTTCGTCCGCAAGGGCCAGGAGACGCGGCTCGCCCAGATCACCTACGACGGCGAGAACTTCGAGGTCCTCTCGGGGCTCAAGGACCTGACCGTGATGAACTCCACGAACTCCGAGTTCTGGGGCTTCATCAAGGACAAGTACACGACCCTCCAGGAAGACTACGACCGCATCCTCGCCACCTCCCTGTCCACCTGGTGGCGGCACAACTGGACCAACGACGAGCAGCGCATGCCGAGTTGGGAGCGGTCGTACGAGCAGGCGAAGAAGCACATCCTGCACGCCTTCGTGGAGACCTACTCGCTCTCGCTCCAGCAGACGCTGTACCAGATGGGCTCGCGGGTCATCAACAACCGCAGCGAGATCGACGAGATCCGCTTCTCCGCGCCCAACAAGCACCACTTCCGCCAGGACCTCTCGCCCTTCGGCCTCGACAACGAAGCCAAGGACGGAGCCGTCTACTACGCCGCCGACCGCCCGTACGGCCTCATCGAGGCCACGATCCTGCGGGACGGCGTCGAGCCGAAGATCCCGGTCGACATGACCAACCTCTGACGCGGGATGCGCGCCCCCCGTCCCGCCCGCAGTGGGCGGGGGGCGCGCCACACCGGAGGGAACATCCGCAATGGCACAGCCTGCAAAGGGGCCGGCAGCAGCCGAAGGCCCGTGTTCCACCCCACCGGACACAGCTGACAGCACGTCGACCGACGACTGTCACCCGGTGGACGAGAAGCTCCACCCCTCGCGGCTCGTCCCCGCCGCACTCCAGCACATCGCCGCCATGTACGCGGGTGTGGTCACCCCTCCGCTCATCATCGGCCAGGCCTGCGGTCTCGACACCGTGGCCCAGACCCGGCTCATCGCCGCCGGTCTCCTGATCGCCGGTCTCGCCACCATCTTGCAGACGCTCGGCGTCAAGGGCTTCGTCGGCAACCGCCTGCCGTTCGTGAACGCCGCGTCCTCGGCGGGCATCGCACCCATCCTCGCGATCGCCGAGACCAACGCCAAGGGCGACCAACTCCCCGCGATCTACGGCGCGGTGATGGTCGCGGGCGTCTTCTGCCTCGCCGTCGGACCCTTCTTCGGCAAGCTGCTCCGCTTCTTCCCGCCGCTCGTCACCGGCGTCGTCATCACCCTCATCGGCGTCACACTGATGCCCGTGCCCGTGAAGTGGGCGCAGGGCGGCGACGAGACCGACCCGACGTTCGGCGACATGAAGTACCTGGCGCTCGCCGCCTTCACGCTCGTCGTGATCCTGCTCTTCCAGCGGTTCGGACGCGGCTTCCTCAAGCAAGTCGCGCTGCTCGCGGGCATGTTCATCGGAACGCTCGCCGCGATCCCGTTCGGCATGGCCGACTTCACGTCGGTGCAGACGGCCCCGCTCGCCGCCCTGCCCACGCCGTTCGCCGCCGGCGCCCCCGTCTTCCAGCCCGCAGCGATCCTCTCGCTCTGCATCGTCATGCTGGTCCTGATGACCGAGTCCGCGGCCGGCATGCTCGCCCTCGGCGAGATCTGCGAGCGCAGGACCGACGGGAAGACCATTACCCGCGGCCTGCGCACCGACGGCCTCGCCACCCTGGTGGGCCCCGTCTTCGGCGGCTTCCCCACCTCGGCCTTCGCGCAGAACGTCGGCGTGGTCTCCCTGACCCGCGTACGCAGCCGCTACGTCGTCGCGGTCGCGGGCGGCGCGCTCATCGTGCTCGGCGCCTTCCCGGTGCTCGGCGCCGTCGTGAACGTCGTCCCCATGCCGGTCCTCGGCGGTGCGGGCATCGTCCTCTTCGGCTCCATCGCGGTCAGCGGCATCCGTACGCTCTCCGAGGCGGGCCTCGACGACAGCTCCAACATCATCCTGGTGGCCGTGGCGCTCGGCGCGGGCATCATCCCGCTCGCCGCCCCCACCTTCTACGCGGAGTTCCCCGCCTGGGCGCAGACCGTGCTCGGCTCCGGCATCAGCGCCGGCGCGCTCGTCGCGGTCACGCTCAACCTGTTCTTTCACCATCTCGGCACCCGTGGCTCCACCGCCGCGGCACTCAAATCTCCCTAGGGTCATGCCGTGCCCTCCCCCAAGCTCTTGAGGAGCATGGGGGACCCCCATGCCACACACAGTAAGGAAGCACCATGGCAGCATCGGCAACCCCTGAAGGCGCCGTAGAACGCATCGTCATCGAGAACGCCGCGATCGCGACCGTCGACGCCCAGGACACCGAGTACGCGTCGGGCCACATCGTCGTCGCCGGGAACAGGATCGAGTCGATCGGCGCGGGCAAGGCTCCCGAAGGCCTGACGAACGTCGTACGCCGTGTCGACGCCACCGGCCACCTCGTCACCCCCGGCCTGGTCAACACGCACCACCACTTCTACCAGTGGATCACCCGGGGTCTGGCCACGGACCACAACCTGTTCAACTGGCTGGTGGCGCTGTACCCGACCTGGGCGCGCATCGACGAGCAGATGACGTACGCGGCGGCGCAGGGTTCCCTCGGCATGATGGCCCGCGGCGGCGTCACCACCGCCATGGACCACCACTACGTGTTCCCGCGGGGCTCCGGCGACCTCTCCGGGTCGATCATCCGTGCCGCCTCCGAGATGGGCGTCCGCTTCACCCTGGCCCGCGGCTCCATGGACCGCAGCGAGAAGGACGGCGGTCTGCCGCCGGACTTCGCCGTCGAGACCTTGGACGGCGCGCTCGCCGCCACCGAGGAGACCGTCAAGAAGCACCACGACGCGTCGTTCGACGCGATGACGCAGGTCGCCGTCGCGCCCTGCTCGCCGTTCTCCGTCTCCACCGAACTCCTCAAGCAGGGCGCCGAGTTGGCCCGCCGCCTGGGTGTGCGTCTGCACACCCACGGCAGCGAGACGGTCGAGGAGGAGAAGTTCTGCCACGAGCTGTTCGGCATGGGCCCGACCGACTACTTCGAGTCCACCGGCTGGCTCGGCGAGGACGTGTGGATGGCGCACTGCGTCCACATGAACGACTCCGACATCGAGGCGTTCGCCCGCACGAAGACGGGCGTCGCCCACTGCCCGTCCTCCAACGCCCGCCTCGCCGCCGGCATCGCCCGCGTCCCCGACATGCTCAAGGCGGGTGTCCCCGTCGGCCTCGGCGTCGACGGCACCGCGTCCAACGAGTCCGGCGAACTCCACACCGAGCTGCGCAACGCCCTGCTGATCAACCGCCTCGGCGCCCACAAGGAAGCCGCGCTCAACGCCCGCCAGGCCCTGCGTCTCGGCACGTACGGCGGCGCGCAGGTCCTCGGCCGCGCCACGCAGATCGGCTCCCTGGAGGCCGGCAAGCTCGCCGACCTGGTCCTGTGGAAGATCGACGGCATCGGGCACGCCTCGATCGCCGACCCGGTGACCGCCATCGTCTTCGGCGCCGCCGCCCCCGTCACGCTCTCCCTCGTCAACGGCAAGCCGGTCGTCGAGAACGGCACCCTGCTGCACGCCGACGAGGACGCCATCGCCCGCTCCACCCGCGAGCAGGCGCAGCGCCTCGCGCGGATCGCCGCCGAGAGCTGAACCCGAGAACTCCGGTCGGGGGGGACGGCCCTCGACCGGACTTGAGCAGCCGAGCGGGCTGCTCAGGTGCCGCCCCGGAACGCGGCCCAAAGCTTCGCGTTCCCGGGGCGGTCAGCACTACCTGGGCGCATTTCCCACAACTGCACACCGAGCAAGTCCTTGCACCATGCACCACCTCCCAGAAGCGAAAAGTGCCGGCGGCCCCGCCGGGACCGGAAAACAACCGGAGGAGCCACAGTGGCCACTCAGCCCAGGTTCACCAAGCAAGGCACCACCCCGGATCCAGAGACCGACGACGGGTCCATACGCGCCGACGGGTCCATACACCCCGTCGACGAGAAGCTCCCCGCCCTGAAGATGGCGACGACCGGCCTCCAGCACGTGGCCGCCATGTACGCCGGAGTCGTCGCGCCGCCGCTCATCGTCGGCGCCGCCATCGGTCTCTCGGCCAAGGACCTCACCTTCCTCACCGGCGCCTGCCTCTTCACCGCGGGCCTCGCCACCTTCCTGCAGACCCTCGGCATCTGGAAGATCGGCGCCCGGCTGCCCTTCGTCAACGGCGTCACGTTCGCCGGTGTCGCCCCGATGATCGCGGTCGTCGAGTCGACCGACAACAAGGACGACGCGCTGCCCATCATCTTCGGCGCGGTGATCGTGGCGGGCATCCTCGGCTTCATCGCCGCCCCGTTCTTCTCGAAGATGATCCGCTTCTTCCCGCCGGTCGTGACTGGCACGGTCATCACCCTCATCGGCATCTCGCTGATGCCCGTCGCCTTCGGCTGGGCGCAGGGGCCCGTCCCCGGCGCCGACGACTACGGCTCGATGAAGAACCTGGGCCTCGCCGGCATCACCCTCGTCATCGTCCTGCTGCTGCGCCGCTTCACCACCGGCTTCGTGAAGCAGATCGCGGTCCTGCTCGGCCTCGTCATCGGCACACTCGTCGCCATCCCGTTCGGCGTCACGGACTTCGGCCCGGTCGGCGACGCCGACATCGTGGGCTTCCCGACCCCGTTCCACTTCGGCGCCCCGCAGTTCGCGGCCGCCGCGATCGTCTCGCTCTGCGTCGTCATGGTCGTCTCGATGACCGAGTCGACCGCCGACATGCTCGCCCTCGGCGAGATCGTGGACCGTCCCGCCGACGAGAAGACCATCGCCGCGGGGCTGCGCGCCGACACCCTCGGCTCCGCGGTCAGCCCGCTCTTCAACGGCTTCATGTGCAGCGCCTTCGCGCAGAACATCGGCCTGGTCGCGATGACGAAGATCCGCAGCCGGTACGTGGTCGCCGTCGGCGGCGGCTTCCTCGTCCTCATGGGCCTCTGCCCGATGGCCGCCTCGCTCATCGCGGTCGTGCCGCGCCCCGTGCTCGGCGGCGCCGGCGTCGTCCTCTTCGGGTCGGTCGCGGCCAGCGGCATCCAGACGCTGGTCAAGGCGAACCTGGAGAAGGACAACAACGTCCTGATCGTGGCCGTCTCGCTCGCCGTCGGCCTCATCCCCATCGCGGCGCCGGAGTTCTACCACGCGTTCCCGGAGACCGCGAAGATCATCCTCGACTCGGGCATCTCGACGGGCTGTGTGGCCGCCGTGCTCCTCAACCTGGTCTTCAACCACATCGGCAAGGGCCGCGACGAGGACGACGTGACCGCACCGATGGAGCCGGGCGGTGAGATCGCGCAGACGCGCGCGCCGGGTCAGGGCAAGGGGCAGAGCGAGGCGGTGGCGCACTGAGGCCCCGGTTAGGTCCCACGCACAAAGTAGGCCATTCCCTCGCGCGGTCAGGTCCCGCGCGAGGGAACGCTTCTCTCAGCGCTGCCGCGCAGCGCTCAGTCGACGTCCATCGCGTCGTCGCCACCGCTCTTGACGACCTTGATGATGTTCCCGCCCGCGTCGCACAGCTCCGCGCGGACGACGTAACCCGCCTGGATGCCCTTCCAGAAGATGACTTCCTGCTGCTGGGCGAAGGACGTGGTCCCCAGTGTGTCGACCAGGTCGATCCCGCCGGGCGCGTGGATCACGTATCGCCAGCCGCTGCCGTCCGGCTGCCGCGCCCAGTCGGGCACGTATCCGCCCGGCGAACGGGTCGTGCTGACGAACCCCGTGCGCTGCAGGAGCTTCTGGTAGTGCCGCAGGCTCGCCGGCAGCTTCTCGTTCCAGGGCTTGAACCCCTTGCCGAGGATCTGGTCCGGCGTCCTGCCGTCCCAGCGGTACAGGGGCTCGTTGTCCTTGCGGTACCGCAGCGGCGGCACGGCACGGCCCTGTTTCCTGTCCTCTCGCATCGACTTCACCTTGCCGGGGTCGATGCCGTAGGTGCTGTCACCGAAACCCGCCGCGGGCTGAGGAGTCGGCGTGGTGGAGCGGGGGTGCTTGCCGCGCTCGGCCATGAACGACGGGTAGTCGTACTCGCCGGCCTCCGAGTCCGTGCCCCCGTCCGAGAGCTCCTCCGCGTCGGAGAAGTCCAGCCGGTCGATGTCCATGGCATTCGGGTCCTGCCCGCCCGCGCGCTGCACCACGGTCTCCTCGGCCTGCTGGTGGCCGCAGCCCGCACCGTGCTGGTGCTGCTCCTGCCCCGCGGGCTGTCCGGCCCGACGGAGCATCTGGACGACGGCTGCGTTGCCCGCCGAGCCCTGCAGACCCAGGAGCCCCTGGAGCGGGGCGTCGGCGGGGGCCGCGGGTCTGCGGGCCGCGGCCCGCGCTTTCGCGGCGGTGTGCTTTCCGGTGTGGTCGTGGTCGCGCAACGGGACTCCTCCAGGTACAGAGCGCCCCACTCTTCCCGTGCATCCCCGCCGGCGCCAGGAACCGAAGGGCAGCACCGCGTGCAGTCCTCGTGGTCCGGGGGGTCTTCCGCTGCCGGGGTGCACTCCTGATCGCTTGACCTCAAGTGCACTTGAGATACGAGGGTGTGGATCAGGGAAGCCCACCCGGGGGCGTCCCACTCAAGACCTCCAGGGGAACCGTCATGCCTACCGAGTCGCCCACTGTTCAGGCCGCCGACATCGCCGCCGTCCGTCAAGTCGTCGCGGACGCGAGCGAGTTCCAGAACGACGTGGAGCGGTTCATCCCCCTGTTCACCGCCGACACCACCGTCGTGAACTTCGGCGGGCGCCGCGTCGCCGGACGGGACACGCTGGAGGAGGCGATGCGGCAGGCGCTGGCGTCGCCGCTCGCCGACGTGGTCACCACGGTCGAGGAGGAGGACATCCGCTTCGTCCGGGACGACGTGGCGATCGTGGCGAGCGTCAAGCGGGTCTCCGACGGGCGGCGGCCGGGGGCCGACGGCGAGGCGGTGACCCCGTTGCCCGCCTCCGCGGGACGCCTCACGCACGTCCTTGTGAAGGAGGACGGGACCTGGCGGATCACGTCCTCCCAGACGACCCCGATCCTCGGCTGAGAACGACCCTCGGCCGGGAGGTTGACGTCAGGGGTGGTCGTACCAGGAGAACGCGGCGATCCGCCAGCCCTCCGGCGTGCGGACGAACTGCATCGTCTTCGTGCCGCCGCCCTCGAACGGCTCGCCGTCCATGACGCCCGCCTTGGCGTACTCGCCGAACCGGCACGCGATGTCACCGGCGATGTCGGTGCGTTCCGAGACTTCCCACTCCGCGAACTCGACGAGGCGTCCGTCGGCGAGCAGCCGCTCGCGGGGCTCGATGAACTCCTCCACGGTGTAGGCCGCGTACTGCGGTCCCGTCACGACGATCACCCCGCCGGGCAGCATGAGCCGACGGATCCTGGCGACGTCCGCGGCCTTGCCGCCGCGGTTGTCGAAAGCTCCGAAGAACTCGGCGGTCAGTGCGTCGATTTCGGCCTTGGGCTGCTCGGCCGCGGGTATCTGGATCTCGGACATGCCGGGACCGTAACACCCCTACCTGCCGCACACGGACGCGGAGTTGACCGAACCGCCCGCGTTCTCGTCGTCCGTGCCGAGCAGCGCCCTGCCGCCGGTGCCCGGCAGGCACTCGACCGCCTCGATCTTGACGCCCTTGAACTTCCGCAGCACCTCGGGTGACTTGGCGACGGACAGCCGCACCTTCCCGGAGCGGCTCACGGAGAGCGTGCCCGCGTTCAGGACGGCCGAGGCGAAGGGGCCGTCGTCGCCCGCGTCGGACGCCGAGCTGATCACGAGGCGGCCCGACGGGGCGACGGAGATGTCCGAGGCGTGCCGGACGTCGCCCGTCGGGTAGGGGGCGCGGAGCCGAGCCGTGCTGACCGGGCCGAAGTCGGCCTCGCCGGACTTGTTGAAGGAGAACGTCGAGGCGCGCAGCGTCGCCGGACGTTTCTCGCCCGCGCCCCGGTCGGCCCAGACCGCGGCCAGCTTTCCGTGCCGCGAGGTCAGGGCGAAGCTCTCGTAGTCGTCGCCGTCGGCTGTCGCGGGGAGCGGGGAGGTGTCGAGGACCTGGATCCCGGTGCCGGTCATCTTGAGGTGGTGGACCAGGCCGCGGCTCGCCAGGGCCACGAACTCGCCGCGGGCGCCCGGCACCGCCTCGATCGCCTCCAGGTCGACGGGCTCCGCGGTGCCCGTCCAGGCGAGCGGTTCGACGTGGGTGGGAGCCGTGCGGTCGGCGCCGGGGCGGTACGTAAGCCGCGCGACGCGGTTCTCGCCGGGCTTCTTGTTGTCGCGCACGACGAGGGCGTCCGTCCGCCCCTGCCGGTGGCCGTCGCTGGTGACGGCGAGCCCGCTGATGCCGGACTTGATGTCGTCCCCGACCTGCTGCCAGCCGCCGCCCGGCGCGTGGGCCGCGGACGCCGTGGGGCCGCCCGCCGAGAGCAGGGCGGCTGCCGCGGTCAGCACGGTCGTGGTCGTACGGAGGAACATGGAGATCTCTCACCTCGGTGCAGGTAGACGCGCGTAGACGGGGAGTTGGCCGGGACCGTACCCAGGACGGCGTGCAAGAGGCAAGAGGCAAGAGGCAAGGAGGAAGAAGCAAGGAGGAAGAAGCAAGGAGGGCGCGGGACGCCGTGGGCGCCCCGCGCGTCCCGGCCTACCCGATGTGGTACGGGTCGCCGTAGACCTTCCAGTCCAGCGGCGGGTCCAGGTTGAGGTTGCGCTTCTTCAGGAAGACGCGCTGTGCCGTGTCGACCCGGCTGGTGTCCTCGTGGGCCTCCTCCTGCTTCATCGCCCAGACGCGCGCGTCGAGGAAGGCGTTCAGGTACGTCACCTCGTCGCCGCCCTGGGCCGGCGGCTTGGCCGAGCGCAGCGCGCGCTTGCGGATGTTGCGGAAGCTGGTGGAGTCGCCGCCGTCGCCGTGCATGACGATGGCGTCGTAGTAACAGAACTGGCCGAGCGTGCCGATGCCGTCCGCCTTGCCCTGCTTGACCGCCGGGTTGAAGTAGACCCGGTCGCGCTCGTCGTTCTGCGCCTTGCGGAACTCCGCGTCCGTGTCGGCGGCCCGCTCCCAGTCGCGCACGAACGTCGGGTCGAGCCCCTCGTGCGAGTCGGAGCCGTCGACCCTGCGCAGCGCGGGCAGGTACTTGGCGAGGATGTTGCCGGGCTTGCGCCGCGTGTAGAGCTCGACGAGGTCGAGCATGTCGCCGGTGCCCGAACAGAAACCGATGATGCCCGCGGTGTAGCCGCGGCCGTCGTCGATGTCCTCGATGTACCGGTACTGCTTCTTCCATTCGAGCGAGGAGTTCTCCGCGCTGCAGACGATCTGCATCGCGATTTCCTTCTTCGCCGGGTCGTCGAGTCCGCCCGCCGTGATGAGGGAGGAGAACGGGGTGGCCGCGCCCGCCGACTGGGTGGCGAGGAGCGGGCCCGCCACGGCTGCCGCGCCGATGAAGGCGAGCAGGGTGCGACGGGAGGTCGCGGTGGTGTCCGCCGGGCGGGTGGTGCGCGGGCGTATGTGGTGGGGGGTTTCCACGGGGGCCTCCAGATGGGGGAGTTCACGTGCCGCGTACTGTTAGGAAGGTTTCCTACCAGAGATCTGGAGTGGCGTATACCCGTCAAGGCGCGATGAGCCCGATATTCCGAATGGCCGGACATCGCTCTGTGCGCCGGACCCGTGGGTCCATACGATCCCCTCGCTCACGCAATCCGCTCCAGGCACCCGCACCGCGTTCCACGCACACAGGCACTTCTCCAACCCCCCTCCTCAGTAACGGAACGGAGAACCATGGCCGGTGCACTGCTGCTGAGCGGCGCCGTCGCGGCGCTGTTCGGTTCGACTCTCCCCGCGCAGAACCCGACGACGATCCTCGATCCGCCCCCGGACAAGATCGTGATCGAGGTCGCCACGGTGAACGGGTCCGGCTGCCCCCAGGGCACCGCGGCCGTCGCCGTCTCCCAGGACAACACGGCGTTCACCGTGACCTACAGCGACTACCTCGCCAGGGCGGGCGGCGGCGCGGACCCCACCGCGTTCCGCCGGAACTGCCAGCTCAGCCTGATCGTGCACGTTCCCTCGGGCTTCACGTACGCGATCGCGAGCGCGGACTACCGCGGCTACGCCTCGCTCCAGCCCGGCGCCAAGGGCACAGAGAAGGCGTCGTACTACTTCCAGGGTTCGCCCCAGACGGCCGCGATCAGCCATGAGTTCAAGGGCGCCTACAACGACAACTGGCAGGCGACCGACACGACGGACTGGGCGCAGCTCGTGTGGGCGCCGTGCGGCGTGAAACGGAACTTCAACATCAACACGGAGCTGCGGGTCGACCTCGGGACGTCCGATCCCGCGAAGTCGAGCTTCATGACGATGGACTCGACGGACGGCGACATCAGCACGATCTACCACGTGGCGTGGAAGCAGTGCCCGCGCGCCTGAGTCCCGGCGTCGCCCCTTCGGGGGTGAACGAGTGGTGGAAGGTGAAGGCGTGTGGCGCGGGGGCGCCGTCCTGGAGGTACTCCAGGACGGCGACCCCGTCCCGCCAGGTGGGTATCGCCCCGTCGGCGACCCACCAGAACACGTGGTTCGGGTGCCCCGTCCTCTCGAACCAGTCGTAACGCCTGTTCAGCGCCGTGCGGTGCAGGCCGGTGTAGAGGGCGTCGAAGGCGGGGCGCACGTCCGTCCAGAGCGACAGGGTCGTGGCCAGCGCGGTGGTCTCCGGCGTGCGGCCCTTGTCGTACCAGCTCGGTACGGTGAACTCGCCCCACGCACCCCAGTCCGCCCCGAAGAGCTTGCCCCGGTCGTGGCCCGCCGGTTCCGCGTGCGCGAGGTATCCGGGCTGCCGGCTGATCTCCTGGTAGACGGTTCCGCCGATGTCGTAGAACTCGCGCGTCAGGGGTGAGGTGTCGGCGAGCGGTGACTTCAGGACGCCGAAGGTGTACAGAGCAAGCTGGGGCACGCGTCTCTCCCTGGTTGAAGACCAGGTGAAGGTAGCCGCCGCCGCGGGCTCTGTCGACGTTGCTTTTTACCGCTTCACATGCCCTCCGTGACGTTTGAGGTGGTCCCATACCTTTGCCGCTGCTTTGTGCGTGTCACCCTTCGGCCGGGTCGCCAGGCGTCCCGGGTTCTCGGTCCACGCCTCCTCCATCACGAACCAGTCGATCTTCTCGGGGGCGCGGTTCTCCGCGAGGGCGGCGCGCAGCTCCTTGAAGTACCGCTCCCAGCGCGACCGGTACAGGCCGCCCACGAGACCCGCCCACTCGCGGTTCGCGTAGTCGCGCAGGCCGGCCTCGGCACCGGAGCGCGTGCCCCACACGGTGAGCAGGGACAGCTGGTCGTACGCGAGCCGGTCCCGTTCCGCCGCGTCGGCGCCCCACGCGCGGGCGTCCGCGATCCAACGCCCCAGCAGATGACGGGAGTCGGTGGCCACGAGCCGTTCGAGCAGGTCCATCAGGGTCAGCCACTCGCGGGTGAGGCGGTCGAAGCGGGCGGCGTCCCCGGCGTCGTACGCCTCCTTGACGCGCGGCAGCAGGACGCGGCTGCGGTTGGAGAGCGCCTGCCGGGCGACGTCGAGCAGGTCGCGACGGTACGCGGACGAGTTCCGCAAGCCGGCCCGCACCGCCAGGAGTTCACCGAGCGCGGGCTCGAAGGCCGCCGCGTCGTACCGCAGCTTCTTCGGTGACCAGGCCGCCGCCGACTTCGCGGCGAGGTCGGGCCGGGCCCCGAAGAGACCGTCGGCGCCCTCGGCCCACTTGTCGGCGCGGGTCGTCCCGTAGGCCGTGCGGCGCAGGATGTCCCAGGCGGCCTCGGCGTGCGGGTCGGCGGCGCCGTACCGGGAGGCCGACCATTCCCGGAACCAGCTCTCCAGATCCAGGTCGCCGTCGCGCCAGGCGAGTTCCGAGAACAGCTCGAAGGCGGCGGGGTTGTTGTCGGCGGCCTCCGGCATGAGGGAAATGCCGCTGAGCGTGCTGCCCTTCTTCGTGCGCCACTTCTCGTACAGGGCCGCCCAGTCGGGGGTGTTGGCGCCCAGGGTCGTGTGGCCGCCGAAGTTCCAGATGGAGCCGAAGGTGTAGGGCGTCGAGCCCCAGTCGGATTCGCGGTCGGTGATGTGCGGGAAGCGGTCGGAGAGGCCGTCGACGACGAGCATCCGCTTCTTGTCGACTGCGTCGGTGATGGCTTTCGGCGGATTGTGCTGCCAGCCGAGGATCACCCAGGTGGCGTCGGGGTGCGCGGCCCGCAACGCCTTCTCGACGCCCTTCGCCGCGTCGCCGACGGGGACGTCGCCGGGCTTGCCGCCCTCGTGGAGCAGGTCCATCTTGTACATCGTGGTCGGGCCGTACAGCTCGTCCTGCGCGCGGTAGAACGCGGCGGCCACGCGCGCGAAATGGCCGGTGCGCGGATCCAGCCAGTCCGGCCGCGCGAAGCCGACCCAGTCGCCCTGCGGGACGGTCCGCGCGCCCGGGTTCTTCTTCTCGAAGTCCGGCGGCACGGTCCCGAACCAGCCCGGCAGGACCGGCGTCATGCCGAGGTCGCGCAGCCGGTCGCAGATGCGGCGCCCCAGGCGGGCGCGGGCGTCGAGCAGCTGCCGGGAGACGGGGTGCGGGAACGACGCCATGTTCTGCAGGAGCCACCACGGCTGGTGGGCGGGCCCCGGTATCCACGCCCGCAGTTCGGCGTCCGAGTACCCGAACTCCTGGAAGGCGCGATGGTAAACGGCGTCCGTGCCCGCGTACACGAGGACTTCGTTGTAGCCGTGGAGCGCGAACACGTCGATCTCGTGCTCCCAGTAGTCCCAGTCGTAGTAGGCGCCGGTGTATCCGTCGTTGGTGTCGTTGAGGACGAAGCGGTGCGGGGTGTTGGCCGCTCCGGTGAGTGGTTCGCCGGGTGCGGGGAGCCGGTCGGGGAGGTGGTCGGTGCGGCTGCCCGCCCAGGTGATGTCGGCGCGCGTGACGTGCTTCAAGTAGTGGCGTAAACCGGTGAGCTGCACGGCGGGGGTGGCGCCGGTGACGGTGATGCGACCGCGGCGGCCGGTGACCCGGAAGGAGTCCTCGGCGCCTGCCTCCTTGGGCGCGGTTCTGAACTCGATCTGGTTCCAGTGGCGGGGGAGCAGGCGCCGGGCGGCCTCGGCGGCGGCGCCGGAGGCGGGGGTGTGAGGGGCGGCGCCGTCAGCCGTCGTGCCGGAACAGGAGACGGCCGTGACACCGGCGGTCCCGGCGAGGCCGGTGAGGAAGGTGCGGCGGGGCAGGGGCATGCGGGCTCCGTCGGTCGGGTGATGCCACCGGAGCAACACCTGCCCGGTGAGTATGTGGCGAAACGGGTCTCAAGTCCCTCGGAACAGGGACTTCAGGCCACGTTCGTAAGGACCAACAGCGGGCACGTTGCCTCATCGGGGTTGGCAATGTTGATCGACGTCCGCCCCGACGGACCCGTGTGCCGACAGAGAGAGTGACTGAGAAGTGAGCGCGCCCGAAGCCCCAGAAACACCGGCAGCACCGGCTCCCGAAGCCGTGGCACGGCACCGGGCGCTCTTCCGGGCGATCCACCGCCGCAAGAACCCGCGCCTGCGCCAGACGGACATCACCGTCACCGAGGAGGCGCAGGTCAAGCGCGCGGTGAAGGCGACCGCGCTGGGCAACGCGATGGAGTGGTACGACTTCGGTGTCTACGCCTACCTCGCCGTCATCATCGGCAAGGAGTTCTTCCCCTCCGGGAACGACACCGCGCAGACCCTCTCCTCCCTGGCGACCTTCGCCGCGGCGTTCCTGGTGCGGCCCATCGGCGGCATGTTCTTCGGCCCGCTCGGCGACCGGGTGGGCCGCAAGAAGATCCTCGCCCTCACCATGATCATGATGTCGACGGCGACGCTGGCGATCGGCCTGATCCCGAGCTACGCGTCGATCGGCGTCTGGGCGCCGGTCCTCCTCGTCCTCTGCCGCATGGTGCAGGGCTTCTCGACGGGCGGCGAGTACGGGGGTGCCGCGACGTTCATCGCGGAGTACGCGCCCGACAAGCGCCGCGGTTTCTGGGGCTCGTTCCTGGAGTTCGGCACGCTCATCGGCTACACGGTCGCCGCGGTCCTCGTCACCGCCCTCACCGCGGGGCTCAGCGACGATGCCATGCAGTCGTGGGGCTGGCGCATCCCGTTCCTGGTGGCGTCGCCGCTCGGCCTCATCGGCCTCTACCTGCGGCTGAAGCTCGACGAGTCGCCCGCGTTCCAGAAGATGGAGGAGGCGGAGAGCGGTCCTGCCGCCGAGCGCGACAAGAAGTCGTTCAGGGAGTCCTTCTTCGGCCAGTGGCGCGCGATGCTGCTGTGCATCGCGCTGGTCGCGGCGTTCAACATCACCGACTACATGCTCCTGTCCTACATGCCGACGTACCTCACGCAGCTCGGCTTCGGCGAGACCGGCGGCCTGATGTCGATCGTCATCGTCATGCTGATCCTGATGGCGCTGATCAACTCCGTCGGCCGCCTCTCCGACCGCATCGGCCGCAAGCCGGTCCTGATGGCGGGCTCGGTGGGTTTCTTCGTCCTCGCCCTCCCCGCGTTCCTGCTGATCAAGCAGGGCGGGACGATCGCGGTCTTCGCGGGCCTGCTGATCCTGGGCCTCGCCCTGGTCTGCTACCTGGGCGTCATGTCCTCGTCGCTCCCGGCCCTCTTCCCGACGGACGTCCGCTACGGCTCCCTCTCCATCGGTTTCAACATCTCCGTCTCCCTCTTCGGCGGCACGACCCCGCTGGTCGTCGCCGCGCTGATCGGCGCGACCGGCAACGACCTGATGCCCGCGTTCTACACGATGCTCGCCGGACTCGTCGGCATCATCGCGGTCGCCGCGATGAAGGAGACGGCCCGCAAGCCGCTCGAGGGCTCGCCGCCGTCGGTGGCGACGGACGAGGAGGCGCGGGAGCTGGTGGAGTCGCAGCGGGTGTCCTGAGGCGGATGCCTCAGGGTTTTCCCCTCAGGATTCCTCCAGGGTGGCGATGGCCTCGGTCAGCCACGCCTTCTCCTCCGTGCCGGTGGCGCGGGCGATGCGCAGCATCCCCTGGCGGAAGAGGTCCGGTGCCTCTTCCGCCCGTACGGGTTTCCCGTCGCGGTAGAAGAAGCTGGCGGGGGTGGACAGGAACGCCTGCCTGCGGCGGAGCACGGCGGCCTGTTCGGCCGGTTCGGGAAGGTGGCGCAGGAACGCGAGGAGCGTGAAGAAGCGCTGCCCGTCGGTGATCTCCACGTCCTTGGGTTCGCGGAGGCGTGCGAGGAGCCGGGTGCGCCCGGCGTCGGTGAGGGAGAGGACCCGGCGAGGCGCGGCGCTGCTGCCGGGTTCGATGCGTTGGTCGACGTACCCGGCGCTCGTGAGCCGGCTGATCGCCGGGTAGAGCGCGCCGTCGCTCACGGGCCGGATGTGCCCGTTCAGGTCCTGGATACGGCCCTTGAGCTCGTACCCGTGCAGGGGCTCCTCGTACAGGAACCCCAGAATCGCCAACTCCAGCATGGTCGGCGCCCTTTCACCCTTGTCACCCTTGTGCGTTCCGTGCCCGTGATGCTATCTCTTTTCGCGATACCTCTTTTCGAGGTACGAGGGAGGGGGATGGGTCATGGGTCCGACGGAGCACCGGCGGCGGCTGGTGTCGCTCGCGCTACCGGTCTACGGGGAACTCCTCGCCGGAGTGACCGCCGGGATCATCAACATGGTCTGGGTGGCGGGACTGGGAGGGGCCGCGGTCGCCGCGGTGGCCGTCGCGACGAACGTCGAGAACGTGCTGCTCGGCGTGATCCTCATGGCCGGTTCCGGTACGACCGTGCTGGTGGCGCGTGCGCGGGGAGCGGGGGACTTGGTGGCGGAGCGCTCGGCCGTGCGGGGCGGCTGGGTGCTGTGGGCGCTGATCACCCCGGTGGTTGCGGTCGGCGGATACGTCTGCCGGGAGCCATTGGCCCGGTGGGTGCTCGGAGAGGACGGCGGCACCTCCGTACACCTCGCCACGCAGTACTTCGCGATCGCGCTGCCGGGCATGGCGGTCTACTTCGCCACGAACGTGGTCGACGGAATCCTCAAAGGCTCGGGGAACACGCGCACACCGATGCGGCTCGCCCTGCTGGCCAACGGATTGATCCTCGTCCTGGACCCGCTGCTCATCCTCGGCTGCGACCTGGGCGTGCGGGGCGCGGCGATCGCCACGGTATCCGGTCGCTCGGTGGCGCTGATCTGCGGCTTGTTGGTGTTGCGGCCGTCGCTCGGGCCGTCAGGCCTGGGGGTGCGGACTCTCCTCGCGGACGCGCGCCGGACGGCGGCGACAGGTCTGCCCATGTCTGCCGACTTCGTCGTCCGCATGACGGGCACGTTGGCGCTGGTCGGGGTGGTGGCCCGGGTCGGTGTGGACGAGGTCGCCGCGTACGGCATCGCGACGAAGGCGACGTACGTCGCGACGATGGCGTTCTACTCCGTCCGCCAGGCCGCCGCGATCCATACGGCGCATCTGCTGGGCGCGGGCCGGGACGAGCGGAGGGCCGTTGCCCGTGAGGCGCTACGGATCGCCGGTGCGGTCGGCGCGACGGCGGCGTTGGTGCTGCTCGCCGCCGCGCCCTTGGTCATGCGGGGGTTCGGGGCGGAGGGTGCGGTGGCGGACGCGGGCGTGTTGTACCTGCGATGCCTCGGTCCGTACCTGGTGCTGCTCGCCTGCTTCATCGGCGTGGCCGGAGTCTACGAGGGCGGTGGCAGCAGCCCGGCGTTGGCCCGCATCACGACGGGCGGTGTCGTGGTCCAACTGGTCCTGGCGTACGCCCTGTTGGACCACGGCCTACCCGGCATCTGTGGGGCCATGGCATGCGCGGTGGCTCTGCAATGCGCGGCGCTGACGCGCGTCAGCGGAGGGAGGCGTACGCGACGAAATCCGTCCAGGCGCGGGAGGACAGGGCGAGTTGGGGGCCATCGGGGTTCTTGGAGTCGCGTACGTGGAGGGTAGTGGGGCAGGGGGCGATCTCTACGCAGTCGTCTCCAGAGCCGCCGCTGTAGCTGGATTTGCGCCAGGTGAGCGCGACTTCCAGGCAGTCGCCGTCGCCGCTGCTGCTGTAGCTGCTCTTGAACCATGTCAGTTCGGGGGTGCCCATCATTCTCCTCGCATCCGCCTCAACAGGCCCACGGAGTCGTCGAACGAGAGAGCCTGTGCGCGCATCCTGGCATACCGCATCTGGAGAACACTGATCTCCTTCGGGGAGGAGATGAGTTGGCCACTCCGCTGCCCCTCGGAATAGGCAAACCACTGGTTCTCCGGCGTCTCCAGCAGTTGCACAGGCCCACCCAGTCCCGCATGGCTTTCCCTCACCACCGGCATGATCTGAAGCTCGATGTTCCGCCGCTCGGCGAGTCCGAGGACGTGGTCGATGAGTTCCATGGTGACTTCATGCCCGCCCATGTCGCGCAGGAACAAGTGTTCCTCAAGGATGAAGCTGTACGCCGTGTTCGGGCGCCCCGTGAGGAGTTGCTGGCGCTCGACGCGCGCCTCCAGTTGCGCCTCGATCTGGTCGTCGCCCAGTGGCGGAAGCTGATTGATGAACAGCGTCCGCGCATACGCCTCCGTCTGCAACAAGCCCGGAATCAACCGGCACTCGTACGTGGAGAGCGCGACCGCATCCTGCTCCAGCCGCGCCCACTGGCGGAACCAGGACGCCAACCCCCGCTGCCGCGACAGCTGGTTCGCCGCCAGCCTCAGCGTCCCGAATGCGTCCAGCGCCATCTCGCACTGGTCGACGAACCGGGGCGGCGGAAACCGGCGGCCCTGCTCGACGGAGGCGATGAAATGGGCCGAGTAGCCGATTTCGGGGGCCAGGGACTCCTGCGTGTACCCGGCGCGCTTGCGGAAGCTCTTCAGAACGGCACCGAAGGCTTTGAGGCCATCGGTCGGTTCGGGCTCATTACTGTTCGTCGTACTTGACGACATCACGGGTATCCCTGACGCTCGGCTATCGGTCTGCGCCAACGCGCCCATGCTCACGTTCCGTTACCCGTACTGTCCACCCTTCGCACTCGTACAATTACTCAGCGTACGAGTTTCGTGCCTGGTGCCCCGACCCCCTGAACAGCCACCGTTGCCGCCATGCCGACCCAAGCGCGCCCCGCCGCCGCACCCCGCACCTTCGCGCAACGCTTCAGTTCCACGCCCCGGGGTGCCCGCCTCGCGAGGAGGCTGACCAGGTATCACCTGGACGGCTGGGGCATCGCGTACGACACCGAACTCTCCGACGCCGCCGAGGCGATCGTCGCCGAGCTCGCGGCGAACGCCGTGACCCACGGTCGCGTACCGGGCCTCGACTTCGAGCTCGGCCTGACGCTGCGCGCCGACACGCTGCGTATCGAGGTCGCCGACGCCCGTGCGGACGTCGTCTCGCACGTCGCGCGCAAGTCCGGGGGCGCGGAAGGCGAGTCGGGGCGGGGGCTCGTGATCGTCGCCGCGCTCGCCACCGAGTGGGGCGTGGCCGGACGCAAGGTCGGCAAGACGGTGTGGGCCGAGCTCACCACGCAGGGCCACGAACGGAGTTAACCGCGCGTACATTCGGGCGGGGTGTTACCCGATGTGCCGCGTACGCCGCGCGGACACCGTCGGGCCCCAGTCTCACGCAAGATCCATCCGTTCCCGGAACGAGGAGACACCGCGTGACCAGACACTGTCCGACCCGTCGAACGATTGGTTCGGTCGTGCTCGCCATGACCACCGCCTTCGTGGCGGCCACCTCCACCGCCTCCGCCACCGCGACGGCCGCCGAACCGCTGCCCGGCATAACCCCCAGGGCCGAGACCCCT
This sequence comes from Streptomyces venezuelae, assembly GCF_008642355.1. NCBI lineage: Bacteria > Bacillati > Actinomycetota > Actinomycetes > Kitasatosporales > Streptomycetaceae > Streptomyces > Streptomyces venezuelae. Next base: position 6,765,074 of record NZ_CP029193.1, read on the forward strand.
GTCCTGCACGACGACGACGCGGGCGGCAACGCCGACGCCGACGACCCGGCGATCTGGCGCAACACCGCCGACCCGGCGCGCAGCCTGGTGATCGCCACCGCCAAGGAAGGGGGCCTGCGCGCCTACGACTTGGACGCCCGGCCCGTCCAGTCCGTGGCCGCCCCGCCCGCCCAAGGGCCCGACGACGCGCCGGGCCGCTTCAACAACGTCGACCTCGTGCGCGGCCTGAAGCTGTCGTCCGGGGCCGCCGACCTCGCCGTCACCAGCGACCGGGGCCACGACAAGCTGCGCTTCTACCGGATCGACCGCGACCGGTCCGGCGGCCCCCTGACCGACGTCACCGACCCCGCCGCGCCGCGCGTCTTCTCCGCCGACCAGGACGAGGTCAACGAGCAGCGCACCGCGTACGGCCTCGCGACCTGGCAGGACAAGGCGAGCGGCCGTTCGTACGCCCTGGTCAGTCAGCGCGAACGCACCGGCGTCGCGCTCCTCGAACTGCTCCCGGCGAGCGGCGGCAAGGTCACGTACCGCAAGGTCCGTACGCTGGACCTGCCGTCCTCGTTCCGGCTGCCGAACGGCACGACGTGGAGCCCGTGCGCCGAACCTGGCGAACTCCCGCAGGTCGAGGGCATGGTCGTCGACCCGGCCAACGGCACGCTGTACGCCGGGCAGGAGGACGTCGGCATCTGGCGCATGCGCGCCGACCTGACCGGCAAGCCCGAACTCGTCGACAAGGTGCGGGAGTACGGCGTGCCCGGCGTCTACGACGAGGAGACGGAGGAGTGCGAGGCCGGCGCCGACCCCGGGTACGGCGGCAAGCGCGTCACCGCCGACGTGGAGGGGCTCACCCTCGTCCATGAGGAGGACGGGGACGGGTATCTCCTCGCCTCCAGCCAGGGCGACAACACCTTCGCCGCGTACGACCGCGAACGGAGCGACCGCAACGAGTACGAGGGTGGCTTCCGGGTCACTCCCGCGGGCGGTGCGCTCGACGGGTCGGAGGAGTGCGACGGCGCGGCAGCGCTGAACGAGCCGCTCGGCTCGAAGTACCCGAACGGCCTTCTCGTCGTCCAGGACGGCCACGACGCGCCCGGCGACGGCGACCGCCCCGCCACGAACTTCAAGTTCGTCGACCTCGGCAAGGTCATGAAGACGCTGGACGACTGAGCGCCGCCCGCTGCTCGGGTGTGAGCCGCACTCCCGGGTCGTATCCCGCCGCCTGCACGGCGCTGACGACGCGTGACGTCGGCCAGCCGAGGGCGGCGGCGAGCTCACCCGTGGTGAGGGGCCGGGCCGCGTGGAAGAGCGCGGCCAGTACCGTCAGCGCGTCCTCGACGGCCGCGGAGGTCGGCGGTCCCGTCATGCTCCGGTGAATCCCGGCGAAGAACGCGTGCATCGCGTTGAGCCGCGCCCCCGTGGGGGTGTCGGGCCCGAACAGGTCCGCACCCTCCCGGGCGGTCGCCGCACAGGCCGCGTTCTTGTGCGCGCTGGTCAGCCAGGCGCGCAGCCAGACCTCCTCGTCGATGACGTAGCGGTCGCGGCGCCCGCCGGGCTCGTGCTCGCGGGAGAGGACGTCGAGCCCTTCGAGGTACCCGACAGCCTTGGACACCGAGGCCGGGCTCACCTTCAGGCGCCGAGTGAGCTCCGCGGAGGTCTCGGCACCGGTCGGGGAGGTCACCAGGCACGCCAGCACTCTCGCGGCCGTGCGGGGCAGCCCCACGGCGATCAGCAGAGAGGCGAACTTGTCCACGTACGCCTGGACGGCGGCGGGGTCGGGATCGTGATCCAGCTCGGGCTCGGGCTCGGGTGCCGCGGGTCGTCGGGAAGGGGGCCGGTTGCGCCTGCGCCACGCGTCGGCGCGGTCGGCGTGCTCCGCGCGATAGGCGTCGGGGCCGCCGTTGCGGGCGACCTCCCTGCTCACGGACGAGGTCGCCCGTCCGAGCCGCCGGGCGATGGCGGCGTACGACAACTCCTCGGCAAGTCCCGCCTCGATGGCTCTCCGGTCCTCCGCCGACAGTCTTCCGCCGCCCATGTCCCCCCTAAGCGTTGCGTTAGCCCTCATCGGCAACGCTACGCGACCCCAAAAACCCGCCTGTTGCACGAAGTTGTCCGCCGTGTGCCGCTTCAGACGGACGCATGTGCAACGTAGCTTTCAGTTGTCGCGAAAGAAAGCAGGAGACCAAGCGCGACTGAAGAAACAGAAGAAACAGAAGAAACAACAGCGCGACAGACAGAACCAGGGGGGTCACATGGAAGACGCCACTAGCGTGGCGCACACCCGAGGTGGTGGCCACGCATCCGCCCAGCGCGTCCTCGACCGGGCCGTGCGGGAGGGGGGAGTGCCGGGCATCGTCGCCCAGGTCCGTGACCGCGGCGGCAACTGGTACGGCACGGCGGGGGACGCCGACACGCGGACGCGGCGGGTGCGGGGGCACGACGACAGGTTCCGGATCGGCAGCATCACGAAGACGTTCGTCGCCGCGGTGCTCCTGCAGCTCGTGGGCGAGCGCAGGCTGACACCGCGGGACACCGTGGAACAGTGGCTGCCAGGCGTGCTCCGGGGGAACGGGCACGACGGCACCACCATCACCGTGCGGCAGCTCCTCGACCACACCAGCGGGATCTACAGCTACACGCACGACCAGGCGGCGCTGAGCAAGCAGGAGACGTACACGCCCGCGGACCTCGTCGGCATCGCCCTGTCGCACCCCGCGGACTTCCCTGCGGGCACGGGCTGGGCGTACTCCAACACGAACTACATCGTCGTCGGAATGCTCATCGAGCGGGTGACGGGCCGGACGCTCGCGGAGGAGCTCGCCGACCGCGTCGTCCGCCCGCTCGGCCTGAAGGGAACGTCCCTGCCACCGCCGGCCGACAGGTCCCTCCCGAAGCCCCACGCACACCACTACACCAAACTGTTCTCAACCGACCCGGACGCGCCGGTCCACGACGTCACGGAGCTGGAGGCGAGCCCGTACTGGGCGGCGGGCGGCATGATCTCCACCGTCGACGACCTGACCAAGTTCTTCTCCGCCCTCCTCGGCGGCCGTCTTCTGCGCCCCGAGCAGCAACGGGACCTGCTCACGATGGTGCCGACCAGAGACTGGCTCCCCCGCACCACGTACGGCGCCGGAATCTCCCGCCTGCTCCTGCCCTCCGGCACGGCGGTCTGGGGAATGGGCGGCGCCCTCTTCGGCTCCTGGTCGTACGTCTACGGCACACGCGACGGCACGCACATGCTCGCGGTGAACATCAACGCGGACTGGGCGACGGGCCACTGGGAGGACCCGATCGGCATCTTCAACGACCTCCTGGAGACGGAGTTCAGCTACGGCTGCGCCCTGGGCTTCGCGTCGGCCTGACGCGACTGCCCCGTACCGCTCCGCCCCGGGCGGGGCGGAGCGGTCGTGCGGAAGCGGGTGTCAGTCGAACGGGACGGCGTCCGCCGCGTCGGCGTGCCAGTTCGTGCTCTTCGGCTTGTCGATCAGGGTCGTGCTGGGGAGGCGGACGTCGGTGGCGTTCGCCTCGTCACCGGCGACGGCGATCGCCATCCGGTCGAACTCCGCGCCGAAGTCGTCGTTGGTCGACTTGGGGTTGATGCCGGCGTACGCGGCCTTGGTGCCGGACACCTTGACGCTGTCGGTGACGGCCTGTTCGGCGGGGGTGACCTGCCGGTCGGGGTGCGAGCCGAAACCGGCCGAGGGGAACGTGCCCTCCAGGTAGCAGGTGATGCCGGGCCTGGCCTTGGCGGTCACGAGCAGGTAGCCGCCGGCCTGCGTCTTCTCGGTGACCTTGAAGGTGAGATCGTTGGTCCCGCAGACCTGCTCGACGGGGGCCTTCGACTGCCCCCCGACGGCGAGCGCGGTACCGGCGGCGGTGGTGGCGAGGGCGGCGGCGGCCACGGCGGTCAGGACCAGACGGGCGGGGCGGGCGGCGAGACGCGAACGCATTGGTTGCTCCATGGGTGCGGTGAGTGGTGGCTCGTGAGTGGTTCGTCCGGCGAGCCGCTCGGACGATCCACAGCCTGGGCCGTGATCCGTCCCGGCCGCCAGCACCCACCTGCGAAACGGGACGCCGGAACGCGAGAACAGTCTCTGACCAGCACAAACGCCGTCACCCTGGAACGAGGGACTGGGACGAACGGGCTACCGCGAGGCGACCGGGACGACTCCTCAGACATCCGCGACGTGTACGCGCTCGCCCTGCTGCCCGTAGAGGGCGATCGTCTCCGCCGGGATGTCGTCCCGCGCGTTGCCGATCCAGTGCGGCGTCGCCGTGTCGAACTCCGCCGCCTCACCCGCCGTCAGCTCCGTGCGGGTGTCGGTCAGGACGAGCTGGACCGTCCCGTTGAGTACGTAGAACCACTCCCGGCCGGGGTGCACGTGGAAGCGCGGCGGCGGGAGCTGCGACACGGGCGGGTAGATCACCTTGTACGCGCGCATCCCGCCCGTCTTCACCCCGAGCGGCACGAACGTCAGCCCGTCCTTGCGGAAGGGGCGCAGATGGACCCGCGGATCGCCGGTGGCCGGCGCCGCGACGAGTTCGTCGAGCGGCACGGCGTAGGCGCGGGCGAGGGGGAGGAGCTGCTCAAGCGTCGGCCGGATGTGACCGCGTTCGAGCCGGGAGATGGTGCTCGGCGTGAGGCCCGTGCGCTCCGCGAGCGTGGCGAGAGTGAGGCCGAGCGCCTTGCGGAACCCCCGCAGTCGCGGCCCGACGTTCTCCAGTACGGCCTGGTCATCGGTCACAGCGGTCGGCACCTTCCTCCCGGTCATGAGGTGTCTGCGTGTCGACCGTCCCACCGCCCGCGCCCCACTCCAACTCCCGCGCCCGCAGCCCCGCCTGGAAACGGGACGTCGCGCCGAGCGCCGTCATGAGGTCGGCCACGCGCCTGCGGTACGTACGCAACGACATGCCGAGCCCGCGCGCCGTCACCTCGTCCGTGTGCCCGGCGCTCAGCGCCCGCAGGACCCGGCGCGCCTCCTCGCTCAGCGCGGGCGGGCGCGCCCTGCGGAACTCGTCGAGGTCGACGGCGGTCTCCCACGCCGCGTGCACCAGCGTCCTGACGCCCTCGACCGCGACCGGCGTCCGGATCACCGTGAACGTACGCACCCCCTGGACCGGCGCCCCGGCCAGGATCGCCACACGCCGGTCGATGACGATCGCCTCGTGGGCGAGCGGCGCCGCCGAAATGCGCACCTGCACGCCGGATTCGGCGATCCGGACGAGCCGCGCCTCCGACCGGGCGTCCGCCAACGCGCGCGGCGTGTACAGCTTGCGCATCGTCAGACCGCCCGGCGTGACCGGCGGCCGACGGCCCCCGGCGAACGCGGCGTTCACGCCCGGCGAGAAGGTCACGAGGTCCGCCGCGGCGCACAGGAACTCCTCGCGGGCCCCGGTGATGAGCTCACCGGCCCGCCGCACCAGTTCCCGCTCGCCCCGCAGCGACACGATCTGATCCGTGCTGGACGTGTTCGATGTGCTCGTTGTGTTCGATGTGCTCGGCATGGTGGGGGCAGTCTGGCAGCAAGTGGCCACGTGATCGCGTGCGGGAGGCGCACATCGCAGGATCTGCCCCATGACAACCACGGAGAACACCGGCGCAGACCCGCATGCGAGTGCGGACGGATTCCCCGCCGCCTCGGCCGGCTCCCACCTCCTCGGCGGCGACCGCCCCGTCCACCGCATGGGCTTCGGCGCCATGCGTCTGCCCTCCGCCGGCTGGGACGGCCCCGCGCACGACCCCGAGCGGGGCATCGCCGTGCTGCGCCGCGCCGTCGAGCTCGGCGTGAATCACATCGACACGGCCGCCTTCTACTTCTACGGGGACATCGCGGCCAACGACCTCATCCGCAAGGCCCTCCACCCCTACTCCGACGACCTGGTCATCGCCACGAAGGTCGGCCCCGGCCGCCTCCCCGACGGCAGCTGGATGGACCCCGCCGACCCGGCGGAGCTGCGCGCCGCCGTCCACCGGAACCTGCGCGAGCTGGGCCGGGACCACCTCGACCTGGTCTACCTCCGCTTCCTGCGGACCGACGGGCCGGGCGGCGACCGGTTCGCCACGCTGGCGGCCCTGCGCGACGAAGGCCTCATCCGCCACCTCGGCGTCAGCAACGCGACACCCGGACAGTTCGCGGAGGCGAGCGCGATCGCGACCGTCGCCGCGGTCCAGAACAGGTTCAGCCCGCTGGCACGCGACCACGCGGAACTGGTCGACCTGTGTGCCGCGCGGAACATCGCGTACGTCCCGTACTTCCCCTTCGGCGGCGCCGGAGCGCCCGACCTCTCGGCGCTCCGGCATGTGGCCGACCGGCACGGCGCCACCCCCGCACAGGTCACCCTGGCGTGGCTGCTCGCCCTCTCCCCGTCGATGCTCGCGATCCCCGGCACGTCGTCGCCGGACCACCTGGCGGAGAACGTGGCGGCGGCTGCGCTCCGGCTCGACGCCGATGACCTCGCGGAACTGGACGCGCTCGGCGAGCACGCGTGCCGGGCGTCGCCGGGCAGGCGGGACCTTCGACACAGGCCCTAGGTCACCAGACCTCTTCCACCCACTCCGGGTGGTCGATGAACGGGTTCCTGTTGTGCTGGAACTTGTCGAAGATGACCTGGTTGCGGTTCTTCTCGAACGCGTCCGGCGGGTCCTCGTCGCTCCACTGCTTCAGGACGGAGAGCCGGCCGATGGCGGGCGCGCTGCCGTTGTCCACCCGGTCGTTGGGCTCCAGGTCGGGGAAGCTGTCCTCGCCGTCGTAGCGGACCGCCATGTAGAGGATCATGCGGGCCACGTCGCCCTTGACCGCGTCGCGTGGCTCGAAGGAGTCGCCGTCGGTGAGGTTGCCGGGGGCTCCCTGGACCGCGCCGCCGCCGTTGTCGAAGTCCTTGTTGCCACGGATGCTGTTGACCGTGACGTCCTCGGGACGAAGGTGGTGGACGTCGGTGCCGGGGCCGGTCGCCGTGCCGAAGTCCCCGTGGGACTTCGCCCAGACGTGCTCGCGGTTCCAGTCGCCCTGGTCGCCGCCGCTGCTGCTCTTGCTCCGCGAGGTGCCGGAGTAGAGCAGGATCACGTTCGAGCTGTTGGCCGGGTCCTCGTCCGTGGTCTTGAGGGCGTTCCAGACCTGGTCGTACGAGAGCTTGGTCTGCTTGCTGATGATCGTGTGCAGCGCGGACTTCAGCTCGGGGCCTGTCTTGCCGAGCGCGTCCTTGTAGTACGTGTCGTCATAGGCGCCGACAGCCGCGGGGGCCGGGGCGGGCGTGGGGGAGGGGGTGGCCGTGGCGGTGGCCGGCACGGTGATGCCGGCGAGGACCGCGGCCGCGGTCAGGGCCAGGGGTTTCCAGCGGCGTACGCGCGGGACGGGCATGTGGGGGTGTGTCCTTTCCCGTGGGCCTCGCGCGCCGCCCACCCGAACCCGACGGGCGTGCGGTCTACGCGAGTTGACTACTCAACCATCGGGAGAGTGGCACGGATGTGCGTACGACTGTGTGAACGTATCGAGGTGGTTGGGTGGCGATGTCATGTACACGAAGGAGGAGGGGAGCGATCGGGCCGCCTTTCGTGGCCGCTGCCTGCCGCTACAGCCCCAGCACCGCCGCGTCCACCGCCAGTGCCCTGAAGTACTCGCGCGGATCCGCCACCAGCCGCCGCTCCTTGAGGTCGAGCAGCCCTCCGACGGAGGAGACCGTCGCGGCGACCGTCCCGTCGGCCTTAGTGATCGTCTGCTCGACGCCGAACGTCTTGCGCTCGCCCCACACGAACACGCAGCTCACCGACGTCTCGTCACCCGCGAGGAGTTCGCTCCGGTAGCGGACCGTCGTCTCCAGGACCACCGGGCCGACGCCCTTGTCCAGGAGGTCGGTCTGGGCGATGCCGGCCGCGCGCAGCAGCGACCAGCGGGCGTGCTCGGCGTACTGCAGGTAGACGGCCTGGTTGAGATGGCCCTGCGTGTCCGTCTCGTACCCACGGACGCCGACACTCACGGAGTAGGGCTCTGTCACGGTGTTCCCTTCGCTGGACCGGTCTTCATCGGGCTCGCTCGCTGCGTTCAACTCGGCCGACCTGTACGGCATTCCGCCGCTCACACCCGCCGCGGCGACGCCAGTACACAGCGCCCGCCCCCGCGCGGCTCCGCGTGCTCACTGGTCTGCCAGCCCGCCCGTTCCAGGGCGGCGGCACACGCCCGTATGCCCTCCGGTGTCGGTTCGCGGACGGCGACGGCCTCCGGCTGCGGAGTGGGGGAGACCCGGTAACCCGGTCGGTCGGGGTCCGCGGGGCGGCAGCCCGCCGCCTCCAGGGCGAGGGCCGCCGCCTGCACCAGGTGCGCGCGTTCCCACGCGCAAGGTCGGTCGCGCGCGGCGTCCGGGTTCGTCATGCGGCGCAGTTCGACCAGCCCCTCCCAGGCGCTGCGGACCTCACGCACGCGGGCCGGGCCCTCCGCGCCGGTCCGTTCCGTCTCCGTGCCGGTGCGCGCGGCGAAGACACCGGACTCGGCGGGCGGCGCGGGTGGTGGTTCCGGGGCGGGAGACGCGGGGGCGGCGGCCTCGTCGCGTACGCGATGGCCCGCCGGCGTCAGGAAGCACGCGTGCGGCGGCCGGGGATGGCGGAAGGCGAGACGCGCCCGCACCAGGGCCTGCAGCTGGGCCTCGGTGCCGGAGAGGCGGCCCGTCCGCGGGTCCGCGGCCTCGATGATCCGTCGCTGAGCAGCTGTCGGAGGCTTCACCGCGCGCACCCCTTCCCCGGGCCGGTTCCGTCGACGGGTTCGTCAACTGGTACCGATGGTGCCCTGCGCCACTGACATCAGGAGTTCGAGGACGCGTCGGTCCTCGGCCGCGTCCGCCCGCTCCCCGGGAGTGCCGGGATACGTGTCCAGGAGGACGTCCGTCGCGCCCAGACCGGCCAGCGTCTCCAGGTCGCCGCGGATCTGGCCGACGCTGCCGTGACCCAGCGGACGCTCCGGAGTGTCCGGCTGCTCGCCGACGCGGATCTGCAGGCGCGGCGCCAGGCCCGGCACGGGCCGCCCCGCCGCCTCCGCCTCCGCGGCGATGCGGGGCAGCGCCTCGTCGAGCAGGGCCCGGCTCGGCATGAACGGGTGCCAGCCCTCGCCCAGGCGGGCCGCACGGCGCTGCGCCGCGGGGGAGTTGCCGCCTACCCAGACCGGCAGCGGGCTGCTCGCGGGGGCGGGTGCGGTGCGTACACCGTCGTACGAGACGTACGTGCCGTGGAAGGACGTCGGGTCCTCGCGCCAGGCGGCGCGGATCGCCGTCAGGTACTCGTCGGTGATCGCGCCGCGCTCGCGGAAGGGCACGCCGAGCACCTCGTACTCGGCCGCCGACCAGCCGACCCCGGCACCCAGGATGAACCCGGCGTCGTTGAGCCGGTCGATGTTGGCGGCCATGCGCGCGGTCTGCAGGGGGTGCCGGTACGGGACGACCGTGATGGTCGTCCCGAGCCGCAGCCCCGGCACCCGGCCCGCGAGGTACGCGGCGAGCACGAACTGGTCGTAGAACGGCGCCGGATAGACCTCGTGGACGTCGGGCGTCACCGCTATGTGGTCGGAGATCATCGCGAACCCGAACCCGAGGTCACGGGCGTCGGTCGCCTGCCGGAGCAGCGAGTCGGGGGTCGTGCCGGAGCCGAAGTTGAGGAGGTTCACGCCGTATCGCATGACCGCAGTCTTGATGATCATCGTGACGTGTGTCGAATGCCGTCACAGCGACGGACGGCGGCGTCACTTCACCAGTTGCGGGCGCAGGTTCCAGCTCGCCACCACGTGCCGCCGGTGCTCCGTGCTCAGCCGGCTCACCGTGCCGGTGGCCAGCAGGAACATCGAGCCGCCCGACGCGGGCAGGCCCAGGCGGCGGGCGGTCAGGACGCGCAGGAAGTGACTGTGCGCGAAGAGGACCACGCTGCCCTCGTTGTCGGCGAGCGCCGCGTCCACCTTCGCCAGCATGCGGTCGGCGCGCTCGCCCACCTGCTCCGGGCTCTCCCCGGGGTGCTCGGGCGGGCCGAGCGCGACCCCGTCCGTGAACAGGTACCAGTCGGGCCGGGTGCGGTGGATCTCGACGGTCGTGACGCCCTCGTACGCGCCGTACTCCCACTCGCTCAGGTCCGGGTCCACCCGCGCGTCACCGAACCCGGCGAGTTCCGCGGTCTCCCGCGAGCGCTGCCGCGGGCTCGTGAACGCCGCCCCGATCCGGAACCTGCTGATGAGCGGGGCCAGCGAGCGGGCCTGCTCCCTGCCGTTGTCGGTGAGGGGGATGTCCGTCCAGCTGGTGTGCTGCCCCGACAGGGACCACTCCGTCTCGCCGTGCCGGACGAGGAGCAGATCACCCATGATCGCGCCGTTCCTGTTCTCCCGGTGGTGGCGGGCCGTCCGGCACCGCCACCACCGAGCCTGCCACGCCCTCCGGCCCCCGCGCCCGGCGGGACCCGTCAAGCGGGGGCGGTCGGTCCCCGGGACCGGCGCTACATGCCTTGCGGCACCCGCGCGGGCCGTCCCGACCCGCGTGTCAGCGCGTAGCCGCCGACGCCCGCGAGCGCCGCGAGGACACCGCCCGCCGCCGTCCAGAGCCAGCGCGAGGACCACCAGCCGCCGGACCAGCCGTCCTCCGGCTCGACGGCCGCCGCCCGCCGCTCGTCCGAGCCCGCGCCCGGCACCAGCGGCTCGCCCAGCGATCCGTCGACGGCCTGCGCGCCGCCCGCGTCGGTCGCGGTGACCTTCGCCTCGGCCCGCACCGGAAGCCCCAGGTCGTCCGCCTTGAGGTCGGTGACCGTGAGCCGCAGGTAGTACGTGCCGGGCAGCGGGTCGTTCGCCCACTGCTCCGACCAGGACCTGACGGTCCGCAGCGAGCAGGAGAGCGACACCGACGCGGCGTCCTGCGCGGCCGTCTTCGTGGGCGTGCCGAGGCGGCAGGCCTGACGGCGCCGCAGCCCGTCGTACACGTCGACCTGCCAGGTGGACGCGGCGTGCCGGGCCGCCGCTTCGGGCAGCTTCACCGTCGCGTGCACGGTGGCGCGCTGCCCGGCGTCCACGGGGAACGCCCAGTACAGGTAGTCACCCGTGGACGCCTCCGCCGTCGCCTCCTGGTCGATGCGGAGCGCGGTGGCGGTGCGGAAGGACGTGCCCGCCTCCGTCACCTTCTCGGGCGTCTCGTCGTCGGCGGCGGCCGAACCGGCCGCCCCGGTCAGCGCCAGCAGGGCGGCGCCGGTCGTCACGGCGAAGCGCCGCACCACACGTGTCGTACGCATCAGTTGGTCCTCCAGACCGCGAAGCGCCAGCGCGACAGCCAGCCCCAGAGCAGACCGGCGACGAAGCCGACCAGGACGAGCACGCCGAGCAGCCACCAGCCGTGGCCGAGCCCGAAGGACGCGACGTCCGACGCGTCGTCACCGGAGTCCACGAGATCCACCGCCAGCTCGAGGGGGAGGCCGGGAGACGACTTCACCGAAGCGGGAGCGGAGAAGGAGTTGCTGACGCGCAGACACACGGTCTCACTCGCACCGTACTTGGCGCCCTCGTCACCGTCGTCCGCCTCGGGGCGCGGATAGCGCAGCCCCGTCGAGATGACGTCGGTGCGTCCGTCGCCGGACTCCTGGCCGCGCACGATCTCGCGGCCGGTCTGAGTCTCGGCGCGCAGCAGCACGCCGTAGTCCTTGTTGACGGCCCGGTCGGCGGCGACGCTCACGGAGGCGCGCAGCTCCTTGCCCGCGGGAACGTCCACGCGGTACCAGCGGTGCTCGCCGAACTTCTCGCGGTCGGTGTAGAGACCGGACTTCAGCTCGGGCGCGTCGGTGCACTGCGCGGCGCCCTTCGCCTCCACGGGCGTGACGACCGGGTCGGCCGCGCGGTCCACCAACTGCTTGACGCGGCCCGCCAGCTCGTCGGTGTGCCGGACCGACGTGTACGTGCCGCCGGTGGCCTCCGCGATGCAGCTCAGCTGGTCGCGGGTCTTGGCGTCGGGGACGAGGCCGAGCGTGTCGATGGTGAGGTGGATGCCCTTGGCGGAGATGTCGCGGGCGACCACGCACGGGTCCAGCGGTTGGCAGGTGTCCTCGCCGTCGGATATCAGCACGATGCGGCGGCTGCGCTCGGCGTCGTCGTCCTTCGTCAGGTCGTCGGCGGCCTTGAGGAGCGTCGGGCCGATCGGCGTCCAGCCGGTCGGCGCGAGCGTCGCCACGGCGGTCTTCGCGTCGGTGCGGCCCGCCTTGTCGAGCTGCTCCACGGGGTAGAGCAGCTCGGTGTCCTTGCAGCCCGTCTTGCGGTCGTCGCCGCGGTAGTTGGCGCCCAGGGTGCGGATGCCGAGCGCGACCTCGTCGGGGGTCGCGTCCAGGACCTCGTTGAAGGCCTGCTTCGCGGCGGCCATGCGGGACTTGCCGTCGATGTCGCGGGCGCGCATGGAGCCGCTGACGTCGAGGACGAGCTCGACCTTCGGGTTGGGCCGTGCCGGTTCGTCGTCGTCATCGGCGGCGGCGGGGCCTGCCGTGACGAGCCCGGCGGTCAGGGCGGCGAGCAGGGCGATGACCCAGGCCGCCGGCCGGTGTCTTGTGATCATCGCCGGATACTATTGATCAAGAGCGCGCATTCCCAAAACGACGTCAGGGATACGGCGTCAGTGAAGCCGCGACGTCAGTGAAGCAGCGACGTCAGGGAAGCGTCGTCAGCGATTCGGCGTCAGCGCTTCAGCACGCGGCCCCCGAACGCGCCCGACCCGTCGGCCCGCGTCCACCACGTCTCCATCGCCGCCTGGTCCATCGCGCCCCAGTCCGGCGTCGCCTGGACGAGTGCCCCGCCGAGCCGCCGTCCCAGGTCCACCATCGCGCGCCCGGAGACGGTGCGGTCGGTGTCGTAGGTGTCCAGGGCGTCCGCCCAGGTGTCCGCCGTGGCGAGGGCGGACTCCAGGACCGTGGCGTCCTGCAGCGCCTTGACCGCGCCCGCGCCGGTGTGCGGCCGTGCCACCGCCGCCGCGTCGCCGACGAGCAGGACGCGGTCCGCCGTGCAGCGCGGCGCGGTGAAGTCGTACATGGGCTGGAGGAAGAGCTCGTCGGGCGTCGTCTCGCGCAGCAGCGCGCCCCAGTAGGGCGGCAGGAGTTCGTCGGCCACGAAGCCGAGGTGGGCGGTGAGCGCGTCGGTGAGGCCGCCGGGCGGCAGGCTCGTGGGGCCGGTCAGCCGCAGGTCGAGGCCGAGCCCGAGGTCGAGGCCGGGAGGCGGGGCGGTGTACAGGACCCAGTTGACGCGGTGGCCGCCCGCGCCGTCGGGGATGCGGTAGATGATCACGTGGCCGCCCGGGAAGACGGCGTACACGCAGTCGTCCTCGGCCCACAGCTCCGGAGCGTTCAGCCGGTCCACGGGGAAGGCGCCGCGCCAGGCGAGGTAGCCCGCGTAGGCGGGGCGTACGTCGCCGAAGCGGGCGGCGCGGACGGCGGAGCGGTAGCCGTCGGCGCCGATCACGAGGTCGTGGCGGGTGCTGCCGCCGTCCGTGATCACCTCGACGCCGTCCGGTCCGGGTCGCACATGCCGCACCGGGGCCCCGGTGCGGAAGTCCACGCCCTCCGGGACGCGGCGGCGCAACTCCCGCCACAGCGGACCCCAGTTGTACGTGCGGAAGGGGAACGGCATGACGGCGATCTCCCGGCCCACCGGGGCGCCGGACGCGTCGTCCCGCACGTACCAGCGCCGCCGCACGAGCTGCACCCACGGCATGCCCGCGTCCAGGTAGCCCGCCGACTCCAGCTCGGCGTAGCGCGAGTCGTGCACCGCGAGCCCCACACCGCGGTCGGCGAGATCCCCGGCGGCCCTCTCGTACACGGTGATCTCGTCCGCGCCGCCGCGGTGCGCGGCCAGGGCCGCGGCGCATCCGGCGACGCTGCCGCCCACGACGGCGACCCTGCCTCCACGCATCATGGCGCCATCCTGGCAGCCGCGGTGACCGTCTGTCAGCGCAGTGACACCCCGCGCCCGGCGAAGAACGGCTCGAACGTGTCGGGGGTGAGCACCGCCGTGCGGGTCGCCGCGTCGACGCCGGACGGATTGTGGAAGTGCAGGCGTCCTTCGGCCGTGCGCGCGGTGAGAAGCACCAGGTGGCCGCCCCTGCCCGGCGACGGCAGGTGCGGGCGGCGGATCTCGAAGTGCACCGAGGCGATGACCTGCCGCCCCTCGTCGAGGAGCGCGCCGATCTCGGCGACGGAGAGATGCCGGTGGACCTCGGCATCGACGCCGAACGCGTCGCGGGCGTACTCGGCGAACGGGGCATAGACCATGCCCTTGATGACGCCGTCCACGTCGGTGTACGCGCCGTACTCGAGCGCGCCGTCCCGCAGGGCGAACAGGGGCGGCGCGGACGGGCCGAGAGTCATCCGGAAGCACGTCAGGCCGCACAGGTGCCCGCACCAGCGCGCGTAGTCGTCGAGGGTCGCGGCGCCCGAGGTGCGCCAGGCCGGGTCGGCGGCGCGGTCGAAGCCCTCGTACACGATGGGCGCGACGAGGTCGGGCGAGGCGAACTGCGTGAGGACGGAACGTCCGCAGTCGGTACAGGGCGGCACGGTGCTCCTGGCGGTCGGCGCCGTCACCGGCGTCTCGGATACCACTGGGGTCACTGACGGTAGCCGCTCAGGAAGCGGCCGATGCGGCTGATCGCCGCGTCCAGGTCGTCGGCGTACGGAAGCGTGAGGATGCGGAAGTGGTCGGGGCGGGCCCAGTTGAAGCCCGTGCCCTGGACGACCTGGATCTTCTCCTGGAGGAGCAGGTCGAGCACGAACTTCTCGTCGTCGTGGATCCGGTGGACCTTCGGGTCCAGGCGCGGGAACGCGTACAGGGCACCCTTCGGCTTCACGCACGAGACGCCGGGAATCTCGTTCAGCTTCTCCCAGGCCCGGTCGCGCTGCACGTGCAACCGGCCTCCGGGCACGGTGAGTTCACGGATGGACTGGCGGCCGCCGAGCGCGGCCTGGATGGCGTACTGCGCGGGCGCGTTCGGGCACAGCCGCATGGAGGCGAGCATCGTCAGCCCCTCCAGATAGCTCTTGGCGTGCTGCTGCGGCCCGGTGACGACCATCCACCCGGACCGGAAACCGGCGACCCTGTACGTCTTCGAAAGTCCGCAGAAGGTGAGGACGACCAGGTCGGGGGCGAGGGCGGCGACGCTGTGATGCACGGCGTCGTCGTACAGGATCTGGTCGTAGATCTCGTCGGCGAAGACCATCAGGCCGTGCCGGCGCGCCAGGTCGAGGATGCCCTCCAGGATCTCCTTCGGATAGACCGCGCCCGTGGGGTTGTTGGGGTTGATGATCACGACGGCCCTGGTGCGGTCGGTGATCTTCGCGGCCATGTCGTCGAGGTCGGGGTACCAGTCCGCGGACTCGTCGCACACGTAGTGGACGGCCTTGCCTCCGGAGAGGGTCGTCACGGCGGTCCACAGGGGGAAGTCGGGTGCCGGGACGAGGACTTCGTCGCCGTCCTCCAGGAGGGCCTGTACCGCCATCGTGACCAGTTCGGACACGCCGTTGCCGAGAAAGACGTCGTCCACGGAGACGTCGTCCAGACCGAGTGCCTGGTAGCGCTGGGCGACGGCACGGCGGGCGGACAGGACACCGCGCGAGTCCGTGTAGCCGTGCGCCCGGGGGAGCATCCGGATCATGTCCTGGACGATCTCCTCGGGCGCCTCGAAGCCGAAGAGCGCGGGGTTGCCGGTGTTGAGGCGCAGGACGCTGTGGCCCGCCTCCTCCAGCGCGTCGGCGTGTTCGATGACGGGGCCCCGGATCTCGTAACAGACCTCGCTGAGCTTGCTCGACTGCCGGAACTCCATGCGCTGCGCCTCCCGTGGCGAGTACTGCTCGGTGTCGCTTGGTTTTACCAAGTTCCCGCTTGGAAAGTCCAACGACTTGCTTAGACTATGCCGCATGCCACCTCAGCCGCCCCGGCCGAACGCCGCCGCCCGGTCCCGCCGAAGCTACGACCAGTACTGCGCCGCCGCCCGAGGTCTCGACGCCGTGGGCGACCGCTGGACCCTGTTGATCGTCCGTGAACTCCTCGCGGGCCCGCGCCGCTACACCGACCTGCACGCCGACCTGCCGGGCGTCAGCACGGACGTCCTCGCGTCGCGCCTGAAGGACATGGAGCAGCAGGGCCTGAGCACCCGCCGCAAACTGCCCCCGCCCGCGTCGGCGTTCGTCTACGAACTGACCGAACGGGGCCGCGCATTGCTCCCGGTCCTCAAGGCCCTCGCCGCCTGGGGCGCCCCCGCCCTCGCGGAACGCAGGCCCACGGACGCGGTGCGGGCGCACTGGTTCGCGCTGCCGCTCCTCGGGTTCCTGGCGGCGCTGGACGCCGAAGGGGTGCTGGAGGTGCGGCTCGACGAGGGCGTGTTCCACGTGCGTGCGGGTGCGAGCGGTGAGGGGTACGGCGAGGGCGAGGCCCCGGAGGAACCGGACGCCCGGGTGGCTCTGGACGCCGCGACATGTGCGGCCGTCGTCCGGGGCGAACTCACCCTCGGCGAGGGCGTACGGGACGGCCGGATCGAGCTCAGCGGTGACGGCGTCCTGGCGAAGGCCCTGCGTGAAAGCTGAAGCGGCAGTATCCGGTTTCCGTTCCTAGGGGTCCTAGTTTTAACCTAGGGACCCTAGGAACGGAGGTTGTCCATGGCGCGGGCCGGACTGACGGCGGAGCGGGTGACGATCGCGGGCGCCGAACTCGCGGACGAGGTCGGGCTCGACCGGCTGACGATGTCCCAGGTGGCGCGGCGGCTCGGTGTGAAGGACGCGAGTCTCTACGCGCACGTGCGCGGCCTGGAGGACCTGCGGGGACGCATCGCGCTGCTGGCGGCGGACGAGAAGACGATCCGCATCGCGGAGGCCACGGCGGGCCGGTCGGGCAAGGACGCGCTGGTCGCGTTCGCGGACGCCTGGCGCGACTACGCCCGCCTGCACCCCGGCCGCTACACGGCCACGCAGACCCCGGTCGACATCGATCCCGCGCTGGCCGCGGACGCGCCGGGACCGCGACGCGCGGTCGAGCTGACCTACGGCATGCTGCGCGCCTACGGCCTCGCCGAACCCGACCTGACCGACGCGGTCCGCCTGCTGCGCAGCACGTTCCACGGGTTCGTCGCACTGGAAGCGGCGGGCGGCTTCGCGCACAAGCGCCCCGCCCAGGCCTCTTGGAGCCGCGCACTCGACGCCCTGCACACCCTCCTTGAGCACTGGCCCACGTCCGAGAGCGAAACCGGAGAGAAGACGGCATGACCGAGCCGACCGTCGGAACCCTGCGCGTGAACGGCGCGACCCTGCACTACGAAGTGCGCGGGCGGGGCCCGCTCCTGCTCCTGATACCGGGTGGCACGGGCGGCGCCGCCTCCCTCGCCGCGGTGGCGGCCGACCTGGCCGACGCCTCCACGGTGGTGACGTACGACCCACGGGGAATGGGCGGAAGCACGCTTGACGACCCGGAGACGGAACAGAGCGTGGCCGAGCACGCCGAGGACGCGGCCCGGCTGCTCGACCTGCTCTCGCCCGACGCGCCCGCCCGCGTGTTCGGCTCCAGTTCGGGAGCGATCGCCGCGCTGCACCTGCTCCTCGCCCACCCGGAACGCGTGCAATGTGCCGTCGTGCACGAACCGCCGGTCGTGGAGGTCCTGCCGGACGCCGCCGCGCACCGCGCGCTGCTCGCGCGGGTCCAGGAGACGTTCCGTGAGCGGGGACCGATGCCGGCCATGGCCGTGTTCGCCGCCGGCCTGAGCAAGGACGGCGACACCGCCGACCCAGCACCCGCGACGGAACTCCCGCCGCAGGCGGCGGCACGGGCCGAGCAGACCCTGGGCGCCCTGCCGTACTTCGTCGGACGCATCGTGCCCGCCTTCATGTCCTACGCTCCCGACGTCACCCGGCTCGCCACCCTGTCGGACCGGCTCGTGCTCGCCTGCGGTGAGGAGTCGCGCGGGGAACTCCCCTACCGTCCCGCCGCCTTCCTGGCCGAGCGTCTCGGCACGGAACTCCGGCACTTTCCCGGCGGGCACACCGGCCTGACCACCCACCCGGCCGCGTTCGCCGAACGCCTCCGCGAGGCACTGCACGCCTAGAGGCGCGTGTGCCCCGGCCACCAGGCCACCCGCCCGATGTCCCGGACCAGCGCCGGTACCAGCAGGGACCGTACGACCAGGGTGTCCAGCAGGACGCCGAACGCGACGATGAACGCGATCTGCACCAGGAAGGCCAGGGGAATGACGCCCAGGGCGGCGAACGTGGCGGCCAGGACGACGCCCGCGGAGGTGATGACGCCGCCCGTCGCGGTCAGCCCGCGCAGGACCCCCTGCCGGGTGCCGTGGCGCGCGGACTCCTCACGGACCCGGGACATCAGGAAGATGTTGTAGTCCACGCCGAGGGCGACGAGGAAGACGAAGCCGTACAGCGGCACCGACGAATCGGTGCCGCTGAAGCCCAGCACGTGCTCGAAGACGAGAGCGGACACCCCCAGCGTCGCGACGAAGTTCAGGGCCACCGTGGCGACGAGGAGCACCGGCATCAACAGGGACCGCAGCAGGCCGACGAGGATCACCAGGATGATGGCCAGGACCACCGGCACGATGAGCGCGCGGTCTTCCTCCGCCGTGCGCTGGGTGTCGTACTGCTGGGCGGTGTAGCCGCCGACGAGGCTGTCGGGCCCGCCCGTGCGGTGCACCGCGTCGCGCAGCCGCGCCACGGTCCGCTTCGCGGCGTCGCTGTCGGCGGGATCCTTCAGCGTGACGTCGACCCGCACCTTCCCCTGGACGACGCGGGGCTTGTCCTCCCCATCTCCCGGGCGGCCCGAGGCGGTCACCGGGGAGGCGTCGGCCACGCCCTCCGTGCGTTTCGCAGCGGCCGTGACCCGGTCCGTGCGGTCGGCGTCGGTGATCACGACGGCGGGGTTGCCCGAGCCGCCGGGGAAGTGGCGGCTCAGCGTGTCCTGCGCGGCCACGGAGGGTGCGTCGTTGACGAAGATCTCGTCCAGCGGAACGCCCTTGGAGGTGAGGGTGGGGGCGAAGGCGGCACACACGCACAGCGCGGCGAGCGTGCCGGCCCACACCTTGCGCGGCGCCCGGTCCACGAGCGCGGCGACCTTCCCCCAGACCCCGTTCCCTCCGCCGGAGGGGTCCGGTGAGGTGCGGGGCTTCGCGGGCCAGTACGCGGCGCGGCCCAGCAGGAGCAGCGCTGCGGGCAGGAAACTCAGCGCGCTCAGCACGGCGCACACGATGCCGATCGCACCGACCGGGCCGAGCGCACGGTTGTTCGTCAGATCGCTGAGCAGCAGCGCCAGCAGACCGAGCGCGACCGTCGCACCACTGGCGACGATCGGCCCGGACGAACGGCGCAGCGCGGCGCGCATGGCCGCCGTCCTGTCGCGGGTGCCGGCGAGCTCTTCCCGGAAGCGGGCGGTGAGCAGCAGCGCGTAGTCCGTCGCGGCGCCGATGACGAGGATCGACAGGATGCCCTGCACCTGCCCGTCCACGCGGACCACGTCGTGGTCGGCGAGCACGTAGACGATCGCGCACGCCAGCCCCAGGGCGAACACGGCACCGACGATGATGACGAAGGGCAGCAGCACGCTGCGGTAGACCAGCAGCAGGATCAGCAGGACGGTGACCAGGGCGACGCCGAGGAGGATGCCGTCGATGCCCGAGAAGGCGTCGGACAGGTCGGCCTGACTGGCGGCGGGACCCGCCACCTGCACGGTCGTGCCCGGCACCCGCGCCGCGCGCTCCTCGATCCGTTCCAGGACCTGCGGCAGCCGGTCGCCCAGGTCGGGCCGCAGGGGCACGACGCCCCGCAGGGCCCGGCCGTCCTCGGCGGGCAGGGCGGGCGACACGCGGCCCGCGACCCCGGACGAGCCGTCCAGCGAGCGCAGCGCGCGCGTGGCCGCCGCCTGCTGCGAGTCCCTCAGACGCTCCGACGACGCGGCGGAGTCCGCCGTCCACACGACGATGGCCGGCACGGACTCCTCCTGGTCGAAGGCGCGCTGGGCGTCGATGACCCGCGTCGACTCGGCGTTCCGCGGCAGGAAGGCGGCCTGGTCGTTGGTGGCGACCTCGCCCAGCTTCCCGGCGTAGGGGCCCAGCGTGGCACCGACCCCCAACCAGACCACGAGCAGAACGACGGGCAGGAGCCAGCGGGGAAGGCGGGCGGAGGGCATGCGGGGGCTCCTAGCTCCTGGGGGCCTAAAAGTAGCTCAACAAAAAACAATCTCAATGATTGAACCAAACACTTGCCCCGTCCCGTCCGTCCTACTCGGCGAGTTCCTCGTTCAGCGCCGTGAGAAAGCGCAGGACGACGGCGAGTTCCTCCGCGCTGAAGCGCCCGCGCGCGCTCTCCGTGGCCACCGCCAGCGGCTGGAAGAAGGCCCGCGCGGCGGCGCGGGCGCTCGCCTCGTAGTGCAGGTGTACGACCCGGCGGTCCTGGCTCTCCCGCGACCGCCGGATGTGCCCGGCCCGCTCCAGCCGGTCCAGGCACGCGGTCACGGCGCCGGACGTCAGGCCCAGGTGCGCCCTGAGCCGTCCCGGCGTCATCGGTTCCTGCGCGTCGAGGATGGCGCCCAAGGCCTGGACGTCGGTGGCGTGCAGCTCGTGACCCGCGGCGAACGCGTGCACC
This sequence comes from Streptomyces venezuelae, assembly GCF_008642355.1. NCBI lineage: Bacteria > Bacillati > Actinomycetota > Actinomycetes > Kitasatosporales > Streptomycetaceae > Streptomyces > Streptomyces venezuelae. Next base: position 6,785,679 of record NZ_CP029193.1, read on the forward strand.
AGACGGTTGATCTCACCGTTCATACGGCGCAACTGCACCGCGAACGCGACCAGGTCGGTCGCCGCGCTGCCGTCAGGTACCGGATCTTTCATGGACGCCACGCGAGCAGCCTATAGAGCCGCCCGCGGACGCCCACGGGAGGGAGCGGTGATTTTCCGCCCCCGCGACGGTCCTCCCTACAGCGAGACCTCATGGACAGGGACTACAGGGATACCTCATCGAGAGGCGGTACCAGTGATGGACAAGCAGTTCACCGCGACCCTGCGGAAGAGCCCGGCCGTCGGCGGCTGGACGTACGTCGTGTGGCCCGAGTCGGCCGAGTTCTTCGGCACCCGCGGCCTGGTGAAGGTCCGGGGCACGATCGACGGCCATCCGTTCCGGAGTTCGTTCATGGCGCTGGGAGACGGCACGCACAAGCTGCCGGTGAAGGCGGAGGTGCGCAAGGCGATCGGCAAGGAGGAGGGAGACACGGTGACGGTCCGCCTGGAGGAGCGGCTGACCGCCTGAGGCGCACCGGGACGCCACGTATCGCGGGTGTATCCGAAAACGCATACGCCCCCACAACGCCCCCGCGTCTTGAGTGGAGCCACGGACCGCCCTCCGACCGGCGGACGGCTGGTCCGTCGACCAGGAGGGCGCGTGACATGGGCTCGGATTCCGTACGGGGGATGGGGCGGCGGCGGTTGCTCGGATGGGGCGGTCTCGCCGCCGTGGGCGTGACGGCGGGAGGAACGCAGCCGGTGGGGGCCCGCCCCGCCCCGGCCGGTCGCCGCGGCATCCCGCGGGACACGCGACCGGGCGGAGCCTACGACCGGTACGTGGCGAAGCTGGCCGCCGAGGACAGGTTCTCCGGCGTCGTACTGCTGTCCCACCGCGGCCGGACGGTGCTGTCGCGCAGCTATGGGATGGCGGACGAGGAGAAGAACATCCGCAACCACGACGGCGTCGCGTTCAACCTCTCCTCCGCGGGCAAGCCGTTCGGCGCCGTGGCCGTCCTGCAGCTGGCACAGCGGGGCAGGCTGCGGCTCTCCGACACGGTGGGCGTCCATCTGAAGGGCTTCCCCGAGGAGATCGCCGACAAGGTGACCATCCACCACCTGCTCTCCGGCACGTCCGGGCTCAACACCCCGGAGGAGGACCCGCAACGCGTCTTCCGGAGCAAGGAAGAGGTGCGCGAGTTCCACGAGGAGTGGGCCCGGCAGGCGAAACCGGTGGCACCGCCCGGCACGCCCACCGACCACGCCGGTGCCGAGGTCGCCATCCCGGCCCTGATCGTGGAGGCGGTGACCGGCATGACGTACTGGGACTACGTGGAGGAGCACATCTTCAGGCGGTGCGGCATGACCGGCACGGCGTTCTACACCAGGCCGCAGTGGCTCACCGACCCGCACATCGCGCACGCGTACATGCGCCAGGCCGACGGCAGCCGCGTGGACGCCGTCCGCAACCTGGACAAGGGCAGCCCGGACCCGCTCCAACCGGGCAAGAACCCGGCCCGCGGCTTCATCGACCTCCCCGGCGACGGCGGCTTCGCCACCGCACCGGACCTCGTCCGCTTCGCCCACGCGCTGGCCGACGGCACGGTACTGGACCGCCCCTACGCCGAACTCCTCACCGCTCCCAAGATCCCGCTGGCCCCGCAGGGAGGCGGTCTACGAGCCGCCCGGTCCAGCCCCGCCGACGCGGCGTTCGCGACGTACATGATGCCCGTGAGCCTGATCGACGGTCAGTGGCTGAACGGCCGCGCGGGCGTCGACCCCGGCAGCGTCGCAAGCTGGAACATCTACCCGGACAGCGGGTGGGTCGGCGTCGTCCTCGGCAATCACGACGACATCCCGTTCCAGGAGATCATCGAACGTGAGATGAGCGCCGTCCTCGGCACCACATGACCGTGCGCGCGAAAACCTGATCGTGCCCGCACCGACCTCCGGCATACAGTGGCCCGTGTGCTGCGTGAAGTGACTGCTGTCCGGTATGTGAACCCGCTGCGGACCGGTGGGTCCGTGCCCGGTGTCGTCGAGGCCGACGACCTCGGGACGTACGTCGTCAAGTTCACCGGGTCCGCCCAGGGACGCAAGGCGCTCGTCGCCGAGATCATCGTCGGCGAGCTCGCGCGCCGCCTCGGCCTGCGCTTCCCCGAGCTCGTCCTGGTCCACTTCGACCCGGCGGTCGGCGCCGACGAACCGCACCAGGAGGTCCAGGACCTGTTGCACGCCAGCGCGGGACTCAACCTCGGCATGGACCTGCTGCCGGGCGCCGCGGACTTCACGCCCGAGGCGATCGACGTCGACCCGCTGGAGGCCGGCAAGGTCGTCTGGCTCGACGCCCTCACCGCGAACGTCGACCGCACGGTGCACAGTTCGAACCTGATGATCTGGCCCACGTTCGGTGTGCACGCGCCGAAGCTGTGGCTCATCGACCACGGCGCCGCGCTCGTCTTCCACCACCGCTGGGGCGCCTCCGCTCCCGACAAGGAGTACGACTTCCGGCACCACGCCCTCGGTTCGTACGGCCCGGACATGGCGGCCGCCGATGCCGAACTGGCGCCCCTCGTCACCGAGGACGCCCTCCGCGAGATCGTCGCCCTCGTCCCCGACGCGTGGCTCGCCGACGAGCCGGGCTTCGACTCGCCGGACGCGGTGCGCGAGGCGTACGTGGAGCACCTCCTGGCCCGCGCCCGCGCCTCCGCGGTCTGGCTGCCCACGTGCTTCCCCTCCCGCGGCGAACTGGCCGCCGCGGACGCACGGCGCGCCGCCGCCACCGAGAAGGGCCGGCCCGCCTGGCTGAAGCGCGTCCCCGATCTGCACGGGAAGCCCGCGGCCCAGCAGGACTGGTCGACCCATCTCGGCTGACGACCCCGGCCCTCAGCTCTTCGGCATGAGGACCGTGTCGATGATGTGCACGTTGGCGTTGGCCGTCTCGACGTTGCCGCAGACGACGTTCGCCGAGTCGTTCACCTTGTACGACTCACCCGAACCGGACGTCGTGAGCTTCGACTTCTCCAGCGTCGCGTAGGAGCCGCTCTTCAGGTCGTCGGGCGTCAGCCGCTGGCCGACCACGTGGTACGTGAGGATCTTGGTGAGCTGCGCCTTGTCGTTGAGGACCTTGTCCAGGTCGGCCTTGGGGATCTTCGCGAAGGCGTCGTTCGTCGGCGCGAAGACGGTGATGTCCTCGGCGCTGTTCAACGTGTCGACCAGTCCGGCCTTCTTGACGGCGGTCACCAGCGTGGACAGGGCCGGGTTGTTCGACGCGGCCGTGGCCACGGGGTCCTTCGCCATGCCGTCGAAGCTGCCCTTGCCGTCCTTCGGCACGGACGAACAGGCGGGCCCGAACGGCTCCGTCATGGAGCCCATCGCCTTGGACGGTTCCGCCGACGCGCTCTTGGAGGGGCTGTCGGCGGCGCTGTCCGAGCTGTCGTCCGAGCAGGCCGTGAGGGCGAGGGGCAGGAAGGCGGCCGAGGCGGCGGCGACGGCGGCGCGACGGACACGGCGGGGGGTGGTGTTCATGACTTCTCCAGGGGGGTGAGTGAACTTGAGTACCGGTGAACTCGCGTACCGGCGGAGGGGAAGGGATACGGGGGTCAGTGGAGGGGGGACACGGGGTCAGGTGACGGTGACCACCACCGAATGCCGGCCGCTCGCCCCGTCGGGGCTCGTGCGGGTTCGTTCCGCCGTCTGGACGGTGCCCGTACGGTCGGTCGCCCGCACCGTGAGGGTGTGACCGCCCGGAGCGGCCTGCCAGGGGAAGGACCACTGGCGCCAGGTGTCGCGGGTGTCCTCGGCGGCCAGGTCGGCGCTCCGCCAAGGGCCGTCGTCGACGCGCACCTCGACCTTGTCGATGCCGAGGTGCTGCGCCCACGCCACCCCGGCGACCATCACCGTGCCCGCCGTCGGCCGGGCGAACGGCTTGGGGGTGTCGATGCGGGACTGGGTCTTGACGGGGGCCTTGGCGGCCCAGTCGCGCCGTACCCAGTAAGGGTCGTACGCGTCGAACGTCGTGAGCTCGATGTCCTCGATCCACTTGCAGGCGGAGACGTATCCGTACAGCCCCGGCACCACCATGCGGACGGGGAACCCGTGCTCGAACGGCAGCGGTTCACCGTTCATGCCGAGCGCGAGCAGTGCGTCACGGCCGTCCATCACGTCGTCGACGGGTGTGCCGATGGTCATGCCGTCCACGGACCGCGCGACCAGCTGGTCCGCGGGGCCGCCGCGGACCGGGGGCACCACCCCGCACTCGGCGAGCACGTCGGCGAGGCGCACGCCGATCCAGCGGGCGTTGCCCACGTACGGGCCGCCGACCTCATTGGACACACAGGTCAAGGTGATGTCCCGCTCGACCAGTCCACGCCGCAGCAGGTCCTGGAAGGACAGGCTCGTCACACGCGCCACGCCCTTGCCGTGGATGCGCAGCCGCCAGGCGTCGGCGTCGACCTTGGGCACGATCAGCGCGGTGTCCACCCGGTAGAAGTCCTCGGCGGGCGTGAGGAAGGGACTGATGCCGGGCACGCGCAGCCGCGCGCCCCTGGGGACGTCGGACGCGGGCGAGGCGGGGGCGGGCAGCACGATGCCCTCCCGCGATGCGATGGCGTCCTTGCCGCGCGAGGCGTTGAACGACCTGCCCAGGGCTCCGACGCCCGCCGACGCGGCGGCGGCAGCGGTCGCCGCGACGAGGAACCCGCGCCGGTCCCACTCGGCGGCCTCAGCGCCCCCTTCCGACGCGGCGTGCGGCTCCAGACGACCGGCGAGCGCATACAGCAGCGCCGCACCGGCCACGGCGCCCACCAGGGAGGGGAACGCGTCCGTGAAGCCGGTCGAATCGGGCCGGGAGACGGCCGCCACGGCGCCGACCACCCCGAAGAGGAGCACGCCCGCGGCGCCGAGGCGGCGGTGGCGCAGGGCGAGGAGCCCCAGCACGACCGCCAGGAGCGCGAGCACCGCGACGATGCCGGACTGCAGGACGAGTTTGTCGTCGGTGCCGAACTCCCGGATCGCCCAGTCCTTGACGGACGGGGGCGTACGGTCGATCGCCGCGCCGCCGACCGCCACGACGGGCCCGGCCTCGGGACGTACGGCGGAGGACAGCAGCTCGGCGGCGGCGAGAGCGGCGAACCCGGCAAGTACCCCGCTCAGGGCACCGGCCGCGGCACGCCCCAGGTCGCTGCGCGGTTTCCGGCGGTTCCGTTCTGTCGTCACATGGAGTATCCGAGGCCGCGGGCCGCGCGGATTGGTCGCTTCCCCGTCGGATGCGGGAAATCAGGTGGGCAGCTCCATCAGCGCCACGGGGGAGGAGGTCGGCTCGTCCGAACCGCCCGCGGGCTCCACCGTGATGCCCATGCCGGTCGCCTTGCCGATCCCGCCCCGCATCAGGACGGTCGCCGCGGACCGGTCGGGGTCCATGAGTCCGGCCGAGCGCATGGAACCGCCGTCGTCGAACCAGAGCTGGTAGACCTTGCCCTTGGGGGGCGGTGCCATGCCGTCCGCGATGAACACGGCCTTGTCGAGGCTCCTGGACGCGACGACCGTGCCCCGCGCCCCGTCCGTGAGCCCGCCGGTGCGGGTCCTGGCGTCCGGGGCGGCGAGCACGGCGGCGAGCTCCTGCGCCTGCTCCCTCGTCTGCTCCTGCACCTGCCGTGCCTGGTCGCGCGCGTCCTCAGCGCGCTGGTGCTGCCAGACCGCGGTGCCGCCGAGACCCACGACGGCGGCGAGACAGGCGGCGAGCGCCCACCGGTGGACGCCGCGCCCCCGGTGCGGCGCGGGACCGGGGGGCGTCTCCGTCCCACGCCGCGGATCCGGTACATCCTGGCGGACGGTGGCGACGCGCCGCAGCACCTCGTCCTTCAGGGCGGCCCGGGGTGCGACGGCCGAGGCGAGGGCCAGGCGGGCGACGGTCGCCGTCAGCTCCCGTACTTCCTGGTCGCAGGACGGGCAGAGCGCCAGGTGCTCCTCGAACCGGGCGCGTTCGGCGTCGTCGAGGGCGTCGGCGGCGTAGGCGCCGGTCAGGGTGTGCAGTTCGGCCGCGCTGTTCACGCGCTCACCCCCAGGCAGTCGCGCAGCCGGATGAGTCCGTCGCGCAGGCGGGTCTTGACGGTGCCCAAGGGGAGGGCGAGGAGCTCGGCGACCTGGCGGTAGGTCAGACCGCGGTAGTAGGCGAGGGTCACGGACTGCCGCTGAACCTCGGTGAGCCCGCGCAGACACCTGCGCACCTGCTCGCGCTCCAGATGCGCCTCGACCTCCTCGCTGACCTCGTCGAACGCGGGGGTGTCGGCGAGCTGCGCGGCCTTGCGGTCGCGGGCGGCGGCCGCCTCCACGGAGCGGACCCGGTCCACGGCGCGCCGGTGCGCCAGCGTGAGCACCCAGGTCATCGCGGTACCGCGGTCGGCCCGGTACCGGGGCGCGGTGCGCCACACCTCGACCAGGACGTCCTGGGTGACCTCCTCGGACTGCGCGTGGTCGCGCAGCACACCGCGCACGACTCCGAGGACGGGCCCCGCCACGGCGTCGTAGACCCCGGTGAACGCCTGCTGGTCACCGCGGGCGACCCGCGCGAGCAACTCCTGCAGATCGGGTCCGGGCGCGGACCGTGACCCGATGCGGACGACTTCATTCACGCGCAGACCCTCCAGGCCACAGACCGACGTACATCTCTGATACGTAGCCGCGGGCGCCCCGGATTGGTCAAGGTTCCACACACTTCACCCCCGGCGCTGTGCGGTGCCGGGGGTGAAGTGCGTGGACGTACTGCGGTGGTGCGTGGTGTCAGCGGAGCTGCTCGTACGCGGGAAGGGTCAGGAAGTCCGCGTAGTCCGCGTCCAGGGAGACCTGGAGGAGGAGGTCGTTAGCCTGCTGCCACTTGCCGGAGGTGAAGGCCTCGTCGCCGATCTCCTCGCGGATCGCGGCGAGTTCCTCGGCGGCGACCTTGCGGGCCAGGTCGGCCGTGGCCGTCTCGCCCGTCTCGAAGACGACGCCCGCGTTGATCCACTGCCAGATCTGGGAGCGGGAGATCTCGGCGGTGGCGGCGTCCTCCATCAGGTTGAAGATGGCGACGGCGCCGAGGCCGCGCAGCCACGCCTCGATGTAGCGGATGCCGACCTGGACGGCGTTGACCAGGCCGTCGTAGGTGGGCTTCGCGTCGAGGGAGTCGATGGCGATCAGGTCGCCGGGCGCGACGGAGACGTCCTCGCGCAGGCGGTCCTTCTGGTTCGGCTTGTCGCCGAGCACCGCGTCGAAGGACTTCATCGCGATCGGGACCAGGTCGGGGTGCGCGACCCAGGAGCCGTCGAAGCCGTCGTTCGCCTCGCGGTCCTTGTCGTTCTTGACCTTCTCGAACGCGACCTTGTTGACCTCCGCGTCCTTGCGGGACGGGATGAACGCGGCCATGCCGCCGATCGCGTGCGCGCCGCGCTTGTGGCAGGTGCGGACGAGGAGTTCGGTGTACGCCCGCATGAACGGGGCGGTCATCGTCACCAGGTTGCGGTCCGGCAGGACGAACTTCGAGCCGCCGTCACGGAAGTTCTTGACGATGGAGAAGAGGTAGTCCCAGCGGCCCGCGTTGAGGCCGGAGGCGTGGTCGCGCAGTTCGTAGAGGATTTCCTCCATCTGGTACGCGGCGGTGATCGTCTCGATGAGGACCGTGGCGCGGACCGTGCCCTGCGGGATGCCGACGTAGTCCTGCGCGAAGACGAAGATGTCGTTCCAGAGGCGGGCCTCCAGGTACGACTCCGTCTTCGGGAGGTAGAAGTACGGGCCCTTGCCGAGCTCGATGAGGCGCTTGGCGTTGTGGAAGAAGTACAGGCCGAAGTCGACGAGCGCGCCGGGGACCGGCTTGCCGTCGACCTGGAGGTGGCGCTCGTCCAGGTGCCAGCCGCGCGGGCGCATGACGACCGTCGCGAGCTCGTCGGCGCCCTTCAGGGCGTACGACTTGCCGGTGCGCTCGTCCGTGAAGTCGATGCGGCGCTCGTAGGCGTCGGTGAGGTTGAGCTGGCCGAGAACGACGTTCTCCCAGGTGGGAGCGGAAGCGTCCTCGAAGTCCGCGAGCCAGACCTTCGCGCCCGAGTTGAGGGCGTTGATGGTCATCTTGCGGTCCGTCGGGCCCGTGATCTCCACGCGGCGGTCGTTCAGCGCGGCCGGGGCCGGTGCGACCTTCCAGGAGTCGTCCTCGCGGACCGCGGCGGTCTCCGGGAGGAAGTCCAGGGTGGAGGTGCGGGCGATCTCCGCTCGGCGCTCGGCACGCCGGGCGAGGAGCTCGTCACGCCGGGGCGTGAACAGCCGGTGCAGCTCGGCCACAAACGCGAGGGCCGCGTCGGTGAGCACCTCTTCCTGCCGGGGCAGGGGCTCTGCGTCGACGATGGCCAGCGGCGACGGCGCTAGTGCGGACATGTCCTGTCACTTCCTTCAGAGAGCTGCACGGACGGTGCCGGGCGAGCCGCCGGGCAGACGCGGTGGCACTGGGTGCCACAGGAGCCGAGGTACGGCTTTTGGCCCCGTCCGAGGTAACGGGCCTTCTGGTCAGTGGATACTAGTTTCCTCATAGTGGAAGTTCAATGGTTTGTTGACGTCGAGATTCTTCTCGTCGACACAACGTGTCGCTGAGTGCCACGTCGGTCACTCCACGTACCCCGACCCTCCGGCGGAGTCGGACGGCGGGGTTCCGGGGGCAGGGGACAGACCGGGACCCGGGGTTCCGGGGGCGGGCGGCAGGCCCGTGCCGGGGTCCAGGCGCATCAGGTCCTCCGCCGTGTCGATGTCATACGCCTCCGCCACGTCCCCGCACTCCACGAGCGTGATCTCGCCCACGCGCCCCCGCAAGTAATCGCGTGCCCCCCGATCCCCGACCGCACTCGCGCCGATCCCCGCCCAGTGACCGCTCCCGAACAGGACCGGGTGGCCGCGCACCCCGTCGTACGCCGCCGCCGCCAGCGTCGTCGGAGAGCGGTACGCGGCACGGACCCGCGCCGTCGCCTCCGCCCCGATCCCCGGCTGGTCGACCAGCGAGACCAGCGCGCCCGCCGCGCCCGTGCCCGCGAGCGAGGCGAGACCGGCGCGCAGCGACGAGCCCATGCCCTCCTCCCACTCCGGGTTGTCGACCAGTACGCAGCCGGGGAGCGAGGCCCGCGCGCGTACGGCGTCGGCGGACGCGCCCAGGACCACGTGCACCCGCGCGCAACCCGCCTCGCGCAACACCCGCACGGCATGCTCCACGAGCGGTCGGCCCTTGTGTTCGAGCAGCGCCTTCGGCCGCCCCCCGAGGCGCCGCCCGCCCCCCGCGGCGAGCACCAGCCCGACGACCTCGCCCACCCCGTCAACCTGCGTGTTCATCGATTCCGTCGTCATGACTCCTGGATACACGAGATGTCCGCGACACCCACCTCCCATGGCGTGCGCGAAAGTGGCGCGGCCCGTCCCGGGAACGGTTTACTGACCCGCGGCCCCCTGGTGCCCGACCAGCAACGGGGGAGCCGAGGAAGTGGACGAGAACTGCCGCACCGACGGGGTGCGCGGGGGAAAGCTGTGGTGCGGAGCGTGGAGCAGAGGCAAGGGCAAGGGCGAGGGCACGTGTCAGGGAGCGAGGAAGATCCGCGGGTGGCGGAGCTGCGCGCCGCGGTGGCCCGGCTGCGCCGGGAGCTCGCCGCGCACCCGGCCGAATTCACCGACCGCGGCATCGCCGAGGACGAACTGGCCGCGCTGGCGGAGATGGCGTACGGCGGTGCCCCCGAGGTCCCCAGGATGCGCAGGTCCCTCCTGCTCGTGGCCGGCGCCATCGGCTCGGTCAGCGCACTGGCGGCGGGACTGGCGGCGGTACGGATGGCCGTGGAGATATTCGGGGAGCCGGACGGGCGGCGGGGCTGAGGAATCGGTTCTGCGGCGGGGGTGGACGAAGATTCCAACCCCTTGCGAGGTCAGGCCACCCAGGGGCGGCGGGGCACGTCGTCTCCCGTGCCGGGGCGCAAGTCGCCCGACAGGGCTGTCGCCAGGCGGCGTACCGCCTGCTCCGAGAGGTCCGCGGACAGCGTGTACGGGATGCGGAGCCGGTGCTCGTGCGTCCCCGGGTCCGCGCCGAACCGTGAGCCGCCCTCGATCCGCACGCCCTGCGCGAGCACCGCGCGGGCCAGCGAGGACGCGATGGGGCGGCCCAGGTCCACCCAGAGCGACAGCCCGCCCGGCGGCACCTGCCAGCGCCACTCCGGCACGTGACGGGCCAGTGACGCGGCGAGCGCGTCACGCTGCGCCCGCAGCCGCGGCAGCCGCTCGCGCAGGACGTCGTCCATGCCGCGCAGCAGATGCAACGCCACGAGCTGCTCGATGACCGGTGTCGACATGTCGCTCGGCACCCGCTTCGTCGCCAGCTCGGTGATCAGCCGGGACCCGGCCCGCACCCATCCGATCCGCAGTCCGCCCCAGTGCGTCTTGCTCAACGACCCGACGGTGACGACCTGTTCACCCGCCCCGTGCGGCGCGAGCGAGGCGAAGGGCGCGGGCGGCGGCGTGTCCAGCGCGATGTCCGCGATGGTCTCGTCGATCAGCAGCCAGGTGCCGGTGGCGCGGACGGTCTCCAGGACGCGTACGCGCTGCTCACGCGGCATCAGGGCGCCCGTCGGGTTCTGGAAGTCCGGTACGAGGTACGCGAGTCGGGGCGCCGCCTGCCGCAGCGAGGACTCGACGAGACCGGGGTCCCACCCGTCCTCCGTGACGGGGACGGGGACGGCGCGCAGGCCCGCGCCACGGATCGCGTCCAGCGCGTTCGGGTACGAGGGGTTCTCGACGAGGACACGGTCGCCGGGCCGCCCCAGCAGGGCGAGGGTCAGGGACAACGCGTGCTGGGCGCCGGTGGTGATGAGGATCTGGTCGGGAAGGGTGGGCAGACCGCGCCGCGTGAAGCGCTCGGCGACGGCGGTCCGCAACTCCGGTATGCCGTACGGGTGGTAGCCCGGTGTCGGGGCGTGCTCGGCCAGCATCGCGCCCGCCGCGGCGAGGGCGGCGCCGAGCTCGGCCTCCGGGGCGCCCGGCGCGGCGACGGCCAGGTCGAGGACGCCGTCGCCCGCGGGGAAGGCGGCGACGCTCGACGGTCGCTGTCCCTGCGGCAGCTCGGTCCAGGTACCGGCGCCGCGGCGACTGAGGGCATACCCGCCCTCGCGCAGCACGTCGTACGCCGCCGTGACCGTGGCCCGGCTGACTCCCAGCGCCGAGGCCAGCTCGCGTTCGGCGGGGAGCCGGGTGTGCAGGGGGACGCGGCCGTCGAGGAGCAGCGTGCGCACGCCGCTCGCCAGCGCGCGGTAGCCGGGGCGTTCGCCGACGGTGCCGGTCAGGAGCTGGGCGAGCTGACGGCTGCCGAGCCTTCTGTCCACGGTGTGGACCACGCGTGCGTCTGCCATGCCAACTCCCGCCGATTGGCCCTGCTGTCCAGGCCAATCAGCGTACAGACTGCCGATCACAGCACTTCAGTCGGCGTTTGGCCTGGGGAAGGAGCCATGACGATGTCAGGGCGGGAAGCGGTGGTGGTCGGGGTCAGCGGTTCACTCGCGAGCCTCGCGGCGCTGCGGGCAGGGGCGGAGCAGGCGCGGCGCGGGGGGCGTGTGCTGGTCGCCGTCCTGGCGTGGGAGCCGCCCGAGGGCGAGGGGCTGTACCTGCGCCACCCCGACGCGGAGTGGGCGCGCCACTGGTACGGGGAGGCGAGGGGCCGCCTGGACCGGGCCTTCGACGAGGTCTTCGGGGGGCCGCCGCGGGGTGTCGTCTCCGAACGGCGGGTGATCCGGGGGCGGGCGGGGCGAGTTCTCTGCGACGTGGCCGCGCATCCCGACGCGCTTCTGGTCATAGGCGCCCGCCCCCATTGGCGCCCTGCGCCTCGAACCCATCGTTACGTGCACGCGCACGCGACGTGCGCGGTGCTCACGACTCCGGCGCCTCGGCTTCCCAAGGGGGTGCGGCGGACGCTTCGGAGAATGACCCCGACGGACTTCGCCCTGGCCGGCCATTGAGCCCAGCGACCCCGGCTTCCCCGTCGCTCCGCGACGGTTTCCCGCCCGCGCCGGTTCCCCGGCGACACACGCCCCCGCCCCACTCCGTCGCTCCGCGACGGGCTTCCCACCCGCCCGCCCGGTACTCGGCGACTCGCGGGCCCGACTCACTCCGTCGCTCCGCGACGGGCTTCCCACCCGCCCACCCGGCACCCCGCGACCTGGGCCTGGTTTTCTCCGTCGCTCCGCGACGGTCCCCACCCGTCACCCGGCAACGAGCCGGTGACGCGCGCACCTACGGGGAGTCGGTGGTGCCGAGGGCCGGGTGGGTGGGAGAGGATCCGCCGCGCAGCGGCGGGGCTGGGGACCGGTCGAGGCTCAGGAGCCAGGTGTCGCACTGGCCAGCGCCGCCGACAACTCCACCGCCACCTGCTGCAGCACCGGCACGATCTTGTCCGTGGCCGCCTCCGTCACCCGCCCCGCGGGCCCGGAGATGGAGATCGCCGCGGCCGTGGGGGAGTCGGGCACCGGCACGGCCAGGCACCGGACGCCGATCTCCTGCTCGTTGTCGTCGACCGCGTACCCCGTGCGGCGCACGTCGTCGAGGGCTGCCAGGAACCCTTCGGGCGTGGTGATCGTCTTCTCCGTCGCGGCCGGCATCCCCGTGCGGGCGAGCAGCGCGCGGACCTCGTCCGGCGACGCGTGCGCGAGCAGCGCCTTGCCGACGCCCGTGGAGTGCGGCAGGACCCGCCGGCCGACTTCGGTGAACATCCGCATGGAGTGCTTGGACGGCACCTGGGCGACGTACACGATCTCGTCGCCGTCGAGGAGCGCCATGTTCGCGGTCTCGCCGGTCTCCTCGACGAGCCGGGCGAGGTAGGGCCGCGCCCACGTGCCGAGCAGCCGGGACGCGGATTCGCCGAGGCGGATGAGGCGCGGGCCGAGCGAGTAGCGGCGGTTGGCCTGCTGACGTACGTACCCGCAGGCGACCAGCGTGCGCATGAGGCGGTGGATCGTGGGGAGCGGGAGGCCGCTGCTGGCGGAGAGTTCGCTGAGACCGACCTCGCCTCCCGCGTCCGCCATCCGCTCGAGCAGGTCGAAGGCGCGCTCGAGGGACTGGACACCGCCGCTCGCGGCGGGGGTCTTGGAGGCGGCGGTTTCCGCAGGGGCGTCGCTGGCGCTTGACGTCGGCACGGCGCGTTCCTTTCGGTGCTGGCGGGCAAGGAAGCAGCCTACCGGTCGGTTCTTCCCGAGGGTTCGTGCTCGGCTTGCCGTCGTCGCCGGTCAGGGAGCCTTTGTCCGTGTCTTCGCAAGGTTGTCCCGGCGTGCCCCGACGCCCTCGTTGTGCGTAGCCACGTTCTGGTCAGTGGAATTCTAATTCCACTTTGTGGAAACGTCCAGTCCGGCGGCGGTCGCGAAGGCCGTGGGCAAGCACACCCTTGACGCCGTGAGAGCGAGCGTGAAAACTCCTTCAACAGAACGTTGAATTCCGTTAAGCGGAAGCAAAAGGTCTGTGTAGCGGAACAGAAGAAAGCGGAAAGGGGACGCGGGTGTCCGAAAGGGACGTGAACGCAACGGCCGGCGCCGATGCGACGGGTGCGACGAGCGCGGCGGATGCGGCCGACGCCGCGGGCGTGAACGTGGAACTGGTGCTCCGCTCGACCCGCGTCATCACCCCGGAAGGCACCCGGGCCGCCTCGGTGGCCGTAGCCGGCGGAAAGATCGTGGCTGTCGACGCGTACGACGCCGAAGTGCCGGACGGTGCCCGCCTGGAGGACTTCGGCGACGACACGCTGCTCCCCGGCCTCGTCGACACGCACGTCCACGTGAACGACCCGGGCCGCACGGAGTGGGAGGGCTTCTGGACCGCCACCCGCGCCGCCGCCGCGGGCGGCATCACCACTCTCGTCGACATGCCCCTCAACTCCCTGCCGCCGACGACGACCGTCGACAACCTGCGGACCAAGCAGGACGTCGCCCGCGCCAAGGCGCACATCGACGTCGGCTTCTGGGGCGGCGCCCTGCCCGACAACGTCAAGGACCTCAAGCCGCTGCACGACGCCGGTGTCTACGGCTTCAAGTGCTTCCTCTCGCCCTCGGGAGTCGACGAGTTCCCCGAGCTGAACCAGGACCAGCTCACCGCCTCCATGGCCGAGATCGCCGGGTTCGGCGGGCTCCTGATCGTGCACGCCGAGGACCCGCACGAGCTGGACGCCGCCCCGCACAAGAGCGGCCCCAAGTACGCGGACTACCTCCAGACCCGGCCCCGTATCTCCGAGGACACCGCGATCGAGGGGCTCATCGCCGTCGCCAAGCGGCTCGGCGCCCGCGTGCACGTCCTGCACCTGTCGTCCTCCGACGCGCTGCCGCTCATCGCCGCCGCCAAGCGCGAGGGCGTACGGCTGACCGTCGAGACCTGCCCGCACTACCTCACCCTGACCGCCGAGGAAGTCCCCGACGGCGCCAGCGAGTTCAAGTGCTGCCCGCCCATCCGGGAGGCCGACAACCAGGACCTGCTGTGGGAGGCGCTCGCGGACGGCACCATCGACTGCGTCGTCACCGACCACTCACCCTCCACCGCGGACCTCAAGACCGACGACTTCGCCACCGCGTGGGGCGGCATCTCCGGGCTCCAGCTGAGCCTGCCCGCCGTCTGGACCGAGGCGAGGAAGCGCGGTCACTCCCTCGAGGACGTGGTGCGCTGGATGTCCACGCGCACCGCACACCTGGTCGGACTCGACCAGAAGGGCGCCATCGAGGCCGGCCGCGACGCCGACTTCGCGGTCCTCGCGCCCGACGAGACCTTCACCGTGGACCCCGCGGAGCTGCAGCACCGGAACCGGGTCACGGCGTACGCGGGCAAGACCCTCAGCGGCGTCGTGAAATCCACCTGGCTGCGCGGCGAACGCATCCTGCACGGCGGCGAGTTCAGTGAACCCGCAGGCCGTCTTCTGGAAAGGAACAACTGAAACAGTGACGGCGCAGCACATATCCCCCGTGGCCACCTTCACCGGAGACGCGAGCCCCTACGGCGGCGGCGAGCCCTACGCCGACTACCGCACGGCCGACTTCCCCTTCACCCAGTACGCCAACCTCGCCGACCGGCAGCTCGGCGCCGGTGTGATCGCCGCCAACGACGAGTTCTTCGCGATGCGCGAGAACCTGCTCCTCGCCCACCCGGCCGTGTTCGACCCCGAGCACTTCGGCCACAAGGGAAAGGTCATGGACGGCTGGGAGACCCGCCGTCGGCGTGGTGTCTCGGGCGAGCACCCGTGGCCCACCGAGGACGACCACGACTGGGCGCTCGTCCGGCTCGGCGCGCCCGGCATCATCCGCGGCATCGTCGTCGACACCGCACACTTCCGCGGCAACTACCCGCAGGCCGTCTCCGTGGAGGGCACCAGCGTCGACGGTTCGCCGACGCCCGAGGAGCTCTGCGCCGACGACGTGAAGTGGACGACCCTCGTCCCGCGCACGCCCGTCGGCGGCCACGCCGCCAATGGCTTCGCCGTCGACATCGAGCAGCGCTTCACGCACCTGCGCGTCAACCAGCACCCGGACGGCGGCATCGCCCGCCTGCGCGTGTACGGCGAGGTCGTCGCCGACCCCAAGTGGCTCGCCGCGCTCGGCACGTTCGACGTCGTCGCCCTGGAACACGGTGGCCAGGTCGAGGACGCGTCCGACCGCTTCTACTCGCCGGCCACCAACACCATCCAGCCGGGCCGCTCCCGCAAGATGGACGACGGCTGGGAGACCCGCCGCCGCCGCGACACCGGCAACGACTGGATCCGCTACCAGCTGGTGCAGCAGTCCGAGATCCGCGCGGTCGAGATCGACACCGCCTACCTCAAGGGCAACTCGGCGGGCTGGGCGGCCCTTTCGGTGCGCGACGGCGCGTCGGGCGAGTGGGTCGAGGCGCTGCCCCGCACCCGCCTGCAGCCCGACACCAACCACCGCTTCGTGCTGGACGCGCCGGTCGTCGGCACGCACGTCCGCATCGACATCTTCCCGGACGGCGGCATCTCCCGGCTGCGCCTGTTCGGTTCGCTGACCGAGGACGGCGCGGCCAAGCTGGCGGCCCGCCACCAGGAGCTGGGCGGCTGATCCGCCCCCATTGAACGTGGGGCGCGCCGGGTGGACAGCCCCGGCGCGCCCCACACCCATGTCCGTCCCTCGGTACGCGGGTCTCAGGCCGCGTGACCGCCGTCCACCGACAGCTCGGTGCCGGAGATGTACGCCGCGTCGTCCCCGGCGAGATAGCCGACCAGAGACGCCACCTCGTCGGCGGAGCCGAAACGGCCGAGGGCGGTCATGGCGCTCTGGCCCTCGGCGAAGGGGCCGTCCGCCGGGTTCATGTCGGTGTCGATCGGTCCCGGCTGGACCAGGTTCACCGTGATCCTCCGGCCGCCCAACTCCCGCGCCAGTGCCTTGTTCAGTCCGACCAGCGCGGCCTTGCTGGTCGCGTACAACGTGCCGCCGGGGCCCGGGACGCGCTGCGCGATGCAGCTGCCGATGGTGATGATCCGTCCGCCGTCGCGGAGCCGTGCGGCCGCCGTCTGCGAGGCCAGGAAGACCCCCCGTACGTTCACGGCCATCACCCGGTCGATGTCGGCGAGCGTCAGGTCGCCGATGGGGCCGAGGACGCCGATGCCCGCGTTGTTCACCAGGATGTCCAGGCCGCCGAGGTCGTCGGCGGCGCGGTCGACCGCGCCCGCCGCGTCCCCGGCGTCCGCCGCGTCCGCCCGGATCGCGAAACCGCGCTGCCCCATGGCCCGGATCTTCGTGACCACCTCGTCGGCGGCCGCCTCGTCGTGCACGTAGGTGAGAGCCACGTCGGCGCCCTCCTGGGCGAGCCGCAGCGCGATCGCCGCGCCCATGCCTCGGCTGCCGCCGGTGACCAGAGCCGTCCTGCCGTTGAGAGTTGACATGTCGATACCTTCCGTACATCCGTCTGAAGCGCACTGCGTCACGATCGCCAAGTGCTTGCGGGTTCAATGAAAGGCGTTCGGACGGGCATCGGCTGGCGGCAATCGGACACGGAGCTTTCGGGTCGCCGCCGTTCGGTTAACTCCCGGAAAATTTCGCGGACTTGTCGTTGACACGACAACCTCTACGCGCGTCACACTGGACCCATGCGAATCCCCCCACGAATCGTCAGCATCACCGCCCTGGCCGCCGCCCTGCTCGTCGGCGGCCCCGTCGCGGCGAGCGCGGCACCGGCGGCCCCTGCGGCCCCGGTCGCCTCCGCCTCGCACTCCATCACCGCGGTCGGCGAGATCTGCTACTCAGCGCTGCCTTCTCAGGCGCACGACACCCTCGACCTGATCGAGGCGGGCGGCCCCTACCCGTACCCGCAGGACGGCACCGTCTTCCAGAACCGCGAAGGTGAACTGCCGAAGCAGAGCTCCGGCTACTACCACGAGTACACCGTCGTCACACCCGGCTCCGACGACCGCGGCGCCCGCCGCATCGTGACCGGCGAGAAGAACCAGGAGGACTACTACACCTCCGACCACTACGCGTCCTTCGACCTGGTCGACCACGGCTGCTGAGGGAGAGGCCCGGGGCCGGCGCTCAGTCCGCCCCCGGGCTCCGCAGCGCGGCGAGCAGGGCGCAGCCCAGCACGATCAGGGCCACGCTCACGTACGTCTCGTAACCGTCGAGGAAGCCGAAGCGCTGGACCAGACCCCAGCCGCGCAGCTCGCCGGTGAAGCTGTGGACCAGGCCGACCGCGCCCTGCAACAACAGGACCACACCGAGAAACTCCAGTAGCTGCTTCATACGAAGATCCTCGTCCCGCACTTTCCGGCGGACATCCGCCGCGGGGCGAGGATCTTCCTCCGGAGCGGGTCCGAAAGTCGTGGACCTGCGCGACTTTGGTAGACGATCACGTGTGGGGACCGTGCACGGCGACCGGCAGTGCGTAGATTTGTCGACCATGAGCGGCACTGACCCCAAGCGACCTCCCGAGGGCGAGCGGCCCCTGGCCAGGAGACCCTGGACGCTGCCCTCCGCCATCGCCCGGGAGTTCGATCCGAGCCGCGCCGGACGCAAGGCGCGGCGGACCGTCCGCGACTGGATCGCCGACTTCACCTGCTTCTTCACCGCCGTCTTCATCGGCATGCTCGGCGCCGACGCGGTCGGCGACAACCCGCACGTCTCCCCGGGCTGGGCGGAGTTCGACCAGGTGCTCGGCGCGCTGGCCTGCGCCGCGGTCTGGCTGCGCAGGCGGTGGCCCGTCGCTCTCGCCCTCGTGATGGTGCCGGTCGCGGTGGCCTCCGACACGGCGGGCGGCGCCGCGGCCGTCGCGCTCTTCACCCTCGCCGTGCACCGGCCGTTCCGGTACGTCGCCTGGATCGGCGGAGTCTCGGTCGCCGTGGTCCCGCTCACCTTCTGGCTGCGCCCGGACGCCGCCATGCCGTACGGCGTCGCGATCGCCTTCGGCGTGCTGCTGACGATCGCGGTCATCGGCTGGGGCATGTTCGTGCGCTCCCGCCGCGAACTCCTGCTCAGCCTGCGCGACCGTGCCGTCCGCGCCGAGAACGAGGCGGCGCTCCGCGCGGAACAGGCCCAGCGGCTCGCTCGCGAGGACATCGCGCGCGAGATGCACGACGTCCTCGCCCACCGGCTCACCCTGCTCAGCGTCCACGCCGGCGCCCTGGAGTTCCGCCCGGACGCACCCCGCGAGGAGATCGTCAGAGCGGCCGGTGTCATCCGGGAGAGCTCCCACGAGGCGCTGCAGGATCTGCGCCAGGTGATCGGTGTCCTGCGCGGCGGCGAGTCGGACGCCTCCGGTCGGCCGCAGCCCACCCTCGCCGCTCTCGACACCCTGATCGCCGAGTCCCGCGACGCGGACATGAAGGTCGTCCTCCACAACCGCGTCGCCGACCCCGAGTCCGTGCCCACGGCCCTCGGCCGCACCGCCTACCGCATCGCCCAGGAAGGCCTGACCAACGCCCGCAAACACGCCCCTGGCGCCGAAGTGACCGTCACCGTCACGGGCGCGCCCGGCGAAGGTCTGACCCTGTCCGTCCGCAACCCCGCACCGCCCGGCCCCGTACCCGCGGTGCCCGGCTCGGGACAGGGCCTCATCGGGCTCGCCGAGCGGGCCTCGCTCGCGGGCGGCAGGCTCGGCCACGAGGCCGGGGCCGACGGCGGATTCCACCTGGAGGCCTGGCTACCGTGGGCGCCATGAAACCGATCAAGCTGCTCATCGTCGACGACGATCCGCTCGTGCGGGCCGGGCTGTCCTTCATGCTCGGCGGCGCGGACGACATCGAGATCGTCGGCGAGGCGCGCGACGGCACCGAGGTCGCCCCGCTGGTCGGCCAACTCGAGCCCGACGTCGTCCTGATGGACATCCGCATGCCCACGATGGACGGCCTGGCCGCCACCGAGGCGCTGCGCAGGCGTCCCGACGCCCCCGAAGTCATCGTCCTCACCACGTTCCACGCCGACGAGCAGGTGCTGCGGGCCCTGCGCGCGGGCGCGGCCGGGTTCGTCCTCAAGGACACGGCGCCGGCCGAGATCGTCGCGGCGGTGCGCGCGGTGGCCGCGGGTGAACCCGTGCTCTCGCCGACGGTGACGCAGCAGCTGATCACGCAGGTCACCGGCGTCGACCCGCAGCTCGACCGCAGGCGCCGGGCGTCGGACCGGCTCGCGGCGCTGGGGGAGCGGGAGCGCGAGGTGGCCGTCGCGGTCGGGCGCGGCGGGTCGAACGCGGACATCGCGGCCCAGCTGTTCCTGAGCGTCGCCACGGTCAAGGCCCACGTGTCGCGCATCCTGACGAAGCTGGACCTCAACAACCGCGTGCAGATCGCGCTGTTGGCGCACGACGCGGGACTGCTGGACGAGGACGGCTGAACCCGGCGGTTCATCAGGACGGATGAACGGGGCCGGGGGCGGGAACAGAGCGCCGCGCCCGGCACGTTGGCCTCATGAGCACCTGGGAGGGGACCCACATGGCGGAAAGCATCGACCTGGATACGTACGGCCCGAGGTTCAGAGAGGACCCGCACTCGGTCTACGCGGAACTCCGCGCCCTGGGACCGGTCCACCGCGTCCGCCTGCCACCTCCGGAGGACATGGACGACACGTACCTGGTGGTGGGATACGAAGAGTGCAGAACCGCCCTCCGCGACCCGCGCTTCGCCAAGTCCGCCGCGGCGGCGGGCTTCGCCTTCCACGAGGAAGAGCTGATCGGCACCCACCTGCTGATAGCCGACCCGCCCCAGCACACTCGCCTGCGCGCCCTCATCACCCGGGAGTTCACCGCACGCCGCGTCGAGGCCCTGCGCCCCCGCATCCAGCGCATCACCGACGACCTCCTCGACGCGATGCTCGTCCACGGCGAGTCGGCCACGACCCGTCGCGCCGACCTCTTCGAAGCGCTCGCCTTCCACCTTCCGATCACCGTGATCTGCGAGCTGCTGGGCGTCCCCGACATCGACCGCGCCACGTTCCGCCGCCTGTCCAACGGAGTTGTGGCCTCGCCCGACCAGGAGGCGGAGCGCGCCGCCTTCGAGGAACTCGCCGCGTTCCTGGCCGACCTCGTCGAGGAGAAGCGGCGTTCGGGCCGGGGCGACGACCTGCTGAGCGCCCTGATCCGCACCACGGACGACGAGGGCGGCGACCGTCTCTCCACCTCCGAGCTGCGCGGCATGGCGTTCCTGCTGCTGATCGCCGGCCACGAGACCACGGTCAACCTCATCGCCAACGCCGTGCACGCCCTGTTCACCCACCCCGACCAACTGGCCGCCCTGCGCGCCGACATGACCCTCCTCGACGGCGCGATCGAGGAGGCCCTGCGCTATGAGGGTCCGCTGGAGAGCGCGACGTACCGCTTCGCGACCGAGCCCACCGAGCTGGGTGGCGTGGTGATACCGAGGGGCGCGATCGTCCGGATCGGCCTCGCCGCGGCCGACCGGGACCCCGCCCGCTTCCCCGAGCCCGACCGCTTCGACATCCGCCGCGCCCCGCAGGGCCACATGGCCTTCGGGCACGGCCTGCACCACTGCCTGGGTGCCCCGCTGGCCCGGGTCGAGGCGAAGATCGCGCTGGGTTCGCTCCTGGAACGCTGCCCCGGCCTCGCGCCGGACGGCCCGCCGGGGGAGTGGCTGCCCGGGACTCTGATCAGGGGGATGCGGCGGCTTCCCGTCCGGTGGTAGTAGTCGGGCATGACCGAGCCCACGGCCGCGCAGCCGGTATCCGACCCCCTCGACCTCGCCATGGCCCAGAAGGTCCTGGAGGCACAGCCGTTCAGCCGTATGATGCGGGCCCGCATCACGCGGTTCGGTGAGGGCGCGGCCACGCTGGAGATCGGGATCCGCGACGAGCTCCGGCAGCAGAACGGCTTCCTGCACGGCGGTGTCCTGGCGTACGCGGCGGACAACAGCATCACGTTCGCCGCGGGCACGACGCTCGGGCCTGCCGTCCTGACGTCGGGATTCTCCATCCAGTACGTACGACCCGCGACCGGCGTGACCCTCATCGCGCACGCCGCCGTGGTGCACTCGGGCCGACGGCAGGCAACGGTGCGCTGCGAGCTGGTCGCGGTGGGCGAGGAGGGCGCGGAGACGCTGTGCGCGATCGCGCAGGGGGCGGTGCTGTCCACGGCGTGAGCGCACCGGAACCCGGTCCTTGTAGGGGGCCGGGGCCCGCGACGGCTACGGGTTCAAAGGCAGGCTCTCAGTCGCCGTACAGCTCCCTGATCTCCGCCATGCGCACCGGGCGCCGCTCCCGCCGCGACAGCTCGCACGCCTCGGCGATGCGCAGCGCGTGCAGCGCCTCGCGGCCGTCGCAGGGGTTCACCCGCTCGCCGCGGACCACCTCCACGAAAGCGGCGAGCTCCGCCTCGTACGCGGGGGCGAAGCGCTCCAGGAAACCGGGCCAGGGCTTGACCGGCGCGGGCGGGCCCGCCGGTTCCACGGACGTGAGCGGCGTGCGCTCGTCCATCCCTACCGCCAACTGGTCGCGTTCACCGGCCAGTTCCATGCGCACGTCGTACCCCGCGCCGTTGCAGCGCGTCGCGGTGGCCGTGGCGAGCGTGCCGTCGTCGAGAGTGAGGATCGCGGCGGCCGTGTCGACGTCGCCCGCGTCGCGGAACATCGCGGGGCCCGCATCGGACCCGGTCGCGTACACCACGGTGACCTCCCGGCCCGTCACCCACCGCAGGATGTCGAAGTCGTGGACGAGGCAGTCGCGGTAGAGGCCACCGGAGAGCGGCAGGTACGCGGCCGGGGGCGGCGCCGGGTCCGAGGTGATCGCCCGCACGGTGTGCAGCCGACCGAGCCGGCCGGCGCGCACCGCCTCGCGGGCCGCCGTGTATCCCGCGTCGAAGCGCCGCTGGAAGCCGAGTTGCAGCACGGTCCCCGCGGCCTCGACCTCGGCGAGGGCGGCGAGCGTGCCCGGCAGGTCGAGGGCGATGGGCTTCTCGCAGAACACGGGGAGGCCCGCGCGCGCCGCTCTGCCGATGAGCTCGGCGTGCGCGGACGTCGCCGCGGTGATCACCACGGCGTCCACCCCCGTCGCGAAGACGTCGTCCGCCGACGGCACCTCCGTCGCCCCGGTCCGCGCCGCGAGAGCGGTGGCCCGCTCGGGGTCGGCGTCGGCGATCACCAGGGACGTCACGTCGGGGTGCCGGCTGAGGGCGGCTGCGTGGAAGGAGCCGATGCGGCCCGTTCCGATCAGTCCGATGCGCATGCACCCACCCTCGCGACGCCGGACGGTCCTGTCAATCCTTTGTCCTGACAACAGAACTTACGCGGCCCCCATCGCGTGGTGGCGTAGGTTCTGCGCAGACACCGAAGTCCGGTGGGAACACAGAGAATTGGAGCGGCCCATGCACGGCGCGGGCGATCGGATCGACACCTCGACGGCGCATTCGGCGCGGGTGTACGACTACATCCTGGGCGGCAAGGACCACTACCCCGTGGATGCCGCGGCGGGCGACACGATGTGCGAGCACTGGCCCGCGCTGCCGGTGCACATGCTGGAGAACCGCCGCTTCATGCACCGCGCCGGGCGCTACCTCGCCGAGGAGCAGGGAATCCGCCAATTCCTCGACATAGGAACCGGGTTGCCCACGGCGCCCAACCTCCACGAGGTGGCCCAGGAGGTGGCACCCGAGTCGCACGTGGTCTACGTCGACAACGACCCCATCGTCCTGGCCCACGCCCGCGCCCTCCTGCAGAGCACACCCGAGGGTGCGACGGCGTACATCGACGCGGACATGCACGACCCGGACGCCATCCTGGACAGCGCGGAGTTCCGCGAGCTGATCGACCTGGGGGAGCCGGTCGGCCTCATGGTCATCGGCATCCTCCACTTCATCCTGCCCCCGGACGACCGCCGCCTCGTCCAGCGCCTCCTGGAACCGCTGCCCTCGGGCAGCTTCCTGGCCATGACCATCGGCACCGCGGACTTCGCCCCCGACGAGGTGGGCCGGGTCGCCGAGGAGTACGCAGCGCAGGGCATGCCCATGGCCCTGCGCGACCTGCCGACGGCCACGTCGTTCTTCGACGGCATGGAACTGGTCGACCCGGGCGTCACCCAGGTCCACAAGTGGCGCCCCGGCCCGGAGCAGGCGGGCATCGACGACAGCGCGATCGCGATGTACGGGGCGGTGGCCCGCAAGCCCTGACCCCACCCGGTCCCCAATTTGTCCGGACAACAGAACTTAAGAACTTCCCGTCATCATCTCCTGGGACTACGCTCGCCACGTGTCCAAACCAGTCGCCAAAGCAGCTCAGGACAAACCGGTCCAGGACCCCACCGTGGACCTCCGGCTCGGCGTCGACCGCAGCAGTCCCGTCCCGCTCTACTTCCAGCTCGCCCAGCAGCTGGAAGCGGCGATCGAGCGGGGCGCCCTGACGCCCGGCAGCCTCCTCGGCAACGAGATCGAGCTCGCCGGGCGGCTCGGCCTCTCGCGGCCCACGGTGCGGCAGGCCATCCAGTCCCTCGTCGACAAGGGGCTGCTCGTGCGGCGGCGGGGCGTCGGGACGCAGGTCGTGCACAGCCAGGTCAAGCGGCCCCTGGAGCTCAGCAGTCTCTACGACGACCTGGAGGCCGCGGGGCAGCGGCCCGAGACCCGGGTCCTGCGCGCCGCCCTGGAACCCGCCACCGCCGAGGTCGCGGCGGCGCTCGGGGTCGCCGAGGGCGACGAGGTGCACCTCGTCGAACGGCTCCGGCTCGCGCACGGCGAACCCATGGCCCACCTGCGCAACCACCTGCCCACCGGCCTCCTCGACCTCGACCCGGCACGCCTGGAGGCCACCGGCCTCTACCGCCTCATGCGCGCCGCGGGCCTCACCCTGCACAGCGCCCGCCAGTCCGTCGGCGCCCGCGCCGCCACCGCCGACGAGGCGGAACTGCTCACCGAGCCGATGGGCGCCCCACTGCTCACGATGCGGCGCACGACGTTCGACGACACGGGACGCGCCGTCGAATTCGGCTCACACGTCTACCGGGCCTCGCGGTACTCCTTCGAGTTCCAGCTCCTCGTACGGCCGTAGTCAGAATGTTCTGACAAACTTATTGACGGTGCCGCGCGCCCCCCGCTAGAACTCCTCCAGCCGCACCGAGGCGGCCGGGAGACGAGGGGTGGTCCACCATGCGTACATCCCGCAAGGTCATGCGTACATCCCGTACAGCCAGGGGCGTCGTCGGCTGTCTGGCGGTGATCGCGCTCGTCGCCGGCTGCAGCAGCTCCGGCGGCAAGGACGACGAGGACATGTCCGGGGACGACGGAGGCGGGGGCGGTACGGGCGTGAACACGCCCCGGCTCAAGATCGCGATGGTCACGCACTCGGGCGAGGGCGACACCTTCTGGGACATCGTCCGCAGCGGCGCCGAGCAGGCCGCCCGCAAGGACAACGTCCAGTTCCTCTACGCCAACGACAAAGAAGCCAAGGGCCAGGCCGAGCTCGTCCAGTCCTTCGTCGACAAGAAGGTCGACGGGATCATCGTGACGCTGGCCAAGCCCGAGGCGATGCGGTCCGTGCTCGCCGAGGCGAAGGCCGCCCGGATCCCGGTCGTCACCATCAACTCGGGCGGCGAGTTCTCCGAGGAGTTCGGCGCGCTCAGCCACATCGGGCAGGACGAGTCCGTGGCCGGCGAGGCCGTCGGCGACGAGCTCGACAAGCGCGGCAGGAAGAAGGCGCTCTGCGTCATCCACGAACAGGGCAACGTCTCGCTCGAACAGCGCTGCGCCGGAGTGAAGAAAAGCTTCGGCGGCTCCGTCGAGAACCTGAACGTCGAGGGAACCAACGCGCCCGCCTCCCAGTCCTCCATCAGCGCGAAGCTCCAGGCCACCAAGGACATCGACGCGGTCGTCACCCTCGGCGCGCCCATCGCCGCGTACTCGGTGAAGGCCAAGGAGGACACGGGCAGCAAGGCGGAGATCGACACGTTCGACCTCAACGCCGAGGTCGTCAAGAGGCTCAAGGCGAAGGAGGTCGGGTTCGCCGTCGACCAGCAGCCCTACCTCCAGGGTTATCTCTCCGTCGACGAGCTGTGGCTCTACAAGACCAACGCCAACGTCCTGGGAGGCGGCAAGCCCGTCCTCACCGGGCCCGCCGTCGTCACCGCGAAGGACGTGCCGAAGCTGGAGAAGTACACCGCACGCGGGACGCGATGAACACTCGCGGCACCCGATGAACACACACGTGATCCGCGTGGTCGATACTTGGGCGGCTGGGGCCGGGGATCCGGACCGGCCGCACAGAGCAGCAGAGCAAGAAGGGCACGGCGTCGTGGCAAGGGTGAAGACAGGGGTACGTACGGTGGGCGCCGTGCTGGTGGCGGTGCTCGGGGTCACCGCGGGACTCACCGGATGCAGCAGCACCGGCGGCAAACGCGCGGAGGACGCCCGCAAGGCGGCGACCGCCCAGGGGAAGGCCGCGGTGAACACACCGCGCTGGACCTTCGGCATGGTGACCCACTCGGGCGACGGCGACACCTTCTGGGACATCGTCCAGAGCGGTGCCAAGCAGGCCGCCCGAAAGGACAACATCAACTTCCTCTACGCCCATGACGACGAGGCCCAGCAGCAGGCCCAGCTCGTGGACTCCTACATCGACAAGAAGGTCGACGGGATCATCGTCACGCTGGCCAAGCCGGACGCGATGAAGGGCGCCCTCGCCCGCGCGAAGAAGGCCGGCATCCCGGTGATCACCGTGAACTCCGGGTCGGCCGAGTCCAAGGACTTCGGCGCGCTCACCCACATCGGGCAGGACGAGACGATCGCGGGCGAGGCCGTCGGCGAGGAGCTCAACAAGCGCGGCAAGAAGAAGGCGCTCTGCATCCTGCACGAGCAGGGCAACGTCGGCCACGAGCAGCGCTGCGACGGCGCCAAGAAGACCTTCGACGGCAAGATCCAGAACCTGTACGTGACCGGCACCAACATGCCCGACGTGCAGTCCTCCATCGAGGCGCGGCTGCAGACCGACAAGTCCGTCGACGCCGTCGTCACGCTCGGCGCGCCCTTCGCGGACACCGCCGTGAAGGCCGCGGACAGCGCGGGCAGCAAGGCCGAGGTCGACACGTTCGACCTGAACGAGAAGGTCGCGGCGGGCCTGAAGTCGGGCGACCTCGGCTTCGCCGTCGACCAGCAGCCCTACCTCCAGGGGTACCAGGCCGTCGACCTGCTCTGGCTGTACAAGTACAACGCCGACGTCCTCGGCGGCGGTCGGCCCGTCCTCACGGGACCGCAGATCATCACCAAGGACCAGGCCGCCGAGCTGGAGGAATACGCGAAGCGAGGGACCCGATGACCGCCACAGCACCGGCGCCGGCACCGGGCGCCAAGACCGACGAGCGGCTCGTCAAGACCTCGCCGCTGAAGAAACTGATGGGCCGCCCCGAGCTCGGCTCGGTCGTCGGCGCCATCGCCGTCTTCATCTTCTTCTCGTTCGTCGCGGACAGCTTCCTCCAGGCCAGCAGCCTCGCGACGGTCCTGTACGCCGCCTCGACCCACGGCATCATGGCGGTGCCGGTGGCGCTGCTCATGATCGGCGGCGAGTTCGACCTGTCGGCGGGCGTCCTCGTGACGACCTCCGCCCTCGTCTCCTCGATGTTCAGCTACCAGATGACGGCGAACGTCTGGGTCGGCGTCGGCGTCTCGCTGCTCGTCACCCTCGCCATCGGCGTCTTCAACGGCGTCATGCTGACCCGCACGGACCCGCCGAGCTTCATCATCACGCTCGGCACGTTCCTGATGCTGACCGGCATGAACCTCGGCTTCACCAAGATGATCAGCGGCACGGTCTCCACCAAGTCGATCTCCGACATGGAGGGCTTCTCCTCCGCGAAGAAGATCTTCGCCGAGACGATCACGATCGGCGGCGTCGACTTCAAGGTCACGATCCTGTGGTGGCTCGCGCTGATCGCGGTCGCCACGTGGATCCTGCTCCGCACCCGCGTCGGCAACTGGATCTTCGCGGTCGGCGGCGGCGAGGACGCGGCCCGCGCGGTCGGCGTCCCGGTCGCCAAGACCAAGATCGGCCTCTACATGGGCGTCGCGTTCGGCGCCTGGGTCTCCGGCCAGCACCTGCTCTTCTCGTACGACACCGTGCAGTCCGGCGAGGGCGTCGGCAACGAGCTGATCTACATCGTCGCCGCCGTCATCGGCGGCTGCCTCATCACCGGTGGGTACGGCTCCGCGGTCGGTGCGGCCGTCGGGGCGCTGATCTTCGGCATGGTCAGCAAGGGCATCGTGTACGCCGAGTGGAACTCGGACTGGTTCAAGTTCTTCCTCGGCGTGATGCTGCTCCTGGCGACCCTCCTGAACCACTGGGTCCGCAAGCGCGCGGAGGCGACGAAGTGACCACGGACATGACGAAGACCGACGCGGTCCCCGAGGGCGGGGGCGGGCGCACGCCGCTCGTCGAGCTCGACGACGTCAGCAAGTACTACGGCAACATCCGCGCGCTCGAAGGTGTCTCCCTCGAAGTGCACGCGGGGGAAATCTCCTGCGTGCTCGGCGACAACGGCGCGGGCAAGTCGACCCTCATCAAGATCATCGCGGGTCTGCACAGGAACGACTCGGGCTCCTTCACGATCGAGGGGGAGGAGGCGCGGTTCGCCAACCCGCGCGAGGCGCTGGACCGGGGCATCGCCACGGTCTACCAGGACCTCGCCGTGGTGCCCCTCATGCCGGTCTGGCGGAACTTCTTCCTCGGCTCCGAGCCGACGAAGGGGGTCGGTCCCTTCCGCCGTATGGACGTCGACCTCATGCGCGCGACGACGCACGCGGAGCTGCTCCGCATGGGCATCGACCTGCGCGACGTGGACCAGCCCATCGGCACGCTCTCGGGCGGCGAGCGGCAGTGTGTGGCGATCGCCCGCGCCGTCCACTTCGGCGCGAAGGTCCTCGTCCTGGACGAGCCGACGGCGGCGCTCGGCGTGAAGCAGTCCGGGGTCGTCCTCAAATACGTGGCCGCGGCGCGGGACGCGGGCCTGGGCGTGGTCCTCATCACCCACAACCCGCACCACGCGTACCTGGTCGGCGACCGGTTCGTCCTCCTGAAGCGCGGCGCGATGTCCGGCAGCTACACGCGCGACGACATCACCCTCGACGAACTGACCCGCCAGATGGCGGGCGGCTCCGAACTGGACGACCTCCGCCACGAACTGGAGGGCCGCGGGCCCGCCTGACGGCTCGGGGTGCCGTTTTTTAGGGGCGCGGGGAACTGCGCGATCAGCCACAGCGGAGCCGCAGACGCATCTGCAGGGTCACCCGGCAGACGCGTCTGCGGCCTTTCGTGGGCCGAGCGCGCAGTTCCCCGCGCCCCTGGGGAAGCCGAGCCCCGTACCCTGTTACGCGCCCCGCGAGATCCCGTTGTGCGCGCCCCCGCGAGCGTGAGGCAGAATCGCCGCAATGAGCACCTACCGCGACCTCGCGCACCGCGGCTCCGCACGAGCCACCGTTCTGCGGACCGTGGGCACCCGCGAACGCCGATCGCATCTGACGGCGCCCCGCGTCAACACCGTCGGCATCGACATCGGCGGCACCAAGGTGATGGCGGGCGTCGTCGACCCCGACGGCAACATCCTGGAGACCCTCCGCACGGAGACCCCGGACAAGTCCAAGAGTCCGAAGGTCGTCGAGGACACCATCGTCGAGCTGGTCCTCGACCTGTCCGACCGCCACGACGTGCACGCCGTCGGCATCGGCGCCGCGGGCTGGGTCGACGCGGACCGCAACCGCGTGCTCTTCGCCCCGCACCTGTCCTGGCGCAACGAACCCCTCCGCGACCGCATCTCGGGCCGCCTGGCCGTGCCCGTCATGGTCGACAACGACGCGAACACCGCCGCCTGGGCGGAGTGGCGCTTCGGCGCGGGCCGCGGCGAGGACCACCTCGTCATGATCACCCTCGGTACGGGCATCGGCGGCGCGATCCTGGAGGACGGCGCCGTCAAGCGCGGCAAGTTCGGCGTCGCCGGCGAGTTCGGGCACATGCAGGTCGTCCCCGGCGGCCACCGCTGCCCGTGCGGCAACCGCGGCTGCTGGGAGCAGTACAGCTCGGGCAACGCCCTCGTCAGGGAGGCCCGCGAGCTCGCCGCCGCCGACTCCCCGGTCGCGTACGGCATCATCGAGCGCGTCAAGGGCAACGTCCCCGACATCACGGGACCCCTCATCACCGAGCTGGCCCGCGAGGGCGACGCCATGTGCGTCGAGCTCCTCCAGGACATCGGCCAGTGGCTCGGCGTCGGCATCGCCAACCTCGCCGCCGCCCTCGACCCCTCCTGCTTCGTGATCGGCGGCGGCGTCAGCGCCGCCGACGACCTCCTGATCGGTCCGGCCCGCGACGCCTTCCGCCGCCACCTCACCGGCCGCGGCTACCGCCCGGAGGCCCGTATCGCCCGCGCCCAGCTCGGCCCCGAGGCCGGCATGGTGGGCGCCGCCGACCTGGCCCGCCTGGTCGCCCGCCGCTTCCGCCGCGCCAACCGACGCCGCGTGGAGCGCTACGAACGCTATGAGCGCTACGCCGAGGCGCGCCGCACCGACGACCGCACATCCCAGGGAACCCAGTAGATGACCGTGCCACGCCAGCCCTCGTCCCCGGACCGATCCGGCGCGCCCGAGCCGCCGGACGGGGAGGGGGGTCCGGCCCGCAGGACCGAGGCCCGCAGCCACATGATCCGCCGCCGCTGGCTGACGGCGATCATCATCGTGCTGCTGATCGGCGTGCCCGCCGGCTACCTGGTGATCTCCGCGAACCAGAGCCGCAACAGCGGCCGCGACAAGGAGGACAAGTACTCCGCGACGGGCCTCACCGCGGGCTGGCCCTCCCGGGTGCAGCGGCGCCTGTACGACGTACCGGTTCAGCCGTACTCCGAAGAGGTCGCCTACTACGAGACGAACAACTGGCGCACCAGCCGTCTCTACGTGCAGTTCCTCACCAGCAACGCGGGCCTGACCAGGTTCCTCAAGCAGATCGGCAGCGAGGAGAGCGCCTTCAAAGCCGACGACATCACCATCAGCAAGCGCGACCGCAACGTCGTCGGCTGGGAGTTCACGGGCCCCGGCCCCTGGTACGGCCTCACCCACCGGCAGAAGGACCCGGCGCCGACCCTGGACGTCGTGGTGGACCGCTCCAACGCGCAGCACCCGATGGTGTACGTGGTCTCGACGACGACGCCCTGAGACACGAGGGCCGCCTGCAACAAACCGCGTCGATTGTGAAGATCAAGGCGATCTCCGGTGGGCCGCGGCCGGCGTTTCCTACCGTGACGTCATGAGCAGACACATGGAGTCAACGGGCGCGTCGGACGCATCGGTTGTGACGGATGCAAGGCAGTCGGAGGCGGCGTACGACCGTCGCCGACTGCAGCAGTGGTTGACGGGGCAGGCCCGCGCCGGTGGCGTGGCGCGCCGCGACATGCTGCGGCTGGTCGCCGCCGCGGGCCTGGCCTCGACGGTGCCGGTGGCCCTGTCAGCGCCCCGCGCCGCCGCGGCGGGACCGGGCATCGTCAAGCCGCTGCCGCCGGAGTGGTTCATCGTCCACGGCACGAACGCCGAGGCCCGCTTCGAGTCGTTCGCCGACACCGGCTTCACCACCCCGGTCTCCCGCTTCTTCGTCCGCAACCACACGACGACCCCGCGCCTCGACGCGGCCACCTGGAAGCTGAACATCTGGGGCGACGGGCTGACGGGCCGCGCGCGGGAGTTCACCCTGGCAGACCTGAGGCGCTTCAAGCCGGTGACGCGCACGGCGTTCGTGGAGTGCGCGGGCAACGCCAGGAACTTCTTCAAGACGCAGCAGGGCCGGGCGGGCTCGGGCACCCCCTGGACGACGGGTGCGATCGGCGTGGCCCACTGGCGAGGCGTACGCCTCGCCGACGTCCTGCAGAAAGCCGGTCTCTCCCGCCGGGCGGTCGACATCATGCCGCGCGGGCTCGACGACGAGTACGTCACGTCGAACGGTACGAACTACGGCCGGGTGCGCCGCCCCATGCCGGTCTCCAAGGCACTGGACGACGTCATCCTCGCGTATGAGATGAACGGTGCCCCTCTGCCGCCCGACCACGGCCATCCGGTGCGTCTCCTCGCCCCGTCCTGGGTGGGCATCTCCTCGATCAAGTGGCTGGGCGACATCGAGGTCTCCACCCAGCCCCTGTACTCGCCCTGGAACACGGACTTCTACCGCCTGTTCGGCGACGCCTACCCGCCCGAGGGCAGTGCCCCGCTCGCCCGCCAGACCATCAAGTCGGCCTTCGAGCTGCCCTGGAACGCGGACCTGCCCGCACACACCCGGCACCGGCTCACGGGCCGCGCCTGGTCGGCCGACGGCGCGATCACACGGGTCGAGGTGAGCACGGACGGCGGCGCCTCCTGGCGGGCGGCGCGGCTGCACGACCGCGGGCAGGAGGGCTCCTGGACCCGGTGGTCCATCCCGTGGAAGCCCGAAAGGACCGGCCCGGCCGAACTTCTCTCCCGGGCCACCGACTCCACGGGCCGCACCCAGCCGGAGACGACGGTGCACAACACCCAGGGGTACCTGTTCGACGCGGTGATCCGGCACGCGGTCACCGTCAGCGGCTGACGGGCCGCGCCCCGGAGCAACCGCCCCGGCCGCTCACCCGGCGGCCGCCGCCCACCGTTCGTACGCGGCGGCCGCCACGGCCAGGTCCTCCCAGGCCATCCCCGCCGACTTGAAAAGACGCGGGCGCCCCTCCTCGGCCTCCACCTCACCCCGGACCAGGGCGTCCAGCGTGTGCAGCCGCACCAGGTCGAAGGCGCCTTCGGAGGCGGCGAGCACCAAGTCGCCGCACTCCCGCGCCGCCACCGCGCGGGACTCCGCCACCACCGTGGCGCGGCCCACGAGATCGGCGTCGACCTCGCGGGCGTCCGGCTCGTGGGAGCCGACCGCGGCGACCGCGGCGTGGTCGGGGAGCAGGGCGCTGTCGAAGAGGGGCTCGCGTGCCGTGGTGCAGCAGCAGACCACGTCGGCGTGGGCCACGGCGTCCGCCGTCGCCGCGGACGCGGAGAGGCCGACGGCGCGGCAGCGCGCGACGAAGTCCGCCACGCGACCGGCGTTCCGCGCGACCACGTCGACGTGGCGCAGCCCCGGACGCACGGCCCGCACCGCCTCCACGTGCCCCCACGCCTGCGGCCCGGTCCCGAAGACGACGAGCCGCCCGGCGTCCGGCACCGCCAGCTTCCGGACGGCCACCCCGGACACGGCGGGGGTGCGCAGCGACGTCAGCGCGATGCCGTCCAGGAGGGCCAGCGGCGTGTGGGTCTCGCCGTCCAGGAGGACGTACAGGCCCTGGATACGGGGGAGACCGCGGTCCGCGTTGCCGGGCGTGACCGTGGCGACCTTCACGCCCGCGTACGACGCCGTGGCCGACGGCATCATGAGCAGCTGCCCGCCGGGCACGTCCACGACGCCGCGGTCCGGCTCCGCCTCCGGGTCGAGCCCGGCGACGAGGACGGCTTCCAGCGCGTCGATCGCGGCGGACATGGGGACGAGGCGTTCAATGGCGTCGGCATCAATGTGCATATAAGGACAATCCTTGACGTAAGCGTTAAATTGCACAGGCATCAGGCATCAGTCATCAGGCGTCGGACGCCAAGCACACGCATCAGCACGAGGCACCAGAACCTGCGTAGACGGAAAGGCACTCAGTGACGAGTGTGACGAGTGTGACGAGCACCAACACCACCGGTCCGGGCTACGGCGTCCACTCCGAGGTCGGCAGACTCCGCAAGGTCCTGGTCTGCGCGCCCGCCCTCGCCCACCGCCGCCTGACCCCGACCAACTCCGCCGACCTGCTCTTCGACGACGTCATGTGGGTGGAGAACGCCCAGCGCGACCACGCCGCCTTCGTCGCCGAGCTGCGGCGGCGAGGGGTCGAGGTCGTCGAGCTGCACGACCTGCTCGCGCAGACCCTGGGCGTCCCCGGCGCCAGGGACTGGCTCCTGGAGCGGAAGATCACCGCGAACCAGGTGGGGATCGGCCTGATGGACGACACCCGCGCCTACCTGGAGACGCTGGAGCCGCGGCGGCTCGCCGAGTACCTGATCGGCGGCCTCGCGACCACGGACCTGCCGGACGAGTACCGCTCCGCGTACGTCTCACTCGTCCGCGAATCCACCGGCGTCGGCGAATACCTGATGCCGCCACTGCCGAACACCCTCTACACCCGCGACACCACGTGCTGGTTGTACGGCGGCGTGACCCTGAACCCGCTCTACTGGCCCGCCCGGCACGACGAGACGCTGCTGATGAAGGCGGTCTACGAGTTCCACCCCGACTTCACGGGCGCCACCGTCTGGTGGGGCGACCCCGAACTCGACTGGGGCCAGGCCACGTTCGAGGGCGGCGACATCATGCCTGTCGGCAACGGCGTCGTCCTCATGGGCATGAGCGAACGCACCTCCCGCCAGGCCATCACCCAGGTCGCCGCCGCCCTGTTCGCCAACGGCGCGGCCGAACGGGTCGTCGTCGCGGGCATGCCGAGACTGCGCTCCGCGATGCACCTGGACACCGTCTTCACCTTCGCCGACCGCGACATCGTCACCCTGTACCCGAAGATCATGGACGACGTCCACGCGTTCACCCTCCGCCCCGGTGACGGCCCCGCGGGGGTCTCCATCACCGACGAGGGATCCCGTACGTTCGTCGACGTCGTCACCGAGGCACTGGGACTCCCTGCCATGCGGGTGATCGAGACGGGCGGGGACGTCTACGCGTCGGAGCGTCAGCAGTGGGACAGCGGCAACAACGCCGTCGCCCTGGAGCCGGGCGTGGTCTTCACGTACGACCGCAACACCCAGACCAACGCGCTGCTGCGCAAGGCGGGCGTCGAGGTCATCGAGATCGTCGGCGCCGAACTGGGCCGGGGCCGCGGCGGCGGCCACTGCATGACGTGCCCGCTGATCCGCGACGCGGTCGGCTTCTGACACTCCGGAGGCGCCGGGACCGGTTCCGTCGCGGGTTCCTCGGCTGCGGCGCCAAGTGGGGGTGCACCAGATGCGGTCCGCCGCGGGGGCTGGGTGAATGAGGCGAGAGAAGCAGGAACCACCGCAGGCACAGGAGAACCATGAACGCACGCACTGGCCTCGCCGGCCTCGGCCTGGCCGTCGTCGCAGTACTCGGCCCCCTCGCCACGACAGGCACCGCGGCCGCACCGCCCCCCGCCCCCGAGAACAAGCTCACCGACAGCATCTGCGCGTACGTCCAGGACATCCTCAAGAACATCGAGATCCTGAAGCAGATGAAAGTCGACGCTCTGAACCCGCAGACGGGCGGAGTCTGCGGAAAGGACACCCGTCCCACCTCCCTCACCCCGCAGGGTGAGCACACCGAACTCGTCGAGATCGATTTCGACGGACTCTTCGACGGCACCATGTGACTCGGAGATGTGGGGGACGAGTGACGGTGAAGGTGAGAAACGTCAGCTGAGCGACTCTCTGCGTCATACTCTCCCGGGCGGCGACGTACGCCCTCCTGCGCGCGTACGTCGCCTCCCTGGGCCTATGGGCAGTCGTGGTGGTCCCGGAGCAGTGCGGGCCGGCTGGTTCACCCCGGCGCAGTGACTGCTGGTGACAGATGAGAGGGTCGGGCAGGTGAGTGAGCCACCGAAGAACACCCTGCAATACCGCTTTGACGGGCCCGAAGACGCCCCAGTCCTCATCCTGGGTTCCTCCCTCGGCACCACATGGCACATGTGGGACCGGCAGATACCCGAGCTGGTCCGGCAGTGGCGGGTGTTCCGCTTCGACATGCCGGGGCACGGCGGGGCACCCGCGCACCCGTGCGGGTCCGTCGGAGAGCTCGCCGACCGGCTGCTCGCCACACTCGACGAGCTCGGCGTGCACCGCTTCGGGTACGCCGGCTGCGCCTTCGGCGGGGCCATCGGCGCCGAGCTCGCGCTGCGGCACCCGCACCGCGTCGCCTCGCTCGCGCTCATCGCCGCGTCGCCGCGGTTCGGCACCGCCGACGAGTTCCGGCAGCGCGGCGTCATCGTGCGCAGCAACGGGCTCGACCCCATCGCACGCTCCGCCCCCGACCGCTGGTTCACACCCGGTTTCGCCGCCGCGCAGCCCGCGATCACCGACTGGGCCGTGCAGATGGTGCGCACCACCGATCCCGGCTGCTACATCGCCGCCTGCGAGGCCCTCGCCGCCTTCGACGTGCGCGCCGAGCTCGGCAGGATAGGCGTGCCCACTCTCGTGCTCGTCGGGTCCGAGGACCAGGTCACCGGGCAGGGCGAGGCCCGTACGCTCGTCGCCGGGATTCCGGACGCGCGGCTCGCCGTCGTCCCCGGTGCCTCGCATCTCGCCCCCGTCGAGCAGCCCGCCGCCGTCACCGATCTCCTCGTACGGCACTTCTCCACCGCCTGGCAGCCCGCGCCCGACGCCACCATGGGCGGCGGCCAGTCGGTGCTCGCCGCCGTGCCCCCCAAGCCCGTCCTCGGGCCGTCGCCCGCGCCCGTCTCGCCCGTCGCCGAGATCGGCCCGGTGGAGCAGCCGGAGGCCGTGCCGGGGAACACGGCACCCGATCTGTACGGCGCGGGGATGAAGGTGCGCCGGGAGGTGCTCGGCGACGCGCACGTCGACCGCGTGCTCGCCGCCGCCGACGACTTCTCGGGGGACTTCCAGGAACTCGTCACCCGCTACGCGTGGGGTGAGATCTGGAACCGGCCGGGCCTGGACCGCCGCTCCCGCAGCTGCGTCACGCTCACGGCGCTCGTCGCGGGCGGTCACCTGGACGAGCTGGCGTTCCACACCCGGGCGGCGCTGCGGAACGGTCTCACCCCGGCCGAGATCAAGGAGGTCCTGCTCCAGGCCGCCGTGTACTGCGGCGTCCCCGCGGCGAACTCCGCGTTCAAGGTCGCGCAGGCCGTGATCCGTGAGGAAACCACGCCGCAGGAGTAGCAGGATGGGAGACATGACGACATCTCCCGAGTCCCCCGAAACTCCCGACAGCAGGGCCGGGCGCACGCCGCGCATGACGTTCACGAAGAAGTCCCACGCGTGCGTGCGTCTGGAAAAGGACGGGCGCACGCTCGTCGTCGATCCCGGCGGCTTCAGCGAGGAGGACGCCGCGCTCGGCGCCGACGCCATCCTCGTCACGCACGAGCACCCGGACCACTTCGACGAGGACCGGCTGCGGACCGCCATGGAAGCCCGCCCCGGAACCGAGATCTGGACCCTCAAGTCGGTCGCGGACCGGATCTCGGCGGCCTTCCCCGGCCGCGTGCACACCGTCGGCCACGGCGACACGTTCACCGCCGCCGGGTTCGACGTCCAGGTCCACGGCGAACTGCACGCCGTGATCCATCCCGACATCCCGCGGATCACCAACGTCGGCTATCTCGTCGACGGAACGGTGTTCCACCCCGGGGACGCCCTCACCGTCCCCGACCAGCCCGTCGAGACGCTGATGCTCCCCGTCATGGCCCCGTGGAACAAGATCAGCGAAGTGATCGACTACGTACGCGAGGTCAAGCCGCAGCGCGCCTACGACATCCACGACGCGCTCCTCACCGACCTCGCCCGGCCCATCTACGACAACCAGATCGGCGCTCTCGGCGGGGCCGAGCACCTGCGTCTGACGCCGGGGGAGTCCGCGGATCTGTGACTGTCAGTGCCGCCCGGTAGGTTGTGAGGCATGCGCATTGCGACCTGGAACGTGAACTCGATCACCGCCCGTCTGCCGAGGCTCCTGGCCTGGCTGGAGGCCACCGGCACGGACGTGCTGTGCATACAGGAGACCAAGACGACGGCCGAGCAGTTCCCCGCCGACGCGCTCCGCGAGCTCGGGTACGAGTCGGCGGTGAACGCGACGGGGCGGTGGAACGGCGTCGCGCTGGTCTCCAAGGTCGGCCTCGACGACGTGGTCAAGGGCCTCCCGGGCGGGCCGGGGTACGACGGCGCGGAGGAGCCCCGCGCGATCTCCGCGACCTGCGGCCCCGTCCGCCTCTGGTCGGTGTACGTGCCGAACGGCCGCGAGGTCGACCACGCCCACTACGCGTACAAGCTGCAGTGGTTCGAGGCCCTGAAGGCGGCGGTCGCCGCCGACGCGGCGGGCCCCCGCCCCTTCGCCGTCCTCGGCGACTTCAACGTGGCACCGACCGACGACGACGTCTGGGACCCGGCGCTCTTCGTCGGCGCCACGCACGTCTCCGAGCCCGAGCGCGCCGCCCTCGCCGCCCTGCGCGAGACGGGCCTCACCGACGTCGTGCCCCGCCCCCTCAAGTACGCCCACCCGTTCACATACTGGGACTACCGCCAGCTCGGCTTCCCCAAGAACCGGGGCATGCGCATCGACCTCGTCTACGGAAACGAGCCGTTCGCGAAGGCCGTCTCCGACTCGTACGTGGACCGGGAGGAGCGCAAGGGCAAGGGCGCGTCCGACCACGCCCCCGTCGTGGTCGACCTCGACGTCTGAGGAGCGCGGGCGGGTTACGGCACGAGGAGCCGCAGGTCCACCGAGTCCGCCAGCGCCGCGAGGCCCGTGTCGCCCGGGTGCAGATGGTCCCCGCTGTCGTAGGCGGGGAGCATCCGTGCCGGGTGCGCGGGGTCCCGCAGCACCGCGTCGAAGTCGAGCACGGCGTCGAAGTCGTCACTGGTCCGCAGGTAGGCGTTGACGGCCTCCCGCTGCCGGTTCGCGGTCGCCGTGCACAGGGACTCGCCCTCGCACGGCGTGATCGTCGCCGCCACGGTCCGCAGTCCGCGCGCCCGCGCACGGTCCGCGATCTCCCGCAGCCCCGCGATCACCTGGTCCGCCGACGCGCCCCAGCGCACGTCGTTGATCCCCTCGAAGACGACGACGGTACGCGCCGACGTCTGGGCCAGGACGTCGCGGTCCAGGCGGTGCAAGGCGCTCACACCGCCCGTATCGGTGGAGACGCCGTCACCGGGATAGCGGTCGGCGACCACGCGGTTCGCGGAGATGCCCTGGTTCAGCACGCCGTAGGCCGGGACGGCCGACTGGTTCAGGAGCCGCGTCGCCAGGACGTTGGGCCAGCGCCGGTTGGCGTCCTGCGTCGACTTCACGCCGTCGGTGATCGAGTCGCCGAGCAGCACGACCGAGCCGGGCCCGCCGCCGACGTCGACGCCGGTGAGCAGCGGCCAGGACGTGATCGTCGAGGTGTACGCCGCCGGGGAGCCGTCCGCCGTGTGGTCGCCGGGACCGCTGACGTACGAGCGCTGTACGGCCTGGCTGTGCACGGGCGCCGCCACGACGGGGCCGGGGAGGTGGAAGCTGACCAAAAGGTTCGCGTCGGCCGGCACGTCGAAGTCGAGGGGGTCGCTGTACGCCTGGGCGCCCGCCGGAAGCTCCGCGCCCGGGGCGCCGCGGAAGGACAGCGGACGCGGTGCGCCCCGGGCCCCCGCCCCGGCCTCCTGCACCGCCACCGTCGCGCTCCCGATCCGCACCGGGCCCGCGGCGAACGTGTTGTCGAGCCGGATGCGTACCCGCGGCCCGCCGGTGCTCGTGTGCACGACGAGCCGCACGGTCCGGTCGGACCACGGCCCCACCGCCGTGTAGCCCGCGGTCGACGCCGACCAGGTGCCCGTCCAGCCCTTCGTCGCGGCCCGCACCGACAGGGCGAACACGTGCAGGTCCGGGGCGCCCGGGTCGCGCGGCAGGTTCACCGAGGCGACCTCCCGCCCGTGGGCGAGCGGCACTGTCACCACGTGGAGCCGTGCCTTCTCGGCGAGTTGGCCGCCGGGCGTGTTGATGTGCGGCAGGGCCACGGACTTCGTGGCGAGCGGGCCCGAGCGCCAGTCCGGCGCGGTGAGCCGGTAGGAGCCGCGCGAGCCGTCCCGGTAGCGGACCGTGCCCGTGCCGCTCGCCTCGCCACCCGTCCCCGCGACCAGGAAGGCGAGCGCGTCGCCGCGCCCGCGCACCCGCACCGACTGACCGTCGGCGCGCACGTTGTCCGGCCTGCCCGGCGCGGTCCGCGGCCAGGTGAGCCGCGCCCCCTCGATGCCGAGGGTCCGCCCGGGAGTCCAGCCCGCGGCCGTCAGGTCCCGCGCGGACAGCGAGCCGCCCGAGCCGTCGAAGTCCGCGGCGGCGGGACGCGCGTCGTCGCTGACCGCGCGGTTGTCGAAGAGCCGCTCCAGGGGGAGCGGCCCGGGTCTGTGCGCCGCCGCGGCCTGCGCCGACGTCACCGGCACGAGGCCCGTGACCAAGGCGAGCACGGCGGCCGTTCCCCAGATACGTCGGCGCACGACAGTCCCCTCCCGCGGTGGCAGATGCGCCATGAAGCTAAGGAGGCACGGGAGGCGAGTCAATGAGGGGCGCGTGAACACGACGCGAACTCACCGGACCGGGCCGCGGAACCATCCGGACCGAGCCCGCACTCCGTCAGGACCCCGTCGACACCAGCCCCCTCTCGTACGCGATGATCACCAGCTGCACGCGGTCCCTGGCGTCGAGCTTCGC
Organism: Streptomyces venezuelae; assembly: GCF_008642355.1. Lineage (NCBI taxonomy): Bacteria > Bacillati > Actinomycetota > Actinomycetes > Kitasatosporales > Streptomycetaceae > Streptomyces > Streptomyces venezuelae. The sequence goes on from NZ_CP029193.1 coordinate 6,825,534, forward strand.
CAGGAGCCGCGTCAGATACGTCTTCGCCGTGGCGACGCTCAGACAGAGCTCCGCGGCTATCTCGGTGTTCGACAGGCCGCGCCCCACCAGGGTGAGCACCTCGCGTTCGCGATCCGTGATGCCGGCGATCGACACCTCGCGCGGCGGCGCGGACTCGGGGCGCCCCGCGAACTCCTTGATGAGGCGGCGTGTGACGCTCGGCGCGATCAGTCCGTCGCCGGTCGCGACCGTGCGCACCGCCGCGAGGATGTCGTCCAGGGCCATGTCCTTGACGAGGAATCCGGCGGCGCCCGCGCGCAGCGCCCCGTACACGTAATCGTCGTCGTCGAACGTGGTCAGGACGACGACGTGCGCGGGCGTGGCGCCCGACGTGATCAGGCGGGTCGCCTCGATGCCGTCCATGCCGGGCATCCGAATGTCCATCACCACGACGTCCGGGCGCAGTTCGGCGCAGAGCCGGACCGCCTCGTCACCGGAGGCGGCCTCGCCGGCGACCTCGATGTCCGGGGCCTCGGTGATCACCATGCTCAGGGCGGTGCGGACCAGGGGCTGGTCGTCGACCAGCAGGACGCGGACCGTCATCGGGCGACCGCCGCGGCCGGTACGGGCAGGCTGGCGCTGACCAGGAAGCCCCCGCCGGGCCGGGGCGCGGCGCTGAACCCGCCGTGCAGCAGGGCGACGCGCTCGCGCATGCCGGCCAGGCCGAACCCGGCGCCGTGCCCCGCACCGCGGGTCGCTCCGGTGCCACCGCTTCCCGAGTCCTCGATCTCGATGATGAGCTCCTTCTCGCGATGGTCCACGGACACGGTGCAGGACGCCGTGCCCGCGTGCCGCACCACGTTGGTGACGGACTCCTGGATGATGCGGTACGCCGACAGGTCGATGTCCGCGGGCAGTGGTCGCCGCTCGCCCCGCCACACCACGTCGACGCGCACTCCGGCGGCCGTCGTCGACGCGGCCATCCTGTCGACGTCCGCGAGGCCTTCGGCGGGCCCGCGTGGCGCCGCCGGACCGTGCCCCCGGGCCGGGCCCCGCTCGCCGTCCCGCTCCTCGCCCGACTCGCTCTCGCGCAGCGCGACCACCATCCGGCGCAGCCCGGCCAGCGTCTCCCGGCCCGCCTTCTCCACCGCGGTCATCGCCTCGCGCGCCCCGGCCGGCTGGGTCTCGACGACCCGGGCCGCCGCGCCCGCCTGCAGCGCGATGATGCCGATGCTGTGGGCCACCGTGTCGTGCATCTCCCGGGCGATGCGGAGCCGTTCGGCGGTGACGGCCTGCGCGGCGGCCTGCGCGCCGAGCCGCTCCGTGGCGGCGCGGGTGCGGCGCACCGAGTCGCCGACCAGCCAGGCGACGACGGCCAGCAGGACGGGGGTCTGCCAGTCGGACCAGCTGGAGGTGAGGGTGTGCGCGTGCCGGGTGGGCAGCCCGAGCAGCTGCCGGAGGAGGGCGTACAGAGGATGGACGCACAGGGCCATGGCGACGGCGGCGGCACGGGTGCCGCGGGCGGCGGTCGCCACGACGGAACCCATCGCGATGTCCACCGCCGCGTACTGCAGGAAGCCCAGGTTCGTCGCGCCGATCGCATGCGTCGCGACGTACGAGGCGCCGATCAGCAGCCCCAGCGACAGCAGAGGGCGCCGGGCCGTCAGGCGGCTCGCCCACAGCACCGTCCCGGCGGCGACGGCCACCAGCAGCCACTGCCACGGGCCGGGCCCCGGCACCGTGCTCGTCGGCAGCCACGAGATCCCGTAGTACGCACGTGCCCCGAACACGATGCCCAAGCACCAGGACACGGCCACCCACACGCCTGGCGGCGCGTACGTGACCAGCGGGAGGAACGGGGTGGCCGACATGCGCCGATCGTAATCAGGGGGAGTCGCACGGGGAATCGAGCCACGGGTGTACAACCACGGTCGACAGCCGCCCCGGTGAGTACCGGGGCCGACGCATCGTCAGACGCGCACGACCACGGCGTACGAGCCGACCCCGAGCAGGTGATGGCCCGGGATGCGTTCGCCGCGGGAGGTGTGGAGGGTGTCTATGCGGCCCGACTCGGGGTCGAAGGCGACGTCGGCGAGGGTTCCGGAGGCGTCACCCAGTTCCGTCAGGAGCCGCTTGCCGAGCAGATCCTGGCTCGCGGACGAGTCCGTGGACGCGAACCGGGCCGCCGCTGCCGCCTTGACGACCACCGCGTCCGGCCCCACCGCGTGCACGTCCGTCCAGGCCACCACGTCGGCGCCGTCCTTGGCCCCGTCCAGCCGGAGCGCGGTGATCCGGGCCTCCTCCGGGGCGAGGACGAGACCGGCGACCGTGCCGACCTGCGCGGCGTCCGACGAGCTCACGACGGGGCGGCCCACGGTCCGGGTCAGCAGCATCATGAGGTCCGCTCCTCACCCGTGGTGCCGAGTCCTGTAGTGCCCAGTCCCGTCGTGCCGAGTCCTGTAGTGCCGGGGCCTGTAGTACCGAGCCCCTTCGTGCCGGGACGGCCGGGACCGGCGAGTCGCTTGCGCCACAACGCCGTGGCCAGGTCGCCCAGTTCCTCGACGGCGTGCCCGGTGTCCTGCGCCGGCACCATCAGCGTGTCACCGGTCATGGCGGGACGGTCGCCGAGCGGCAGGAACACCGTGCGCTCATGCCGTCCGAGCGCCTCCGTGGACGACATCTCCACGCCGACGACCCGGCCTTCGCGGCCCGCCTCGACCACCACGTCCAGGACGGTGCCGACCTGCACCCCCTGGTCCGTCAGCACGCGCGCCCCGCGGACGAGGCCGGTGGCCTCCTCGGAGGAAGCGACGGCCGACTTGTCCTCCAGGGCCTCGGCCGAGGTGATCATCACGGCGTCCACACCCAGCGCGTGCACCGCCGCCCACGGCAGACTCTTGCGCAGCGGACCGGACAGCAGCCCCCGGCCGGCCAGCGTGAACCCGGCTATGCGGCCCCCCGCACCGTCGAGCACGACATCCTTGACCTGGGCGACCGCCTCGCCGCCCAGAGTGACCACCGGACGTTTGGTCAGGTCGCCGGCCGCCATCAGCGCCGCGGGAACGGACGACGTCATCGCACCCTCCCCCGTCCGGTCCCGCGGCCACGCCGCACCACGATCACTCCGCCGCTGCGCCGCCGGGCCTGCACGCCGACGACCGCGGCACACAGCAGACCCACCACGACGACCACGGCGATCACCCACGCCCACCACACCATCGTCCACCTCCCGGAGCGACCAAGACCGAACCCAGGGGACCGGACCCGGGGGACCGAACCCCCGGGACGGAACCGACGGGGTCCGGATACCCCCTGCCCGCCGGGCTACCGCGCCAGTTCCGCCCGTATCGTCTTGCTGGACGCGTCCAGGGTCACGGTCACCACCCGCGCCAGGCGCTGCACCATCGGCCAGCCGAATCCGCCCGTACTGCCCATGAGATCGGGTGTGCGTTCCTGCGGAGGCCGCGGGTCCGCGTCGGAGACGGCGACCGTGACGACGTCCTTGCGGGCCTGCAGGCGCAGGGAGCACAGGGTGCCGCGGGCGTGCCGGACCACGTTGGTGACGAGTTCGGAGACGACGAGCTCGATGCTCGACGCCTTCCGGTCCTCCACCGCCGGGGACAGCCCGGCGACGAAGGCCCGGGTGAGGTCCCGTGCGTCGGCGACCGCTTCGGGTCTCTTGTCGAAAGTGGCCGTTGCCGGCGGTCGGGTGAGCGGTGCGCGCTGCGTCCGCATGAGACTCCTCCTCCCTGGGGACGGCCGTCCCGTCCGGAAAGAACATCTGCCCGATTAATGGCGTGTTCAACGCCTTCGTTCCGGCCGATGTGCGCGGTCCGCCGATTCAGGGGCGGCCCCGCCAGTCCAGGCAGAGAATCATCGCGTCGTCGTCGGCCGCCGCGGGGCCGCGGTGCCAGGAGAGTTCGTGCAGCACCGCGCGCGGGACCTGGGAGGGCGGCAGGAGGCGGGTGCTGGTCATCGCCCGGGTGAGAGCGCGCTCGCTGTAGCGCTCGCCCGTCGGGGACGCCACGTCGTAGACGCCGTCGCTGACGAACAGCAGCCGGTCACCGGGCTCGGCGCGGAAGCGCTCAGCACTGTAGGGCGTGTCCTCGGCCATGCCGAGCGGAAGCTGCGCGTCCAGCTCTATGGGCTCGGCCTTGCCGCCGCGTACGCGATACATCTTGGGCGAGCCCGCGTCGATGACCTCCGTCTCGCCCGTGGCGAGATCGAACCGCAGGAGGAGCACGGAGAGGTGGACGGAGCCCTGGTAATGGCCGTAGACGGCCTGGTCGGCGAGGCAGGCCTGGTCGACCAGGGACAGCCCGGCCCGGCGTGCGTTGCGCAGCGCGTTGATGGCCAGGTTGGTGAGGAGCGCGGCCTCGATGCCCTCGCCCATGCCGTTGGTGACGGTGAGGGTGAGGTCGTCGCCGGAGGCCGACCAGTCGAAGTTGTCGCCGTGGATCGCGTACGCCGGTTCGAGCTGGGCGCCGATGTCGTACTCGGGGCGGGAGCAGGAGCGGCCGGGCAGCAGTTCCCACTGCATCTCGGCGGCGAGGGTGAGCCGGTCGGCGCGGCGCGCCTGGAGGTAGAGGTCGGTGTCCCGTTCGGCCACGACGATCTCGTGCGCGAGGACCTCGGCGAGCTCGCCCAGCTCACGCACCGTTCCGGCATCGCAGGCCTCCGCGGGGAGCCGGACGCTGAGGATGCCGGTGCGGTCGCCGCGCACGCTCACCGGGAGGTGGAGGGTGACGGGGTCGCCGTCGGCGCCGGTCTCGATGTACGGTTCCTGCGCGCCGAAGGCGCGTCCGGCCGGGCTGCCGTTGATCGCCACGGGCGCCGCCGTGCGCGGCAGCGCGTCGACCGGTTGGAGTATGGTCATCGCGTAGTCGGCCATGAGCAGGTCGACCGAGCAGGCTGTGTAGCGGCCGATGAGCGCGTTCCGCACTGTATCGAGAAGTGCGTGCGGTGCTGAGGTGCGCAGGGCTCGCTCCACAGCCATGAATCTGTCCACGTGTTGGGTACCACCTGTTCCGGTTCGGGTCGGGAGTGCGGGAAGGGGCCGGGTGTCCGCCGTGTCTCAGCGACTGACAGGGCCATTGCGAAGTGTCACAGTTGAGGCCATGGACTCCGAAACTTCCATCAGGGGCGGTCAGGATGCGGCCACGCATGCTGCCCGGGAAGTCATCGAACTGCTCGAGGTGCTGTGGAGCAGGGGCAGGGACATCGCCCCGACCGCACCCGTTTCGTCGTCACAGCTGCGTGTGCTGTACGTCTTGGACGGCGCTCAGGGCATCAATCTGAGGACCCTCGGCGAGTGTCTGGGGTCGGCGCCGTCTTCGGTGAGTCGTATGTGTGACCGCCTTCATGCCCTGGGCTTCATTGAGCGATCCCTCAGTTCAGCCAGCCGCCGTGAGCTCGAACTGCGCTTGTCGAGCCGGGGCAAAAATTACCTCAACGAACTGCGGGCCCGCCGGGAGAGTGCGTTGCTTGACGCCATTTCGGCGATGCGCCCCACGGAGCGTTCCGCTCTGGTGCGCGGTCTGAGCGGCTTCCAGCGGGTGGTGGAGGACACCGCCCCGGGGCGGCCTCCCACGCGGGACGGCACCGCCGAGTCCGCTTGAGACGAGAGCGAGGCCGGGACGCGAAGCGTGCCGTAACGGTTCGCCCGATCACGTGAGTTTACTCCTGGCGCATCCAGGTACTCGCGTGTGTCCGGCAGTGACGTACCCGACTTCCGCCTTCGAAGATCGCATACCTCGGCTAACATTTGCCGTGCGACAACAATTGCTAAGGTGGATGGAATGAACTCCAGTGAGTCCGAAGCCCGGTTGCGCGTCATCGCCGCCCTGCGCGAGCAGGGGGAGAAGGTCGCCGACCGCTGGGTCGAGCTCCAGTCGGAACTGGCGGTCCTGGAGACCGGCGTCACCGAGGCGGAGCTGAACGAAGAGGCCGACTCCTTGGTCGAGGCGCTGCTCGCCGGCCTGGAGACCGAGCTGCCCGCGCGGGACGTGGTGGCCTCCCATCCCGGTCTTCGTCAGTGCGTCACCGACCTCTCGCTGCGCCGCGCCAGAGGCGGTGCCACCCCCACCGCGACCTCGCAGGCGGTGCTGGCGCTCAAGGAAGCGCTGTTGGAGGCGGTGCAGCAGGAGACGCGGGACGTCACCGCGCTCTATCACGCGGCGCTCTTCATCAACCGCCTGCTCGACACCGCGGGCGCCATGTCCTTCGACATCTACGTGGACGGGCGCGAGGAGATCATCCGGCGGCAGAGCCGCCAGCTCCTCGAGGTGTCGACGCCGGTGGTGCGCCTGTGGGACCGCGTGCTCGCCGTACCGCTGATCGGGACGCTCGACACGACCCGTACGCAGGTCGTGATGGAGAACCTCCTGGAGGCCATCGAGCGGGACGAGGCGCAGGTCGCGATCATCGACATCACCGGTGTGCCCACCGTGGACACCGCCGTGGCGCACCACTTGATGCAGACGGTCAACGCGGTGCGGCTGATGGGCGCCGACTGTGTGATCAGCGGCATCCGGCCACCGATCGCCCAGATCATCGCCCAGCTCGGCATCGACCTGTCGGCCATCCTGACGCGGTCGACGCTGGCCGACGCACTCGCCGCGGCCATCCCCATGCTCACGGACCAGCCGACACAGCGGGCCTCTCTCGCGGATGCGCGGTGAGTGGCGACTTGAACGGAGTCCCGATCCTGCGCCTGGGCGACGTGCTGGTCACCGGCCTGCTCAATGAACTCGACGACAAGGCGGCCGTAGCCGTCACCGAGGAACTCACCGAGCGCATCGTCGCCGACCGTGCGCGCGCGATCCTCATCGACATCTCCCGCCTCGAGATCATCGACTCGTTCGTGGCCCGCACGCTCATGGAACTGACCACTACGGCCCGGCTGCTGGGAGCCCGGGTGATAGTGGCCGGCATGCGGCCGGCCGTCGCCATCACCCTCGTGGAACTCGGCCTGGAGCTGTCCGGTGTGGAGACGACCCTCAACGCGGAGCAGGGCATGATCGCGTTGGGCTGGCAGCCGGCTCCTCGACCCCCAAAGGGGGCCCGCGTTGTCCCTCTACGGTGATCTCGACAAGACGACCACCCTGCCCGCCCCCACCCGCTCCGGAAGCACCCCGGAGGACGGCGCTCGCACCGTCCACCCCATCCGCTCGGAGGAGGACCTCCTCACCGTGCGGCACGCGGTACGGGACGCGACGCAGCGCGCAGGCTTCGGGCTCGTGGACCAGACGCGCATCGTCACCGCCGCCAGCGAACTCGCCCGCAACGCCTACGTGCACGGCGGGGGCGGCACCCTGTCCCTGGAGACCGTCGGACAGGGCGACCGGTGCGGGCTGCGCCTGCAGGTGAGCGACCAGGGTCCCGGCATCGCCGACCTCGACCAGGCGTTCACCGACGGGTACACGACCGGTGCCGGACTCGGGCACGGCCTGGGCGGCGCCCGCCGTCTCATGCACGAGTTCCACGTGGACTCGTCGCCGGGCCTCGGCACCACCATCACGGCCGTGCGCTGGAACGAACGACGATGAACACCGGCTCGACGGTACGCACTCTGCACATCGCCATAGACCATCCGAGCGCTGTGCAGAGCGCAGCCGACCAGGCCCGCTCGCTCGCGACCGCCTGCGCGATGCCGGGTGCGCTGCCCGACCAGGCGGCGGTCCTGGCGAGCGAGCTGGCCAGCAACATCATCAAGCACGCCCGCAACGGCGCCCTGTTCGTCCAGCGCTCGCCTCTCGTGGGCGGCATGGACGTCGTCGCGGTCGACAGCGGCCCCGGCATGCGCGACATCGGGCTGAGCCTCAGGGACGGGTACAGCACCACCAAGACGATGGGCGCCGGTCTGGGCGCCGCGCGCCGGATCGCCACCGACTTCGCCATCCGCTCGAACGCGGAGCTCGGCACGCTCGCCCATGCCCGCATCGCCCCGCCCGGCGCCGCACGGTCCGCGGGCGCCACCGGAGCCCTGTGCCTGCCCGCCGACGGGGAGGACGCCAGCGGCGACGGATACGCCGTCGCCGAACAGGACGGCATACGCACCGCTCTGGTCATCGACGGCCTCGGCCACGGACCCGAGGCGGCCGCGGCGACCCAGCGGGCCGAGCGCACGTTCCTCGCCCACCCCCACGCCCCGCTGGCCGAGATCATGACCGCGCTGCACAAAGCGCTGCGACACACCCGCGGCGCCGCCGTCGCCGCCCTGCGCGTCGCCCCCGGACGCGCCGAATACTGTGGTGTGGGCAACGTCCGCGCCGTGACGCTGACCTCAGAAGGCGTCAACCACCAGCTCACCGGGCAGGCGGGCATCGTCGGATACACCCTGCCCACCCCGAGGAGCCGGTTCGTGGACCTGACCCCGCACACCAGTGTCGTCCTGCACACCGACGGCATCGACCACCGCTGGGCCTACGCCGCCACGGCCGCACGCCTCACCCTGCCCCCGGCACTTCTCGCGGCCTCGCTGGCCCACACGCACCGACGTCGCCGCGACGATGCCACCGTCCTCGCTCTTGGCCCCCACCTGGGAATGAGATGACCCGCGAAACCGTCCGTACGCTCGCGGCGCTGCGGCACACCGTACGAAGCATCGCCCTCGGACACCGCCTGCCCGCCGACGAGCGGGCCCGCCTGGTGCAGTCCCTCAGCGAAGTCGCCGCCCCCGTCCTCGGCGGCGGCCGCGCCGTCACCCTGCTGAGCGGGCGCGGCACCGACGAGGACGGCGAGCGCCGGCTGACCCTCGCCCTGCGCCTGCCCCACCAGGCCTCCGGCACGGAACCGGTGACGGACCCCCTGCCGCACGGAGCACAGGCCCGGCCCGACGGGACGGTCGTGTGGAACCTCCCCCTGCCCGACGGACAGACCACGAGTCGTCCCGCGGCCCTGCGCGCGGCGAAGCCGCGGCACGACGACGCCGACGTCGCACTCCTGGAGGAGGAGCTCCGCGCGGCGCTGGCCCGCGCCGACGCCCTCGCCGACGAGCACCGCAGGCTCAAGGACGAGCTGGCCGAGACCAACAGCGGGGTCCTGGCCCTCTACGTACAGCTGGAAGAGCGTGACGAGCAGCTGCGCACGGCGCACGGACGCACCCTGCGCGCCCTGGAGGACGCCCTGCGCCCGAGGCCCCTGCACGTCGCGGGCCTCGAACTCGCGGTGCACTACGCGCCCGCCAGCGACGAGGCCCCGACCGGCGGAGACCTGTACGACTGGTTCACCCTGCCGGACGGCACCGTCCACATCACCGTCGTCGACGCGCTCGGGCACGGCATCGCCAGCACGCGCACCGCGCTGACCGTCACCCACGCGGTGCGCACCCTCGCCCTCGAAGGCCACCCGCTGGAGAGCATCGTGGCCCGCACCGACAGCATCCTCGCGCCCTTCGACCAGAGCGTCATGGCGACCCTGCAGCTGGCCCGCCTGCACCCGGCCGACGGCCGCCTCGACCTGGCCAACGGCAGCCACCCGCCGGCGCTCCTCTGCCACGGCGACGGCACCGCGACGTATCTGGAGGTGCGCGGGCGCGGCGTCGGCTTCCCGCTGCCCGGCAGCGAACGCGTCCTGACCACGCACCTCGGCCCCGACGACGTGCTGCTGCTCTACACGGACGGCCTCACCGAGAGCCGCAGGGACCCGTGCGAGGGCGAGGCGCGGCTGAAGGACGCCCTGTGCCGCCACCGCGCCGAGCCGACCGAACGCATCCCGGGCCTCGTGGCCGAAGAGCTGGTCAGCGAGGTGCTTCACCAGGACGACACCCTCGCGATCGCCGTACGGCGTACTTCCTGAGTAGGGTGATTCGACCGATTTCGTGATCAACTGATGCAGGATGCATTCGCGGAAAAGGGACACGGAGGGGTCGATCATGAACATCCCGTTCCTCGACAAGTGGCGCAGGCGGCACACCGCGACGGACCCGGCCAAGGGGCTCGCGGCCGTGTTCGAGGAGGACCCGGACGGCGTGGCCGCCCTGCTGTCCGAGTGTGAGCTGCTGCGGTCCCAGGCCAGTGCCGCGGGGCTCGAACTCGACGACTCCCCGGCGTCGTTGGCCGCCCTCGACCAGCTCCTGCCACGCTGGCGCGACGACCCCGAGCTGCTGCCGTGGCTCGGCAACGACGCGGGCCTCTACCTGGGCACCGTGGTGGTGCGGACGGTGCCGGGCGCGACCTGGCACGTGTGGCCCGGCGGGAGTCCCGTCGTGCGGCTGAAGACCGGGCGGGACATCCAGGTCGTCGAGGCGGGGCTGGACTGGGCGGTGCAGGGCGCCCCCGAGCTGTCGCAGGTCTACGGCGAGGCGTCGGAGACGTAACCCCGTATACGTATCCCCGTATTACGCAACCCCGTAGATGTATCCCTCGTAACCCGAATTGCCGCAAATACGGTTAATGCCCATAAGTGCGTGTCGTCCAGTAAGTCCCGTTTCCACGTGGATAGTTTGCGCGGACGAACACAGCTGAGAGTGGGCAGGTCTTGCCATGGCCGTCGATCCTTTGATCGAGCTGCGTGATGTGAACAAGTACTACGGAGAGCTGCATGTCCTCCAGGACATCGACCTCACCGTCGGCAAGGGGGAGGTGGTCGTCGTCATCGGCCCTTCGGGGTCGGGCAAGTCGACACTGTGCCGGACCATCAACCGGCTCGAGACGATCCAGTCGGGAGAGATCAGACTCGACGGACGGCCGCTGCCCGACGAGGGGAAGGCGCTCGCGCGGCTCCGCGCCGAGGTCGGCATGGTCTTCCAGTCCTTCAACCTCTTCGCGCACAAGACCGTCCTCCAGAACGTCTCCCTCGCACAGATCAAGGTCCGGGGCCGCAAGAAGGACGAGGCGGACAAGCGTTCCCGCGAACTCCTGGAGCGCGTGGGCCTCTCCGCGCACGCCGAGAAGTACCCGGCGCAGCTCTCCGGAGGCCAGCAGCAGCGCGTGGCCATCGCCCGCGCCCTCGCCATGGACCCCAAGGCCCTCCTCTTCGACGAGCCGACGTCGGCCCTCGACCCCGAGATGATCAACGAGGTCCTCGAAGTCATGCAGCAGCTCGCCCGCGAGGGCATGACGATGGTCGTCGTCACCCACGAGATGGGCTTCGCGCGTTCCGCGGCCAACCGCGTCGTCTTCATGGCCGACGGCCGCATCGTCGAGGACCGGACACCCGAGGACTTCTTCACCCGCCCGGAGAGCGAGCGCGCCAAGGACTTCCTCTCCAAGATCCTCAAGCACTGACGGGGGAGGGGACGTGCTCGTGAGACGACACACCACGCGCCGCACCGCGCGTACGACGCGCCTGTTCGCGGCGCTCGTGCTCGCCGCCTGCGCCGCCGCCGCGTGCGGCAAGGAGGGCAGCCCGCCCACCAAGGGCCCCGCGGCCGAGGAACTGCCGAAGTACCGGGTGGCGACCGGCTTCCAACTGCCGGAGTCGGGGACCTGGAAGAAGGCGAAGAGCCGCGGACGCTTCGTGGTCGGCGCCAAGGAGGACCAGCCCTACCTCGGCGAGAAGGACCCGGCGAGCGGCGCCTACTCGGGCTTCGACATCGAGATCGCCAAGATGGTCTCGGCCTCGCTCGGCCTCGATCCCCAGAAGATCGAGTACAAGACCATCGCGTCGGCCAACCGCGAGACCGCCCTGCAGAACGGGCAGATCGATTTCTACGTGGGCACCTACACCATCAACGACAACCGCAAGAAGCTCGTCGGGTTCGGCGGTCCTTACTACATGGCGGGCCAGGGCCTGTTGGTACGCACCGACGAGGAGGACATCAAGGGCCCCGGGGACCTGGCCGGCAAACGCGTCTGCTCCGCCGCCGGATCCACCCCGTACCAGCGGATCCAGGCGGATTACCCGAAGGCCACCCTCGTCGCCTACGACACGTACTCGATCTGCGTCGACAACCTGCTGACCTATCAGGTCGACGCCGTCACCACCGACGACGCGATCCTGATCGGCTACGCGGCCAAGGCGCCCGACGAACTCAAGGTGGTCGGCAAGCCGTTCTCCGAGGAGCCGTACGGCATCGGGGTGCCCCGGGGCGACAACGCCCTCCGGTTCGCCGTCGACGACGCCCTCGCCGCCCGCGGAAAGGACGGCGACTGGAAGAAGGCCTACGACGCCACCCTCGGCCTCTCCGGGGTCCCGGCGCCGAAGCCCCCCGCCATCGACCGCTACCCGGCGAGCTGAGGAGGCGTCGTGGACGTACTGACAGACAACTTCTCCACGTTCGGCAAGGGTTTCCTCGGCACCGTCGAACTGACCGTCTACGCCTCGCTCCTGGCCCTCGCCCTCGGCTTCGTCATGGCGTCGTTCCGCGTGGCGCCCGTCGGGTCGTTCCGGGCGTTCGGCACGGTGTGGGTGACGGTCCTGCGCAACACCCCGCTCACGCTGCTCTTCTTCGCGGTGCTGCTCGGGCTGCCGCGCTTCGGGCTCGTGCTGCCCTTCAAGGTGTTCGCCGTGCTCGCCCTCGGCTGCTACACCTCCGCCTTCATCTGCGAGGCGCTCAGGTCGGGCATCAACACCGTGCCCAAGGGGCAGGGCGAGGCGGCCAGAAGCCTCGGCATGAGCTTCGGCCAGACCCTGTCGACGGTCGTGCTGCCGCAGGCGTTCCGGTCCGTCATCGCGCCGGTCGGCTCCAACCTCATCGCGCTCGCCAAGAACTCGGCGATCGCGGGCGCGTTCAGCGTCACCGAGCTGCTCGGCTCGTACAAGACGCTCAGCGAGCTCGGCTACAACATCATCTGGACCTTCGTCTGGATCGCCGTCGGCTACCTCATCATCACCCTCGCCATCAGCGCGATCTTCAATGTCCTCGAAAAGCGCTGGGGAGTCGCCCGATGAAAGCCCTCTCCCACGATTCGACCGCCCTCTACGACATCCCCGGCCCGAAGACCGTGCGCCGGCACAAGCTGTACGGCGTCATCTCCACCCTGCTCGTGCTGGCCCTCGTCGGGTGGATCCTGTATCTGCTGTTCGACACCGACCAGTTCACGGCCACGAAGTGGACGCCCTTCGAGTACAAGGGCATCCAGGAACTGCTCCTGCGCGGCCTCGGCAACACGCTCAAGGCCTTCGCCATCTCCGCGGTCCTCGCGCTCGCGCTCGGCGGGCTGCTGGCGATGGGACGGCTCTCCGACCATCGCCCCGTGCGCTGGCTCGCCACGCTCGTCGTGGAGTTCTTCCGCGCCATGCCCGTGCTCGTGATGATCTTCTTCGTCTTCGTGGCGCTGAAGGTGCAGCCGCTGCCCGCGCTGGTCGCCGGACTCACGCTCTACAACGGTTCCGTACTCGCCGAGGTCTTCCGATCCGGCGTCAACTCCGTCGAGAGGGGGCAGCGGGAGGCGGCCTACGCGCTCGGAATGCGCAAGACACAGGTCATGGGACACGTCCTCGTACCGCAGGCCGTGCGGGCCATGTTGCCCGCCATCATCAGCCAGTTGGTGGTGGCCCTGAAGGACACCTCGCTCGGATATCTGATCACCTACGAGGAGTTCCTCCATGCCGGGAAGCTCATCGCGTCGAACCTCGACTACGATTTGCCCTTCATCCCCGTTGTCATGGTGATCTCACCGATCTACATCGGGATGTGCATGTTGCTGTCGTGGTTCGCCCAGTGGGTGTCGAAGCGGCAGCGGCGGAATCCCAAGACCGAGGCCGCTGACGTGGCCCCGGCCGAACCAGGGACGCTGCTGCCGGGTACGCAGTAGCGAACAGGGCCGACGCCCACCCGGCAGCAGCCGGAGATCACTGCTCGCGCAGGGGGACGGACACGTACGACGGGTCCGCCGCCGGTGAGGAGAAGGTCAGCTGCGCGCCGGACGGGTTGTGCTCGATGTAGAGCGGGTCGACCGTGTCGACGACCAGGGCGAGCCTGTGCCCTGCCGGTACGTCGTAGGCCGTGGAGAACAGCTCCAGGTCGACGCCGAACGGCTTGCCGGGCGTCTTGCCGTGGAAGGTGTACGGCGCGTTGCTGACCAGCTTGCCGAGGCCGAGCGGGCCCACGTCGTAGAGGTACGCGACGAGGGTGCCGCTCTCCTTGGTGCTGGAGAGCGTCGTGTGCAGCTTCGCGGTCCCGCGCACCCGCTGGACCGACGTGTACCTCTCCGACTGCCAGACGCCCGTGTAGCGGCGCGGGAGCAGCGGCACCGAGGCCGTCGGCGGGATCTTCAGGAACTGGTCGAGGGCGTTGGACAGGATGGCGATGCCGCCGTTGGCGCCCGAGTCGACGTTCGTGCGGATCGTGGTCGAGCCCGCCATGTCGATCTTCTTGCGGGTGGGGCCGACCGACTTCCAGTCGGGGTAGCCCTCGTAGCCGCCGGTGGACCGGGACTTGAGCTGGACGGGCTGTTCCTTGTCGATGCCGTTGTCGGCGCCCTTGAGGTAGTGGTCGAACCAGCGCCGGGTGGAGGTCCAGGTGTCGTTGGGCAGGCCGAGGAGGCCGGTCGCCTCCGCCGTGGCGTGGTCGCCGGGGCGGAACTCCAGGCGCTTGGGCCCGGTCAGGCGCTCGTAGAACTCGGCGTACTGGTTGGGCGGGAAGAGCGTGTCGCCCCAGGCGTTGCCGAGCATGATGGCCGCGCCGTTGTCGTTGATCCGGTCGAGGTGGGTCACGGGGGAGCGCTTCGCGCCCCACGCGATCATCTCGTCCTCCTTGTCCAGATCGGACCCGAGGAAGTCCTTGAGGGTCTGCTGGAGCTCGGCGCTGGGGCGGCCGGTGAGCGCGCCCGCGCCGCCGAGCAGGGCGGCGGCCTGCGCGTGCTGGGTGCGTCCGCTGTAGATCGAGTCGATGAGGTCGGCCCAGCCGCTGAGGGCGGCGACGGCCTTGACCCGCTTGTCGTGCCCGGCGGCGAGCAGGCTGATGCCCGCGCCGTAGGAGACGCCCGCCATGCCGACCTTCTCCGGGTCGGCGGGGGTGTTCGCCAGGGTCCAGTCGATGACCTTGGAGGCGTCGGCGATGTCCTTCGGGCCCGCGGTCTCGATCTCGCCGCCGGACTGCCAGAAGCCGCGCGAGTTGTAACTGACCACGACGTACCCGGAGTCCGCGAGCTTCTGGGCCTGGGCGACGTACTCGATCTGGGGCATGGCCCAGCTGGTGGGCAGCACGATGGACGGGTACTTCCTGCCGTCGCCCGCCTTCGCGCCCTGGGGGGTGAAGACGTTGGCCTTGAGGATCGTGCCGCCGTCGCCGGGGATGTCGACGAAGCGGACGTCGGTGTCGGCGGAGGCGGCGGAACCCGCGGCTCGCGGCGCGGCGGCCGGTGCCGCCTGCGCCGCGGGCGCGAGACCGAGGGCGGCGCCGGCGACGAGGGTCGCGGAGACGGCACCGACGGTGGTCGTGCGCAGGGCCCGGTGGGGGTGCGGAGCTCTCACGGGTCACTTCCTCACTCGTTGAAAGTGCAAAGTGACCCGACGGTAACCGTGAACCTTTACCGGGGGTAACCCGTCGGTAAGTTACGCCCCGGTAACGATCGTTGAAGGGGGCACGGTTTACGCGAGCGCGCTCTTGGCCTGCCAGTCGGACCAGGAGAGGTTCCACTCGCCGTAGCCGTTGCCTGGGTCCGGAACGCCCTTCGAGCCGCTGCCCGTGACCTCGAAGGGGTCGCCTATCTGGGCCTGGCCGTAGAGCCAGCCCGCGTTGCCGTCGCTCATGCCGACGCAGCCCGAGCTGTGGTTGGTGTTGCCGAAGTACGACGCGTTCCAGGGGGCCGCGTGCGCGTACATGCCCGACCAGGTCAGGCGCATCGAGTAGTCGACCATCTTGTCGTAGGAGTCGCCCAGGCCGACCGTCTCGGAGCGCATGTTGATCGTGCCCTCCTTCGACATCAGGACGGACGTGCCGCCCCAGGACGCCTTGTCGCCGCCGGGGGTGCCGGCCGACATGGGCAGCGACTTCACGGTCTTGCCGTCGCGCGTGAGCGTCGCCGTCTTGCTGTCCAGGTTCACCTTGACGACCTGGCTCTTGCCGACGGTGAAGTTCGTCGCGTAGTCACGCACGAACCAGTCGTCGCCGCCCGAGTCGATGCCGTTGAGCCGGGCGTCCAGCTTCACCTTCGTGCCGGACTTCCAGTACTCCTTGGGCCGCCAGTCGACGCGGTCCTTGCCGTCGTAGTTCTTGATCCAGCCCCAGGAGCCCTCGGTGCCGTTCGAGGTCGTCACCTTGAGGTGCTTCTCGACCTCGGCCTTGTTGCGCACCGGGTTGTCGAAGGTGATCGACAGGGGCTGGGCGATGCCGACGGTGGTGTTCTTGCCCGGGGCGAGGGTCACCTTGTTGACCTTCTCGGGCGCGGCCGTCTCGAACGACGACTTCGCGCTGCCGCCCTCGGCGGTGGTCGCCTCCACCTTGTACGCGGTGCCGGGCGCCGCCTTGCGCTCCGACGTCCAGGTGGTGCCGTTCGCCGACACCTTGCCGGGCAGTGCGGCGCCCTTGTCGTCGGCGACCGTGACCTTCTTCAGCCTGCCGTCGGCGAGGCTGACCTTGACGGGCTTGCCCGCCTCCGCCTGCTTGCCGGAGAGGTTCACCTTGATCTGCGGCTTCTCGGCGGCCTCGGCGGAGGACGACTCGCCGCCGCCCGAGCAGGCGGTCAGGGCGGCGGTGAGCACCGCAAGGCCCGCGGCTGCCGCATGACGGGTGCGAAGCGGGCGTCGGCGGCTCGTGGAGCTCTGGGGGGTCAAGGAACGTACCTCCGTGCGAATGTGGAACTGCACGGAGAGAGGCCTGAAGCCGCGTTCAGGTTGCCCGATGTGCGGAAATTGCCTGCCAGGTCACAGAGGGGCCTCAGGTGTGTCGGCGCAGGGTGAGCGCCGAGTCACTTGGCGCGATGGGAGTTGCGGGCCGACGGCGTGGGGATCGGGGTCTGCGCGGCGCGCGTCACGTCCGCGACGAGCTCGACGACGTCGGGACCGTACGCCTGCGAATTGACGACCTTCAGGAGCAGGACGAAGGAGTTGTTGCCGTGCTTGCGGGCGAGCTTCTCGTGGTGGCGGGCCAGATAGCGGGCGGCCGCCTGGCTGGTGACGGCGCGCTGGCCGCAGAAGAGGAACACCGGTCTCGCCTCCTGGCCCTGGTCGGCGGTGAGGCGGGCGAGGATCACGTACTCGGTGAGCCCGGCCTCCAGGCGGTAACGCTCGCTGCCGATCTGGAACGCCCCGCGGTCGGGCACAGGGTCCGGTTCCGAGTTCACACGGACGCCGGGCAGCAGGGAGTGCATGTGTGCGGCCATGCGGCGGTTCGCCACCGGATTGCCCACGCAGAACTCGGTGCGCTCGCCGAAGCCCTGCTGGGCCGCGTCGTGCGCGACGACCTGCGCGTGCCCGCCGCACTCCTTGATCACGCCGGACAGTTCGATGAGCGCGAACACGTCCTGGCGCACCACGGTCAGCTCGGGGCCGCCCGCGTCACGGTTGACCACGAGCAGCGACTCGGCGTTGTCGGGCAGCCCGAAGAAGGCCTGCTTGCGGCGGAGCCTGCGCTTCCACAGGTAGCCGCGGGCGAGCCAGCCAAGCACGGCACTGATGCCGACCGCGATCAGGCCGAGGACGAGGTTGCGCACGTCTTCAGTCATGGGGGCGCATGCTAGCGGGCCGCCGGACCCGTGTTCGATGAGGTCCTGACGCGACGGGCACCGCGAAGTTACGCTGCGCAGACGCTTGTTGACTGGAGGTACGAATGCGTCGCGCTGTCGTACGGAATCTGACGCTATTGGCGGTCGGAGGGGTATTGGTGTCGGTCGGTGCGGCCGCGCCCCCTTCGCCTACGCGCTCAGCGGAACCGGCTTCGCCCACGCGCTCGGCGGAACCGGCCGCGCCGGAGAAGACGCCGGTCGCCGTCGGCCACGGCGGCGCCGTCGCCAGCGTCGACCCGGACGCCTCGGCCGCCGGCATCGAGGTGCTCAGGAAGGGCGGCAACGCCGTGGACGCGGCCGTCGCCACCGCCGCCGCGCTCGGCGTCACCGAGCCCTACTCGGCGGGCGTCGGCGGCGGCGGATACTTCGTCCACTACGACGCGAAGACCCGCAAGGTCAGCACCATCGACGGCCGCGAGACCGCCCCGCGCACCGCCGACTCCGGCCTCTTCCTGGAGAACGGCAAGCCGATCCCCTTCGACCAGGCCGTCACCAGCGGCCTCGGCGTCGGCACCCCCGGCACGCCCGCCACCTGGCAGTCGGCGCTCGACGCCTGGGGCAGCAGAAGCCTCGGCACCCTCCTGAAACCCGCCGAACGCCTCGCGCGCGACGGGTTCACCGTCGATCCGACGTTCCGTTCGCAGACCGAGGCGAACGAGAAGCGGTTCAGGGACTTCCCCGCCACGGCGAAGCTGTTCCTGCCCGGCGGCAAGCTGCCCGTGGTCGGCTCGACGTTCAAGAACCCCGACCTGGCGCGCACCTACGAGGAACTCGGCAGCAAGGGCGTCGGGGCCCTGTACCGGGGCGATCTCGGCAAGGACTTCGTACGGACGGTGAACAAGCCGCCCGTCGACCCGGCGGCGGACCGCGTGGTGCGGCCCGGCGACCTCTCCCGCAAGGACCTGAGGGCGTACGCGGTCAAGCGCCAGGCCCCGACCAAGACCTCCTACCGCGGACTCGACGTGTACTCCATGGCGCCCTCGTCCTCCGGCGGCACGACCGTCGGCGAAGCGCTCAACATCCTGGAGCGCACCGACCTCTCCAAGGCGTCGAAGGCGGCATACCTGCACCGCTACATCGAGGCCAGCCGCGTCGCGTTCGCCGACCGGGGCCGCTGGGTGGGCGACCCCGCCTTCGAGGACGTACCGACGCAGGAACTCCTCTCGCAGCGGTTCGCCGACTCGCGGGAGTGCCTGATCAAGGACACGGCGGTGCTCAAGAGCCCGCTCGCGCCCGGCGACCCGCGTCACCCGACGCCCTGCGGCAAGGGTGACGCGGCGGCGCCGACGACGTACGAGGGTGAGAACACCACGCACCTCACGGCCGCCGACAAGTGGGGCAACGTCGTGGCGTACACCCTCACCATCGAGTCGACGGGCGGCAGCGGCATCACCGTCCCGGGCCGCGGCTTCCTGCTCAACAACGAACTCACCGACTTCTCGTTCGCGCCCGCCGACCCCGCGGTGCACGACCCGAACCTGCCGGGACCCGGCAAGCGGCCGCGCTCCTCGATCTCACCGACGATCGTGCTGAAGCACGGCAAGCCCGTGGTGGCCCTCGGCTCACCGGGCGGCGCCACCATCGTCACCACCGTCCTGCAGACCCTGACGGGCTTCGTCGACCGGGGCCTTCCGCTGGTCGACGCGATCGCCGCGCCGCGCGCGAGCCAGCGCAACGCCGCACAGACCGAACTCGAACCGGGCCTCTGGAACAGCCCGCTGAAGGGCTCCCTGGAGGCGATCGGTCACTCCTTCAAGCAGAACCCGGAGATCGGCGCGGCCACGGGCGTGCAGCGGCTGCCGGGCGGCAAGTGGCTCGCTGCGGCGGAGAAGGTCCGCCGGGGCGGCGGCTCGGCGATGGTGGTGCGCCCCGAGAGGTGAGGGCGGCGCCGGGGGTCGCGCGGCCTGGCGGCCCCCGGCGGTCGTGCGGCCACGAGAAAGGTCGTACGCCTGCGAGCATGGTCGTACGCCTACGGGACAGGTGACGCCGAGCGGTTCCGCTCCAGCTCGTTCGATCCACGGCGGGGACTGTCCCCCGCGACGTCACAGTGCGGTGAGGATCCTGGGGCCGTCCTCGGTGATCGCGACGGAGTGCTCCGCGTGCGCCGCGCGGCTGCCGTCGTTCGTGCGGAGCGTCCAGCCGTCCGGGGCGGGGTGGTAGCCGTCGCCGCCGCCTGCGATCACCATCGGCTCGATGGCGAGGGCCATACCGGGGCGCAGGGGCATGCCGCGGCCGGGGCGGCCCTCGTTCGGGACGCCCGGGTCCTCGTGCATGCGGCGGCCGATGCCGTGGCCGCCGAAGCCCTCCGGGATGCCGTACCCCTCCGTGCGGCAGACGGTGCCGATGGCGTGCGCGATGTCGCCGATGCGGTTGCCGACGACCGCCGCCGCGATGCCCGCCTCCAGCGCGCGCTCCGCCGTCCGGATCAGGCGCTCGTCCTCGGGGCGCGGGGTGCCGACGGTGAAGCTGATGGCCGAGTCGCCGGCCCAGCCCCCGAGTTCGGCGCCGCAGTCGAGGGAGACGAGGTCGCCGTCGCGCAGCCGGTAGGAGGTCGGGATGCCGTGGACGATCGCGTCGTTGACGGAGGCGCACAGGACGGCGGGGAACGGGGTCGGGGCGAAGTGCGGGCGGTAACCGAGGAAGGGGGAGGAGGCGCCTGCCTCGCGCAGGACGTCGTGGGCGACCGCGTCCAGGTCGAGCAGGGAGACGCCCACGGCCGCGGCCTCGCGGGCGGCGGTGAGCGCTTGCGCGACGATGCGGCCCGCTTCGCGCATCGCGTCGATCGATTCTGCTGTCTTGAGTTCCACCATGCCAATAACTATACCGGTATTTGAATGCCGGTATACAAATCGGTGTCGGGGTAGAGTGGGCGCATGGTTCGGACTCCTTTGACCCCGGAAGAGCGCGAGCGCGGCGAG
This sequence comes from Streptomyces venezuelae, assembly GCF_008642355.1. Lineage (NCBI taxonomy): Bacteria > Bacillati > Actinomycetota > Actinomycetes > Kitasatosporales > Streptomycetaceae > Streptomyces > Streptomyces venezuelae. The sequence goes on from NZ_CP029193.1 coordinate 6,846,043, forward strand.
CGCCTCGGGGTGCTTCTTCGTGAGGCCCGCGCGGAGCGGAGCATGGTTTCGGTCGCCGCGGAGGCGGGGCTCTCGGCGGAGACGCTGCGGAAGATCGAGACGGGGCGCGCACCCACGCCCGCACTGTTCACCGTGGCGGCGCTGGCGTCGGTGCTCGGGCTCTCGCTGGACGAGCTGGTGCGGCGGTGCGAGCTGGTGGTGGCGTGAGTGCGGGCGCGTGCTGGCCTGAGTCATGCCGGTCGAAAACCACATGTAGTCGTCCCGTAACACGTCTGGTGTTATCTTCCGGACCGGAAGACTCCAGGCTTCACGGGACGGTGCTGGTCAGATGGCAGTGGGACAACTCCCGGTTCAGGTCAGGGAGTTCGCGAGATACCTGAGTGAGCTGCTCGGACGGCTCGACCAGTCGGCGGGCTGGTGCGGCGTGTTCTGGCAGCGCGACCCGGACGGCATGCGGGCCTGCCTGGAGGGCGCGGAAGTGCCGCCCTGGGACGTGGTGCAGGCGCTGCTGCACGACCTCGCGGCCGACCGCGGCGTCCCGGAGGCCGAGCGCGAGGCCGACACGGCACGCGCACTGCACCGGGCTTCCGTCGCCGCCTACGACGCCCGGCCCGGCGGTCGCGAGCTGCTCGGCGACCGGCTCGACATGATGCTCACCGAGCAGAGGATCGCCCTGGAACGCCAGGTGGACCTGACACGACAGCTGGGCACGGCGGCCGACCCCGCCGACATCGAACGCATCAACCTGGACCTCGCCTGGGTCCGCGACGACCACGACCGCGCCACGGCGCGCTGCGCCGAGATCCAGGAGCGGATGGACCGCCTCGCCGACGCGCAGCGCCCCTCGTGGGTCGACCTCGGCACGGCGACGCCGGACGACGGACCGCACGTACCCCGGCAGGACCCCGCGCCCCCCGCGGAAGACCTCTACGGCGCCGAGGACCTCTACGGCGCTGCGCCTCAGCCCCAGTCGCAGCCCCGGCCTCACCCCGAACCCCACCCCGAACCCGTGTCCGACGCCGTGCGGGAGCTCATCAAGCTGCGCGGCGAGGGCCGCAGCGGCGAGGCGCACGGCGTGCTCGTCGAAGCCGCGGGCTGGCCCGCGGAGCTGTTGCCCGCGTTCGCCGCCGAGCTGCACCGCGCGGGCCTCGCCGCCGACTGGGCGACACTGCTGTGGGAGGCCGCGTCGCTGCCGCCGGACCGGCTCGTCGCCCTCGCGGACGCGCTGGCGGGAACCGGCCGTGCCGACGACTGCAGGAAGCTGCTGCGGCAGGGCGTCGCGCGCCCCGCCCCAGAAATCGCCGAGGCGATCGTCGCACTGCTCGACGCGGGCCGGGAGCGCGAGGCCCGTGCCCTGCTCGACTCCTACCTGCGCGTCCGCACCCCCGAGGACGTGGCCCGCTGTGCGCACACCGACCCGCACCGGCTCATACCCCTGCTCCTGGAGGCGGCACGGGGAGTCTCCGAGGAGCACCACTGGGACCTCGTGCACGCCCTGCGCGTGGCGGGATTCAGCGCCTGACCGCGGGCAGTCCTCGCCCGCACGGGTGTGAAACATGATCGTCCGTGCCGGTTGGCGGCGATGGTCTTGCTCAGCCCCTCGGGGGAGGCTTACGTTTCTCGGATCCACGCAGCAGATCTACGTGCGTAGAGGCTCGTCGACGTCCTCTCAAGGGCATACGAAGGAGCAGCTCATGGCCAATGTCGTACGCGCCGCACTGGTCCAGGCGACCTGGACAGGCGACACCGAATCCATGATCGCCAAGCATGAGGAACACGCCCGCGAGGCGGCCCGGCAGGGCGCGAAGGTGATCGGCTTCCAGGAAGTCTTCAACGCCCCCTACTTCTGCCAGGTCCAGGAGGCCGAGCACTACCGCTGGGCCGAGCCCGTCCCGGACGGCCCCACGGTCACCCGCATGCGGGAACTCGCGCGCGAGACCGGCATGGTGATCGTCGTCCCCGTCTTCGAGGTCGAGCAGTCGGGCTTCTACTTCAACACCGCCGCCGTCGTCGACGCAGACGGCAGCTACCTCGGCAAGTACCGCAAACACCACATCCCCCAGGTCAAGGGGTTCTGGGAGAAGTACTACTTCAAGCCGGGCAACCTGGGCTGGCCCGTCTTCGACACCGCGGTCGGCAAGGTCGGCGTCTACATCTGCTACGACCGCCACTTCCCCGAAGGATGGCGCCAGTTGGGTCTGAACGGCGCCCAGATCGTCTACAACCCCTCCGCCACGTCCCGCGGCCTCTCCGCATACCTCTGGCAGCTCGAACAGCCCGCGGCCGCCGTCGCCAACGAGTACTTCGTCGCCGCGATCAACCGCGTCGGCCAGGAGGAGTACGGCGACAACGACTTCTACGGAACGTCGTACTTCGTCGACCCGCGCGGCCAGTTCGTCGGCGAGACCGCGAGCGACAAATCCGAGGAACTCGTCGTCAGGGACCTCGACTTCGGCCTCATCGAGGAAGTACGCCAGCAGTGGGCGTTCTACCGCGACCGCCGTCCCGACGCCTACGAAGGGCTGGTGCAGCCGTGACCGATCTGTACGACCGCCATCGGGCCGTGCTGCCCGACTGGCTCGCGCTCTACTACGAACGCCCCATGGAGCTCACCCACGGCGAGGGGCGCCACGTCTGGGGCGCCGACGGCAGGAAGTACCTCGACTTCTTCGGCGGCATCCTCACCACCATGACGGCCCACGCCCTGCCCGAGGTCACCAAGGCGGTGAGCGAGCAGGCCGGGCGGATCATCCATTCCTCGACGCTCTACCTCAACCGCCCGATGGTCGAACTCGCCGAGCGTGTCGCGGCGTTGTCCGGCATCCCCGACGCCCGTGTCTTCTTCACCACCTCGGGCACCGAGGCCAACGACGCGGCCCTCCTGCTCGCCACCGCACACCGCCGCTCCAACCAGATTCTGGCGATGCGCAACAGCTACCACGGCCGGTCCTTCACGACCGTCGGCATCACCGGCAACCAGTCGTGGTCGCCGACCAGCCTCTCGCCGCTCCAGACGCTGTACGTCCACGGCGGCGTCCGCAGCCGCGGCCCCTACGCGGCCCTGAGCGACGCCGAGTTCACCGCCGCCTGCGTCGCCGACCTGCGGGACATGCTCGGGCAGGGCCGTGGGGGAGTGGCCGCGCTCATCGCCGAGCCGGTCCAGGGCGTCGGCGGCTTCACCTCGCCGCCCGACGGGCTGTACGCCGCGTTCAAGGAAGTCCTCGACGAGCACGGCATCCTGTGGATCTCCGACGAGGTGCAGACCGGCTGGGGCCGCACGGGCGACCACTTCTGGGGCTGGCAGGCCCACGCGCAGAACGGGCCGCCGGACATCCTCACCTTCGCCAAGGGCATCGGCAACGGCATGTCGGTCGGCGGCGTCGTGGCCCGCGCCGACGTCATGCACTCCCTCGACGCCAACTCCATCTCGACGTTCGGCGGGTCCCCGGTCACCATGGCGGCCGGCCTCGCCAACCTCGCGTACCTCCTGGAGCACGACCTCCAGGGCAACGCGCGGCGCGTCGGCGGGCTCCTCATCGAGCGGCTGCGCGCGATCTGCGCCCAGCTGCCCGTCGTGCGCGAGGTGCGCGGACGCGGCCTGATGATCGGCATCGAGCTGGTCGAGCCCGACTCGGGCCGGCCGAACCCGCAGGCCGCCGCGGCCGTGCTCGAAGCGGCCCGCGAGGGCGGACTGCTCATCGGCAAGGGCGGCGGCCACGACACCAGCGTGCTGCGTGTGGCCCCGCCGCTCTCGCTGACCGTCGCGGAGGCGGAGGAAGGCGCCGCGATCCTCGAACGCGCCCTGCGCGGCGCGTAGTCCGGGCACGCACGGTCCTCGCGGGCCCGCAGGAAAGGGAGCGCAACCCATGAGTACCCGCACTCTGATCACCGGCGGCCTGGTCATCACGGCCTCCGACGAACTGCCCGTCGACGTCCTGGTGGAGGACGGCCGCGTCGCCGCGCTCGCCACCCGCGACAGCCACGGCTGGACGGCCGACCACGTGATCGACGCGTCCGGGAAGTACGTCATCCCGGGCGGCGTCGACGCCCACACCCACATGGAGATGCCGTTCGGCGGCACCCTCGCCGCCGACACCTTCGAGACCGGCACCCGCGCCGCGGCCTGGGGCGGCACGACGACCATCATCGACTTCGCGATCCAGCCCAAGGGCGGCACGCTCGCGGAGGGCCTCGACGCCTGGCACGAGAAGGCGGCCGGGCGGTGCGCCGTGGACTACGGCTTCCACATGATCATGTCGGACGTGAACGAGTCCTCGCTCAAGGAGATGGACACCCTCGTCTCCTCCGGCGTCACCTCGTTCAAGCTGTTCACCGCCTACCCCGGCGTCTTCTTCTCCGACGACGGGCAGATCCTCCGGGCGATGCAGCGCGCGGGCGCCAACGGCGGCCTCGTGATGGCGCACGCGGAGAACGGCCTCGCCATCGACGTCCTGGTGGAACAGGCCCTCGCGCGCGGCGAACGGGACCCCCGCCACCACGGAGAGGTCCGCAAGGCCCTCCTGGAGGCGGAGGCGACGCACCGGGTCATCCGGCTCAGCCAGGTGGCGGGCGCCCCGCTGTACGTGGTGCACGTGTCGGCGCAGGAAGCCGTCGCCGAGCTGACCCGGGCACGCGACGACGGCCTCCCGGTCTTCGGCGAGACGTGCCCGCAGTACCTCTTCCTGTCGACGGACAACCTCGCGGAGCCGGACTTCGAGGGCGCGAAGTACGTGTGCTCGACCCCACTGCGCCCCAAGGAGCACCAGGCGGTCCTGTGGCGGGGGCTGCGCACGAACGACCTCCAGGTGGTCTCCACGGACCACTGTCCGTTCTGCTTCAAGGGGCAGAAGGAGATGGGCCGCGAGGACTTCTCGAAGATCCCCAACGGCATGCCGGGCGTCGAGAACCGCATGGACCTGCTCCATCAGGCCGTCGTCGACGGGCACATCAGCCGGCGCCGCTGGATCGAGGTGGCCTGTGCGACGCCGGCCAGGATGTTCGGCCTGTACCCGAGGAAGGGCACGATCACGCCGGGCGCCGACGCCGACATCGTCATCTACGACCCGCACGCCGAACAGACCATGTCGGCGCGGACCCACCACATGAACGTGGACTACTCGGCCTACGAGGGCAAGCGGGTGACGGGGCGCGTGGAGACGGTGCTGTCCCGGGGCGTCCCCGTGATCGACCAACGCACGTACGCCGGGCGCGCGGGGCACGGGTCGTTCCTGGAGCGGGGGATCTGCCAGTACGTGTGAGGGACGCCGTGCGCGCTGATCCGTCGGCGGGTGACCGCAGTTCAGGGGCGGGTACCGGATGACCGGTCCCCGCCCCTTTCAACGTGCCTGATGCTGAGGCGACTTCACGCGATGTGACCCGGGTCACTTTGGGGGCCTCTTGGCTCGAAGGCGCCGCCCGTGTCACTATTTCTGCACGCCGACTCTGCCCAAAAACCGCCGCAAGGCCGTGGGTTGAGCGCCGAGGCCGCCGGTTGGTACAGGCGAGACCGACTCTCTGCTCGGTCCAGTACCGATACCCCATCGCATTCCATGCATGCCTGCCATGTCGCGGGCCATCACGCATGCCCTGATTGACGATCCTAAGCCGAACTGCTTGATGCGCTCCTGTTCGCAACAGACGCCAAGATCCAGTGGAGGAACAATGTCAGAGTTCGCCAATCTCGAAGAGCTGTACTCGATCATCGAGAAGACGGCTCGGCTGGTGGACGTCACCGCCTCGCGTGACAAGGTCTGGCCCATCCTCAACGCCTACGAGGACGTCGTCGGGCAGTCCGTCATCTCGTTCCGCGCCTCGACCGGCAGCAGTGCCGACGACCTCGACGCCCGCTTCACGATGCTCCCGAAGGGCTTCGACCCGTACGCCCGCGCTCTGGAGCACGGCCTCACCCCGAAGACGGACCACGCCGTCGGCAGCCTCCTGAAGGAGGTCCACGCCAACACCCCCATCACCAGCTGCGGCGTCGACTTCGGCGTCGCCGGGGGCTTCACGAAGACCTGGTCCTTCCCCAGCGCGGAGAACCTCATCAAGGTCTCCGACCTCGTCGAGCTCCCGTCGATCCCGGCCGCCGTCGGCGCCAACCTCGACTTCTTCAAGAAGTGGGGCATCGACGAGATGGTCAGCACCGTGGGCATCGACTACTCGAAGCGCACGATGAACCTGTACTTCGGCGGCGGCGTCGGCGACCGTGTGCCCGCCGAGGTCTTCGAGGAGAAGGGCGTCCGCGCGATCCTCGGCGAGCTCGGCCTCTCCGAGCCGAGCGAGGAGCTCCTGCGCTTCTGCGAGCGCTCCTTCGTCATCTACGTGACCCTGAACTGGGACTCCCCGGCCATCAACCGGTTCACGTACTCGGTCATGACGCCCGAGCCGCTGGGCCTGCCGATCTCGTTCGCCCCGACCTTCGAGCGCCTCATCAAGGAAGCGCCGTACGACACCACGGGCCGCAACTACGTCTACGGCATCGCGTCGACGCCGAAGGGCGAATACCACAAGATCGCCTCGTACTACCAGTGGCAGAAGCGCGTGGAGAAGCTCCTGCGTTCCGACTCCTGATCATCGGTCGCCCGTCGGGGTCCGAAGTGCGAGGGCCTGTGGAGAGGAAGTCCCCTTTCTCCCCGCAGGCCCTTTTCTCTGGAACGGCTCATTCATTCCTAGAAATCTGGATGATGCGATCTCCATGCGGAAAACACAAAGGGAGCTGAGTGCGTTGACGACACCGAGCTCAGCGGAAGGGGTGTCAGAAATCCGTCGCGCTCGTTCCGTCGGAATCGGTCGCGCCCACGCGAAGACCATTTTGCTGGGGGAGCACGCGGTCGTCTACGGCGCTCCCGCCCTCGCGCTCCCGGTGCCGCAGCTCGCGGTCACGGCGAGCGCCGGCTGGTCCGCACAGTCACCCGGCGACGCCGGCGACGTGTCGCTGACCATGACCGGTTCTGCCTCCCGGCCGGTGGCCACCCAAGCCTCCGACTGGCTCCGGCGACTCAGCGCCGAGTTCCGGACGACCATGAACGTCTCCGACGACGTACACCTCGACGTGATCCTGGACTGCGCCATCCCGCCCGGCCGCGGCCTCGGCTCCAGCGCCGCCTGCGCACGCGCCGTGGTGTTCGCGCTCGCCGACCTCTTCGACCGCGAGGTCACACCGCAGACCGCGTTCGACCTCGTGCAGACCGCCGAGAACGTGGCCCACGGCCGCGCGAGCGGCGTCGACGCCACCGCCGTCGGCGCACCGGGCCCCCTCCTCTTCCAGCAGGGCCGTTCCGAGGAACTCGCCATCGGATGCGAGGAGTTGTTCATCATCGCCGACAGCGGCGAGGTGGGCAGGACCAAGGACGCGGTCAGCATGCTCCGCGAAGGCTTCCAGCGCCACGCGGGAGCGCAGGAGAGCTTCGTACGCCGTGCCACGGACCTCACCGACGAGGCCCGGCACGCACTCGCCGACGGCAAGCCCGAGGAGCTCGGCACCCGCATGACGGAGTATCACGAGCTGCTCCGCGCCGCCGGACTGAGCACCGACCGCATCGACGCCCTCGTCGAAGGGGCGCTCTCCGCGGGCAGTCTCGGCGCCAAGATCACGGGTGGCGGCATGGGCGGCTGCGTGCTCGCGCTCACCCAGTCCGAGCAGGCGAGCGCGGTGACCCGGCGGCTGCACGAAGCCGGCGCCGAACAGACATGGGTCGTACCGCTGAGGGGATTTGCCGGCCATGGTCGCTGAACAACAGGCCACGGCGGTGCTGACCGCACCGACGGGCACCGCGGGAAGCGCGACCGCCGTCGCGCACCCGAACATCGCACTGATCAAGTACTGGGGCAAGCTCGACGAGCGGCTCATCCTGCCGCGCACCGACAGCCTCTCGATGACCCTGGACATCTTCCCGACCACCACCCGCGTGCGACGCAGCCCGGGAGCGGGTCACGACGAAGTGACGCTCGGGGGCAAGCCCGCGCAGGGCGAGGCCGAGCGGCGCATCGTCGCCTTCCTCGACCTGGTGCGCGAGCGCGCCGGAAGCACCGACCGCGCCGTCGTGGACACCGAGAACACCGTCCCCACCGGGGCGGGCCTCGCGTCGTCGGCGAGCGGCTTCGCCGCCCTGGCCGTCGCCGCGGCCACCGCCTACGGCCTCGACCTCGACGCCACCGCCCTCTCCCGCCTGGCCCGGCGCGGATCCGGGTCGGCGTCCCGCTCCCTCTTCGGGGACTTCGTCGTCTGGCACGCCGGACGCCACGACGCTCCCGAGGAGGAGGCGGACCTCAGCTCGTACGCCGAGCCGGTCCCCGCCGGGCCGCTCGACCCGGCCCTCGTCGTCGCCGTCGTCAACGCCGGACCCAAGGACGTGTCCAGCAGGGCGGCGATGCGCAGGACCGTCGACACCTCACCGCTCTTCGAACCGTGGGCCGTCTCCAGCAAGGACGACCTGACCGCCATGCGCGAGGCACTCGGCCGCGGCGACCTCGAAACGGTCGGCGAGATCGCGGAACGCAACGCGCTCGGCATGCACGCCACGATGCTGGCCGCCCGCCCCGCGGTGCGCTACATGTCGCCCGCCTCGCTCACCGTCCTCGACAGCGTCCTGCAGCTCAGACGGGACGGTGTCCTCGCCTACGCCACCATGGACGCCGGACCCAACGTGAAGGTGCTCTGCCGCAACGCGGACGCCGACCGGGTGGCCGGTGTCGTGCGCGGCGCCGCGCAGGGCGGTGCCATCCACATCGCCCGGCCCGGCCCCGGCGCCCGGCTGCTCACCGGGGACGGACGGTGACCGGACGGCCGACGACCGTCCGGCGCGCGCCGGGCAAACTCTTCGTCGCCGGGGAGTACGCGGTCGTGGAGCCGGGCAACCCGGCCATCCTCATCGCCGTCGACCGATACGTCACCGTCACCGTGTCCGACCCCGGCGGCCCCGGTGTCGTCCTCTCCTCCGACCTCGCCCCGCACCCGGCGCACTGCCGCTGGCGGGACGGACGGCTCGGCGGGACGGAGCCGCGGGACGAGCAACTGCTCCACGAGAGCTTCACCCACGTCGCCGCGGCCATCGAGACCGTCGGCCGACTGCTCGCCGAACGCGGCCTGCCCGCACCCGCGCTCGACGTGTCGGTCAGCAGCGAACTGCACGACAACGGCATCAAGTTCGGGTTCGGGTCCAGCGGCGCGGTCGTCGTGGCGACCGTCGCCGCCCTGGCGGCCCACTGCGGCCTCCACCTGACGCGCGACGCCCGCTACCGCCTCGCGATGCTCGCCACCGCGGGCCTCGAACCCAGAGCCTCCGGCGGCGACCTCGCCGCGGGCACCTGGGGCGGCTGGATCACCTACCGGGCCCCCGACCGGGCAGCCGTCCTCGACCTGGCCGGCCGGGCGGGCGTCGAAGAGGCGCTGCGCGTGCCCTGGCCCGGCCACGAGGTACGCGCGCTGCCGCGGCCCGCGGGCCTCGCACTGGAAGTCGGCTGGACCGGGACACCGGCTTCCACCTCGTCCCTCGTCTCCGGCCTCGACCGGCGGACATGGCGGGGCAGCGCATCGCACCAGAAGTTCGTGGAGACCAGCAACGACTTCGTGACGGCCGCCGTCGACGCCCTGGAGGGCGGCGACGGCGAGGGCCTGCTGCGGCAGATCCGGCGCGCCCGGCACGAGCTGGCCCGCCTCGACGACGAGGTCGGGCTCGGGATCTTCACGCCACGGCTGACCGCGCTGTGCGAGGCAGCCGAAGCCGTCGGCGGCGCCGCCAAGCCCTCCGGGGCGGGCGGCGGCGACTGCGGCATCGCGCTGCTCGACGCCGAAGCGGCACAGGACATCGCCAACGTACGGAACCGGTGGACCACGGCGGGCGTGCGGCCCTTGCCGATCCGTCCCGCCATGGAAGGGAACGCAGAATGATCTCTCAACGCAAGGACGACCACGTCCGGCTCGCTGTCGAGCACCAGCGCCAGCACAGCGGACACAACCAGTTCGACGAGGTGTCGTTCGTCCACCACGCGCTGGCCGGCATCGACCGGCCGGACGTGTCCCTGGCCACGACCTTCGCCGGCATCTCCTGGCCGGTGCCCCTCTACATCAACGCGATGACCGGCGGCAGCGTCAGCACCGGCATCATCAACCGTGACCTGGCCATCGCGGCCCGCGAGACCGGCGTCGCCGTCGCCTCCGGGTCCATGAGCGCGTACTTCAAGGACCCGTCCTGCGCCGACACGTTCAGCGTGCTCCGCAAGGAGAACCCCGACGGGTTCGTGCTCGCCAACGTCAACGCGACGGCCTCGGTCGACAAGGTGCAGCGCGCCATCGACCTCGTACAGGCGAACGCCCTGCAGATCCACATCAACACCGCGCAGGAAACACCGATGCCCGAGGGCGACCGGTCGTTCTCCTCCTGGGTCCCGCAGATCGAGAAGATCGCGGCGGCCGTCGAGGTCCCCGTCATCGTCAAGGAGGTCGGCAACGGCCTCAGCCGGGAGACCGTCCTGCTCATCGAGAGCCTCGGCGTGCAGATCGCCGACCTCGGCGGCCGCGGCGGCACGGACTTCGCCCGCATCGAGAACGGCCGGCGCGAACTCGGCGAGTACGCGTTCATGCACGGCTGGGGACAGTCCACCGCGGCCTGCCTCCTCGACACCCAGGACGTCGGCATCCCCGTCCTCGCCTCCGGCGGCGTGCGCAACGCCCTCGACGTCGCCCGCGCGCTGGCGCTCGGCGCGTCCGGCGTCGGCGCCTCCGGTGGATTCCTGCGCACCCTGAAGGACGAGGGCGTCTCCGCGCTGATCGCGCAGATCTCGACGTGGCTCGACCAGCTCGCCGCCCTGCAGACCATGCTCGGCGCGCGCACCCCCGCCGACCTGACGCGCTGCGACCTGCTCATCCGCGGTGAACTCCGTGACTTCTGCGCCGACCGAGGCATCGACACGGGACAGTTCGCGCAGCGCTCCCGCTCCGTCGAGGCCGCCCACCAGCTGACGGGGAGCACCCGATGACCGAGACCCACGCGATCGCCGGCGTCCCGATGCGGTGGGTCGGCCCGATCCGCATCTCCGGGAACGTCGCCACCACCGAGACCCACGTCCCCCTCGCCACCTACGAGACGCCGCTGTGGCCCTCCGTGGGCCGCGGCGCCAAGGTGTCCAGGCTCGTCCAGGAAGGCATCGTCGCCACGCTCGTCGACGAGCGGATGACCCGCTCGGTGCTCGTGGAGGCGACGGACGCGCAGACCGCCTACGTCGCCGCGCGGGCCATCGACGCGCGCATCGACGAGCTGCGCGAGGTGGTGCGCGGCTGCAGCAGGTTCGCCCAGCTGATCAACATCCGGCACGAGATCAACGCCAACCTGCTCTTCATCCGCTTCGAGTTCACCACCGGCGACGCCTCGGGCCACAACATGGCGACGCTCGCGTCCGACGCCCTCCTGAAGCACCTCCTGGAGACCATCCCCGGCATCTCCTACGGGTCGATCTCCGGCAACTACTGCACGGACAAGAAGGCCACCGCGATCAACGGCATCCTCGGCCGCGGCAAGAACGTGGTCACGGAACTCCTGATCCCGCGTGACATCGTCACCGACGTCCTGCACACGACGGCCGCCAAGGTCGTCCAGCTGAACATCCGCAAGAACATGCTCGGCACCCTGCTCGCCGGCGGCATCCGCTCGGCGAACGCCCACTACGCCAACATGCTCCTCGGCTTCTACCTGGCCACCGGCCAGGACGCGGCCAACATCGTCGAGGGCTCGCAGGGCGTCACCATGGCCGAGGACCGCGACGGCGACCTGTACTTCGCCTGCACCCTGCCGAACCTGATCGTCGGCACGGTCGGCAACGGCAAGGGCCTCGAATTCGTGGAGACCAACCTCGCCCGGCTCGGCTGCCGGGCCGACCGCGAGCCCGGCGAGAACGCCCGCCGTCTCGCGGTGATCGGGGCGGCGACGGTCCTGTGCGGTGAGCTCTCACTCCTCGCCGCGCAGACGAACCCCGGCGAACTGATGCGTGCACACGTCCAGTTGGAGCGCGGCAACAAGACGGAAAAGGTCGGTGTATAGGGCATGGCCAGTGACTCAGGCATAGGAATCCACGATCTGTCGTTCGCGACGACCGAGTTCGTGCTGCCGCACACGGCGCTCGCCGAGTACAACGGCACGGAGATCGGCAAGTACCACATCGGCATCGGCCAGGAGTCGATGAGCGTGCCGGCGGCCGACGAGGACATCGTCACGCTGGGCGCCGCCGCGGCGGCACCGATCATCGAGCGGCACGGCAGCGAGCGCATCCGCACGGTCGTCTTCGCCACCGAGTCGTCCATCGACCAGGCCAAGTCCGGCGGTGTGTACGTCCATTCGCTGCTCGGGCTGCCGTCGGCGGCACGCGTCGTCGAGCTGAAACAGGCCTGCTACGGCGCTACCGCCGGGCTCCAGTTCGCGCTGGGCCTGGTGGCCAGGGACCCCTCGCAGCAGGTCCTCGTGATCGCCAGCGACGTGTCCAAGTACGAACTGGACAGCCCCGGCGAGGCCACGCAGGGCGCGGCGGCCGTCGCGATGCTGGTCGGCGCCGACCCGCAGCTCATCAGGTTCGACGGCCCTTCCGGACTGTTCACCGCCGACGTCATGGACTTCTGGCGGCCCAACTACCGGGACGCCGCGCTCGTCGACGGGCAGGAGTCGATCTCCGCCTACCTCCAGGCCGTCGAGGGCTGCTGGAAGGACTACGCGGAGCAGGGCGGCCACTCCCTCGACGAGTTCGCCGCGTTCTGCTACCACCAGCCCTTCACCAAGATGGCGTACAAGGCCCACCGCCACCTGCTCGAGTACTGCGGCCACGACAGCGACAAGGACGCCGTCGAGCAGGCGCTGGGGCAGACCACGGCGTACAACCGGGTCATCGGCAACAGCTACACGGCGTCCGTGTACCTCGGCCTCGCCGCGCTGCTCGACCAGGCCGACGACCTGACCGGCCGCTCCATCGGCTTCCTCAGCTACGGCTCGGGCAGCGTCGCGGAGTTCTTCGCGGGCCAGGTCGTCCCCGGCTACCGCGACCGGCTGCGCACCGCCGAGCACCGGAAGGCCGTCGAGCGCCGCACGGTCCTCGACTACGCGGGCTACCGGGAGCTGCACGAGCGGAAGTTCCCCACCGACGGCGGGGACTACCCGACGCCGGTGCAGAGCGGCGGGCAGTTCCGTCTCGCAGCCCTGCGCGGCCACAAGCGCATCTACGAACGGCGGTAGGCGCATGACGGACATGGCGACCGACATCGCCGTTCTCGGCACCGGCCACTACGTGCCGGACCGCATCGTCTCCAATGACGAGGTCGGGGCGCCGGCCGGGGTCGAGGGCGAGTGGATCGTCCGCAAGACCGCGATCCGGGAGCGGCGGTGGGCCGCGCCGGACGAGGCCACATCGGACCTGGCGGTCAAGGCGGCGCGGGCCGCACTGGAGTCGGCGGGCATCACCGCGGCCCAGCTGTCCGTGATCGTGGTGGCCACGTCCACGCCGGACCGGCCGCAGCCGCCGACCGCGGTGTACGTGCAGCAGAAGCTGGGCGCGCTCGGCGCGGCCTCCTTCGACGTCAACGCGGTCTGCTCGGGCAGCATGTACGCCCTCTCGGTGGTCGAGGGCATGCTGGCGCGGCGGGGCGGCCACGCCCTGGTGATCGGCGCGGACGTGTACTCGCGGATCCTCGATCCCGCCGACCGCAAGACGGTCGTGCTGTTCGGCGACGGCGCCGGGGCCATGGTCCTCGGCGCGGGAACCGGCTCCACCGGGGCCCGGGTGCGGCATGTCGCGCTGCACACCTTCGGCGAGCTCGCGGACCTGATCCGGGTGCCCGCCGGAGGCAGCAGGCAACCCCCCGACCAGGCCGTCCTCGACGCGGGACTCCAGTACTTCGCGATGGACGGACGCGAAGTGCGCCGCTTCGTGCTCGAGCAACTGCCGCAGCTCACCAAGCAGTTCCTGCACGAGGCGGGAGTGGTGCCCGACGACATCGCGCACTTCGTCCCGCACCAGGCCAACGGTGTCATGCTCGACACGGTGATCGGGGACCTGTCCCTGTCCCGTGCCACCACGCACCTGACGCTGGAGCAGTACGGCAACACCGGCGCGGCCTCCATCCCGATCACGCTGGACACGGCGGCCCGCGAGGGCGCCTTCAGTCCCGGCGACCTGATCCTGATGGCGGGCTTCGGCGGCGGCATGGCCGCGGGACTCGCCCTCCTCGAATGGTGACCCGCACCTAGGGACTGCCCAGGCGGTCACCCGTGAACGGGCCGGGGAGCTCCACTTCCCCCGAGCGAGCTCCCCGGCCTGGCAGTACCCCGAGCTTTCACCCCGAACCTTTCGTCACCGCGAACCTTTCGTCACCGCGCCGCAGGAGGCACCGCGTGATCACGGAGAAGGAGCCCGGCACCGGCCTGGCCGCCCGAGTACCGGGATCCAAGAGTCTGACCAACCGGCTGCTGCTCCTCGCCGCCGCGGCCGACGGCACGAGCACCGTCCGCGCCCCGCTCGTGAGCGAGGACACGGTCGCCTTCCGCCAGGCACTCGACGTGTGCGGCATCCCGGTGCAGGCAGGGCCGGGGGACACGTTCTGGAAAGTGACCGGCACGGGACGCGGCCCCACCGGCTCCGCCCGCCCCTGGTGCGCCGACGCCGGAACCGCGGCCCGCTTCCTGCCCCCGTTCGCCGCCACCGGACACGGCACCTTCCTCTTCGACGGCTCGTCGCAACTGCGTGCCCGCCCGCAGCGCCCCCTCATCGAAGCGCTCCGCGCCCTGGGCGCCGACCTCGAACCGGGCCCCGGCAACGGACTCCCTCTGCTGCTCCGCGCCCGCGGCGTCGAGGGCGGCGACCTCTCCGTGGACTCCTCCCTGAGCAGCCAGTACCTCAGCGGCCTCCTGATGGCGGCCCCCCTCATGCGCCGCGGCCTGCGGATCCGCACCGGAGACCTGGTCAGCCGCCCCTACATCGACATGACCCTCGCCCTGATGCGGCGCTTCGGGGCCGACGTCGAGGAGAGCGCCGACGGCACCATCCGTGTCGCGCCACGGCCCTACGACGCCACCGACATCGTGGTCGAACCCGACGCGTCCTCCGCCTCGTACGTCTTCGCCGCGGCGGCCGTCACCGGAGGCACCGTCACCGTGCCCGGCCTCGGCACCGAAAGTCTCCAGGGCGACCTGCGCTTCGTCGACGTCCTGCGGCGGACCGGCGCCGACGTCCGCGTCGGCCCGACCGCCACCACCGTCACCGGCAACGGTCCGTTGCGGGGCGGCTTCACCGTCGACATGGGCGAGATCTCCGACACCTTCATGACCCTCGCGGCCATCGCGCCGCTCGCTGACGCCCCCATCACGATCACCGGCGTCGCCCACGCCCGGCTGAAGGAGTCCGACCGCGTCGCCGCGATGGCGGAGAACCTCCGCGCCTGCGGCATCGAGACCGCCGAGGGCCCCGACCGGCTCACCATCCACCCCGGGACGCCGCGCCCCGCCCGTATCGCCTGTCACCGCGACCACCGGATCGCGATGTCGTTCTCGGTCCTCGGGCTCGCCGTACCGGGCACGGTCTCGCTGGACGACCCGGACTGCGTGGCGAAGACGTTCCCCGAGTTCCACGACGAGATACGCCGCCTGTTCCAGGACAGTCCCTGAGTACCGATCCGCACCACGTCAGCACCACGGAGGAGCACCGTTGAGCAGGTTGCGTTGGCTGACCGCGGGGGAGTCGCACGGACCCGCGCTTGTCGCGACGTTGGAGGGTCTTCCCGCCGGCGTTCCGGTGACGACGGAGATGGTGGCGGATCATCTGGCGCGGCGGCGTCTTGGGTATGGCCGGGGTGCGCGGATGAAGTTCGAGCGTGATGAGGTCACGTTCTTGGGCGGGGTCCGGCACGGTTTGAGCATGGGTTCGCCGATCGCGGTGATGGTGGGCAATACGGAGTGGCCCAAGTGGGAGCAGGTGATGTCGGCCGATCCGGTGGATCCGGAAGTGCTGGCCGATCTCGCCCGTAATGCCCCGCTGACCCGGCCGCGTCCGGGGCACGCGGATCTGGCGGGCATGCAGAAGTACGGCTTCGACGAGGCGCGGCCGGTGCTTGAGCGGGCGTCGGCGCGGGAGACCGCGGCGCGGGTGGCGCTGGGTGCGGTGGCGCGGTCGTTTTTGAAGGAGACGGCCGGGATCGAGATTGTCTCGCATGTGACGGAGCTGGCGTCGGCCAAGGCCCCCTACGGCGTGTACCCGACCCCCGCGGATGTCGAGAAGCTGGACGCGGATCCGGTGCGGTGCCTGGATGCGGACGCGTCGAAGGCGATGGTCGCGGAGATCGATCAGGCTCACAAGGACGGCGACACCCTGGGCGGTGTCGTGGAGGTCCTCGCGTACGGGGTGCCGGTCGGGCTCGGCTCGCACGTGCACTGGGACCGTCGCCTGGACGCACGTCTGGCGGCGGCGCTCATGGGCATTCAGGCGATCAAGGGCGTGGAGGTTGGTGACGGCTTCGATCTGGCCCGCGTGCCGGGTTCGAAGGCGCATGACGAGATCGTCACGACCGAGGACGGCATCCGGCGTACCTCGGGCCGCTCCGGTGGTACGGAGGGTGGTCTGTCCACGGGTGAGCTGTTGCGGGTGCGGGCGGCGATGAAGCCGATCGCGACGGTGCCGCGGGCGTTGGCGACGATCGATGTGGCGACGGGTGAGGCGGCCAAGGCGCATCACCAGCGCTCGGATGTGTGTGCTGTGCCGGCGGCGGGGATCGTCGCGGAGGCGATGGTGGCGTTGGTGCTCGCGGATGCGGTCGCGGAGAAGTTCGGCGGGGACAGTGTTCCCGAGACGCGCCGCAACGTGCGGTCCTACCTCGACCACCTGCAGATCCGCTGAACCGGGTGGCCAACAGCCCTACTTGAGCCTGCCTTCGACGTACGAATGGAGGCGACCTCCGCAAGAGGCCGCCTCCACCAGGGGGCTCCGTCGCGCTCCACCCTGCTCTCTCCCGCTGAGCAGGCCGTGCGTCCCTGCGAAGCCGTTCCTACGTCAATACCCGCGCCGGACGGCGGTCACGCGGCCTCCTTGCGCTGCCGGTCCATGAGGTGCCGCAGGACGAGCCACTCGCGTACTTCCCACGCGTGCCCCGCGGAACACCGGATGCTGCCGTTCCCGGCCGCCGCACCGGGACCGTGGGGTGAGGCGTCGATCGTGCCCGTGCACCTGTCCACCACGCACTGCCGGGTGAGTGGGGTGCGGTCGCCCGATTCGGGGTCGATGACGCGGAGCAGCTCGGTCCGCAGGTCCCGGATCTCGGCCGCGAAATCCTCGGCCGGTGGCTGGGTCGTGAGCCACTCCAGATGGTGCAGCAGAAAACACGTCAGGTGCGGTACGGAACGGCCCGGGACCGTGACCCCGAGTTCATCCGCCACGTAACTCGCCCACGATTCCAGAATGGCGACGATATTGCCCCGTGCGTCGAGCGCGGAAACGTTCAAGTGGTCCCGCCTGCGGCTACCGGACACCTTGGTGGGATTACGCCGCCGGGACGTGGCCATGATGTGGTGCAGGCCTTCTTGATGGAGGCCGGGAAGCGCGCGCAGATCGCGCTCCAGCTTTCCGACGCAGGCGTCGCAGAGCAACGAGTGCCGCACGTCGGTCGTGTCACGTATCTCCGCTCTGTGGTTTTCCGGGCATGAATGGGTCTCCATGGGTTTTTGTCTCCTTGTAGTGGCTGGACGGCCCCTACGGGTCCGCCCCGGTCAAGTGGTTCTGTTGCGTGTGTCGTGCTGGATCCGGAACGTGACGAACTCGGCGGGCCGCAGGGCGGCGAGGCCGACGTCGAGGTTCACCCGGCCGTTCGCCACGTCCTCGGGGGTGTTGTTGGTGTCGTCGCAGACGACCTCGAAGGCCTCGGTCGGGGACGCGCCGGGCAGCGCGCCCTGCCGCCAGAGGCCCTTGAGGAAAGTCGTCGTCGACTGGCTCACGAGTGCGCGCAGTTGAGCCGAGTTGGTGTCGAACGCGGCCCAACGGGTGCCCTGTTCGAGGGAGGCGCGGGTGTAGTTCACCAGACGGCGCACGCCGAGTTCCGCCCAGTCGGCGTCGGTGGACAGCGTCCGCGCGCTGAGCACCCGCACGCCCTTCCCCTGGACGAACCGCAGGCAGTTGACCCCGTGTCCGGTGACCGACTCCCGCTCGTGCTCGGACAGGTCGCGCTCCTGCTTGACCACGCCCACCAGCGCGCCCACCGGAGTCGCGTGGACGCCCTGCTCCGTGTCGCCGCGGCAGCACATACCCGACACATGACCCGAAGGCGGCACCAGACGTTCGTGCCCGCCGACCTCGGTCACCGTGATCCACGGATAGTGCACGGCGACGAACCGGGCGTCGGGTTCCGCGAGCCCGAACGGCCGGTGGCGCACGTCGACGGGGTCGAGGCCCTGCCGGGTGTGCAGCAGCGCGACCCGGTGCCCCACGCGGCGGCAGTGCCCGGCGATCTCCCGGGCGACGCGGTCCGCGTCGTCCGCCACCCGCCACAGGTCCGGAGCGACCACGAGGCTGACCTCCGGCAGCCGCTCCAGCCTGGCCAGGGCGGACCGGTAGGCCGAGATCCGGTCCTGCTCCCTCTCTTCGCCGCCTGTCGCGGCTTCCCCCGTCCCCAGGACCCATGCTCCGCCGCCTCCGTTGCGGAAGTGGCCGAGCACGGCGTCGTGGATGTGGGACGGCGGTTCCCCCTCGTTCCTGCGGGGCGAGAACGCCTCGATGAACTCCAGCGGATGCCGTACGAAGGCGGGCTTGGCCGGCAGGCCGGGGGCGTCCCCGATGAAGGCGGCCACCGAGGTGTGCACGCCGTGGATGTAGGGCGCGCCGTGGCCCGCTCCGCCTGCGACGTCCGCCTCCCGGAGCCGGACTCCGGGCCCGAGGGGGCCGGTGGTGGTTGCTGTGCGCGGTTGATTCGGCTGCTGTTGTGGCATGCAGACTCCTCGGTCACGACGTGAGGGAGATCCGCGACCGGGTGGCGCGGACCGGAGCGGGCGGTCTTGAGCCCACTGGAGCTTCGGCCCGCTGGAGCTTCGGCCCGCCGGAACTTCAGCCTGCCGGAGTGAGCACCAAGGCGGAGGTTTCCATGGGCAGTTGGACAGACCGTTCGATGGACAGACCGGTGCGGGCCGCCAGCTCGCGGTACTCGCCGATGGAACGCTGATGACCGCCGTTGACGACCATCAGGTGGAGGTCCCACAGCGGGGCCAGCAGCCCGGCCCTGCCGTCCTGGACGACCATCTCGATGATCAGGAGGCGGGAGTGCGGGGCCATGGCCTCGCGTATGGAACGCAGGAGGCGTACGCAGTCCTCCTCCTGCCAGTCGCCGAGGACCCGGGACAGGAGATAGGTGTCGGCCTCGCGCGGGACCGGGGTGGTGAACATGTCCCCGGCGACGAGATCGGCGCGGTCGGCCCCCACGGTCTGTTCCAGGTGCGCTCGGGCGATGGGCATGGTGTGTTCGAGGTCGATCAGGGTCCCGCGTGCCTCGGGCGCGGCGCCGAGGACCGTGGCGAGCAGCTGGCCGCTGCCGCCCCCGATGTCGACGATGTGCCGGTCGGCGCCGAAGTCGATGTGCTGGGGGACCGCGTCGAAGGCGAAGTTCTTGGCCTGGGCCTTCATGGCCCGCTGGAAGCGCTCCGCGGCATCGGGGTCCTCGCCCAGATAGCCGACGAGGGACCGGCCGTACGCCTTCTCGAAACCCGTCCTGCCGGTACGGAACGTCTCGATCGACTCGCCCCAGGCCCGGTAGAACTCCTCGCCGTAGAGCAGGGAGACGTCGCGCAGCGAGCCGGGCCTGTCCCGCAGCATGTCGCCTACGTCGGTGTTGCGGTAGCCGTCGTTCTCGTCGCCGTCCACGACGCCGAGACGCAGCAGCAGACGCAGCAGTCGGCGGACGGCGTCCTCGTCCGCGCCCGCGGCCTTGGCGAGCTCGGCGGGTCCTGTGTGCCCCGCCTCGATCAGATCGGGCAGGCCCAGCTTGGCCGCCGCGTAGACGGCCTGGGTGTGCCAGGCGGCGGTGATGAGGTCGATGGTGGCGCGGGCTGCCGGTCGGGGGGTGCTCTCCGGGCTCATTGACCTGTCTTTCCTCGTACGGGTATGGGGGGGCGGTGTTGCCGGGTTCAGGAGGGGATCCAGTCGCGTTGGATGTGTGGGGTGTCGATGTTCAGGGCCCGCATGTGTTCGATGGGGTTGGTGTATTCGCGGCTGGCGGCGATGCGTCCGTTCTCCAGGGTGAAGCCGTGGATGAAGTGGTTGCGGTAGTGGCCCTCGGGATAGCCGGGGAAGCGGATGGTGCCCTCGCCCTCGCACTCCACCCAGATGACGGCCGGGTCCTGGGTCTCGTAGATCTGCACGTCGGACCACTGCCAGTCGGGCAGCACCTGCAGGGAGAGTTCGTTGTGCTTTTGCAGCCTGGCGTGGCCCTGGACGGTGATGGGGCGGCCGATGTCGGTGTTGAACAGGGCGGCGGTGCCGTCCTCGGTGTAGAGGGTGTAGCGGCGCAGCCGGGCCTCGCGCCCGGTCTCCATGTACTGCTCCACGGCCCGCCGGTTGCGGGCGCGCAGCTCGAGGTGGTTGGTGAACACCGGGGCGGCGGCGGGGGCGGTCATCGCATCTCCGAAGTACGGGTGGGGGCAGGGGGTCAGGGCTGCAGGCGGGTGGTGTCCCAGCCGCTGTCGGTGCGGTCGTAGCGCAGCCGTTCGTGCAGCCGGTCGGTGCCGTTCGCCCAGAACTCCACGGCGTCCGGCTCCAGGACAAAGGCCACGAACGTGTCGGGGCAGGGCAGCGCCCGCGGCGGCTCGCCCAGCTGCAGCGCCCTGGCCCGGATCTCTTCAAGGTGGTCCAGGTCGCGCAGCGGCTCGCTCTGCAGCGACACGCTCGACATGGGGTGGGTGAACACCGCGCGCGCCGCCCACAGTTCCTCCGCGGCGGCGCGCGGCAACTGGCGCACCGGCCCGGCCACGGTGATCTGCTGGCTGGTCTCGCGCCAGTACAGCACCCCCGACGCCCAGGGATTGGCGGCCAGTTCGCGGCCCTTCTGGCTGCCGGCGTGGGTGATGAACACGATCCCGCGGTCGGTGACCTGGTTGACGGCCAGGATGCGCGAGGAGGTGCGCCCCCGCGCATCGGCGGTGGCCAGGGCCAGGGCGCGCGGTTCGCGTACGCCCTGCTCGGTGGCCGTCTTCAGCCAGGCGGACAGCAGGCCCAGCGGCTCCGCGGGCGGCGTACGGAACTCGGGGAAGGCCACCTCGAGGGAGCCCGTCAGCGTCTCGGAACGCCGTACATCAGACATGGATCACTCCTTCGATCGTGACGACGCCGTGGCCCGAGACCTCGACGGAGTCGACGCGGTCGCCCTCGCCCTGGACCAGCGCGTTCATGGGGGAGGGGCGGCCGATCTCGATGCCCTGGGTGATCTCGATGCGCTGCCCGTACGAGGCGAGGCCGTGGCGGGCCGCGTGAATGGCGATGGGTCCCGCGACGGAGCCGGTGGCGGCGTCCTCCACGACTCCGTAGGCGGGCGAGAACATGCGGTTGCGCCAGGTCGTCCCGGAGCCGGCGATGCAGTTCGTCGCCATGTCGGGGAAGCTCGCGAGGGCGCGGTGGTCGGGGTCGACCTTCGACAGGGCCTCGAAGCTCTCGAAGCCGACCAGGACGTGCCGCGGGCCGTTGCGGTAGATCTCCACCGGCAGCGTCGACTCGCGGATGCCCAGGGCTTCGAGGAGTTCGTCGGCGCGGTCGAAGGGCTCCCAGACGGGCACCGGCTGGCGCATGCTCGTCGAGACGACCTTCCCGCCGACGCGCTGCAGCTCGAAGGGGATCTCACCCATGGCGGTCTCGATCCGCAGCCCGTCCGCGTCGGTGCGCTGCCCCAGCGCGATGGCGGTGCCCAGCAACGGGTGTCCGGCGAAGGGGAGTTCGTTGACCGGCGTGAAGATCCGCACGTGGAAGTCCCCGCCCTGCTTGGGCTTGAGGACGAACGTGGTCTCCGAGAGGTTCATCTCCCGGGCGATGCGTTGCATCTGCTCGGCGCTCAGGTCGTCGGCGTCGAAGAACACCGCGACCGGGTTGCCGGTGAGAGGCTCTCGGGCGAACGCGTCGACCACTACGTAGTTGTGCATCAGCTCTCCACTGTCGAGGTGCCGGGCCGGCGCTCGGGGGAGGACGCCGGCCCGGCGGTTCATGGGGTGGTGCGGAACGATGCCTACGATGCGCGATCGATCTTTGATCCAAACTGAATCCCGCTGGAATGGCGCGGAGCGCGTTCTGCGCACAGTGCTCCGGTCGGTCTTCCGGCGGGGTGCGCTCGCAGATTCAGCGATGAAGTCACGCTCAGACAAGAATGTATCGAGAGCCCCCGTTGGCCTGGGGTCGATCCTGCCTGACTGAACAAATCGAAGCAATAGTGTTTTGACGTTTTACTTCTGAACACAAGACGAAATGCGCCCGCGTGACGGCATGCTTGAACCGACCCTCGGTGCGCATTCAAGAATTACGAGGTCAGACCTCAAGGAAATTAAGCAACAAATATCCGGCGATCCGCTGTGGAGCGGCACGCGACGGGAATTCGGAATGAGTAATTCCCGTCGCGCGCGTCCGTCGCCGTCACAGGGCCACCGGCGCCTCCGTCCCACGCTCGGCGAGGCTCCGGAGGTACGTTCTGAGGCTGAACCCAGGCGCCGTGGCCTCCGTCGGCGTCAGATCCGTGCCCTGCGCCAGGAGGCGGCGTGCCGCGAGATGATCGGCGGGCCGGTTGACGGACTCGACCGCCTGCAGATCGTCGCCGCGGAAAAGGAGTACCGAGAAAGCGTCCGGATCGGTACCGAGGACGACCTCGGTCTCGTGCCCCTCGTTGAATCCCGCGATCTGCACGGTCGTGGTGAACTGATCGCTCCAGAACCAGGGCAGTTCGTCGTACGCGCGAGGCGATCCCGCGAGTCGGCCCGCGACCGCCTGCGCGTGCCCGACGGCATTCTGCACGGATTCGAGCCGCCGCCGACTGCCGGAGCGCGCCAGCGGGAATACCGCGCAGTCACCGATCGCCGAAATGTGCGGATCGGAGGTCCGCAGATGGGCGTCGACGGTGATGCCGCCGTCGACCTCGAGGCCGGCCGCCGCGGCCAGTTCCGTGCGCGGGGTGACGCCGACGCCGATCAGGACCAGGTCGGCGGGCAGCCTGCTGCCGTCCGCCAGCTCCACCGCCGTCACGTTCGAACGGCCGTCGCCGTGCAGGGCCTTGACGCCCCGCCCGAACAGCAGCTCCGTGCCGTTGCTCCGGTGCAGCCACGTGAAGTGCTCCGCGGTCGGCGCCGACACGACGCGGGCCAGCGGGCGGTCGAGCGCCTCGACGACCGTCACCTCGACGCCCGCCTCCCGCGCCACGGCGGCGAATTCGAGTCCGATGAACCCGGCCCCCACCACCACGGCGCGCCGCGCGCCGGTCAGCGACGACTGCAGCGCGACGGCGTCCTGCGCGGTGCGCAGGGTGTGCACGCCGCGCAGCTCCTTGCCCGGCACGTCGAGCGTGCGGGGCGTGGCGCCGGTGGCGAGGACGAGATGCCCGTAGGTGTAGGCGGAACCGTCGGCCAGCCGCACCGAGCGGGCGGCCGGGTCGATCTCCGTGACGGTGCCGGAGACCAGGTCGATCGACTGGCGTACGTAGTACGTCGCGGGGCGCAGCCACAGCATGGCCTCGTCCGCCTCGCCCTTGAGGTACGCCTTGGACAGCGGCGGACGCTCGTAGGGCAGCGCGTCCTCCGCGCTGATGAGCGTGATGGACCCTTCGTAGCCGTGCTCCCGCAGGGACGCCGCGGTCTGGTACCCGCCCTGTCCGGCGCCCACCACGACGACCGAGTCGGGCTGTGTGCGGTCCGTCATCAGTTCTGCCGTTCCGGGGTGTGGACGATGAGGCCGTCGAGGGCGTCGCTGGACTTGAGCTGGCAGCTCAGCCGGCTGTTGGGCTTGCGCGGGCACGCCGTGAAGTCGAGCATCTCGTCCTCGCGCTCCTTCGGCGGCTCCAGCTTGTCCAGCGTGGTCTCGTCCACGTAGACGTGGCAGGTCGCGCACTGCATGTTGCCGCCGCACTGGGCGACGATCCCGTCGATGTCGTTGAAGACGGCGCCGCGCATGACGCTCGTACCCTCGGGAACGTCGATCGTGGTCTGGTTGCCGTCGACGGCGACGTACGTGATTTTGGGCATGACGGAACTCCTTGATGGCATCCGGACGTGCGTGCGCGAGCGCGGGCCGTGGTGCGGATGGCCTGGCAAGTGGAAAACGGAAGGTGGAGACGGCGTGCCGACGGCCGGAGGGGGAACGCGGACACCCCTGTCGGCTCGCCATCACTCGCTGGCCGTCGGGACACGCGACGTCCTGGGCCAGGGCTGTGGCAGCGGTTGGAGAGTACCAAACCGATTCAGGCCGGGCCAGGACCCGCCGGGGGAGCGGGGGTTGACCCGGCCTTGACTCAGGCGTGACTCAAGGTTGACGTCCGCGTCCGCGGCGCTTGTCGGGCAGCCGGTGCGTCATGAAGGGCCTGCTGGTCGTGAACTCCCGGAACTTCACCGCGGCGTCGGACAGGTAGGTGTCGCGGCTCCACACCAGCGTGAGCACCCGGTGGCAGTCCGGCGCGTTCAAGTGCACCCAGGCCACGGGGACCTGGGAATCCGTGCCTGCCTGGCGGGAGATGGCCGGGATCAGGCCGATGCCGAGGCCCGCGCTGATCATGTCCTGGCTCGCGCCCGGCTCGTCGCCCTCGCAGGAGATCATCGGAGTGAGGCCCTCGGACGCGAAGAGGCGGTCCAGGAGCGTGCGTTGCCACTGGCCGATGCGGGTCGTCACGAACGGCTCGGTGGCGATCTCACGGATCGTCACGCTCTCCTGGCCGTCGAGCCAGTGACCGCGCGGGACCGCGAGCAGCACCTCCTCGCGGGCCAGCTCGATCATCTCCAGGTTCGTGCCGGTCAGCGGCTGCGACGCCACGCAGAAGTCGACCTCCCTGGCGCGCAGCTGGCGGTCCATCTCCTCCGCGTTCGACTGGAAGAGCCGCACGTCGGCGCGGGGGTACGCGGCCCGGAAGCTGCCGAGGAGATGCGTGATCGTCAGGAGGGTCTCGGAGGCGACGCTGACCCGGCCGAACGCCGTGTCCCGGGCGTCGCTCAGGACCCTGCGGGCGTCGTCGAGCTCGCTCAGGGCGCGGTCCACGTGGTGCAGGAACACCACGCCGTACTGATTCAGCCGGATGCGGCGGCCCTGCCGGTCGAAGAGGGGGGTGCCGAGCTCGGCCTCCAGGCGCGCGATGGTGCGGCTCAGGGAGGGCTGGGCGACGTGCAGCTCCTCCGCGGCACGGCTGATGTGCTCGTAACGGGCGACGGCCTGGAAGTAGCGCAACTGCAGAAGATCCATGATCCACCTTCACTTATGCCTTCCAGGGCATCATCACATGGCTGAACCGGTCTTGGATTGCATAAAGATTTCTCTCTACGGTTTTCATCGAGGTCACCGCACAGGTGGCGGGCAACGCGGCCCGGCACCTGCACACGCGAAGCGGCGGCCCCACCGTCCACCGTCCGAAACGACCGGCACACCGAACCCCCCAGCCGTCCCACCGGCAACCGTCCCCCCAGGAAGGTCGCATCATGAGCGCTGCGGATCTGGCCCGACTCCAGTTCGCGGCCACGACCGGCATCCACTGGCTGTTCGTGATCCTCACCATGGGACTCGTCCCCATCGTCGCGATCATGCACACCCGGGCCGCGTTCACCCGTGATCCCGCCACAAGAGCAGTCCGGGAGCGCATGACCCGCTTCTGGGGTCAGCTCTACGTCATCAACTACGCGGTCGGCATCGTCACCGGCCTCGTCATGGAGTTCCAGTTCGGGCTCAGCTGGAGCGGCCTCAGCAAGTTCGCGGGCAACGTCTTCGGCGCCCCGCTGGCCCTCGAAACCCTCATCGCCTTCTTCGCCGAGTCCACCTTCCTCGGCATGTGGATCTTCGGCTGGGGCCGGCTGCGCAGGGGCGTGCACGTCACGCTCATCTGGCTGGTCGCCCTCACCGCGTACGCCTCCGGGTACTGGATCCTGATCGCCAACGGCTTCATGCAGCACCCGGTCGGCTACGAAGTGCGCGACGGCGCCGCCTACCTGACCGACTTCGGGGCGCTGCTCACCAACTCCAGCGCCCTGATGGCGCTCTTCCACCTCTCGCTCGGCGCCCTGACGACGGGTGGCTGTTTCGTCGCCGGCGTCAGCGCCTGGCACTACCTGCGCGGCACCAAGGAGACCGAGCTCTTCCGGCCCTCCCTGAAGCTCGGGCTCTGGGTGTCGACGGTCGCCTCGTTCTTCGTCGTCGTCGTCGGCGAGATGCAGCGCCCCATCATCGAGCGCACGCAGCCCATGAAGGACGCGGTCCTGGAGAACAGCGGCGTCGCCGAAGTGCAGGCGCAGCTCGTCAAGGAGCACGGGCCGGGCAACTACGTGCCCTGGCAGGACACCATGCGGATCTCGATGGACGTGATGACGCTCATCGGCAACACGGTGTCCACCATCACCTTCATCGCCCTCATCCTGCTCTGGAAGAACCGGCTGATGCGCTGGCGCTGGGCCTCGTGGATCCTCGTCGCGACCATCCCCTTCCCGTTCATCGCCTCCGTGGGCGGCTGGATCGTCCGCGAGGTCGGACGCCAACCGTGGATCGTGTACGGCGAGTTGACCGTCGAGGACGCGCTCTCCCACGTAGGGAAGACCTCGCTGCTGCTGTCCTGCATCCTCTTCATCGCCATCTTCGTCGCCCTCGCGGTGACGAACTGGACGCTGATCACCAAGTTCGCGCTCCGCGGCCCCGACGCCACCCAGCTCGGCGTCAGCGAGCCGCTCCCGGACGACCTCCCCGAGGGCCCGGCGGGCAGCGCCGACGAGAAGCAGCCGGTACCCGCTCTCTGAGCCGGGCGGCCCCCGGAACCCCCACAGAAGATCTCCTCCGCCACGGAAGATCTCCCCTGCTGTAACGGAAAGTTGAGCGAGATGAGTCTGGAGACCGTCTGGCTGGCCCTCCTCGGCCTGCTACTCGCCGGGTACTTTGTACTCGGCGGCTACGACTACGGCGCACAGATGCTGCACCCCTTCCTCGGCCGAGACGGTCAGGAGGAGAAGCGCACCAGCGGAAACGCCGCCCTCGACGCCATCGCGCCGTTCTTCCTGGGCAACGAGGTCTGGCTGGTCGCCTTCGCCGGAGTCATGTTCGGTGCCTTCCCGCACCTCGAAGGCACCCTCCTGTCCGGCATGTACCCGCTGATCGTCGCGATCCTCGCCGGCCTGGTCCTCGGCAACGCCGCGGTCCAACTGCGCCGCCGCTCCCGCAGCGCCCGCGGCCGCCGGGCCTGGGACGTGCTGATCGTGATCGGCGGCGCCGTCCCCGCCGTGTGCTGGGGACTCGTCGTGGGGCTGCTGCTCCACGGGGTGCCGCGCCGCGCCGACGGCAGCTTCCACATCGGGCTCGGCGAGGTGTTCTCGCCGTTCGTGCTCGTCTGCGGCGTCACCACCGTGCTGCTCTTCGCGGCACACGGTGCGACCTTCGTCGCCCTGCGCTCCGAGCCCGAACTCGCCGACCGGGCACGGAAAATGGCCGCGAGCCTGCTCGTCGGCGTGGCCGCCGTCGGCGCCCTCGCCCTGCTCCTCACGGTCTTCGGCGCGGGCGCCTCCATGACGAACCGCACGACGTCGTGGATCATCGCCGCCCTGATCGTCGCCGCGCTCGGCGCCGCCTGGTGGCACCTCGGCCGCGGCAACAATGTCCTCGCGTTCGCCGCGACCTGCTGTGCCACCGCGCTGCCGGTGCTGCTCCTCGGGGCGGGCCACTACCCGTACCTCCTGATCACCGAGGCCGGCGCGGGCCTGGACATCGACCACGCCATCACGGACGACGCCACGCTGAAGATCCTCAGCGGCTTCGGGGTCCTGGTGATCCCGACGATCCTCGCCTACCAGTTCTGGAGCTGGTGGGCCTTCCGGGGGCGGACGGGACAGCGTCACCCCAGCTACTTCTGACCCCCCGGAAAGCGACGAGAGGTACCCCACGATGAAGCCCGTCGAACGCCGCCTCATGCGGGACATCCCAGTGCTGCGGCGCCACATGACGTACTCCTCGGTACTGGCCCTGGCGGGCGCCGGGCTCATCGTCACCCAGGCCGTCCTGCTCGCGACGGCCCTCGCGGACGGCTTCGCGGGACACGGCATCCGCACCGGCACACTGGCCGCGCTCGGTGCCGTCATGGCCCTGCGCGCCCTGCTCACCTGGGTCCGCGGCGCGCTCGCCCAGCGCGCCGCGGCCGGCGCCAAGGCGACCCTGCGCGACCGGATCACCGGACAGCTGCAGCGGACGGGGCCGCTTCGGCTCGCCGACCGCCGCCACGGCGAGACGGCCACCCTGCTCACCCGCGGGCTCGACGCCCTCGACCCCTACGTCGTCGGCTACCTGCCCACACGGGCGGCCGTCGCGGTCGTCCCGCTCACCGTGGTCGCCTGGGTCGCGTGGACCGACTGGACCTCGGCACTCATCATCGTCATCACCCTGCCGCTCATCCCCGTCTTCGGCGCGCTGGTCGGCATGCACACCGCCCAACGCACCGCCCGCCAGTGGCGGTTGCTGTCCCGGCTCGGCGGCCACTTCCTCGACGTCGTCGCCGGACTGCCGACGCTCCGCGCCTTCGGCCGCGAACACCACCAGACCAAGGTCGTCCACGACATGGCCGACGCCCACCGCCGGGCCACCATGCGGACCCTGCGCGTCGCGTTCCTCTCCTCCCTCGTCCTGGAGACCGTCGCCACCCTCTCCGTCGCCCTCGTCGCCGTCCCGGTCGGACTGCGGCTCCTGCACGGCGACGTGGGCCTGCACACCGCCCTCGTCGTCCTCTTCCTGGCCCCCGAGGCGTACCTGCCGCTGCGCGCCATGGGCGCCGCCTTCCACGACAGCGCCGAAGGCATCTCGGTCGCCGAACGCGTCTTCGCCGCACTCGACGACGAGGTCACAAACCGGCCCGCCGCCGAGCGCGCCCCCGCGCCCGACGCCCGCACGGCGGCCCTCACCCTCCACGACGTCACCGTCCACTACCCGGGCCGCACCGAGCCCGCCCTCCGCGACGTCTCCCTCGCCATCGCCCCCGGCGAGCACATCGCCCTGGTCGGCCCCAGCGGCGCGGGCAAGTCCACGCTGCTCTCGCTGCTCCTCGGCTTCGTCACCCCGGCGTCGGGCCGGGTCGCGGCCGGCGGCACCGACCTCGCGGGACTCGACCCCGACGACTGGTGCGCCCAGGTCGCCTGGGTGCCGCAGCGCCCGCACCTGATCGCCGGGACCGTCGCCGAGAACATCCGGCTGGGCAGGCCGGACGCGACCGACGCCGAGGTACGGGAAGCGGCCCGCGCCGCCTCCGCCGACCTCTTCGTCGACGAGCTTCCCCACGCGTACGACACCGTTCTCGGCGAGCACGGCGCGGGGCTCTCCGCCGGTCAGCGCCAGCGGATCGCGCTGGCCCGCGCGTTCCTCAAGGACGCGCCGGTCCTCCTGCTCGACGAGCCGACCGCACACCTCGACCCGGAGAGCGAGGCCGCCGTCACGCGCGCCACGGTCGCCCTCATGCGCGGCCGCACGGCGGTCGTGGTCGCCCACCGCACGAGCCTGCTGCCGTACGCGGACCGCATCATCACGGTCCGAGCGGGCACGGTCGCCGCCACTGACGGGCCCGCCACGGGACCCGCCCCGACGGCGACACCCTCGCCGGCCCCGGTGAGCGCCCCCGCCCCGGCCACTCCCGGTGCGGCCGCCGCATCCCCGCAGGGCCCGGCGCCCACGAACCGGTTGTCCCGCGCGCCGGAACCGCCCCCGGCCCCCACCCCTGCTCCCTCCCTGATCCCCTCGGACTCCCTCGACCCCGTCACCCCGGAAAAGCTGGTGGTCTCATGAGCTCGTACGTCAAGGCCGCCGGTCCCAGAGCCGCCGCCGGCCACGGGGCCGCAACCGGCCGGGGAGCCGGGCCCACCGTGCGTCTCCTCCAGCACCTCCTGCCGTACTGGCGCAGGCTGCTGCCCGCCGCGCTCGCCGCGGCAGGCAGCGAGCTCGCCGCCGCCGCGCTCATGGCCACCGCCGCCTGGCTCATCACCCGCGCCGCCGAGCAGCCGCCCCTCGCCGCGGTGAGCGTCGCGATCGTCGCCGTGCGGGCCCTCGCCCTCGGGCGCGGCGCGCTCCGGTACGTCGACCGGCTCCTCGGGCACGACGGCGTGCTGCACGCCGTCGCGGGGTTCCGCGCCCGGGTGTTCGAGGCGCTCGTGCCGCTCGCACCGGCCGGCACCCCCGCCTTCCGCAGCGGCGACCTCCTGACCCGCCTCGTCGACGACGTGGACGCCGCGCAGGACCTGCTGCTGCGGGTGATGATCCCGGCCACGGCGGCGTTCGTGGTCGCCGCGGCCGCCACCGGCACCGTCGCCGTACTGCTGCCGGGGGCGGGCGTGCTGCTCGGACTGCTGCTGGCCGTCGCCGGAATCCTCGTGCCCGCCGCGGTCCTCGTCCTGTCCCGCCGCGCGGGCCACATCGAGAAGACGGCCCGCGCCGAACTCGCCGCCGTCACCGTCGACTTGACGCAGGGTGCCGCCGACCTCGCCGCGTACGGCGCCCGTGGCCGCACCCACGACCGGGCCCGCGCCGTCACCGCGCGCATCGCCGAACTGGAGCGCCGCAAGGCACTGACCACGTCGCTCGCCCAGGCGCTGGTGCTCGTCCTGCAGGGCACCGCGACCGTCGGCGTGACCTGGCTCGCGCTGCGCGCCCACGCGGCGGGCGACCTGCCCGCCGTCCAGCTCACCGTCCTCGCCGTCCTCGCGCTCGTCTCCTTCGAGGCGCTCGCGCCGCTGCCCGCCGCCGCCCGGCGCTTCGTCGAGGTCCGCGCCTCCGCGCGGCGGCTCGCCGACCTCTTCGACACCCCGGCGCCCGTCGCCGACCCACAGACCCCGGACCCGCTGCCCACCGACGCACCCCTCGACGTGACCATCACCGACCTGCGGGTCCGCCACGTCCAGGACAACCCCCCGGCCCTGGACGGAGCGAGCCTGCGACTGCCGGCCGGCCGCCGAGTGGTGCTCATCGGGGCCAGCGGGTCCGGTAAATCCACCCTGATCGCGGCACTCATGCGGTTCGTGCCGTACGAAGCGGGCAGCATCCGCGTCGGCGGACGCGAACTCCACGACTGCTCGGGCGCCGACGCCCGCCGCGCCATCACCGGCATGACGCAGGACGCACACGTCTTCCACGCCACGATCCGCGCCAACCTCCTCCTCGCGTCCCCCGGCGCCACCGACGCCGACCTGCGCGAGGCCGCCCGCAGGGCCAGGATCCTGGACTGGATCGAGTCGCTGCCCGAGGGGTGGGAGACCGTGCTCGGCGGGGACGGCGCCACCATGTCGGGCGGCCAGCGCCGCCGCCTGCTGCTTGCCCGCGCGCTCCTCGCCGACCCACCCGTCCTCGTCCTCGACGAACCCACCGAAGGCCTCGACCCGGACACCGCGGCCGAGGTGCTCGCCGACATCCTCGACGCCACCCGCGGCCGCACCACGCTCCTGGTCACGCACGAGCGCGCGGGCCTCGCGGGCGCCGACGAGATCGTCACCCTGGACCGGGGCCGGATCCGCCCCGCCACCCCCGAGGACCTCGACTCCGCGACGGACGGCCCGGCCGCCATGGCGCTCTGACGTCCACTCAGGTCCGCGAGGGATGCCCCCGAGTCCCTCTTGCCAAGCTCCGGCGACACGTCCAGGATTGTCCCTCCTCGGACGACCTTCGATCGGAGTGAGGAGCGAAGGCCATGGATTTTGGACTCGTACTGCAGACCGACCCGCCCGCGTCGGAGGTCGTCGGCCTCATGCGGCGCGCGGAGCGCAACGGCTTCCGCTACGGCTGGACCTTCGACTCGTCCGTGCTGTGGCAGGAGCCGTTCGTCATCTACAGCCGCATCCTCGAACACACCACCCGGCTGACCGTCGGCCCCATGGTCACCAACCCCGGCACCCGCACCTGGGAAGTCACCGCGTCGACCTTCGCGACCCTCAACGACATGTACGGCAACCGCACCGTCTGCGGCATCGGGCGCGGCGACTCCGCGATGCGCGTCGCGGGACGCAAGCCCCACACCCTGGCCAGGCTCGGCGAGGCCATCGACGTCATCCGTGACCTCGCCGAGGGACGTGAGGCGGACATCGGCGGGCAGACGCTGCGGCTGCCGTGGGTCAGGGACGGCAGGCTGCCGGTGTGGATG
The DNA here is from genome assembly GCF_008642355.1 of Streptomyces venezuelae. NCBI lineage: Bacteria > Bacillati > Actinomycetota > Actinomycetes > Kitasatosporales > Streptomycetaceae > Streptomyces > Streptomyces venezuelae. The sequence continues at coordinate 6,878,348 of NZ_CP029193.1, forward strand.
GCGGCGTACGGCCCGAAGGCGCTCGCGCTCGCCGGACAGAAGGCCGACGGGTTCATCCTGCAGCTCGCCGACCCGTATCTGACGCGGTGGATGGTCAGGGCCGTACGGGACGCGGCCGCCGACGCCGGACGCGACCCCGCCGACGTCAAGATCTGCGTGGCCGCGCCCGCCTACGTCGGCGACGACCTCGCGCACGCCCGCGAACAGTGCCGGTGGTTCGGCGGCATGGTCGGCAACCACGTCGCCGACCTGGTCACCAGGTACGGCGAGCGCTCGTCGATGGTGCCGGAGGCCCTCACCTCGTACATCAAGGCGCGTGAAGGCTACGACTACAGCCACCACGGGCGCGCGGGGAACCCCGACACAGCGTTCGTGCCCGACGAGATCGTCGACAGGTTCTGCCTGCTCGGCCCCGTCGACGCGCACCTCGAACGGCTGCGTGAGCTGCGAGAGCTGGGCGTCGACCAGTTCGCGGTGTACGCGATGCACGACGCGCGCGAGGACGTCATCGACGCGTACGGCTCCTCGGTGATCCCGCGGCTCTCCTGAGCCGTCGGCACCCGACAACCGTCAGGGCACGCGGGCCGTCCACTCCTCCGTCGTGAACTTGGTCCGCACGAGCTCCTGCGCGCGCGCCATCTCCTCGTCGGTGACCTTCCCCTCGGCGAGGCCGTACCGGCCGCGGAACGAGTCGACCATGCGCTCGATGACGGCCTCGCGGGGCAGTCCGGTCTGGCGGCGCAACGGGTCGACGCGCTTCTTGGCGCTCCGCGTGCCCTTGTCGGAGAGCTTCTCCTTGCCGATGCGCAGCACCTCCAGCATCTTGTCCGCGTCGATGTCGTACGACATCGTCACGTGGTGCAGCACCGCGCCCGGCCCGCCGCCCGGCGCCACCGTCCGCTTCTGCGCGGCCCCCGCGATCTTCCCCGCGTCCGTCGCGATGTCGTTGAGCGGCTGGTACCACGCCTTGATGCCCATGTCGGCGAGGGCCCCGAGCACCCAGTCGTCCAGGTAGGCGTAGCTGTCCTGGAAGGAGAGGCCCTGCACGAGGGCGTCGGGGACGGAGAGCGAGTACGTGATGGTGTTGCCCGGCTCCACGAACATCGCGCCGCCGCCCGAGATCCGGCGCACGACGTCGATGCCGTGCCGGGCCGCACCCTGTGCGTCCACCTCGTTGGCGAGCGACTGGAAACTGCCGATGATCACCGAGGGCGACGCCCACTCCCACACGCGCAGCGTCGGCGGCCGACGGCCCGCCGCGACCTCCTGCGTCAGCACCTCGTCGAGAGCCATGTGCAGCGCGGGCGGCTGCGGACCCTCGTGGATCAGCTGCCAGTCGTAGTCGGTCCAGTCCGTCGCGTGCGCGAGGGCGCGGCGGACGGCGACCCCGATGCCCTCCGACGTCAGGCCGTACATGACGGTGCCCTCGGGGAGCGCGGCCTCGATGCGGGCGGCGAGGCCCGGGGCGTTCGTGTCGGCCGGGGCGCCGTTCAGCGCGCCGTTGATCGCGTCGAGCGCCTCGTCCGGTTCCAGGAAGAAGTCACCGGCCACGCGGGTGTTCCGCAGCTCGCCGCCCTCGACGTCCAGATCCACGACGACGAGCTTGCCGCCGGGGACCTTGTACTCACCGTGCACCGTGCCGCCTCCACGCCGCGTCAGCCGCGGCCACCGTGTTCCGAATCATCCCCCAACGCTAACCGAGAGAGGGAATGTCCTCCTTGTGTGCTCCGTGCGGGGGACCGTGCCCCGGTCGGCGCATCCGCCGACCGCTGACCGTCCGAAGAAAAGGAGAAGCACCACCCCGCGCGCCACCCCGCCCCCTGGAGCCCGCACCATGCACATCTCGGTCGTCCTGTTCACCTCGGACCTGCGGGTGCACGACCATCCGCCGCTGCGCGCCGCCGTCTCCGGTGCCGACGCCGTGGTGCCGCTCTTCGTCCGTGACCGGGCCATCGCCGACCTGGGCGACGCGGGCCCGAACCGGGAGGCGTTCCTCGCCGACTGCCTGGCCGACCTCGACCGCCGGCTGCGGGAACTCGGCGGGCGACTCGTGGTGCGCGCCGGTGACCTCGTCGAACAGGTGCTGTCGGTCGTCGAGTCGGCCGACGCCGACGAGGTCCACATGGCGGCCGGGGTCAGCCGGTACGCGCACGCCCGCGAACGGCGGCTGCGCGAGGCCCTGGAGCGGGACGGCCGCCGTCTCTACGTCCACGACGCCGTGGTCACCGCCGTCGCCCCCGGCGCCGTGACCCCCGCCAACTCCGACCACTTCGCGGTCTTCACGCCGTACTTCCGCCGCTGGACCGCCGAAGGCGTACGGGCCGTGCTCGCTGCCCCGCGCACCGTGCGCGTCCCGGACCACGTCCGCTCCCACCCGTACCCCTCCCGCGAGGACATGGACGGCCTCTCGCCGGGCCTCCCCGAGGGCGGTGAGAGCGCGGGCCGCGCCCTGTGGAAGGCGTGGCTGCGCGACGGCATCGACCAGTACACCGAGAACCACGACGACCTGGCGGGCGACGCCACATCACGACTGTCGCCGCATCTGCACTTCGGGACACTGTCCTGCGCCGAACTCGTCCACGGCGCCCGCAGGCGGGCCTCGGGCGGAGCCGAGGACTTCGTCCGGCAACTGTGCTGGCGCGACTTCCACCACCAGGTGCTCGCCGCCCGGCCGCGCGCGGCCGCCGCCGACTACCGCACGCGCGGTGACCGCTGGCGCACGGGAAGGTCGGCGGACGCCGACATCCGCGCCTGGCAGGACGGGGCCACGGGCTACCCGGTCGTCGACGCCGCCATGCGCCAGCTGCGGCACGAGGGCTGGATGCACAACCGCGGCAGGCTCCTCACCGCGAGCTTCCTCACCAAGACCCTGTACATCGACTGGCGGATCGGCGCTCGCCACTTCCAGCGGCTCCTCGTCGACGGCGACCTCGCCAACAACCAGCTCAACTGGCAGTGGGCGGCGGGCACCGGCACGGACAGCCGCCCCAACCGCGTGCTCAACCCCGTGCTGCAGGGGAAGCGTTACGACCCGGACGGCACGTACGTACGCCGTTGGGTGCCCGAACTCGCGGGTCTGCGCGGCGCGGCGGTCCACGAACCGTGGAAGCTGCCGAAGGCGGCGCGGGCGGAGTACGACTACCCGCAGCCCATCGTGGACCTGTCCGAGGGATTGCGGCGGTTCAGGCGGGCCCGGGGCTTCTTCGAGTGAGTGTCAGGCCGAGGCGATGCTGTCCATCAGGAAGTGCACCGCCTTCAGGGCGTCGGCTCCCGGCGGCAGCGCGGGCGCCCGCCCGGTCAGGGACCGCTCGACGAACCCGGTGTCCAGGTGCGGCGAGCGGATGTCGAGGACCGTGACGGACCGCGGCGCGAGCTCCTCGGACAGCACACCCAGCCAACCGCTCAGCGCCTCCTTGGACGCGGTGTAGTCGGCGGTGCCCGCGATGTGGTCGGCCTGTGCGGGCGCGTGCGGCCGGTCCGGGTGCTCCACGGGGACCGGTACGTCGACAGTGGCATCCGTACGAGCCCGTTCGGGCACCCCACCCGTCATCGCCAGCAGGAACCCCTTGTCCGCCACCACCGGTGCCGCGCCCCTCAACACCGCCATGGGACACAGCGCGTTGACCGTCAGAAGATGACCCGCCATCGCGTTCGACACGTCCTCCACCGCGCCGAAGGCCGCCGCCCCGACCGTCACGAGCACTCCGTCCAGGCCTGACAGCGCGCGCTCCGCCCACGGTCCGAGCGCGGAGCACTGGTCCAGGTCGCACGCCTCGAAGCACCGGGCGGGCGGGCCGCCGAGGTCACGTGCGAGAGCCGCCAGACGCACGGGGTTGCGGCCGGCGAGCGCGGGCCGCGCGCCGCGCTCCGCCAGCGCGCACGCGATGAGGCCGCCCAGTACACCGGTGGCCCCGACCACGAGAACGCGGGCACCCGAGATTTCCATGGGTCTTCCTCCACAGGGCGAGAGGTTGAGGGGATGCCCGGTACTTCACGCCGACCGTGCGGATCGGATGCGCTCTCCGCGGACCGGCTCGGGGACATCCGGCCGCGGCGGACCGGCCGGCGCCAGCCCTTCGCGCAGCGCCCGCAGTCCGCGCCGCGTATGGCTCTTGACCGTGCCGAGCGGCAGACCGGTCCGCTCCGCGATCTGGCTCTGCGTCAGATCACCGTAGAACGCCAGCCGCAGCACCAGCTGCTGGGAGGAGGGCAGCAGCGCCAGCTCGCGCTGGACGAGAACCCGGTCGAGCACCTGCTCGGGCCCCGGCCCGCCGACGGGCGGCGCCTCCTGCCGGGCGCCCACGGCCGCCACGAGCACGGCACGCCGCGCCCGTGCCGCGAGCGCGTCGGCGACCTTGTGCCGCGTGATGCCGACCAGCCACCCGGCCAGGCCGCCCGCGCCGGGCCGGTACCCGTGGCGCCCGCGCCAGGCGGCGAGGAACACCTGCTGTGTCACGTCCTCCGCGTCGGGGCCGTCCCCGAGGGCCCGCCTGGCGATCTGGTGGACGAGGCGCCCCCAGCGGCGATAGGCCGCGGCGAGCTGGGCGTCGCCGAGCGGATGTCCTGGGGCCGGAGAGGACATGTCTGCCATCAGCATGGCACTACTCCTCGTGCAGGGAACGGAGTTGACCCCAGATTGGTGACAGTCCGTGAGAGGCGACAACTCGCAGCGATTGTGCGTCGTATCGTCGCGGTATGACAGCTGCACCGACGTCGGGCACCGCGCTGACCACCGGAACCGTCGCCAGGAAACTGGGCGTCGCCCCGACGACGCTCCGCTCCTGGGAACGGCGCTACGGCATCGGCCCCGCCGACCGTGAACAAGGCCGCCACCGCCGCTGGAGCCCCGCCGACGTGGGGCGCGTGGAGGAGATGTGCCGGCTGACCGCACTGGGCGTACCGCCCGCCGAGGCCGCGCGCGCGGCCCTCCAGGAGTCACCCGTCACCCTCCCGCGCCAGCGGCGCGGCGGCGACTCCGGCAACCTCTCGCTCGGCAACGTACGCCAGGAGTGCCGGGGCCTGGCCAGGGCGGCGGTACGGCTCGACGCGCCCGCCGTCGAGACCCAACTGACCACCACCGTGGGGGAGTACGGCTACACCACGGGCTGGGAGGAAGTCATGGCACCGGCCCTGCACGCGATCGGACGGAAGTGGGCCTCGTCCGGCGAGCGGTACGTGGAGGTCGAACACCTCCTCTCCTGGCACGTCTCGTCCTCCCTGCGGCTCGCCCGGAACATGCGCGGCACCCCGGCGTCGACACCCTCCGGACCCGTGCTGCTCACGTGCGTGCCGGGGGAGCAGCACACCCTCCCCCTGGAGGCGCTCGTCGCCGTACTCGGCGAACGGGGCGTGGCCACAAGGATGTTCGGCGCCGCACTGCCCGCCGAGGCGCTGTACGAGGCGGTCCGACGCATCGGCCCCTCCGCGGTGGTGCTCTGGGCCCACTCGCGCAACACCGCGGACCGCGCGCTCGTACGCCTCATCACGGAGGCGGAGTGGGGCGTGCGGGGCGCCCGGACACACCCGGCCGTACTGGTCGCGGGGCCGGGCTGGTCGCCCGCGGCGGGAACCTACGGACCGGGCGTGGAACGGCTGACGGGCCTGCGGACGGCGGCCGACCGGATCGAGTCGCTCTTCGGCGGATGACCGCCGGGGCCCGTGGCGTGACCGGTCGACCGGCGCGACGGCGGAAGTTAGCCTGCCGATCATGTTCACGACGCGCCCCACCCTCCAGGGCACCTTCGGCATGGTGTCGTCCACCCACTGGCTCGCCTCGCAGTCCGCGATGGCCGTTCTGGAGGACGGGGGCAACGCGTTCGACGCCGCCGTCGCCGCCGGGTTCGTCCTGCACGTGGTCGAGCCGCATCTCAACGGGCCCGCGGGCGAGGTCCCGGTCATCCTCGCGCCCGCGGGGGGAGAGGTGCGCGTGCTGTGCGGCCAGGGCGTCGCGCCCGCCGGGGCGACCGTGGACCACTACCGCTCGCTCGGCCTCGACCTGGTGCCCGGCACCGGGCCGCTCGCCGCGGCCGTCCCCGGCGCCTTCGACGCGTGGATGCTGCTCCTGCGGGACCACGGCACGAAGTCCCTCGCGGACGTCCTGAAGTACGCGATCGGGTACGCCGAGGACGGGCACGCCCCCGTGGAGCGGGTCTGCGAGACCGTGGGGACGGTGCGGGAACTCTTCGAACGCGAATGGCCGACCTCGGCCGAGGTCTACCTGCCCGGCGGCACACCGCCGCGCCCCGGTGAGCTCTTCCGCAACCCCGCGCTCGCCGCGACGTGGCGGCGGCTGACAGCGGAGGCGGAGGCGGCGGCCCGTGGTGACGGCGGGGCGTCGCGCGAGGCGGAGATCGAGGCCGCGCGGGCGGTGTGGCGCGACGGATTCATCGCCGAGGCGCTCGTGCGGCAGGCGGGGCGGCCGACCATGGACACGAGCGGCGAGCGGCACGTGGGCACGCTGACGGCGGACGACCTGCGCGGGTGGGAGGCGTCGTACGAGGCTCCCGTCACGTACGACTGGAACGGGTGGACCCTGTGCAAGGCGGGCCTGTGGAGCCAGGGCCCCGCGCTCCTGCAGCAGTTCGCGCTGTTGCCCGGCAGCGTCGCGGAGCTCCCGGAGTACGGATCCGCCGCATACATCCACCTCCTCGTCGAGGGCTGCAAGCTGGCCATGGCGGACCGGGAGGCCTGGTACGGGGACGCGGCCGCGGCGGCGGAGCGCGTGACGGCGAGCGAACTGCTGTCCGCCGCGTACAACGCGGAGCGGCGGCGGCTCATCGGGGAGAAGGCGTCGCGCGACCTGCGCCCCGGCGCCCCCGGCGGGCGCGATCCGCGGCTCTCCGCGCACGCGCTCGCGGTGGCGGCGGGGGACACGCCGGGGGCGGACACGTGGGGCGGCACGGCGATGGCGGGGGCGGGGGAGCCGACCGTGGCCGGTGACGGGGGGACCCGTGGCGACACCTGCCACATCGACATCGTCGACCGCTGGGGGAACATGCTGTCCGCCACGCCCAGCGGCGGCTGGCTGCAGTCCAACCCCGTCGTGCCCGAACTCGGCTTCCCGCTCGGCACGCGGCTCCAGATGACGTGGCTGGAGGAAGGCCTCCCGAACTCCCTCACCCCCGGCAGGCGCCCGCGCACGACGCTGTCCCCTTCGCTGGCGCTCAAGGACGGGGTGCCGGTACTGGCCTTCGGCACGCCCGGGGGAGACCAGCAGGACCAGTGGCAGGTCCACTTCTTCCTGGGAGTGGTCATGCGGGACGCGGTACGCGGCGGACTCGACCTCCAGGGCGCGATCGACGCCCCCAACTGGCACACGGAGGCGTTCCCCGGCTCCTTCCACCCCCGTGAGATGCGGGCGGGCAGCCTCACGGTCGAGTCCCGCACGCCACCTGAGGTGGTCGAGGAGCTGCGCCGCAGGGGGCACGTGGTGACGGTCGGGGGCGCGTGGTCGGAAGGCCGGTTGTGCGCGGTGGCCCGTGAGCCGGGGTCGGGGGTGCTTTCGGCGGGGGCGAACGCGCGGGGGATGCAGGGGTACGCGGTGGGGCGGTGAGGGTTCCGGCGGGGCGCCTTGGGGCGGGGGCGCCCCAGGGGTTCCCCTGGAGTTGACCCGACGTTTGGCGGGGGCGTACGGGATGTCAGTGGGGCGTGCTCTCATGGGAGGCATGATCGAAGAGTTTTTGACGCACGGGGTACGCGACGTGGAGGAAGCCCTCCGCAAGGCCGCAGCGGCGGAGGTCACCCCCCGCTTCCGGCAGCTCGCCGAGGGCGACGTCGTGGAGAAGAGCGGCCCGCACGACATGGTGACCGTCGCCGACCGACGGGCGGAGGAGCAGCTGACGGTCGACCTCGCCGCCCTGCTCCCCGGCTCGGTCGTCGTCGGCGAGGAGGCCGTGCACGCCGATCCGTCGAAGTACGAGGCGATACGCGGCGACGCGCCGGTCTGGATCGTCGACCCCGTGGACGGCACACGGCAGTTCGTGAACGGGAACCCGGGGTTCTGCATGCTTGTCGCCCTCGCGGTGGGCGGCGAGGTCCAGGCCTCGTGGACGTACGCGCCGATGCTGGACGAGATGGCCGTCGCGGTCCGCGGCCAGGGCGCGTGGCTGAACGGACAGCGGCTGGTGGCGGGCGCGCCCGCGCCGGGCGCCGACGTGGAGGTGGCGACCTCGCACCCGGACTTCACCACGGAGGAGCAGAAGCACGCCCTGCTGGGGCTCGTGACCGACGGCGTGCGCCCGCGGCCCTGCGGCTCCGCGGGCCTGGAGTATCTCGCCATCGCCCGGGGCGAGTTGGACGCCGTCGCCTTTTCGTGGGAGCTCGCCTGGGACCACGCCGCGGGGCTGCTGCTCGTGGCGGAGGCCGGGGGCGCCGACCTGACGCTCACGGGGGAGCCGTTCCGGATAGGCGGGGGCAACGCCCTGCCGTTCACCGCGGCCCGCGACGCCGCCACGGCCCGCCGGATCGCCGGTCTCCTCGCGGCCGGCGCCTGAGGCCCGGCCTGAGAGGGGCTCGAGGAAGAGCGCAGGTCGTCCGTCCTATCCTGGGCGGCAGAGGCCGTCGGCTGACAAAGGAGTCCGGGTGCCGTCGATGCTTGACGCCGTGGTCGTGGGAGCGGGACCGAACGGGCTGACCGCTGCCGTGGAGCTCGCCCGCCGAGGCTTCTCCGTGGCCGTCTTCGAGGCCAGGAGCACGGTCGGGGGCGGCGCGCGCACGCAGGAGCTGACGCTCCCGGGATTCCGGCACGACCCCTGCTCCGCCGCCCACCCGCTGGGCATCAACTCCCCGGCGTTCCGCGGCATGCCCCTGGACCGGTACGGACTGGAGTGGCTCCAGCCCCCACTGCCCATGGCCCACCCCTTCCCGGACGGCACCGCCGCCGTCCTGTCCCGCTCCGTCGCCGAGACCGCCGCCTCCTTCGGGCCGCGCGACGCGGGGGCGTACCGCAGGCTGATCGAGCCCTTCCTGCCCAAGTGGGACACGCTCCTCCAGGACTTCATGTCCCTGCCGATGAGCTCGCTGCCGCGCGACCCCGTGACCCTCGCCCGCTTCGGACTCGCCGGACTGCCGCCGTCGACGTGGCTGATGCGGCGCTTCCGCGACGACCGGGCCCGCGCGCTGTTCGCGGGGCTCGTCGCGCACGTCATCGCGCCGCTCGACGGCATCGTCACGGGCGGCGTCGGCATGGTCTTCGCGCTCGCCGCGCACGCCCGCGGCTGGCCCCTGGCGCGCGGCGGCTCGCAGTCGATCTCCGACGCGCTCACCGCGTACCTGAAGGACCTCGGCGGCTCCGTCCACACGGACTACGAAGTGAAGCGGCTCGACGACCTGCCGCCCGCCCGCGCCTACGTCTTCGACACCTCACCCACCGCCCTCGCCAGGATCGCCGGTCTCGGCCGCGCGTACGAGGGGTACCGGTACGGCGCGAGCGCCTTCAAGATCGACTACGCGCTCGACGGCCCCGTCCCCTGGACCGCGCGGGAGCCGCGGAGCGCGGGGACGGTGCAGGTCGGCTCCAGCAGCAAGGAGATCGGCGCCGCGCTGCGCGCCGCCTCCCGCGAGGGGCGGGCGCCGGACACGCCGTTCCTGATCACGGTGCAGCCCAGCGTCGTCGACCCCTCCCGCGCCCCGGAGGGCAAGCACGTCTTCTGGGCGTACGGGCACGTGCCCAACGGCTGGCAGGGCGACCTGACCGACGCCATCGAGCGGCAGCTGGAGCGCTTCGCCCCCGGCTTCCGCGACCGCGTCCTCGCCCGCGCCACGGCCGGCCCGCCGGAACTCGCCGCGCACAACGCGAACTACGTGGGCGGTGACATCGCCTGCGGCGCCGCGAGCGGTTTGCAGCTGATGCTGCGCCCCAAGCTCTCCCTCTTCCCGTACGCGACACCGCACCCCGCCGTCTTCATCTGTTCGTCCGCGACACCTCCCGGCCCCGGCGTGCACGGCATGTCCGGGCACAACGCCGCGAAGGCCGTGTGGCGCAGGCTCAGGAGCACCTCGTGACGGCCCCCGTCACCCTCGTCCAGGGCGACATCACCGCGCAGCGCGCCGACGCCATCGTCAACGCGGCGAACTCGTCGCTCCTCGGCGGCGGCGGGGTCGACGGCGCCATCCACCGGCGCGGCGGCCCCGACATCCTCGCCGACTGCCGCCGCCTGCGCGCCCAGCACCACGGCAAGGGGCTGCCCACGGGGCGCGCCGTCGCGACCACGGCGGGGCGGCTCGACGCGCACCATGTGATCCACACCGTCGGCCCGGTCTGGTCCGCCACGGAGGACCGCTCCGAGCTCCTGGCCTCCTGCCACCGCGAGTCGCTGCGGGTCGCCGCCGAGCTGGGCGCGCGTACGGTCGCGTTCCCAGCGATCTCCACGGGCGTCTACCGCTGGCCCCTGGAGGACGCGGCACGCATCGCCGTCGCGACGGTACGGGAAGCGGCGGACCCGGAGCGCTTCGACGAGGTGCGGTTCGTGCTGCTCGGGCAGGACGCGTACGCCGCGTTCGAGGCGGCCCTGTAGCGGGGCTGTGCCCAGCCTCTGGCAGAGCCACGTCGATGTCGGATTTCCGCCAGCCGTGCCCCCGTGGCATCCGCGAAGCTGGAGCCATGCACACCGACACAGAGCGCTGCGTACGCGCCGTTCAGTCGAAGGACGCCCGCTTCGACGGCTGGTTCTTCACGGCCGTCGTGACCACGCGGATCTACTGCCGTCCCAGCTGCCCCGTCGTGCCGCCCAAGGCCGAGAACATGACGTTCTACCCGAGCGCCGCCGCCTGCCAGCAGGCCGGATTCCGGGCCTGCAAGCGGTGCCGGCCGGACAGCAGCCCCGGCTCTCCCGAGTGGAACCAGCGGGCCGACCTCGTCGCCCGCGCGATGCGCCTGATCGGTGACGGCGTCGTCGACCGCGAAGGCGTCACCGGCCTCGCGGCCCGCCTCGGCTACAGCACCCGGCAGGTCGAACGCCAGCTGCGCGCCGAACTCGGCGCGGGCCCCCTCGCCCTGGCCCGGGCCCAACGCGCCCAGACGGCCCGGCTCCTCATCGAGACGACCACGCTGCCCATGGCGGACATCGCCTTCGCCGCGGGGTTCGCCTCGATCCGCACCTTCAACGACACGGTCCGTGAGGTCTTCGCCCTGTCCCCGGGCGAACTGCGCGCCCGCGCGCCGAAGCGGCTGCCCTCCGGGCGGAACGCCACCCCTCCCGTCACCCCGCCCGCCACCGCAGGCGGCACCCTCACCCTGCGGCTGCCGTTCCGTGCGCCGCTCAACCCCGACAACCTCTTCGGGCACCTCATCGCCACCGCCGTGCCCGGCGTCGAGGAGTGGCGGGACGGGGCGTACCGCAGAACGCTCGGTCTTCCCCACGGGCACGGCATCGTCGCGCTCACCCCGCACCCCGACCACATCGCCTGCCGCCTCTCCCTCACCGACCCGCGCGATCTGACCCTCGCCATCAGCCGGTGCCGCCGCATGCTCGACCTGGACGCCGACCCCGCCGCCGTCGACGGACAGCTGAGGGACGATCCGCTGCTCGCGCCGCTCGTCGACAAGGCTCCGGGGCGGCGCGTGCCGCGCACCGTCGACGAGGCGGAGTTCGCCGTACGGGCCGTCCTGGGGCAGCAGGTCTCCACCGCCGCCGCCCGTACCCACGCGGCCCGTCTCGTCACCGCGCACGGGCGGCCCGTCGAGGACCCCGAGGGCGGGCTCACGCACCTCTTCCCCGCCCCGCGGGAGCTGGCCGCGCTCGACCCCGAGACCCTCGCGCTGCCCCGCAGCCGCCGCGCCACCCTCATGACACTGGTCCAGCACCTCGCCGACGGCAGCCTCCGGCTCGGCCCGGAGAGCGACTGGGACGAGACCCGCGCCCGCCTCACCGAGCTCCCCGGGTTCGGCCCCTGGACCGTCGAGGTCATCGCGATGCGCGCGCTCGGCGACCCGGACGCGTTCCTCCCCTCCGACCTCGGCATCCGGCGCGCCGCACAGGAGTTGGGGCTCCCGCACACCCCCGCCGCACTCACCGCGCGCGCCGCCGCCTGGCGGCCGTGGCGGGCGTACGCGGTGCAGTACCTGTGGGCCACCGACGCCCACCCCATCAACGTCATCCCCGCATGACGGCCCCGCCCGTCCCGCCCGCCTTGCCGGTCTCACCCGAGGACGTACCCATGGAACGCCTGCACACCGTCGTCGACAGCCCCTACGGCCCCCTCACCCTCGTCGCCACCGACGGCGTCCTCAGCGGCCTCTACATGACCGAACAGCGGCACCGCCCGCCCGAGGAGACCTTCGGCGACCGCGACCCGGCACCTTTCGGCGAGGCGATCAGCCAGCTGGAGGCCTACTTCGCCGGGGAGCTGACGGAGTTCGACGTTCCGCTGCGACTCGACGGCACCCCGTTCCAGCGACTGGTCTGGGACGAACTGCGGCGCATCCCGTACGGCATGACCCGCACGTACGGCGAACTCGCCGAAGCCCTCGGCAAACCGAACGCCTCCCGCGCGGTCGGCCTCGCCAACGGCAAGAACCCCATCGGGGTCATCGTGCCCTGCCACCGCGTCATCGGCGCCAACGGCAGCCTGACCGGCTACGGCGGCGGCCTCGACCGCAAGCAGCGGCTGCTCGCCTTCGAGGGAGGGACGGGCGGGGCGGCCGAGGACGCGCTGTTCTGAGCGGGCGTTCCGAGTCGGCGTTCTGTGCCGGTGTCCGAGTCAGCCGACCCGGTGCCCGTCCTCCAGCTCCGCGGGGCCGTTCCCGTGTGCCAGTACGTCCAGCGCGGCGGACACCCGGCGCCCCAGCTCGCTCGGCAGGTACTCCGCGAGCTCCTGCGGAGCCACCAGGCGCCACGACAGGAGCTCCTCCTCCTGCAAGGCGATCGACTCCAGCTGCGCGGCGCCGAGCACCCCGCCGTCGTACAGGTAGGCCACCAGCGGCGGCCGTGGCCGCAGCGGACCCGGCGGCACCCAGTCCACGGCGAGCAGCGGGCCGAGCTCGACGTCGAGGCCGATCTCCTCGACGGTCTCCCTGCGCGCCCCCTGCCGGGGTGTCTCGCCCGCGTCCGACTCCACGGTCCCGCCCGGCAGCGCCCACCCCTCGCGGTAGTTGGGCTCGACGAGCAGGACCCGGCCCCCGGCGTCCCGGAAGAGCGCGGCGGCGCCGACGAGGACGCGGGGGAGCCCTGCGATGTACGTGGTGTAGTCCTGAATGGTCACGGGGGAAGGGTAGTCGGGGGTGCCGGTCAGGTTCCGGTCGGCGGGGAGCCCGTCACGACATCAGGGGCGGCCCCGGTCAGTCGCCGTCCTTGCCGCGGGATCTGGCGATCCGGCGGAGCCGGTGGTGCCGGTCCGGGCTCTGCTCGGTGATCGCCTCGCCGACCATCGTGCGCACCGCGTCCCGCAGTCCGTGCAGCGCGTGCCCGCGGGCGGGGCCCGCGCCCGGGTCGCCGCGAAGCTCCTTCAGGAGCGCCCAGCACAGCGTCAGCATCACCACGACGAACGGCAGCGCCACCAGGATCGTCGCGCTCTGCAGCGAGTCCAGACCGCCCGCGACCAGGAGCACCGCGGCCACCGCCGCCATGAGGACGCCCCAGGTGACGACCAGCCAGGTCGGGGGGTGCAGGGAGCCGCGGCTGCTGAGCGAGCCCATCACCAGCGACGCGGAGTCGGCGCTCGTGACGAAGTACGTCATCACCAGGAGCATCGCGACCCACGACGTGACCGTGCCCAGCGGCAGCGCGTCCAGCATCGCGAAGAGCGAGGACTCCGCCCCCTCCTCGACCTTCGCCGCCATGTCGACCTTGCCGGTCGCGTCGAGCCGGATGCCGGTGCCGCCCATCACGCAGAACCAGACGACGGTCGCGCCGCTCGGCACGAGGAGCACGCCGATCAGGAACTCGCGGATCGTCCGGCCGTGCGAGATGCGGGCGATGAACGTGCCGACGAAGGGGGCCCAGGACAGCCACCACGCCCAGTAGAAGACCGTCCAGGAGCCGAGCCAGCCGCTGTCGGTGAAGGCGCCGGTGCGCGAGGCCATCGGGAGCAGCTGGTGGAGGTAGCCGCCGACGCTCGCCGGGATCGCGTCCAGGACGTAGACGGTCGGCCCGAGGACGAAGACGAACAGCATCAGGCAGGCGGCCAGCACGATGTTGAGGGTGCTGAGCCACTTGACGCCCTTGTGCACCCCGGAGAAGGCCGACAGCACGAAGGCGGCGCCGAGCGAGACGATGATGATGAGCTGGAGGGTGGTCGAACTCTCCACGCCCGTCGTGAGGTTGAGTCCCGTGGCGACCTGGAGCGCGCCGACGCCGAGGCTGGTCGCCGTGCCGAAGACGGTGGCGAAGACCGCGAGCAGGTCGATGATCCTGCCGGGCAGGCCCGCCGCCCGCCGGGCACCGATGAGCGGTACGAAGACGGCGCTGAGCCGGTTGCCGCGGCCCTTGCGGAAGCCGGCGTAGGCGAGGGCGAGGCCCACGATGCCGTAGATCGCCCAGGGCGTCAGTGTCCAGTGGAAGAAGGAGTACTCCAGGGCGGTGCGGGCCGCGCCGCCGGAACGGGGCGCGGCGGCCGAGGACGGCGGCGGGTCCAGGTAGTGGGTGAGCGGCTCTCCTACGCCGTAGAACATCAGGCCGATGCCCATGCCCGCGCTGAACATCATCGCGATCCACGCGAGATCGGTGAATTCGGGCCGCGCGTCGTCCGTGCCCAGACGGATCCGGCCGAAGCGGCTCAGCGCCAGGACCACGCACAGGACGAGGAAGACGTCCGCGGCGATCACGAAGAGCCAGGCGAAGTTGTCGAGGACCCAGCCGAGCGCGCTGTCGGAAGCGCGGTCGAAGGAGCGCTTGCCGAGCGCCGCCCAGGCGACCACCCCGAGCACCGCGGCGACGCCGATGCCGACGACCAGGTAGTCGGGGGTGCCGTCCGGAGGGTGTCCTTCCGCGGAGTCCGGGCCGCCCGGGGGAGAGCCCGTCGGACCGTCACCGGGACGGGGCTGATCGATCATTTCCGTACTCATGGCGCACCACTATGGAGCGATATGGAGCGATTTTCCGGCGGGCCACGCCGTCTCACGTCCCGGTGACCATGGGCAGCGGCCCCTGTCTGCGGTTATGGTCGCAGCGGCGCGACTGCCTTGACGCGAGCAAGGCCCGGAAAGCAAGGGGAATGCAAGGTGGCGGACGCTGCAAGCACGGCGGAACACGAGCAGCAGGCGCAGCGCGTGCTCATCGCCGCGGACAAGTTCAAGGGGTCGCTCACGGCCGTGCAGGTCGCGGAGCGGGTGACGGCCGGGCTCCACCGGGTCGCCCCCGGCGTCGCGGTCGAGGCGCTGCCGGTCGCCGACGGCGGCGACGGCACGGTCGCCGCGGCCGTCGCGGGCGGCTTCGAGCGCCGCGAGGTGCGCGTCACGGGACCGCTGGGCAACGAGGTGACGGCGGCGTACGCGCTGAAGGACGGCACCGCCGTGGTGGAGATGGCCGAGGCTTCGGGCCTTCAGCTGCTCCCCGAGGGTGTCTTCGCGCCGCTCACGTCCACGACGTACGGCTCCGGGGAGCTGATCCGCGCGGCGCTCGACGCGGGCGCCCGCACCATCGTCTTCGGCGTCGGCGGCAGCGCCACGACCGACGGCGGCGCCGGCATGCTGGCGGCGCTCGGCGCGCGCTTCCTGGACTCCGACGGCGAGCCCGTCGCGCCCGGCGGGGGCCCGCTGAAGGACCTGGCGACCGCCGATCTGTCGGGCCTCGACCCGCGTCTGAAGGACGTCGAGATCGTCCTCGCCAGCGATGTCGACAACCCGCTGACCGGCCCGAAGGGCGCCCCGGCCGTCTACGGACCGCAGAAGGGCGCCGAGCCCGCGGACGTCGCCGCGCTGGACGCCGCGCTCGCCCATTACGCCACGGTCCTGGAGAAGGCCATCGGCCCGAAGGCCGCGGAGTACGCGCAGTCGCCGGGCGCGGGCGCCGCGGGCGGCATCGGGTACGGCGCGCTGGTCGGTCTCGGGGCGGGCTTCCGGCCCGGCATCGACGTCATGCTCGACGTGCTCGGCTTCGCGCCCGCCCTGGAGCGGGCGACGCTCGTCATCACCGGCGAGGGCTCGCTCGACGAGCAGACCCTGCACGGCAAGGCACCGGCGGGCGTGGCCGCGGCCGCGCGGGCCGCCGGGGTCGAGGTCGTCGCGGTCTGCGGCCGCCTCGCGCTCGCCCCCGAGGTGCTGGGCAAGGCGGGCATCCGCCGCGCGTACGCCCTGACCGACGTCGAGCCGGACGTGGCGCGGTGCATCGCCGAGGCGGGGCCGATCCTGGAGACGGTGGCGGAGGGCATCGCCCGCGACTTCCTCGCCTGAGGGCCCGGCCTCGATACCCAAGGCCCAGGGCCAGGCCTTGAAAGTCTCACCCGTGTCGAACCGGGAACGTGATCGTTTCTTCTCTACGTGAGAAGGAGTCGATCTTGACCGGGTGGGTGCGGCTCGGCGGTGGTCTCGGCATCGTCGTGAGCCTGTGCCCGGTGCCGGGGCTGACCGTCGACGCGCAGATCGGCGCGCGTCTGGACACGTACGCGGGGACGCTCGGCGTGGTCCTCTCGGAGCGGCTGGAGATCTGCCGCGAGGACGACCCGGGCGTCCCCGGCGATGCCGTGCCCGAGCGGCCCGCTCAGCCCGGCCCCGGAGCGCCGACGACCCCGCCACCCCCACCCGCGACAGCAACCCCCCGCGCGGCCAGGCCCCCCACACCCCCTGCCGACCCCGCACCCCCCACCGACCCCCCGCCCCGCGCCGCGCCCCGCATCCGCGAACTCCACGTTCCCGTACGCCTGGAGTCCCGCCCCCGCCCCGCGCGCCCCGCACCCGGCGCACCGTCCGGGCCCGCTCTCTCGGCGCCCGGCTACCGGCCCGCCGAGGAGACCGAGCGCGAGGGCGGGCGGTCCATGGTCACCACCACGATGGTCGTCACCACGCCCGCGGTCCTCGCCGCCGCGCTGCTGCGTCCGCGCTCCCGCTCCGCCGCGTCCGGTACGTCCGGCGCCCGTTCCCGCCCCACCCAGCCCTCCGGAGGCCCCTCGTGACGGAATGGTTCGTACTCGGTCTGGCCATGGTGCTCGCCTGCGCGATCGTGCTGGCCGTGACCGTGATCAGACACCGCAGGGTGCCCGAGGACGACGACACCAGCGAGACGCCGGACGTCCTGGAGTACATGGTCATGATGGTCGGCGTCGTATACGCGATCGTCCTCGGCCTCGCCATCGCCGGTGTCTGGGAGGCCCGCGGAGCCGCCCAGGACGGCACCCGCGACGAGGCGCAGGCGCTGCACGAGATCAGCAGGCGCGTGCAGGTCTACCCGGCGGACGCGCGGGAACGCATCGAAGACGACGTGCGGCGCTACAGCGAGCACGTCACCACCGTCGAGTGGCCGCACATGATCGAGGAGCACCGGCTCACCGACCGGGGCGGCGAACTCCTCGACACGCTGCGGCGGGACATCGCGCGGCGCACGCCCGCGAGCGAGCTGGAGGCGCAGACCTACCAGCCGCTCCTCGACCAGGTGGCCGCCGCCGACGAGGCGCGCAGGGCGCGGGCCGACAACGCGGAGGAGACCCTGCCCGGCGTGGTCTGGTTCGGCCTCGTCGCCGGGGCGTTCGTCACCGTCGGACTGATCTTCACGCTGCAGATCAGACGCTCGTCCAGGGAACTGCTGCTCGCGGGCACCTTCAGCGCCCTGATCGCCTTCCTCCTCTTCCTGGTCTGGAACTTCGACGCGCCCTTCGGCAGGACGGCGACGGAGACGACGACCGCGTTCCAGGACCTGATCAGCGCGTGACCCGAGCGGTGCGTGACCTCATCAGTGCGTGACCTGCCGTTGCGCGAGCCGGTGCGCCTCCACCGCGAGTGACACCTCCACCAGGTCCCGCGGGCGGGCCAGTGAGCGCGAGGTCAGCTGTTCCAGGCGACGCAGGCGGTTGAAGACGGTGTTGCGGTGGCAGTAGAGGCGCCCGGCCGCCCGTCCCGCCGAACCCTCGCACGCCAGCCAGGCGTCCAGCGTCTCCAACAGCACGGCACGGTCGGCCGGTTCGAGCGCGAGGACCTCGCCGAGTACCTCCGACACGAGCCGCCCCGCGAGTTCCGGCTGGCTCACCACGAGGGCCGTCGGCATCCGCTGGTCGAGGCGGACGATGCCCGTCGTGTCCGGCGGACACGTCCGCAGCGCGAGCTCCGCGAGCCGTCGGGCGTGGCCGAGCTCGGCGAGCCCGGCCACGACGGGGCTGATGCCGCCCGGTCCGGGGCACCGCCCGTCGAGCAGCCGCGCCAGGCCGTCGAGGCCCTCGTCGGCGCCGAGCGCGACCACCCCGACCTCGCAGTCCGTCCGCATCCGCCAGATGAAACGGAAGCCCGCCCGCTGGATCTGCCGGTGGAACGCCTCGCGCCCGTCGCGCCGCTCCGCGCGGAGCACGATCACCGCGTACGGGCCGTGCTCGGGCAGATCGAGCCCGGCGGCGGCGCGCGCGGCGAGCCCCGGCGCCGACCGGCCCTCCAGGAGGGCGTCGAGCAGCGCCTGCAGCTGTTCGTCCGTGCGCCGCCGCAGCTCCAGTTCCGTCGCGCGGTACGCGTCGGAGGCCACCGCCGCCTGCGCGTCCACCGCCGACCACACCATCGTCGCCGAGCGCATCAGGACCGCGAGCTTCTCCGGGTCCTTGCCCGCGGTGCCCTCCAGGAGCGAGTCCCACACGAGATAGCCCGCGTTGCGGTACGAGTGCACCAACAGGTCCAGCGGAAGGCCCTGTTGGGCACGGCGGCGCCCCGCCTCCTCCGCGTACTCCAGGTCGCGGCGCGGCGACGCCCGCGGGGCCGAGATCGCCTCGATGCCGATCCGCATGGCCTCCTCGGCCTCCCGCCACTGCACGTCGTACGGCAGGACGCTCCCGTACACCGACGAGTGCTCGCCGAGCTGCCGCAGATGCAGGTCGACCAGTTCGGGCACCCGTGGAAGGAGCGCGGTGCACGCCTCCTTGAGGAGCTTCCAGTCGTGTCCGGTCCGAGGCCTGCGTCCGTTCGTGAGCCCGCTCATCGTTCCCCCCGTCGCCGCGCGCCAGGGCGCCGTCGGCACGGCGCTGCTGGGGAGGATGCCATTGCTCCGCCCCCTCCGGCAGGCCCCTGACACGCGGTGTTGTGCCCATGCACAACGGCGGGGCGCCCCCAGTGGTCTCCCGCAGCGTTTCCCCCGCAGCCCGTGGACGGGCGGCCCCCGCGGTGCTGGGGTGAGCGCCACACGACGGCGGACGTGCCGTACGGGACGAGGGGGGCGGTACGTGGGCGGCTCGGATGTGAAGGACAGGGGCGGGGGTCACCCCGGGCACGGGACGGGGCTCGTCGTGCGGGACATTTCCGTGGGGTACGGGCCCGTGCGGGCGCTGCGGCGGGTCTCCCTCGATCTGCCGGAAGGGACCGTCGTCGCCGTGCTCGGCGGCAACGGAGCCGGCAAGTCGACGCTGCTGCGGGCCGTCTCGCGCACCCTCTCCTTCCAGGGCGGGGCCCTCACCTCGGGGTCCGTCCACTTCGGCGGGCGGCGCATCGACGGACTGGCGGCGGACCGGGTCGTCGCCGCCGGGATCTCCCAAGTGCCCGAAGGACGGCAGATCTTCGCCCGGATGACCGTCACCGACAACCTGCGGGCCGGCGCCCTCGGCGCCACCGGGTCGCGCGCCGCCAAGGCGGACGCGCTGCGCCGCGTCCATGACCTCTTCCCCGTACTCGCCGACCGCGGCGCCCAGCGTGCCGGACTGCTCTCCGGCGGCGAACAGCAGATGCTCGCCGTCGGCCGGGCCCTCATGGCCTCCCCGCGCCTGCTCCTCCTCGACGAACCCTCGCTCGGCCTCGCCCCGCTGATGGCCGCACGCATCGCCGACACCATCCGTGAGATCAACGCGCAGGGCACCTCCGTGCTCCTCGTCGAACAGAACGCCGCCCTCGCCCTGCGCCTCGCCACCACCGCGTACGTCCTCGACGTCGGCGAGGTCGCCCTGTCGGGGCCCGCCGACGAACTCGCCGCCTCCGACGAGGTGCGCCGCCGCTACCTGGGCGTCGTCGACGAGGACGCGGCGGCCGACGCGACCCGGGGGACCGGCGCACCGCCGACGCTGCGGCGCTGGGAGGCCGACCGGTGACCGCGACATCCGTGCCGGCCCTCGACGTCCGCGACCTCACCGTCCGCTTCGCCGGGCTCACCGCCCTCGACGCCGTCAGCTTCACCGTCCGCCCCGGCACCGTGCACGCCGTCATCGGACCGAACGGCGCGGGCAAGTCCACCTGCTTCAACGTCCTGTCCGGCGTCTACCGCGCGACCTCCGGCAGCGTCCGTTTCGGGGAGCACGAGCTCACCGGACTGCGCCCGCACCGCATCGCGGAGCTCGGCGTCGCCCGCATCTTCCAGAACCTCGCGCTGCCGCCCCGCGCCACCGTCGCCGACAGCCTGCTCCTCGGCCGCCACCGGCTGACCCGCACCGGTTTCCTGGCCGCCGGGCTCCGGCTCCCCTCAGCCGCCCGCGAGGAGCACCGCCATCGCGAACGCGTCCGCGAGATAGCCGCCTTCGTCGGCCTGGAACACCAGCTCGACCAGCCCGCGGGCGCCCTGCCCTACGGCCAGCAGAAACTCGCCGAGCTCGCCCGCGCCCTCTGCATGGAGCCGCGCCTGCTGCTCCTCGACGAGCCCGTCGCCGGCATGACCGCCGACGAACGGCGCCGCACCGCGGCCGTCATCGCGGGTGTCCGCGACAGCCTCGGCATCTCGATCGTCCTGGTGGAACACGACATGGGGGTGGTGATGCGGCTCGCGGACGCGGTGACCGTACTCGACTTCGGGCGCCGGATCGCCGACGGCGCCCCCGGCGACGTACAGAACGATCCGGCGGTCGTACGCGCCTACCTGGGCGAGGGCGACCGGACCGGGAACGGAGAGGGACGACCGTGACCACCTTCACCGAGCTCCTGCTCAACGGCATCTCCATGGGGTCCGTCTACGCCCTCATCGCCCTCGGCTTCGTCGTCATCTTCCGCGCCACCGAGGTCGTGAACTTCGCCCACGCCTCCCTGCTCCTCGCGGGCGGCTACATCACCGCGTCCCTCCACGACGACCTCGGCTTCTGGCCGGCGCTGCTCGTCGGCATCGCGGGCGCCGCGGTGGTCGGGGCGGCCGTCGAGTTCCTCGTCATGCGCCGCTACCGCGGCTCGGACCACAGCGTGCTCGCCATCGTCACCATCGGCGTCGACATCCTGCTCACCACCGAACTCACCCGCCGCCTCGGCACCGACGTCCTGCCGCTCGGCGACCCGTGGGGCGACGACGTCCTCACCATCGGGCCGGTCTCCCTCGCGCACACCCGCATCGCCGCCTTCGTCGCCGCGGCCCTGCTCATCACCGTCTTCCTCCTCGCCTTCCGCTACACCTCGTGGGGCGTGGCGATGCGGGCCGCCGCCGAGAGCCCGGAGACCGCCGCGCTGATGGGCGTACGGCTGGGACGGGTGTCACTCGGCGCATGGGCGGTCGCGGGGGCGCTCGCCGCCGTGGCCGCGCTGTTCCTCACCGTCTTCCCGACGCCGGGTCTTGAGCGCGCCACTTCGCTCGCCGCCCTCAAGGCGTTCCCCGCCGCGATCCTCGGCGGCCTCGACTCCACCACGGGCGCGCTGGTCGGAGGCCTCGTGGTGGGTGTCACCGAGTCCCTCGCCACCGGCTACCAGAGTGAGCTCAGCTTCCTCGGCCGCGGCCTCGGCGACCTCGCGCCCTACCTCGTCATGACCGTCATCCTGCTGATGCGACCCGCCGGGCTGTTCGGCACGAAGGAGCTCGCCCGTGTCTGAGGCCCCCGTCTCCAAGGCTCCCGTCTCCGAGCCCGTCGAGGCCGCCGCCGCACCCGCCGCCCGCCCCGCCCGCCGTACGCCGCTCGCGCGCCCCCGCACGTACCTGTGGGCCGCGGGCACGGTCCTCCTGGTCGCCCTGCCGTTCTACCTGGACCGCTTCTGGCTCCAGGCGGGCCTCTTCGCGATGGCCGCCGCCATCGGCGCGATCGGCATCAACCTCCTCACCGGCGCCACCGGCCAGCTCTCCATGGGGCACGCGTTCTTCCTCGCCATCGGGGCGTACGGATACTGCGTCCTCGCCGGCGACGGGGGAGACGGCCTGACCGGGCTCGGCCTGCCGACATGGCTCGCCGCGACCCTCGCCGTGGCGCTCGCCGGGCTCGCGGGCGGCCTCTTCAGCCCCATCGCGGGCCGCCTGAGCGGCGCGTACCTCGGTATCGCGACCCTCGCGCTGATCTTCATCGGACAGCACGTGCTCTTCAACGCCCACGACCTCACCGGCGGCTCCAACGGGCGTGATGTGCCGCCCCTGAACGTCTTCGGCATCGCCTTCGACGAGAGCGAGGTGGTGGTCGCGGCGGTCCCGTTCGGCTCCGTCGAGAAGCTCTGGTACGCGGGACTCGTGCTGCTCGTCTGCTGCGGGCTCTTCGCCCGCGGCGTGCTGCGCGGCCGTCCGGGGCGCGCCATGAACGCGATCCGCGACCACCGCGTCGCCGCGGGCGTGATGGGCGTCCCGGTGGCCCGCTACCGCGCCGGGGTCTTCGTCCTGTCGTCCATGTACGCGGGCCTAGCCGGGGTGCTGCTCGCCCTGGTCTTCCAGCGCACCGTCCCCGACTACTTCGGCATGACGCTCTCCCTCGAATACCTCGCCATGATCGTGATTGGCGGCCTCGGCTCGGTCGCCGGCGCCGTCGCGGGCGCCGCCCTCGTCTCCCTGCTGCCCCAGCTGCTCACCCGGTACAGCGACGCGCTGCCCCTGGTCTCGGCACCCGGCACCGGCGGGATCTCACCGGGCGAGGCGTCCCGGTATCTGTACGGCGCCGCCGTCGTGGCGGTGGTGCTCTTCCTGCCCGGCGGCCTCGTGCGCATCGCCGCCCGGCGCGGCAGGACAAGACCAGGCACTCCAGGGGAGGAAGCATGAAAGCACTGACCAGGGCCACCGCGGCCACGACGGCGCTCGCCGCGCTGCTTGCGCTGACGGCGTGCAGCTCGAAGGCCAAGGACGACGGGGCCGACGGCGACAAGGGCGCGGGCGGGGTGAAGACCGGTGACGGCGTCACGAGCGAGACGATCGACCTCGGCGTCCTCACCGACATGACCGGCGTCTACGCCACCCTCGGCAAGAGCGTCACCCAGGCCCAGCAGCTCTACGTCGACCAGACCAACGCGGACGGCGGCATCTGCGGCCGGAAGCTGAAGCTCACCGTCCGCGACCACGGCTACGACCCGCAGAAGGCCGTCGCCGCCTACACCGAGCTGGAGCCGAAGGTCCTCGGCTTCGCCCAGTTCATCGGCTCCCCGTTCGTCGCCGCCGTCGAACAGCGCGTCGACGCCAACAAGGGCCTGGTACTGCCGCAGGCCTGGTCGGCGAACCTGCTGGGCAGCCCGTACGTGCGCGTGGTCGGCTCCACGTACGACCTGGAGACGATCAACGCGATCGACTTCCTGATGAAGGAGAAGGGCCTCAAAAAGGGCGACAAACTGGGCCACGTCTACTTCGAGGGCGACTACGGGGAGAGCGCGCTCAAGGGCTCGAAGCACATGGCCGATGAGGCAGGCCTCACCGTCGTCGAGCAGAAGATCAAGCCCACGGACAACGACATGACCGCCCAGGTCTCCGCCCTGAAGAAGGCCGGCGTCAAGGCCGTCGTGGTCAGCGCGGGCCCGCGCCAGGCGGCCTCCCTCGTCGGCGTCGCGGCGGCGGGACGCTTCGACGTCCCGGTCATCGGCAACAACTCGGCGTTCGCCCCGCAGCTCCTCGCCACGCAGTCGGGTCCGGCCCTGATGAAGAACTACTACGTGGCCTCACCCACGCTGCCCATCGGCGCGGACACGGCGGAGGCGGAGAAGCTCGTCGCCGACTACAGGAAGGCGCACCCGAAGGACTCCCTCGACAACGGCGTCGTGGCGGGCTGGACGGCCGCGTCCGTCTTCGGGGAGGCCCTGAAGGCCGCGTGCGACAAGAAGGACCTCACGCGCGAGGGCGTCGGCAAGGCGCTCCTGACGCTCGACGACTTCGACGCGGGCTTCGGCGTCACCCAGAACTTCAGCGACCCGAAGGCGCCGTCTTCGAAGGAGAGCGTCATCCTCCAGCCGGACAAGAAGGCGACGGGCGGCATGAAGGTGGTCCGGCAGCCCGGCGCGGCGGAGGCGGCACAGGGCTACACAGCGGGCGGCTGAGCGGTCGGCAGCACAAAGGGGCCCGAACCATATGGTTCGGGCCCCTCGGCGTCGTACAAGCGCCGCTACGGCAACTGCGCGGCTCGCGCCTCACGTCGGTTTCCGCGGAAGTTGTTCACCCTCCGAGCCGTGGCGAAGAGGGGGATCACCGCGCCCAGGACGAGCTGCAGCGCGCAGCCCGTCTGCAGGAGCAGCTGGCCGCCGGGAGCCTCGAACGCCCACGCCGCGAGCAGCCCCATCGCCGCGACGATCCAGGAGAGCATGGCCACCGCGAGGGGGCCGCGCGGCTTCGGGTACTCGACGCGGCTGACCATGAGCCAGGCCGTGCCGATGATCGCGAGGAGTGTCGCCACGAACGGCAGCTCCAGGAGCACGATCGAGACGACCGTCAACGCTCCGAAGGGCGACGGCATGCCCTGGAAGGTGCCGTCCTTCACCGTCACGCAACTGAACCGCGCAAGCCGCAGCACCACCGCCAACAGCACGACGATCGCGCCGACCGCCGCCACCCGCTGGTGCGCGTCGTCGGCGACCATGCCGTAGACCAGGACGAAGTACGCCGGGGCCAGACCGAAGCTGATCAGGTCCGACAGGTTGTCCAGCTCCGCGCCCATCGGCGAGGAGCGCAGCTTGCGGGCCACGAGACCGTCGAAGAGGTCGAAGACGGCCGCGCAGAGCATCAGGATCACGGCGGTCGCGGCGGAGTGCCGCGCCATGCCGCTCTCGTTGCTGCCCTGGAGGTGCGGGATGAGGATGCCCGTGGTGGTGAAGTACACCGCCATGAACCCGCACGTGGCGTTGCCGAGCGTGAGGGTGTCCGCTATCGAGAGGCGCAGTGAGAGAGGCATCTCCTCGTCGGCCTCGTCCTCCACCGCCTCGGGCACCCAGCCCGCCTGTGTCTCTGGATCAACCACGGTCAATGCGAGTCACCCCAGCCACGGTCTTCTGACCGACCTCGACGTCCACCTCGACACCCTCGGGGAGGTAGATGTCGACGCGCGAGCCGAAACGGATCAGGCCGATCCGCTCGCCCTGCTCCACCTTCGTGCCCTGCGGCACGTACGGCACGATGCGCCGCGCGACCGCGCCCGCGATCTGGATCATCTCGATGTCGCCGAGCTCGGTGTCGAAGTGCCAGACAACGCGCTCGTTGTTCTCGCTCTCCTTGTTGAACGCCGGGACGAACCCGCCGGGGATGTGCTCCACGGACGTCACGGTGCCCGCCAGGGGCGCGCGGTTGACGTGGACGTTCAGCGGGCTCATGAAGATCGCGACGCGGGTGCGCCCGTCCTTCCACGGCATGATGCTCTGCACCACACCGTCGGCCGGAGAGATGACGCGGCCCTGGGCGATCTCGCGCTCGGGGTCGCGGAAGAACCACAGCATGCCGGCCGCGAGAGCGGTGGCAGGGACGGCTACGGCCGCGGCGCCCTTGGAACGGCGAGCGCGGGCGAGGCTGAGTGCCGCGGTGGCGACGGTGGGCAGGAGCCACGGCGATGCTCCGCGGGCAAGGCGTCCCTGGAGAATGCCGTCGCGTGGTGCAGAGGTTTGGCTGTGGGGCATGGATGACCTTCGTAGCGGATGAGGCCGCGCAGGGAATGGGGGACGGCGGCTTTTCCGGATGTTATCGGTTGCGAGCCACAACTGGGCAAGCCAGGAAGCCGAGTCCGCGGCTGAAGAGTGTTGACAGGGTGTGATCTTCTTCTCGGCGAAAGTGGCCCAAACCGGGCATCTAGCCCTGGAATCGATACTCTTCGAGTAGCCGTCGGCCAATGATCATTTTCTGGATCTCGGCGGTACCTTCACCGATCAGCAGCATGGGTGCCTCCCTGTAGAGGCGCTCGATCTCATACTCCTTCGAGAAGCCGTATCCACCATGGATCCGGAACGCGTCCTCCACGACTTCCTTGCAGTACTCGGAGGCGAGGTACTTCGCCATGCCTGCTTCGAGGTCGTTTCGCTCCCCGGAGTCCTTTTTGCGCGCTGCGTTCACCATCATCGCATGGGCGGCCTCGACCTTGGTAGCCATCTCGGCCAGCTTGAACTGGATGGCCTGGTGCTGGGCGATCGCCTTGCCGAAAGTGTGACGTTGCTGGGCATACGAGACACCCAGTTCGAAGGCACGCTGAGCGACTCCACAGCCACGAGCTGCGACATTGACGCGTCCGACCTCGACGCCGTCCATCATTTGGTAAAACCCTCGGCCGGTGACCCCGCCGAGCACACGATTGGCCGGAATTCGCAGTCCGTCCATGATGAGTTCGGTCGTGTCGACGCCCTTGTAACCCATCTTGTCGATCTTGCCGGGGATGGTGAGGCCGGGCCGGACCTCTCCGAAGCCGGGCTCCTTCTCCACGAGGAAGGTCGTCATCGACTTGTGGGGTGCCGTGCCCTCCGGGTGTCCTTCGTCACTCCGGCACAGAACGGCCACCAGGGTCGACGTTCCGCCGTTGGTGAGCCACATCTTCTGACCGTTGAGAACGTACTCGTCGCCCTCCTTCACGCCCTTGGACGTGATCGCCGACACATCGGAGCCGAGCCCCGGCTCCGACATCGAGAACGCGCCCCGCACCTCGCCGGCCGCCATCCGCGGCAGGAACGTCTCCTTCTGCTCCTGCGTGCCGTGCTGCTTGAGCATGTAAGCGACGATGAAGTGGGTGTTGATGATGCCGGAGACCGACATCCAGCCACGCGCGATCTCCTCGACGCACAGCGCGTATGTGAGCAGCGACTCGCCCAGACCGCCGTACTCCTCCGGGATCATGAGCCCGAAGAGACCCAACTCCTTGAGGCCGTCGACGATCTGCTGCGGATACTCGTCACGGTGCTCCAGCTCGGTCGCGACAGGGATGATCTCCTTGTCGACGAAGTCCCGGACCGTGGCGAGGATCTCCTGCTGGATGTCGGTGAGACCGGCGGTCTGCGCGAGTCGGCTCATGGGGTCACTTCTCCGCGTTCTTCGACGGGGCGTCGAGCTCCGGGCGGCCGGGCTGTTCGCCGCCGCGCTCCTTGATGTACGTCTCTGTGGGCACCATCACCTTGCGGCGGAACACGCAGACGAGCGTGCCGTCCTGCTTGTAGCCCTTGGTCTCCACGTGGACGATGCCGCGGTCGCTCTTGGACCTCGACGGCGTCTTGTCCAGGACCGTCGTCTCGCCGTAGATCGTGTCGCCGTGGAAGGTCGGAGCCACGTGCTTCAGCGACTCGATCTCCAGGTTGGCGATGGCCTTGCCGGAGACATCGGGCACGGACATGCCGAGGAGCAGCGAGTAGATGTAGTTGCCCACGACGACGTTCTTCCCGAAGTCCGTCGTCTTCTCCGCATAGTTCGTGTCCATGTGGAGCGGGTGGTGGTTCATGGTGAGCAGGCAGAAGAGGTGGTCGTCGTACTCGGTGACCGTCTTTCCGGGCCAGTGCTTGTACACGGCGCCGACTTCGAACTCTTCGTAGGTGCGGCCGAACTGCATGTGTCTTACGCCTCCGGGGCCTCGAACTTGGACGTGCGGGTCATCCCTGCCGCACGGCCCTTCCCGGAGATGACGAGGGCCATCTTCCGGCTGGCCTCGTCGATCATCTCGTCGCCGAGCATCGCCGAGCCCTTCTTGCCGCCCGCCTCGGACGTGTAGTACTCGTACGCGTCCAGGATCAGCTCGGCGTGGTCGAAGTCCTCCTGCGAGGGCGAGAAGACCTCGTTGGCGGCCTCCACCTGGCCGGGGTGCAGGACCCACTTGCCGTCGAAGCCGAGCGCCGCGGCGCGGTTCGCGACCTCGCGGTAGCCGTCGACGTTCTTGATCTGCAGGTAGGGGCCGTCGATCGCCTGGAGGTTGTTGGCGCGGGCGGCCATCAGGATCTTCATCAGGATGAAGTGGTAGGCGTCCGCCGGGTAGCCGGGCGGCTGCTCGCCGACGACCAGGGACTTCATGTTGATGGACGCCATGAAGTCGGCCGGGCCGAAGATGATCGTCTCGACGCGCTGGGAGGCCTCGGCGATCGCGTTGACGTTGTTGAGGCCCTGCGCGTTCTCGATCTGCGCCTCGATGCCGATCTTGCCGACCTCGAAGCCCATCGTCTTCTCGATCTGGGTGAGCAGCAGGTCGAGGGCGACCACCTGCTCGGCCGTCTGCACCTTCGGCAGCATGATGCAGTCGAGGTTCTGGCCCGCGCCCTCGACGACGGTCACGACGTCGCGGTACGTCCACTCGGTCGTCCAGTCGTTGACGCGCACGACGCGCGTCTTGCCCGTCCAGTCGCCCTCGTTGAGGAACTTGACGATGGTGTGCCGCGCCTCGGGCTTGGCGAGCGGCGCGCAGGCGTCCTCCAGGTCGAGGAAGACCTGGTCGGCGGGGAGGCCCTGGGCCTTCTCCAGGAAGCGGGGGTTCGACCCCGGGACCGCGAGGCAGGAGCGGCGCGGACGCAGGCGGTTGATGGGCGCGGTGGGCGCAGTCATGCGGGGACCTCCAGGGGGTCGAGGTTGTTCGCTTTCCGGATCTCGTCGACGATACGGCCGATGATCTCGGTGATGCCGAAGTCCTTGGGGGTGAAGACGGCGGCCACGCCCGCCGCCTTCAGGGCCTCGGCGTCGCTGTTGGGGATGATGCCGCCGGCGATGACGGGGATGTCGGTGGCGCCGGCCTTGCGGAGCCGCTCCAGGACGTCGGGGACGAGCTCGGCGTGCGAACCGGAGAGGATCGACAGGCCGACCGCGTGGACGTCCTCGGCGAGCGCCGCGTCGACGATCTGCTCGGGCGTGAGCCGGATGCCCTGGTAGACCACTTCGAAGCCGGCGTCACGCGCGCGGACCGCGATCTGCTCGGCGCCGTTGGAGTGCCCGTCGAGGCCCGGTTTGCCGACGAGGAAGCGGAGCCGGCCGCCGCCGAGGTCCTCGGCCGTCCGTGCGACCTTCTCGCGGACGAGGGCGAGCGGCGTGCCCTCCTCGGCGGCGACGGCCACCGGGGCGCTGGAGACGCCCGTAGGGGCCCGGAACTCCCCGAAGACCTCCCGGAGTGCCCCCGCCCACTCGCCGGTCGTCACACCGGCGCGTGCGCACTCCAGGGTGGCTTCCATGAGGTTGCCCGTCCCGGCTGCCACCTCCTTGAGCCGCTCCAGGGCCTTGCAGGGGCGGGGGTGGTTGAACGGCGGCTGGTAGCGGGTGTCGCGCCACTGCTTGAGCGCGTCCACGACACGGGCCTCGACCGCCGGGTCGACCGTCATGATCGCGGCGTCCAGATCGGAGGTGAGCGGGCTCGGTTCCGTGGACTCGTAGGAGTTCACGCCGACGATCTTCTCCTGGCCGGACTCGATCCGGGCCCGGCGCTCCGCGTGCGAGGAGACGAGCTGCGACTTGAGGTAGCCGGACTCGACGGCGGCCATCGCGCCGCCCATCTTCTCGATGCGGTCCATCTCCGCCAGGGAGTCCTCGACGAGCGAGGCCACCTTGGCCTCGACGACGTGCGAGCCCGCGAAGATGTCCTCGTACTCGAGCAGGTCGCTCTCGTGCGCCAGGACCTGCTGGATGCGCAGCGACCACTGCTGGTCCCAGGGCCGGGGGAGACCCAGCGCCTCGTTCCAGGCGGGCAGCTGCACGGCACGCGCGCGTGCGTCCTTGGAGAGGGTGACGGCCAGCATCTCCAGCACGATGCGCTGGACGTTGTTCTCCGGCTGGGCCTCGGTCAGACCGAGGGAGTTGACCTGCACGCCGTAGCGGAACCGGCGCTGTTTCGGGTTCTCGATGCCGTACCGCTCGCGCGTGACCTGTTCCCAGATCCGCCCGAACGCCCGCATCTTGCACATCTCCTCGATGAACCGGACTCCCGCGTTCACAAAGAAGGAGATGCGGGCCACGACGTCCCCGAACTTCTCCTCGGGAACCTGCCCCGAGTCGCGTACGGCATCGAGAACCGCGATGGCGGTGGACATCGCGTACGCGATCTCCTGGACCGGTGTGGCCCCCGCCTCCTGGAGGTGGTAGCTGCAGATGTTGATCGGATTCCACTTCGGGATCCGCGCCACCGTGTACGTGATCATGTCGGTGGTGAGGCGCAGGGAGGGACCCGGCGGGAAGACGTGCGTCCCGCGCGACAGGTACTCCTTGACGATGTCGTTCTGTGTCGTCCCCTGGAGCTTGGTGATGTCCGCACCCTGCTCCTCCGCGACCACCTGGTAGAGCGCCAGGAGCCACATGGCGGTGGCGTTGATCGTCATCGAGGTGTTCATCTGCTCCAGGGGGATGTCCTGGAACAGCCGACGCATGTCACCGAGGTGCGAGACGGGCACACCGACCCGGCCGACCTCGCCGCGGGCGAGGATGTGGTCGGGGTCGTAGCCGGTCTGCGTGGGCAGGTCGAACGCGACCGAGAGGCCCGTCTGCCCCTTGGCGAGGTTGCGCCGGTACAACTCGTTGGACGCCTCCGCCGTGGAGTGACCGGCGTACGTCCGCATGAGCCACGGCCGGTCCTTCTGACGCTCTGTCATCTTGCGCTGCTCCTCAGTGCGTTCAGACGTTGCGGAAGCGGTTGATCGCGTCGATGTGCTCGGCGCGCATCTCCGGGTCGCGCACTCCCAGGCCCTCTTCGGGCGCGAGGGCGAGGACGCCGACCTTGCCCTGGTGGAGGTTGCGGTGGACGTCGTAGGCGGCCTGTCCGGTGTCCTCCAGGGAGTAGACCTTGGAGAGCGTCGGGTGGATCTTGCCCTTGGCGATCAGGCGGTTGGCCTCCCACGCCTCGCGGTAGTTGGCGAAGTGCGAGCCGATGATCCGCTTGAGGGACATCCACAGGTAGCGGTTGTCGTACTCGTGCATGTAGCCCGAGGTCGACGCGCAGGTGGTGATGGTGCCGCCCTTGCGGGTGACGTAGACACTGGCGCCGAAGGTCTCGCGGCCGGGGTGCTCGAAGACGATGTCGATGTCCTCCCCGCCGGTGAGCTCGCGGATGCGCTTGCCGAAGCGCTTCCACTCCTTGGGGTCCTGGGTCCGCTCGTCCTTCCAGAACTTGTAGCCCTCGGCGTTGCGGTCGATGATCGCGTCGGCGCCCATGGCGCGGCAGATCTCCGCCTTCTGCGGGCTGCTCACCACACAGATGGGGTTGGCGCCGCCGGCGAGCGCGAACTGCGTGGCGTACGACCCGAGTCCGCCGCTCGCGCCCCAGATCAGCACGTTGTCGCCCTGCTTCATGCCGGCGCCGTTGCCGGAGACCAGCTGGCGGTAGGCGGTGGAGTTCACCAGGCCGGGGGAGGCGGCCTCCTCCCAGCTGAGGTGGCCCGGCTTGGGCATCAGCTGGTTGGACTTGACCAGCGCGATCTCGGCCAGGCCGCCGAAGTTGGTCTCGAAGCCCCAGATGCGCTGCTCGGGGTCGAGCATCGTGTCGTTGTGGCCGTCGGACGACTCGAGTTCGACGCTCAGGCAGTGCGCGACGACCTCGTCGCCCGGGTTCCAGGCGTTCACGCCGGGTCCGGTGCGCAGGACGACGCCCGCGAGGTCGGACCCGATGATGTGGTACGGCAGGTCGTGGCGCTTGGTGAGCTCGCTGAGCTTGCCGTAGCGCTCCAGGAAGCTGAAGGTCGACAGCGGTTCGAAGATCGAGGTCCACACGGAGTTGTAGTTGACCGAGGAGGCCATGACGGCCACCAGGGCCTCGCCGGGGCCGAGTTCGGGGATCGGCACGTCGTCGAGGTGGAGCGACTTGCGGGGGTCCTTGTCGCGGGTCTCGAGGCCCGCGAACATCTCCGCGTCCTCCTTGTGCACGGTGATCGCGCGGTACGACTCGGGCAGCGGGAGAGCGGCGAAATCTGCGGATGTGACCGTGGCCGAGCCACTCGCGGTCGCGGTCTGGGCCTGAATCGCGTCCAGGATTTCCTTCACGGTTTACCTCCGGCGGAAGCGCTGAGGGGGCGCTTTTTTCGAGGGGGATACGTCGGGGTTTGTTGCGATGCTCTGGAGGGGTGTGCCGTCGGTTCGGCGAAGGGTGGTGCTCGGCAACGCCTTGGTGTGGCGCGGGAGGTGCCTGTGACGCAGGCGTCCGGGCGCGCAAGCCGTGGCTTGTGGGGACAGCCGACGTACGCGAGATCTCTGCACGCCGGCCGCCCGGACAACATCAACGTATGGCACCGCGTGCCAACGGGCAAGACACTGGGTGCCATTATTTTTTGACCGATGATCGATCACCGCAGGTCAGAGGGGGTGGCGTGCACGACGAAGGGGGCGCTACCGAACGGTAGCGCCCCCTTCTAAGCCACGCATGAAGGCGGATCAAAACCTGCCTAGGAACACCCGAACGAACGCGCCGGGAGCCCCCGTGAAGACGTCAGGAACGCTCCCTGAGCGCCTTCTCGATGGTCCGCATGACCTCGTCCAGCGGCGCGTCCGTACGCGCCACGGCGACCAGCACCTCACCCTGCTCGGACACCGCCGCGGGCGTGGACGCAGGCATCGTGTCGCGGCCCGCGCCGATCCCGGTGCCGAAGGTCCGCCGGACGATCGCGAAGGCGTGGTCCAGCTGGGTCTCCACGTCGCCCTGGCCGCCCGCTCGCAGCCACCGCCGCAGGACGTGGTTGTGGGCGGTGACGACCGCCGACGCGGCGACCTCGGCGAGCAGCGGGTCGTCGTTGCCGTCGTGGTGCGCCTGCTCGTCGAAGTGGCCCAGCAGATAGCGCGTGAACAGCCGCTCGTAGCGGGCCACCGAGGCGATCTCGCGCTCGCGGAGCGTCGGGACCTCACGGGTGAGGCGGTAGCGCTCCACGGAGACCGCGGGCGACGCCGCGTACATCTTCATGACTTCCTTGATGCCCCGGCACACCGTGTCCAGCGGGTGCTCGTGCGGCGGGGCCGCGTTGAGGACGGCCTCCGCGCGGATCAGGGTGTCGTCGTGGTCAGGGAAGATCGCCTCTTCCTTGGAGCGAAAGTGCCGGAAGAAGGTCCGGCGGGCCACCCCGGCCTGCGCGGCGATCTCGTCGACCGTCGTCGCCTCGTACCCCTTGGACGCGAAGAGCTCCATGGCAGCGGCCGCCAGCTCCCTGCGCATCTTGAGCCGTTGAGCGGCGGCACGGCTGCCCGCGGCACTCTCGGGAGCGTCGGGGGTTGCGTTGCGTGAGGACTTGGCGGCCTTGGACATGCCATGAACGTACTGCATATGCGCGCCACGGTGCTCCTGAGGGACAGGGCTGCCCGAGGGTTCGAGCAGCCCGCCCCAGTCCGTCCGTTCCCCCGGTCGCTCCTCGGCCTGCTCAGCGCCGCGCATATTCGCGGAAGCCACGGCCCGTCTTGCGGCCGAGGCAGCCCGCGGCCACCAGGTGTTCGAGCAGCGGCGCCGGGGCCAGGCCCGGGTCGCGGAACTCGCGGTGCAGGACCTTCTCGATGGCCAGCGACACGTCCAGGCCGACGACGTCCAGGAGCTCGAAGGGCCCCATGGGGTAGCCGCCGCCCAGCTTCATCGCGGCGTCGATGTCGTCCAGCGACGCGTAGTGTTCCTCGACCATCTTGATCGCGTTGTTGAGGTACGGGAACAGCAGCGCGTTCACGATGAAGCCGGCGCGGTCGCCGCAGTCCACCGGGTGCTTGCGGATCTTCGTGCACACCTCGCGGACCGTGGCCCGCACGTCGTCCCCGGTCACGACCGTGCGGACGACCTCGACCAGCTTCATGGCCGGAGCCGGGTTGAAGAAGTGCATGCCGATCACGTCACGTGGCCGCGACGTGGCGCGGGCGCAGGCGACGACCGGCAACGAGGACGTCGTGGTCGCCAGGATCGCGCCCGGCTTGCAGACCTTGTCGAGCGTCGCGAACAGCTGCCGCTTGATGTCCAGGTCCTCCGCGACGGCCTCCAGGGCCAGATCGACGTCCGCGAACGCCTCGTACGACCCCGCGGGCGTGATCCGCTCCAGCGTCTGCGCCGCCGCCTCCGCCGTCATCCTGCCCTTGTCCACGGAGCGGGACAGGGACTTCCCGATGCGGGACTTGGCGGTCTCCGCCTTCTCCTCGGTCCGCGCGGCGAGCACCACGGAGAAGCCCGCCTTGGCGAAGACCTCCGCGATGCCGGACGCCATCGTCCCCGAACCCGCGACACCGACCGAGCGGACCGTGCGGCCCGGGGCGCGCTCCTCGTCCTCCACGGGGGTGAGCGCGTCGCGCACCACCTCCGAGCTGCCCGCTTCCGCGTACGTGTAGAAGCCGCGGCCCGCCTTGCGCCCGGTCAGACCTGCCTCGCTCAGCTGCTTGAGGATCGGCGCGGGGGCGTGCAGCCGGTCCTGCGACTCGGCGTACATGGCGTCGAGGACCGTGCGGGCGGTGTCCACGCCGATCAGATCGAGCAGCGCGAGCGGGCCCATCGGCAGGCCGCAGCCGAGCCGCATCGCCGCGTCGATGTCCTCGCGGGACGCGTACTTCGCCTCGTACATCGCGGCGGCCTGGTTGAGGTAGCCGAAGAGCAGCCCGTCGGCGACGAAGCCCGGCCGGTCGCCGACCGCGACGGGCTCCTTGCCGAGGGCGATCGCCAGATCGGTCACCGCGGCGACGGCGGCGGGCGCGGTCAGCACGGACGAGACGACCTCGACCAGCTTCATCGCGGGCGCCGGATTGAAGAAGTGCAGGCCCAACACCCGCTCGGGGCGCGCCGATTCGGCAGCGAGACGGGTCACGGACAGCGCGTTGGTGCCGGTCGCGATGATCGTCTCGGGGCGCACGACGGCGTCGAGCTCGCGGACGACCTGCTGCTTGATCTCGTACGACTCCGGGACGACCTCGATGACCAGGTCGGCGTCGGCGGCGGCGCGCAGGTCGGTGAAGGTGCGGAAGCGGGTGAGGACGCCGCGGCGCTCCTCCTCGGTGAGGCGCTCTCGGCGCACGGCGCGGGCGGTCGAGGCCTCCAGGGACTCGACGGCGCGGGTGGCCGCGGCCTGGCAGATGTCGATGCCGATGACCTCGCGGCCCGCGCGGGCCAGGACCTCGGTGATGCCGGTGCCCATCGTGCCCAGGCCGATGACGGCGACGGTGTTCAGGGGAGCATTCAGGGGAGCGTCCATGCGTGGACTCCAGGAAGAGAGTGACGACTGAGGGGCGCGCGGGTACGGCAACTGCCGCACGGCGGGCGGGAGGTGGTGCGTGTCGTGTCCGGGCGGCACGCAGGGCACGCCCGGTGAAGAAAGTCGACCGGCTCTGTCCCGGAGCCACGTCGTACTGAGGTACGTGAAGTACCGAACCGACCAACACTCACGGCGGCTGCGTCACCAGGCCACCGCGAGGAAAGAACTGCTACGGGGAGTGTGCCCCGCTCACATGAGACTAACCGGCGAGTAACGAGCGCGCCAGCCCGCGGTGTTTTCCCGTGCCTGTGATCTACATCGCGACCACCGGTAAGGCTTAGGCTCGCGACCATGGATGAGGAGTTGCGGACGGTGACGGAACGCTTACGGGCCGAGGCGGGCGGATCCAAGGAGTACGAGAGGCTGCTCGCCGCGGAGGATCCCGACGAGCTCGCCGAGGTGCTCGTCTCGCCGGGGCAGCCCCTGTGGGCCAGGGAGTTGGCCGCGGTCAGACTCGGCGTCGCGGGTGACCGCAGAGCCTTCGAGTCGCTCGTCCTCCTCCTGAACCACCGGGACCCACCACGCTGCGCCGCCGCGGCCCACGCCCTGGCCCGCCTCGGCGACCCGCGCACGGCACGCGCGGCCGCCGCTCTGGCCACGAACGAACTCCGCGTCGCCTACGCCCTGTATCCCGTGCGGCTGCTCACGGAGCTGCGCGCCCCGGAGTCGGCGCCCGCGCTGATCACCACGCTCCAGCGCAGACTGGCCCCGCACGACCCCTTCGGCAAGATCGCGCTGGCCTGCGTGGAGGGACTCGGGGCGCTCGGCGACGCCCGCGCCAGGCCGGTCCTGATGGCCGCGCGTGGCCACCCCCGCCTGGCGGCGGCGGCCTCGGCGGCCCTGGCCCGCCTCCCGCAGGACGACGACCGCACCGGCTGACGGCTGCTCCGGCTGTCGGCTGCTCCGGCTGACGACTGGTGCGGAGCGACGGCTACTCGGGCACCACGGCGAACGCCTCTATCTCCATCAGGAACTCGGGCCCCACGAGCGACGCCACCTGCACCGCCGAGGCCGCGGGGAGTCGCTCGGGGTCGAGGAAGGCGTCCCGCGCGGCGCGCACGGCGGGCAGGTGCGCCATGTCCGTCACGAAGTACGTCAACTTCACGACGTCGTCGAAGGTGGCGCCCGCCGCCGCGAGGCACCGCCGGAGGTTCTCGAAGACCTGCCGTGCCTGCGCGGCCGGGTCGCCCTCGCCGACCGGCCTGCCGTCCTCGTCCAGGGCCAACTGGCCGGAGATCGCGACGAAGCGGCCCGATCCCGTGACGACGTGCGTGTACGCGGTGGCGGGGGCGACGCCCTCGGGGGCGTGGATGTGGGTCAGTCGGCTCATGTGCCCATCGTGGACCACGGGTGTGACAGTGCCCTCGGCCTCGCGTTCCGCGAGGGCTGCGGCTCCGGGGCCGGCCTGGCCTCGCACACCGCCGCGGCCTCGCCGTCGCCGGTCGGCACCTTGCCGTCCGTCAGGTAGACCGCCAAGTGCCGGTCGAGGCAGGTGTTTCCGCTGAGCGTGACGCCGTGGTTGCCGCCGCCCTGTTCGATCACCAGGCGTGAGCCCCGCAGCTTGCGGTGCAGGTTCACGGCTCCGTCGTACGGGGTGGCCGGGTCGTCCGTGCCCTGGAACAGCAGGACGGGCGGGAGTTCGGTGTTGGCGACGTCCGGCGGGCTCAGGTGGTGCGTCGGCCAGAACGCGCACGGTGCGTTGTACCAGGCGTTGTTCCAGGTCGTGAACGGGGCCTTCGCGTGCATCCGGACGTTGTCGTCGCGCCACGTCCGCCAGTCGCGCGGCCACTGCGCGTCCCGGCACTGCACCGCGCTGTAGACGCTGTAGCCGTTCTCGCCCGCGGCGTCCACCGCACCGAACGTGTCGTACGCCGCTACGAGCGGTGCGCTGTCCCCGTCGTTCACGTACGCGGCGAACGCGGCGGCCAGGCGCGGCCAGTAGCCGTTGAAGTAACCGCCCGGCAGGAACGTGTCCTCCAGTTCGGCGGCGCCCACCTTCTTGCCCGCGGGCTTCTCGGCGAGTGCCCCGCGCATCGCGTACCACTTCGCCTCGACGCCGCCGGGGTCCTTGCCGAGCCCGTAGGTGGCGTCATGGCGGGCGATCCAGGCCATGAACGCCTTGTGGCGGTCGTCGAAGGCGCGGTCCTGGCGGAGGTTGTCGTCATACCAGACACCCGTCGGGTCGACGAGGGAGTCGAGCGCCATGCGCCGCACGCGGTGCGGATGGAGCCGTCCGTAGAGGGCGCCCAGGTAGGTGCCGTAGGAGTAGCCGAAGAAGTTGATGCGCTCCGCGCCGAGTGCCGCGCGGATGGCGTCCATGTCCTGGGCCGCGCTCACCGAGTCGATGAAGGGCAGGACGTCGCGGTACTTCGTGCCGCACGCCGTCGCGAACGCCCGCGCCCTGCGCAGGTTCTCGCGCTCCAGGGCGGCCGTTGCCGGGACGGAGGCGGGGCGCACGGGGTCGAAGTGGCCCGGCCTGCAGTTGAGTGCGGGCCTGCTCCTGCCGACCCCGCGCGGGTCGAAGCCCACGATGTCGTACTGCGCGGCTGTCTTCTCGGGCAGCGACTTCGCGACGAACCCCGCCATCGAAAGGCCGCTGCCGCCGGGGCCTCCGGGGTTGACCAGGAGTGGCCCCTGGGAGGTCTTCGCGGTGTGCGGGACGCGGGACAGGGCGAGGGTGATCTGGCGCCCGTGCGGCGCCCGGTGGTCGAGGGGCACCTTCAGGGAGGCGCACTGGAGCGTCGGATATCTCTTGGTGGCGCACTCCTGCCATGCGAGCGGGCCGCGCTCCGCCGGTGCTCCCGACGCGGACGGCACCGCCGCGGCCAGCGTCGCCGTCACGGCGGCGACCGCGCACAGTACGAGGGCACTCTTCTTCATCCGGCCTCCCAGAGCGGCGGGTTCGCGCCCCGGGGGGGCCGCGATCTCCGGCGCATCCTCCCGGACCGCCTCCCTGAAGAGCGCCCGTCCCCGCCGGGAACAACCCGAACGGGGCAAGCCGGTCAGAGCAGCGTGAGCTGAGTGGGTCCCGCGGCGGGTTCGGGCTCCTCCGGGACCCGGATCCGGCGGGCGACGCCCGCGCGCGTGGGACCGATGCCGAACTCCTCGGCCAGTTCGTGCACGTGGCGGGTGATACGGCGCTGATACCACTTGGGGGCGTACGCGCCCTCCGCGTACAACCGCTCGTACCGCCGCACGAGGTGCGGATGGTGCCGACCCAGCCACGCCATGAACCACTCCCGCGCCCCGGGCCGCAGATGCAGCACCAGCGGCGTCACCGAGGTCGCCCCCGACTCGGCCACGGCCCGCACCGTCGCGCGCAGCTGGTCCGGATGGTCGCCCAGGAAGGGGATGACCGGCGCCATCAGGACGCCGCAGCCGATGCCGTGCTCGGTGAGGGTGCGCACGGCGTCGAGGCGGCGTTCGGGCGCCGGGGTGCCCGGCTCGACCGTGCGCCACAGCTCCTCGTCGACGAAGCCGACGGACACGGAGATCCCGACGTCGGTCACCGCGGCGGCCTGCCGCAGCAGGTCCAGGTCGCGCAGGATCAGGGTGCCCTTGGTCAGGATGGAGAACGGGTTCCCGCGGTCGCGCAGGGCCGCGATGATCCCCGGCATCAGCCGGTAGCGGCCCTCCGCGCGCTGGTAGCAGTCCACGTTCGTGCCCATGGCGATGTGGTCGCCGTGCCAGCGCGGCGAGGCGAGCTGGCGCCGCAGCAGTTCGGCGGCGTTGACCTTGACGACGATCTGGCTGTCGAATCCGAGGCCCGTGTCCAGGTCCAGATAGCTGTGCGTCTTGCGCGCGAAACAGTAGACACACGCGTGCGTGCACCCCCGATACGGGTTGACCGTCCATTCGAACGGCATGCGGGACGCGCCCGGCACGCGGTTCACGATCGACTTGGCCCGTATCTCGTGGAACGTGATCCCTCTGAACTCCGGGGTGTCGAACACCCTCGTCGTCACCGCGTCCGCGCCGAACAGCGCGGCGTCCGCGGTGCCGCGGCGCGGCCCGTCGGAAAGGTTCTCCCAGCGCATGACGCCTCCTCGGTAGCACTGACCACAGAATAGAACATACGTTCCCTTGATCGTGCGACCCTCGGCCGTTCACCGCGTTCCGCCAAGCGCGACCCCGCGCCGGGCCGCACGAGTCGCTCGAACCGGCACCGTCCTCGAAGCAGCGGATCCCGGGCCCGGCGGCGGCGCGGACCGCCGCCGGACCCGTTACGACCGGTCCGCCGTCGGGCGGTCCCGCCGCGCGATGGATGATCGGAAGCATGCTCGTCGAGTCCCTGTCCGTCGCAGCCCTGGCCGTCGTCCTCGTCTGCGCCGTCGTCCGCCCCTTCCGCTGGCCCGAGGCCGCCTTCGCCGTGCCCGCCGCCGGTGCCGTGATCCTGGCCGGGGCGATCCCGCTCGACGACGTACGGGAGGAGGCCGCCCGGCTCGGGCCCGTCATCGGCTTCCTCGCGGGCGTCCTCGTCCTCGCCAAGCTCTGCGCCGACGACGGGCTCTTCCGCGCCTGCGGCAACTGGATGGCACGCCGTGCCGCGGGACGGCCCCGCACCCTGCTCGGCGCCGTCTTCGCCCTGGCCTCACTGATCACCGCGACCCTGAGCCTGGACGCCACCGTGGTCCTCCTGACCCCCGTCGTCTTCGCCACCGCCGCCCGCATGGGGGCCCGCCCCGCGCCGCACGTCTACGCGAGCGCCCACCTCTCCAACACGGCGTCGCTGCTGCTCCCCGTCTCCAACCTGACGAACCTCCTCGCCTTCACCGCGACCGGGCTGAGCTTCACGCGCTTCGCGCTGCTCATGACGCTGCCCTGGCTGGTCGCCATCGCCGTCGAGTACGTCGTCTTCCGGCGGTTCTTCGCCACCGACCTCGACGCGCCCGCCGAGGGCACCGAGCCCACCGAACCGCCGCGGATGCCGCGGTTCGCCCTGGTGACCGTCGCCGCCACCCTCGCCGGCTTCGCCGTCGCCTCCGCCGTCGGCATCGAACCCGCCTGGTCGGCCGCGGCCGGTGCGGCCGTCCTCGCGGTACGGGCCCTGCTGCGCCGTCGTACGACCCCCGTGGCACTCCTGCG
Source organism: Streptomyces venezuelae (assembly GCF_008642355.1). Lineage (NCBI taxonomy): Bacteria > Bacillati > Actinomycetota > Actinomycetes > Kitasatosporales > Streptomycetaceae > Streptomyces > Streptomyces venezuelae. The sequence goes on from NZ_CP029193.1 coordinate 6,918,732, forward strand.
CTCGGCCCAGCTGCCGTTCCTGGCCTTCGTCCTCGCCCTCGGCATCGTCGTCAGGGCCGTCGTGGACAACGGCCTCGGCGACGCCCTCGGCCACGTCCTGCCCGACGGCACCGCGCTGCCCGCGCTGCTCGGCACCGCCGCCGTCGCCGCGCTGCTCGCCAACCTGATCAACAACCTGCCCGCCGTCCTCGCCCTGGTCCCGCTGGCCGCCCCGGCGGGACCCGGAGCCGTGCTCGCCGTGCTCATCGGCGTGAACATCGGACCCAACCTCACCTACGCCGGATCGCTCGCCACACTGTTGTGGCGCCGCATCGCCCACCAGCACGAACACGACGTCAGCCTCGTGCGGTTCACCCGCCTCGGACTCCTCACCACCCCTGCCGCCCTCGTCCTCTCCACCCTCGCGCTCTGGGTCTCCCTGCGCCTCCTGCCCGGCTGAGCACGGCCCTCGCGGGACCCCCGATTTGGGAGGCCGGTGCGGCGGGTGGTTGGCTTTCCGCGAAGTCCCCGAGTCACAACTGCTGGAGGAAGTGCAATGGCGCAGGTCGAGGCGGTCACCGAGCGGATCATCACGGCACAGCCGGACGATGTCTTCGACGCGCTGGCCGACTACAACGGCACGCGGGAGAAGCTCCTTTCGGAGCACTTCAGCGAGTACGAGGTGCGCGAGGGCGGCGACGGCGAAGGGACCCTCGTCCACTGGAAGCTCCAGGCCACCAGCAAGCGCATCCGCGACTGCCTCCTGGAGGTCAGCGAGCCCACCGACGGCGAACTGGTCGAGAAGGACCGCAACTCCTCCATGGTCACGACCTGGACGGTGACCCCGGCGGGCGAGGGCAAGTCCCGCGTGGTCGTCACCACCGTGTGGAACGGCGCGGGCGGCATCGGCGGCTTCTTCGAGAAGACCTTCGCGCCCAAGGGCCTCGGGCGGATCTACGACGCCGTGCTCACCAACCTCGCCGCCGAGGTCGAGAAGTAGCTCCCGGACGGGGTGAGCCGCCAACTCCCGCCTACGCCATCAGGGTTGTTGTCACGCTCACCGTTTCGAGTGGTTTTCTGTTCGGCTCCGTTGTACGCCGTAGGGCTCCGACCGGCGCATACGCCCGCGGGGCCCCACGCGACGCCGACTCGTCGCGCTTGCTCCCAGTTGTCGCGTAATGCGAGAAATGGGCGGCGCAAGCGCGACGAGGGGAGCAGTACGTGGGCGGGACGACGCTGGTGCAGGTCGCCGAGCGGGACGAACGGCGGAACGAGGCGGCCGGGCCGGCCCCCTCGCCGGGCGGCCGGTCGGACGGCGGGACGGATGGCCGGAGCGCCGGAGAGGTGCCACCCGGGCCACCCCCGCCACCCGCGCCCCATGACTCCGCGGCCGAACACCTCAGCCCCGGCCGCGTCCGGATGGTGTTCGTCGGGCTCATGCTCGCGCTGCTCCTCGCCGCGCTGGAGCAGATGATCGTCGCCACCGCGCTCCCGAAGATCGTCGGAGAGCTGCACGGCCTCGACAAGATGTCCTGGGCGATCACCGCCTACCTGCTCACTTCCACCATCGGCCTGCCGATCTACGGCAAGCTCGGCGACCTCTTCGGGCGCAAGGGCGTCTTCCAGTTCGCGATCGTCGTCTTCGTCATCGGCTCGGCGCTCGCCGGCTGGTCACGGACGATGGACCAGCTGATCGCCTTCCGCGCCCTCCAGGGGGTCGGCGCGGGCGGCCTCATGATCGGCGTCCAGGCGATCATCGCGGACATCGTGCCGCCCCGGCAGCGCGGGCGCTACATGGGTCTGATCGGTGCCGCGTTCGGCCTCGCCTCGGTCGCGGGCCCCCTGCTCGGCGGCTTCTTCACCGACCACGCCTCCTGGCGCTGGTGCTTCTACTTCAACGTGCCTTTCGGGCTCGTCACCCTCCTCGTCGTGTCGCTCGTCCTGAAGCTGCCCAAGCCCACCGCGAAGGCCCGCATCGACGTCCTGGGCGCGCTGCTGCTCGCCGCCGCCTCCACCTGCCTCGTCCTGCTGACCAGTTGGGGCGGGACCGAGTACGCGTGGGGCGACCGCGTCATCCTCGGGCTCGGCGCCGGTGCGGTCGTGGCGAGCGTGCTCTTCCTCGTCGCCGAGAAGTTCGCGGCAGAACCGATCATCCCGCTGCGCCTGTTCCGTGATCCGGTCTTCAACCTCACCGGTCTCATCGGCATGGTCGTCGGCATCGCCCTCTTCGGAGCGGCCAGTTACCTGCCGACCTTCCTGCAGATGGTCGACGGCGCGAGCGCCACAGAGTCAGGACTCCTCATGCTGCCGATGATGGGCGGCATCGTCGGGGCGTCGATCATCTCCGGGCAGCTCATCAGTCACACGGGCCGCTACAAGATCTACCCGATCCTCGGCGGGGTCCTCTCCGTCGTCGGCATGTGGCTCCTCTCGCGCCTGGAAGTGGACACGACCCGGCTGGAGTACAGCATCTGGATGGCGGTGCTCGGCGCGGGCATCGGCCTGGTCATGCCGGTCCTGGTGCTCGCCGTGCAGAACGCGGTCCGCCCCACCGACCTCGGCACCGCCACGAGCGCCAACAACTACTTCCGGCAGATCGGCGGCAGCGTGGGCGCCGCGATCTTCGGCACGCTCTTCGCCAACCGGCTCGCCGACGCGCTCGCGGACCGGCTCCCCGCCGGTTCCGGCGCGGCCGTGCCCGACGCCGAGTCCATCACCCCGCAGCTCGTCCACGGGCTGCCCGCGCCGCTGCGCGACGGCTACATCCAGGCCTACGCGGACGCGATGCCGCGGATCTTCCTCTACCTGGTGCCGGTGCTCGTCCTCGGCATGCTGCTCGCCTTCTTCCTCAAGGAGACCCCCCTGTTGTCCAGCGCCACCTCCACCAACGCACCCGCCGCCGACACCGCGACCCTCGGCGCCGTCCCGCAGGCCCGCGCGACGGCGTACACCGCAGGGGTCCCGGTCTGCGGCACCGTGCAGCACCCCGACGGCACCGTGGTGCCGCGCGCCGCCCTCACTCTCATCGACGTGGCGGGACAGCAGATCGGACGCGGCGCGAGCGGTGAGGACGGGCGGTACGCCCTCGCCACGCCGGGCGCCGGATCGTTCGTACTGATCGCGGCGGCCGGCGGGCACCAGCCGCAGGCCGTCACCGTCACCGTCGGGGAGCGGCCCGTCGAGCTCGACGTGGTCCTCGGCGGGGCGGGCCGCCTCGCCGGGACCGTGGTGACCGCCGACGGGACGCCCGTCAGGGACGCCGCCGTCACCCTCACCGACGTCCGCGGCGAGGTCGTCGCCACCACCCGCAGCGGGCGCGAGGGCAGCTACGTCATCACCGAGCTGGTGGCGGGCGAGTACACCCTGGCCGCGAGCGCCCCCGCGTTCCGCCCCGCCGCGCTCCCCGTCACCGTGCAGGCCTCGCGCGAGACGCGCCAGGACGTCGAGCTCGCGGGCGGCGCCGTGCTGCGCGGCACGGTGCGGGCCGGCGGCGGGCGACCCGTCGAGGACGCCCGCGTGACCCTGCTCGACGCGGCGGGGAACGTCGTCGACACCCTGACCACCCAGGCGGACGGCACCTTCCGTTTCGTCGACCTGTCGTCCGGCGAGTACACCGTGATCGCGGCGGGTTACCCGCCGGTCGCCACCGTCCTCCAGGTCGCCGGCGGCGGCCGCACGGAGCGGGACCTGCAGCTGGGTCACGAGGACTGAGGGGTTCCGTCGGCGGGTCCGGAAGGCGGGCACCGGCGGGGCGCCCCCGGGGGGCGTGCGCCGGTGCCCCGCGCGGTCCGGGCCAATTCCCGCAATGCCCCGCACGGCAACCCGCGACCCCCGTACGGTGGTTGGTGGCGGCTCAGATCTTGCGCTGCCGCGGGAAGGAGCATGAGCCATGGAACAAGGCACTCCGGGCGGGCCGCCGACGCAGAGTGCCGCGTCCGGCCGCATCCCGCTCGCCGTGGTCGTCGTGGACGGCGCCGGACTCGTCTCGCACTGGAGCGTCGGCGCCCGCCGCCTCTTCGGGTACGAGAAGGAGGAGGCCGTCGGCCGCCCGGTGGGTGACCTGCTTCCGGTGCACGGCGCCATCCCCGAGGACCGCGAGTCCTACGGAGCGTTCGACGGTCTCGGGCCCGACCTGGAGACCTCCCTCGACCGGCGCATCTCCTACCCGGCCGCCGGGCGCGCGCGGCTCACCGGGTCGAGGACCGGCGGCGACTGCCGGGTCGACGTGCTCTGGTGGGCGTACCCCCTGATCGGGCCGGGACCCGAGCGGCTCCTCGTGCTCGCGGCGGACGCCGCGCGACTGGCGGCGTACGACGGACCCGAAGGCGCGCGCACCGAACGAGACGTGCAGGTCGAGCGCATCGCACCCGGCTTCGCCCTCCACACGGACTTCCCCGGCGCGGACGAACTCGCCGCCCGCCTCCCCGAGATCCTGCCGAGCATGAGCGTGGGGGAGAGCGCCCGCATCGTCGCCCAGGTGCTGGAACTCGGCTACCCGGTCCTGGAGTTCAGCCACCACGACCGGGTGCCCGTCACCCCGGACTGGGGCGTCGCCCGCCGTGCCGAACGCAAGGAGCGCAGGCAGCGCGCCGCGCAGGCCGCCGCCCGCGGACTCCCGGTGGCCCCCGACGCCGTCGACGACGAGGGCGAGGACCTCGAGTACGCGGCCGTGCGCGAACGCCTCGAATTCCTCAACGAGGTCAGCGGGCGCATCGGCTCCTCGCTCGACCTGTCGCGGACCATCCTGGAGGTCAGCAGGGCCGTCGTGCCGCGCTTCACGGATGTCGCGGGCACCTATCTGCGCGAGCAGGTCGTCGCCGGTGAGGGGTTCCCCGAGGGACCGCCGGACGAGACCACGATGTGGCACCGGGTCGCGGTGGAGCACACCGACGAGCCCGGCCGCTGGGACGACGTGGTGCCGGTCGGCGAGTCCATGCCGTTCCCCGCCCACACGCCGTTCTTCCAGTGCATGACCTCGGGCGACCCGGTGCTCGTGCCCCGCATCAGCGAGGAGATGGGCAACGCCATCGCCTCCCAGTTCGAGAAACGCGACATCCGGCCGCTGATCAACCACCGCTCGATGCTCGTCGTCCCGCTCAAGGCGCGCAACGTGGTGCTGGGCTTCATGATCCTGCTGCGGCACCGGGAGCGGCCCGTCTTCAACGACATGGACCGCGTCACCGGCGCCGAACTGGCCGCCCGTGCGGGCCTCGTGCTCGACAACGCCCGCATGTACACGTACCAGGAGAGCGTCGCCGACACCCTCCAGGACAGCATGCTGCCGCACATCCAGCCACGGATGTCCGGCTGCGACATCGCCACCCGCTACCTCCCCGGCACGCTCCTCGGCCGGGTCGGCGGCGACTGGTTCGACTCCGTGAAGCTGCCCGGCTCCCGAACCGCACTCGTGGTCGGCGACGTGATGGGCCACGGCCTCAACTCGGCCGCCATGATGGGCCAGTTGCGCACGGCCGTGCAGACCATGGCCGCCCTCGACCTGCCGCCCGAGCAGCTCCTGCGCAACCTCGACGACCTTGCGCAGCGCCTCGGCGAGCACTATCTGGCGACCTGCCTGTACGCGGTCTACGACCCGATCGCGGGCGAGCTGCACCTCGCCAACGCGGGACACATCCCACCCGTCCTGGTGCGCGCCGCCGACGGCCGCAGCGAACTCCTCGACCTGCCCACCGGGGCGCCCATCGGCGTCGGCGGTGTGCCCTTCGAGTCGGTGACGCTGCGGGTGGCGCCCGGCGACCGGCTGCTCATGTGCACGGACGGATTGGTCGAGGTCCGCGGCGAGGACATCGGTGTCGGCCTCGCCACGCTCACCGAGTCCGCCGCGCACCCGGCCGCCTCCATGGACGACGCCTGCGACACGATCATCCGCGCCCTCAACACGCGCGGCGGCCGCAAGGACGACGTGGCGCTCCTGATGGCGAGGCTCAACGGAATCCCCGCCGAGAACGTCGCGCACTGGCGGCTCGCCGTCGACCCCGCCGAGGTGGGCAGGGCCCGCGACATGGTCCGCGCCCAGCTGCGCGGCTGGTCCCTGGAGGGGCTGAGCGACACCGCCGAGCTGGTCGTCAGCGAGCTCGTCACCAACGTCGTGCGCCACTCCCGCAGCAGCAGGATCGACCTGCGCATGGTCCGCTCCGGCGTCCTGGTGTGCGAGGTCGAGGACGAGGACCAGACCCTGCCGACGCTGCTCAGCGCGGGCCCGGGGGACGAGTTCGGGCGTGGCCTGCGCGTCGTGAGCGGCCTCGCGAAGGAATGGGGGACCAGCCGTACGCGGACGGGCAAGACGGTGTGGTGCGAACTGGCGCTGCCGCGGCGGTAGTCGGCGGCCTCGGGGCATCGACGTATCGAATGCACGGTGAAGGAATGCGCGGGCGCTTGTCCGTGCGACCGGGGCGCGGTAGACCGATCTTGTCGTCGGCTTCGGCGGCTTCGTCGCACCCCGGGGAGCACGGACATGAGCGTCACGAGTCGGTACAGGGCGGCTTGGGAAGGGTTCTGGCAGGAGGCCCCCGACGAACCGGGGGCGGTCTTCTGGGACGCCGAACCCATCCTCACCGTCGGTCTCCATCTCGCGCTCTTCGAACCGCACATGACCGCCGCGGGCCTGCCCCTCGTCGACCTCGGCTGCGGCAACGGCACCCAGACGCGGTTCCTCGCCGACCGCTTCCCGCGCGTCCTCGGCGTCGACCTGTCGGCGGCGGCGCTCGAACACGCCCGCCGCGCGGACCCCGCAGACCAGGTCGACTTCCGGGAGCTCGACGCCGTCGAGAAGAGCGAGGCGGAGCAGCTGCACGCGGAGATCGGCGACGCGAACGTCTATATGCGGGGTGTTCTCCACCAGTGCGACCCCGCAGACCGGCAGCCGCTGCTCGACAGCATCGCCACGCTGCTCGGCGAGCGCGGCCGGGCCTTCGTCGTGGAACCCTCGGAGGCGGCGCGGCCCGTCCTGATGGGCCTGGCGCAGGGTCCCGCGGGGCCGCCGCCCAAGTTGGCGCCGATCTTCGCGCACGGCCTCGCGCCCGCCGAGGTCGCGGACGCGTCGGTGGGTTCGTACGTCGAAGCGGCCGGGCTCGTGGTGCTGGCGTCCGGTGAACTCCCGCTCACGACAACGGAGTTCACCTCGGACGGTACGCGCATCGAGCTGCCGTCGAGGTGGCTGGTGGTCGGGCGCAGGGGCTGAGGTTGATAGGCAAGTGGCCACTTGCCCAAGCTCCGGTCATGGAAGAGGGTGTCTTCAAGGCGCCGGCCGACCCCACCCGCAGGCGCATCCTCGACGGGCTCGTGGAGCGGGACGGCCAGACCCTGTTCGAGATCTGCTCGCGACTGCTGAGCGGAGACGGCCGCGGCCTGTCACGGCAGGCGATCAGCCAGCACCTGGCCGTACTCGAAGCGGCGGGCCTTGTCCACACGCGACGCCAGGGCCGCTACAAGTACCACGACCTGGACACCACGCCCCTGGAGCGGGCCATGACCAGGTGGCTCAGGCCCGCCGAGGCGGACACCCTGGAAGCAGCCCCTGCGGCAGACTCCCCTGACGCAGACGCCCCCGGCGCCGACGTCCCCGACGCAACGGAGAGAACCCCATGAGGATCAACCTGACCAGCGTGTTCGTCGACGACCAGCTCAAGGCCCTGGCCTTCTACACCGACGTACTCGGCTTCCGGCAGAAGAACAAGGTCGCGGTCGGTGACGACTGGTGGCTGACCGTGGTCTCGCCCGAGGACCCCGAAGGGACGGAGCTGCTCCTGGAGCCCGACGGCCACCCGGCCGTGAAGCCGTACAAGGCGGCGCTGGTCGAGGACGGCATCCCCGCCGCCGCCTTCTCCGTGGACGACGTCACCGCGGAGTTCGAGCGGCTGCGCGGGCTCGGTGTGCACTTCACCCAGGAGCCGCTCCAGATGGACGACGTCACCGTCGCCGTCCTCGACGACACCGTCGGCAACCTGATCCAGATCATGCACACGTCCTAACTGATCGTTTGGGGGAATGCGTCGCGGGCACTACGAAGGGCTGTGCGCGACCATCAGAGGGCGAGCGCGACAAACCGGACCCCCGAGCGCGAGGTAGTCATGAGCGACCAGAACATGGCGGACGACGCCTACCAGCCCACCGGCAGCAACGAGGAGCAGGAGGACGCGGCACCGCTGGACCTCCAGGACGCGCTGGACGAGCGCACGTACGACGACATGCTCGACGAGGGCTACTCGCCGCCCGAGAAGCCGCTCGGCGTGAACAAGACCGGCACGACGGCGGCGGAGCAGCACGAGGGCGAGACGCTCGACGAGCGGCTGCGGCAGGAAGTCCCCGACGAGGAGGTGCCCGACGCTGAGCGCCCCGGCCGTGACGGCATCGGAGACCTGCCGGACGGCGAGGGCGAGCCCATGGACCCGGAGGCCGGACGGGACCGCGCGGGCCGCCTGGTCGCCCCCGACGAGGGCGCCCACACCGACGTCGACAAGCAGGTCGTCGCCCGCGACGAGGGCATCGACGGCGGCGCCGCGGGCGCCGAGGAGGCAGCGGTCCACATCGTCCCCGACGAGGACCTGCCGCCGGTCCGGGACGACCGGGACTGAGCGCCTGCTTCAGGGGCGGGGGTTCACCCGGCGCCAGGGCGGTTTCGCGTCGAGGCCCCCTGCGGCCCCCCCCACGGACGCGCACCGGTGACAGAGCCGCTTGACGCGGTCCGCGGCGCCCCCGGCCTCCGGGAAGGTGTCCGCCCACGGCACGTGCGGGAATCGGGTGAGCCGGGAGCGGCTGAGGGAGAGACCGCAGACCGTCTCGTTGCGGCCCGGCTCCCACCCGTGCGCCTCAGCCGCGGGCAACCTGCTGCGCGCCCCTCCTCCTCGTCCACCCACTGGCCCGGGGCCGCCACCACGTATCGCATGCCGTGCACGCCACGCGGATCTCCGGGTACCCGCCCGGTGCCGCCCACCCCCGGGCGGGCGGGATGCGTCGCTCTGCCCGAAGCTGGACGGAGGGCGACGAGTGATCCGTTCCACGAGCAGGAGGACCTCCATGACCGTCCCCACCTCTTCCGGCCCCGGCGTGGCCGTCATCACCGGCGCGGACTCCGGCATCGGCCGGGCCACGGCCGTCCGGCTCGCCGCCGCCGGAATGGACGTAGGGATCACCTGGCACGGCGACGAGGACGGCGCGAAGCAGACGGCCGAGGAGGTGCGCCGGCACGGTCGGCGTGCCGAGGTCGCCCAGATGGACCTGACCCGGCTGCCCGATGCCGCGGACGTCGTCGACGACCTCGCCGAGCGCCTCGGCCGCATCGACGTCCTGGTCAACAACGCGGGCACCGGCACGGCCACCCCCTACCTCGACCTCGAACACGCCGACGTCCAACGCGTCGTCGACGTCGACCTCATCGGGCCGTTCCTGTGCGGACAGCGCGCCGCGCGGCGCATGATCCGGCAGGGCGGCGGTGGCCGCATCGTCAACGTGACGTCGGTGCACGAGCACCAGCCCCGCGTGGGAGCGGCCCCCTACTGCGCCGCCAAGGGCGGGCTCGGACTGCTCACCCAGGTGATGGCCCTCGAACTCGCGGAGCACGGCATCACCGTCAACGCCGTCGCGCCCGGTGAGATCGCCACGCCCATGACCGGGCAGGAGGACACGGACGTGCACGAGGTCAGCCGCCCCGGCATCCCGCTCGGCAGGCCGGGCGACGCCCGGGAGATCGCCGCCGTCATCGCCTTCCTCGCCGGTCCCGACGCCTCGTACGTGACCGGCGCGTCGTACGTCGCCGACGGCGGCATGGTGCGCATGGGACCCCAGGCCGGCTCGCATCTGCGGAGCGACGAGTGGCGCCGCCCCTGAACCCGGCCCGTGTCGAACCCGGCGGCCCGGGTACCGGAGCTGCCTGGAGCAGGGATCGTCGGACACCGCCGGCCGGCCCGACCCGCACGGACCGTGCGGGCGCGGCCGCCGGTGTCCGGAAACGGAGCAGCAGGTGACGCCGAACGCAGAAGACCTCACCCGACAGGACACCGCCCCCGACGCGCAGGGCGCGCATGCCCCGTACGCCGGTGGCTCCCCGCACCACGACTCGCCCGTGACACACCACGACCTGCCCGCGGACGACCTCCCGCCCGACCTCAACCAGGCCATCCTGGAGGCCGCCAAACAGGTCGGCGCGCTCCTCAAGAGAGGCGAGCACGACTTCGCGCTCGCCGGCAGCGTCGCCGTGTACGCGCACGGCGGGACCGGCAACCTCCAGCACGACGCCGACTTCGCCATCAGGCCCGAGGACGCCGAAGCGGTCGCCGCGACGCTGGCGGAGGCCGGCTTGACGGTGTACGCACCGCCCGAGGACTGGCTGCTCAAGGCCAAGTGCCTCGGCCAGGACATCGACCTCATCTTCGAACTGGGCGGCGAGCCGGTCACCACGGAACTGCTCGGCCGCGCCGTGCAGCTGCCCGTGGACTCCGTGCAGATGCCGGTCCTGGCCCCGACCGACCTCGTACGGGCGCTGCTCGCCGCCTTCTCCGAGCACCACTGCGACTTCGGCGCCGTGCTGCCGATCGCGCGGCAGCTGCGCGAGAGAGTCGACTGGGAGTCGCTCCGCGACGCGTTCGGTGACGCGCCGATGCCGGCGGCCTTCCTCTACCTGCTCGAACGTCTGGAAGTGATCGCACCGCGAGGAGGAGACGGATGAACGACCCGGCCCACGTCGAGTACCGCATCGCCCATCTGAAGGAGCGGCTCGCCGCGGAGGAACTGGGCGAGCTCGGCATCCGCGTCGAACCCCGCGGCTCGTCCGTGGCGGTCGTCGGAACCGTGCCCACCACCCACTGCCGCGACGAGCTGCTGCGCACCGTCAACGAGGAACTGGACGGCGAGACGGTCCACTTCGATGTCGTGGTGGCCGAATCGGCGGCCCCCGACCACCCGGAGGAACTGGCATGATCCGCATCGCAGCCGTGGGGGACATCCATATGGGCCTCGACAGCCAGGGGGTGCTCCGGCCCGCGTTCGAAACGCTGCCCGACTGCGCGGACATGCTGCTGCTGGCGGGGGACCTCACCCGCCACGGCACGCCGGAGGAGGCGGAAGTTGTCGCCCGCGAGGTGACCGGTCTCCCCGTGCCCGTCGTCGCCGTGCTCGGCAACCACGACCACCACGACGAACAGCCCGAAGCGGTCACCACCGTCCTGCGCGAGGCGGGCGTACGGGTACTCGAAGGGGAGGGCACGGTCGTCGAGGTCGACGGGGCGCGCGTGGGCATCGCGGGCACCAAGGGGTTCGGCGGCGGCTTCGTCGGGCGCAGCGGCAGCGAGTTCGGGGAGCCCCTGATGAAGGAGTTCATCCGCTACACCCGCCGCTGCGCGGACGGCCTGCGCGCCTCCCTGGACGAGCTCGCCGAGCAGGGCTGCGGCACGAGGGTGGCGCTGACGCACTTCGCGCCCGTGCCGGACACCCTCGCGGGGGAGCCCCTGGAGATCTACCCGTTCCTCGGCAGCTACCTGCTCGCGGAGGCCGTCGACGCGGCGGGCGCGGACCTGGCCGTCCACGGCCACGCCCACGCGGGCACCGAGCACGGCATGACCACGGGCGGCGTCCCGGTCCGCAACGTCGCCCAGCCCGTCATCCGCAAGGCGTTCAGCGTGTACCACCTGAAGGACCGCAGTCCGGCGCAGCCCGTGCCGGCCACCGCCGAGTGACGACGGATCGCCCGTGCCGGTCCGGCGCCCGCACCGGCACGGGCGCTAGCCGGACAGTTCGGCCCGCCAGGAGCGGGGCCACTCGCCGGGCGGCGGCGGAGCGCCCGCGATGCCGAGGTCCCGCCGCGCGCTCTCGTAGAAGGCGTCCCGTGCCGCGCTCGCGAGGCGGTGGGCCCTCGTCCACATCTCCGCCTCGACCGGGCCCTCCCGTACGAGAAGTTCGATGGTCCACACCATTTCGTGCCAGCGGCGCGCCGCCGCGATGGTCGCCGCGTCCCCGACGAGCAGGACGGACTCCCACTCCGTCGCCCGGTGGGACTCCGCCTCGGCGAGGAGCGGCAGGCCCTCCGCGGGCTCGAGCGGATCGGCGGTGTCGGGGGCTCCGAGAGCGGCGCCGATGCGCTGGGCGACGCGCAGCTGTGACTTGAGGGCGTTGCCGTAGCGGCCGTACGTCTCGAAGCGCTTCTCGTCCCACCGCTCCTCCCGCTGCCGCGTCCACCGCCGGCGTTCGGTCAGGCTCTGCACGGCGTACGAGCCGAGCGTGCCGATCACGACGCCCATCAGCGCGGGCAGTTGATCCACGAGCGCCACGCGACCTCCTCGTCAGGGTTCCGAAGCCGCACGGTATCCGGGTCACCGTGCAGGTGTCCCCGAGGGGAGCGGATAAGGAGTAGCCTGCCGGATACGGAACGTGGCTGTCTTCCAGGGCCGGTCCGGTCGGCGGCGCGGAAGGCTCAGTGATGGAGCACCGGGTGACTGTGCAGGAACTGCTCGGCGGACTCGAAAAGGCTGTCGCCGACGGCCGGCACCGTGAGTGGGCCGTGCGGTGCGCGCACGCGCTCGGGCTCGGTGGCATCGCGGTCACCCTGCGGTGGGGCGCGGAGCTGGTCTGGTTCAGCGACGGTGTCAGCGCCCGGCTGGAGGACGCCCAGTTCACGTTGGGGCAGGGCCCCAGCGTGGCGGCGGAGTTCATCGGCGCGCCCTATGAGGTGCCGGACCTGGGGCAGGGCGCCGCCGAGGAGTGGCCGCAACTCGCCGCGGAGGCCCGGGACATGGGCGTGTGGGCGCTCTTCGTCTGGCCGGTCCGCACGGGTGCGGTACGGCTCGGGTCGCTGACCGGATACCGCAGGACGCCCGGACCGCTCACGCCGGGGCAGGCGGCGGACGGACTGCGGGTGGCCGACGCACTGGCCGGCCGGCTGCTGGCCTGGCGCCCCGGCGACAACTCCTCCTCCGACGGACGGGGCGAGGCCGGCATGGTCGACCTGCACTGGGCCGAGGTGCACCAGGCCACCGGCGTGCTGAGCTGCCGGCTCGGGGTGCCCCTGGGCGAGGCGATGGTGCGGCTGCGGGCCCAGGCCTTCGCCGAAGGCAGGCCGGTGACCGAGACCGCACGGGAGATCCTCCGGGAGCTGCCGTCGTGAACCCGTTGACCGGTGCGGGCCGTCGAACGGCGCCCGCGCACCGAGGAGTCAGGGCATGATGAGCCGAGAACAGAAGATCGCCGAAACCTTCGTCGAACTCGCCGACACACTCGTCGCGGACTTCGACGTCATCGACTTCCTGCAGCAACTGACCGTCCGCTGCCGCGACATCTTCGCGGTCTCCGACGTCGCCGTCCTGCTGGGGTACCCGGGGCCGCAGCTGTACAGCCCCGCTCCGTGCGACCCCAGCCCCACCCTCGCCACGGTCCTCGACCTCGCCCTCGGGGAGGGCCCGGCCGTCGAGGCGTACCGCACCGCGAGCGTCATCAGCCCCGGAAACCTCGCCACCGCCCCCGTGGCCTGGGGCGACTTCACGGTCCAGGCCCGCGAGGCCGGTTACACGTACGCCAGCGCCGTCCCCATGCGGCTGCGCGAGGACACGCTCGGCAGCATGCTGCTCCTGCGCGCCACCGACAGCCCGCTGCCCGCCGACGACCTCGTCATGGCGCAGGCCTTCGCCGACGCGGCCACCATCGGCCTCCTCCACGCCCGGGCCCTCAAGGACACCGAAACCGTCAACGCGCAGCTCCACACCGCGCTGCACAGCCGCATCACCATCGAACAGGCGAAGGGCTTCCTCGCCGCCCACCGCAACACGTCCCTCGACGACGCCTTCACCGCCCTGCGCCGCCACGCCCGCACCCACCGCCTCCTGCTCACCGCGGTGGCCCGCCACGTCGTCGACACCGGCGGCCTCCCCCTGCCGCCCGCCGCGGCACCGCGCCGCCACCCGGCCGAGGGCTAGTTCCTCTCCCTGCGCGAACGGCTCGCAGGCACCCGCGTCCACCACCGAACGGCAGGAACAGAACCGCCGGCGTCTACGGCGCCGCGTTATAGACGCAGTAGAACGCGGCGAACTCGGTGATGCCCATGGCGACCGCACAGGCGAGGCACCCGGCCGGGCTCACGAAGCAGGCGGAGCACGTGGCGCCGAGTGCCGCGATCGTCGCCATCGTGTAGCCCTGTCGGATCATGCAGGCCTTGAAGCGCTCCCAGTAGGTGGAGGCCGCCAGTTTCTGCGGTGATGTGGGCGCCACGGACTCCGCGGAGGCCGACGCGTCCTTGGGTGTGCCGCTGATCTCGCCGGTCGGCGACGCCGTCTTGTCGAGCGTGGCCTTTCCGTCGATCCAGACACGCACCCGGACGGAGCCGTCGTGCTTGTTCCGGTAGACGTGCTCGATGGTCTGCGTGACGCGACCGGAACGGTCGTAGACGGCGGCGAGCACGCTGGGGACGGCGGCGGTGCCCGCATAGGGGAGGTACACGATGCGGGTGCCGTCCGAGCGCGACACGCGCACGGTGGCGCCGGCCTCGTCGAATCCGGCTCCCTCGGGAAGATGTACGGCGATCTTCCCGGAGAGGATCTTTCCTTTCGTGCGCTCGACGAATTCGCGGGACTTCTCCGCCCTTTCCTTGACGTACTTCTTCCGGAAGTCGGAGACGTTCTTGACAAGCCTTTCGTAACCCTGTTTGACCGGGTCGTCGCGCCGGTCGGACGCGTGGGCCTGGAACGGGATGATCGCCGCGATCGTGGCCGAGACCAGCGCGACGACGAGAGTGCGCAGCCGCAGGTGGGCCGCGCCATGGAAAAGGGATCTGTGCATGGTCGGTCTGTTCTCCGGGGTCTGGGGGAGTGGATTTCCGAAACTACCCGGAGGTGAAAAGGGGTGCTGTCTGTGTGAGCCGTTGGGGGATCGGGGTGGCGGTTCCCGGGGTTGAGGACAGAGCAACAGTGGGAGCGCTCCCAAGGTCAAGGTATTGCAAGAACATGTCAAGGGGTTCGGCGCGTATCGGAGTGTCGAATTCATTCGACGCGGGATCCGTCGAATGAATTCGACGGATGAAACTCCGGAGAAGGCGTGAAGCCATCTGGCCCCAACGGCAACTGCTTGATAGCTTCCGCCTTCAACAGTGGGAGCGATTCCGTCAGTTGATCTCGGGCTCGGCCGTGTGCCGGTCCCGCGCTGATCTCGAAGGAGTCGCTCATGCGACACCCCCCATGTCCGTCACGGTGCCTGTCACGCGTGCTGGCCGCGCTGACCGTCGTCCTGCTGGCGGCGAGCGGACTCACCGCGGCGCCCGCCCTGGCCGCCCCGTCCGCCACCCCGCCGGTCCTGCGCGCCCAGGGAAACAAACTCGTCGACGCCCAGGGCACCACCCGCCGCCTCCTCGGCGTCAACCGGTCCGGCGGCGAGTTCGCCTGTGTCCAGGGCTGGGGCATCTTCGACGGCCCCGTCGACGACGCCGCGGTCCGCGCCATCGCGGACTGGAAGGCCAACACCGTACGCATCCCCCTCAACGAGGAGTGCTGGCTCGGGACCGCCAACATCGATCCGAAGTACGGCGGCTCCAACTACCGAACCGCCATCGACCAGCTGGTGCGGCGCGTCCAGAACCACGGCATGACGCCGATCCTCGAACTGCACTGGTCCCACGGTCAGTACACCGGCAACTCGGCCGGCTGCGCCGACGTCCACGCCAGTTGTCAGAAACCGATGCCGAACGCCCGGTACACCCCGGCGTTCTGGACCTCGGTGGCCACCGCGTACAAGAACGACCCCGAAGTCGTCTTCGACCTCTTCAACGAGCCCTACCCGGAACGGGCGACGCCCACCACCGGCCAGGCCTGGGCCTGCTGGCGGGACGGCGGCACCTGCCAGGGCATCGGCTACGAGGTCGCCGGCATGCAGGACCTGCTGGACGCCGTGCGCGCGACCGGCGCGAAGAACCTCGTCCTCGCGGCCGGCATCGCGTACGCGAACGACCTCAGCGGCTGGGTGCGGCACGCGCCCCGCGACCCCGCGGGCAATCTCGCCGCGGCCTGGCACGTCTACAACTTCAACGCGTGCTCCACCGAGGACTGCTGGAACCGCACCCTCGCACCCGTCGCCGCCGCCGTCCCGCTCGTCGCGGGCGAGATCGGCGAGAACACCTGCGCCCACGGGTTCATCGACCGCGTCATGAAGTGGTTCGACGACCGCGGGTTCTCGTACCTCGGCTGGACCTGGAACACCTGGGACTGCTCATCGGGCCCGGCCCTCATCAGCTCCTACGACGGCACTCCCACCCCGTTCGGCAGCGGGCTGCGCGACCACCTGCGCGCCCTCGACACCCGAGAGGAAACCACCACATCATGAACCGCGGTCACCACAGATCACGCACGCTCCTCCTCGCCCTCGCCACCACGCTCGCAGTGAGCGGCGGCACCGCCGCCGCGCTCCCGGACGGCAGCACGGCCACCGCCGGGAAAGCCACCGCCGCCCGCGTCGACAACCCCTACGCGGGCGCCAAGGTCTACGTGAACCCCGAGTGGAAGGCCAAGGCCGACGCCGAACCGGGCGGCAGCCGCGTCTCCGGCCGGCCCACCGGCGTCTGGCTCGACCGGATCGCCGCGATCGAGGGCGCAGGCGGCAAGATGGGCCTGCGCGCCCACCTCGACGCGGCACTGCGCCAAGGCGCGGGCGTCGTCCAGTTAGTGATCTACAACCTGCCCGGCCGGGACTGCTCGGCCCTGGCCTCCAACGGCGAGCTCGGCCCCACCGAGATCGACCGGTACAAGCGGGACTACATCGACCCGATCGCGCGGATCCTCGCCGACAGCAAGTACGCCGGCCTCCGCGTCGTCACCACCGTCGAGATCGACTCGCTGCCCAACCTCGTCACCAACACCTCGGGACGCCCCACCGCCACCCCCGAGTGCGACGTGATGAAGGCCAACGGCAACTACGTGAAAGGCGTCGGCTACGCCCTCAACAAGCTCGGCGCCGTCCCGAACGTCTACAACTACGTGGACGCCGGCCACCACGGATGGATCGGCTGGGACGACAACTTCGCCGCGTCCGCGCAGATCTTCCGCCAGGCGGCGACCGCCGAGGGCAGCACGGTCGACAACGTGCACGGCTTCATCACGAACACCGCCAACTACAGCGCGCTGAAGGAGGAGAACTTCAGGATCGGCGACTCGGTCAACGGCCGATCGGTCCGCGAGTCCAAGTGGGTCGACTGGAACCGTTACACCGACGAGCTCTCCTTCGCCCAGGCCTTCCGCGACCAGCTGGTGTCCACCGGCTTCCGCCCCGACATCGGCATGCTCATCGACACCTCCCGCAACGGCTGGGGCGGCAGCGCACGCCCCGCCGGGCCGGGTCCGGCGACCGACGTGGACTCCTACGTCAACGGCGGCCGCTACGACCGCCGCATCCACGTCGGCAACTGGTGCAACCAGGCCGGCGCGGGCCTCGGCGAACGCCCGCAGGCCGCACCCGCGGCCGGCATCGACGCGTACGTCTGGATGAAGCCGCCGGGGGAGTCCGACGGCGCGAGCAGGGAGATCCCGAACGACGAGGGCAAGGGCTTCGACCGCATGTGCGACCCCACGTACGGCGGGAACGTACGCAACAACTACAGCAAGTCCGGCGCACTGCCCGACGCGCCGCTCTCCGGGCACTGGTTCTCGGCACAGTTCCAGGAGCTCATGAAGAACGCGCACCCGAAACTGTGACCCGCTGAGGCGGCCGGGCGGGGATCGAAGCGCTTCGACAGGCCTCTGGACAGGCCATGCCCGCCCCCATAGGGTCGGTGGGCAATCCGCATCGAAGCGGTTCCCCGCCCGAGCCGCGCGGCCGGAGGAGTCGGAGGAGCACCGCATGGTCACCCTAGCCGAGGTAGCCAGGCACGCCGGGGTCTCGGCCAGCACGGTCAGCTATGTGCTCAGCGGCAAACGCTCCATCTCCCGGGGCACCCGCGAACGCGTGGAGCGCTGCATCGAGGAGCTCGGCTACCACCCGAACGCGGGCGCCCGCGCGCTCGCCAGCGCCAAGTCGAACGTCATCGCGCTGATGATGCCGCTGCGCACCGACATGTACGTGCCGGTGATGATGGAGATCGCCCTCGCCGTCACGACGACGGCCCGGACCTACGGGTACGACGTGCTGCTGCTCACCGGCGCGGAGGGCCCCGCCGCCGTCCGCCGCGTCACGGGCAGCGGCATCGCCGACGCGATGATCCTCATGGACGTCGAACTCGACGACGAGCGGCTGCCGTTGCTGCGGGCCGGCGACCGGCCCGCCGTCCTGATCGGTCTGCCCGCCGACACCGCGGGTCTGGCGTGCGTGGACCTCGACTTCACGGCGACGGGCGCCCTGTGCGTGGAGCACCTGGCCGGGCTCGGACACCGGGACATCGCCGTCATCGGCGAGGCGCCCGCGGTGTACGAGCGGCACACCGGGTTCGCCGAACGCACCCTGGACGGAATCCGTTCGAGGGCGGGCGAGTTGGGCCTGCGTCTGCTGCACCGCCCCAGTGACGGCGGTTACGACGCGCTGGCCATGACCCTCGCCCGCATCTTCGACGAGCGGCCCGGCACGACGGGCTTCGTCGTGCAGAACGAGTCGGCCGTCGAGCCGCTGCTCGCACTGTTGCGACAGCAGGGTCGCGCGGTGCCCGAGGACGTCTCGGTGGTGGCGATCTGTCCCGACCAGGTCGCCGTCGGGGCGTCCGTGCGGCTCACCTCGGTCTCCGTACCGGCGCAGGAGATGGGGCGCCGTGCGGTGGAGCGGATCGTCGCGAAGCTGGCGGCGCGCGGCATGGACGGCGTCGAGCTCCTCGCCCCCGAGCTGACGGTGAGGGCGAGCACGGGGCCTGCCCCGCACTCGCCCCCCAACCGGTGACCGCCGGACCACCGGTAGCTTCCGGCACACTCGTCAGGACCGGTCCCTAGGGCAGGCTGTGCACCTTCGGGCCGACCGCGTTCGACCACGCGCTGCCCGCGGTCGCGTCCCAGTTCGTCGACCACGTCATGGCGCCGCGCAGCCCCGGGTACGTCTTCGACGGCTTGAACGAGCCGCAGCCGGTGCCGCGGGCGAGGCAGTCGAGGGCGTTGTTCACGATCGTCGGGGAGACGTAACCGCTGCCCGCGCCGCGCGGTGACGCCGGGACGCCGATCCCGACCTGCGATGCGTCGAGGCCGCCCTCCAACTGGATGCAGGCGAGCGCGGTCAGGAAGTCCACGCTGCCCTGGCTGTAGACCTTTCCGTCACATCCGAGCATCGAACCGCTGTTGTAGTACTGCATGTTGACGACGGTGAGGATGTCCTTCACGTTCAGCGCCGTCTGGAAGTAGCCGCCGGAGGTGGACTGCATGTCGATGGTCTGCGGCGCCATCGTCAGGACCATCTTCGGGCCCGCCTTCGCCGAGAGCTGGCGCAGGGCCTTCGTCATATAGGTGGGGTTGAGGCCGTTCTCCAGGTCGATGTCGACGCCGCTGAACCCGTACTCCTGCATCAAGGCGTAGGCGCTGTTCGCGAAGGCGGTGGCGGAGGCGTCACTGTTGACGGAGATGGTGCCCTTCTCGCCGCCGACCGAGAGGATCACGGACTTGCCCGCGGCCTTCTTCGCGGCGATGTCCGCCTTGAAGTCGGCGACGGAGGAGTAGCCGACGGCCGGGTCCAGGTTGAAGGTGATCTGGCCCGGGGTGCCGGTGGCGTCGGCGAAGGAGACGGCGATGATGTCGTACTGCGACGACACGTCCCGCAGCTTCTGCACGGTCGCGCCGTTGTCGAAGTTCTGCCAGTAGCCGGTCAGCGCGTGCTTGGGCACGGTGCCGCCGTCACCGCCGCCGCCCTTGGTGGTCCGCGCGGTGACGGCCGTCGACTTCGCGGACTCGCCGGCCGCGTTCGACGCGCTCACCTGGAAGCTGTACGTCGTCTCCGGGGTGAGACCGGTGACGGTCGTGGAGGCGCCGCTGACCGCGGCGACCTTCGTGCCGTCGCGGTAGACGGTGTAGCCGGTTGCCGTGGACACCGGGGACCACGACAGGTCGACGGACGTGGACGTCGCCGTGCCCGCCGTGAGGCCGGACGGCACGGCGGGTATCTCCACCGGGTCGGTGCCGCCGCCCCCGTCGGGCCCGAAGACGTTCACGTCGTCGACGTGGTACGCGCTCTGCCCGTACCAGCCGTGCGTGTACACCGTGACCGATGTGGTGTTCGCGCCGGTGGTGAAGCTGGTGGAGAGCTGCTGCCAGGACGAGGTGCCCGGCGTCCACGTCGACACGTCGGTGGTGCCGGTGCCGCGGGCGCCCAGATAGGCGTATCCACCCTGCACCCAACTGCTGAGCTTGTACGTGGAGTTGGGCTTCACCTTGACGATCTGGGAGCACTCGGCGTGGTTCTGGCCCGACGGGGTGGCCTTCAGCGCCTTGGTGCCGCCGTGCACGGGCGACGTGACGACGGCACCGCTGTTCGCGGCGCAGGTCCAGTTGCTCAGGTCGGACTCGAACCCGGCGTTCTTGGCGACGTTGACGTCCGCCTGGACGTCCGCCGCGGCGCCGGCCCGTGTGGCGTCCGCCGACTGTGCGGGCGCGGCGAGCGCGGTGACGGCGAGTGCGCCTGCCGCACCGACGGCGATCACCGTGCCGATTCTCCGGCGCAGGCCGGATCTGCCCTGACGTACACGGTCCACGGAGTGCCTCCAGGAAGAGGTGAGGAGCGGATGTGAACGACGGTGGCCACCGCTGCTGTGCGCATCGTTGGTCCAGACCAATCGGGTTGTCAAGACATCCGGAGCGGTGCACCTTTCACGGATCGCCCGCCGGAACGCGACGTCGGTCGAAGCCTCCGGAGCCGGTTCGAAGCGCTTCGACGCCAAGCGGTCGCACGGGAGGGCGGGGAGTCGCGGCCGGGTCGCTCGGCCCGAACCGCGCTGTTCACAGAGCTTGTTGCGGGTTCATCCGTCGACTGACGGTGCCGGCTGCGTGGCGGATCTCGCCTTGACATGGACGCCACTGAACACCGAGCATCGAAGCGCTTCGAGGTCGCTTCCGCACCTTCCGATGTACCCGCCGCCCGCCGAGGGGACCCCCACGTGACCGAGAACCCGCCACCGTTCCGCGATCCCGGACTCCCGCTGGACGCGGGGACGGGTGGGTACGTCTCTGTCGCCGCCGGTGCGGTGAGGGTTGCCGCGGCGAAGGAATCTCTTCCGGGACCCGCGCGACGGTCCATGGCGTGGGGCAGGTGACGCTCGCTCATGGCGACACGGGCAAAGAGACCCGCCGGAACGACAGGGGCAGCAGGGGACGCGGACGCGGAGGCTGAGTTCCACGCGTTCTTCGAGCGGCACTACGCCGAGCTCGCCCGCCTCGCCCATCTGCTGACCGGCGAGGCCGACGGGGCGGACGACCTGGCGGCCGACGCGCTCCTCGCGCTCTGGCACCGCTGGGACCGTGTCCGGGCCGCCGACCATCCCGCCGCGTACGCCAGGGGCGTCGTCGCGAACATGGCGCGCAGCCGCATCCGAAGCGCCGTGCGCGAACGGCGCCGCATCACGCTGTTCTGGTCGGGCCGCGACGAGGGCGTCGCGGACCCCGACGTACCGGCTGTCGTCGACGTGAGGGAAGCGCTGCGCGCGCTGCCCTTCCGCAAGCGGGCCTGCGTGGTCCTGCGGCACGCCTTCGACCTGTCGGAGAAGGACACCGCGCAGGCCCTCGGGGTCTCGGTGGGTACGGTGAAGAGCCAGACGTCGAAAGGCATGGCTGAGCTGCAACGACGCCTCGGCCCGGACCCCGCGCTCGCCCGGGTGCGCGCGGTCGTGGCGGACACGGGGGGAAGCACATGAGGGACGACGGACACGACGACCGGCGTGACGACGCCGTGCGGGAGAAGCTGCGTGGCGCGGCGCGGGCGCACCGGCCCGACCGGGAGCGGATGCTGGCGCGCGTCGAGCGCGGCATGGCCGAGGGCGAGCGTCCGGAGGGCCGTTCGAAGGGCACCCGCCGGGTGGGTGGCGCGTCCTGGCCCCGGGTGGTGGGCGCGACGGCGGCCGTGGCCGGGATCTTCGCGGTCGCCGGGTACGGGGTGTCCGTCGCGCTGCGCGACGGCGATGCCCCGCAGTCCGTGGCCACCAGCACGTCGTCCGGGCCTCCGGCCGCGTCGCCCGAGCCGACCGGCACGCTCGCGCCGCCGACGCGCCGCCCGAGCGGGCCGCCTTCGAGTTCCCCGGGCGCGGGGGAGAGCGGGAAGCCTTCGGGGTCCACGTCCCGGGGGCCCTCGGAGGGTGCCGAGCCCCCGAAGAGCAGCGGGAAACCCACGGACGACGAGGACACCACCGCGTCCGGGAAGAGGGTGCCGGCCGACCGGCTCCTGTGGGCGGACGGCTCGATCGACCCCGGCTCCCATGCGTACTGGTCGCAGAGCGACATCACCGTCAAGGCGAAGAAGCCGCTGACCTCGCTCACCGTGCAGCTGCGCGTCGCGGGGAGCGGGCAGGTCGAGGACACCGGCAACTGGCGGTCCCTGCCCGAAGGGGACTTCGACGTGTCGGTGACGGAGCGGGACGGCGATCTCGTCTACCGGTGGACGCTCAAGCGGGGGCGGACGGTGCCGGCCGGGGAGCACGTCTTCGCAGGGCAGTTCAACCACCCGGCGGGGAAGCGGGACGCCGGCGACGACTCGTACGAGGTCCGTGCGGGCACCGCGGAGGAACGGGCGGTGTGGCGGGGGGACTTCGCGTGAGGGCGTGAGGTCTCGCGGACCGCTCGAAAAAAGATTCCGCCCGGCGGCAACCCATTCCCCGCCCGCGGAGACCACACAGCGGAGACGCACTCCCGTCCCAAGCACCACCCCCCCCGAGCACGAGGAATGGGACTCATGACATCACGAGCCGAACTGCGCAAGGGCCGCAAGCGGCGCCTGACCACGCGCCGGGCCATCGGCGCGGTGACCGCCGCGCTCGCACTGACCGGCGCGGGGATCGCGACGAACAGCATGCTGTCGCCCGCGGGCGCGGCCACCGCCTGGCCCGAGGCCAGGGGCCAGGCGCCCACGGCGAAGACCATCGAGGTCTCCGGGACCCGCGACGGAGGCCTCAAGCGCTACTACGGCACCGGCGACCTGGGCGGCGACGGCCAGAACGAGGGCCAGGACCCGATCTTCGAGCTGAAGGACGGCGCGGTCCTCAAGAACGTCATCATCGGCGCCCCCGCCGCCGACGGCATCCACTGCCAGGGCAGCTGCACGCTGCAGAACGTGTGGTGGGAGGACGTCGGCGAGGACGCGGCCACCTTCAAGGGGACGTCGGCGAACTCGACGTACGCCGTGTACGGCGGGGGCGCGCGGAAGGCCGACGACAAGGTCTTCCAGTTCAACGGCGCGGGCAAGCTGGTCGTGACCAAGTTCCAGGTCTCCGGCTTCGGGAAGCTGGTGCGCTCCTGCGGCAACTGCTCCCAGCAGTACAGGCGGACGATCACCGTGAACGACGTGGACGTCACCGCGCCGGGCAAGTCGATCGTCGGCATCAACACGAACTACGGCGACACGGCCGCGCTGCGCAACATCCGCATCCACGGCGACGGCAACAAGAAGATCGCCACGTGCGACCGCTTCACCGGCAACAGCAACGGCGACGAGCCGACGAAGACGGGTTCGGGCCCCGACGGCACGTACTGCAAGTTCACGGCCTCGGACATCAGTTACCGGTAGAGGCGAGCGGTGCCCCCGCCGACGACGAGCGGCGGGGGCGCCCCGTGCCCGTTCAGTCCAGCCGCATCAGCCGCCGGACGGTGCCGTGGTAGATCTGTTCCCGCTCGGCCTCGGTGATGTCGAGGCCGTCGACGACGCGGATCGTCTCGCGGATGTACAGGGGGCCGCCCTCGGGGTCGAAGGGGCAGTCGGTGCCGAACAGGACGCGGTCGGTGCCGAAGAAGTCCAGGCCGCAGCGGGTGCCGATGGCGGATCCCGACAGGGCGGTGTCGGCGTAGAAGCGGCGGAAGTACTCCAGCGGGCGCCGCGGCAGCCGCGCGCGGTGCAGGCGTTCGTACGCGTCACCCGCGGTGCGACTGCCGAGCTGGTCGCTCCAGCCGAGGCCGATCCTGCCTTCCAGGTAGGGGATCATCGCCCCCAGATGGTGCGTGATGATCTTGATGTCCGGGTGGCGTTCCATGAGCCCGGAGAAGACCAGTCGGGCCATGGCCACGCTCGTCTCGTACGGCCAGCCGAGCGCCCACCAGATCTCGTACGCGGAGGTGTCCTCGGAGGCGTAGTCCGCGAAGCCGGCGCCGCGTGCCGGATGCAGCCAGACGGGCAGGTCACGGCGGGCCATCTCGTCGAAGACGGGCGCGAACTCCGGTTCGTCGAGCGGCCGTCCGCCGACGTTGGTGAAGACCTGCACGCCCCGCGCGCCCAAGTCGTCCACGGCGTGGGCGAGTTCCGTCATGGTCGCGTCCGGGTCGTTCATCGGGAGCGCGGCCACGAACGCCGGGAAACGGTCGGGCCTGCGGGCGCACAGCTCACGCATCGACGTGTTGGCGAGCCGCGCGAGGGCCGCCGACTCCCCGGGGCCCGCGAGGAGTTCGAGAGGCGGCGAGGAGAGCGTGAGCACCTGTTGGTAGTCCTCGCCGAACTCGTCCATCATGCGCAGCCGCGCGTCGACGTCGTGCAGCGCCGGCAGCTCCAGCCACCGCTTGAACGCGGCCCGGTCGACGGCGAGTTCGCGCATGCGGGCGAAGTAGGGCGCGGGCAGGATGTGGCTGTACGCGTCGAGTTTCACCGTGCTCCCCTCGCCGTGTCGGGCACCCAGCGGTTCAGCCTGCGGTCGACGGCCCCGACCAGCGCGATCGCGCCGAGCGCGACGGCGATCACGACCACGAGCACGGCCAGCACGCCCGCGCTGTCGAAGTGCCCGCCCGCCTCGGTGACGACATGACCGAGCCCCACGACGGCGATGAACATCTCGCCGTTGACCATGCCGGTGACCGCGCGCCCGACCCCGAGCCGTACGCCCGCCATGATCAGGGGAGCGGCCGCCGGAAGCACGACGCGCACCAGGACCTGCCACTCGCCCGCCCCGTAGGAGCGCGCCATCTCGACCAGGTGGGCGGGCACCGCCCTGACGGCCGCCGCCGTGTTCACGATGATCACGAACATCGCGTAGGTGACGACCACCGCGACGACCGAGGCGCGGCCCGCGCCGAGCAGCGAGAAGAACACCGGCGCGAAGACCAGCGTCGGGGCCGTGAGCAGCGCGTTGACGTACACGTCCAGGGCGGCCTCGACCCGGCGGAAGCGGCCCATGGCCACGCCGGTGACCAAGCCGCCCAGCAGGGAGAGGGCGAAGCCGAGCGCCAGGTTGACCAGGCTGGCGCCGAGGCTGCCGAGCAGTTCCCCGTCGGCCGTCAGCTCGCCGAGCCTGGCCGCCACCGTGCTGAGCGGAGGGAAGAACGACGCGTCGGCCAGGCGTCCCGTCAGCTCCCAGGCCCCGGCGCCGACAGCCAGCGCGAGCGGTGCGGCGGGCGGCCTCATGACGCCGCCCCGGCCCGCCGGGAGAGCGCCGGGCGGTGCTCCGCGTGCATGGCGCGCAGCCGGTCCCACAGATAGCCCGTGATCTCGGCGTAGCGGCCCGTGCGGCCGAGGGCGGCGACGTCGGTGGGGCGCGGCCGGGGCAGGTCCACCGGCACGATGTCGGCGATCCGGCCGGGCCGTGCGCTCATCAGGACGACGCGGTCGCCCAGGAGCACGGCCTCCTCCAGGCTGTGGGTGACGAACACGACGGTCGGTCGGTGCTCCTCCCAGATGGCGAGCAGTTCCTCCTGGAGGAGACGCCGGGTCTGCTCGTCGACCGCGCCGAACGGCTCGTCCATGAGCAGCACGCGGGGCCGGACGGCGAGCGCGCGGGCGATGCCGACCCGCTGCTGCATGCCGCCGGACAGCTCGCCGGGCAGTTTGCTCTCGAAGCCCGCGAGGCCCACGGCGGCGATCAGCGCGCGGGCCCGCTCCTCGCGCTCGGCCCGGCCGACGCCCCGCATCCGCAGGCCGAACGCCACATTGCCGAGGACGGTCGCCCACGGCAGCAGCGCGAAGTTCTGGAAGACCACGCTGCGGTCGGGCCCTGGGCCGCGCACCGGGACGCCGTCGACGAGGATGTCGCCGTCGTCCCACGGCACGAGCCCGGCGACAGCCTTCAGCAGCGTCGTCTTGCCGCAGCCGCTGGGCCCGAGCACGGTCAGGAATTCGTGTGCGCCCACGTCGAGGTCGACGTCCCGCAGCGCCTCGACAGTACGGCCGTCCTGTCCGACGAAACTCTTGGCCAGTCCCTGGATCCTGATCACCGGTAGCCCCCCGCCGTCCGTGTCCGTGCCCATCGGGTCAGCCTGTGTTCGGCCCACCGTGCGACGGAGATCAGCAGCAGCGCCTCCATCAGGATGATCACGATGGTGCCGTAGAGAAAGGGGGCCTTGAGCAGGCCCCGGTACGTGAGGATCAGACCGCCCAACCCGTCGGACACCATGAGGAGTTCGACGACGACCATGCCGGTCACCGCGCGCCCGAGACCGAGCCGGACGCCCGTCATGACGGCGGGCAGCGCACCGGGCAGCAGGATCCGCGCCCACAGCTGCCGCTCGCCGGCGCCGAAGGAGCGGGCCATCTCGATCAGTGTCGGGTCCACCTGCCGTACGCCCGCGCGGCTGTTCACCAGCACCATCACCACCGAGAAGACCGTGACGATGACGACGCGCGAGACGGTCCCCACCCCCACCGACATCACCAGAAGCGGGATGACCGCGGCCATCGGCGTGACGAGGAGGATGTTCACGTAGACGTCCGCGTACCGTTCCAGGCGCCGGAACCTGCCGAGGACGATGCCCGCGGGGACGCCGGCGGTCAGGGCGAGGGCGAAGCCGAGCAGCAGCGCCTGATTGCTGACGTACAGGGCCCGCCACAGCTCCGCCTCGCCGAGGAGGGCGACCGTGGCGCGCGCCGTCTCCGTACAGGTCGGCAGGAGCAGGCCGCCGCGCTCGCGCGCGTACAGCTCCCAGGCCGTGGCGAAGAGCGCGAAGGTGAGGAGCCGGCAGGGCAGGTCCGCGCGGAGGGTCCGCCGGAGGAGCGTCATGACGCCTCCTCGACGAAGCCGAGATCCGCCGCGTCCCGCGCGGTCATCCCCTGTCCGATCACCCCGGCTCGGGCGAAGAAGTCGATGGTGCGCTGGACGTTGTGCGGGGTCAGGGCCGCCGCGTCGAAGAGTTTCGCGTCGCTGTACCGCCGGGCGGCCCGCCCGACGTCCGCCGCGTCCTGCGCCGGCAGGTGGGTCCGGGCCAGGGCCACGAGGCGCCGCGGGTCCGCGGTGATCCGCGCGTGCTCCCGCACCAGCGCGGAGACGAACTCCTGTGCCACCGCGCGGTGTTCGTCGAGGAAGCCGGAGTTCGCGTACACGGTCTGCGGGTGCAGGTCCGGCAGGGTCTCGGCGAAGTCGACGACCTTCGTGAACCCCGAGGCGCCGGACGACTCCAGGGACACCGCGTCGGAGACCTCCAGCGGCGTCGCGTCGATCTCCCCCGAAACGAGGGCCTGCGCCCGCACGTCCGAGCCGCCGATCGTCAGGTACCGGGGGCGCACGCCGCCTTCGCACGCGCTGCCCACCCAGTCCTTGGCGATGGCCGTCGCCACCGCGCCCTCGCTGAAGATGCCGAACGGGCGCCCGCCGAGGTCGTCGCAGGACGCGATGGACGGTTTGCCGTAGAGGGCCCATTGGTTGCCGACGGCATCGGCGATGATCCTGATGGGGGCGCCCTGCTCGATGGCGCTGAGCGCCGGGCCCGTTGCCTCGGCGGAGATCGCGTAATGGCCTTTGGCGAGCCCCTCGACGGCCAGCTCGGGCGCGGCCAGTTCGACGACGTCGACCTCGTGGCCCTGTGCGCGGACGGCGTCGAGGGCGGCCAGGATCGGCACGGTGGTCAGGTCGGGTTCGACGACCGCGACGGTGAACGAGAGCGTTCCGTCGGCGCGGGTGTGCGTGCCGGTGCTGCCGCAGGCGGTCGCGGTGAGGGCGGTCAGGGCTGCGAGCACGGTCAGTAATCGGTGCCGGGCGTGCATGGTTTCCCCCTTGAGTGATGGGTGGGAAAACGTCTTCCTTTTTGGAGGCTAGCCCTCTGCCTCGCGGAACGGTCAAGCCTCAATTCGGAGCAATCGCAAGCGACTTGGAGCAGCCCCTTGTGGTTCCTCGGCCCCCTGTGCGACGTTGAGGATGGCTTTGAGGAAAACCTTTCCCATGGGGGTGGGCCGTGAGTTCACTGGTGGACGTCGCGCGGGAGGCGGGCGTGGCCGTGGCCACCGCGTCGCGTGTGCTCAGCGGGTCGGCCCATCCCGTGTCGGCCGCGACGCGGGCCAAGGTCCTGGCGGCGGCCGAGCGCCTCGAGTACTCGCCGAGCGCCCTGGCACGCGCGATGGTCTCGCCCCACAGCCGTCTCGTCGGCGTCCTGGTGAGCGACATCGTGAACCCGTACTTCTCGGTCATCGCCCGCGGTGTGGACGACGTGGCGACCAGGGCCGGTTACGTCACGATGCTCTCCAACGTCGACCGGCGCACCGAGACGGAGCTCGGCAGGCTGCGCGTCATGCGGGACTACCGTGCCGCGGGCGTGATCTTCGCGGGCAGCGGCCTCATCGACGACCCGCACCTGCCCGCCCTGGTCAAGGCCGTCCGGCAGGCGCGGGAGCAGGGCGTCCGGGCCGTCGCGCTCGCCGACCGCTCCCTCGGCTGCCCGACGATCACCGTGGACAACCGCGCGGCCGCCCACGACGTCACCGACCATCTCGTCTCGCTCGGCCACCGCCGGATCGCGTTGATCGAGGGCCCGCCCGGCATGATTGTCACCCGGCAGCGCAGGGAGGGCTTTCTCGCCTGCACGGCCGCGGCCGGGCTCGCCGACGGGGCCCGCTGCGTCCCCGGCGGCTTCGACCACGAGGCGGGGCACGCCGCCGCGCTGCGGCTGATCGCGCGGCCCCCGCTGCCCGACGCCGTCGTGGCCGCGAACGACGAGGCCGCGGTCGGCGTGCTCAGCGCACTGCGGCAGGCGGGCATCGACGTGCCGGGGGAGATCTCGGTCGCCGGCATCAACGACCTCGGGGTGGCGCGGCACGTCGGTCTCACGACGGTGAGCCTGCCGCTGTACGAAATGGGGGCCATGGCCGCTCGCCGCATCGTCGACTCCCCTCCCGGCCCCGACGCCGCCCCTGGCTCGACCACGACGCTCAGCCACCGGCTCGTCGCCCGGGAGACGACGGCCCGGCGTGCGCGGACGCGCTGAACAACCCACGACTTTCCGCTCCTTTCGGGCGCCTTCTGTTCGGCATCGCGAACCCGGCATCCGTTCTTGCGCGAGGCGTTGACGTGCCCAGGACCACTGCCTAAGTTGCGTTCGTAATCCTGACCGGTGTCTGAAATATCGAACACGGTAGAGGTGGCGGAGATGGGCTTGGCACGCGGACGTTGGAGAATCGGGCTCACCGCGGGGGTGCTGGGGTCCCTGCTCGCGGGCGCGCTCGCTGCGAGCCCCGGCGCGGCGGGGGCCGGCCCCGACGGGCCCACCGACTACACGATCGACGTCGATACGGCCCGTACGGGCGCGAAGATCGACGACACGATGTACGGCGTCTTCTACGAGGACATCAACCGCGCGGCCGACGGCGGGCTCTACGCGGAGCTCGTGCAGAACAGGTCCTTCGAGTACAGCACCGACGACAACACGGCCTACACCTCGCTCACCTCGTGGGACGTGGCGGGCGCCGCGCGGGTCCTGAACGACGACGGGCGCCTCAACGCCCGCAACCGCAACTACCTTTCCATGGACGCCGGTTCGACCGTCACCAACTCGGGCTACAACACCGGTATCGCGGTCATCCGGGGCCGGCGGTACGACTTCTCGGTCTGGGCCCGCACCGACGCCTCGGCGCGCGCACCGCTGACCATCGGCATCACGGACTCCACCGGCGACCTGGCCACGGCCCGCCGCGTCACCGCGCGGGGCGGCTGGGCGAAGTACGAGGCCTCCTTCACCGCCACCCGCACCTCCGCCAACGGCCGCCTCTCCGTGCGGGCCGGCGCCCCCGTCGCACTCGACATGATCTCCCTCTTCCCGCGCGACACGTACAAGGGCCGCGAGAACGGCCTGCGCAAGGACCTCGCGCAGAAGATCGCCGACCTGCGCCCGGGGTTCCTGCGCTTCCCGGGCGGCTGTCTCGTCAACACCGGCAGCCATGAGGCGTACGACGAACAGTCGGGCTGGCAGCGGAAGCGCTCCTACCAGTGGAAGGACACCATAGGCCCGGTCGAACAACGCGCCACGAACAGCAACTTCTGGGGCTACAACCAGAGTTACGGTCTCGGCTACTACGAATACTTCCAGTTCGCCGAGGACACCGGCGCCATGCCGCTGCCCGTGGTGCCCGCCCTGGTCACCGGCTGCGGCCAGAACAAGGCCACCGACGACGACGCGCTCCTGAAGCGGCACATCCAGGACACCCTCGACCTCATCGAGTTCGCCAACGGGCCCGTGACGAGCGAGTGGGGCAGGAAGCGCGCCGACATGGGCCATCCCAAGCCCTTCCGCCTCACCCACCTGGAGGTCGGCAACGAGGAGAACCTGCCCGAGGCGTTCTTCGCGCGCTTCAAGAAGTTCCGGGAGGCCATCGAGGCCGCGTACCCGGACGTGACGGTGATCTCCAACTCCGGCCCCGACGACAGCGGTTCGACGTTCGACACGGCATGGAAACTCAACCGGGAAGCGAACGTCGACATGGTCGACGAGCACTACTACAACAGCCCCCGGTGGTTCCTGGAGAACAACGGCCGCTACGACTCCTACGACCGCGGGGGCCCGAAGGTGTTCCTGGGCGAGTACGCCTCCCAGGGCAACCGCTTTTCCGACTCGCTCTCCGAAGCCGCGTTCATGACCGGCCTGGAGCGCAACGCCGACATCGTGAAGCTCGCCTCGTACGCGCCGCTGCTCGCCAACGAGGACTACGTGCAGTGGAAGCCGAACATGATCTGGTTCGACAACGACCAGTCCTGGGGCTCGGCGAACTACGAGACGCAGAAGCTCTTCATGCGC
Organism: Streptomyces venezuelae; assembly: GCF_008642355.1. NCBI lineage: Bacteria > Bacillati > Actinomycetota > Actinomycetes > Kitasatosporales > Streptomycetaceae > Streptomyces > Streptomyces venezuelae. Next base: position 6,949,763 of record NZ_CP029193.1, read on the forward strand.
AACGTCGGTGACGAGGTGGTGCCCTCCACCGCCTCCGGCACTCCCGCCACCACCGGCCCCATCACCGGCGCCGTCGGCCTCTCCACCTGGGCGACCAGCGCCGCCTACGACGACGTGAAGGTCACCGGGGAGGACGGCGGGACCCTCCTCGCCGACGACTTCTCGGCCGGCGACGCGCAGTGGCGGAAGTCGACGGGACGCGGCAGCTGGACGGTACGGGACGGCGCGTACGTCCAGTCCGACGAGACCGCCGAGGACACCCTCGTCACCGCGGGCGACCCGAACTGGAGCAACTACGACCTCGAAGTGAAGGCCACCAAGAAGGCCGGCAAGGAAGGCTTCCTGGTCGCCTTCGGCGTCCAGGACACCGGCAACCACTACTGGTGGAACCTCGGCGGCTGGAACAACACCCGCTCGGCGGTCGAGAAGAGCACCGACGGCGGCAAGCAGACGATGGCCGAGGACGGCACGACCATCGACACGGGCCGCAGCTACGACCTGCGCGTCGAGGTGCGCGGCCGCCAGGTGACGCTCTACCTCGACGGCAAGAAGTGGGGCTCCTTCACCGACGACAAGCCCGCCGAACCCTTCCGCCAGGTCGTCACCCGTGACAAGGCCACCGGCGAACTGATCGTCAAGGTCGTCAACGCCCGCGCGGCACAGGCCCGCACGGAGATCGGCCTCGGCGCGGGCGCGCGGGTCGCGCCGGAGGCACGGGTCACCACACTGACCGCCGACCCGGCCGCCGAGAACACGGAGGACGAGCGGCCCGTCGCACCGAAGACGTCCCTTTTCAAGGGCGTGGACGACACCTTCTCGTACACCTTCCCCGCGCACTCGGTGACGTTCCTGCGGATCAAGACGGAGTAACCCCCACCCTCCTCGAAAGGTGCCCGACCCCATGTATCCCGACCGCAGACTCCTCCTGAAGAGCGCGGCCCTCGCCGCGGGCGCCCTCACCGCCGCCCCCGCCGTCGCCCACTCCACGACATCCGCCGCCGCGCGCCCGGCCCCCTACGCCAACCCCCTCGTCCGGCAGCGCGCCGACCCGCACATCCACCGCCACACCGACGGCCGCTACTACTTCACCGCCACCGCACCCGAGTACGACCGCATCATCCTGCGCCGCTCCCGCACGCTGCGGGGCCTCGCCACCGCCGAGGAGGCCGTCGTCTGGCGCAGGCACGCGAGCGGCGACATGGGCGCGCACATCTGGGCGCCGGAGATCCACCACATCGACGGCAAGTGGTACCTCTACTTCGCCGCCGCGCCCGCCGACGACGTGTGGAAGATCCGCATGTGGGTCCTGGAGAACCCCCACCGAGACCCGTTCAAGGGGACCTGGACGGAGAAGGGGCGCATCGTCACCGCCTGGGACACGTTCTCCCTGGACGCGACCACGTTCACCCACCGCGGCTCCCGTTATCTGGCGTGGGCGCAGTACGAGCCCGGTACGGACAACAACACGGCCGTGTTCCTGTCGCGCATGGCTGACCCGGTGACCCTGACGGGGCCTCAGGTACGGCTCACCACACCCGAGTACGACTGGGAGTGCGTCGGGTTCAAGGTGAACGAGGGTGCGTCGGTCATCCAGCGCAACGGACGGGTCTTCATGACGTACTCCGCCAGTGCCACCGATGCCAACTACTGCCTGGGTCTGCTCACCGCGGACGCCGGCAGTGACCTCCTCGACGCCGCTTCGTGGACGAAGTCCCCGCGGCCCGTCTTCACCAGCAACGAGCGGACCGGGCAGTACGGCCCCGGCCACAACTCGTTCACCGTCGCCGAGGACGGCCGCACGGACGTCCTCGTCTACCACGCCCGCCAGTACAAGGACATCACCGGCGACCCCCTGAACGACCCGAACCGGCACACCCGCGTCCAGCGCCTCGGCTGGAAGCCGGACGGGACACCGGACTTCGGTGTCCCGGTCGCGGACGGAAGGGTCGTCGGAGGCTGACCCCGCTCAGCGCGCCGAGAAGGCGTGCACCGTGCTCGACCTGTAGGTCTCCCCGGGCCGCAGCACCGTCGAAGGGAACGACGGGTGGTTCGGGGAGTCCGGGAAGTGCTGGGTCTCCAGACAGAGGCCGTCGCCCTGGCGGTACGTGCGGCCCGAGGGGCCTGCCAGGGTGCCGTCGAGGAAGTTGCCGGAGTAGAACTGGACGCCGGGCTCGGTCGTGGCGATCCTCATCGTGCGGCCGGAGTCCGGGTCCCGCAGCGTCGCGAAGTGCTCGGGGCGGCGGGTGAGGCCTTTGTCCAGGACCCAGTTGTGGTCGTACCCCTTGGCGCCCACCAGCTGCGGATGCGCGACGCGGATGTCCTTCCCGACGGTCTTGGCCCGCCGGAAATCGAAGGGAGTGCCCGCCACCGGCGCCAGCTCGCCCGTCGGGATCAGGACCGCGTCCGTCGGGGTGAACCGGCGCGCGGCGAGCGTCAGTTCGTGGTCGTAGATGCCGCCGCTGCCCTCGCCCGCGAGGTTGTAGTACGTGTGGTTGGTGAGGTTCACGACGGTCGCCCTGTCGGTCGTCGCCGCGTAATCGATGCGCCAGTCGCCGCGCGGCGTGAGGGTGTACGTCACCTTCACGCGGAGCGTGCCGGGGTACCCCATCTCACCGTCGACACTCACGTACCGCAGGACGAGACCGACCCCCGACGGCCCTGTGAACGGCTCCACGTCCCACACGCGCGTGTTGAAGCCTTTCGCGCCACCGTGCAGGCTGTTCTCGCCGTCGTTGACGGAGAGCTGGTGCGTGGTGCCGTCCAGGGTGAAGCGGCCGCGCGCGATGCGGTTGCCGTAGCGGCCGATGAGCGCGCCGAAGAACGTGTCCCCTGCGACGTACGCCTCGACGCTGTCGTAGCCGAGGGAGACGTTCGTGTACCGGCCGCGCCGGTCCGGCAGTTCCAGGGACTGGACGATGCCGCCGTACGACAGGACTTTCAGCCGCGTGCCGCCGTTCGCCAGCGACCAGCGGTACACCTTGGTGCCGTCGGCGAGCCTGCCGAACAGCTCCTTCGTGGGCCGGGCGCCGTCCGTCGCGTACGACGTGCCGCCCGCCACGGTCGTCGTGATGCCCGCCGCGGCCGCCGCCAGCACGGTGCGTCTGCTCGTTTCCATGTGCGCCTCCAGAAAAAAGGGGGGACTCGGGGGACAGGGCTAGCGGCCGACCTTGCGCTTGTTCCAGACGTCGAAACCGACCGCCGCCAGCAGCACCAGGCCCTTGATGACCTGCTGGTAGTCCGTGCCGATGTTGACCAGGGACATGCCCTGGTTGAGCACGCCGAGGACCAGGCCGCCGATCACGGCGCCCATCACCGTGCCCACACCGCCGCTCATCGACGCACCGCCGATGAACGAGGCGGCGATCGCCTCCAGTTCGAAGTTCAGGCCGGCCTGCGGGGTGCCCGCGTTCAGCCGCGCGGCGTACACACAGCCCGCGAGGGCCGCGAGCACACCCATGTTGACGAAGATCAGGAAGGTGACGCGCTTGTCCTTGACGCCGGACAGCTTCGCCGCCGCCTTGTTGCCGCCGAGCGCGTACACGTGCCGGCCGATGACCGCGTTGCGCATCACGTAGCCGAGCCCGATCAGCAGACCGCACATGATGAGCAGCACCACCGGCACACCGCGGAAGCTCGCGAGGGTCAGTGTGAAGGCGACGACGGCGGCGCTGATCGCGACCAGCTTGGCCACCCACAGGCTCGTCGGCGTGACGTCCAGGTCGTACGCCAACTGCTGCTTGCGGCTGCGCCATTCGCGGAACACCAGGAACACGATGGTCACGAAGCCGATGACGAGTGTCGGGTTGTGGTACTGCGTGTACGGGCCCATCTCCGGGATGAAGCCCTTGGCGATGTTCTGGAAGCCGTCGGGGAACGGCGACAGCGACTGGCCCTCCAGGACGATCTGCGTCAGTCCGCGGAACAGCAGCATCCCGGCGAGCGTCACGATGAAGGACGGGATGCCGACGTATGCGATGAAGAACCCCTGCCACGCGCCCGCGACCGCGCCGATCAGCAGCGACAGGACGAGCGCGAGCACCCACGGCATGTCGTGCTTGACCATCATCACCGCCGACATGGCGCCCACGAAGGCGACCAGCGAGCCGACGGACAGATCGATGTGGCCCGCGATGATGACGATCATCATGCCGATGGCCAGGATCAGGATGTAGCCGTTCTGCTGGATCAGGTTGGAGACGTTGCTCGGCAGGAGCAGGACGCCGTCCGACCAGATCTGGAAGAGGATGACGATGAACGCCAGGGCGATGAGCATCCCGTACTGGCGCATGTTGGAGCGCACGCTCCGCAGCAGCAGCTCGCCGACGGAGTGCCGGGCGGGTGGCGCGGACGTCGTGTCGCGCGCGGGCTTGGTCGTGGTGGTCATGGCGGAGGCCTCAGCTTCTGTTCTTGGTCATGTGGCGCATCAGGAGTTCCTGGGTGGCGTCCGCGCGGTCGACCTCACCGGTCAGCCGGCCCTCGGCCATCGTGTAGATCCGGTCGCACATCCCGAGCAGCTCGGGCAGCTCGGAGGAGATGAACAGCACCGCCTTGCCGGCCGCGGCGAGCCGGTCGATGACGGTGTAGATCTCGTACTTCGCGCCGACGTCGATGCCGCGCGTCGGCTCGTCGAGGATCAGCACCTCCGGGTCGGCGTGGATCCACTTGCTGAGCACGACCTTCTGCTGGTTGCCGCCGGACAGCCGCCCCACCTGCTCGAACACGGTGGGCGCCTTGATGTTCATCGACTTCCGGTAGCGCTCGGCGACGGAACGCTCGTGGTGTCCGTCCACGAAGCCGTCCTTGCGCCGCATGCCGGGCAGCGAGGCCAGGGAGATGTTCCGGTTGATGTCGTCGATGAGGTTCAGGCCGTACTGCTTGCGGTCCTCCGTGACGTACGCGATCCCGGCGTCGACCGCGGCGGGCACCGTCTTCGTCACGACCCTGCGGCCCCCGACCGACACGGTGCCGGTGACGTACTGGCCGTAGGAGCGGCCGAAGACGGACATCGCGAGCTCCGTGCGGCCCGCGCCCATCAGCCCCGCGATGCCGACGATCTCACCGCGCCGCACGGTCAGCGACACGTCGTCGACGACCGTGCGCTGGTGGTCGACCGGGTGCCGCACCGTCCAGTTCTCCACGGAGAGGGCGGGAGCACCCGCGTCCTCGCCCTCGTAGGGCGTGCGGTCGGGGAAGCGGTGGTCGAGGTCGCGGCCGACCATGCCGCGGATGATGCGGTCCTCCGACAACTGCGGGTCGCTGTCCGGGCGTTCGCGGACCGTCAGGGTCTCGATGGTCCGCCCGTCGCGGAGGATCGTCACCGAGTCCGTGATGGCCCGGATCTCGTTCAGCTTGTGGGAGATGATGATGCTGGCGATCCCCTGCTCGCGCAGCTCCACGATGAGGTCCAGGAGCTTGGCGCTGTCCTCGTCGTTGAGCGCGGCGGTCGGCTCGTCCAGGATCAGCAGCTTCACCTCCTTGGACAGCGCCTTCGCGATCTCCACCAGCTGCTGCTTGCCCACGCCGATGTCGGCGACCGGCGTCTGCGGCTTCTCGTCCAGGCCCACCCGCTTCAGGAGCGCGCTCGCCCTGCGCAGCGTGCCGTGCCAGTCGATGAACCCGCGGCGGCCCTGTTCGTTGCCGAGGAAGATGTTCTCGGCGATGGACAGGTGGGGGACCAGGGCGAGCTCCTGGTGGATGATGACGATGCCGCGGCGCTCGCTGGCCCGGATGTCCCTGAAGGCCGTCCGCTCGCCCTCGAAGTGGATCTCGCCGTCGTAGCTGCCGTGGGCGTGGACGCCGCTGAGGACCTTCATCAGCGTCGACTTGCCCGCGCCGTTCTCGCCGCAGATCGCGTGGATCTCCCCGGCGCGCACGGTCAGGTTCACGTCGGAGAGCGCCTTGACGCCGGGGAACGTCTTGGTGATCCCGCGCATCTCCAGGACCGGGCGGCTCACGTGAGCTGCCCTGCCGTGAAGTACCCCTCGTCGACGAGGAGGTCCGTGTTCGACTTGTCGATGCTGACGGGGTCGAGGAGATAGGCCGGTACGGTCTTCTTGCCGTTGTGGTACCCCGTCGTGTTGTTGACCTCGGGCTTCCTGTCGTTCAGGACGGCGTCGCCCATGGCCACGGTCTGCGCGGCCAGCTTGCGGGTGTCCTTGAACACCGTCTGTGTCTGCTCGCCCCGGATGATGGACTTCACCGACGCGAGCTCCGCGTCCTGCCCCGTGATCACCGGCAGCGGCCGGCTCTTCGAGCCGTACCCCGCGCTCTTCAGCGCCGAGATGATGCCGAGCGAGATCCCGTCGTACGGCGAGAGGACCGCGTCGACCTTCGCCGAGCCGTAGTTCTTGCTGATCAGGTCGTCCATGCGCTTCTGTGCGGTGCCGCCGTCCCAGCGCAGGGTGGTGGCCTGGTTCATCCTCGTCTGCTTGCTGCGGACGGTGAGCCTGCCGCTGTCGAAGTACGGCTGCAGCACCTTCATGGCGCCGTTCCAGAAGTACTTGGTGTTGTTGTCGTCCGGCGATCCCGCGAACAGCTCGATGTTGTAGGAGTCGCCGGACTTGTCCTCCGGCTTGCCCAGCTTCAGCTTGTCGACGATGTACTGCGCCTCCAGGCGGCCGACGCGCTCGTTGTCGAACGACGCGTAGTAGTCGACGTTCTCGGTGCCGAGGATGAGCCGGTCGTACGAGATCACCGGGATGCCCGCGTCGTGCGCACGCCCCAGGACGTCGGTCAGCGCCGAGCCGTCGATCGCGGCGACCACCAGGAGGCTGCGCCCCTTGGTGATCATGTTCTCCAGCTGGGCGACCTGGTTCTCGACCTTGTCGTCGCCGTACTGCAGATCGGTCTGGTAACCGGCCTTCTGGAACTGCTTCGCCATGTTCTCGCCGTCGGCTATCCACCGCTCCGAGGACTTGGTGGGCATCGCGAGGCCGATGGTGGCGCCCTCTCCGGCGTCCGGTTTGTAGCGGCTGCCGCCCTTGGCCTCCTGGCCGCACGCGGTGAGCGAGCCGAGCAGGACGGCTGCGGCCACGGCTGCGGCGAGGCGGGTGCGTCTGCGGATGGTCACGGGGTCAGCTCCCTTCGGGGAAGCGGGTCAGGTCACCGGGCAGCCGGGAGCCGACCGGCGACATGCCGGAGTCGGCGCCGTGCCGGGCGAGCAGGTCCAGGGCGAGCCGGCCGCGGCGCACACGCTCACGGGCGGTGTCGAGGGTGACGTCGCGGAGGTGGGCGCCGTAGGGATAGATGGCGGGCGCCTTCGCGAGCCCGAACTTCAGGTACAGGGGAGCGCCGCGCCGGATCAGCTCGGCGATCTCGTACATGCGGATGTAGCCGCCGAGGTCGTCCGGCGCCTCGACGTACATGTCCATCGGAGCGGCCGAAACCCGCCGGATCTCGGTGAGGTGAGCGAGCGTCAGGTCGCTCGGCACGTTCAGCGAGTCGGCGCCGAGCCGCTCGTAGACGGCGTACGCGGCGGGGTTGACGGGCCCGATCAGTGCCGACACCTTCAACGTCGTGTCGGCCGGAACGATCCCGGCGGCCCTGGCCCGGTGCAACGTCCACAGCACGCCTTCATCGGCGACGAGCAGACACTTCACACCCAACTCCGTGGCCCGCACGGCGTCTTCGACGCACCCGGCGACGGCATCGTGGCCGCGGGCACGCAGCCCGGCACCGTGCGAGTCGGTGCGCACGGAGGCGCCGGTGTCCCAGGTGCCGCGCGGCCCGGTGAACAGGCACAGCTCGATGTCGCGCTCGGCGGCCGTCTCCACCATCTCGGTGATCTCGGCGTCGGACAGCATCCAGACGCCGCTGCCCTGACTGATCCGGTGGATCGGCACGTCGAGCCGCGCGGACTCCTTGAGCACGACACCGAGCGCCTCGGGCCCCTCGACCGAGGGAATCTCGACCCGCCAGGTGCCCCCGTCAGGGAAGGCGTGCGGTGAGGCGTCGGCGGGATCGGGGGAGGGGGCGGCGAGGCCGAGGGCGGTGAGGGCGGGTTCGCCGGGCCGGCGGGGGTGGGAGGGGGCTGCTTCGATCACGGTCGTCCTTTGCATTCAGGCATGCTCGTCCGATATTTCGAACGAGGTTCGGTTCGGTGAGCGCACGTCGACGTGGCGGAGGTGCGGGCCGTTTTCAGGGGCGCGGGGCTGTTGCACATGCGGTTCCGCCGCGTGGGCGCGACCCACGTCGGACCCGCAGACGAAGAGGTCAAGGCACCAGCAGCACCTTCCCGGTCTTGGGATCACCGCCCCCGACCAGGGCAACCGCCTCCCCGAACCGCTCCAGCGGAAACTCATGCGTGATGAGGGGGGCCGGATCCAGCAGCCCGAGATCAAACGCCCGCACCGCATCCACCCACGCCGAGGACGACGCCCCGAAGACGGACCGCACCTCCAGCTGACTCAACGACAGATGCACCGGATCGATCCCCACGGCCCCCTCCGTGAACATCCCCGTGAGCACGACCCGCCCGCCCCTGCGGGCGAGCAGACAGGACGAAGCGGCCGTGGTCGCCGCCCCCGCCGTCTCGACGACGAGATCGAAGGAGCCGTACACCGACTCGGCCTCCTCGGGTGTCAGGGCGAGGGAACCGCCGAAGCCCAGCGCCAGCGCCCCGCGTGCCTCGCGAGGATCGACGACGGCCAGCACGGCCGGGCTGCCCGCCGCGAGCCACTGCACGGCGAGCAGCCCGAGCGTGCCCGCGCCGACGACAGCGATCCGCTCCCCGGGCCGCGCCCGCCCCGCCCGCACCGCCGCCGCGATCACCGCGGACGGTTCGAGCAGCGCCGCGGCCCGCAGATCCGCGTCGTCGCGCAGCGGGTGCAGCAGTCGCGCGGGCACCACGACGTGGTCGGCGAAGGCACCGGGTTCGGTGAACCCGGTCTCCGCGTATCCGCCCGTGCACAGGCTCGTCTCGCCGTACCGGCAGCGCGCGCAGACGCCGCACGCCCGGAAGCCCTCGGCGACGGTCCTGCGGCCGACGAGCGCGGGGTCGGCGCCGGGGCCGACGGCCACCACCGTGCCGGACCACTCGTGGCCGGGGATCACCGGGTAGCGGACGAACGCGGCGTCGCGGTGTCCGTCGTACACCTCGCGGTCGCTCATGCAGATCCCGGCGGCGGCGACCTCGACGAGGACCTCGCCGGGGCCGGGCGCGGGGCGCGGCCCGGTGGCGAGGCGGTGGGTGCCGGGGCGGTCGACGACGATCGCGCGTGACGTCATGCGTCGGCCCCGCCCGGTGACCGCTTCTCCCAGCCCTCGGCCCACAGGTCGAACCGCGCCTGCTGCTGCGGGAACTCGGCGGCCGCGTCGACGTCGAGTTCGACGCCGAGACCCGGCTCGTGCGACAGCTCGAAGCAACCGGTCTCCGGGTCGACCCGCGGGGCGCCCTTGACGACCTTCTTGATGTCGGCGTCCGCGAAGTCGTTGAAGTGTTCCAGGATCTTGAAGTTCGGGGAGGTGAAGCCGACCTGGAGGGACGCGGCGGTCAGGACGGGACCGCCGACGTTGTGCGGGGCGACCAGCATGTAGTGCGTCTCGGCCGTGGCGGCGAGCTTGCGGGTCTCCCAGATGCCGCCGATGTGGCCGACGTCGGGCTGGAGGATGTCGACGGCCTGGCTCTCGAACAGCTCCCGGAACTCGATCCGGTCGTGGATGCGCTCACCCGTGGCGACCGGCATGTCCACCTTCGCCGCGACCTTCTCCAGGGCCTTCAGGTTCTCCGGCGGCACCGGCTCCTCCAGCCACGCGGGCCGGAACGGCGCGAGGTCGCGGGCGAGCCGGATCGCCGTGGCGGGCGAGAACCGGCCGTGCATCTCCAGCATCAGCTCCGCGTCGGGTCCGATGGCGTCGCGCACGGCCTCGATCAACGACACGGCGTACAGGCTCTGTTCGTGGTCGAGTTCGTAGTGACCGGTCCCGAACGGGTCGATCTTCAGGGCGCGGTAGCCGCGCTCCATGACGCCCTGCGCGGCCTTGTGGTACGCCTCCGGGGTGCGCTCGGTGGTGTACCAGCCGTTCGCGTACGCCTTGACGCGGTCGGTGACCTTCCCCCCGAGCAGCTGCCACACCGGGACGCCGAGGGCCTTCCCCTTGATGTCCCAGCACGCCATCTCGACGACGGCGATGCCCGACATCACGATCTCGCCGGCCCGGCCGTAGTCGCCGTACTTCATCCGGCGCACGAGGTCCTCGACCGCGAACGGGTCGGACCCCTCGATGTGGTTGGCCGCCGCCTCGCGGAGGTAGCCGATGAGCGCGTCGGTGTGCCCGAGCATGCGGGTCTCCCCGACACCGGTCAGACCCTCGTCGGTGTGGACCTGGACGTAGGTGAGATTCCGCCACGGCGTTCCGACCACATGCGTGCTGATTCCCGTAATGCGCAAGGCAGTTGCCCCTTGACTTGTTCGGTATTTCGTCACACGTTCGAAATGTTGGCGTGACGGTATTCACGGTGGCCTGAAGGTGTCAATGGGTCGCGCACAACCGGAAGCGGGCCCGCGGACGCCCATTGCGCCGCGAACTGCGCCGTGCCTAACCTGTGTTCGTCATACCGATCAGCGACCGAAGTTTCGGACGCGCAGGGTGGGAGGGCCGAACTCATGGGACGACTGGTGCCCGCGGTGACCAGGTCGCTGGACATACTCGAACTGTTCCTGGAGGGCGACGGCACGTTCTCGGCGCCCGAGGTCACCCGCAGGCTGCAACTGCCGCGCACCACCGTGCACGAGCTCCTGACCACCCTGGCGGCCCGCTCGTACCTCGTCCCGATCCCGGACCAGCCGGGACGCTACCGCCTCGGTGTGCGCACCTACCAGCTCGGCAGCCGGTACGCCGAACAGCTCGACCTCGCCGCCGAGGGCAGGCAGGTGGCGCAGCAGGTCGCCGAGACCTGCGACGAGACCGTCCACGTCGCCATCCTGGAGGACACGGACGTCATCTACATCGCCAAGGTCGACTCCACGCACGCCGTGCGCATGGTCTCCGCGACGGGCCGCAGGCTCCCCGCGCACTGCACCTCGGTCGGCAAGATGCTGCTCGCCTCCCTCCCGCAGGACGAACTCGAAACCCGCGTCCGCGGCCGGGAGTTCACCGCCATGACCCCCGACAGCATCACCGACCCGGACGCCCTGCTCGCCGCCCTCGCCGACGTCCGCGAACGGGGCGTCGCGGTCGAGCACCGGGAGTCCAACCCGGACGTCAGCTGCGTGGCGGCGCCGGTGCGCGACAGCGCGGGACAGGTCGTCGCGGCCCTCTCCATCTCCGTGCCGATGATCCGCTGGTCCGAGGAGCGCGAGCGCGAACTGGCCGGCCTGGCAGCCAAGGGCGCCGACGACCTGTCGGCCAGGCTCGGCCACCGGGGCACGCGGTGAACCGCGTCTTCGACGTCGCCGTGCGCGCGGAGGCGTCGCTCGGCGAGGGCCCCACCTGGGACGCGGCGGCCGACCGTCTCATCTGGGTCGACATCCTCGGCTCCCGCGTCCACACGTACGCCCCCGGGGACGGCCGGCGCACGGTCATGGCCACCGAACAGCACGTCGGCACCGCCAAGCCCCGCGCGGGCGGCGGCCTCGTCGTCAACCTCCGTGACGGCATCGGCCTCTACGGTCCCGGCGGCGCACCCTTCACCTGGCTGGTCCGCGACCCCGTGCCGGGCCGGCGCGGGAACGACGCGGCCGTCGCGCCCGACGGCGCGCTCTGGGCGGGCACGATGCGCTACGACGAGGCGCCCGGCGGCGGCAGCCTCCTGCGCGTCGCTCCCGACGGCACCGTCACCGAGTCGGCCGCCGACGTCGCCGTCAGCAACGGCACGGGCTGGAGCCCCGACGGTCGGCTCATGTACTACGTGGACAGCCCGACGCGACGCATCGACGTACTGGACTTCGACGGGCGACAGGGCCTGAAACGCAGGCCGTTCGCGCACGTGGAGGAGCGGGCGGGCTTCCCCGACGGGCTCACCGTCGACGCCGAGGGATGCGTCTGGGTGGCGCTCTGGGACGGCGCCGCGGTCCGCCGCTACACCCCCGACGGCCGCCTGGACCGCACCGTCGACCTCCCCGTGCGCCGCCCCACGGCCTGCGCCTTCGGCGGCACGGACCTGCGCGACCTGTACATCACGACGGCCCGCACCGGCCTCGACCGCCCGCACCCCCTCTCGGGTTCGGTGCTCGTCGTGCCGGATGCGGGCCGGGGTCTGCCGGGCACCCCGTTCGCGGGCTGAGCACGGCTCCCGGGGCTCAGCCCTCAAGTCCCCTGAGGTACTTGCCGAACTTCTCCAGACCGTCGATGTTGCGCGGCCCGCTGATGCCCTCGTTGTAGTCGAGGACGAAGAAATTGTTCTTCTTGACGGCGGGCAGCTCCTTCGTGTGCGGGGACTTCTTCAGGAACTCGATCTTCTTCTTGGCGGGCTGGTCGCCGTAGTCGAAGATGATGACGACCTCGGGCTCGGCCTTGGTCACGGCCTCCCAGGTGACCTGCGTCCAGCGCTCGTCGAGGCCGTCGAAGATGTTCCTGCCGCCCGCGCTCCTGATGATGTCGTTCGGCGGGACCTGGCTGCCGGCCGTGAAGGGCTGGTCGGTGCCGGAGTCGTAGAGGAACACGGGGACCCGCTTGCCGTCCTTCGCCTCGGGGGCCCTCGCCTCCACGGCCGCCACGCGCTTCTTCAGGTCGCCGACGACCCTGTCCGCCTTCTCCTCGACCCGGAAGATCTTCCCGAGCCGCTCCAGGTCGCTGTAGAGCGCCTTGAACGGGGTGACCTTCTGCGGGTGGCCGGGATAGTTGAAGCAGCTCTCCGTGTGCATGAAGCTCTGGATGCCGAGCTTGTCGAGGATCTTCGGGGTGATGCCGCGCTGGTCGCTGAAGCCGGAGTTCCAGCCCGCGACCACGAAGTCGGACTCCGCCTCGACGACGAGCTCCTTGTTGAGCAGATCGTCGCTGAGCATCTTCACCTTGGCGTACTCCGACGCCCAGGGGGACTCGCTGACCGGTGGGTTGGCGGGCGGCATCACGTAGCCGTGGACGTGCTCGGTCAGACCGAGGCTGAACAATTTGTCGGCGCTCCCGCCCTCGTACACGACCGCACGCCGGGGGACCTTGTAGGGGACGGGCTCGCCGCAGCGCTCGACGACGGTCTTCTTGTCGGCGCCCTTGGCGCCGTCGTCGGCCGGATCGAGGTCGGCGCCGCAGCCGCTCAGGGCCAGTGCGGCCGTGAGCGCGGAGGCCAGGGCGAGGGATCTGGTGTGACGCATGAGGGGGCGATGCCTTTCAGGGTGAGCATTCCGAGGGGACGCTGTTCAGAGGGAGGGGTGGAGCGCGTAAAGGAGTTGGGGATCGCCCGTCAGCGGATGCGGGACGACCGTGGCCTTCACCCCGAACACGTCGGCCATCAGCGATTCGGTGAGCACGTCCGCCGGGCTCCCCGACGTCACGAGGCGCCCCTGGGAGAGCACCCCGATCCGGTCGCAGGCGGCCGCCGCGAGGTTGAGGTCGTGCAGCACCACGAGGACCGTGGGCCCGGCGCCGCGCAGATGCGACAGGACCTCGATCTGATGGCGTACGTCGAGGTGGTTGGTCGGCTCGTCCAGGACGAGGACGTGCGGCTCCTGGACGAGGGCGCGGGCCAACAGCACGCGCTGGCGCTCACCGCCCGACAGGGTGAGGACGCCGCGCTTGGCGAGGTGGGCGACGTCGAGCCGCTCCATCGCCCCGGCGCACAGCTTCCGTTCGCGGGCGGTGAGCGCCTGGTTGCCGCGCTGGTGCGGGGCGCGGCCGAGCGCGACGACCTCCTCGACCGTGAAGTCCAGGTCGACGGCGCCGTCCTGCGTCATGGCGGCGACGAGCTGCGCGCCGCGCCGCATCGTGAGGCGGGACAGGTCGTCGCCGCCGACCAGGACGGCGCCCGAGGTCGGGCGCAGCGCCCGGTACACGCAGCGCAGCGCCGTCGACTTCCCGCTGCCGTTCGGCCCGACCAGGCCGACGACTTCACCCGACCCCACATCGAGGGAGAGGTCGTGCACGAGGCTCTTGCCGTCGATGGCCACGGAGAGCCCGTCGATCCGCAGATCCATCTCAACGACCCCCGAACGTATAGCCCTTGCGGCGCATCAGGCCGATGAACACCGGCACCCCGACGAGCGCCGTGATGACACCGAGCGGCAGCTCGCGCGGAGCGACCACGGTCCGCGACAGCAGATCCACCCACACCATGAACACCGCCCCGGCCAGCGGGGCGACGGCGAGCACGCGGGCGTGGGTCGCGCCGACCACCATCCGCACCAGGTGCGGCATGACGAGCCCGACGAAGCTGATCGCGCCGCTGACGGCCACCATCACGCCGGTGATCAGGGAGACCACGACGAGCAGCGACGTGCGGTGCCGGTCGGGGCTCACGCCCAGGCTGGACGCCGTCTCGTCGCCGAGCGCCAGGACGTCGAGCGCCCTGCTGTACCGGTACAGCACGGCGAGGCCGAGGAGGACGGCCCCGGCGACGACGGGCAGCGCGCCCCAGTTCGCGGCGCCGAAGCCGCCCATCGTCCAGTACAGGACCATCGACGTCGCCTCGCTGTCCGGCGCGAAGTAGATGATCACGCTCATCACGGCCTGGAACCCGAGGGACATCGCCACGCCCGTCAGGACGAGCCGCAGCGGTGACAGCGCGCCTTTGCCGGAGGAGGCGGCGTACACGAGGAACGAGGCGACGAGCGCGCCGACGAACGCGCCCGCGGACACGGCGTACACACCGAGCGCGGCCAGCCCTCCGGTGACCGTGACGCCGACCGCGCCGACCGACGCGCCCGAGGAGACCCCGAGCACGAAGGGGTCGGCGAGCGCGTTGCGCACCATCGCCTGGATGGCCACGCCGACCGCGCTCAGCCCGGCGCCCACCAGGGCGGCGAGCAGCACGCGGGGTGTACGGATCTGCCAGATGATCTGGTACGTCGTCGTCTCGTCGGCGTCGACGCTGCCACCGGTGAGGGCCGCCCACAGGAGGCGGGCCGTGTCGGCGGGCGACACCGCGGCGGCACCCAGGCCGATGGCCACGACGACCGAGGCCAGCAGGACGAGGAAGAGCGCGACGCAGGTCAGCACCAGCATCCGCGGAGAGGCGAGCCGGTCGCGGAGCGAGGTCCGCGGCTCGGCGGAGCCGTTGCCGGGAGGCGCCTCGGCGAGGGTGCTCACACGTCACCCGCCTTCGGGGCGCCGCGCAGCACTGGTACCGCCGCCCCCAGCGCCGCCACGACCAGCGCGCCGAACACCACGGCGGTGCCGGGGTAGCCCGCGAGGCCGAGGCCCGCGCCGCCGAGCGCCGCGCCGGCGAACACGCCGAGGCTCTGGCCCGCCGCGTTGAGGCTCAGCGCCGAGCCGCGCAGCGTCGTCCCGCAGCGCCGCACGATCAGGCTGACGACGCATGCGGCGACGACGGCGTGGCTCGCCGCGTGCAGCGCGGTCATCGCGAGGGCGAGCGGCAGCCAGTGCGTGAAGTAGAAGCCCACGACCGAGACGAGCGCGGCGACGAGTCCGGCGGCGAGCATGCGCTCCGTGCCGAAGCGCGGCTCGGCGGAGTTGGTGAGGCGGCCGGTGAGCAGGTTGCTGACGAAGAACGACGCACCGCTCAGCGTCCACACGAACGCGAAGAGCCCGGCGTCGAGGTCGAACCGCTCCTCGTAGAAGGCCGCGAGGTACGACAGGTAGCCCATGAACACCGCGGTGCGCAGGAACCCGATCAGGAGCACCGGCACCGCGCCGCGCACGGCGGCCAGCGCCTTGAACGAGGCGAGGTAACCCAGGCGCGGGCCGTGCGCGACGGCCTCGCCGTCCGGGTCCGCGCGCCGCCTGCGCGCCACGAAGACAGCGGCGAGCAGCAGCGACACCACGGTCACCCCGAGCAGGTCGCCCTGCCAGCCCCAGAACAGGGCGGGCAGCGCGATGACCGGCGCGGCGAGCATGGCGGTCATGGACGTGGTGGCCGTGACGAGGGTCGCGGCGCGCCCGGCCGCCTTGCCGGTGCCGAAGCGGTCGGCGGCCGCGGCGGTGAGCGCCGGGTTCAGGACGGCCGTACTCGCGCCGACGAGCAGGCAGAACGCGGCGAGCAGGAGGAAGTCCCCGCTCGCGCCGAGCGCGGCCGACGCGCCGAGGGCGACGAGCGCGCCCGCGGCCGCCCACTCCTTGGGCACGCGGTCGATGACCGGGGCGAGCGCGGTGCCGACCAGCAGGGCGGCGAGCCCGCCGAGTCCGCGCAGGCCGCCCATCGCCGCGACGCTGCTGCCCGCCTCGTCGGCGATGGGCACGAGGTATGTGCTGAAGACGGTGAAGGGCAGCAGGCCGACGGCCGAGGCGAGCAGGACGGGCCAGAGCGTGCGCGCCATGCGCAGGTCGCCCGGCAGCACGTCCTCGTCACCGTCTCTGCCGCCGTCTTCCACGTGATTCCTGGTGGCGTCGACGCTCACGCGGCCGCTCCGTCCGGGGCGAGGGCGGCGCGGTAGCGGTACATGGGGGTGGCGTCCGCGCTGAACTGGGAGAACGTGAACGGTTCGGCGTTCAGGGCGGTGACGCCGGCGCCCAGGAAGGCGCGGGCGACGGCGCTGCCGCTCTGCGCGTACACGATGAGCGGCACGCCGTGTTCGACGCAGTGCCGCAGAATCAGGTCGAACGTGCCGTTGCTGAGGGTCATGCCGGTGGCGACCACGGCGTCGGCCCGCGCGAGCACCTCGGTCATGTCGTCGGAGACGGGGTCGCCCCAGGCCGTGGTGCGCAGGTTCAGGTCGCAGGGCAGGCAGACGCCGCCCCGCTCGCGTATCGCCGCGACGAGCGGGTTGACCACGCCGATGAGGGCGACGCGCGCGCCGGGCCCGATGTCGAGGAGTCCGGCGATGGCGGCGTCGCGGGCCTCGGCGCGCTCCTCGGGCGTGCCGGTGGGGAGCATGACGCGCTCGGCGTCGTCGGCGTCGCGGTGCGGGCGCACCCGGGCGAGGTAGGCGTCGAGCGCGGCGGTCCGCACGGGCGCGGCCTCGTCGCGCAGGAGCTTGTCGAGGGAATGGCCCGAGGCGTTCTCGCAGAAGCCCGGGGAGAGTTCGCCCGCTTCGAAGGAGCAGGCGCCGAAGGAGTCGCCGACGCGGAGCAGCAGGTAGTGGTTGTGGTACGTGACGTCGCCGCCGGCGAGCCGCGTCGTGTTGTAGAGCCAGAACGCGCTGGTGACGGTCAGGTCGGCCGGGTCGGGGCCGTGGGCGCCCGCGAGGACGGCGTCGGTGAGCTCGGCGACGGTCTGGGGTGGGGTGTGCGGCATGTGTGGTCCCTGGAGGGTTCGGTGGTGGTTCAGGAGGGGGTGGCGGCGGGCCAGGCAGTCGTGGACCAGGGGTGCTTGAGCTCGTCGAGCGAGGTGATCTCGTGCGGCTTCAACGTGTCGATGTCCAGGGCCTGTTCGTGGTGGGCGTAGGCGCTTTCCACGTAGCGGTGGCCGGTGTCGGCCGCGATGAAGACGTACGTGCGCGTGTCGTCCCTGCGCCGTTCCCACAGGGCGGTGAGGTAGGCGGCACCGGCCGAGAGCCCGGCGAAGATGCCGCTGGTGCGCAGCAGGGAGACGGCGCCCGACACGGCGCTGTCGAAGTTCACCCAGTGCACGCGGTCGTACAGCTCGTGCCGGACGTTGCGGAACTCGATGGCGCTGCCGATCCCCGCGATGATCATGTCGGGGTCCGCGACGTGCTCGGAGCCGAAGGTGACGCTGCCGAAGGGCTGCACGCCGACGAGCGACACGTCACGACCGGCCTCGCGCAGGTACGTGGCGAGGGCTCCGGTGGAGGCGCCCGAGCCCACCCCGCCGACCAGCGCGAGCGGTCCGGCGGGGAGGTCCTTGTCCAGCTCGGCGGCGACGTCCTGGTAGCCGAGGTAGTGGATGTCGTCGTGGTACTGCCGCATCCAGTGGTACGAGGGGTTGTCCGCCAGGATCTCGGCGATGCGCCGCACCCTCAACTCCTGGTCCAGGCGCAGGTTCCGGGAGGGCGCGACCTGCTCCAGCGTGGCGCCGAGTATCTCCAGCTGCACGCGCGTCGACCGGTCGACGGTGGTGGAGCCGACGATGTGGCACTTCATGCCGTACCGGTGGCAGGCGAGCGCGAGGGCCTGCGCGTAGATGCCGCTGGAGCTGTCGACGAGGGTGTCGCCGGGGCGGACGGTGCCCGAGTCGAGCAGGTGCCGTACGGCGCCGAGGGCCGAGTAGATCTTCATGGTCTCGAAGCGGAGGCAGGCCAGATCCGGTGCGAGGGATATGAGGTCGGGTTTCTTCACCGCTTCGGCGATGTGTGCGTGCATGACGGAGATCCCCCCGTAGGGACGTAGGGCGGAGAGGGCAGGCAGGCTCCGGGGCGGGGAGGCCCCGGGAACGCCGAGAGCATCACACTAGATGAAAATGATTGTCAAGAGCGGGTAAGTTCGGCACACTGGTCCGCGCGGAGCGCCGTGCCGTGCGCGCCGCCATGTCGAGAGGAGACGCGTGAAGCTGTTCCAGGAGGCCGCGACCCGGTCCCGCCCGCCCCGCCGGGGCGCACCCGCGACCGGGGTCGGCACCGCCTTCGGCACCTTCGGCGAGCTGCTCCAGGGAGCGCTGCCCGAGGAGGGCGGGGACTTCCTCGTGACGCTGCCCGTCGCCCGCTGGACGATGGCCACGTTCCGGCGGGGGTCCGCGTCGGGGGAGATCGAGGTCCGGCCCGCGCACAAGACGAAGGCGCTGCAACTCGCGCGCATGATCGCCGACTTGGCACCGGCGACAGCGGCCGGGTGCCGTCCCGGCGGCGTGCTCACCCTCAGCAGCGTCATCCCGGAGGGCAAGGGTCTCGCCAGCTCCTCCGCCGACCTCGTCGCCACGGCGCGCGCGGTCGGCCGGGCCCTCCGAGTGCCCATGCCGCCTGCCGGGATCGAGCGCCTCCTGGCCCGCATCGAACCCACCGACGGCGTCCTGTACCCCGCGATCGTCGCCTACCACCACCGCAGCGTCAGGCTCCGCGCCGTCCTCGGTTCGCTGCCCGCCATGGCGGTCGTCGGCATCGACGAGGGCGGGTCGGTGGACACGGTGGACTTCAACCGCATCCCCAAACCGTTCACGACCGCCGACCGGCACGCCTACGCCGGACTGCTCGAACGGCTCACCGTCGCCGTGCGCGCCCACGACCTGCCGGAGGTGGGGCGCGTCGCCACGCGCAGCGCCCTGATGAACCAGACACTGCGCCACAAGGCGTCGCTGGAGCCGATGCTGGACATCTGCCGCGAGGTCGGCGGCCTCGGCGTGGCGGTCGGGCACAGCGGTACGACGTCGGGGATCCTGCTCGACGCCACGGACCCCGCGTACACGCGTCGCGTGACGGCGGCGGCGCAGGCGTGCGAGGAGCTGGCGGGCGGAGCGGGCGGGGTCTCGGTCTACCGGACGCTGAGCTTCGGCACGGTGCCGACGCGCCCCGCCCTTCCCGTGCCGTCCGCTCTGGAGCGGGTCCCGTGACCGCGAGCGGGGCGGAGGGAATGCGCAGAACCCGGCAGCGGGCCGCCGTGCTCGAAATCCTCGGCGGCTGCAGCGAGTTCGTCTCCGCGCAGGAACTGCACGCCCTGCTCGCCGGGTCCGGCCGGGCGGTCGGTCTCACCACCGTCTACCGCGCGCTGCGCGAACTGCACCGGGGCGGTCTCGTCGACGTCGTGCGCGACGAGACCGGCGAACGGCTCTACCTGCGGCGGCCCACCGACGAGCACCGCCACTACCTCATCTGCCGCGACTGCGGCCGGAGCCGCGCGGTGGACGCCGGGGCCGTCGAGGTGTGGGCGGACCGGCTCGCGGAGACGACGGGCTTCGCCGAGCTGGAGCACACCCTCGAACTCAGCGGGGTCTGCGGGCCCTGCCGCTCCGCTCAACTGTGCACGCCGAGACCGGACATGCCCGGCGCGAGCTCGGGGCGCAGCACGAGGTCACCGTCGTAGGCCCCGCCGTTCTCCTCGTGGAAGGGCAGCGGCTCCGTGCGGGGGAGGGCGCGCAGCCGCTCGCGCAGCCGCGCCGCGCTGTCGGCGTATCCGGCGTCGGTGAGCCGGTCGGCCCCGTACACGACGAACGGCGGCAGCGCGGCCATCCCCGTGTACCAGAACGTGCCGTGCAGCAGAGGGAAGAGCACCTGGTCCAGCTGGCCGTGGATCCCGCGCGGCCCGAAGCCGGACGCGCGGGCGCCGACCGACGTGACGACGAGGGCGCGCTTGCCCGCGAGGCCCCCGTCGCCGTACCGCAGGGTCCGCCCGTCGGGCCCCTTGATGCCGAAGCCGAAGCCCTGCACGAGCACCCGGTCGAACCAGCCCTTGAGGATCGCGGGCGGACCGAACCACCAGAGCGGGAACTGGAAGACGAGCGTGTCCGCCCAGGCGATCTTCTCCTGCTCACGGCGCACGTCCTCGCTCAACGTCCGGCCCCTGTAGGCGCGTTCCTGCTCGGGACCCACGAAGAGCCGACGGTCGCGCGGCGCGTCCCCGAAGTCGTCGGCGTCCACCACGGCCTTCCAGTCCATGCCGTACAGATCCGACGTGCGGTGCTCGTGCCCGAGCGACTCCAGCGTGCGCAGCCCCTCCGTCATCAGCGAGCCGCCCAGCGAGCGCCGGTCGGGATGTGCGAATACCCAGAGAATCTTCATGCCCCGATCCTGTGCCGCCGCTCAGGACCGCAACGAGTGGCCAGATGGTCATGGCCCGCAAGGATCTGGCCAAGATGTGGACGAAGGGCGGCTGCCCGGGAACTCGGGCCCCGCCGTATCCGACTCCTGGAGCGGTGCGGGCCGCCCGGTCCGCGCCGTCGCACGATCCGGGAGCGGTGATGGTTGAGGACAGACGGCGGAGATGGGTGCCGCCGCCCGCACTCTGCGGCTTTCTGTTGCTGTTGGTGCTGATCTTCACCGCGTCGTACGCCGTGGGCAGGGCGGCGGGCCCGGTCGCACCCGGCATGCACGACGCGCGGCCCGGCTCCGGGTCCGACACCCGGCCCGACGGCGACAACGACAGCGGCGGCGGCGGTGGCATGGGTGGCATGCACGGCGGAGGCCACTGATGGGCGTCGAAGCGGCGGACACCGTGGTGACCACCGACCTGACCGTCGGCGGCATGACCTGCGCGGCCTGCGTGAAGCGGGTCGAGAAGCGGCTCGGCAGGCTCGACGGGGTGACCGCGACGGTCAACCTCGCGACCGGCCGCGCCCGCGTGAGCCACCCGCCGTCCGTCACCCCGGCCGACCTCGTCACCACCGTCGAGCAGGCCGGGTACACGGCACAGCTGCCGGAGCCCCCACGGCAGGAGCGGGGAAAGGGGGGACAGGGGCGGCAAGGAGAACAGCTCGCGTGGGGAGCCGGGCAACGCCAACAGCTCCTGGTCACCGCGCTGCTCGCGCTCCCCGTGCTCGTCCTGTCCATGGTCCCCGCCCTCCAGTTCCGCAACTGGCAGTGGCTGTGCTTCGCCCTCGCCGCGCCGGTCGCCACCTGGGGCGCGTGGCCCTTCCACCTGCGCGCGCTGCGCGGTCTCCGGCACGCGGCGGCGACGATGGACACGTTGGTCTCGCTGGGCGTCGCGGCGTCCTTCGGCTGGTCGGCGTACGCGCTCTTCCTCGGCGGCGCGGGCGAGCCCGGCATGACGATGCCGTTCACGCTGCTGCCGTCCGCCGGTGACGGTGTCGCGCACGTCTATCTGGAGGCGGCCGTCGGTGTTCCCCTGTTCGTCCTCACCGGGCGGTTCCTGGAGGCGCGGGCCCGGCACGGCACCGGGCAGGCGCTGCGGTCGCTCGCGGGACTTGCGGTCAAGGACGTCGCCGTACGAGAGGACTCAGGGGCCGAGAAAGTCATCCCCGTCGCGCGACTGCGCGTGGGCCAGATCTTCGTCGTGCGGCCCGGTGAGCGGGTCGCGACCGACGGCGTCGTCGTCGAGGGCAACTCCGCCGTCGACCTGTCGCTGGTCACCGGGGAGAGCGAACCCGTCGAGGTCGGGCCGGGGACCGGTCTGACCGGTGGTGCCGTCAACGCGGGCGGGCTGCTCCTCGTCCGCGCCACGGCCGTCGGCGCGGACACCCGACTCGCCCGCATCACCCGCACGGTGACGGACGCCCAGGCGGGCAAGGCGAACGCGCAGCGGCTCGCTGACGAGGTGGCGGGCGTGTTCGTGCCGGTCGTGCTCTCGCTCGCCGCCACGGTGCTCGGCTTCTGGCTCGGCGCCGGAGCCGACCCGCAGGCCGCCGTCACCGCCTGCGTGGCCGTACTCGTCGTCGCCTGCCCGTGCGCCCTGGGCCTCGCCACCCCCACCGCCCTGATGGCCGCGACCGGCCGGGGCGCCCAGCTGGGGGTCCTGGTCACCGGGCCGCAGGCCCTCGAAGCGCTGAAGCACGTCGACACCGTCGTCCTCGACAAGACCGGCACCCTGACCTCCGGACACATGAGCGTCACCGCGTTCACGGCGGCACCCGACGGCATCGGCGGGGAGGCGGCGCTGCGGCTCGCCGGAGCCGTCGAGCAGGGCTCGGAACACCCGCTGGGCCGCGCGATCACCGCGTACGCGACGAAGTCCGCGCCCCACGAACCACTGCCCGCGGTCCGCGAGTTCGCCGCCGAGGCGGGGCGCGGCGTCCGGGGCGAGGTCGACGGGCACGTCGTCGAAGTCCGTTCCCCCGGAGACGGGCTGGAGGGCCCGCTCGCGCGTGCGCTGGCCGAAGCCGAGCGTGCCGCGCACACCCCGGTCCTGGTCCTGGTGGACGGCAGGCCCGAGGCGCTCGTCGCCGTCGGGGACCTGGTGCGGCCCGGCAGTTACCGCGCCGTGGACCGGCTGCGGCGCCTCGGTGTGCGCCCCGTCCTCGCCACCGGCGACCGCGAGGCCACCGCCCGCGCCGTCGCCGGGAACCTCGGCATCGACGAGGTGCACGCCCGCTGCACACCCGAGGGAAAGGCGTCCCTCGTGCAGGAGTTGCGGGCAGGCGGACACCGCGTCGCGGTCATCGGCGACGGCGTGAACGACGCCGCGGCGCTCGCGGGCGCCGACCTCGGCATCGCCATGGGCGGCGGCACCGACGTCGCGATCGGGGCCGCCGACGTGACGCTCGTCCGCGGCGACATCGAAGCCGTCGCGGACGCGGTGCGCCTGGCCCGCCGCACCCTGCGGACCATCCGCGTCAACCTCCTGTGGGCCTTCGGCTACAACGCCGTCACGGTGCCGCTCGCAGCGGTGGGCCTGCTGAACCCGATGGTCGCCGCCGCCGCGATGTCGGCGAGCTCCCTCCTCGTGGTCGGCAACAGCCTGCGCCTGCGCACCTGGCGCCCGGCCCGTGGCCCGGCCCCGCGCCCGCACCGCGACCGCGACCGCCGTCAGAACCGTGGAGGCGACCGATGAGCGACACACACTCCTGGCGGCCCACCCGACGCCGCGTCCGCGAGGGGCTCGGCGGCGCCCTCGAACCCGTCGCCGCGTGCGCCGTCGCGCTGGGGCTGCTCACCGTGTGGACCGGCTCCGGAGCCGCGGGCAGCCCGGCGCGCGTCGAGGTCGCCGACGGGACGGTCTTCCTGCCGTACGGCGACACGCGCGAGAGCGCCGCGTTCTTCCGGATCACCAACTCCGGCGGCTCCGACGACCGGTTGACCGCCGTGACGTCGCCCGCACTCGACGACGTGATGCTCAGCCGGTACACGCCCACGGGGCGCGGCGCCGCCGGCATGCGCATGGTGGACTCCGCCGCCGTCCCGGCCGGCGACGGCCTCACCATGTCGCCGTACGGCCTGGACGTCATGGTGCGCCTCCGCGAGCCGCTGAGCCTCGGCGAACGGATCCCTTTCGTCCTCACCTTCCGCGAGGGCGGAACCGTCCGAGCCGAAGCGGTCGTGATCCGCCCGTCCCACGGAAGCGAGGAACGGCCCCGCTGAGCGGCGGACGCCCCCACTTCCCCAGATCCCCCTTGCCTCTCCCGCGCCACTGTCTACCCTGTGCGGATGCCCGCGCGAAACGATCAGGCCGGTCAGGTCACGGCACCCCTTCACCGCGATGCCCGGCGTGGTTGCGAAACTGGGGTCGGCAAGTGATGTGAGTGTGGGCTGTTCGGTCATCCGGCCTCGGGGGAGTGGGAGAGGGTATGAAGATCCTGATCAGCGCCGACATGGAGGGCGCCACCGGCGTGACCTGGCCGGCCGACGTGCTGCCCGGCACCCCGCAGTGGGAGCGGTGCCGGGCGATGTTCACCTCGGACGTCGACGCCGCCGTGCTCGGGTTCTTCGACGGGGGCGCCGACCAGGTGCTCGTCAACGAGGCGCACTGGACCATGCGCAACCTGCTCCTCGAGCAGTTGGACGACCGGGTGGAGATGCTCACCGGACGCCACAAGTCGCTCTCCATGGTGGAGGGCGTGCAGCACGGCGACATCGACGGCATCGCGTTCATCGGCTACCACGCGGGCGCCGGGATGGAGGGCGTCCTCGCGCACACCTATCTCGCCAACCAGATCACCGGCGTGTGGGTCAACGGCGTCCGGGCCAGCGAGGGGCTGCTCAACTCGCACGTCGTCGCCGAGTACGGC
Source organism: Streptomyces venezuelae (assembly GCF_008642355.1). Lineage (NCBI taxonomy): Bacteria > Bacillati > Actinomycetota > Actinomycetes > Kitasatosporales > Streptomycetaceae > Streptomyces > Streptomyces venezuelae. The sequence goes on from NZ_CP029193.1 coordinate 6,974,316, forward strand.
GTCCCCGTCGTGCTCGTCACCGGCGACGACCTGGCCTGCGAGGACGCCCTCGGCTACGCGCCCGGGGCCCTGAAGGTCGCCGTCAAGGACCACGTCTCGCGCTACGCCGCGGTCTGCCGCACCCCGGCCCGTACCGCCGCGGACATCCGCGCCGCCGCCAAGGAGGCCGCCTCGCTGGCCGTGCGGCATGAGCCGGTGCACGGCGGTCCTTTCACCGTGGAGGTCGAGTTCGACGCCGAGCACCTCGCCATGGCGTCGACCGTCGTGCCGGGTGTGCGCCGTACGGGGGAGCGCAAGGTCGCGTACGACAGCGAGACGATGTACGAGGGGATCCGTACCTTCAAGGCGGTTACGACGATCGCCTCTGCCGCCGTGGAGGAGCAGTATGGCTAGCCAGCAGACCCGGGTGATGGAGCAGGAGCAGGAGCAGGAGCAGGAGTCCGACGACACCGTGGACGCGCTGGCGCTCGACGAGGTCGTCACGTTCACCTCCGGGCTCATCCGCATCGACACCACCAACCGTGGCGGCGGCGACTGCCGCGAGCGGCCCGCCGCCGAGTACGCGGCAGAGCGCCTCGCCGACGCGGGCCTCGAACCCCTGCTCCTGGAGCGCACCCCGGGCCGCACCAACGTCGTCGCCCGCATCGAGGGCACGGATCCGGCCGCCGACGCCCTCCTCGTCCACGGGCACCTCGACGTCGTGCCCGCCGAGGCCGCCGACTGGAGCGTCGACCCGTTCTCCGGCGAGATCCGCGACGGCGTCGTCTGGGGCCGCGGCGCCATCGACATGAAGAACATGGACGCGATGATCCTGTCCGTGGTCCGGCGGTGGGCCCGCGCGGGGGTGCGGCCCCGGCGCGACCTCGTGATCGCCTTCACCGCCGACGAGGAGGCCAGCGCCGAGGACGGTTCGGGCTTCCTCACCGACCAGCACGCCGCGCTCTTCGAGGGCTGCACGGAAGGCATCAGCGAGTCGGGCGCCTTCACCTTCCACGACGGCCGCGGCAACCAGATCTACCCCATCGCGGCGGGGGAGCGCGGCACCGGCTGGCTCAAGCTCACCGCGCGCGGCAAGGCGGGCCACGGCTCGAAGGTCAATCACGCCAACGCGGTCAGCAGGCTGGCCGGCGCCATCGCCCGCATCGGCGAGCACCGCTGGCCGGTCCGGCTCACCCCTACCGTGCGCGCCTCCCTCGTCGAGCTGGCCGCGCTCTACGGCCTGGAGACCGACCCCGACGCGCCGGGCTACGACGTGGACGCCTTCATGGAGAAGCTCGGCCCGACCGCCGACCTCGTCGCGCCGACCGTCCGCAACAGCGCCAATCCGACGATGCTGCAGTCGGGTTACAAGGTCAATGTGATCCCTGGGGAGGCAGTGGCGTACGTGGACGGCCGCTTTCTGCCGGGCGGAGAGGAAGAGTTCCAACGAACGCTTGACCGGCTCACGGGGCCTGACGTCGACTGGGAGTTCCACCACCGCGAGGTGGCGCTGCAGGCGCCGGTCGACTCGCCGACGTACGCGCGCATGCGGGCGGCCGTCGAGGAGTTCGCGCCGGAGGGCCACGTCGTGCCGTACTGCATGTCGGGCGGCACGGACGCCAAGCAGTTCTCGCGGCTGGGCATCACCGGCTACGGCTTCTCGCCGCTGAGGACACCGGAGGGCTTCGACTACCAGGCGCTCTTCCACGGAGTCGACGAGTGCGTCCCGGTCGACGCGCTGCACTTCGGCGTCCGAGTCCTCGACCGCTTTCTGCGTACGGCCTAGCAACAATGGGGGAAGAGAAGGACATGATGCAGACCCTGGCGTACGGATCATGGCCGTCGCCGATCGACGCCGAGCTCGCCGCGACCCACGACGGCGCACCCGGGTTCGTGGGCTTCGTCGGCGCCGAGACCTGGTGGACCGCGCCGCGCCCCACCGAGGCGGGCCGGCGCGCGCTGGTGCGGCGCCTGCCCGACGGCGAGGAGCGCACGGTGCTGCCCGCACCGTGGAACGTGCGCAGCCGCGTCGTCGAGTACGGCGGCCGTCCCTGGGCCGGGGCCGAGTGCCCCGAGGGTCCGCTCGTGGTCTTCGTCGACTTCGCCGACCAGCGCCTGTACGCGTACGAGCCGGACACCCCCGGCGCCGAACCGAGACCCCTGACCCCGGTCTCCGGCATCGGCGGCGGTCTGCGCTGGGTCGACCCCGTCCTCCGCCTGGACCGGGGCGAGGTCTGGTGCGTCCTCGAGGAGTTCACCGGTGAGGCGCCGACCGACGTGCGGCGCGTCATCGCCGCGGTGCCGCTCGACGGAACGGCGGCGGAGGACCGGAACGCGGTGCGTGAACTGTCCGACGGCAGGCACCGTTTCGTCACGGGCCCGCGCCTCTCGCCCGACGGCGCGCACGCCGCCTGGATCGGCTGGGACCACCCGCGCATGCCGTGGGACGGCACGGAGCTGACGCTCGCCGAGGTGCGCGACGACGGCACGTTCGGCGCGGCCCGCACGGTCGCGGGCGGTCCCGAGGAGTCGGTGGCGCAGGTCGAGTGGGCCCACGACGGGCGGCTCCTGTTCTCCAGCGACCGCACGGGCTGGTGGAACCTGTACCGGGTGGACCCGCGCCGCGACACCACCGGCGCCGAGCCGCTCTGTCCGCGCCAGGAGGAGTTCGCCGGACCGCTCTGGCAGGTCGGCTGGAACTGGTTCGCGCCGCTGGAGAGCGGACTGATCGCCGTCGTGCACGGCAAGGGCGCCACCGCCCTCGGGATACTCGACCCCGAGACGGGCGAGGTCGTCGACGCCGCGGGCCCCTGGACGGAGTGGGCCTCGACGGTCGCCGCGCACGGATCGCGCGTCACCGGCGTCGCCGCGAGCCCCCGCAGCGCGTACGAAGTCGTGGAGCTCGACACCTGCACCGGCCGCGCCCGCGTCGTCGGCGCCGCCCACGACGACCCGGTGGACCCCGCGTACTACCCGGAACCGCACATCCGCACCTTCTACGGCCCCGCAGGACGCGAGATCCACGCGCACGTCTACCCGCCGCACCACCCCGGCCACATCGCACCCGACGACGAACTGCCGCCCTACGTGGTGTGGGCGCACGGCGGCCCCACCGGCCGCGCCCCTCTCGTGCTCGATCTGGCCATCGCCTACTTCACCTCGCGCGGCATCGGCGTCGCCGAGGTCAACTACAGCGGCTCCACCGGGTACGGCCGCGCTTACCGCAACCGGCTCCGCGAGCAGTGGGGCATCGCCGACGTCGACGACTGCGCCGCCGTCGCCCTCGCCCTGGCCGACGAGGGCACCGCCGACCGCGCCCGGCTCGCCGTCCGCGGCGGCAGCGCCGGCGGCTGGACCACGGCCGCCTCCCTGACCTGCACGGACGTCTACGCCTGCGGGACGATCAGCTATCCGGTCCTCGATCTCGCCGCGTTCGCGTCGGGGGAGACCCACGACCTGGAATCCCAGTACCTGGAATCCCTCGTGGGGCCGCTCGACACCGAGCCGGGCCGGTACGCGGAACGCTCACCGGCCCGCCACGCCGAACTGATCACCGCGCCGTTCCTGCTCCTCCAGGGCCTCGACGACGTCATCTGCCCGCCCGCCCAGTCCGAGCGGTTCCTCGCGAGGATGGAGGGGCGCGGCGTACCGCACGCCTACATCGCCTTCGAGGGTGAAGGGCACGGGTTCCGCCGCGCCGACACGATGGTCCGCGCCCTGGAGGCCGAACTCTCCCTGTACGCGCAGGTGTTCAGGATCGACCTCGCGGGACGCGTCCCCACCCTGGAGCTCACCAAGTGAGACCGCTCATACGTCCCGCGCGCCTCACGCCGGGTGCGCGGGTCGCCGTCGTCGCGCCGAGCGGCCCCGTCCCCGACGACCGTCTCGAAGCGGGCCTGGACATCCTGCGCGGCTGGGACCTGGACCCCGTCGTCGCACCCCATGTCCGGTGCCGCCACCCGGAGTTCGGCTACCTCGCGGCGGCGGACGCAGACCGCGCCCGCGACCTGGCACAGGCGTGGTGCGACCCGTCCGTGGCCGCCGTGTTCTGCGCGCGCGGCGGATACGGTGTCCAGCGCATGGTGGACCTCGTCGACTGGCGGGCGATGCGGCGCGCGACCGAAGCGGTCGGGCCCAAGGTGTTCCTCGGCTACAGCGACATCACCGCCCTGCACGAGGCGTTCGCCACCCGCCTCGGCGTCGCCACCCTGCACGGGCCGATGACCGCCACCGTCGACTTCCTCAAGAACGCGCGGGCACAGGAACATCTGCGCACCACGCTCTTCGCGCCCGAGGAGACCCGCGTCATCCGGGCCGGCTCCCCGCACGCGGCGGCCCTCGTCGGCGGCCGCGCCAGGGGCGTCACGCTCGGCGGCTGCGTGTCGCTGCTCGCCGCCGACCTCGGCACGCCCACGGCACGGACATCCGCCCGCGGCGGCCTGCTGTGCGTCGAGGACATCGGCGAGGAGCCGTACCGCATGGACCGTATCCTCACCCAACTCCTGCGCTCCGGCTGGCTCGACGGGGTGGCGGGGATCGTGCTCGGATCGTGGGAGGAGTGCGGGGACCGTGCGGAGCTGCGGGTGCTCTTCGCGGACCGGCTCGGCGGGCTCGGCGTGCCGGTGGCGGAGGAGTTCGGGTTCGGGCACTGCGACGGGGCGCTGACGGTGCCGTTCGGGGTGGCGGGCGAACTCGACGCGGACGCCGGGACGTTGACGCTGGACGTGCCGGCGCTCGTCTGACCCGCCCCCGAAGGCTTTCCTCGCCTTCCGTCACAGCATGCCCCCGGCCGGTACCTACCGGTCGGTAGTAGCCGGTCGTCGGCCGTCCTCGGCGTGGAGGTCCCCTCGTCTCGGTAACCCACCGGGCGTCACCCGTACGGCCCACCGACCCACCCCGGAGGCACCTCCACCGCGCGCTCAGCCTCCCGGCTGCCCATGCTGGGGCGCGGGGGAGACCGGCGCACCTCCGACGGAAGGGTCCACAGCATGAGCCCCAACACCTCCACGGGCGGCTCCCAGGGCGGCGGCCCGGGCGGCGGGCTGATGACACCCGGCAGGGTGGCCGTCGCCGCGGTCGTCGTCCTCACCCTCGTCTTCATCTTCGAGAACACCCGCAGCACCAAGATCCGGCTGCTCATCCCCGAGGTGACCGTCCCGCTCTGGATGGCCCTGCTCGGCACGGGCCTGATCGGCGCCCTGTGCGGGGCCTACTTCATGCGACGGAGGCGGTAGGGCGCGCTTCCCGGATAGCGTGGCCGGATGTCCGCATCACGCCCCTTTCTCGCCGAAGGCCCCAGCGTGGGCATACGCCCCCTCGCCCTCGCGGACGGTGCCGAGTTCACCGCACGGGCGGACCAGAGCCGCGAGCTGCACCGGCCCTGGCTCTTCCCGCCACGCACCGACGACGCCTTCCGCGCCTACGCGGGGACGGTCATCGAGGACCCCGCCAAAGCGGGGTTCGTCGTCTGCGACCGGGACGGCGGTTCCGTCGCCGGATTCATCAACATCAACAACATCGTCCGCGGGGGCTTCCGCAGCGGCGCCCTCGGCTACGGCGCCTTCGCGCACGCCGCCGGGCGCGGCCTCATGAGCGAGGGCCTCGGACTTGTCCTCACGTACGCCTTCGAGGAACTCGGCCTGCACCGTCTGGAAGCCAACATCCAGCCCGGCAACGCGGCGTCGATCGCGCTGGTCCGCCGCGCAGGTTTCCGGCTGGAGGGCTTCTCGCCGGACTTCCTCTTCATCGACGGGGCCTGGCGCGACCACGAACGATGGGCGATCACCGCCGACATGTGGCCAACTCGGCCCCGCCCCGCCGCCTGACGGGACCGGGAGTGTTGAAAGGGCCGACGTGCGTCGCACAGGATGGGCGCCATGCGGAATATCGTGCTCGTCGACGCCCCCTCCAACCTGGGCCTGCGCCCGCCCGCCCCCGGCACCGTGCCCGGCTGCCACAAGCTGGCCGGTGCCCTGCGGGAGCGGGGCATCCTGCGGCGCCTCGGCGCCACCGAGGGCGGCGTGGTCGTGCCGCCCCGCTACGACCGCGGTGACTGGCAGGAAGGCGACGGCGTCTTCAACGCCGCCGCCATCGCCTCCTACACCCGCAAGCTCGCCGACCGCATCGAACACCACGTGCGCGCCGAGGACTTCGTTGTCGTCCTCGGCGGCGACTGCTCGATCCAGCTGGGCGCAGCGCTCGCCCTGCGCCGCATCGGGCGGTACGGCATCGCCTCCATCGACGGCTCCGCCGACTTCCGGCACCCGGGCAACTCCGACCGCATCGGTGCCGCGGGCGGCGAGGAACTCGCCCTGGCCACCGGCCGCGGCCAGGAGGACCTCACGAACCTCGAAGGGCTGCGGCCCTACGTCCGCGACGAGGACGTCTGCATTTTCGGCCTCAGGGACGGCGACGAGGACCGTGAGGAGTTCACCGCGCTGAAGATCGCCAACGCGACCGTCGGCGAGCTGCGCAAGTGGGGCGAGGAGAACATCGCCCGCGCCGTCGCGCAGACGCTGGAGGAGCCCGAACTCGACGGGTTCTGGGTGCATCTGGACGCCGACGTCCTCGACCCGTCGGTGATGCCCGCCGTCGACAGCCCCGACCCCGGCGGCCTGTTCGCCGAGGAACTCCTCGCCCTGCTGCGGCCGTTCGTCCGCTCGCCGCGCTGCGTCGGGCTCAACGTCACCATCTACGACCCCGACCTCGACCCCGACGGCAAGGCGGGCGACCTGCTCACCGACGTGATCGTGGAGGCCTTTGCACAATCCTGACCTGGGCGGCCCCTGGCCGACACCCCGCCGACCGTGTTCCATGGTGATCGTGAAGACGACCGTGCGACGCGACGTACTGACCCTGCCCGCGGCGGCACCGGGGCCCGAGAACCCGCTGCCGCCGCTGCTGCCCCTGCGGAACGTGCACACCCTCGACGAGCGCGCCAAGGAAGGACTGCCGCGCGACATGGCACGGCAGCTCGGCTACGCACCGCTGAGCTCCCCGCTGCCCACCCGGGTCCGCGACGCGTACGGGCGCGAACGCACCGACACGGCCGTCGACGTCATCGTCGTCGAGAACGACAAGCTGCGCGCCACCGTCCTGCCCGGGTACGGCGGTCGCGTCCACTCCCTCCTGCACAAGCCGACGGGACGTGAACTGCTGTACCGGAACCCGGTGCTGCAGCCCGCCGCCTTCGCGCTCAACGGCGCCTGGACCTCCGGCGGCATCGAGTGGAACATCGGCGCCACCGGCCACACCACCCTGTCCTGCGCCCCCGTGCACGCGGCCCGCGTACCGGCGCCCGACGGCGGCGAGATGCTGCGCCTGTGGGAGTGGGAGCGGCTGCGCGACGTGCCCTTCCAGGTGGACCTGTGGCTGCCCGAGGACTCCGACTTCCTGCACGTGGGTGTCCGCGTCCGCAACCCGCACGAGAAGCCCGTCCCCGTCTACTGGTGGTCGAACGTCGCGGTGCCCGACGACCGCAGGGTGCTCGTCCCCGCCGACGAGGCCTGGCACTTCGGGTACACGGGCACGCTGCGCAAGGTGCCGGTCCCCGTGTACGACGGCGCCGACCGGACGTACCCGCGGAACAGCGAGTACCCCGCCGACCAGTTCTACGACGTGCCGGACGGCGCACGCCGCTGGATGGCCGCGCTCGACGACGCGGGACACGGACTCGTCCAGACCTCCACCGACCTGCCGCGCGGCCGCAAGCTCTTCGTCTGGGGGACCGGCGCCGGCGGCCGGCGCTGGCAGGAGTGGCTCACCGAACCCGGCACGGGCGGCTACGCGGAGATCCAGTCGGGCCTCGCGCGAACGCAGCTGGAGCACGTACGCCTGGACGCGGAGGCCGAGTTCAGCTGGCTGGAGTCGTACGGTCCGCTGTCCGCGTCCGCCGACCGTGTGCACGGGGAGTGGGCGGGCGCGCGGGACGAGGTCGCGGCGCGGCTCGCCGACGCGCTGCCCCGCGAGGCCGTCGACGCGGCGTACGAGGCGTGGCTGCCCTCCGCCGACACCGAACCCGGCGAGACGCTCGCCACCGGTTCCGGCTGGGGCGCCCTCGAAGTCCTGCGCGCCGGACACAAGGTGCCGGGAACGCCCTTCGCCGAGTCGACGCTCGGCCCCGACCAGGCGCCGTGGCTGGAGCTGCTGCACACGGGTGCCGTGCCCGAGCCGCGCAAGGTCGTACCGCCCGGACCGACGCTCGTCGCACCGCACTGGCGGGACATGCTGGAGACGGCGCCCGCACGCCCGCTCGCCGAGTACCACCTGGGTGTCGCCCAATGGCACGCGGGCGACCGGGCGCAGGCCGTCCGCAGCTGGGAGCGGGGCCTCGAACTCGCCCCCTCCCGCTGGCCGTTGCTGCGCTGCCTCGCCGTCGCCGACCGGGCCGAGGGCAACACGGAGCGGGCCGCCGACCGGTACGCGGAGGCCTTCGACGACCTGTGCCAGGAGCGCCGCGACGACGGACCCGTGTGGACCGTCGCCACCGCCGCGCTCGGCCGCGAAGCCATCACCGCACTGCTCGCCGCGCACCGCACGGAAGCGGCCCGCGCGGTCTGGGACCGCCTGCACGAGGCGACCCGAGCCGAAGGCCGCTTCCGCCTCCTGGAGGCCCAACTCCTGTACGCGGAGGGCGACATGGAAGGCGTCCGTGCCGTCTTCGACTCCGGCTTCGAGGCGGCGGACCTCCGCGAGGGCGCGGAGACGCTGGGCGAGCTGTGGACGGCGGCGACGGGGGAGCCGGTACCGGAGCGGTACGACTTCCGGATGCGCCCGGCGGAGGGCTGACGCGGGCCCGGCGGCTCAGACCAGTTCGCCGTCGCGTGCCACCACCCTGCCGCCGTGCACCACCATGTCGCGCTGCGGCATGTCCACGATCGCCTGCGGGACGTTCTCGCCGCGTACGAGGATGAAGTCGGCCGGGGCGCCCGGCGTGAAGTCCGCGTGGCGCAGGCCCATCACGTCCGCGCCGCCGTGGGCGCCCACGCGGTAGCAGTCCGTGAGCGCCTCGTCGAGGCGGACGTCGGTGACCCAGCCGAGTATGTGCGTGCGGTGCAGCATGTCCGCGTTGCCGAACGGGCTCCATGAGTCCCGCACGCCGTCGGAGCCGAGGCCGACGCGCACGCCGTGCTCCCGCAGCTTCGCGACCGGCAGGACGAGCGACTCGTTCGGCGCCACTGTCGTCAGGGAGATGTCGAGCTCGCCCAGGTCGGCGGCCACCTTTCCCAGCTCGCCGTCGGACAGGTGCGGCAGGCAGAAGACGTGACTGACCGTCACCTTGCCGCGCAGGGACAGCGCGCGGGTGCGGTCGATGATGGAGCGCAGCACCTTCGTGCCCTTCTCGTCCCGGTCGTGCAGGTGGATGTCCACGCCCACCCCGTGCCGGTCCGCGAGGCCGAAGACCAGGTCGAGCTGTTCGTCCATCGCGTGGTCGAAGCTGATCGGGTCGATGCCGCCGACGAAGTCGACGAGACCCGAGCGCGCGGCCTCCTCCAGGAGCTCGGCGGTGCCGGGCGTGCGGACCACGCCGTGCTGCGGGAACGCCACGATCTGCACGTCGAGGGCGTGCCGCAGTCGGTCACGCGCGTGCGCGACGCCTTCGAGGCCCGCCAGGTCGTAGGCCGGCGCCACGTCGGCGTGGGCCCGCATGGCGCGGGTGCCGCGCGTCACGGCGTGCGCCATGAGGCCGTACGCGCGCTCGCCGACCGGACGCTTCTGGCTCTTGAACAGCTCCACGTCCTGGGCGCAGTAGTCGGCGATGCCGCTCGCCGGCTTCCGTGTCACCCAGGAGCCGCCCCACGTCGTCTTGTCGGGGTGGATGTGCGCGTCCACGAGGCCGGGCAGCGCGAGCCGGCCGCCGCCCTCGACGACCTCGGCACCCTTGGGCGCGGGCCGGTCGGAGATCCGTCCGTCGACCACGGTGAGGTCCACGGGGGTCCGCGCGCCGAGCGGGCGCACGTCGCGGAAGACGACGGCCCTGCCGCGGCCGTGGTGGCGCTCGGCGGCGGTGGCGGGGCCGGACGACAGGGCGGCGGCGGTGCCGGCCAGGGCGGCGGCGCCGGCGATCACGCCGCGGCGGGACAGGGGTGTCATGGGGGCTCCTCGGTCGGGGGAGGGGAGTGGAGGGGAGTGGAGTGGAGGGGGGAGCGTCCGCCAGTTTGTATACCAAGTGCATCTGGGTCGGCAAGGGTGCCGGGGTTGAAAGCGGTATTTGCACGCTAAATCCTCAAGAGGCCCGAGCGTTGCAACGCGGTACGTATACAACCCTGCTCGGGAGGCGAGACGATCAGAGCCGCTATACCGTGACTCGCATCCGCCGCAATGGGGACAGCGAGGAGACCGCCATGTCATTGCAGGTGAGCGCCGTCATGCTCGGCGTCGAGGACCTGGACCGCGCCAAGAAGTTCTACGTCGACGGCCTTGGCTGCGAGGTCGACCAGGACTATCCCGGCTTCGTCCGGTGCAGCCTGGGACCAGGGTCGTCGATGCTGGCGCTGTACGAGTGGGAGGCCGCCGCGCGGGACGCGGGCGTCCCGCCGGAGGGGGCCGGGTTCCGCGGGGTGTCGCTCCACTACCTCACGGACTCGCGCAACGACGTGGACGAGACGCTTCAGGCGGCGGAGTCCGCGGGCGGCACCGTGGTGAAGGAGGCGGCGGCCACGGAGTGGGGCGGCTACTTCGGCTACTTCAGCGACCCGGACGGCCACCTGTGGAAGGTCGCTACCGCCGTGTGACCGCGTCACCCTCTTCGAAGAGCGACCGCAGCGCCACCGCCCGGCTGTCCCGTACGTGGATCAGCGTGCTCGCCGCCGCCGTGTCCTCGTCGCCCGCCGCGATCCGTCCGTAGATCAGCCGGTGCTGGGCCCGCATGTGGTCCGGCTCGGCGCGCATCCCGAACAGGAGCTGGAGCTGCCAGCTCAGCTGTTCCATCGTGCGGGCCAGGAGCGGGTTGCCGGAGAGGGCGACGATGCCCTCGTGGAACGCCGTGTGGGCGGCGACCTCGCGCACCCCGTCGTCCGCGTCCGACGCCTGCTCGGCGTGGCCGAGCGTGGCACGGAGGGCGGCGAGACCGGGCGGTTCGTCCGGCGCGCGGTGCGCCACCCGGCGCGCCGCGAGCCGGGACGCCTGGACGGCGAGGGGCTCCCACACCTCGTACAGATGCCGTACGTCGTCGGGCTCCAGGCGCCGCACCCGCACACCGCTGTGCGGCAACAGCTCCAGCAGGCCCTCGGCGACCAGGGAGCGCAGGGCCTCGCGGACGGGGACGCGGGACATCCGGAGCTCCTCGGCGACCTCCCGCTCGACCAGGCGCGCGCCGAGGGCGTAACGGCGGTCGACGATGCGCTGCCGCACGGCCTCGCGGGCCTGCGCGCTCAGCGACGTCCGTCCGTCGCCGCCCGTCGCCGCGCCACTCGCCGTACTGCCCGCCACGTGCACCGTCCTCCACTCGGTCGGACCGAGGATACGGGTCAGGTTCCGCTGACGCGGCGGTCGACGTACTCGAAGACGGAGCCGTCCGGGTGCATCGCGATGAGGTTGCGGCCCGCGGGGGTCGGGACGGGGCCCGCGATGACGCGCGCGCCGGACGCGTTCAGGACCATGTACGCCTCGTCGACGTCCTTGACCGCGATGGTCGCGGAGACCTTGCGGAGCACTTCCAGCTCGTGCTCCGGACCGCTCATCAGCAGGAAGCAGCCGATCGCCGCGACGGAGACGCCGCCGCGCTCGAAGCGCATCGCCGTGCCGCCCGCGAGCCGTTCGTAGAACGCGACCGAGGACTCCAGGTCCTCGACGCAGATCCGCAGCGTGGTTCCCAGGATCTCCATGGTCGGAACGATTTCATGATTGACCGCCCGCTCGCCACCGCCTCCGGCGACTCCGTTCCGCCCCGAGCACGACGGAGGGCGGCACCGTTCGGTGCCGCCCTCCGTTCGCCGTACCGGTCCTGATTCAGGACTGGGGACGGCTGCCGTGGTTCGCGCCGTTCTTGCGGCGGGCCTTCTTCTTGCGGCGTCGCTTCGAGGACATGGATACCTCCGTGGTTCCGAATGGTGCTTCCCGGGTGCGAATCCGGACGATCACGCGCCGCCTACCCTAGGGGACAACAGGGCATGGTGTGTCCTGCGTCACCCTCTGAGGTCGGCGTCGCACGCGCGGTGTTCCCGTTAAACCGCCGGTCGGGCGGGTACCCGGGCGCCATGACTGGTCCAGAGAATCCACTGTCCGGCCTCGACAAGGGCCTGACCGACGAACTGGTGCGCACGATCCGCGCCGAACTGCGCGAGGAGTTCCGCGAGCAGACCAGGAAGCAGCGGCGCAAGGCCACGCTGTACGCGGCCTCCGGCGCCGCCGCCCTCTACACGGGCGCGGCCGTCGCCCTGGCCCTCGGCCTCGTCATCGACCTCGGCCTGCCCGACTGGGCCTCGGCCCTCATCGTGGCCGCGGTGCTCGGCGCGGCGGCCTTCCTGCTGCGCAACGCGGCCCGCTCGGGCCCCGGCCACGACGCCAGGACGTCGGCCATCGGCACCCGCGCGGCCGAGGCGCTCCCGGACCCCGGCGGCACCGGCCCGACAGCCCCCGCCACTCCCGCCACCCCGGCGGCCCCCGCACCCCCCACCGTCCCGCCGGCCGGCCCCGACACTCCCGACGTCCCGCCGATGCCGCCCACCGCGCCCCCTACGGGCCGTGCGGGCGTCCGGCCGTGGGGCCGCGCCGCCGACGGCCCCGGGTCATGATGGCCGTATGACGGCAGACGATGTCGAACGCACGGAGGACGGCCACTTCATCGTCGTCAAAGGGCGACGGTGGCGGGCCACTGATCCCGGCCTGGCCGAGGACGTGCGGGAGCGGCTCGTCCACCACCTGATGGCGGCCCGCCGCGCGGTCGCCGCCGCCCGCCACGACGACACGGCACGCAAGTCGGCAAGGGCCCGCGTGCACCTGGCGAAGACGGGCCTCGGGGAACGCGGCACGGCCTGGTGGGAGCTGCCGCCCGCCGAACGCGAGGAACGCGCGAACGACAGCCTGCGCCGCCTCGAAGAGGACTGAGTCCCTTCAGGAACCGTTCAGTCCAGGCAGAACTCGTTGCCCTCGATGTCCTGCATGGCGATGCACGACTCGTTCTCCCCGTCCGCGTACAGGGTGTACAAGTGGACCGCGCCGAGCGCGACGAGGCGGGCGCATTCCGCTTCGAGCACGGCCAGGCGCTCCGCGCCCACCAGCCCGGTACCGACCCGCACGTCCAGGTGCACCCGGTTCTTGGCGGCCTTTCCCTCGGGGACGCGCTGGAAGAACATGCGCGGACCGGCCCCCGACGGGTCCTCGCACACGGCCCACGCGCCGCTCGGCTCGGGCGGTCGCGGAACGACGTAGCCCATCACCTCGCACCAGAAGCGGGCCACGCGCTCGGGTTCGGCGCAGTCGAAGGTCACCTGGATCTGCCTGATCGTTGACATCGGCGCAACTTAGCAGGCCCCGCAAGGGAGTCGGTCACACCACCCGGAACTCCTCCACGTCCCCCGTGCGCAGTTCGAGACCGTGACCGACACCACCGTCCGGGCGGATGACGCCGCCGGTCGGGTCGAGGGCGCCGTCGAAGAACATCGACTCGATGCGCACGTGGTCGTGGAACCACTCCACATGCCGCAGGTTCGCCACGCACGCGGCGGCCGCGGCGTGCGCGTGCGGAGCGCCGTGCGCGGAGACCTCCAGGCCGTGCGCCTGTGCGAGGGCCGCCGCGCGCAGCCACTCCGTGAGGCCGCCGCAGCGCGTCGCGTCCACCTGGACGCAGTCCACGGAGGGGATCAGGCGGGCGAAGTACGGCAGGTCGAAGCCGTACTCTCCCGCCGTCACGTCGCACACCAGCGCGTCCCTGACCAGCGCGAGCCCCCGCAGGTCGTCCGACGACACCGGCTCCTCGAACCAGCCCACGCCGTACTCGGCGAGCACCCGGCCGACCCGTACGGCCTGCTTGCGCGTGTAGCCGCCGTTCGCGTCGACGTACAGCTCGGCCTGCGGGCCGATGACGTCCCGCGCGGTACGGACCCTGGACACGTCGCGGGCAGCCGCCCTGCCCCAGCCCTCACCGACCTTGATCTTGACGCGCGGGATCCGCTGGCCGTGCACCCAGCCGTTCAGCTGCGCCGCCAGATGCGTGTCGTGGTACGTCGTGAAGCCGCCGCTCCCGTACACGGGAACCTCGTCGCGGGCCGCCCCCAGGAGGCGTACGAGAGGCAGTTCCAGAAGGCGTGCCTTCAGGTCCCACAGGGCGATGTCGAGCGCCGAGATCGCGCATCCGGCGGCACCCGCGCGGCCGGTGTTGCGGACGGCCTTCGTCATCGCGTCGTGCGCGGCGGGGATGTCGAGGGCGTCGAGGCCCTGGACGACGGGGACGAGCACCTCGTCCATGAGGGCGGCCACGGACGCGGGGGCGTAGGTCCACCCGGTTCCCGTCGCGTCGCCGGCCGTGACCTCGGCGACGACGATGGTCGTGGCCTCCCAGGCGAGGGTGCCGTCGGCCTCCGGCGCGTCCGCGGGCACCGTGTACGCGGAGACGGCGGGTCGTTCAATGGGGACTTCGTGCTTCATCGGACCGTTCCTCAGTCGTGCGCGTGGGGCGTCAACGGCGGGTGCCGTCGCCCGGTGTGGCAGGCGGTGCGCCTTGGACCTGCGGCAGCACCTTCGTGCGGTAGAAGTCGAAGAAGCCGCGCTGGTCCGGGCCGATCTGGCCCACGTACACCCGGTCGAAGCCGGCGTCGGCGTACGCGGTGAGCGCCGCCACGTGCTCGTCGACGTCGTCGCCGCACGTGAAGGACGAGGCGGCCGCCTCCTCGGTGACCAACGGCTCCAGCTGTTCGAAGTGGCGGGGCGTCGGCAGGATCTGGCCCATCTCGCCGGGCAGCAGCTGACTGCCCCACACATCCCGGGCCCGGCGCACCGCCTCCTCGCGGTCGAGGCCGTGACAGACCTTGAGGCCGCCGCTGACCGGCTTTCCGCCGCCACCGCCCTTGCGGTAGTGCGAGACCAGCGTCTCGTCGGGCGACATCGTGACGAACCCGTCGCCGATACGGGCCGCGAGCGCCGTCGCCTTGGGGCCGAAGCCCGACACGTCGATGGGCACGGGCTCGTCCGGCACGGTGTACAGGCGGGCGTTCTCGACGGTGTAGTGCGTGCCCCGGTCGTTGACCTCCTCGCCGGTGAAGAGGTTCCGCATCACCTGGACCGCCTCCTCCAGCATCTCCAGGCGTACGTGGACCGGGGGCCACGGGCCGCCCGTGATGTGCTCGTTGAGCGCCTCGCCCGTGCCGACGCCGAGCCGGAAGCGGCCCCCCGTCATGACCGCGCTCGTCGCCGCGGCCTGCGCCACCACCGCCGGATGCGTACGGACCGTCGGACACGTCACCGCGGTCTGCACGGGCAGCGACACCGCCTCCGCGAGCGCCCCGATCACCGACCAGACGAACGGGCTCTGCCCCTGCGCGGCGTTCCACGGGTGGTAGTGGTCGGAGATCCACAGCGACTCGAACCCGGCCTGCTCGGCCATGCGCGCCTGCTCGACCAGGTCGGTGGGGCCGAACTCCTCGGTCGCCAGGAAGTATCCGTACTCGGGCATGAGGATGCACCTCCGGTGCGGCAGGCGGAGCAGGGTCGGCGGATACGGCTGCGAGTAACCCCGGGGCGCGGGCGCAAACGGCGCTCACACCGTGTCCCTCAGGGGGTGGCGCACCCCGAACTCCCCCTGTGCCGCCCGTGTTTGGCGGGCGCCGCGCAGGGGCACGCGGGGGGTCCCGACCCCGCCGGATTCGACCCCTTTCGACCCGCCGGAGGCGCACCGTGAGCCGAACCCGCATCGTCGTCGTCGGAGCCGGCTTCGCCGGCTACCGCACCGCCCGCACCCTGTCCCGGCTGACCCGGCACACCGCCGACATCACCCTGCTCAACCCGACCGACTACTTCCTCCACCTGCCGCTGCTCCCGCACGTCGCCACCGGCGTCCTCGAGCCGCGCCGCGTCACCGTCTCCCTCTCCGGCACCCTGCCCCACGTACGCCTCGCGCTCGGCGAGGCAGACGGCGTCGACCTGGAGCGGCGCACGGTGACCTGCACGGATGCCGTACTGCCCCGCCAAGCCGCCCAGTTGGGTCTGGTCCGCTCCTGGTCGGTCCCCCTGGAATCCGCCTCGCCCGAGCCGGCCCGCCTGCCGCGCCCGGACGACCGCCCCGCACGCGCCACCACGCACCCGCCACCCGAGGAGGCCCCAGATGCCCGACAGCCGTAACCAACTACAAGACATAGCAAGGCAGTTGCGCGTCGACTCCGTCCGCGCGGCAGCCGCCGCCGGATCCGGCCACCCCACCTCGTCGATGTCCGCCGCCGACCTCATGGCGGTTCTCGTCGGACGCCATCTCCACTACGACTTCGACCGGCCCGACCACCCCGGCAACGACCGGTTCATCCTCTCCAAGGGCCACGCCTCGCCGCTCCTGTACGCCGCCTACAAAGCGGCCGGAGCGGTCACCGACGAGGAGCTGCTCACCTTCCGCGAGCAGGGCAGCCGCCTCCAAGGACACCCCACACCGCGCGCCCTGCCCTGGGTCGAGGTCGCCACCGGCTCCCTCGGGCAGGGGCTGCCCGTCGGCGTCGGCATGGCCCTGTCCGGCAAGCGGCTCGACCGCATCCCGTTCCGCGTCTGGGTGCTGTGCGGCGACAGCGAGCTCGCGGAGGGCTCCGTGTGGGAGGCCGCCGAGCACGCCGGATACGAACACCTCGACAACCTCACCGCGATCGTCGACGTCAACCGCCTCGGCCAGCGCGGCCCCACCCGCCACGAATGGCAGCTCAGCGCCTACGCCGACCGGTTCAGGGCCTTCGGCTGGCACGTCGTCGAGGTCGACGGCCACGACGTCGACGCCGTCGACCGCGCCTGCCACGAAGCGGCCTCCACCGTCGGGCAGCCCACCGTCATCCTCGCCCGCACCGTCAAGGGCAGGGGCGTCGCCTCCGTCGAGAACCGCGAGGGCCTGCACGGCAAGCCGCTGCCGGACGCCGACGCGGCCGTCGAGGAACTGGGCGGCGTACACGACGTACGCGTGGAGATGCGCAGGCCCGCCGCCGCCCGCGCCCTGCACGCCGTGCGCAGCGGCCACCTCGAACTGCCCCGCCACGCCCTCGGCGACGCCGTCGCCACCCGCACCGCGTACGGGCAGGCGCTCGCCGCGCTCGGCACCGCACGCGGTGACGTCGTGGCCCTGGACGGCGAGGTCGGCGACTCGACCAGGACGGAGTACTTCGCCAAGGAGCACCCCGACCGGTTCTTCGAGTGCTACATCGCAGAGCAGCAACTCGTCGCCGCCGCAGTGGGGTTGGCGGCGCGCGGCTGGGTGCCGTACGCGTCGACGTTCGCCGCGTTCCTCACCCGCGCCCACGATTTCGTGCGGATGGCGGCGGTCAGCGGTGCCGACATCAACCTCGTCGGCTCGCACGCCGGCGTCGCGATCGGCGAGGACGGCCCGTCGCAGATGGGCCTGGAGGACCTGGCGCTGTTCCGCGCGGTGCACGGCTCCACCGTCCTGTACCCGTGCGACGCCCACCAGACGGGACAGCTCGTCGCCGCCATGGCCGGGCTCGACGGCATCAGCTATCTGCGTACGTCACGCGGGGACTCGCCCGTCATCTACGGGCCCGAGGAGAAGTTCCCCGTCGGCGGCTCCAAGGTGCTGCGCTCCAGTGACGCCGACCGGCTCACCGTCGTCGCCGCGGGCGTCACGGTCCACGAGGCGCTGGCCGCCGCGGAGGCGCTGGAGCGCGAGGGCATCGCGGTGCGCGTCGTCGACCTGTACTCCGTCAAGCCCGTCGACCGGGACACGCTGCGCGAGGCCGCCGAACACACCGGCTGCCTCATGACCGTCGAGGACCACCGGGAACAGGGCGGCCTCGGCGACGCGGTCCTCGACGCGTTCACCGACGGTCGGCCGGTACCGCGCCTGGTGCGCCTCGCGGTGCGGACGATGCCGGGCTCGGCGTCGCCCGAGGAACAGCTGCGCGCCGCGGGCATCGACGCGGAGTCGATCGCGGCGGCGGCCCGCCTCCTGGTGGAGCAGGGCGTCGTCAGGTGACCGCGACGGCGCCGGTCAGCGGTGGCGCACCGCCCTGAACCAGGCGTTCGCCGCCGGACGGAACATCAGGACCGTCGCCGTGAGCGCCGAGGCGAGATGCAGCGCACCGCCGGCGCCCGCCACGACGTCGGCGACGTCCGGCGGCCATCCGGCGACGCCGCCTCCCGCCCACGCGGTGAGTGACGGCGCGCCGGTCGCACCGAGCCCGCAGACCAGCACCCAGCGGGCCCACCGGGCGCCCCGGCGCATCCGCACCGCCACCAGGACGGCGGCCGCGAACCACGCCATGTGCAGCGGCAGGAACGGCAGGAGCGGCAGCCCTTCGGCGGCCGTCAGGAAGACGCCGGCGGCGGCCGCGGTGAGCCAGAGCGCGAAGGCCGCCCTGACCGTGCCGGGGGCCGACGGCACGTCGGCCCCCGGCAGCATCCGGGCCAGCGCGGGGGCGAGCAGCCGCTGCTCCTGCGAGTGGGGGCGTGGGCGGGGCCGCGGCGAGAGGGACGGCCCGGCGCCGGGCGGAAGCGGGTCGGTGTGGGGCGCCGTCAGGGAGGGGTTCGTCACGTCGGGGTGGTGCGGCATGGGCGCCTCTCAGGTGAGCCGGGTCCGGTCCTCCGATCCTTCCGGCCCCGCCGCACCGGGGCACGCCCGTGCGCCCCCGACTTCCCGGTGGTGCCAGCCACCCTTCCGACCAGGGTGAACACCACCGTGTCGGAACCGCCCCGCACGACTGCGGGACCTGACGCTGGGTACCCGCCAGGGCACGTCGCACCCGGCGAACCGAGCCGAAGGGAATCCCCATGAACGACGTACGGACGGTACGGGCCGGCCGCCGCACCGTAGAGCTGCACCGGCCGCAGAAGGTCCTCTTCCCGGTCCCCGAGGCCAAGGGCGGGAGCACGGGCAAGGGCAGAAGCACGGGCAGCGGCTCGGGCCTCACCAAAGCGGACCTCTTCGACTACTACCGGTCCGTCGCGCCGTTCATGCTGCCCCACCTGCGCGACCGGCCCCTCATGCTGGAACGGCACCCGGACGGCGTCGACGGCCCGCGTTTCATGCAGAAGGACACACCGGACCACTACCCGGACTGGATCACCCGCGCCGAGGTGGCCAAGCAGGACGGCACCGTCACCCACACCGTGTGCGACGACACGGCGACGCTCCTGTTCCTGGCCGACCAGGCCTGTGTCACCCTGCATCGCTGGCTCTCCCGCACCGGCCGCATCGACCGCCCGGACCGGCTCGTCTTCGACCTTGACCCCGCGGGGGACGACTTCGGCACTGTCCGCGAAGCGGCCCGGCTCCTCGGCGAGCTCCTCGACCAGATGAACCTGCCGTCCGCCCTCATGACGACGGGCTCCCGCGGACTGCACGTCATCGTGCCCCTCAACGGAAACCACGACTTCGACGACGCCCGCGCCTTCGCCAAGGACGTCGCCGACACCCTCGCCGAGGCCCACCCCGAGCAGCTCACCACGGCCCCGCGCAAGAAGGACCGCGGCGACCGGCTCTATCTCGACGTGCAGCGCAACGGGTACGCGCAGACGGCCGTCGCACCGTTCTCCATGCGGGCCACGCCCGGGGCGCCCGTCGCCGTGCCCATCGCCTGGGAGCAGCTGGACGACCCGGCGGTGAACGCCCGCAGCTGGACGATCGACACCGCGGTGGAGCAGGCCCGCACCGAGCCCTGGGCCGGTGTCCTGCGCTCGGGACGGGCTCTCGGACCGGCCCGCAGGAAGCTGCGGGCGCTCCGCGGCTGAGCACGTTTGGCCAAGGCTCAACGGGTAACCCGGTGGAGGAGGTGAACATGGCCAATACACCCCGTAAAACCACAGACAGCAAGACAACGGATGAAAAGCCTTCGGGCAGCCAGGAAAAGGCTTCGAGCAGCGTGAAGGACGAGAAGGATTCGCTGCCGGGCCCCATGGCGGTCCTCCGCAACGCCCGCGAGCAGCTCGCCGAGCTGACCGGCATGACCCCCGAATCGGTGTCGTCCTTCGAACGCACCGAGGACGGCTGGCTGTTGGAGATAGAGGTTCTGGAACTCTCCCGTGTCCCCGACACGATGAGCCTCCTCGCGAGCTACGAGGTGCAGCTCGACCCGCAGGGCGAGCTCACGGGCTACCGGCGACTGCGTCGTTACGAGCGCGGACGCTCCGAGCCCCGCGGTGCGGGCGGCTGAACCACAGCCGGAGCAGAACCACACCAGAACCAGAGCAGACAGCACGACCGGACAAGGCACGACCGAAAGAGCAGGACAAGACCCAAGGAGGCACCGTCGGCATGACCGTAGTCCCGGCACAACAGTCCGGCGGCGGAGGCGGCACGAGTGGCCTGTACGACGTCGTGGAGCTCATCCTCGACCGAGGACTCGTCATCGACGCCTTCGTACGCGTTTCGCTCGTCGGCATCGAGATCCTGAAGATCGATGTCCGTGTCGTCGTCGCGAGCGTCGACACCTACCTCCGGTTCGCCGAGGCGTGCAACCGCCTCGACCTGGAGACCGGACAGAAGAAGGACCCGGGGCTGCCCGGCCTCGTGGGCGAGATCACGGAGTCCGGCGCCAAGGGCAAGTCGAAGGGCGCGCTCTCCGGAGCCGCCGAGACCATATCCGACGCTTTCAAGCAGTCCCGTGAAGAAGGCGAGCGCAAGAGCGAGGAGCGGCCGAGGGCCCGGCGCTCGACCTCCCGCCGGAAGGAGGAGCAGGAGTGACCACGTACGTCTACGGCATCGCGAGCAGCTCCCACCCGGCGCTGCCCGACGGCATGGAGGGCATCGGCCGGCCGGCCTGCCCCGTGCGCATCCTGAAGAACGGCGACCTCGCGGCCATCGTGAGCGACGCCCCCGAGGACCTGAAGCCCAAGCGGCGCGACCTGCTCGCGCACCAGAACGTCCTGTCGGAGGCGGGCGCGGCGGGGTCCGTGCTCCCGATGCGCTTCGGCAGCCTCGCCCCGGACGACGAGACGGTCGTCTCCGTGCTGGGGGAGCGGGCCGGTCACTACGAGGAGCGGCTGCGCACCCTCGACGGCAAGGTCGAGTACAACGTGAAGGCCACTCACCACGAGGAGGCCGTGCTGCACCAGGTGCTCGCCGAGAACCCGGAGCTGCGCGCGATGGTCGAGGCCAACCAGCGCGCGGGCGGCGGCACCCACGAGCAGAAGCTGCAGCTGGGCGAGGCGATCACCAACGGCGTGCGGGCCCGCGAGCAGAGCGACGCCGTCGAGGTGCGGCGCGCGCTGGAACCGGCGGCCGAGGCGGTCGGCGACGGCCCCGAGGGCACCGGCTGGCTGGCGAACATCTCGTTCCTCGTGGACCGCAAGACCGCCGAGGGATTCCTCTCGGCCGTCGAGGAACTCCGGGCCACGCAGCCGCACTTGGACCTGCGGGTGCATGGTCCGCTGCCCCCCTACAGCTTCGTCGACCCGGGGCCTTCCGAGCCCGCGGAGTGATGACGGCATGGGGCTCATAGGGGAACTGCTCATGCTGCCTCTGGCCCCTGCCCGCGGCTCCCTCTGGGTGCTCAGGCAGGTGGTCGACGAGGCGGAGCGGCAGTACTACGACCCCTCGGCGATCCGTCGTGAACTCTCTCGCCTCGAGGAACTCCTTGAGGCGGGGGAGATCGACGAAGCCGAGTTCGAGCGGTGCGAGGACCAGCTTCTCGACCGACTGCAGCAGAGCACAGGACAGGACTTCTGATAATGAACCGACTTGCAGTAGGCCTGGCCGTGGGCGCGGGATACGTCCTCGGGCGCACGAAGAAGGCGAAGTTCGCGTTCGCCGTCGGCAGTATGGTGGCGGGCAAGCGGCTCAACCTGAGCCCCAAGGCACTGGGCCAGATGGTGACCCAGCAGCTGGAGAACAATCCGCAGTTCAAGGAGATTGGCGACCAGCTCCGCCAGGACCTGCGGGGCGTGGGCAAGGCCGCCACCGGATCCCTCCTCAACCGGCAGCTCGAAGGCCTCGCCGACCGGCTGCACGACCGCACCCTCGGTGTCCAGGACCGGATATCGGGCGTGGTGCCGGACGAGGCCAAGGGCGGCGACGGCAAGCGCGACCGCGAGGCGGACGACGACGGGTACGACGACGAAGAATCCGAGGACGAACGGGACTCGGGCGCCGACGCGGACGCCGACGAGAAGACCGACGCGGAATCCGCATCAGAGGACGAGGCCCCCTCCGGCCGGCAGCGCAAGAAGGCGCCGGCCAAGAGGAGCGCGCCGAAGGCGGGCGCGAAGACCGCGTCGAAGACGACCGCGAAGAAGGCCCCGGCCAAGAAGACCGCACAGCAGACGGCCCGCAAGACCGCCCAGAAGAAGACGGCCGCGGCGTCCCGCGGGACCGCCCGCAGGGCGACCTCGTCGGCCCGCTCGGGCGGCGGCAGGACGAAGGGAGGCAGTGACCATGGCTGAATCGCCCCTGAGCAACATCACGAAGAGCCCGGCTGCCGACCGCCTGAAGGAGGAGGCACAGGCCTACCTCATGGCGCAGGCCGAGCGGATGCTCGTCGGCGTCGGGCACAAGCTCGGTGACGCCACCGTCAAGCTGAACGACATCGCGGAGGGCAAGAGCCCCGGCTTCGGCAAGCTCGCCGCGCAGGCCGGCAAGAAGATCGCCGACGGCAAGGGCCCGGTGCGCAGCGCGCTGGAACTCGGCGGCAGCCACCTGAAGGACAAGGTCACCGACGCCGTCAAGGGTCTCGGCGGCAAACGCAAGAAGGGCGGCGCGGGCCAGAAGCCGACGGTCATCCTGGAGTACATCGACGTCGGCGTGCCGCTGCGCGAGGCATACGACCAGTGGACCCAGTACCAGGAGTTCTCCACCTTCGCCAAGGGCGTCAAGGGCGCCACCGTGGCGAACGACACGGACTCCGACTGGCAGCTCAAGGTCTTCTGGTCCAGCCGCAGCTGGAAGGCGCACACCACGGAGCAGGTGCCGGACCAGCGCATCACCTGGACCTCGGAGGGCGGCAAGGGGACGACGAAGGGCGTCGTCACCTTCCACTCGCTCGCCGAGAACCTCACCCGGGTGCTGCTGATCATCGAGTACTACCCGAAGGGCCTCTTCGAGAAGACCGGCAACATCTGGCGCGCCCAGGGCCGCCGGGCCCGCCTCGACCTCAAGCACTTCGCCCGGCACATCACGATGCGCGGCGAGGCGAGCGACGGCTGGCGCGGAGAGATCCGTGACGGCGAGGTCGTCCGCAGCCACGAGGACGCGGTGGCCGAGGAAGAGGAAGAGCGCGAGGCGCAGGGCGACGCACGGGACGAGGCCCAGGACGACGTCCAGGACGAGCCGCGGGACGAGCCCGAGTCCGAGTACGACGAGGACGAGGACGACGCGTACGAAGAGGGCGAGCCCGAGGACGAGCACGAGGACGAGCCGGCCGAGGAGTACGAGGACGAGGAGGAGGTCCCCGAGGAGGAGCGCGAGGACGAGCCCGAGGCCGAGTACGAGGACGAGGAGGAGCCGGAGTCCGAGGAGGAGCCGGAGTCCGAGGAGGAGCCGGAGGCCGAGTACGACGAGGACGAGTCCGAGCCCGAGGACGAGGACGAGAAGCAGCGTGAGTACGCCGGTTCGGGCGGCGGACGGGACCGTCGATGACGGCCACCCCCGGCGGCGGTGGCCTCCCCGGCCCGTACGGCAGCGGCGGTGGCGGGGCCAACCTCGCCGACATCCTCGAACGCGTCCTGGACAAGGGCATCGTCATCGCCGGTGACATCAAGATCAACCTGCTCGACATCGAACTGCTCACCATCAAGCTCCGTCTGATCGTCGCCTCGATCGACAAGGCGAAGGAGATGGGCATCGACTGGTGGGAGGACGACCCGGCGCTCTCCTCAGGGGCACGCCGCGCCGAACTCGCACGGGAGAACAGCGAGCTGAGGCAGCGCCTGGCGGAACTGGAGGAGCGGGCCGCCCTTGAACCGGCCGAGACCAGGGCCGACACCCAGGCCGAGACGAAAGCCAGGGCCAAGGCCAGTGAAGGAGACACGTGAACGCCGCGAACGCCGACCCGCACGGCGGCGGACCGCACCACGACGACCTGCGGTACGTCTACGCGGTCTGCCGCCCCCTCGCCGCGCCGCTCGCCGCCGACCTCACCGGGGTCGGCGGCGTGCCGCCCCGGCAGCTCGTCCACGGCGACCTGGTCGCCCTGGTCGGCCCGGTGCCGGAGCGGGACTTCGCGGAGCAGCCCCTGCGCGCCCACCTTGAGGACCTGGACTGGCTCTCCGAGACGGCCCGCGCCCACCAGCGCGTGATCGACGCGCTCACCACCGTGACCTGCCCGCTGCCACTGCGCCTCGCGACCGTCTTCCGGGACGACAGCGGCGTCCGCGCGATGCTTGAGGACGGGGCGGAGCGTTTCCACCGCGTCCTCGAACGCATCGACGGGCGCGTGGAATGGGGCGTGAAGGTGTACATGGAGAACGCCGAGGAGGCCAAGGACCCGTCCGGCGGAGCCTCCGACGCGCCCCGCTCCGGGCGCGACTACCTGCGGCGCCGGCGCAGCCAGCGCACGGCGCAGGAGGAGAACTGGCAGCGGGCCGAAGGCTTCGCGAGGGAACTGCACGAGCGGCTCTCGGCGCGCGCCGACGACTCCCGGCTGCACGCCCCGCAGAACTCCGAGTTGTCCCGCACGCCGGGCCGCAACGTGCTGAACGCGGCCTACCTGGTCTCCCGCACGCACTCCGAGGAGTTCGTCGAGCTCGTGGACCGCACCAAGGACGAGGGCGCGGGGACGAGCGGGCTCCGGGTGGAGCTGACGGGGCCGTGGGCCGCGTACTCCTTCACGGGAGACGCGAACGACGAGGAGGGCACGTCCGCATGACCGTCGTCGAACGCAGGGAAGTCGCCCTGGTCGACCTGCTCGACCGGCTCCTCGCGGGGGGCGTGGTCATCGCGGGTGACATCACCCTGCGGATCGCGGACGTCGACCTCGTGCGCATCGACCTGAACGCCCTGATCAGCTCGGTCAACGAGCAAGTGCCCTCGCCGTGGCCGGAGTTGGAGTGAGCCCATGAGCACGGAAGCAGAGCCGAACACGAACACCGGCGCCGACCGGCGCAAGCGGATGGACCTCGACCCCGACACGGTCGAGCGGGACCTGGTGAAGCTCGTCCTGACCATCGTCGAACTGCTGCGTCAGCTCATGGAGCGGCAGGCCGTGCGCCGGTTCGACACCGGTGAGCTCACCGAGGACCAGGAGGAGCGGATCGGCCTCACGCTGATGCTCCTGGAGGACCGGATGGCCGAGCTCCGGGGCCGGTACGGGCTGCGGCCCGAGGACCTGAACCTGGACCTCGGGCCGCTGGGCCCGCTGCTCCCCAGGGAGTGAACCGCGGGGAGACCGGCGGATGGACGCGTCACTTCCGGCACAGCACCTCTCCGTGCAGTACCGCGAACCACGCGTCCTCCCGCGCGCCCCACTCCCGCCACCCCGCGGCGATCGCGCGCAGCCGCTCCGCGTCCGTGTGGCCGCCCTCCACCGCGCGTCCGGCGTAGGAGGAGTCGACCGTACGGTCCGCCCACAGGCCGCTCCACCAGGCGCGCTCGTCCTCGGAGCTGTAGCACCAGGTGTCCGCGGTCGCCGTGACATCCGTGAAGCCGGCCTCCAGGGCCCATGACTTGAGGCGGCGGCCCGCGTCGGGTTCGCCGCCGTTGGCACGGGCCACCCGACGGTAGAGGTCCAGCCACTCGTCCATGACGGGCATCCGCGGATGCCAGGTCATCGCCTCGTAGTCCGCGTCGCGCACCGCGACGATGCCGCCCGGCTTGCAGACCCGCCGCATCTCGCGCAGCGCGCGCACCGGATCGCCGACGTGCTGGAGCACCTGATGGGCGTGGACGACGCAGAAGGAGTCGTCGGGGTAGTCGAGGTCGTGCACGTCGGCGACGGCGAACCCGACGTTGCGCAGACCCCGTTCGGCCGCGGTGGCGCGCGCCCGGTCCAGGATTCCGGGGGCCCGGTCGACACCGGTCACCCGGCCGTCCGGGACCAGCGCGGCCAGATCGGCGGTGATGGTGCCGGGACCGCAGCCGATGTCGAGCACCGACATGTGGGGCTTGAGCGAACCGACCAGGTAGGCGGCCGAGTTGGCGGCCGTGCGCCAGATGTGGGAACGCAGCACGGACTCGTGGTGCCCGTGCGTGTAGACAGCGGTCTCCTGCGGCATGGCGGAGCTCCTTCGTGTGCGAGTACGAAGACTGCGGGTACGGAGACCGTACGCCGCCATGCCGCATAGTGAGATCTGCGTATCAATATGTGGTCGGCTGGGGTGTGTCGTGCGCCTTCAGCGGAGGTTGCTCAGCGGGCGGTAGACGGTCAGCGCCTCCGGCAGCTTGTCGATCAGCAACGAACCCTGCACGTGCGTCACCTCGCCGTCGAACGCCACGGCCGTGCCCTCCCCGAGCCCGTCCACCCGCAGCCTGGGCAGCCGCGCGGCCGCCTGCGCGGGGGAGCGCACCTCGGGCCCGGTCAGCGCGGCGGCCAGGAGCCGGGCGCCCGGCCTGCGGCCGCCGTGCACGATGCGCACGTCGAGCAGACCGTCCGCCAGGTCGAGTCTGCGGCCCGGGGTGAACCCGGGACGGTGGTACGTGCAGTTGCCGGCGAACAGCATCCACAGCGCCCGGTCCTTGCCGCGGAACTGGGCGGTCAGCGGGTGCTCGTCGGAGCGCAGGATCTTCAGCGCCGCGAGCACCGACGCCGGTTTCCCGCCGATGCGGGACGACCAGTGCTCGCGCTGTCGCACCAGCTCCGGATACACGCCCATGCTGAACGTGTTGAGGAAGTACCCCTCCTTGGGCTCCCCGGACTTCGCGTTCTCCGCGGTGAAACGGCCGACGTCGACGGCGACCGCCTCGCCCGCCTCCACCGCACCCGCCAGATCATGGGCGTCCTCGACCCCGAGGTCGTACGCGAAGTGGTTGAGGGTGCCGCCGGGCAGCACCGCGAGCGGCAGACCGTGGTGGAGCGCGACGCGGGCCGCGGCGTTGACCGTGCCGTCGCCGCCGCACACGCCGAGGACCGTCGCACGGGCCGCGGCCTTCTCCAGCTCGGCGCCCACGTCGGCGGGTTCGGCGACGACGACCTCCGCCTCGGGCAGGGCGTCGCGCAGCGCCTTCACGCGCTGCGGGGTCCCTGCCCCCGTGTTGGTGACCAGGACCAGACCGGCGCCGCCCGGCAGCGCGGGGGCCGCCACCCGGGGCCGCCCCGGGGGCGCCAGCTGCGACCGCGTCGGCACCAGACCGCGCACGGCGAACGCCGCGCCCACGCCCAGCGCGCCGCCGACCAGGACGTCGCTCGGGTAGTGCGCCCCGGTGTAGATGCGGGACACCGCGACGGCCGCCGCGAGCGGCGCGACGGCCGCGCCCCACGCCCGCGACTCCAGCGCCACGCCCGTGGCGAACGCGGCGGCCGACGCCGAGTGGCCCGACGGGAAGGACGTGGTGATGGGCTGCCGCTTCAACTGGCGTATCAACGGCACCGCGTCGAGCACCGGCCGGGCGCGGCGCACCGAGCGCTTGCCCAGCGTGTTGATCGTCGCGGAGGCCAGCGCCAGGGAGGCCACGCCGCGCACGGCGGCGCGGCGGGCCCGCGGGGTCCGCGTCGCGGTGATCGCCGCGGCCGTCGCGAACCACAGCACGCCGTGATTGGCGCTCTGGCTGAGTCCCGGAAGCACCCGGTCCGCGCCGGGCCAGTGCCGCTTGGCGACCGCTTCGAAGAGCCGGTTGTCGAAGGAGACGAGCCGGGCCTTCACCGGGCGGTGCCGGCCGGCGGGAAGGGACAGGTCGAGACCGGAGACGTCCGGGGAGTCAGCGCACATGGCGCTCGCGTACCCCCGCCGCCGCCGTTCAGGCCGCCCCGGCGGGGAAACGGTTTGCCCGGGCGCCCGTCGGGCACGGAGAATCCCGCCCATGGGACATCTGGAAGCCGCACACCTCGAGTACTACTTGCCGGACGGGCGGGCGCTGCTCGGTGATGTCTCCTTCCGGGTCGGCGAGGGCGCGGTCGTCGCCCTGGTCGGGGCGAACGGCGCGGGCAAGACCACCCTGCTCCGGCTGATCTCCGGCGAGCTCCAGCCGCACGGCGGCAGCGTCACCGTGAGCGGCGGCCTCGGCGTCATGCCGCAGTTCGTCGGCTCCGTGCGGGACGAGACCACCGTGCGCGACCTGCTCGTCTCCGTCGCCCAGCCGCGCCTCCGGGCGGCCGCTAAGGCCGTCGACGCCGCCGAGCACGCGATCATGACGGTCGACGACGAGGCCGCCCAGATGAGCTACGCCCAGGCGCTCTCCGACTGGGCGGAGGTCCAGGGGTACGAGGCCGAGACGCTGTGGGACATCTGCACCACGGCCGCGCTCGGCGTCCCCTACGACAAGGCCCAGTTCCGCGAGGTCCGCACCCTCTCCGGCGGCGAGCAGAAGCGCCTCGTCCTGGAGGCCCTGCTGCGCGGCACCGACGAGGTGCTGCTCCTCGACGAGCCGGACAACTACCTCGACGTGCCCGGCAAGCGCTGGCTGGAGGAGCAGCTCAAGGAGACCCGCAAGACCGTCCTGTTCGTCTCGCACGACCGGGAGCTGCTCGCCCGCGCCGCCGAGAAGATCATCAGCGTCGAGCAGAGCCCCGGGGGCGCCGACGCGTGGGTGCACGGCGGCGGCTTCGAGACGTTCCACGAGGCCCGCAAGGAGCGCTTCGCGCGCTTCGAGGAACTGCGCCGCCGCTGGGACGAGAAGCACGAGCAGCTGAAGAAGCTGGTCCGCACCCTGCGCCAGGCCGCCGACGTCAGCCATGAGATGGCGTCGCGCTACCACGCCGCGCAGACCAGGCTCCGCAAGTTCGAGGAGGCCGGACCGCCGCCCGAGCCGCCGCGCGAGCAGGACATCACCATGCGGCTGTCCGGCGGGCGCACCGGCGTCCGGGCCGTGACCTGCGAGAACCTCGAACTGACCGGCCTGATGAAACCCTTCGACCTGGAGGTCTTCTACGGCGAGCGCGTCGCCGTCCTCGGCTCGAACGGCTCGGGCAAGTCGCACTTCCTGCGGCTGCTCGCGGGCGACACCGAGAATCCCGTGCCGCACACCGGCCTGTGGAAGCTCGGCGCCCGCGTCGTGCCGGGCCACTTCGCGCAGACCCACTCCCACCCCGAGCTGATGGGCCGCCCGCTCCTGGACATCCTGTGGCGCGAGCACGCGCAGGACCGCGGCGCCGCCATGTCCCGGCTCCGGCGGTACGAGCTGACGCGGCAGGCCGAGCAGAACTTCGAGCGGCTCTCCGGCGGCCAGCAGGCCCGTTTCCAGATCCTGCTGCTCGAACTGCAGGGCTGCACGGCGCTGCTCCTCGACGAGCCCACGGACAACCTGGACCTGGAGTCCGCCGAGGCGCTGCAGGAAGGCCTGGAGGCCTTCCAGGGCACGGTCCTCGCCGTCACCCACGACCGCTGGTTCGCCCGCTCCTTCGACCGCTATCTGGTCTTCGGCAGCGACGGCCGGGTGCGCGAGACGCCGGAGCCGGTGTGGGACGAGCGGCGGGTCGACCGCGTGCGGTAGACCCGCCGCCCGGCGTCAGCCGAGTCGGCCGAAGGCAGGCGAGGCCGGGGAGGCCGGCTGCGCGGGCTTGACGCCCGGTGCCGCCCGACACGTCACGTCCTTGGCCGGCAGTCTGCCGGTGACCAGGTACTCCGTGGCGGTGTCCTCGGCGCACCGGTTGGCAGGGCCCGCGGACATCCCGTACACGACGCCGTGCCCCTCGCCCTCGTCGACGGTCAGCAGCCGGGAGCCCTTGAGCGCGCGGTGCATGCCGCGCGCCGTCGACAGGGGCGTCTGCGAGTCCCATTCGTTCTGCACGATCAGCGAACGGACGTGGTTGTCGACCTTCGTCACGGGCTCCACCGGACGGTCCCAGAAGGCGCACGGATTGATGTTCGACGCGAAGTCCCCGAACAGCGGATGGCGGGCGGCGTCACGGGCCGAGTCGCGGCGGTACGTCTCCGGATCGCGCGGCATGGGCGCGTCACCGCACACCACGGTCCAGAGCGCCGACACCAGGTTGTCCGTGGCCTCCGGCTCCGCGGGGAAGTCGGGGACCGGCTTGCCCGCGGCCGCGTCCTTCAGCATGACGACGAGCTCGGCGGCGCTGCGGGGGGTGAAGAACTCGCGGCGCAGGAAGCCGCGGATGTCGGTGCCGGTGAGCTTGGCGGTGCCCACGTCGACCGGGTCGCGGTCGGCCCGCTCCACCAGGTCCCAGAAGGTGCGGGAGACTTCGGCGGGCGTCTTCCCCAGGTCGTAGGTCGCCGAGTGCGCGGCCGTCCACCGCGTCCAGCGCGCGAACGCGGGCTCGGCCTCCGGCGCCCACACCTGGAACATCCCGCGCCACATCTTCTTCGGGTCGACGGCGCTGTCCAGGACGAACCGGTCGGCGCGCCGGGGGAACAGCTGTGTGTAGACGGAGCCGAGCGCGGTGCCGTACGAGACGCCGTAGTACGAGATCTTCTTCTCGCCGAGGACGGCCCGCAGGACGTCCATGTCCCGCGCGGTGTTGCGGGTCGTCATGTGCGAGAGGGCCGGGCCCGTCGCCTCGCGGCACTTGTCCGCGACGGTCTTCGCCCGGGCGACGTTCTCGCCGAACGGCCGGTAGGAGCGCGGGAACCGCTTCTCGTCGTCGGTGAGCCCGCACTCGACGGGGGTGCTCCGGCCGATGCCGCGGGGGTCGAACCCGATGAGGTCGTACCGCTCGGTCACTGACTCGGGCATCGTCTCGGTGAAGTACAGCGGCAGGTCGAGCCCGGGGCCGCCGGGCCCGCCCGGGTTGGAGAGCAGGACCCCGCGGCGCTTCGCGGGATCGGTCGCCCTGATCCGGGATATCGCGACGTCGATGACGGTGCCGTCGGGGTCGCGGTAGTCCAGCGGCACCTCGAGGGTGGCGCACTGGTAGGCGGCGGGGGTGTCGGTCCCGCACCGTTTCCAGTCCGGCTTCTGGTCGGTGAACCGGCTCAGCGGGCGAGCCCCGGTGTCCTGCGGGGGAGCGGCGGACGCCGGGAGCGCGGTGAGCCCGGGGGCCAGTACGGCGGTGAGGCCGAGGGCGAGGAGCGGTAAGCGGCGGCGTCTCGGTACGGAGTGGGGCACGTGGGCGGTCCTTCCGTCGGAAATGGTTCTGCCGTTCGGGTGGACGCGGAAACAGAGGCATCTGCCTCCCCGGCAGGCGCCTCTGTTTCAGGACATTCACGGGGTTCCTGTACGTGCCGGTTCGCCGGTGCGGTGCGCGCGCGGCCCGTGTGCGGTGCATCCTGGGTAGTACGGGTCCAGCGGGTACCCGGACAGGCAGGGAGCGCCGCGACAGAGCGATCGGACAGCGATCGGACGCAGAGCGATCGGAGCGATCCATGAACGGAGTCGATCCGGGCAGGCTGGACGACCAGCAGCTCATCAAGGAGCTGGAGACGATCCACCGCACCCGCCACAGCACCCTGCTGCACGGCTCGAACGATGCCCTGCGGGCGCACAACGACCGCATGGCGGAACTCGAGGGCGAGTACCTGCGCCGTCATCCGCGCAGGTCGGTGGCCGGGGGCCGGACCCGCGCGGGCGCGCGGGAGAGGGGAACCACGAGCACATGACGACGGACCACCGGACCCTGCTGGAGCGGCACGGCGAGGCGCTCGACCTCTTCACGGACCGCGTGCACGCCGTCCGCGCCGACCAGTGGGACGCCCCGACCCCCTGCACGGACTGGACGGTCCACGACTTGGTCAACCACCTCGCGTCCGAGCAGCTGTGGGTGCCGCCGCTGCTGCGCGACGGCGCGACCACGGAGTCCGTCGGCGACGCCTTCGACGGTGACATGCTCGGCCCGGACCCGGTCGCCTCCTGGGACACCGCGGCGGTCGCCGCGCGCGACGCGTTCCGCGAGGAGGGCGCCCTCGACCGCACCGTCCACCTGTCCTTCGGCGACGCCTCGGCGCCGTTCTACGCCGGGCAGATGATCACCGACCTCGTGGTGCACGCCTGGGACCTCTCCCGCGCGATCGGCGCCGACGAGACACTGCCCGAGGCCCTCGTCGACTTCGCGCTGGCCGAAGTGGAGCCGTACGCGGCCGAGTTGGAGAAGAGCGGCCTCTTCGCCCCGGCGGTGGAGCCGCCGGCGGACGCCGACGCGCGGACGAAACTCCTCAATCTGCTCGGCCGCAAGGTCTGAGAAGGTTCGACCAACGCTCAACCGTTGTCTTTCGGCTCGCGAACAGAGGGAACCTGATGTTCATGAGAGTCGGAGTGGTGGATGTGGGTTCGAACACGGTGCGGCTCGTCGTCGCGGATGCCGACGGGCAGGTGCCGTTGCCGGTCCACACGGTGAAGAGACGGCTGAGGCTGGGAGAGCATCTGGACGACGAGGGGCGCCTCGGTGAGGAGCCGGTCCGCGAACTGGTCGCCGCGGTGCGCGACGTACAGGAGGAGGCGCAGCGGTGGGGGGTGTACGAACCCTTTGCCTTCGTCACCTCGGTCGTGCGGGACGCCCCGAACCGGGCCGAGGTGCTCGAAGCGGTGGAGGCCGGCACCGGCATCCGGCTGCGCACCCTGTCGGGGGAGGCCGAGGCGGAGCTGACGTTCCTCGCCGCCCGCCGGTGGATGGGGTGGCGGGCGGGGCCGCTGGTGCTCTTCGACATCGGCGGCGGTTCCCTCGAAGTGGCCTTCGGGCGCAGCCGCCTGCCCGACTACGCGGCGTCGCTGCCGCTCGGGGCGAGACGGTTGACCCGGGACCTCTTCGACGGCCAGGACCCGCCGCGGCCCGAGGATCTGAAGGCGGTGCGCCGCCAGGTGCGGCACCAGTTGCGGGATGTGGCCGCCCGGATCCGCTGGGAGATGCCGCACACGGCCGTCGCCACGTCCCGCACGTTCCAGCAGCTGGCCAGATTGTGCGGCGCGGCACCCGGCCGCTACGGACCCTTCGTGGAGCGGCAGTTGGGCCGGGTCGAACTCGGCAGGGCGCTCAAGGAACTGGCGTCGATGCCCGCCGAGCAGCGCGCCCAGCTGCCCGGCATCTCGGCGGCGCGCGCCGGTCAGTGCGTGGCCGGCGCGGTCGTCGCCCACACGGCGATGAAGCTGACCGGCATCGAGGAGGTCACCGTCTGCCCCTGGGCCCTGCGCGAGGGCATCCTGCTCCGCTACATCGAGGACGGTGACGCGGACTGGTGGGCCGGTGAGCACGTGCACACGGGTGACACGAGCCGCACCGCCCAGATGTTGCTGCCGGTGCCCGCCGGGACCTGAACGACGTCAGCCGGACCGGGGCTTCGCCCCCTTGGCGAACTCCGCGAGGAACGCCTCGCAGAACGCCTTCAGGTCGTCCGGCTTGCGGCTGGTGATGAGTGTGTTGGGGCCGCCGGTGCAGACCTTGACCTGCTCGTCGACCCAGGTGCCGCCCGCGTTGCGGATGTCCGTCTTGAGGCTCGGCCAGGAGGTCAGGGTGCGGCCGCCCAGCACGTCCGCCTCGACGAGCGTCCACGGGGCGTGGCAGATGGCCGCGACGGGGAGGCCGTGGTCGAAGAAGTCCTTCACGAAGGCCACGGCCTTCTCGTCCGTGCGCAGGTAGTCCGGGTTGGCGACGCCGCCGGGCAGCACGAGCCCGTCGAACGCGTCGGCGCGCACGTCGGCCACGACTTCCTGGACCGGGAAGGTGTCCGCCTTGTCGAGGTGGTTGAAGCCCTGGACCTCACCGGGGTCCGTGGACACCAGGACGGCCTCGCCGCCCGCGTCCCGGACGGCCTGCATGGGGTCCGTGAGTTCGATCTGCTCGACGCCCTCGGGCGCCACGAGGAACGCGATGCGCTGCGGCATGGCGGAATGATCCTTCCTGCTGGATGATGTCGTACAAGATCTGATTGTCCGTATGGGTGGTGTTTAAACCCATTCGTCCGGGCCGCCGTCGGGCGCCGCGCGGCTGATGTCGGCGAGCGCCGACGTCGGGTCCTGCGACACCGCGAGGTCGCCGAGGCTCACCATCCCCACCGGGTGACCGTCCTCGACGACGGGCAGCCGCCGCACCGCGTGGTCGCGCATCAGTCCGATGGCCTCCGACACCGCGTCGTCGGGGGCCACCACCACCGGGTTGGGCGTGCAGACGGCCTGTGCGCTGACCGTCAGCGGATCCGCGCCGTCCGCCACGGCGCGCAACGCGATGTCCCGGTCCGTGAGCACGCCGAGGACCCGCCCCTCCGCCGCGACCAGGACGTCACCGATGTCCTGGGCGCGCATCAACTGTGCCGCTTCGACGAGCGAGGCGTCGGGGCGTACGGCCACGACCCCCGGCGTCATGACGTCCCTCACGTAATCGGCCATGGCTGGAGCCCCTCCTGCATGCGTCCGTCATACGTTTCCCGTGCTGACTCCGCCGCAGTACCCCTGAGCCCCGAACCCATGCTTCCCGGGGACGCCCCAGGACCTCCTAGGAGCGATCCCCGCGGTCCTTGCGTCCCGCTCCCGGCAGGAACTCCTGCATCTTCGCCTTCAGGCCCTGCTTCACCATCGACGCCCGGTCCGCGTCGCCCTTGAGGATCGACGACGCGGTGGCCTCCATCTGGTCCCACGTCGCGTGCGGCGGGATCGGCGGGACCGCCGGGTCGGTGCGGAAGTCGATGACCACCGGGCCGCTCGCGTCGAGCGCGGCGCGCCACGCGGGCTCCACCTCCTCGGGGCGCTCCACACGGATGCCGGTCAGGCCGATCGAGCGGGCGAACTCCGCGTACCGCACATCGGGCAGTGACTGGGACGGCAGGAAGGACGGGGCGCCCTCCATCGCCCGCATCTCCCACGTCACCTGGTTCAGGTCCTGGTTGTTCCACACACCGACGACCAGCCGCGGGTCGTCCCAGCGGTGCCGGTACTTCGCGGCGGTGATCAGCTCCGCCATGCCGTTCATCTGCATCGCACCGTCGCCCACCAGAGCGATCGCGGGACGGTCCGGGTGCGCGAACTTCGCACCGATCGCGTACGGCACACCGCAGCCCATCGTCGCCAGCGTGCCCGACAGGGAGGCGCGCATGTCGCCGCGGAAGGTGAGGTGCCGGGCGAACCAGTTCGCCACCGAACCCGAGTCGGACGTCACGATCGCGTTGTCCGGGAGCAGCGGGTCCAGGGCCCGCGCCACGTACTCCGGATTGATGGGGTCCGCGGAGATCTCGGCCCTGCGCTCCATCACCCCGTGCCAGCGCGTGACGTTCGCGCAGATCTCGTCGTACCACTCGCGGCACACCTCACGGCGGTCCTTGTCGATCAGCGGGATCAGCTCGCGCAGCGTCGCCCGCGCGTCGCCGACGAGGTTCACCTCGTACGGATAGCGCATCCCGATCATGTGCGGGTCGATGTCGATCTGCACGCCGCGCGCCGAACCGAACTCCGGCAGGAACTGCGAGTACGGAAAGCTGGACCCGATCGTCAGGAGCGTGTCGCAGTCGCGCATCAGCTCGTAGCTGGGACGGGTGCCGAGCAGGCCGATCGAGCCGGTGACGTAGGGGAGTTCGTCGCTCAGCGCGTCCTTGCCGAGCAGCGCCTTCGCCACGCCCGCGCCGAGCAGCTCGGCGATCTCCTCGACCTCCGCGCGCGCCCCCGCCGCGCCCTGCCCCACCAGGATGGCCGCCTTCTCGCCGGAGTTCAGGACCTCGGCGGCGCGTTCCAGGGACGTCGGCGAGGGCATCGCGGTCCAGCTGCTGCGGTCGAGGCTGGAGGGGACCATCTTGAAGGCGTGCGGGGGCGGGTCGTACTCCAGCTCCTGCACGTCGCCGGGGACGATCACAGCGGTCGGGCAGCGGCGCGCGTACGCGGTACGGATCGCCCGGTCCAGGACGTTGGGCAGCTGCTCGGGGACCGTCACCGTCTCCACGAAGTCACCCGCGACGTCCTTGAACAGCGTGTGCAGGTCGACCTCCTGCTGGTACGAGCCGCCCATCGCGCTGCGGTGGGTCTGCCCGACGATGGCGAGGACCGGCACGTGGTCGAGTTTCGCGTCGTACAGTCCGTTCAGCAGATGAATCGCCCCCGGGCCCGACGTCGCCACGCACACCCCGAGGCGCCGGCCGAACTTGGCATACCCGACGGCCTGGAACGCCGACATCTCCTCGTGCCGCGACTGCACGAAACGCGGCCGGTCCTCGGCCCTGCCCCACGCCGCCAGCAGACCGTTGATGCCGTCACCCGGATAGCCGAAGACCTGCTCCACGCCCCAGGCGCGCAGCCTCTCGAGGATGTGGTCGGCGACCTTGACGCTCATGCGGAACCCTCCGGTCGAAATCGGAAAACGGCAGTCTGGTCCGGGTGTCCTGGTGCACCGAGGGGAAACCTCGCGGTGTTTGCTGCCGGAAGCGCGGGGCAGGCGGAAGAGAGTGCTTCGGACCGGAGGCACGTCCGTGGGAGCGTCCCTGACGCCCGCCCCCCGGGTGTGCCCGTGGCGGTCCGACGTGCACACACTCCCACGGTGACCGTCCATCCCAAGGCACCCACGAGGGAGTTGCGACGCACCATGCGATCCCACACCACCACTGCAGTAGCCGCGAGGCCCAGGCGGCACCCGCACGACGACGCCCCCGACACCGCGGAGGCCTTCGCCCGCCTCGTCGAACTGGCACCGGGACCCGAGCGGGACACGCTGCGCCAGGAGATCGTCCAGGCCTGGCTCCCCATGGCGGAACGGCTCGCCGGCCGGTTCCGCAACCGCGGCGAGTCCCTCGACGACCTGCGCCAGGTCGCGGCCCTCGGCCTGGTCAAGGCCGTCGACCGCTACGACCCGCGGCGCGGCACCGCGTTCGAGAGCTACGCGGTCCCCACCGTCACCGGTGAGATCAAGCGGCACTTCCGCGACCACATGTGGACCCTGCACGTGCCGCGCCGCGTCCAGGACCTCCGCAACCGCGTACGGTTCGCCCGCCAGGACCTCTCCCAGACGGTCTCCGGGCGCGCCCCCACCACCGCCGAGATCGCCACCCACGCGCAGATGAGCGAGGAGGACGCCAAGGCCGGCCTGGAGGCGCTCGACAGCTTCACCGCGCTCTCCCTCGACGCCGAACTCCCCGGCAGCGAGGACGGTTACTCGCTGAGCGACGCCCTGGGCGGCCCCGACCCGGCACTCGACGTCGTCGTCGACCGCGAGGCCGTCAAGCCGCGCATCGCACAGCTCCCCGAGCGCGAACGGACCATCCTCTACATGCGGTTCTTCGGCGACATGACGCAGAGCAGCATCGCCGACGAGATGGGCATCTCCCAGATGCACGTCTCCCGGCTGATCAGCCGCTGCTGCGACCGGCTGCGCGACCAGGTCATGAAGGACGCGGCCTGACACTGCGCCGCACGGCGAGCGCGATGTGCCGTGACATCACGTCGACCGCCCGCGCCTCGGCCAGCGAGAACGCGAGCCGCGCGCCGCTCCGGAAGAGCGTGAGGACGCCCTCCACCGGGGCGTGCGTGCGGACGGTCAGCGGCACACACAGCAGGGACGTGACCTCGGCGCGCACGAGCACGTGCGCGCCGGACGCGTCCCTGCCGAACGCGTCCGGGTCCTCCGGGCGCACCTGGAGCGAGGCGGCCCCGCCGCGTGCCGCCTCCACCACGAGGGGGCACGCGGCGGGGTCCTGCGCGAGGACGTCGGCGACCGGGGCGTCCGGCGGTCCGAGGACCGTCGTGCGCCGCGGCCTGGCGGCGCCCGCGTCGGCGATCACCCAATCCGCGAACCGCCCGTGCAGGACCCCGGCCGCCGCCTCCAGGACGGCCGCGCCGTCCCCGGCGGGCGCGGAGAGCAGCGCCGTCGTCATGGCGTCCATCAGATCCAGCTGGGCCGCGTGCCGCGTCGCCTCGCCGAGATCGGGGGCGGGGCCCTGGACGCTCGGCCGCTGCTGCGCCTGGTCCTTCGCGAGCTGCAGCACCACGAGGACCGCGGTGCGCGGCTCGGCGCCGGGACGCAGCGCCGTGAGGGTCGCACGGACCGGGGTTCCGGGGCTCTGCTGGAGGTGCACGTTCAGGCTCCGGTCGCCCTCGCCGCGTGCCACCGCAGCGGTCTGCGTACGGAACGCGACGCGGTCCGCGTGCATGAGGAACCCGGTCAGCGGACGGCCCGTCGCATAGCCCGCGCGGACACCGGTCAGACCCGTCGCGGCGAAGTTCATGCGCCGCACGACGGTCTCCCTGTCGACCAGCAAGACCGGCAGCGGCATCCGCTGGAACAAGGACCGCAGCAGCCGCTGCTCGTCACGGTCCGCCGTGGCGTCGTCCCACTGGCCGTTGACGGCGAGCCGCTCGTACGTGGGCCACAACTGGGCCGCCACATGATCCAGTTCGAAGAGCGCGGCGTCGAGGACCGTGCCGAGGTCACCCGCCGGAACGGAGCGAGCCGACTTCAACTCGGCGACACGGCGCAGGAAGTCCGCGAGCTCCTCACCGAACTCCTCCATCTGGGGCATGCGTCGAACCTATCCGCTGCGACCGTTTTCCGTGGGCCGCGCAGGGAAGCCGAGGGAAGAGGAGGGACAGTCATGCCGTCCATGCCCGACCCCGACCTGCTCCGACCCGCGTCGTCCCTGCCCGGCCGCAGGCTGTCCGAGCTCGCCGAGCAGGCCGTGCGCTGCACCCCCGCCTGCTGCGGCGCGAGCACGACGGTGTCCGACGGCGGCGACGAACAGCCCATAACCGTCACCCACCCCGACCTCGCCGGGCTCGTCTCCGTGCAGCTGCGCTCCGGCGAAGGACCCATCCCCGCCGCCGAGGAGCGGGGCGCGCCCGTCGACGCGGAGGACCTGCTGCGGGACGAGAGGTGGCCCGAGTACCGGGCGATGGCCCTCGACGCGGGCTTACGGTCCTGCGTCACGCTGCCCTTCCAGCGCGGCGGCCTCACCGTGACCCTGACCCTGTTCAGCTTCCGCCCCGGAGCGCTCGACGACCCCGGGCGCGGGCCCGCCCAGGCGCTCGGCGACCTCGCCACGACGAGCTTCGTGCGCGACCGGCGGTACCGCGCCGCGCTGACCGAACTCGACCAGCTCGGCACGGCCATGCGGACCAGGCCGACCGTGGACCAGGCGTCCGGAATCGTCATGCACGTCCTCGGCTGCGACGCGGACACCGCCTTCGGGGTGCTGCGCCGCATCTCCCAGGCCACCAACCGCAAGCTCGCCGACGTCGCCGCCGCGCTGGTCGAGACGAAGGGCCGCGGCCTGGAACGCGAACTGGTCTCGCTGGCCCGCTGAGCCGGGAGTGGCGGCGCGGGGCCGCCGGGGCTACGTATGGATACGTAGACACGCGTACCGCGGACCGGCTGACCGGCGCGGCGGACCAGTACGGCACGGAGGCACGGATGCGGCGCACGGAGACGGAGGGCCGCGGACCCGTCCGGTACGGGCCGCCCCAGCCGGAGGTCAGCCTCCCGGCCCTGCCCGAGCTCGCGGCCGCCGCGGCGGCGGCCGCGGGCCGCACCCCGGCCGAGCCGGCGGGCGGCGGCCCCGCGCTCCTCGACGCCGCGAGCGGCTACTGGGCACGGCGCGGCCTGCCCGTGGAGCGCGACCAGGTCGTCGCCGCCCCCGGGGCCCCGCCCCTCCTGCTCGCCCTCACCGCGGCCCTCGGCGGCGACGTCCTGCTGCCCCGCCCCTGCGCCGCCTGGTGGGCGCCCCAGGCCCGGCTGCTCGGCCGCGACGCCTACCACGTGCCGACACCCGCCGAGTGCGGCGGCGTCCCCGACCCGTACGCCCTCCTGGAGACCGTCCGCCGGGTCCGCGAGGAGGGCGGAAGACCCCGGCTTCTCGTGCTCTCCGTCGCCGACGACCCGACCGCCACCGTGCCGCCGCCCGAAGTGCTCCACGAGGCGGTGGAGGCCGCCGCGGGCGAAGGCCTGCAC
Organism: Streptomyces venezuelae; assembly: GCF_008642355.1. NCBI lineage: Bacteria > Bacillati > Actinomycetota > Actinomycetes > Kitasatosporales > Streptomycetaceae > Streptomyces > Streptomyces venezuelae. Next base: position 7,014,257 of record NZ_CP029193.1, read on the forward strand.
GTCGTCAGCGACGAGACGTGGCGCGACACCCTGCACCACCCCCGCGACACCGTCCTGATCGGCCCCGCCGAGATGGACCACGAACGCGTGACCGTCCTCTGCGACCTCGCGGGGTCCTTCCTGCCCCCGGCGCTGCCCGCCGCCGTCGCCCGCTTCCCCGCCACCGCGGCGGGCGCCGCCCTGCGCGCCCGCACCCTCGACGTCCTCACCGCCCTCGGCGCGACCCTCGCCGCACCCGCCGCCGCGGCGGCGTCGTACGCACTCGGCGAACCGGACCCGGTCGTCGAACGGCTCGCCGCCGCCGTCCGGCTGCACGCGCGCGTGGCCGACGCCGCACGGCACGCCCTGCTCGCCGCGGGCGCCCTCGTCGGACCCCCGCAGGCCGGCCGACACCTCTACGCCGACCTCGGCCCCCTGCGCTCCGCGCTCGCCGCACGGGACATCCGCGACGCACAGGACCTGGAGGACCACCTCGGCGCCCGCCTCGCCATGCCCGCACCGGGCGGCCACCGCTTCGGCGACGACTTCGACGCCCTGCGCGTACGCCTCTCCACGGCTCCCCTCCTCGGCTCCACCCAGGCGGAACGCCAGGAGTCGCTCACCGCACCGGACCCCCTGGAACTACCGCACGTGCACCGTGCGTTGATCACGTTCGCCGCGGCCTTCGACGACCTGCGCACGGACGCCGCGCAGCGGACGGAACCGCCCCACTGACCGTCTCACCGACCCCGCTTGCGGTACTCGCGCACCAGCAGCCGTACGGCCGCGGGGACAGCGGGCCGCGCCGACGAGACGAGGAGCCCGGCCCCCTTGGCGCGGGCGGCGTCGGCGGTCGCCTCCTCCATCCCGATGAGTGCCCGGCCGAAGGCACGGTGGGCGGCGGGAAGGTGCCCGACCATCGCGTGGGCGGCGCGCAGGGACGTACGGGCGGCGTCGAGCTGCCGGGCGATCAGCTCACACACACCGGCGGTCGCCCGCCTCTCCACCAGGTCCTCCCGCGTCACCCCGTGACGCTCCAGCACGTCCCGGGGGAGAGCCACGCGGCCCACCCCGAGGTCGTCGGCCAGGTCGTTGACGAAGTCCAGCCGCTGGCTGCCGTCGATGAACGCGCGGCAGGCGGCGCGGAAACCGGCCGGTTCGGCCTCCGGCGCGAGCACGTCGGCGAGGAGCATGAACGCGGGCAGGGAGTAGGCGTCGACGTACCGCTGGTAGTCCGCCTCCGTGGCGAACCCGGCGAAGTCCAGCTCGACGGCCGCGCCGTCGAGGAACACCTCGACGTGCCGGGCCAGACGCGGACGGGCCGCGCACGCGTGCAGCACCGGACGCAGCACCCCGTGGTCGCTGCGCCCCGAGGCGAGCGCCTCGCGGACCTGCCCGGTCCACCCCTCGTAGGCGGCCGTGCGCTCCCGCAGGGGCCCCTCCCCGTCCAGGAGGCCGTCGGTGTGGTGCATGAACGCGGTCGCGGCCAGCAGGTGGGGGACGACCGACCGGGGCAGCAGCAGCCGGACGGCCGCGTACTGGGGGAACCGGTACCGCGCCACCACCCGGCGCTGCCGCGTGAAATCGGCGCGCAGCCGCTCGCCCCGCACGCCGGCCGCGTCCAGCGCGGCATCCCACGAACCCATCCCCGCGCCCCCGCTCCCTGTCCGGTCCGGCCGCCCCTATGCCAGCGCGTGCCTGACCTTGCGCCACAGCGCCGGCGCCACACTGATCACCACGGTCAGCGCGACCGCCACCGCCACGCCCTCCCACGGCTCCTTGAAGAGCGACCCGCCGAGGATACCGATCAGCTGATACGTCACCGCCCACGCCAGACACGCGGGTACATCCCCGCGGGCGAACTGACGCAGCGGCATCTTCGCCATCAGGCACGCCAGCATCACCGGGATCCGGCCCGCGGGCACGAGCCGCGAGAGGACCAGGACCATCACCCCGTGGTCCGCCAGCTTCTCCTGCGCCTGCGTGAGACGCTCCTCCGGCGCCCGGTCACGGATCGCCTCCAGCCAGCGCGAGCCGTTCTTCGACCTCATGCCGCGCCGCCCCAGCCAGTACAGGGAGACGTCCCCGAGGAACGCGGCGAAGGCCGCGACACCGAAGACGATGAGCAGCGAGAACGGCGCCGTCTGATGAATAGCCACCACCGCCGCCGAACTGACCAGCGCGCCCGTCGGCACCACGGGCACCAGCGCGCCGACCGCGACGAGCAGGAACAGCGTCGGATAGCCGACGGCCTGCTGCGTACTCTCCGGCGTCACGCCGGCCACTGAGGCAAGCATCACCTGGACACCTCCGGCAGCACGCTCTCCCCGTGCGCGAGCCGGTGCACCGACACCTCGGGGGCGAGCCGGGCCGCATGACGCACGAACTCGTGCCCCGGCGCGTGGAACTCATGCGGACGTACGGCATCCATACCAAGAGGCCAGTACGTTCCGTAGTGCACCGGAACCGCGCTCCGCGGCCCGATCCGTGCCAACGCCTGCGCCGCTCGTTCCGCGTCCAGGTGGCCGTGGCCCAGATACGGGCCCCAGCCGCCCACCGGCAGCAGAGCCACGTCGACGGCCCCGACCTCGTCGGCCATCCCGTCGAACAGCCCGGTGTCCCCGGCGAAGTACGTGCGCGCCTCGCCCTCCACGACATAGCCGAGCGCGGGCGAACGGTGCGGGCCGACGGGCAGCCGCCGCCCGTCGTGCAGCGCGGACACGACGCGTACGACGACGTCGCCGACCGGGACCTCGTCGCCGGGCACGACCTCGGTGAAACGCAGGCGCGGGAGCCGGCGCCGCAGGCCCGGCAGGGACCGTGCGGTGCCGTGCGGGACCAGGGCGCGGGTGCCCGGCGCGAGGCGGGCCAGCGACGGCACGTGCAGGTGGTCGGCGTGCAGATGCGACAGGAGCACGACGTCGGCGAGCGCCGCGGCCCGCGGCGGGAGGGCGCCTCTGCGCCGCCGCAGGTGCGCGAGACGGCGGGCGAACAGCGGGTCGGTCAGTACGCGGACGCCCGAGTCCTCGACCGTGCATGTGGCGTGACCCCACCATGTGACCTCGACGGGCACCCGGTTCCTCCTTCGTGCGACTGTCTCCGAGCCTACGGCCAGGAGTAGGGTCTGCGGCTGAGACCGAAGGTCAGGGGGACGCCGTGGAGGATGCCGTGGGCACCGCCGTCGTGGGCGCCGTACGCGTCGCGGCGATCGCCAGTCTGACGCCCCTGGAGGAGCTGGAGGCCGACCCCTTCCTGGTCGACTCGCGCAGCCAGCACGCGATGTGCGCGCGGTGGGCCGCCGCGCAGGGGTACGTCATCACACGCGAACTCGTCGTACGAGGGCTGCGCGCCGATCACGCCGTGCTGTGGGGCGACGTCGAGGCCGGCCTCGTCGACCTCTTCGTCGTGCCGAGCCGCAGGGTCCTGGAGCGGGCGCTGAGGTCCGCGGACGAGTTCACGGCGGAGTGTGCGCGGCGGGGGGTGCGGGTGGAGACGGCGGGGCTTGCGGAGCCGGCGTACGACTCCCGCATGAAGGCGAGCGTTCATCGGCGGCTGTCCATGCCGACGGCCGGGTACGACGGCTGTTGACGGCTCCCTCTCCGCCGCTCCGCGGCGGGGCTTCGCGCCGCTCCGCGGCGTGACCGCTCCTGCGCTCCGCGCCGCACGACTCCGCCGCTCCGCGGCGGTTCTCCCACCCGCCCGCCCGTACAGCGCGCCCCAGCGCCCGGTCACGCTCCGCCGCTCCGCGGCGGTGGGCTCCGCGCCTCAGCGACCCGTAAATCTCCGCCGCTCCGCGGCGGTATGACACGCTGGGGTGGCACAGCGGGGGGCGGAAAGGGTCTGACGTGGGGCGATGGCGGAAGGTCGGGAGCGCCCTGTGGCGCGTCGTGGCGGTATGGGCCGTCAGCACGCTGACGATGCTCGTGCTCGCCGGCATCCTCCCGGACTTCAAGCTCCAGTCGGACGACGGCGACAGCGCCACCCGCATCGCGATCACCGCCGCGTCCGGCGCCGGCGCGTTCGGTCTGCTGTCGGTCCTCGTGTGGCCTCTGCTCGTGCGCGCTCTGCTGCTCGTGCCCGCGCTCGTGCTCGGCGTGCTCGCGTTCTTCCTCAACGGGTCCTTGCTGCTGCTCGCGCTGAGCCTCATTCCCGAGGGGCGCGGCGAGGCCGGTGCCGAGACCGCTGTCGTGGTCGCCGCGGTGATGTCCGCCGTCGCCTCGGCGACGGGCGGCGCGCTCGCCGTGCGGGACGACGACGCGTACCGGCGGCGGCTGTACCGGCTCGCCGACCGGCGGCGGCGCCGGGGCGCCGACGGGGCGCCCGGCCCCATCGCCCCCGGCACCGTCTTCATCCAGCTCGACGGCGTCGGCCACGACGTCCTGACCAGTGCCGTCGAGCGAGGGCTCATGCCTACGGTCGGGCGCTGGCTGGGGGAGGCGGGGGACACGGGACACACGGGGGCCGCCACCCACCGGCTCACCCCCTGGCGCACCGACTGGTCCAGTCAGACCGGTGCCAGTCAGCTCGGCATCCTGCACGGCTCCAACCACGACGTGCCCGCGTTCCGGTGGTACGAGAAGGACACCGGCGAGGTCATGGTCAGCAACCGGCCCGCCTCCGCCGTGGAGCTGCAGCGGCGGGCCGTCGAGCGGACCGGTGACGGCGGGCTCCTCACCGTGGACGGCGCGAGCCGCGGCAACCTGTTCAGCGGGGGCGCCGAGCAACTCGCCCTGGTGCTGTCCGTGGCGGCGAGGCGAGGGAAGGAGAACCGGTCGCGGGCCGGGTACTTCGCGTACTTCTCCGACCCCGCCAACGCCGTCCGTACCGCGCTGTCCTTCGTCGCGGAGGTCTTCCGCGAGATCGGCGAGTCCACGGGCGCCCGGTTCAGGCGGCGCCGCCCGCGGGTGGGCCGCGGTGGCCTGTATCCGTTCATCCGCGCCTTCGCGACCGTGGTCGAGCGGGACGTCGTGGTCGCCGCCGTCATCGGGGACATGCTCGCCGGGCGCAGCGCGGTCTACGCCGACCTCGTCGCGTACGACGAGGTGGCGCACCATTCCGGTCCCACGGGCAAGGACGTCGACAAGGTGCTGCGGCGGCTCGACCGGTCGCTCGCGCTCCTCGACCAGGTCGCGGACCACGCGCCCCGCGCCTACCGGATCGTGGTGCTCTCCGACCACGGTCAGAGCCCCGGCGAGACGTTCCGTGCCCGTTACGGCCTGACGCTCGGCGATCTCGTCCGGGCCGGCTGCGGGCTGCCCGTGCCGCGCAAGGCGCAGCGCACGCACAGCGGCGCGGAGGCCAGGGCGGCGGTGCGGGCCGCGCTGCGCAGGCCCGTGGAGGAGGGCGCGGAGCAGCGCAGGCCGGTGCGGCGCGCCGAGCCGATCGTGCTGGCGTCCGGCAATCTCGGGCTCGTGTCGTTCCCGGACGTGCGGCACCGCATGACGCGTGAGGAGATCGACCTCAGGCATCCGGCGCTGCTGCCGACGCTCGCCAACCATCCGGGCGTCGGTTTTCTGCTCGTGCGCAGTGCGGAACGGGGCGCGCTGGTGCTCGGGGCGCGGGGTGCCGAGGTGTATCTGGACGAGGACCCCGTCGATCTCGGGCCGCTCGCCGATTTCGGGCCGGGGGCGGCGGAGGCAGTGCTGCGAACCGACGGTTTTCCGCACGTCGCGGACATCATGGTCAACTCCTGGTACGACCCGGAGGAAGGGGAAGTCCTCGCCTTCGAGGAGCAGATCGGTTCGCACGGCGGGCTCGGCGGGGCGCAGTCCCGGCCGTTCCTGCTGTCGCCGCTCGTGCTCGGCGATCCGGTGGCGGACGGCGGGGAACTGGTCGGCGCCGAGCGGGTCCACCGCGTGCTGCGGGGCTGGCTGGGGGAGGACGCGGGGCCCGAGGTGCCGCTGACCGCCGACGTCGTCGACGCCATCGACGTCATCGACTCCGTCGACCTGGACGATTCCCTGTCCGGTACGCCGGACGGCACAGCTTTTACTGTCCCCGACCGCGCCGTGCAGGACAAAACACGCTGATTTGTGGCAGCGTCCGCCGTGCCCGACCATGTCTTCCGCCCGGCGATCCCGGGCGCCGGGCACGACGAGAGGCGCACCACCCCATGCACGACACCGGAACCGTGGCACCGTCGGATCCGGCCCCCGGCCCCGTGGACGCGCAGAGCAGGCACGCCCGGCGTTTCGGGCTTCCGATCGCCACCTGCCTCGTCATGGGAAACATCATCGGCGGCGGCATCTTCCTGCTCCCGGCCTCGGTCGCCCCCTTCGGCACCATCAGCCTCGTCGCGTTCGCCGTCCTGACCGCGGGCGCCATCGCCCTCGCGCTGGTCTTCGGGCGGCTCGCGGAGCGCGATCCGCGGACCGGTGGGCCGTACGTCTACGCCCGCGCCGCCTTCGGTGACTTCGCGGGGTTCCTGGCCGCCTGGTCGTACTGGATCACCACGTGGGTGTCCAACGCGGCGCTGGCCGTCGCCGCCGTCGGCTACCTCGATGTCCTGATCCCGGTCAACGACCACAAGTGGTCGGCGTGTGTGGCCGCGCTGGTCCTGCAACTGCTTCCCGCTCTCGCGAACTTCGCGGGCACGCGGTACGTCGGCGCCGTCCAGCTGGTCGCCACCGTCCTGAAGTTCGTGCCGCTGCTGCTCGTCGCGGTCGGCGGTCTCTTCTTCTTCGACAGCGCGAACCTCGGGCCCTTCCAGGCGAGCGACGACAGCCCGATGGGTGCCGTCTCGGCCGCCGCCGCGATCCTGCTCTTCTCCTACCTGGGCGTGGAGTCCGCGGCCGTCAGCGCCGGCGAGGTCCGCGACCCGCGCCGCAACGTCGGGCGCGCCACCATCCTCGGCACGCTCGGCGCTGCCGTCGTCTATCTGCTCGGCACGCTCGCCGTCTTCGGGACGGTCGCGCACGACAAGCTGGTGGCGTCCACCGCGCCCTTCTCCGACGCCGTCGACGTGATGTTCGGCGGGTCCTGGGGCGGCACCGCGGTCGCCTGCGCCGCGCTGGTCTCGATGGTCGGGGCGCTCAACGGCTGGACGCTGCTGAGCGCGCAGACGCCGTACGCCGCCGCACAGGACGGGCTGTTCCCGGGCGCGTTCGGGAAGAAGAAGCGCGGTGTGCCGACGGTCGGCGTGCTGGTCACCGTCGTCCTCGCCTCGCTGCTCACCGTCTACAACTACACGGCGGGCTCGGGCGGCGTCTTCGAGTCCCTCGTCCTGATCACCACGTTCACGGCGACGGTGCCCTACCTCCTCGCCACGGCCGCGCAGATCTACTTCCTGGTGTCCGGTCAGCGCGACCGCGTGCACCGCGGGCGGCTGGTGCGGGACGCGGTCCTCGCGGGCGCCGCGTTCGCGTTCTCCATGTGGCTGGTCGCCGGGTCCGGGTACGCGGCCGTCTACCAGGGCGTGCTGTTCCTGTTCGTGGGCGTGCTCGTCTACGCGTGGATGGCGGCCCGCAAGCAGCGGGCCGCCACCGAAAACCACTGAGAAGCCGGTCGCACCTACCTCGCCAGGGGCGCGACGACCCAGCGGCGGGTCTTGAACATGCTGTCCGGCGAGCCGATCTCGATCAGCTTGCGGGCCGCCGGATAGGCCTCGTTGCCCTCCAGCTCATAGCCGACCTCGAACGTGCCGGGCACGTCCGTGACCTGCGGCTGCCCTTCCGCCGCCGCCCGCTGTCCGGGCTCGTCGGCGGTGACCGCGGCGAGCTCGGCGAGCAGCTTCCGCTGCGCCGCGTCGAGCGCCCTGCGCGGGTCCCGCTCCAGCGGCGCCGCCGTCGCCTTGCCGCCCTTGGGCGGCGGGGGCGACACCTCGGTGCTCGGCTCGCGCGTGACGCCGGTGGCCCGGCGCGTCGCGATCTGCGCCTGGACGGCCGTGCCGTCGTTGTCGAGACCGACCCGGATCAGACCGCGTCCCGGCGTGATGACGGGCACGCCGTCGAAGACCTGCCGGAACGTCACGTGCGTCTGGAGCGACACGGGGCGCCCGACCTCGGAGCCGTCCTTGGTGCCGGAGTTCTGCATCAGGTCGTGCACGCTGTCGACGACGAGGTCGGCGCCGTCGGCGTACCGCTCGGCGAACGCGCGCGCCGCCTCGATCGCCCGCTCGGTGGGCAGCTGCTGGGTGTTGCGGTGGTTGGGCTCGGCGAGCCGCACCCAGCGGACGCCCTCGGGGCCCGTGGAGATGACGCGGTCGCCGGAGGACGCGTTGAGCACGCCGAGCCGGTCGACCTGGACCTCCTGCAGTGCCGCCGACGGGAAGTCGGCGAGCTGCCCGAGCGCGCCGAGCTCGGCGCTCGGCTCGCGGGGCGCCAGCTGAACGATCCGGTGCTGCCCGGGAAGCTGGGCGAGCGGCTCCCTGATGCCTTCGCGGGCGTAGTACCAGCGCCACGCGTACCAGTTGTCCGGCACGTGCTCGCGGAAGAAGTTCCGCTCGGTGTTGAGGCGGTTGGTGGCCTCGGCCTGGGTGGCGCCGACGGCGCAGACGGAGGGCGCCTGACCGTGGTGGATGTCCCAGCTGGCGTTGAGCCAGGCGTCGCAGTACGTCTGGCCCGCCCGCCACTTCTCCCAGAACTTCTTGCCGTAGTCCGGGCTGTCGATGCTGACCGTCTCGAACCCGAAGATCATCCGGAAGCCGATGTTGGGTCCGGCCCAGGTGCGGATCGGGGAGTGCCCGCCGAGGACGCGCAGCGAGGTGCACGTCGACCAGAAGACGTAGTTCGCCTTCTCGTTGCCGAGTGCCATCCGGTTGGAGACGGCGTCGCTGCGGCCGTCCCAGACGGCGCCGAGCGGCGCGAAGAAGACGCCGTTGTTGTCCATGCCGCCGTGGCCGGAGTGGTAGACGGCGACGACGGCGTCCATGCCGTAGCGGTCCTGCCAGTTGTCGTACGTCTCCTCGTACGCCCACACCTGTGCGCCGCCGTCGGCGAACCAGAAGTTCCGGTCGTAGAACTGCTGGAGGTACGCCAGCCAGCCGGTGGCGTCGCCGTGGGTGTGGAAGAGCGGCGACTGGTTGACGAACTTCTGGATGCTGAAGGCACCCCACCAGCCGAAGGTCGAGTCCCGGTCGCCGGCGGCGCCGGGCTTCTCGGGTTCGAGCGGGGACGGACCGTGGTCCGAGTAGTTGATGCGCATGGCCATACCCCCTGAGAGATCTCCTCGTGCTGTGCGCGAGGGGGCCTCAAAGTGTCACCGCGGACGCGCCTTGCCCAGTTGCCATTCCGGCCATCGGCCCCCTGCCACGGGCCTGTTCCCGCACCTCAGAAGCCTCTGTGGCGCGGCGGCCCACACAACGTGTTCGTATCGCTCGACGCGTACCTGCGCACCCCGCTCGAACACCTCCGTCGGCCCGCTGTGCCCCGCGCGGCCCGTTTTCATCCGGAGTGTGATCGGATGGAGGCCAACGGAACTTCCGTTCACGGATCCGCATTGAAGGGAAACGCATCGTGGCTACCACGCGCTCCGCGCACACGGTCTGGGAAGGCTCTCTGACGGAGGGTTCGGGCACCGTCACCTTCGACTCCTCCGGCATCGGGGAGCAGCCGGTGTCCTGGCCGTCGCGCGCCGAGGAGGCGAACGGCAAGACCAGCCCGGAGGAGCTGATCGCGGCCGCGCACGCCAGCTGCTTCGCCATGGCGCTGTCGCACACCCTGACGGGCGCGGGCAACCCGCCCTCCCGTCTCGTCACGTCCGCCGACGTGACCCTGCAGCCCGGCACCGGCATCACCGGCATCCACCTCACCGTCGAGGGCACCGTGCCCGGCATCGACGAGGCGGCCTTCGTCGAGGCCGCCGAGACCGCGAAGGGCGGCTGCCCGGTGAGCCAGGCGCTGGCCGGCACCACCATCACGCTTTCGGCCAAGCTGGCCTGACCCGGCGCCTGTTGACAGTGCCGTCACCCCTGTCGGGGTGGCGGCATTGTCGCGTGCGGCATTGACATCAGCCCGCTCAAGTTTTGTGATGGAGAACGGAGTAGACCGGGAAACGGGGGACGTGAGCTCGCGGCGGAAGGGACTGAACCATGGCACGTGCGGTCGGGATCGATCTCGGGACGACGAACTCAGTGGTGGCCGTGCTGGAGGGAGGTGAACCCACCGTCGTCGCCAACGCGGAGGGCGCGCGCACCACCCCCTCCGTCGTCGCCTTCGCGAAGAACGGCGACGTGCTGGTCGGCGAGGTCGCCAAGCGGCAGGCCGTCACCAACGTGGAGCGCACCGCGCGCTCCGTCAAACGCCACATGGGCGACGGGAGTTGGCGCTTCCCGGAGAGCGGCGACGTGGACGGCACCCGCTACACCGCGCAGGAGCTCTCCGCGCGTGTCCTGCAGAAGCTCAAGCGCGACGCCGAGGCCTACCTGGGCGAGGACGTCACCGACGCGGTGGTCACCGTGCCCGCGTACTTCGACGACACCCAGCGCCAGGCCACCAAGGAGGCGGGCGAGATCGCGGGCCTCAACGTCCTGCGCATCGTCAACGAGCCGACGGCCGCCGCCCTGGCGTACGGCCTGGACAAGGGCGACGACCAGACCGTCCTCGTCTTCGACCTCGGCGGCGGCACCTTCGACGTCTCGCTCCTGGAGATGGGCGAGGGCGTCATCGAGGTGAAGGCCACCAACGGCGACACGCAGCTGGGCGGCGACGACTGGGACCAACGGATCGTCGAGCACCTGGTGCGCCAGTTCAAGAACGGGCACGGCGTGGACCTCGGCAAGGACAAGATGGCGCTGCAACGCCTGCGCGAGGGCGCCGAGAAGGCGAAGATCGAGCTGTCCTCGTCGAGCGAGACGGACATCAATCTGCCCTACATCACGGCGTCCGCCGAAGGTCCCCTGCACCTCGCCGAGAAGCTGACGCGCGCCCAGTTCCAGGAGCTCACCGCGGACCTGCTGGACCGCTGCAAGGCGCCTTTCCACCAGGCGGTGAAGGACGCGGGCGTCAAGCTCTCCGCCGTCGACCACGTCATCCTGGTCGGCGGCTCCACCCGCATGCCCGCGGTGACGGACCTGGTCAGGGAGCTCACCGGCAAGGACCCGCACAAGGGCGTCAACCCCGACGAGGTCGTCGCGCTCGGCGCGGCGCTCCAGGCCGGCGTCATCCGCGGTGACGTGAAGGACGTGCTGCTGCTCGACGTGACCCCGCTCTCCCTCGGCATCGAGACCAAGGGCGGCATCATGACCAAGCTCATCGAACGCAACACCACGATCCCCACCCGGCGTTCGGAGACCTTCTCCACCGCCGAGGACAACCAGCCCTCGGTCGGCATCCAGGTCTTCCAGGGCGAACGGGAGATCGCGGCGTACAACAAGAAGCTCGGCGTCTTCGACCTGACCGGGCTGCCGCCCGCGCCGCGCGGCGTCCCGAAGATCGAGGTCACCTTCGACATCGACGCCAACGGGATCATGCACGTCTCCGCGAAGGACGAGGCCACGGGCCGCGAGCAGCGCATGACGGTGACCGGCGGCTCCGCGCTGCCCAAGGACGACATCAACCGCATGGTGCGGGAGGCCGAGGAGCACGCGGAGGAGGACCGCAGGCGCCGTGAGGCGGCGGAGACCCGCAACCAGGCGGAGCAGCTCGTCTACCAGACGGAGCGTTTCCTGCGGGAGAACGGGGAGCGGGTGCCCGCCGACACGAAGACCGAAGTCGAAGCGGCGACCGCCGAGTTGAAGGACATCCTCAAGAACCGGTCCGACGACACGACGGCCCTGCGCACCGGCGCCGAGAAGCTGGCGGCGGTGAGCCAGAAGATGGGTCAGGCGATGTACGCGGACTCCGGCGGGGGCGCACAGCGGCAGGCGGCCACGGAGACCCCCGCCGAAGAGGGAGTGGTGGACGCCGAGATCGTGGACGAGGAGGACAAGCGCGCCGGAGAGAAGGGCGACGGGGACACGGGCGACGGGGACAAGGGCGGCGACCGGTAGGCGCTGCGGGGGCGGGTGGGGCTCACGAACCCGTCCGCTCCCAGCCCCGCCGGTCGGGCCGCGCCCCGACCCGCTTCGGGTCCCGGCTGCGGTACACCACGTACGGCCGGAACAGGTACTGCAACGGCGCGCTGAACATATGGATCAGGCGGGTGAACGGCACCAGCGCGAAGAGGACCATCCCGACCACGGCGTGGATCTCGTACAGCACCGGCACCCCCGTCATCCTGTCGATGTCCGGCTGGAGCGTGAACAGGCTGCGCGCCCACGGCGCGATGGACGTGCGGTAGTTGTAGCCGTCGCCGGACGCGTGCGTCAGCTTGGCCACCATGCCGAGCACGATCGCCGCGAACAGCACCAGGTACATCAGCTTGTCGTTGGCGGTCGTCGCGCGGAACACGGGCGTGTTGGTGCGCCGCCGGTAGAGCAGCAGCAGGATGCCGAGGACCAGGAGGACGCCGGCCGCCGTGCCGCCGTAGAGCGAGAACAGGTGGTACGTGTGCTCCGTGAGGCCCACCTTGTCCGTCCACGACTCCGGCAGGAACAGTCCCACCAGGTGCCCGACGAGCACGAACAGGATGCCGTAGTGGAACATCGGCGACGCGATGTTGAGGAGCTTCGACTCGTAGACCTGCGAGGAGCGGGTCGTCCAGCCGAACTTGTCGTAGCGGTAGCGCCAGACGATGCCCGCGACGAGCAGGACGAACGCGACGTAGGGGAGCACGCCCCACAGCAGTGTCTTCATGAGGAGTGCTCCCCGATGAGTGCGAACGGCTGGAGTCCGACCTCCTCGCGCGGCGGCCCGGACCGGGCGAGGGCCCGCGCCTCGGCGCGGTCCCTGGGCGAGGGGCCGGGCAGGGTCGCGCACACCGCGTCGAGGACCGCCGCGTAGGGCGTACCGAAGTCGGTGAGCGCGATCCGCAGCAGTTCGAGGCCGCTGCGGTGTTCCTGGAGGAGGACGGGGCCCGCGTGCGCGGAGAACTCCAGGACGGCGGGCAGGAAGTCCGGCAGTTCCTCGCCGGTGAACTCCATGCCGTGCTGCCGGTAGACGTCCTTGAACCGGACCAGGGCCATGCCGCGCCGCCGCGTGTCGCCGTCGCGCCACCAGCTCAGGTACAGGCTGTGACGGTTCTTGAAGTCGAAGACGCGGACGTAGTGCGCGGCGAGCTCGCGCGGGTCGGTCGTCTCGGCGTGCGTGAGGAAGCCGTCGAGGCCTGCCGGGGCGGCGGCCCGCAGCAGCGGGAGCCGCTCGTGGAACTCGTCGTCCGGGTAGGCCAGGCAGAGCGCCGCCGCCTGGTACAGGACCGCGTGCCGCGTCACTTGTCGTCCTCCTTGGCCGCGGTGGCCTTCTCTTCCGCGCTGGGCTGTTCGTCGGCGGTCTGCCGGGCGCGCAGCGTGTGGAAGTTCTCGATGGTGACCAGCGGCAGGTGGCGGCGCCCGGAGTCCTGCCCGAAGGGCCCGTCGTCGCCCATGCCGGGGCCGCCCTCGTAGTCGAGGCTGCACGAGTCGGGGAGGGCGGACTCCTCCAGGCGCTGCGCGTCGGCGACGGCGGCGGTCGGGATGACGTACCGGTCCTCGTACTTCGCGACGGCGAGCAGCCGGTACATCTCCTCGATCTCCTGGCCCGTCATGCCGACGGCGTCGGCGGTCGAAGGGTCGGGCGTGTCACCGAGGTTGATGGCCCGCATGTGGGACCGCATCGCCGCGAGCTTCTCCAGCGAGGCGCGTACGGGGCCGACGTCCCCGGCGGTGAAGATCTCCGCGAGGTATTCGAGGGGGATGCGCAGCGTGTCGATGGCGCCGAACAGGTTGCCGAGGTCCTCGCCGTCGTGGCCGGTCTCCGTCAGCGCGTCGACGACGGGGGAGAGCGGCGGGATGTACCAGACCATGGGCATGGTGCGGTACTCCGGGTGCAGCGGAAGCGCCACCTTGTACTTGCTGATCAGCGCGTGCACGGGCGAGCGGCGGGCCGCCTCGATCCAGTCGTACGAGATGCCGTCCCGCTCGGCGGCGCGCCGCACCTCGGGATCCTCGGGGTCGAGGAAGACCCCCAACTGGGCTTCGTAGAGCTTGTGTTCGTCCGGCTCGGAGGCGGCGGCCGTCACCTTGTCGGCGTCGTACAGGATGACGCCGAGGTAGCGGAGGCGCCCCACGCAGGTCTCGGAGCACACCGTCGGCAGCCCCACCTCGATGCGCGGGTAGCACATCGTGCACTTCTCGGCCTTGCCGGTGCGGTGGTTGAAGTACACCTTCTTGTACGGGCAGCCCGTCACGCACTTGCGCCAGCCCCGGCAGTGGTCCTGGTCGACGAGGACGATGCCGTCCTCCGACCGCTTGTACATCGCGCCGGACGGGCAGGACGCCACGCACGCCGGATTGAGGCAGTGCTCGCAGATCCGCGGCAGATAGAACATGAACGTCTGCTCGAAGGCGAACTTGATCTTGTCGGTGACCTGTTGGCGGGTCTTCGCCACCATCGGGTCGAGATCGCCGTGCTCGGTGGCGCCGCCCAGGTTGTCGTCCCAGTTCGAGGACCACTCGATCTTCATGGGCTTGCCGCTGATCAGCGAGCGCGGCTCGGCCACCGGGAAGTCGTCGCCGAGCGGGGCGTCGGTGAGGTTCCGGTACTCGTATGTCCAGGGCTCGTAGTAGTCCTTGATCTCCGGCAGCTTGGGGTTGGAGAAGATCTCCAGGAGAGACTTGACCCGGCCGCCGTTCTTCAGCTTCAGGGCGCCCCGCTTGTTCAGCTCCCAGCCGCCGCGCCACTTCTCCTGGTCCTCGTAGCGGCGCGGATAGCCCTGGCCGGGGCGGGTCTCGACGTTGTTGAACCAGACGTACTCCATGCCGTCGCGGTTGGTCCACGCCTGCTTGCAGGTGACCGAACAGGTGTGACACCCGATGCACTTGTCGAGGTTCATCACCATCGCGATCTGAGCCATGCAGCGGCCGATCGTTCCTGTGTCACGGGTCATCAGTACGTGACCTCCTGGCTGCGACGGCGGATGACCGTCACCTCGTCGCGCTGGTTGCCCGTCGGGCCCAGGTAGTTGAACGCCCACGACAACTGCGCGTAGCCGCCGATGAGATGGGACGGTTTGAGGATGAGGCGGGTGAGGGAGTTGTGGATGCCGCCGCGCCTGCCGGTCGTCTCCGTCTTCGGCACGTTCACGGTGCGTTCCTGCGCGTGGTGCATGAAGACCGTCCCGGCCGGCATGCGGTGCGACACGATGGCCCGCGCCACCACCACGCCGTTCCGGTTGACCGCCTCGATCCAGTCGTTGTCCTTCACGCCGATCGCGTCCGCGTCCTGCGGTGCCATCCAGATGCACTGGCCGCCGCGCGACAGCGACAACATGAACAGGTTGTCCTGGTACTCGGAGTGGATCGACCACTTGTTGTGCGGCGTCAGGTAGCGGACCGTGACCTCGCGCTCGCCGTCCGGGCCGAACCGCGGTTCACCGAAGAGCCGGTTCATGTCCAGCGGCGGCCGGTAGACCGGCATCGCCTCGCCCAGCTCGTGCATCCAGTCGTGGTCGATGAAGAAGTGCTGGCGCCCGGTGAGCGTGTGCCACGGCTTGAGGTGCTCGGTGTTGAGCGTGAACGCCGTGTACCTGCGCCCGCCCGCCTCGCTGCCGCTCCACTCCGGCGAGGTGATCACCGGGACGGGCGCGGCCTGCGTGTCGGCGTACGTGATGCGCTTGCCCTCGTGCTCGGCGGCCAGGTGCGCCATCTCCTGCCCGGTGCGCTCCTCCAGGGTGTGGAAGCCCTGGGTGGCGAGGCGGCCGTTGGTCGTGCCGGACAGCGCGAGGATGGTGTTGGCCGCCTTCACCGCCGTGTCCAGGGCGGGCCGCCCGTCCGCGGGGCCGCCGCGCACCACGCCGTTGCGCTCGCGCAGCTCGTCGACCTCCTGGTCGGGGTGGAGCGCGATGCCCTTCGCGGGCAGGCCCAGCTGCTCCACGAGTGGGCCGAGCGCGGCGAACTTGGCGCCGATCGCGGTGTAGTCGCGCTCCACGACGGCGAGGTTCGGCATCGTCCTGCCGGGCACCGGCTCGCACTCGCCCTTGCGCCAGTCCAGGGCGACGCCGCCGGGCTGCGCGATCTCGCCCGGCGTGTCGTGCTGGAGCGCGGTGGCGACGACGTCCTTGCGCACACCCAGGTGGTCCACGGCCAGCTCGCTGAGCCGGTCGGCGATGGCGCGGAAGGTGTCGAAGTCGGTGCGGGCCTGCCAGGGCGGGTCGACGGCAGGGGTGAAGGAGTGGACGTAGGGGTGCATGTCGGTGGTCGACAGGTCGTGCTTCTCGTACCAGGTGGCGGCGGGCAGCACCACGTCGGACAGGAGTGTCGACGACGTCTGGCGGAAGTCGAGGGAGACGAGCAGGTCGAGCTTGCCCTCGGGTGCTTCGTCGCGCCAGGTGACGGTGGAGGGCCGCTCGTCCGGGGCCGCCTCCTCCGCCCGCAGCGACGAGTCCGTGCCGAGCAGGTGCTTCGTGAAGTACTCGGCGCCCTTCGCGGACGAGCCGAGCAGGTTGGCGCGCCACAGGGTGAGGACGCGCGGCCAGTTCTCCGGCGCGTCGGGGTCCTCGCAGGCGAACTTGAGGGTGCCCGCCCTGAGTTCGTCGACGACGTTGGCGACGGGATCGCCGGGCACCGCCCCCAGATCGAGGGAGCTGCGGTCGAAGGTCGGATACGACGGCATCCACCCCGTACGGGCGGACAGGGCGAGGCAGTCGGCCCCGGTCATTCCCGCGAAACGGCCTTCGCCCAACGGCGAGGCGAGCACGTCCGCCGCGAACTTGTCGTAGCGCCACTGGTCGGTGTTGAGGAACCAGTAGGCGGCCCCGATCATCTGCCGTGGCGGCCTGCTCCAGTCGTTGGCGCTCGCGAGCGTGGCCCAGCCCGTGACCGGCCTGCACTTCTCCTGGCCCACGTAGTGCGCCCAGCCGCCCCCGTTCCGCCCCTGGCAGCCGGTGAGCTGGAGCAGTGCCAGGAAAGACCGGTAGATCGTCTCCGAGTGGAACCAGTGGTTGGTCCCCGCCCCCATGAGGATCATGCAGCGGCCCCGCGACTTCTCGGCCGTCGCGGCGAACTCCCGGGCGATCCGCACGCACTTGGCGGCGGGCACGGAGGTGTGGACCTCCTGCCAGGCGGGCGTGCCGGGCGCGTCGGCGTCGTCGTACGACGCGGGCCACGCGCCCGGCAGCCCCTCGCGGCCCACGCCGTACTGCGCGAGCAGCAGATCGAAGACCGTCGTCACCAGCGGCCCTTCCGGTCCGCCGAGCCTGGTCGCGGGCACCCCGCGCCGCACGACCTCGCCGCGGCCCTGGCCGTGCGTGCCGCCCTCGGTGTCGAACCGGGGCAGCAGCACCTCGACGCCCGCCGCGACCCCCGAACCCTGTAGCGTCAGAACCGGCTCGATGTCACCCAGCTCCAGGTTCCACTTGCCCTTGCCGGACTCGTTCCACCGGAACCCGAGGGAGCCGTTGGGTACGGCGGCGCGCCCGGTGCGTTCGTCGAGCACGACGGTTTTCCACTCGTCCCCTTCGCCCTCCTCCGCCCCTTGACCCAGGTCGGAGGCGCGCAGGAACTTGGCGGGCACGTACGCGCCGTCCCGCTCGGCGAGCGTCACGAGGAAGGGCAGGTCGGTGAACCTGCGGACGTAGTCGTCGAAGAACTCCGTCTGCCGGTCGACGAAGAACTCCCTGAGGATCACGTGCCCCATCGCGAGGGCCAGCGCGCCGTCCGTGCCCGGATGCGGGTGCAGCCATTCGTCGGCGAACTTGGCGTTGTCGGCGTAGTCGGGCGCCACGACCACGACCTTCTGGCCCCGGTAGCGGGCCTCGGCCATCCAGTGCGCGTCGGGCGTCCTGGTCACCGGCACATTGGAGCCCCACATCATCAGATACGCGGCGTCCCACCAGTCACCCGACTCCGGTACGTCGGTCTGGTCGCCGAAGACCTGTGGCGAGGCGACGGGAAGATCCGCGTACCAGTCGTAGAAGGACAGCATCGGTGCGCCGATGAGGCTCATGAAGCGGGCGCCGGCGGCGTGCGAGACCATGGACATGGCGGGGATGGGGGAGAACCCCGCGACGCGGTCCGGTCCGACGGTCTTGATCGTGTGCACGTGCGCGGCCGCGATGATCTCGACGGCCTCGTCCCAGGTGGCCCGCACGAGCCCGCCCTTGCCGCGCGCCCGCTGATACGTCCGCCGGCGCTCCGGGTCCGACTGGATGTCGGCCCAGGCGAGGACCGGGTCCTTGAGCCGCGCCTTCGCCTCCCGGTACATCTCCAGCAGCACACCGCGCAGGTAGGGGTACCGGACGCGGGTGGGGGAGTACGTGTACCAGGAGAACGCGGCGCCCCGGGGGCAGCCGCGCGGCTCGTACTCGGGGCGGTCGGGGCCGACGCTCGGATAGTCCGTGGCCTGCGTCTCCCACGTGATGATGCCGTCCTTGACGTAGACCTTCCAGCGGCACGACCCCGTGCAGTTCACGCCGTGCGTGGAGTTCACGACCTTGTCGTGGCTCCAGCGGTCCCGGTAGAACGCGTCGGCGTCCCGTCCCCCGGTCAGCCGGACGCTGTGCAGGTCGGGCGCGGCGTCACCCCGCCGGAAGAACTTCCCCGCCCGCAGCAGGGCGGCGGCGGGCTCGGTCGTCTCTGTCACCGTGAAGCTCCCTAGGTCTGCCTCCTGTCGAACCTAGGCGCGGGGACGGCACGGCACCCTGCCGGATTCGGCCGTACGGGTGCGGGGGTGTTCCGGGTCCGGCCCGGCATTACCCCGCACGTAATCGACCAGCCGCCGCGCGGCCGACAGAGTGATGTCAACGGATCCGGTCCGGCGCACTCCGGACCGGATCCGGGACCCGTACGGCTACCGCTCGGCTCACCCACGCCCCTGGAGGCAGATCGTCATGGCCACGTCCACGTACCCGCTCACCGCTCTCGCCCGCACCACCGACCCCACGGCGATGCTGCGCCGCTTCCTCGGCCTGGACGCGGTCGTGACCGCCGGGAACGGTGCCGCCTATGCCGCCGTCTCGGGGCCCCTGGGGGACTTCCTCGGGGTCGACTCGGGGCTGCTGCTCGGGCTCGGGGCCGGTCTCGTGCTCTACGGCATCGGCGTCGCGTTCCTCGCCGCCCGCAAGAGTCCGCCGCCGTTCGCCGTGCAGGCGGTCGTCGAGGTGAACGCCGTCTGGGCGGTGCTCAGCGTCGTCGCGCTCGTCGCCTGGCTCTCGCCGAGCACGGCCGGAGCGGTGTGGATCCCGCTCCAGGCCGCGACGGTGGGCGGCTTCGCGGCACTGCAGTACGCGGCGCTGCGCGCCGTGCGGGCGGGCCGCCAGGGCCTGCCCAGGCCCTAGGACATCTGCCGCTCAGGACATCTGCTGCTGCAGGTACTTCGACGTCGCCGGGTCGGCCGGGAGCAGCGTCTCGATGGCCAGCTCGGCGACCGTCACATCCATCGGGGTGTTGAACGTCGAGATGGACGAGATGAAGGACAGCACGTGACCGTCGTGTTCGATGCGCAGCGGCAGCGCGAAGTAGGGGACCTCCGTACCCGGTTCGAAGGTGTCCTCCCCGGGGTCCGCCACCGGATACGCCGCCACCTCCTCGTACACCTCCCGCAGCGCGTCCGAACGCTGCAGCGCGATCTGCCGCTCCATCTGGTGCAGCAGATGCCCCCGCCACTCCCGGAGGTTGCGGATCCGGGAGGCCAGGCCCTCTGGGTGGAGGGTGACGCGCATCGCGTTCAGGGGCCCCTCGAGGAGGTGCGCGGGGAGGCCGTCGAGGATCATCGCGATGCCGCGGTTCGCCGCCACCACGTCGTACTTCGCGTCGACGACCAGCGCCGGGTACGGCTCGTACCCCGCGAGGAGCTGGTCGAGCCCCTCGCGCAGCGTGCCCATCGTGGGGTCGTCCAACGGTGTCTCACGGAAGCGCGGCGCGTAACCCGCCGCCAGGAGCAGGGAGTTGCGCTCCCTCACCGGTACGTCGAGGTGGTCGGCGATACGCAGCAGGAACGCCTCGCTCGGCCGCGACCTGCCCGTCTCGACGAAGCTGATGTGCCGCGCGGAGGAGTCGGCGCGCAGGGCCAGCTCCAGCTGGCTCACCCGGCGCCGCTCGCGCCAGCCCCTGAGGAGCGGCCCCACTCCGTTGATGTTCCCGTCGGTGGTCTTCCCCTTGGCCCTGTCGGCCTTGCCTCTGCTGCTCCCCTTGGCGGGCACGGCGGTTGTCATACGTAGACCGTAATCGAAAGAATTCGTGGCAGGGCGAGCCGAAGACCGGCTCTCCAGAAGACCGACTTTCCAGAAGACCGACTCTTCAGAAGGGCTTGCCCGTGACTCCCGAACCGCTGTCGCAGAAAGAGATCGAGGACCGTCTCGCCGAACTCCCCGGCTGGACCCTGTCCCCGGACGGCGAACGGATCACCCGCTCCTACCGGCTCGGCTCGCACTTCGCCGCGACCGGACTGGTCGTCCACATCGCGCAGACACAGGAGGAGCTCGACCACCACAGCGAGCTGACCCTCGGCTACAACACCGTCTCCCTCGCCGTGAACACGCACGGCGCGGGCGGCGCCCTCACCGCCCTCGACTTCGAACTCGCGGGCAGAGTCGAGAAGTTGGCTCCCGCGCACGGGGCGGAATGACGTCGATGCTCGACTACAGCCAGGAAGCCGACCGGTACGACGCCTCGCGCGGCGGTGAGCCCCGCGCCGCTGCCGCCGCCGAAGCGGTCCTCGGTCTGCTGCCCGCCGGCACGGCCACGCTCCTCGACGTCGCCTGCGGCACCGGCCTGGTCACGCGGCGCCTCGCGGCACACGAAGGGCTGCGGGTGACCGGCGTCGACGCCGCGTACCGCATGGTGCGTCTCGCGTCGGAGCGGGTGCCGGGCGCCATCGTCCTCGGTGACTGCCGACAACTCCCTTTCCCTGACGGCTCGTTCGACGCGGTCGCCACGGTCTGGCTGCTGCACCTGCTGTCCGGCCCCGACGAGACGTCCGCGGTCGTCGCCGAGTGCGCGCGGGTGCTCAGGCCCGGCGGTGTCTACGTCACCACCGTCGACAAGGCCGCCTCGCATGACGTACGCAGCGACATCGACGCCGTGCTCGCGCCGCGCCCGGTGCGGCCCGCGGTCGACCGGGTCGAGGCCGTCGACGCGTATGCCGCCGAGCACGGGCTCGCGCCGGCCGGCCGGGCCCGGTTCCGCGGCCACGGCCAGGGGCGCTCGCCCCGCTCCACGGTCGACGACCTGCGGCGCGGCTGGTTCACGCAGATCCCGCCCGACGGCCCGCTGGCCGCGCGGTTCGCCGAACGGCTCGCCGCCCTGCCCGACCAGGACGTGGCGCGCCCCGATCCGCACTTCGGTCTGCGTGCGTACCGCAAGCGGGAACGTTTTTTGCGATAGCGGCAACTTCATTCGCCGGAAACGGGGAAACGGGAGCAGGCTGGGTCCCGTTCGGACACGACGGCGGACCGGAAGGCGGCACACGGCCATGGGGCAGCATCACGGGCACGGACAGGGACACGGGCACAGCCACGACGGGGACATGGGCTGGTCCGCCATGGGCGCCATGCTGGAGCGGTACGCCCGCGTCGCCGCGCCGATGTACGGCGAGGTGGCCGACTGGCTCCGCCGCTGGGTACCCGAGCCCGGCGTCGTCGTGGACGTCGGCAGCGGCCCCGGCGCCGTCTCGTTCTCGCTGGCCGAGTCGTTCCCCAAGGCGCGGATCGTCGCGGCGGACCCGGAGGAGGCCCTCCTGGAGCGGGCCCGCGACCGCGCGGCACGCGAAGGCCTGACCGACCGCTTCGACACGGTGCGGGCGGCGCTGCCCGACGAGATCGACGACGTGCCCGAGGCGGACCTCCTGTGGCTGTGCAAGTCCCTGCACCACGTCGGTGACCAGGGCGCAGCCCTCTCCGCCCTCGCCGGCCGGCTGGCACCCGGCGGCGCCGTCGCCCTCCTGGAGGGCGGCCTGAACGCCCGCTACCTGCCGCGCGACATCGGTTTCGGCCGTCCCGGCCTGCTGTCCCGCCTGGAGGCGGCGGACGAGGAGTGGTTCGCCGGGATGCGCGACGGGCTGGACGGCTCCAAGGGCACGACGGAGGACTGGCCGGCCCTGCTCACCGCCGCGGGCCTGCGCCACGTGGCCACCCGCAGCTTCCTCCTCGACCTGCCGTCGCCGCTGTCGGAGGACGCCCGCGCCCACGTGATCACGGAATTCACCCGCCGCCGCGAGATGCAGGCCGAGCGCCTCGCCCCGGACGACATCGCCACCTTCGACCGCCTCCTGGACCCGGAGGACCCGGAGGGCCTGCACCGGCGCCCCGACCTGTTCGTGCTGACGGCACAGACGGTCTACGTGGCGGTCAAGGAGTGACGGGTGACGTCCCGGTGATCCGCCTTGCCGTGCGGCGGGTTGGCGTACGTTCGTGACGGTGCCGGGCCGCGGGGCCCGGCCGTCCGGCCGAGCGAGGGGACGCCTGTGAACGAACTGATGCGGTGGGAGTCCGACGAGGGGCCCGTCGTGGTCGAGGTCGACTCACGGGACCCCGGGTTCAGATCCGTGTCGCGGCGCGGCGAGTCCGGCGCGATCCACGACGTCGAGGGCCGCTTCGAGTCGGCCCTGAACAACGTGCGCGGCGCCGCGATGTCCGCCCTGCGGACCTTCCGGGACAGGGCACTCGACCCCGACACTATCGAACTGGAATTCGGCGTCAAGCTCAGCGCGGAGGCGGGGGCGGTGATCGCCAAGACGGCGACGGAGGGGCACCTGACGGTGAAGCTGACGTGGTCCCGGCCGCAGGATCAGGGGCAGAGCGGCGTGTAGGACCGACGAGCCCCCTCCGCCGACTGTTCGCTGATGCGGTCGGCGGAGGAGGCTCGGCGTATGTCGGGCCGCCGTGTGCGTCAGGCGACGTCGAAGGTCGCCGGGTCCGGGCCGATGCGGCGGTCCTCGTTCAGGGCCGAGATCGCGGCCATGTCCTCGGGGTCGAGCTCGAAGTCGAAGACGTCGATGTTCTCCTTGATCCGCGACGGCGTCACGGACTTGGGGATCACGACGTTGCCCAGCTGGATGTGCCAGCGCAGCACGACCTGCGCGGGGGAGCGCCCGTGCTTCTGGGCGATGGCGATGATCGCCGGAACCTCCAGGAGGCCCTTGCCCGAGCCGAGGGGCGACCACGCCTCCGTGGCGATGCCCTGCTCCGCGTGGAACGCGCGCGTGGCCTGCTGCTGCAGGTGCGGGTGCAGCTCGATCTGGTTGACCGCCGGGACGACCGACGTCTCGCCGAGCAGTCGCTCCAGGTGGTCGGGGAGGAAGTTCGAGACGCCGATGGACTTGGCGCGACCGTCGGCGTGGATCTTCTCGAAGGCCTTGTACGTGTCGATGTACGCGTCCTTGGAGGGCACGGGCCAGTGGATCAGGTACAGGTCCACGTAGTCGAGGCCGAGCTTCTCCAGCGAGGTGTCGAAGGCGCGCAGGGTCGCGTCGTAGCCCTGGTCGCTGTTCCAGAGCTTCGTCGTGACGAACAGGTCCTCACGGGCGACGCCGGAGGCGGCGATCGCCTTGCCCGTGCCTTCTTCGTTGCCGTAGATGGCCGCGGTGTCGATGCTGCGGTACCCGGCCTCCAGCGCCGTGGCGACGGCCTTCTCGGCCTCGTCGTCCGGAACCTGCCAGACGCCGAAGCCCAGCTGGGGCATCTCGACGCCGTTGTTGAGGGTGATCGGGGGAACCTTGCTCACGAGCTCTCGATCCTTAAGTCGTCGGGTGTCTGTGTCCATGGTCAACGATCAGCGGTCGTGCTGCATTCCTGGAGCACATCGGTTGTCCGGTGTCCCTGCGATGTGCTCCTGAAACCCCACTCCTGCGGGAGAGCCCGCGGCCTCCGCCGGAGCGGTTCACCGTGCGTCGTCCCCGGGCGGAGTCCCCAGGTAGGCGTCCCGCACCCGCGGGTCCGCGCGCACCTCGGCCGGGGTCCCGTGGGCCAGGACCCGGCCGAGGTCGAGGACGACGACGCGGGCGCAGAGCTCCATCACGAAGGCGACATTGTGCTCGACGAGGAGCACCGCACAGCCCTCGTCGTCCGCGAGGTGCCGGACGACGGCCGACAGCTGCCGCCGTTCCTCGGCCGTCATCCCGGACGCGGGCTCGTCCAGGAGCAGGACGGCGGGCGGGTCCGCGACGGCCCGTGCCAGCTCCACCATGCGGGCCTGTCCGACCGGCAGCGCGCCCGCGTACTGCCCGGCCAGCGCGTCGAGGCCGCACGAGCGCAGCACCGCCGCGGCCCGTGCCCGCCGTCCCGCCTCGTGCGCGCGCCGGGTCGGCGCGGCCAGCAGGTCCGCCGCGAAGCCGCCGCCACCGCCCCGCCACTCCTGGGCGACGACCAGGTTGTCGGCGACGGTGAGCTGGCCGAAGAGCTGCTGCCGCTGGAACGTGCGCCGCATCCCGTGCCGGGCGCGCCACACCGGGGAGCGGCGCGTGACGTCCCGCCCGCCGAGCAGCACCCGGCCCCGGTCGGGGCCGCGGATGCCGGACAGCACGTCGAACAGCGTCGTCTTGCCCGCGCCGTTGGGGCCGATGAGCCCGCAGACCTCGCCCCGCCGCACGCCGAGCCCCACCCCGTCGAGGGCCCGGATGCCGCCGAAGCGTACGCCGATGCCCTCGGCCCGCAGGACGTGCTCCCGCTCCCTCATGGCCGCGTCACGCCCTTCGTCGCCTGCCGTCCGCCGTTCGCGGCCATGCCCAGGTACGCCTCCGTGAGCCGGTCCGCCCGTACCTCGGCGCGCGGGCCGCACCAGGAGACGCGGCCCTGCGCCAGGTACGCCACCGTGTCCGCGACCCCGAGGATCTCGGCGGCCTTCTCCTCGACGAGCAGCAGCCCGGCCCCCGCGTCCCGGAGCTCGACGAGGAGCCGGAACACGTCGTCGACGATGCGCGGCGCGAGACCGAGCGACGGCTCGTCCGCGATCAGGACCTTCGGCGGGCGCTGCAACAGCGGTGCGAGCGCGAGCAGTTGCTGCTCACCGCCGGAGAGGGAACCCGCAGGGACCCTGCGCCGTGCCGCGAGCCCCGCGAACCTCTCGTACACGGCGTCGCGTTCGTCCCGCTCCCGCAGGTACAGGGCGAGGTTCTCGTCGATGGTGAGCGAGGGGAAGATCCCGCGCCCCTCGGGGGCGAGGACGACACCGCCGCGGGAGCGCAGGGCGGCACCTTCGCGGGTGGCGTCGCGCCCGGCGACGTACACGTGGCCCTGTGAGGGTGCAATGAGCCCCGCCGCGGTGCGGCAGACGGTCGACTTCCCCGCGCCGTTGGGTCCGAGCAGGGCGACGATCTCCCCGGCGTGCACGGCGAGGTCCACGCCGTGGAGCACGGGGGCGCCGTCGTGGCCCGCGTGGATTCCGTGCAGGGCGAGGGCGGGTGGCGGGGTTTCCGTCGGGGGGCGGTCGCCGGGCAGGGGCGGCGACTGCGGAGCGATGCTTACGCCTGACGAAGACGGAGACTCCGGCACCACCCCCACCCGCCCCCGCCTCCGATGCCTCCGCACCGACACCGCCGCGCAGTACCCGTCCGGGTCGTTCGCCAGCGCCAGGCCCGCGAGGCCGAAGAGGATCACCGGGAGGTGCACGGACTCGGTGACGTAGTCCGCCACCAGGTGCGGCACGATCGCGAAGACCAGGCCCGCCACCACCGCGAACTGTGGTCTCCGGACCCCGGCCGCGACCACCACCGCCAACCAGATCAGGCCCGTCATCGCGGTGAAGTCGGTGGCGGTGATGCGGGTGTTGAAGGACGCGTACATCACGCCGCCGAACCCCGCGAGCCCCGCCGAGAGCGTGAACAGCAGGAGTTTCGTGCGGACGACGGAGATGCCGGACGCCATGGCCGCCGCGGGAGCGGACCGTACCGCCAGCATGGCCCGCCCCGATGGCGAGTTCCGCAAGCACGCGAGCGAGGCCACGGTCGCCGTGACCAGGACGACCATCGCGACGCCCATGGCGCGGTCGTCCGAGAGGTCGACGGGTCCGAACACCGGGCGCGGGATCTCCCAGCCCGTGTCACCGTTGCGCAACCAGCCCATCTGGAAGAGGACTTGGTCGGCGAGGAAGGCGAGTGCCAGCGTCGCGAGGGCCAGGGAGCGGCCGCCGAGCCGCAGCGCGGGCAGCGCCACGAGCGCACCGAGCGCCGCCGCCGCGCACGTACCGGCCGCCGCCGCCCCGGCGAACGGCCATCCGTGGCTCATTAGGAGCCCGGCCACCAGCGCCGCGCCCGTCACGAACGTGGCCTGCGCGAGCGACACCATCGCACCGAGCCCCGTCACCACGGTGAAGGAGACGAAGACCAGCGAGATCGCCAGCCCCTGCGCGAGGAGACCGCTCCAGAAGGGTGTGGTGACCGTGTAGAAGGAGACGGCGAGGGCGAGCGCCGCCGCCGCCCACGGTCCCCAGCGGCGCAGCCACGACTGTCCCGCGAGGTAGTCCACCGGTGGCGCGTCCACCGCCGCCGTGCCCGCCGTCCGCCGGCGCCGCGTGAGCAGCAGCAGCCCGGCGAGCAGGATCAGGAAGGGCACGGCCGTACGGAAGCCGGTGATGTTCTCGGCGAAGTCGGCGTACCCCGCGACGAGGTTCTGGAGCACGCCGAGTCCGAGTCCGCCCGCGAAGGCGAGGGGGATCGACAGGAAGCGGCCGAGCACGGCGGCCGTCGCGGAGACGAAGAGGAACAGGGTGAAGTCGTGGGACGAGAGCCCGAGGAGGGGGGTAGCGAGGACGCCCGCGAGGCCCGCCAACCCGGACGACAGCATCCACGCCACCGAGGAGAGCCGGTCCGCGCTCATGCCGCGCAGCTCCACGAGCGACCGGTTGTCGACCGTGGCGCGCAGCCTGAGGCCGAGCGGCGTGTGGCGCATCAGGATCCACAGGCCGACGGCCACCACGGCCGTCGTCACCCAGGTGATGAGCTGGTCGGAGTCGATGCCGACACCGTCCGTGAGCTGCCAGCCGCGGGCCGGGCTCGGCCCGACGCCCGGCAGCCCGAACTGGTTCTCCGCGGGTTTCACCGGTGCCCCCGCGTCCTCCAGGAGCTCCACGATCCACAGACCCAGCGCGGGCAGGGCGACGAGCAGGCCGATCGTCGCGACGATCTGCGCGGTCTCGCCGACGCGTGCCAGCTTGCGGAACATCAGCCGGTCCAGGCACCAGCCGAGGGCCGGCGCCGCCACCAGGACGAGGAGCAGCGCCGTCGGCACGGCGGGCCACCCGAAGCCGGAGTGCAGCTCGTGGAAGGCGAGCGCGCAGAGGTAGGCGGTCGCGCCGTGCGCGAAGTTGAACAGGCCCGAGGCGGAGTACGACAGGACGAGGCCCGTGGCGAGCAGCGCGTACAGGGCGCCCGAGACGAGACCGCTCAGCACGAATCCGAGGAGGTCCGACATGGCGGCCCGCCCCTACTTGAACGGGATCGGTTCGTAGCACTTGAAGGGCGACGACACCGCGTACTTCCCGTCCCGCAGCTGCACGAGCGCGCCGCAGCCGAACGATTCCTTCTGCCCTTCGCGCAGCCTGCGGTCGCCGACCATGGTGCCGGTGTCGGAGTAGCCGTCCGCCGCCTTCTGGAAGGAGTCGAGGGTGAGGTCCTTGCCCGCCTTCTCGGCGATGGCGAGGAAGAGGTCGGCCGACATGTAGCCGGTCATCATGTGCATGTTGAGCGGGACGTCCTTGCCCGCCGCCTTCCTGATGTCCTTCTTGAACTGCCGCATGTCCGCGGTGTCCTGTTCGAACGGCTGGAAGGACAGGAGCACGTGGACGCCGTCCAGGGCCTTCTTCGTGGCGCTCTTGGCGAGCAGGCCGGGGTCGTAGTCGGTGGGGTCGGTGATGACGCCCTGGAAGCCCGCGCGCTTGACCGCCGTGAACAGACCGATGTTGTACGGGGTCTGCATGACGGAGACGACGGCGTCCGGCGCCCTGCCGCCGTCGGAGCGCAGGATCTCCTTGGTGTACGCCGACCAGTCGCTCGGCACGGAGGTGGCGGGGACGGTCGACTTGGCGTACGTCACCTCGTAACCGGCCGCGGCGAAGGACTGCTTGTAGGTGCGGATGGCGAACGTGCCCGCGTCGTTGTCGTTGGCGAGGATCGCGACCGACTTGCCCTTCGCGCCGCCCATCACCTTCTTGAGCCCCTCGGGCCAGCTCTGGGTGATGGTGCCGCCGGGCATCGGGACCATGCAGCCGCCGAAGCCGTACATGTAGATCGGGCCGCAGAAGGGCGGGATGGTGCCCCAGCCGAACGTCGGCACCTTCTGCTGTTGCAGGAAGTCCGCTCCGGAGAACGTGACCGAGCTCATCGGGGAGATCGCGAACACCTTCTCCCGCTGGACGAGCTTGCGTGCCGCCGCGAGGTTCTTCCCCGGGTCCTGCCCGTCGTCCTCCGCACCCAGGTAGTCGATCGTGCGGCCGTGCACACCGCCCTCGGCGTTCGCGCGGTCGAAGCGGGCCTTCGCGCCCAGGTCGGTGTCCTTCTTGCTGTATCCGCTCGCGGTCGTCATGGAGACGATGCCGCCGACCTTAACGGAGTCCTCGGTCACCCCGCGCACGGAACCGCCGCGCTCTCCGTCGCCGTCCGACGCGCCTCCCGTGGAGGCGGAGTTGCAGGCGGTGGCGAGCAGCAGCGCCGCGGTGGCGGCGGTGATGGTGCGGATCGATCGGGACACGGCCGAGCCCCCCTGAAGTCGAAGTGGGGCTGATTCTGTGGCGGACCTGATGAACCGTCAATAAGTGGCGCGGGTGTATTTGATGGAGCGTCAGAAAGTGCCGGCCGGCCCGGCTAGCTGCTGTACAGCGCCTCGACCTCGGCCGAGTACACCGTCTCGATCGCCTTCCGCTTCAGCTTCAGGGACGGTGTCAGGAGGCCGTGCTCCTCGGTGAACTGGTGCGCCAGTATGCGGAACGTACGGATCGATTCGGCCTGCGAGACGAGCGTGTTGGCGGCGACCACGGCCCGCCGCACCTCGGTCTCCAGGTCCGGATCACGCACCAGCTCGCCCGGCGGCAGCATCGGCTTGCGGCGCATGGTCAGCCAGTGCTCCACGGCCTCCGCGTCCAGGGTGACGAGCGCGGCGATGTAGGGGCGGTCGTTGCCGACGAGGATGCACTGGGCCACCAGCGGATGATCGCGGACCCGCTCCTCCAGCTGGGCGGGTGACACGCTCTTGCCCCCCGACGTCACCAGGATCTCCTTCTTGCGCCCGGTGATCGTCAGATAGCCGTCCTCGTCGAGGGAACCGATGTCGCCGGTGGCGAGCCAGCCGTCGTGCAGGGTCGCGTCGGTGGCCTTCGGGTTGTTCAGATAGCCCTGGAAGACGTTGCCGCCGTTCAGCCAGATCTCGCCGTCCTCCGCGATGTGCACGGTGGTGCCGGGGATGGCCTGGCCGACCGTGCCGTAGCGGGTGCGCTCGGGCGGGTTGGCGGTCGCCGCCGCCGTCGACTCGGTGAGCCCGTACCCCTCGTAGATCGTCACGCCGGCGCCCGCGAAGAACAGGCCGAGCCGCCGGTCCATGCCCGAGCCGCCCGACATCGCGTGCCGCACCCGGCCGCCCATCGCCTCCCGCACCTTGGAGAAGACGAGCTTGTCGAAGAGCTGGTGCTGCATGCGCAGCCCCGCCGAAGGGCCGGGGCCCGTACCGAAGGCCCTGGCCTCCATCGCGTCGGCGTACCGCACCGCGCACTCCACGGCCTTGTCGAACGCACCCGCCTTCCCGTCCCGCTCCGCCTTGCGCCGCGCCGCGTTGAAGACCTTCTCGAAGATGTACGGCACGGCCAGGATGAACGTGGGCCGGAACGCCGCCAGGTCCGGCAGGAGCGCCGCCGCGTTCAGGTTCGGCTGGTGGCCCATCTTGACCCGGCCGCGCACGGCCGCGATCTGCACCATGCGGCCGAAGACGTGCGCGAGCGGCAGGAAGAGCAGGGTGGTCGCCTCGTCGCCCCGCCTGGAGTGGAACACCGGCTCCCAGCGCCCGACCATCACATCCGCCTCGAACATGAAGTTCGCGTGGGAGATCAGACAGCCCTTGGGGCGGCCCGTGGTGCCCGAGGTGTAGATGATCGTGGCGATGGAGTCGGGCGTGACGGCGCGACGGTGGCGGTGCACCACCTCGTCGTCGATGTCGTGCCCCGCCTCGGCCAGCTCGCCCACGGCGTCCGCGTCCAGCTGCCAGAGCCTGCGCAGCTGCGGCAGCCGGTCGACGACGGAGCCGATCGTCATCGCGTGGTCCTCGTGCTCGACCATCGCCGCCGACACCTGCGCGTCGTGCAGCATCCACAGGACCTGGTCGGCGGAGGAGGTCGGATAGATCGGTACGACCTGGGCGCCGATGGCCCACAGGGCGAAGTCGAAGAGCGTCCACTCGTAGCGGGTGCGGGACATGATGGCGACGCGGTCGCCGAAACGGACGCCCTGGGCGATCAGGCCCTTGGCGAGGGCCAGCACCTCGTCACGGAACTCGCCCGACGTGACGTCGTGCCACCGCCCGTCGGCCTTGCGGCCGAAGGCGACGCGGAGCGGGTCCTCGACGGCATGGTCGAACACGGCGTCGGCAAGGCCGCCCACCAGCGGCACCGACGCCATCGGAGGATTCGTGAACTCGCGCAATGATGCTCCTTGTGGCGCTCCGCACAGCGCCGTGACCGTACCCCACGCCGCGCGCGTGCGGGAGGGGGTCTCTGGGCGCCGGGCACGGAACATCCGCACTGGTCAGCCGGTCAAAATACGGCCACAAGGGGAAGGGCCGGACAACTTACTTACGCTGGAGTAAGTTTCGGTGGCGTAATCTCCACGGAATCTGTACGCGGCCTGCGGAGTGTCGTGGCGCGTGGGGAACTCGTACAGGTCCTTCGACGTTGTACGGGCCGCCGAGACGCCGAAGGAGCCCCCGTGTCCACACCCGCCGCCCGGTCCGGTTCGCCGCTGATCTTCCCCAGCACCTCCAGGCCCCTGCGGGCGGCCGTCCTCCTGCTGCACGGAGGCCGGGAGCACGGCACGTCGGCGCCCCCGGCCGTGAACCTGCCGGGGCTGCGCATGTGGCCCTTCGCCCGCGCCCTCAGGAAGAGCTTCGGCGCGCGGGGCGTCGCGGTCGGCCGGGTCCGCTACCGCTGCCGGGGCTGGAACGGCGACCGGGCGGACGCGGCCCGCGACGCGAGCCGCGCGCTCGCCGACCTCGCGCCCCGCATCGGGGACGCGCCCGTGATCCTGGTCGGCCACTCCATGGGCGCCCGCGCGGCCCTGCGCGCCGCCGGCCACCCGTCGGTCCGGGCCGTGGTGGGCCTTGCCCCCTGGTGCCCGCCGGAGGAGCCGGTCGCCCACCTGCGGGACCGCGGGGTGGTGCTCCTGCACGGCGACCGTGACGGGACGACCGACCCGGCGGAGTCGGCGGCCTACGCGGCACGGGCGACGGCCGCGGGCGCGGACGCGACCCTGGTGACGATGGACGGCAGCGACCACGCGATGCTGCGCCACGCCCCGGCCTGGCACGCCCTGACGACGGCGACGGTGGGCGGGCTGCTGGGGCTCGGGCCGGTGCCGGACGAGGTGACGCGGGCGGCGGGGGTGCAGCCGGGAGTGTGACTCGACGGGGCCGCCGAGCGAGGCCGCGGCCCGGGAGGGCAGGCGAGATCCGCCACCGGAGTGCCCACTCGGTGGACGGCTCCGGTGGCGGACGCGAGCAGACGTACCGTCAGCGCGTCGCCTCCTCGACGTGCGGCCGCGCGCCCGGAGTTCCGGCCACACGGCCCGGCGCCGACCCCACGGCACCGCTTACGCGGCCGGTCGGTTCGGCGGACGCCCGCTTCCCCGGCGCCCGCACCATCACCAGCACCAGGACGCCCGCCACCAGAGCGGCCGCACCCGCCGCCAGCGACGCCCCGTTGAGGCCGTGCGCGAAGGCCGCGCGGACCGCGTGCTCGGGCACCGTTCCGTGCAGGGCCGCCGCGCCGCCGCCCGCGGCCGTGTGCGCCGCGTCGTGGCCGAGCGAGTCCTGCATGCGCGCGGTCAGCACCGTCCCGAACAGGGCGACCCCGATCGCGTACCCGAGCTGGCGGAAGGCGTTGACCGCGCCGCCCGCCATCCCGGCGTTCGCGGGCGGTACCGAGGCCAGCGCCGCCCCCGCGAGACCGGGCGCGACCAGGCCGGAGCCGACACCTGTGAGCGCAAGACCCGGCGCGAGCACCCCCCAGGACGACCCGGCGTCCAGCACCGCCATGCACAGCCCGCCCGCGCCGATCAGGAGCAGTCCGACACCGATGACCAGACGCGGCGCCACCCCGTGCAGCAGCCGCCCGGCGACCAGCGCCACCACGAACGACGTACCGGCGAGCGGCAGCAGCACCAGGCTCCCGCGCACCGGGCTCATCCCCAGCATGGTCTGCAGCCAGATGGACAGGTACGGGACGACGCCGAACGCGGCCCCGTTGTAGCCGACCGCGCCGATCAGCACGCCGGTGAACGCGGGCTTGCGCAGCAGCCGCAGGTCGAGGAGTGGCTGCGCCACGCGCCGCTCGACCAGCACGAAGCCGAGCAGCGCGAGCGCCGACACCGCGAACCACGTGCCGGCCGCCGCCGACGTCCAGCCGTCCGCCCCGCCCCGCAGCACCCCGTACGTCCCCGCCCCCGCGAAGCACGCGAACGCCGCCGTGCCCGCCCAGTCGACCCGGCGCCCGGCGGGCCCGCGCGACTCCGGCACCAGACGCAGCGTCAGCCAGATCGACGCGACGCTCACCGGCAGGTTCACGAAGAAGATCCAGCGCCAGCCGGGACCCTCCGTGAGCAGCCCGCCCACGATGGGTCCGAGCGCTGCCGACGCCCCGCTCACCGCACCCCACACGCCGAGCGCGGCCGACCGGTCGCGCCCCTGGTAGGCGGCGCCGAGCAACGGCAGCGTCGTGGCGAGCATCGCCGCCGCGCCGAGACCCTGTACGGCGCGCGCCGCCACGAGCACGTCCGCGTCCGACGCGAGCCCGCAGCCCAGCGAGGCGACCGCGAACAGCGCGGTGCCGATGACGTTGAGCCGCCGCCTGCCGAACACGTCGGCCGCGGCGCCGACGCCGAGCAGCAGCGCGGCCAGCGCGAGCGCGTAGCCGTCGATGACCCACTGCAGGTCGCTCAGCGAGGCGTGCAGCGCCGCCGCCATGTCGGGCAGCGCCACGATCACGATCGTCACGTCCAGCAGCAGCATGAACGTGCCCAGAGACACCGCCGCGAGCGGCCCCCATGTACGCATTTCCTGTTCCTCCGACTCTCGTCCGACGCCTCATGGGCGTTCTCGTACGATGAGCCGACAGCGGCCGAAGCCGGTGCCAGGCGGCCATGGGCCGCACTGATCCGACATACGGGGGCTTCATGGCGATGGAAACCGACACCTTCGACGAGCTGGACCGCAAGCTGCTGCACGCCCTGGAGATCGACGGCAGGGTGTCCTTCAGTCGCGTCGCGGGCGTCCTCGGGGTCTCCGACCAGACCGTCGCCCGCCGCTTCCGCCGACTGCGGGCACGGGCGGGCCTGCGCGTCGTCGGCGTGCGCGACACCCGCAGGCTCGGGCAGGACGAGTGGATGCTGCGGCTGCGCTGCGTGCCCGACGGCGCCGAGGCCATCGCGACCGCCCTGGCCCGCCGCCCCGACACCGCGTGGGTCCACCTCACCTCGGCGGGCACGGAGGTGGTCTGCATGACGGTGCCCCGCACGCAGGACGACTACGACGACCTGCTCTTCGGCAAGCTCCTGCGCACCCGCAAGCTCGTCGACATCACCGCCCACCAACTGATGCACCGCTTCTACGGCGGCCGCACGGGCTGGATCGGCAAGCACCGCCCGCTCACCGACGCGCAGGCCGCCGCGCTGACCCCACCGGAGGAGCCGACCACCGCCCCCGCCCGCATCACCCCCGAGGACGAACCCCTGGTCGCCGCCCTCAAGGCCGACGGGCGCGTCACCTACCCCGAGCTGCAGCGGCTGACCGGGCGTTCCGAGTCCTCCGTCAAGCGGCGCGTCGCCGCGCTGCTCGGCTCCGGCGCGCTCTACATCGACACCGAGTACGACACCGCGCGGTTCGGGTTCACCACCGCCGCGATGCTCTGGGTCACCGTCGCGCCGGGCGCGCTGGACGCGGTGGGGCGGGCGATGGCCGGGCATCCGCAGGTCGCACACGTCTCCGCGATCACCGGTTCCGCCAACCTGATGGCGAGCGTCCTGACCCGCGACACGGCGGAGCTCTACGCCTACCTGAGCGGCGGACTCGGCGCCCTGGACGGGGTGCGGCACGTCGAATCGGCCCCCTACGTGCGCCGGTTCAAGGAGCTCACCTACCCGCGGCCACTGCGCTAGCCCTCGGGACCGGTGCCGGCCGACACGGTCCTCTCGCGCACACGCCTCAGCGTCCGCCGCGGTGCAGTCGGTCCCCGCCCGCCAGGATCGCCGTCGCCAGTGCGTCCGCCGCGTCCTGGGCCGCCGCGCGCCGCTCGCCGTGCAGCAGGACGAAGTCGACCGGACCCAGCTCGGGCAGCCCGGCCCGGTCCGGTACGCGGACCAGGCCGGGCGGGATCAGGCCCCGCGAGTGCGCCATCACGCCGAGGCCCGCGCGGGCCGCCGCCACGAGCCCGTTGAGGCTGCCGCTCGTGCAGGCCACGCGCCAGGCACGGCCCCGGCGCTCCAGGGCCTCGAAGGCGAGGGCGCGGGTGATGCCGGGCGGGGGGTAGACGATCAGCGGCACCGGACGCTCGGGATCGAGGCGGAGCCGTTCCGCGCCGATCCAGACCAGGTCGTCCTGCCACACCAGCATGCCGCGCGGGTCCTCCGGGCGGCGCTTGGCGAGCACGAGGTCGAGCTTGCCCGCGTCCAGCTGCCGGTGCAGCGTGCCGGAGAGCTCGACGGTCAGTTCCAGGTCCACGTCGGGGTGGTCGTGCCGGAACGTCTCCAGGATGTCGGTGAGCCGGGTCAGCACGAAGTCCTCCGACGCCCCGAAGCGCAACCGCCCGCCGAGCCGCTTCCCGGCGAAGAACGCGGCGGCCTGCTCGTGCGCCACCAGGATCCTGCGGGCGAAGCCCAGCATGGCCTCGCCGTCCTCGGTCAGCTCCACGCTGTGCGTGTCGCGCGTGAACAGCTGCCGCCCGGTGGCGTCCTCGAGGCGGCGCACGTGCTGGCTGACGGTCGACTGGCGCAGGCCGAGACGGCGGGCGGCCCGCGTGAAGCTCAGCGTCTGGGCGACCGCGAGGAACGTACGGAGCTGCGAAGGGTCGTACACGCGCATCAGCCTAGTACCGCTGATCGCGGAACGTGATGACAGTCAGAACGGTGTACGGGATTCCCGATCACCCCCATCCGGAGGATCATGGTGAGGAGCACCGCCGACAGCATGGAGCACCGTGAAACGCCTGAAGTGGCCGTCCTGGATGCCGGTCGACCCGTACATCGTGGCGTTGCTCGCGACCGTGGGCCTCGCCGCCCTCCTGCCCGCCCGCGGCACGTCCGCCGACGTCGCGTCCGGTGCCTCCACCGCCGCCGTCTCGCTGCTCTTCTTCCTCTACGGCTCCCGGCTCTCCACCCGCGAGGCGCTCGACGGACTCAAGCACTGGCGGCTCCACGTCACGGTCCTGGCCTGCACTTTCGTCGTGTTCCCGCTGCTCGGGCTCGCCGCGAAAGGCCTCGTCCCGTACGTCCTGACGCCCGCGCTCTTCAGCGGCTTCCTCTTCCTCACCCTCGTGCCCTCGACGATCCAGTCGTCCATCGCGTTCACGTCGATGGCCCGCGGCAACGTGCCCGCGGCGATCTGCGCGGGCTCCTTCTCCTCGCTGGCCGGCATCGTCCTGACACCGCTGCTCGCGGCGGCGCTGCTCGGCGACAGCGGGGGCGGGTTCTCCGCCGACTCGCTCCTGAAGATCGTGCTGCAGCTGCTCGTGCCGTTCCTCGCCGGGCAGCTCCTGCGCCGGTGGGTGGGCGGCTTCGTGGCCCGCCACAAGAAGGTCCTCGGCCACGTGGACCGCGGATCGATCCTGCTCGTCGTCTACACCGCGTTCAGCGAGGGCATGGTGCAGGGCATCTGGGGTCGGGTGCACCCGCTGCGGCTGCTCGCGCTGCTCGGTGTCGAGGCGCTGCTGCTCGCGGTCATGCTGGCGCTGACCTGGTACGGCGCGAAGCGGCTCGGCTTCGGCCGGGCCGACCGGATCGCGATCCAGTTCGCCGGGTCGAAGAAGTCCCTGGCCGCCGGACTGCCCATGGCGAGCGTCCTGTTCGGCGCGGACGCCTCGCTCGCGGTGCTGCCGCTGATGCTCTTCCACCAGATGCAGCTGATGGTCTGCGCGGTCATCGCCAAGCGCCGCTCGCGGGACCCGGAGGAATGCGTCAGCGGGCCGCCGCGAGGCGCAGCGACACGAACCGCGGCCGGTACAGGGACACGTTCCGGGTGACGTTCGCCTGCGCGGTGGCGGGCGTCGCGTCCAGCCAGTTCACGTCGTAGCTGAGCACGACACGGCCGTCCCCCGCCTTGTCCCCTTCGAGCGCGGGGTGGGCCTGCGGGTTGTAGGCGGCGGTGTCCTGGCGGGGCGCGCTGTCCTCGGGCAGAGCGGCCTCGAAGGCCTTGGCGGGGCCGTGCCAGGGGCCGGTGGGGGAGCAGGACCAGTACGAGGTGACGGTGGTCAGGCCCTCGGTGCCCGCCGCCATCGTGAACAGCACATACGTCCCGTCGTCCCGCACCACGGTGAACGCGCTGCCCACCCCCTTGCGCCTGCCGTCCCCGAGCACGGCCCGGGGTGTCACGTCCTGCCCCCACTCCTCGCCGTCCCAGTACTCCCACGCCGAACCGTCACCGAGGCTTCCGTGCGGCACCCGTGCGACATACGCGTCCGAGGAGGGGCGCGAGGTCGCCTGGGCGTCCGTGCCGCCGAAGACGTACGTCCAGTCCTCGTCGTCGGCCGTCGTCGTGCCGTACAGGACGCGTTTCCCGGGGTCGCCGACCGACTGCTGGTCGGAGACCTTCGTGATGCCCTCGACCCGCAGGTCGGGCAGCGAGAGCGTGGCGACCTCGGTGGCGACGGGCACTCCGTAGATCCACGGGCCCTGGCTGGCCATGCGGTTCCACAGCAGGACGCGCACCACTTGTTCGTCGCCGCCGGGGGTGCGGGGTTCCACGCGGGCCGCGACCGGCCAGCGCCACTGCTGGGGCGCCGGGTCGGGGAAGAGCGGCGCCGCGAGGGTGCGCCGCAAGGCGCCCGAACGGGACATCACCACCGCCGAGTTGCGGACCATCGGCGTGTTCGTGTCGCGCCAGGCGTGCGGCTGGCCCGCCGGGTTCGGGGGCGCGTGGACCTGGCCGAGGAAGGTGTCGGAGAACAGCCACAGGACGCGCCCGTCCGGCAGGCGCACGGAGTGGGTGCCGTCGCCGCCGGTCCAGTCGTCCGTGCGCGTCATGTCGTCGCCGTAGCGCGCGAACTCTCCGGTGGGTCCGTCCGCGGCGGCCGTCGAGGCGACGGTGCGGGGTCGGCACGCCGCGTCGCCCTCCCGGTCGTCTTCTTCCGGGAGGGCGACGAGCAGGACGGCCGCGCAGGCCAGGGCCAGCAGCAGGATCAGCCAGATCCTGCGCGGCCCCGACGCGGCACGTTCGCGGGCGGACACGCCGGGGACGTTAGTTGCTGCCGCGCACGCGGTCCATGGGGAGCCGGACGACGGTGTCCCGTGTCACAGGAACATCACCCGTACGCAGGCCCCCCACCTCGGCGTCGCTCAAGGCCCGCTCGTACACGCTCACTTCGTCGATCGCGCCCGTGAAGTGGGCGCGGCTGTCGAGCCGTTGCCCGACGTGCACGCCGAACGGCGAGTTGCGGCTGACCGTGCCGGGGACGTCGGCGGCGGAGACCTGCGTACCGTCGACGAACAGCGTCAGGCGGCCGTCGCCGCGGCGCAGCGCGAGGTGGTGCCACGCGCCGTCGTTGTACGCGCCCGTCGTGCGCACCGACGCGGACCTCGGGGGCGCCGCGCCCTCGCGCGTCGTGATGAGGCCGGTGACTCGGTTGCTCGCGGGCTCGCCCCGCAGCCACACCTGCGGCTGGTTGGTGCCGATGCCGCCCATCCACAGCAGCGGCTGCTCGCCGGTCGTCTCGTCGTAGCGGAACCAGAGGGAGGCCGTGAAGTCCCGTGCCCCGAGCGGGAGTCGGCGGCTGAACGGGAGCCGCACCGCGTCGTCCGTGCCGTCGAACGCGAGCGCGCCGCCGAAGCGGCCCGGGGTCACCCTGGCCCCACCGAGCACGGCGGCGGGACGGGCGCCCGGCGCGCGGTCGCTCGTGGTGGGGTCGGGCCCCCGGCGCGGCTTCAGCCAGTCCTCGGTGAAGCGGGCGAAGCGGATCTCGTCGCGCGCGTCGACGGCGCCGCCCTCGTACATCAGCCCCACGTGCGTGCGGTCGGCCCGCACCAGGTCCGAGTAGCCGGACCAGTCCGTGGTCACCGTGGTGCCGCGGTCGACGCTGTCCCAGGTGCGCCCGCCGTCGTAGGACGAGCGGATCTGCATCGTGCGGCGACGGTCCGGGTCGGCCGGGCAGGCGAGCAGCATCCGCTTGCCGAACTGGAGCGTGGAGCCCTGCACTTGGGGCGTGTAGAGGTCGGGGATGGCCCGGAAGGGCGCGGTGTAGGTGTTGCCGCCGTCCCGGCTGACGGTGTGCGTGCGGTGGCCGAGGTCCGTGCCGTCCTGTTCGCGGCCGCTGACGTAGACCGCCCCGTCGGGCCGCTCCGTGATGGTCATCTCGGACGGCTTCTGGCGGAACGTGCCGTCCGCCGGTATCGGGTACGAATCCGTCGCGCCGATCTTCCAGTGGTCGCCGCCGTCGTCGCTGACGATCAGCGCGGCGTGGTTGGCGGTGACCCGGCTGCCGTTCCACGTCTCGGTGTTGGCGGTGAAGACGAGGCGTCCCTTGTGACGGCCGCGGGTCAGCTGGAGGCCGTGCACGGGGCCGGTCGCGTACCAGGAGTTCCACTCCGGCGGCAGGATCTCCTTGCTCAGGTCGCGCGGCGCGGACCAGTTGGCGCCGTCGTCGTCGCTGTACTGCAGGTGCGGGGTCCGGTCACACGGTATGTCGCAGTTCTTGCTGTCCGTGCGTCCCGTGTTGTACGTCTCCGCGAGGAGGACGCGACCGGTCTCGCGGTCCACGACGGGCGCCGGGTTGCCGTGGGTGTCGCCGTCGCCCTCGTTGACCACCTGGAGCGGGCCCCAGGTGCGGCCGCCGTCGTGCGACCGCTTGAGCACCAGGTCTATGTCGCCCGCGTCGCCGCAGTCGTTGACCCTGCCCTCCGCGAAGGCGAGCAGTGTGCCCTTGACCGTCCGTACGACGGCGGGGATGCGGAAGCAGGCGTAGCCGGGGTCCCGGTCGGCCTTGAACAGCACCTGCTGCTCGAAGGGTGCGACCGACTCCGGCGCCGCCCGCACGGCCTGCGCCGCGGGCGCGGGCAGCAGGGCGCCGACGGTGGCGACGGTCAGGGCGGCGGTGGCGGTACGGAGAGATCTGAGACGTACGCGGAGGCTCGATGGCATGGTGCGGTCCACCTTCCTGACAGGCGGTTCTGACAGTGAGGTCCTGACATCCTGACATCCCATGTCCACGTTTCGTCGCAGACGCTACTGGGCGTCACCCACACCCCACAAGGAGTACGTCCTCACGGGATGAGGACGACCTTGCCCCGGTTGCCCCGCTCTTCGATCACCGCGTGCGCCTTCGTCGCGTCGGCGAGCGGGAACGTGCCGTGCACCGCCACGCGCAGGCGGCCCGTCGCGTGCAGCTCCCACAGCTCCCGCCGCCACGCCTCGTACAGCTCCGGCCGTTCGCGCGCGATCAGCCCGAGCTGGAAGCCGGTGACGGACTTGGCGCCGACGAGCAGGTCGTACGCGGCCACCGTGCCGCCGCCCGAGCTGTAGGCCACCAGTCGGCCGTGCGGGGCGAGCGCCCTGACGGCGGGCGTCAGGAGGTCGCCGCCGACCGCGTCCAGGACGTAGTCGACCGGGTCGCCCCAGCCCTCCTGGTCGTACGTGACGACCTCGTCGGCGCCGAGCCCGCGCACGAAGTCCGCCTTGCCGGGGTCGGAGACGGCGGCGACCACGCGGGACGCCCCCTTCAGCCTGGCCAGCTGCACGGCGAGATGCCCCACGCCGCTCGCCGCCGCCGTGACGAGCGCGGACTCACCGGGCGCGGGCCGGGCCGCTTCGAGCGCCCCGTACGCGACGAGCCCGGAGCGGACCAGCGCCACCGCGTCGACAGGGTTCGCCCCGTCCGGGACGGGGGAGGCCATCGCGGTGTGGAGCAGGGCGTAGTCGGCGTACCCATGCCCGAAGACCAGGCCGGTCACGCGGTCGCCCGGCGCGTACCCGGTGACGCCCTCGCCGAGTGCGACCACCTCACCGGCGACCTCACCGCCGAGCGCGACCGGATCGCGCGGCTCACGGACCTTGCGCACGACGGGCAGCGTCACGCCGACCGCGCCGACCCGCACCAGGAGCTCGCCGGGACCCGGCTCGGGGACGGGCGCCTCTTCCAGGAACAGGACGTCGGGGCCGCCGCCGCACTCGTACCGGACACGACGCATCCGCACCACCTCCATGAACAGCGAAACGTTGGGACCTCCAACGAATGCCCAGGGCGTCACCGTAGAACAGAAACCATGGGAGAGTCCAATGATTCTTGGGTACGCTTCCCTCATGGCCACGACACCCCCCGCCCCCAGCACCATCCGCACCCTCCCCAGCTGGCTGCTCGGCCGTGCGGCGGCCCGCGGGCGCGCTCTGGTCGCCGACGTGCTGGCCCGCGAGGGGCTCAAGATGTGGCATCACGTGGTGCTGTCCGCCGTCGCGGATCTGGGGCCCGTCGCCCAGGCGGAGCTGGCCCGCAGTGTCTCGCTCGACCCCAAGGACGTGGTCGGCGTCATCAACGACCTCCAGGCCGAAGGCCTGGTCGAACGCGCCCCCGACCCCCGGGACCGGCGCAAGAACGCCGTCACCATCACGGCACACGGCAGGCGAACAGTCGCACGCTGCGCGGAAGCGGCCCGGCAGGCCAACGCCGAACTCCTCGCGCCCCTCTCGCCCGACGAGAGGGAGCGGTTCCTGGAGATGCTCGGCCGGATCTCGGGGGTGGGAGAGCCGGCCTGAACGCCGGCCTGAACCCGCCGTCGTCCTCCGGCGGGGGACCGGTTCAGCCCTGGACGGCCTCGGCCCGCAGAACGACGCGGTGGTCACCCGCGTACACGTTCATCGTGGAACCCCGCAGGAAACCGATCAGCGTGAGACCCGTCTCGGCGGCCAGGTCGACGGCCAGCGAGGACGGCGCGGAGACCGCCGCGAGGACCGGGACGCCCGCCATGACCGCCTTCTGGGCGAGCTCGAAGGAAGCACGGCCCGAGACGAGCAGGATCACGCGGGACAGCGGCAGATGCCCGTTCTGCAGGGCGCGTCCGATCAACTTGTCGACGGCGTTGTGCCGCCCGACGTCCTCCCGTATGTCGAGCAGATCGCCCTCCTCGGAGAAGAGCGCCGCCCCGTGCAGACCGCCCGTCCTGTCGAACACCCGCTGCGCGGTGCGGAGCCGGTCGGGGAGGCTCGCGAGGACCTCGGTCCCGACCCTGACCGGCGGGGTGTCGGCGATGGGGAAGCGGGCGGTCGTGCGGACGGCGTCCA
The DNA here is from genome assembly GCF_008642355.1 of Streptomyces venezuelae. Classification (NCBI taxonomy): domain Bacteria; kingdom Bacillati; phylum Actinomycetota; class Actinomycetes; order Kitasatosporales; family Streptomycetaceae; genus Streptomyces; species Streptomyces venezuelae. The sequence continues at coordinate 7,055,843 of NZ_CP029193.1, forward strand.
GGCTCGCCTTGCCGCACAGGCCGCAGGACGACGTGGTGTAGACGTTGCGTTCGAGGGTGATGTCGGGGAGCACGACCCCGGGAGCGGTCTTGACGTCGACGACGTTGTAGGTGTTCGTGCCGTCGGCCGTCGCGCCCGCGCAGTACACGATCGACTGCAACTCGTCCGCCGCGCCCAGCACGCCCTCGCTCACCAGGAAACCGGCCGCCAGCGCGAAGTCGTCGCCGGGCGTGCGCATGGTGATGGCGAGCGGCTTGCCGTTCAGCCGGATCTCCAGCGGTTCCTCGGCGACGAGGGTGTCCGGCCGCTCCGAGACGTGCCCGTCCCTGATCCGGATCACCTTGCGTCGCTCCGTGACTCGTCCCATGTCTTGATCAGTCCCGGTTCTGTACGTGTCGGTACGTGCGGACGCCGAAGCGGCCCCCCGCGCAGACCTCATTGTCCTGCACACGCGGGGCCCCGACGCAGCCGCGGACTCGCACACAAGGTCACACAGCTCTTCAGAGGGTGACCACATCATGAGAAACGTCCAAACCCGGCCGTTCTTTCCTGTCACATCACGTGCACCGTTACTCACCAGTCGCTGACCAGACTTGAGGGTCCCGTATCTTCGGCCCAAGGGGGACCCGTACATGCACGGCTCGCGCATCGCCGCCGTCGGCCACTACCAGCCCGCCAAAATCCTCACCAACGAGGACCTGGCGGCCAAGGTCGACACCAGCGACGAGTGGATCCGGTCCCGGGTGGGCATCCGCACCCGGCACATCGCGGGCCCGGAGGAGCCGGTCGACGAGCTGGCCGCGCACGCGGGCGGCAAGGCCCTCGCCGCCGCGGGCCTCGCCCCCGAGGCGATCGACCTCGTCCTGGTCGCCACGTCCACGGCCATCGACCGCTCGCCGAACATGGCCGCGCGGGTCGCCGCGCGCCTCGGCGTCCCCGGCCCCGCCGCCCTGGACCTCAACGTCGTCTGCGCGGGCTTCACCCACGCCCTGGCCACGGCCGACCACACCCTGCGGGCCGGCGCCGCGACCCGCGCCCTGGTCATCGGCGCCGACAAGATGTCCGAGGTCACCGACTGGACGGACCGCACCACCTGCGTCCTGACCGGCGACGGCGCGGGCGCGGTCGTCCTGGAGGCGTGCGGTCCCGGCGAGGAACCCGGCGTCGGCCCCGTGCTCTGGGGCTCGGTGCCCGAGATGGGCAACGCCGTACGCATCGAGGGCACACCGCCCCGCTTCGCCCAGGAGGGCCAGAGCGTCTACCGCTGGGCGACGACCCAGCTGCCCCCGCTCGCCCGCGCGGCCTGCGAACGCGCCGGGCTCACCCCCGCCGACCTCGCCGGAGTCGTCCTGCACCAGGCCAACCTCCGCATCGTCGAACCGCTCGCCGAGCGCATCGGCGCGGTCAACGCCGTCGTCGCACGCGACGTCGTCGACTCCGGCAACACGTCGGCGGGCAGCATCCCGATGGCGTTGTCCAAGCTCGTCGAGCGCGGCGACCTCCGATCCGGAGATCCGGTTCTCCTCTTCGGCTTCGGCGGCAACCTCTCGTACGCGGGACAGGTCGTGCGCTGCCCGTGAACCCGTGCAGCGGCCCTGCGAAGCTGTGCAGCGGCCCTGTGGAGCTGAAGCGGGCCCAGAAGACGGAGCTGAAGCGGGCCCAGAAGACGGAGCTGAAGCGGGCCCAGAAGACGGAGCTGAAGCGGGCCCAGAAGACGGGAGAAGCGCATTGAGTACGTCCCACCCCACGCCCCACCGCATACGCCCCCTGATCGACGAAGACGTTCCGGTGGCCGTGAACACCCTCGCCAGAGCCTTCGCCGACTACCCCTTCACCCGGCACGTCGTCGCCGCCGACGACCACGACCGGCGGGTGCGCCGGTTCCAGGAGCTCTTCCTGACGCGCATCGGGATGGTCTACGGACGGGTCTGGGTCGCCGGAGCGGGTCGCGCCGTCGCCGTATGGACCACACCGGACCGCGACCCGGGGCCCGGCTTCGCCGCGATCGGCCCGCTCATCGGGGAGCTCGCGGGCGACCGCGCGCCCTGGTTCGAGTCGGCGGACCACGCGCTGCGGCCCCACCGACCGCAGTTCCCCGCCTGGTTCCTCGCCACGGTCGGCGTCGACCCGGACGAGCAGGGCAAGGGGCTCGGCCGGGCGGTGCTCGAACCCGGCCTCGAAGCCGCCGACCGCGCCGGGTTCCCCTGCTTCCTCGAGACCTCGACGGAGCAGAACGTGGCGTTCTACGAACGGCTCGGCTTCACCGTCACCGCGGACGTCCCGCTTCCGGGCGACGGGCCGCGCACCTGGTGCATGCTCAGGAAGCCCGCCTAGACACACGGTCCACCGCGACCCCTCACCCCCCTTTGTCCTGTGACTGGAGAAAGTCATGGGTAATTCGCGCTCAACTTCTTCCCAGCCTCGGCAGGCACTGCTACGTTCCCCTCGAAAGCTCGAACCGGGAAGCCCGATGAGGCGGGGAGGGGCGCGTGAGACGTATGACGGCTCGACCCGCCAACACGCACCAGGCGCGGCTGCTGCGCCTGTTGCGTGACGGAGGACCCAACTCCCGCGCCCAGCTGGGCGATCAGGTCGACCTCTCGCGGTCCAAACTCGCCGTCGAGGTCGACCGGCTCCTGGAGACCGGACTCGTGGTCGCCGACGGACTCGCCGCCTCGCGCGGCGGCCGCCGCTCCCACAACATCCGCCTGGCCCCCGCCCTCCGCTTCCTCGGCGTGGACATCGGCGCGACCTCGGTCGACGTCGCGGTGACCAACGCCGAGCTGGAGGTCCTCGGCCACATCAACCAGCCCATGGACGTGCGCGAGGGCCCGGTCGCGGTCTTCGAGCAGGTCCTCGCCATGGCGGCCAAGCTCAAGGCCTCCGGGCTCGCGGAAGGGTTCGACGGCGCCGGCATCGGCGTCCCCGGCCCCGTCCGCTTCCCCGAGGGCGTGCCGGTCGCCCCGCCGATCATGCCGGGGTGGGACGGCTTCCCCGTCAGGGAGGCCCTCAGTCAGGACCTGGGCTGCCCCGTCATGGTCGACAACGACGTGAACCTCATGGCGATGGGGGAGCAGCACGCGGGCGTCGCACGCTCCGTGGCCGACTTCCTCTGCGTCAAGATCGGCACGGGCATCGGCTGCGGCATCGTCGTCGGCGGTGAGGTCTACCGCGGTACGACGGGCAGCGCCGGCGACATCGGCCACATCCAGTCCGAACCGGACGGACGCCCCTGCGCCTGCGGCAACAAGGGCTGCCTGGAAGCCTATTTCAGCGGCGCGGCGCTCGCCCGCGACGCCGAGGAGGCGGCCAGGGAGGGACGTTCGGAGGATCTCGCCACGCGGCTCGACGAGGCGGGACGGCTCAGCGCCGTCGACGTCGCGGCGGCCGCCGCCGCGGGGGACGCCACCGCACTCGACCTCATCCGCGAGGGCGGCAACCGCACCGGCCAGGTCATCGCGGGCCTCGTCAGCTTCTTCAACCCCGGACTCGTGGTGATCGGCGGCGGCGTGACCGGGCTCGGCCACACGCTGCTCGCCGCGATCCGCACCCAGGTCTACCGCCAGTCGCTGCCCCTGGCGACCGGCAACCTCCCCATCGTCCTCGGCGAGCTGGGCCCCACCGCCGGAGTCATCGGCGGTGCCCGCCTCATCAGCGACCACCTGTTCTCCCCGGCCTGACGGCCGGCCCCAGTCCAGCAACGCCACCGCGCCGGCCGGTCCGTCCGACCGGCCCGTACGCACCACCGCGTCACCTCACCCGGCACAGCACCCAGCTCCGCCCTGCGCCGGTGCGACCACCCGGGCAACTCCGCCCTGCTCTGCACCTGCCCTGCCCTGAATCCGCCCTGCCCTGCTGCGATCGCCGCCGAGGGGAACCGTCATGGCACAAGAACCACCGCTGCTCACCATGTCCGGCATCACCAAGTCGTTCCCCGGAGTCCGTGCCCTCGACGGCGTCGACCTCCAGGTGCAGGCCGGGGAAGTGCACTGCCTCCTCGGCCAGAACGGTGCCGGGAAGTCCACCCTCATCAAGGTCCTCGCCGGCGCCCACCAGCCCGACGGCGGCGAGATCACCTGGCGCGGCGAGCGCACCACGCTCCGCTCCCCGATCGCCGCCATGCGGCTCGGCATCGCCACCATCTACCAGGAACTCGACCTGGTGGAAGGTCTGTCCGTGGCCGAGAACGTCCACCTCGGACACGAGCCGACGGCCGCGGGCTTCGTTGTGCGTGGCAGGGAGGCGAGGGCATCGACGGCCGCCCTGCTCAAGCGACTCGGTCACAGCGAGATCGATCCGGGAAGGCTCGTCGGCGACCTTTCCGCCGCCCAGCAGCAGATCGTGTCGATGGCCCGCGCGCTCTCCCACGAGGTGCGCCTCATCGTCATGGACGAGCCGTCCGCCGCCCTCGACCCCGACGAGGTCGACAACCTGTTCCGTATCGTCGGCGACCTCACGGCGGACGGTGTCGCCGTCGTCTACATCTCCCACCGGCTGGAGGAGATCCGCCGCATCGGCGACCGTGTCACCGTCCTCAAGGACGGACGTGCCGTCGCGGGCGGATTGCCCGCCGACTCCACGCCCACCAAGGACGTCGTGGCGCTGATGACCGGCCGCAACGTCGAATACGTCTTCCCCGACCGTCCCCTCGAACCACCCACCGCAGAGCCGGTGTTGACGGTGCGCGGCCTCTCCCGGCACGACGAGTTCGAACCCTTCGACCTCGATCTGCGGCCCGGCGAGATCGTGGGTCTCGCCGGACTCGTCGGCTCGGGGCGCTCCGAGATCCTGGAGACGATCTACGGCGCCCGCAAGCCCAGCTCCGGCCACGTGACGGTGAACGGGCACACGTTGCGCCCCGGCAGCGTCCGCGCCGCCGTCCGCGCGGGGCTCGGACTCGCCCCCGAGGAACGCAAGGCGCAGGCCCTCCTCATGCTGGAGTCCGTCACCCGCAACGTGTCCGTCTCCTCCATGTCCCGCTTCTCACGCGGCGGCTGGGTCGACCGGGGCGCCGAACGCGCGGCGACGCGCGCGGCGACGCGCGAGCTCTCCCTGCGGCCCGACGAACCCTCGGTCCCGGTGCGCACCCTCTCCGGCGGCAACCAGCAGAAGGCCGTCCTGGCCCGCTGGCTGCTGCGCGGCTGCCGCGTCCTGCTGCTCGACGAGCCGACCCGAGGCGTCGACGTCGGCGCCCGCGCCGAGCTGTACGCGGTCATCCGCCGCCTTGCCGACGAAGGCCTCGCCGTCCTGCTCGTCTCCAGCGAGGTACCCGAGGTGCTCGGCCTCGCCGACCGCGTCCTGGTGCTCCGCGAGGGCCGCGTCGTCCACGCCGCGCCCGCACGTGAACTCGATGAACACCGCGTACTCGACCTCGTCCTTGAAGGGAGCCCGGCGGCATGACCCAGCCAGCCCCGGCGGCCGAGGCCGCCACCCGCAAGAGCACGCCCGCAGACGGCGGAAGCCCGTGGCGCACCGCCGTCGCGCGCGCCGACGTACGGACGCTCTCCCTGCTCGGCGTGCTCGCCGCGCTGATCGTGATCGGCGGCATCACCCAGCCCGACTCGTTCCTCGACTCCGACAACGTCCAGCTGATCCTCACCCAGGCCTCCGTCATCGGCGTGGTCACCGTCGGCATGACCTTCGTGATCATCTCCGGTGGCATCGACCTGTCCGTCGGCGCGATCGTCGCGCTCGCCTCCGTGTGGGCGACGACGGTCGCCACCCAGGAGTACGGCTTCGCCGGCATCCTCTTCACCGCCGTCATCGTCGGCATGGGCTGCGGCCTCGTGAACGGCCTGCTCATCGCGTACGGCGCGATCGTGCCGTTCATCGCCACCCTCGCCATGCTCGCGGCAGGGCGCGGCCTCGCCCTGCAGATCACCGACGGCAAGACGCAAATGGTCACCGTCGACGGGGTCCTGAAGCTCGGCGAGCGCGACTCCTACATCCTCGGCATCCCGCCGCTGGTCCTGGTCTTCGCCGCCGTCACCGTCGCGGGCTGGCTGATCCTGAACCGCACCACCTTCGGACGCCGCTCGGTCGCCGTCGGCGGCAACGCGGAAGCGGCCCGCCTGGCCGGCATCGACGTCCGCAGGCAGCGGCTCTACCTGTACCTGCTCTCCGGCCTGTGCTGCGGCATCGCGGCGTTCCTGCTGATCATCCTCTCCGGCTCCGGCCAGAACACCAACGGCAACCTGTACGAACTCGACGCGATCGCAGCGGTGATCATCGGCGGCACCCTGCTCAGCGGCGGCCGCGGCACCATCACCGGCTCCGTGCTCGGCGTGCTGATCTTCACCACGATCCAGAACATCTTCGCCCTCAACAACCTGGAGACCGCGACCCAGCAGATCGCCAAGGGCGCGATCATCGTCGCCGCGGTGCTCGTCCAGCGACGCTCGGCCACCACCACCTGACCCCCACCCGACCCGAGAGGCTCACCCATGCCATCCCACACGAGCCGCAGAGGCCTCCTCTTCGGAGCCGCCGCGCTGTCCACCGGAGCCCTCATCACGGGCTGCACCAGCAACGAGTCCAAGGACGACGACTCCGACGACAAGTCGCAGCAGGTCGCCGACGACAAGCCGGGCAAGAAGGTCACCATCGGCTTCGCGGGCCCCCAGGCCGACCACGGCTGGCTCAACGCGATCAACGACAACGCCAAGAAGCGCGCCGAGAAGTACTCGGACGTCACCCTGGAGGCCACCGAGGGCTCCAACGACACCGCCGCGCAGATCGGCCAGGTCGAGACGCTGATCAACAAGAAGGTCGATGTCCTCGTCGTCCTGCCCGCCGACGGCAAGGCGCTCACCCAGGTCGGCCTGAAGGCCATGAAGGCGGGCATCCCCGTCGTCAACCTCGACCGCGTCTTCGCCTCCCCGCAGGCCTACCGCTGCTGGATCGGCGGCGACAACTACGGCATGGGCCTGAGCGCCGGGCACTACATCGGCGAGAAGCTCAAGGACAAGAAGAACGCCCGCGTCGTGGAGCTGGCGGGACTCGACAACCTGGAGCTCACCAAGCAGCGCTCCAAGGGCTTCGACGACGCCCTGAAGAACTACCCGAACATCAAGAAGGTCGCCCGGCAGGCCGCCGACTTCACCGTCGAGTCGGGCCAGTCGAAGATGTCCCAGCTCCTCCAGGCGCAGAAGAACTTCGACGCCCTGTGGAACCACGACGACGACCAGGGCGTGGGCGCCCTGCGCGCCATCAAGCAGGCGGGCCGCGACGACTTCCTGATGGTCGGCGGCGCGGGCGCGCTCTCCGCCATGCAGGCCATCGAGGCGGACAACAGCGTCCTGAAGGCCACCGTCCTCTACCCGCCGACCATGGCCGCCTCCGCGATCGACCTGGCACGCGCCCTCGGCCAGGGCAAGGGCATCAACGGCATGGCGGAGTTCGAGATCCCGTCCTTCGTCACCTGCTACTCCGCCGTGGTCGACAAGGAGAACGTCGGCCAGTACATGTCCACCGGCTTCAAGTGATGCGCACGCCCGCACCCCCCACCGAGCGTCGACGAGGAGGATTACCGCATGCGTGAGACGGAAACCGAGGCCGGTGCCGATTCCGGGTCCACCGGGAAGCGCCCCCTGGGCGTGGGCATGGTCGGCTACGCCTTCATGGGCGCCGCCCACTCACAGGGCTGGCGCACCGTGGGGCGCGTCTTCGACCTGCCGGTACGGCCGGTGCTCTCGGCCGTCTGCGGCCGTGACGGCGGCGCCGTGCGCGCCGCCGCCGACCGGCTCGGCTGGGCCGCCGCCGAGACGGACTGGCGCGCCCTGATCGCCCGGGACGACGTCGACCTCGTCGACATCTGCACGCCCGGCGACAGCCATGCGGAGATCGCCCTCGCCGCCCTGGAGGCGGGCAAGCACGTGCTGTGCGAGAAGCCCCTGGCCAACACCGTCGAGGAGGCCGAGGCGATGGCCGAGGCCGCCGAACGGGCCCGCGCCCGGGGCCAGGTGGCCATGGTCGGCTTCAACTATCGCCGGGTCCCCGCCCTCGCGCTCGCCCGGCGGATGGTCGCCGGGGGGCGCCTCGGGGCGCTGCGGCACGTGCGCCTGACCTACCTTCAGGACTGGCTCGTCGACGCGTCGTTCCCGCTCACGTGGCGACTGCGCAAGGACCGTGCGGGGTCCGGGGCGCTCGGCGACCTGGGCGCGCACATCGTCGACCTCGCGCAGTACCTGGTGGGGGAGCCGGTGGCCGGGGTGTCGGCGCTCACCGAGACGTTCGTACGGGAACGGCCGCTGCTTGAGGGCGCGTCCAGCGGACTCACCGCGGAGGGCGGCAGTCGGCTCGGGACGGTCACCGTCGACGACGCCGCCGTCTTCACGGCACGGTTCCCGTCCGGCGCGCTCGCCTCCTTCGAGGCGACGCGCTTCGCCGCGGGCCGCAAGAACGCGCTGCGGCTCGAAATCAACGGCTCCGAGGGCTCGTTGGCCTTCGACCTGGAGCGCCTGAACGAGCTCTCCTTCCACGACCACACCGAGCCCGCCGCGTCGTCCGGGTTCCGCCGCATCCTGGTGACCGAGCCCGACCATCCGTACGTGGACGCCTGGTGGCCGCCGGGTCACGGCCTCGGCTACGAGCACACCTTCGTGCACCAGGCCCGCGACCTGCTGCAGGCCATCGCCACTGGGGCGCGGCCCGAACCGTCCTTCGCCGACGGCCTGTCCGTGCAGCGGGTGCTCGCCGCGGTGGAGGAGAGCGCGGCGAAGAACTCCGTGTACACGCTGATCCCCGCCTGAGGAGGCCCCGCCATGCCCCGTAGGTTCACGCTCTTCACCGGCCAGTGGGCCGACCTGCCGCTCGAAGAGGTCTGCTCCCTCGCCCGCGACTTCGGCTACGACGGCCTCGAACTCGCCTGCTGGGGAGACCACTTCGAGGTCGACAAGGCGCTCGCCGACCCCACATACCTGGACGGGCGGCACGCGCTGCTCGACAAGTACGGGCTCAAATGCTGGGCGATCTCCAACCACCTGGTCGGCCAGGCCGTCTGCGACGCGATCATCGACGAGCGGCACCGGGCGATCCTGCCCGCCCGCATCTGGGGCGACGGCGAGGCGGAAGGGGTGCGGCAGCGGGCCGCCGCCGAGATCAAGGACACGGCGCGGGCTGCCGCCGCCTTCGGCGTCGACACGGTCGTCGGTTTCACGGGTTCCTCGATCTGGCACCTGGTCGCGATGTTCCCGCCGGCTCCCGAGTCGATGATCGAGCGCGGGTACGAGGACTTCGCCGAGCGCTGGAACCCGATTCTCGACGTCTTCGACGCGGAGGGCGTGCGGTTCGCCCACGAGGTGCACCCCTCGGAAATCGCTTACGACTACTGGACCACGCACAAGGCCCTGGCAGCCGTCGGTCACCGCCCCGCCTTCGGGCTGAACTTCGACCCGTCGCACTTCGTGTGGCAGGACCTCGACCCGGTCGGGTTCCTCTACGACTTCCGCGACCGCATCTACCACGTCGACTGCAAGGAGGCCCGGCGGCGTCTGGACGGCCGCAACGGCCGCCTCGGCTCGCACCTCCCGTGGGGCGACCCGCGGCGCGGCTGGGACTTCGTGTCGGCGGGCCACGGGGACGTCCCCTGGGAGGACGTCTTCCGGATGCTGCGCTCCATCGCGTACGACGGGCCCGTCTCCGTCGAGTGGGAGGACGCGGGCATGGACCGGCTGCAGGGCGCGCCGGAGGCGCTGACGCGCCTGAAGGCGTTCGACTTCGAGGCCCCGAGCGCGTCCTTCGACGCGGCGTTCGGCGGCTCGGACCGTACCGACTGACCAGAGCGGTTCCACGTTCCGGACCGATCTGGCCCCTTGCCACGTTTGTCCATTGACAGGAAAAAGTTCAACTTCCGTCGTGCACAAGGGCTTTCCGCCCGGGACAAACGTGGCTACCGTCCTTGAGGTGTTCAGGACATGACTCGTCCGGGGTGACGGCGCACCCCGGCGCACGGCGCACACACCCCGTACGACCGTCTTCCCACCCGGAGGAACCCCGTGCACAGGAAACGCCCGAGACTCCGCACCACCCTCGCCCTGCTCACCGGCACCGTACTCACCGGTGCCTCCCTGACCCTCGCCGTGCCGAACGCCGGTGCCGTCCCGGCCGACCCGCCCGCGAGGGCCGCCGCCCCCGCAGCCGAGGACTTCCAGCAGGTCACCCTCGCCAAGGGCGCGGCGGAGACGGGCGAGCCGATGACGCTGGCCGTGCTCCCCGACCGCTCGGTCCTGCACACCTCGCGCGACGGCACCCTCCGCCTCACGGACGCCGCGGGCAACACGAGGATCGCCGGAAAGATACCGGTCTACACGCACGACGAAGAGGGCCTCCAGGGCATCGGCATCGACCCGAAGTTCAAGGACAACCGCGCGATCTACCTCTACTACGCGCCGCCGCTCGACACCCCCGCGGGCGACGCCCCGGAGAACGGCACCGCCGAGGACTTCAAGAAGTTCGACGGCGTGAACCGCCTCTCCCGCTTCGTCCTCAGGGCCGACGGCACCCTCGACAACGCCAGCGAGAAGAAGATCCTCGACGTCCCCGCGAGCCGCGGCATCTGCTGCCACGTGGGCGGCGACATCGACTTCGACAAGGACGGCAACCTCTACCTGTCGACCGGCGACGACTCCAACCCCTTCGCCTCGGACGGCTTCACGCCCATCGACGAGCGCGCGAACCGCAACCCCGCCTTCGACGCGCGGCGCAGCGCGGGCAACACCAACGACCTGCGCGGCAAGATCCTCCGCGTCAAGGTCGCCGACGACGGCTCCTACACGATCCCGGACGGCAACCTCTTCGCCAAGGGCACCGAGAAGACCCGCCCCGAGATCTACGCGATGGGCTTCCGCAACCCCTTCCGCATGAGCGTCGACAAGCCGACCGGCATCGTCTACGTCGGTGACTACGGTCCCGACGCCGGCGCGGCCGACCCCAAGCGCGGCCCCGCGGGACAGGTCGAGTTCGCCCGCGTCACCAAGCCCGGCAACTTCGGCTGGCCGTTCTGCACCGGCAAGAACGACCCCTACGTCGACTACGACTTCGCCACCGGCACCTCCGGCGCCGCCTTCGACTGCAAGGCCCCGAAGAACGACTCGCCGCACAACACCGGCCTGACCGATCTGCCGCCCGCGCAGGAGGCCTGGATTCCGTACGACGGCGGCTCCGTGCCCGAGCTCGGCAGCGGCTCCGAGTCACCGATGGGCGGCCCCGTCTACCGCTACGACGCGGCGAACACCTCCCCGGTGAAGTTCCCCGAGGCGTACGACGGCGACTTCTTCGCGGGCGAGTTCGGCCGCCGCTGGATCAAGCGCATCGAGCAGGGCGCGGACGGCACGGTCTCGAAGATCAACCCGTTCCCGTGGACCGGCACCCAGGTCATGGACATGGAGTTCGGCCCCGACGGCGCCCTCTACGTCCTCGACTACGGCACCGCCTGGTTCGGCGGCGACGAGAACTCCGGCCTCTACCGCATCGAGAACGCCACCGACGGCCACTCACCGGTCGCCGAGGCCACCGCGTCGAAGACGAGCGGCCAGGCGCCGCTGCGCACCAAGTTCACCGCCAAGGCCACGGACGCCGACGGCGGGACGCTGACCTACGCATGGGACTTCGGCGACGGCGGCAAGTCGACGCAGCAGAACCCCACGTACACGTACAAGAAGAACGGCGTCTACACCGCCACCGTGACCGTGAAGGACTCCACCGGACGCACCGGCTCGGCCAGCGCGCACATCACCGTCGGCAACACCGCTCCCAAGGTGACCCTGGAACTCCCCGGTGACGGCCAGCTGTTCACCTTCGGCGACAAGGTGCCCTTCAAGGTGAAGGTGACCGACCCCGAGGACGGCCCGATCGACTGCGCCAAGGTCAAGGTCACGCACATTCTCGGCCACGACAGCCACGGCCACCCCGTCACCTCGGCCAACGGCTGCGAGGGCACCATCCAGACCTCCGCCGACGGCGAGCACGACCCGAACGCCAACATCTTCGGGGTGTTCGACGCCGAGTACACCGACAAGGGCGCGAACGGCCAGCCCGCGCTGACCACCCATGACCAGAACGTCGTCCAGCCCAAGCACCGCCAGGGCGAGCACTTCAACGACTCCAAGGGCGTCTCCGTCGTCAACCACACCCCGGCGCACGGCGGCAAGACCGTCGGCAACATCCACAACGGCGACTGGGTCTCCTTCAAGCCGTACATCCTCGGCAACGCCACCAAGCTGACCGCACGCGTCGCGTCGGCCGGATCCGGGGGCACGCTGGAGGTGCGCAGCGGATCCGTCGGCGGCCGGCTCCTCGGCACCGCGAAGGTCGCGCCGACCGGCGGCTGGGAGACGTACGTCGACGTCAGCACGGCGATCAGCAAGCCCCCGACGAAGACCACGACGCTCTTCCTGGTCTTCAAGGGCAAGGGCTCCGGAGCGCTGTACGACGTGGACGACTTCACCTTCACGACGCGCTCCACGACGAGTTCCTCGACGCGCTCCTCGACGAGCTGAGAGGGGTCAGCACATGCGCGCATCCCTACGGCTGGCCACCGCGACGGCCGCAGCCGCCGTGCTCATCGGCTGTGTGTCGGGCCCGGCGGCCTCCAAGCCCGAGCCGCCGGAGACGGTGGGGGTGAAGGCAGGGGACAGGGTCCTCGTCTTCTCCAGGACCGCCGGCTTCCGCCACGACTCGATCCCCACCGGCGTCGCCACCGTCAAGGAACTCGGCGCCGCGAACGGCTTCACCGTCGACGCCACCGAGGACGCGGGAGCCTTCACGGCCAAGAACCTGGCGCGGTACGACGCCGTGGTGTGGCTCTCGACGACCGGTGACGTCCTGAACGCCGCCCAGCAGACGGCGTTCGAGCGGTACATCCGCGGCGGCGGCGCCTACGTCGGCGTGCACGCCGCGGCCGACACCGAGTACGACTGGCCCTTCTACGGCGGGCTCGCGGGCGCCTACTTCCAGTCCCACCCCGCGATCCAGCCCGCGAAGGTCCACGTCGAGGACCACGCGCACCCGGCCACCGCTCACCTCGGCACGGCCGGCTGGAACCGTACCGACGAGTGGTACAACTACCGCGCCAACCCCCGCGACCGGGCCCGCGTGCTCGCCTCCCTCGACGAGTCGTCGTACACGGGCGGCACGATGTCCGGAGACCACCCCATCGCCTGGTGCCAGAGCTACGAGGGCGGCCGCTCCTTCTACACGGGCGGCGGTCACACCAAGGAATCCTGGGCCGAACCCGCCTTCCGGCAGCACCTGGTCGGCGGCATCCGCTGGGCCGTCGGCGCGGCCCAAGCCGACTGCCGGCCGGAGAAGGGCTACACCCCCATCTTCGACGGCACCGCCTCCTCGCTGGAGGGCTGGAAACAGGCGGGACCCGGTTCCCTTCAGCTCAACGAGGACGACGGCACGCTCAAGACCGTCGGCGGCATGGGCATGCTCTGGTACGACCGGCGGGAACTCGGCTCCTACTCCCTCAAGCTCGACTGGCGGATGCGGGGCGACGACAACTCGGGCATCTTTGTGGGCTTCCCGCCCTCCGACGACCCCTGGTCGGCCGTGAACAACGGCTACGAGATCCAGATCGACGCCACGGACGTCCCCGAGAAGACCACGGGCTCCGTCTACGGCTTCCGCTCCGCCGACCTGAAGAAGCGCGACCGGGCCCTGAACCCGCCGGGGGAGTGGAACACGTACGAGATCCGCGTCGAAGGGGAACGCCTCCGCGTCTACCTCAACGGAGTCAAGATCAACGACTTCACCAACACCGACCCCGCCCGCAGCCTGCGCCAGGGCCACATCGGCATCCAGAACCACGGCGACGCCGACGAGGTCACCTTCCGCGACATCCGCCTGAAGGACCTGCCGACGAAGAGCCGTCCGGGCAAGGGCGGCCCGCGGGAAGCCCGTTCAGGACATGACGGCCTGGGAAAGGCCCGGCCGGGGAAGGCTGTGCCGATGAGTGAGGTGACGGCACACGTGACGGCACATGCACCGGCACACGTGTCGGCACACCACTCCGACCCACCCGCCCCGACGACCGGTTCGGGCGCGGGTCGCTAGACGGCGGCGGGCGGAGGACGCCGGACCTCCGCCCGCCGTCTTGCACCGCACTCACGTTCCGCGAGCTCAAAGAACCGCGTCCCGAGCTCTTGAGTCATGCAGGAGGCAGCCGTGTCCACATCCGCGACCTCACCATCTACGCCCTCCACTCCGCCCCCCGGGACCCCGCCCGCCGGTCCCGTCGGCGTGTGGCTGATCGGGGCACGCGGCTCGGTCGCGACCACGGCCGTCGCGGGCTGCGCGGCGATCACCGCCGGCCTCCACGCACCCACCGGCATGGTGACCGAGACCGGCCCCTTCATGGACCGCGGCCTGCCAACGTTGTCGTCGCTCGTCTTCGGCGGCCACGACACGACCAGCTGCCCTCTGCCCAAACGCGCCGAGGAACTCGCCGCGGGAGGCGTCCTGCCCCACGGCCTGCCCTCGGCGGTGCGCGCCGAACTCGCCACCGCGGACGCCGAGATACGTCCCGGTGGCCCGCAACCTGGCGACACCCGCACAGACGAGGAACTCATCGACGCCTTCGCCGCCGACATCCGCGATTTCGTGCGTCGCCGGGGACTGGCCCGCACCGTGGTGATCAACGTCGCCTCGACCGAACCGCTCCCCGCGGACGGCGTCGAACGGCTCCCCGCCAGCTCCCTCTACGCGGCCGCCGCCCTGCGCGCGGGCTGCCCCTACGTGAACTTCACCCCCTCCACGGGTCTGCACCACCCGCGCCTCGCCGACGCGGCCCGCACCTCCGGCCTCCCCTGCGCCGGCCGCGACGGCAAGACCGGCCAGACCCTGCTGCGCTCCGTACTCGGCCCGATGTTCGCGCAACGCGCCCTCGCCGTACGCGCCTGGTCCGGCACGAACCTCCTCGGCGGCGGTGACGGCGCCGCCCTCGCCGACCCCGCGGCCGCAGCCGCGAAGAACGCGGGCAAGGAACGCGTCCTCGCCGACACGCTGGGCTCCGCCCCCGAGGGCGAGGTCCACATCGACGACGTCCCGTCCCTCGGCGACTGGAAGACGGCCTGGGACCACATCGCCTTCGACGGCTTCCTCGGCACGCGCATGGTCCTCCAGACCACCTGGCAGGGCTGCGACTCGGCACTCGCCGCCCCCCTCATCCTGGACCTGGCCCGCCTGACGTCCCGCGCCCACGAACGCGGCCTCTCCGGTCCCCTCCTCGCCCTCGCCTTCTACTTCAAGGACCCGGACGACGGCGCCCCGGCGGCCCTGGGCGAGCAGTACGCCGCCCTGCTGGACTTCGCGGAGCGGCTGGGGGGCGATCCCGCCGACGGCCCGGCGGCCGGTGAGGCCTCGTGAGCGCCGTGGCCACGCGGCGTGCCTGGGCCGAACTCCTCCGCCTGCCCGCCCTCTTCACCGTCCCCGGCGACGCCCTCGCCGGAGCGGCGGCGACCGGTCTGCGTCCCGGCCACCGCACTCTCCTCGCCATCGGTTCCTCCCTCTGCCTGTACGAGGCCGGCATGGCCCTCAATGACTGGGCCGACCGCGCCGAAGACGCCGTCGAACGCCCCGAACGTCCCCTTCCCTCCGGCCGCATCGCCCCGCCCGCGGCCCTCACCGCCGCCGCCGCCCTCACCGCCGCGGGCCTCGCCCTCGCCTCCCGCGCGGGCCGCCCGGCTCTCGTCGTGGCGGGTGCGCTGGCCGGCACCGTGTGGGCGTACGACCTCGGCCTGAAGCACACCCCCGCCGGACCGGCAGCCATGGCCACCGCGCGCGGCCTCGACCTGCTCCTCGGCGCGACCGCCACGGCAGGCCCCGACCGCGGCCCGCGCGCCCCGGCCACCGCCGCCGCCCCCTCGGCTGCGGCCCTCGCCGCCCACACCCTGGCCGTCACCGCCGTCTCCCGCCGCGAGGCGCAGGGCGGCTCCTCGACCGCGCCCTTGGCCGCGCTGGCGACGACGGCGACCCTGACCACCCTGATCGGCACCACACGCCGCGCCCCCGTGGGCGGACGCGTGCGCCGACGAGGCAGGCCAGGCCTACGGGCGGGGGCGGGCCTCGTCGGCAGACCGGACCTCCGGAACGCTGCCGACACCGCCCGCCGAGCCCTCCCCGGCGCCCTCGCCCTCGCCTACGCAGGAACCACCGCCAAGCCCCTCTTCCACGCCGCCCTCAACCCGTCGCCTCCCCTCACCCAGCGCGCCGTCGGCGGCGGCATCCGCGCCATGATCCCGCTCCAGGCCGCCCTGGCCGCCCGCACCGGCGCCCCCGTCACCGCCCTCCTGACCGCCGCCCTCGCCCCCGCCGCCCGCCGGTTCGCACGAAAGGTCAGCGTCACATGAGCGGAACGGAAGACGCGCGCCCCATGACAGGACCGACCCCGCACGGCCACCGCGCCCGGCTCCGTTACGGCTACGGGACCAACGGGCTCACCGATCTCCGGCTCGACGACGCCCTCGGGCTTCTCGCCGACCTCGGCTACGCCGGTGTCGGCCTGACCCTCGACCACATGCACCTCGACCCCCTCGCCCCCGATCTCGCCGCCCGCACCCGCCACGTGGCCGAGCGGCTCGAACGGCTCGGCCTCGGCGTCACCGTCGAGACCGGCGCCCGCTACGTCCTCGACCCGCGACGCAAGCACGGGCCCTCCCTCCTCGACCCCGACCCGGAACGGCGCGCCGAACGCGGACGTCTGCTGATCCGCGCCGTCCAGGTCGCCACCGACCTGGGCGCCCACGCCGTGCACTGCTTCAGCGGCATCACCCCGGCGGACACCCCGGCAGGCACCGCGTGGCGACGCCTCACCGACGCACTCGCACCCGTACTCGACGCCGCCTCCGCCGCCGGTGTCCCGCTCGCGGTCGAGCCCGAACCCGGCCACCTCCTCTCCTCGCTCGCCGACTTCCACCACCTGCGAAGGAAACTCGGCGACCCCCACCCCGAACTCCTCGGCCTCACCCTCGACATCGGCCACTGCCAGTGCCTCGAACCCCTCTCTCCCGCGGACTGCGTACGCGCCGCCGCCCCCTGGCTACGGCACGTCCAGATCGAGGACATGCGCCGCGGAGTCCACGAGCACCTGCCCTTCGGCGGCGGAGAGATCGACTTCCCGTCCGTCCTCGAAGCGCTGGCCACCGTCGGCTACCGGGGGCTGACCGTCGTCGAGCTGCCCCGCCACTCCCACGCGGGCCCCGACCTCGCCGCCCGCTCCATCGACTTCCTGCGCCGGGCGGAGGCCGAGATCCCCGCCCCCGCCCTGGCCGCCGCCCCTGCCGAAGGAGGTACCCCGTGACCGGCACCTCCGAGATCATCTCCCTCCGTACCCGCCTCGAGACCGGCCTCGGCGGAGCCGCCCGCGCCTGGCTCGATCAGGCCACCGCCGAAGCCGCCGCCCACCGGGAGCGACTCGAACGGGCGGAGCCTGGGCCCACCGCCACGTGGGAACTGCGGTTCGCCGAGGCCGGACGCCGCTGCGGTCCCGACCACGCCGACGCCGCCCGCATCCTGCTCCTGCACGCCGCGCACCCGACCCCGGTCACCCTCGCCCGCATCTACGCCCAGGGCACCGCCGCCGAACGCCGGGCCGTCCTGCGGGCACTGCCCCACCTGGTGCCGGGGCCCGACGCGCTGCCGCTGGTCGAGGACGCCCTGCGCACCAACGACACGAGCCTCGTCGCCGCCGCCGTCGGCCCCTACGCCGCCGCGCACCTCCCTGCGCACGACTGGCGGCACGCCGTCCTCAAGTGCCTGTTCACCGGCGTCCCGCTGGACGCCGTCGCCGACCTGCCGAGGCGCGCCAGCGGCGACGCGGAACTCGCCCGGATGCTCGGCGACTACGCGACGGAGCGGTCCGCGGCCGGCCGCCCCGTCCCCGGCGACCTGCACCGGGCCATGGAACTGACGGAGCCGACTGCCCCCGAGTCCCCCTCGGCCCCCGTGGGGCCCCTCAACGGCGAGGAGCAGGAGTCCTGATGCGTATCTTCGACCCCCACATCCACATGACGTCCCGCACCACCGACGACTACCAGGCGATGTATGCCGCGGGCGTCCGCGCCGTCGTGGAACCCGCCTTCTGGCTCGGCCAACCCCGCACGTCCCCCGCCTCCTTCTACGACTACTTCGACTCCCTCCTCGGCTGGGAACCCTTCCGCGCGGCGCAGTACGGCATCGCCCACCACTGCACGATCGCCCTCAACCCGAAGGAGGCCAACGACCCCCGCTGCACCCCCGTCCTCGACGAACTGCCCCGCTATCTCGTCAAGGACAACGTCGTCGCCGTCGGAGAGATCGGCTACGACTCCATGACGCCCGCCGAGGACACCGCGCTCGCCACCCAGCTGCAGCTCGCCGCCGACCACGAACTGCCCGCGCTCGTGCACACCCCGCACCGCGACAAGCTCGCGGGCCTGCGCCGCACCATCGACGTGATCCGCGAGTCCGCCCTGCCCCTCGGCCGTGTCCTGATCGACCACCTCAACGAGACCACCGTCAAGGAGGCCAAGGACAGCGGCTGCTGGCTGGGCTTCTCCGTCTATCCCGACACCAAGATGGACGAGGACCGGATGGTCGCGATCCTGCGCGACTTCGGACCCGACCGGGTGCTCATCAACTCCGCCGCCGACTGGGGCAGGAGCGACCCCCTCAAGACCCGCAAGGTCGCCGACGCCATGCTGGCCTCCGGATACGACGAGGACGACATCGACCTCGTGCTGTGGCGCAACCCCGTGGAGTTCTACGGGCTCAGCGGCCGGCTCCAGCTCGACGTGCGCGAACCGGGCACCGCCACCCACGAAGGCAACTCCATCCTGCGCGGCGGGGCGTGACCCATGCGCTTCCGGCACCCCGACGGCTCGACCGTCCACCTCGCGTACTGCACCAACGTCCACCCGGCCGAAACCCTCGACGGAGTGCTCGCCCAGCTCCGCGACCACTGCGAGCCCGTGCGCAAGAAGCTCGGCAGGGACCGCATCGGCATCGGCCTGTGGCTCGCCAAGGACGCCGCCCGCGCCCTCGTCACCGACCCCGCGGCCCTGCGGGGCCTGCGCACCGAACTCGACCGTCGCGGACTCGAAGTCGTGACCCTCAACGGCTTTCCCTATGAGGGCTTCGGCGCGGAACAGGTCAAATACCGCGTGTACAAGCCGGACTGGACCGACCCGGAACGCCTCGGCCACACCACCGAACTGGCCAGACTCCTCGCCGCCCTCCTCCCCGACGACGTCACCGAAGGCACCATCTCCACCCTTCCGCTCGCCTGGCGCACCCCCTTCGACCCCCCGCGCGCAGAGGCCGCCCGCACGGCCCTCACCGTCCTTGCCCAGCGCCTCGACGCCCTCACCGAACTGACGGGCCGCTCCATCCGCATCGGCCTCGAACCGGAGCCCGGCTGCACCGTCGAGACGACCGCCGACGCCATCGCCCCGCTCACCGCCGTCGGCCACGACCGCATCGGCGTCTGTGTCGACACCTGCCACCTCGCCACCTCCTTCGAAGACCCGCAGACCGCCCTCGACGCCCTCACCGCCGCAGGCGTCCCTGTCGTCAAATCGCAGCTGTCCGCCGCACTCCACGCCGAACACCCCCACCTCCCCGCCGTACGCGAAGCCCTCGCGGCCTTCGACGAACCCCGCTTCCTCCACCAGACCCGCACCCTGACCGGCGCCGGCCTGCGCGGCACCGACGACCTCGGCGAAGCACTCGCCACCGACGTGCTGCCCGACACGGCACCCTGGCGCGCCCACTTCCACGTCCCCCTCCACGCGGCCCCCGCCGCACCCCTCACCTCCACGCTCCCCGTCCTCCAGGACGTCCTGACCCGACTCGTCGGCGGGCCCGCCCCCCTCACCCGCCATCTCGAGGTCGAGACCTACACCTGGCAGGCCCTCCCGCCCGCGCTGCGCCCCCGCGGCCGTCCCCAGCTCGCCGAGGGCATCGCCGCGGAGCTCTCCCTCGCCCGCGACCTCCTGACCGACCTCGGCCTCAAGGAACTCCCATGACTCCGACCCCCTTGCTGGTGCTCGATGTCGTCGGCCTCACCCCGCGCCTCCTCGACCACATGCCGCGCCTCAAAGCGCTCGGCCAGTCCGGGTCCAGGGCACCGCTCGGCACCGTCCTGCCCGCCGTCACCTGCGCCGCCCAGTCCACCTTCCTCACCGGCACCACACCCGCCGAGCACGGCATCGTCGGCAACGGCTGGTACTTCCGCGAACTCGGCGACGTACTCCTGTGGCGTCAGCACAACGGCCTCGTGGCCGGCGACAAACTGTGGGACGCGGCCCGCCGCGCGCACCCCGGCTACACCGTCGCCAACATCTGCTGGTGGTACGCCATGGGCGCCGACACCGACTTCACCGTCACCCCCCGTCCCGTCTACTACGCCGACGGCCGCAAGGAACCCGACTGCTACACCCGGCCCCCGGCCCTTCACGACGAACTCACCGACCGGCTCGGCACGTTCCCCCTCTTCCACTTCTGGGGACCCGGCGCCGACATCGTGTCCAGCCGCTGGATCGTGGACGCCACCCGGCACATCATCGACACCCGCCACCCCGACCTCGCCCTGTGCTACCTCCCTCACCTCGACTACGACCTGCAGCGCTTCGGTCCCGACGACCCGCGCTCCTTCCGCGCCGCCGCCGAGCTCGACGCGACCGTGGCACCGCTCCTGGACGACGCCAAGGCTGAGGGCAGAACCGTCGTCGCACTGTCCGAGTACGGCATCACCCGGGTGAACCGGCCCGTCGACATCAACCGCGTCCTGCGCCGTGCCGGCCTCCTTGAGGTGCACACCCAGGACGGCATGGAGTACCTCGACCCGATGGCCTCCCGTGCCTTCGCCGTCGCCGACCACCAGATCGCCCACGTCTACGTCCGACGCCCGGAGGACCTCGAAGCGACCCGAGCCGCCCTGGAAGGCGTCCCCGGCATCGAGCAGCTCCTCGACGACGAGGGCAAGAAGGACCACCACCTGGACCATCCGCGCTCCGGCGAACTCGTCGCCGTCGCGGAGCCGGACGCCTGGTTCACGTACTACTACTGGCTCGACGACGCCCGCGCGCCCGACTTCGCGCAGCTCGTCGAGATCCACCGCAAACCCGGCTACGACCCCGTCGAGCTCTTCATGGACCCCCAGGACCCGTACGTCCGCGTCAAGGCCGCGGGCGCGCTGGCCCGCAAGAAACTCGGCATGCGCTACCGCATGGCGGTCGTGCCCCTGGACCCGTCACCTATTCGCGGCAGCCATGGCCGCCTCCCCACGAGCGAGGACGAAAGTCCGCTCATCCTGTGCTCCACCCCCCGTGCCGTCAGCGGTCGCGTAGCGGCCACCGACGTGAAATCGCTCCTGCTCGATCTCGCGGGTCTGCGGTGACACCCACCGGCCCGCACCGCTGAATCTGCTTGATCTCCACTGAACCAGACAGTTCGGGCCCTGCCATCAGGGCCCGACCCTCAGCGATCCCTGATCCGTCCTTCGAACCCATCCCGGACACCACGCGCCCTGAGGCCACCGAGGAGAACCGCATGAGCCGCAAGCCCACCACCACCGACCCCGAGCTCACCCACAGACTCAGCCGACGCGGCATGCTCGGGGTGGCCGCAGGAGCCAGTGCTGCGGCGCTCGTCGGGGCGGCCGCATCCACCGCCTCGGCGACTCCGGCCGCCTCGGCGACCCCCGACTCCGCCGCCGCGGGCAAGGGCCGCGGGCGTCCCGTCCTGCCGCCCGGCCGCCTCGGCATCCAGCTCTACAGCCTGCGCGACAAGGTCGGCTCCGTCGGCTTCGCACCCGTCTTCGCCGAGCTGGAGAAGTACGGATACGACGAGATCGAATTCGCCGGATACACCCAGGGCTCCGCGGGTGCCATCACCCTCGCCCAGCTCAAGCGGCTCGCCCGCGACCACGGCCTGAACCCCATCGGCTCTCACGTCGGCTACTACGACAACAACAACCCCAACGCGTACACCTTCGCGCAGAACCTCACCAAGGTCCTCGACGACGCGGAGGCCCTCGGTCTGAAGCACATAGGCACCGCTTCCGGTCCCTTCCGGTACGGCACCACCGTCGACGCCTGGAAGCGTGCGGCGGAGGACTTCAACACGTACGGCGAAGCGGCTCGCAAGCGCGGCATGAAGTTCTACCAGCACAACCACGCCGAGGAGTTCTCCTTCGCCACCGACAAGCCGAAGGTCCGGCTCTACGACGTGCTCCTCGCGGAGACCGACCCCGACTTCGTGTATCTGGAGATGGACATCTACTGGGCGTTCAGCGCCCAGTTCCGCTTCGGCAAGCGCGCCGACGGCACTCCCGCGCCCTTCCACCCGCTCGACTACGTACTGAAGCAGCCCCACCGCTATCCCCTGTTCCACGTCAAGGACGGCATCCGTGACGAGACCACGCGGGACGGCTACCGCATGACCGATGTCGGCGACGGCGACATCGACTACAAGAAGTTCCTGTCGAAGGTGACGGCACGTACCCACCACGGCAAGCGTTACCACCACTGGCAGACCGAGCACGACAACCCGGTCGAGTCCTACGCCTTCGCCCGCAAGTCCAGCGAGCACCTGCACTCGCTGCGCGGCCGCTGCGGCGACTGACCGCACACCCTGGAAGGGCCCTCCCGCCGACGGCCGGAGGGCTCCGCCGAAGTCCGGCACCGGTAGTCCTGTCGTCACTCTCGGTGAGGCGGTCGGTGGGCGGATACGCAGGTGAAAGGCACTCCGAAACCTTGGTATTGTTGTCCATGTCGCCGCGGGGAACACCCCGCGAGGCGGCAGACACCTAGTCCGGGTGGCGGAATGGCAGACGCGCTAGCTTGAGGTGCTAGTGCCCTTTATCGGGCGTGGGGGTTCAAGTCCCCCCTCGGACACAGAGCAGTACAGTAGGAGACATCGAAAGGTGCCGACCGGAAACCGGTCGGCACCTTTTCTGTTGTGTGGCGCTTGCCTGTAGGTGCTCAGGTCGTCGCCCACAGTGACCGTACGTGGCCCAGGTGTCGCGCCATGCACTTCTCCGCCCCCTTGGCGTCACCCGCGAGCATCAGGTCCAGGAGTTCGATGTGTTCCTCTGCGGACGGGGTCAGCTGGTCGCGCTCGTCCAGGGCCGTCAGGCCGTAGAGGCGGGAACGCTTGCGGAGGTCGCCGACCGTTTCGACCAGGCGGTCGTTGCCCGAGAGGGCGAGGAGCGAGAGGTGGAAGCGGCGGTCCGCCTCCAGGTAGCCGATGAGGTCGTGGTCGCGGGCGGCGCGCACGATCTCCTCGGCGATCGGACGCAGTACCTCCAGGTCCTCCCGGGCGGCCGTACGCGTGATCCGTCCGATCATGGGGATCTCGATCAGGGCACGGATCTCCGTGTACTGGTCGAGGTCCCGCTCGTTCACCTCCGTGACCCGGAAGCCCTTGTTGCGGACCGGCTCGACCAGGCCCTCGCGGGCCAGGTCGAGCATCGCCTCGCGCACCGGCGTCGCCGAGATGCCGAAGTCCTCGGCCAGGCCGGGCGCGGAGTAGATCTCACCGGGGCGCAGCTCGCCCGAGATCAGGGCGGCCCGCAGCGCGTGGCCGACCTGGTCGCGCAGCCGCTCCCTGGTGGTGATGAGGTTCTTCTGCTTCAGGTGCCCCATGGTGTCCCCTCCGGTGGTACCCGCGCCCGCGCGGATCACCAAAGTACAATGTCACGTTGCCAGTTGGGGGACGGGGGAGTTCCAGGGGCTCCGCAGGCATGCGGGGGTCAGAGAGCGAAGCCCGCGGGGAACGGGTCGTCGGGGTCCAGGAAGTACTGGGCCGTCCCTGTGATCCAGGCGCGGCCGGTGATGCGCGGGACGACCGCCGGTAGGCCCGCCACCTCCGCCTCCGCCACGAGGCGGCCCGTGAACTCCGTTCCGATGAACGACTCGTTGACGAAATCGCGGTCCAGCGGGAGTTCGCCGCGGGCGTGCAACTGCGCCATGCGCGCGGACGTGCCCGTCCCGCACGGCGAGCGGTCGAACCAGCCCGGGTGGATGGCCATGGCGTGCCGGGAGCGGCGGGCGTCGGAGCCGGGCGCGGCCAGGTAGACGTGTTTGACTCCGCTGATGTCCGGCTGTTCCGGGTGTGTCGGGCGGTCCGGGGACGCGTTGATCGCTTCCATGACGGCGAGCCCCGCCGTGAGCAGGTCGTCCTTGCGGGCGCGGTCGAACGGCAGCCCCAGCGCGTCCAGCGGGACGAAGGCGTAGAAGTTTCCGCCGTAGGCCATGTCGTACGTCACCGTGCCGTGCCCCGGCACGTCGACCTTGCGGTCCAGGGCGACACAGAACGCGGGAACGTTGGTGAGCGTCGCCGAGGTGGCCGCGCCGTCGCGCACCTGTACGTCGACGGCGACCAGGCCCGCCGGAGTGTCCAGGCGGACCGTCGTGACCGGCTCGCTGACCTGCACCATGCCCGTCTCGACCAGGACGGTCGCCACGCCGATCGTGCCGTGGCCGCACATCGGGAGGAGGCCGGACACCTCGATGTAGAGCACTCCGTAGTCGGCGTCGGGGCGGGTCGGGGGCTGGAGGATGGCGCCGCTCATCGCGGAGTGGCCGCGCGGCTCGTACATCAGGAGCGTGCGCAGGTGGTCCATGTGCTCGATGAAGTGCAGTCTGCGGTCGGCCATGGTGGCGCCCGGGATCACCCCGACGCCGCCGGTGATCACGCGGGTGGGCATGCCTTCGGTGTGCGAGTCGACGGCGTGGAACACGTGACGGGTGCGCATGGGCGTCTCTGCCTCCGGTTGTCCGGCGTAGGTGCGCGTGTGGTCCGGCGTAGGTGTGGGGTCCGGCGTACGTGTGCGTGTGGTCCGGCGTGCGTGTAGCCGCGGCGGTCAGCGGTGGCCCGCCGCCATCGCCTTCTCCGTGGCGGACCGCACCAGCGCCTCCGTGGCGCCGGACAGCGGGGAGCGTGGCGGACGGGTCGGACCGCCGCGTCGGCCCACGATGTCCATCGACAACTTGATGGCCTGCACGAACTCCGTCTTGGAGTCCTGGCGCAGGAGCGGGTGCAGCGACCGGTAGAGGGGGAGTGCCGTCGCCAGGTCGTGGGCGCGGGCGGCGTCGTAGAGCTCCGCGCAGGTGGCGGGGAACGCGTTCGGGTATCCGGCGATCCAGCCGACGGCGCCCGCGAGGGCGAGTTCGAGCAGGACGTCGTCCGCGCCGATCAGCAGGTCCAGGTCCGGGGCGAGTTCCGCGATCTCGTACGCCCTGCGGACGTCGCCCGAGAACTCCTTCACGGCCACGATCGTGCCGTCGCCGTGCAGCCGGGCCAGCAGGTCCGGGGTCAGGTCGACGCGGGTGTCGAGGGGGTTGTTGTACGCGACCACGGGCAGGCCGGCCTTCGCGACCTCGGCGTAGTGGGAACGTACGGCTTCCTCGTCGGCGCGGTAGGTGTTCGGAGGCAGGAGCAGTACGGAGCCGCAGCCCGCATCGGCGGCGTGCTCGGCCCAGCGGCGGGACTCCGCGCTGCCGTACGCGGCGACGCCGGGCATCACGCGGGCGCCGTCGCCCGCGGCCTCGACGGCGGTACGGACGACGCGGGCGCGCTCGTCGTCGGTGAGGGTCTGGTACTCGCCGAGGGAGCCGTTCGGGACGACACCGTCGCAGCCGTTGCCGATGAGGTGGCCGACGTGCTCGGCGTAGGCGTCGTAGTCGACGGAGAGGTCGTCGCGCAGGGGGAGCGCGGTGGCGACCATGATGCCGCGCCAGGGGCGGTCGGTGGTCCAGTTTCCGGCGGTCATGACGGCTGCCCTTCGGTCGGTGGGTGGGGCGGGAGATCGGAAGCAGGAGGAGGGGAGGCCGGTTGTCGGTCCGGGCTCGTCAGGTCGGCCAGGACGCCCAGCGGGACCGGTGTGGCCAGCGGGCGGCGGTCGGGGGCGGAGGTTTGCGCGCCCGCGTGCGTGGGGGCGGTGTCCGGCGATGACGCCAGGCACGACACGGCCCAGCCGCACACGCGGCCCTGGCACCAGCCCATCCCCGCCCGGGTCAGCAGCTTCGCGGAGCGTGCGTCCCGGGCACCGTACTCCGTGACGGCCTCGCGGACGCGGCCCGCCGGGACCTCCTCGCAGCGGCAGACGTCGGTCTCGTCGGTGAGCCACCGCGTCCAGCCCGGCCCCGGCGCGTGCGTGACGGCCATGGCGTCGGCGAAGGCGTTCATGCGGTCGCGGCTGCGACGCAGGGAGCGCAGGTGAGGGAGAGGGGCGGGGCGTCGTCCTGTCAGGCGGGACGCCGCAGCGAGTGCCGCCAACTCGCCTTCCGCCATCGCCTGTTGCGCGCCGCCCACGCCCGACGTCTCGCCCGCCGACCAGAGGCCGCGCAGCGACGTCTCCTGCAGTGGGCTCAGCGCCAGGGCGTGCGTGCCGTCGGCGGTGCGGCGTGTCGCGCAGCCCAGGGCGGTCGCCAGGTCGATCTGCGGGATCAGGCCGTGGCCGACGGCGAGGGCGTCGCAGTCGATGCGCCGTTCCGTCCCCGGTATCGGATGCCACTCGTGGTCCAGGCGGGAGACCGTCACCGCTTCCACGCGGTCCGTGCCGTGCGCCTCGGTGACCGCGTGGCGTGTGCGTGGGCGGACCCGGTGGCGCAGCAAGGCCTCTGCGTGGTGGGCGCCCTCCGTCAGTTTGCGGGGCTGGGCTGCCAGGGCGCGTGGGTGGCGCGTGTACCTGAAGTACGAGGAGGCCTCGACCAGTGCGGGCACCTCGGCCCCGGCGGTGACCAGTGAACCGGCCACGGCCAGCAGGAGCGGGCCGCTCCCGGCGACGACCACGCGTCTGCCGGGCAGGACGAGGCCCGACTTCAGCATGGCCTGGGCGCCGCCCGCGCCGACGACGCCGGGGAGCGTCCAGCCGGGGAAGGGGAGCTGCCTCTCGTACGATCCGGTCGCGAGGAGGATCGCGCGCGCCCGCACCCGCACCGAGTGCTGCTGGTCGCCGGGCGGCTCCGTGAGCGCGTGGATGGTCCAGTCGTCCTCGGCCTCGCGCGCCACCGTCCAGACGTGGTGGTCGAAGAGGCAGGTGACGCCGCCCGCTTTGAGTCGGTCGCGCAGGTCGGCGAACGCGGGCCAGTCGTGGTGCAGGGCTTCGGGGCGGGCGGCGCGCGTGGCCGGTGCGGGGTGGCGGTAGAACTGGCCGCCCGGTTGCCGTGCCGAGTCCAACAGGGCGACGGACAGGCCGTGTTCGGCGGCCGTCACGGCGCCCGCGAGGCCTGCGGGCCCGGCGCCGATCACCGCGAGGTCGTACGGCTCGCGTGCGTCCGGCGGCAACTCGTGCCCCTCGGACGCGCCGGCCGTGCGGTGGGCGTCACTCGTCGAATCCGGCATGACCGTTCCCCTCCTGCGTCGTGACCGTGTCGCCGGGGCGGGCCGTGACCAGACAGGCGCGCCGGTTGGGACGGCCGTTGACGGTGGCGAGGCAGTCGTGGCACTGACCGATGCCGCAGAACGCGCCGCGCGGTCGTCCGCCGCCCCTCGTGATCCGCCAGGAGAGGATGCCCGCCGCCCAGAGCACGGCCGCGATGGACTGACCGGGCAGCGCGTCGAGTCGGCGCCCGTCGAAGGTGATGGTGAAGGGCGGCCCGGGGGTGGCACCCACGAGGTCGGTCGGTTTCATCGGACTGCCTCCTCGAGGGCGAAGCGCTCCGGGGCGAACGGGGTCGCGTCCAGAGGGAGTTGGTTGCTCGTCAGCACTGCGGCGATCAGCGCCCCCGTCGCCGGGGCGAGGCCGATGCCCGCGCCCTCGTGGCCGCACGCGTGCAGCAGGCCGGGGAGGCGCGGGTCGGGGCCGATCGCCGGGAGGTGGTCCGGCAGGTACGGCCGGAACCCCGCGTACGTGCGGATCGCCCGCACCCGCGCCAGGGCAGGGAACAGGCGTACCGCCTGGCCCGCGAGCCGGCGCAGGGCCTCCACCGACAGCGTCCGGTCGAAGCCCACCCGCTCCCGGCTCGCCCCGATCAGTACGGGACCCGCGGGCGTGCCCTCCACCACGGCGGAGGTCTGGAGCGCCGCCGAACCGCTCGCGACGTCGGCGACGTACTCGGCGGAGTACACCTTGTGTCGCACCACGCGCGGCAGCGGCTCGGTGACGAGGACGAAACCGCGGCGGGGGAGCACCGGCAGCTCCAGGCCCGCCAGCCGGGCGAGCCGGCCGCCCCACGTGCCGGCGGCGTTGAGTACGTGCGGCGCGTGCACCTCGCCGTGCCGCGCCGTCCGGACTCCCCGCACCACGCCCTGCCCGCCGGTGAGGACGGCGGTGACCTCCTCGCCGAGCCGGAGCGTGAGGCGCCCGGTGCCGGCGGCCGCCCGCAGCAGGTGCGCGGCGGCGAGGGCGGGCTGCACCTGGGCGTCCTGCGGATAGTGGACGCCGCCCGCGAGGCCCGGCGCGAGATGGGGTTCGAGGTCGGCGAGGCGGTCGGCCGGGATCTCCCTGGCCTCGACGCCCGCCTGCCGCTGCTCCGCCGCGAACCGGCGCAGGGCCGCGAGCTCGGGTTCCGTCGAGGCGACGACCACGCCGCCCTTCGTCTCGTACTCGATGCGGGAGGGGAGCTCGGCGGCGAGCTCGCGCCACAACCTGGCCGAGTGCAGGGCGAGTTCGAGCTCCGGGCCCGGCTCCTTGTCGGAGACGAGGAGGTTGCCCTCGCCGGCACCCGTGGTGCCGCCCGCGACGGGGCCGCGGTCGATGACGGTGACGTGGAGGCCTGCGTGGACGGCGTAGTAGGCGCACGCGGCGCCGACCACTCCCGCCCCCACGATGACGAGGTCTGGCGCATGTCTCGTGAGCACGGCAGTAATATTTCACATGGCACTGTCGGTGCCAAGGGGTCGTACACGTAAGGGAGTTGCCAGGCTCGCCGTGGTCTCAGTCGCGGCGGTGGTGCGTCCCGGGCGTATACCCGTACGCCCTGCGGAACACGTCGATGAACGCGCTGGCCGACGACCATCCGCAGCGGTGTGCGACCGCCGTGACGGGCATGCCGTCGGCCAGCATGCGCAGTGCGTGGTAGAGGCGCAGTTGGGTGCGCCACTGGGGGAACGTCATGCCGAGTTCGCGGCGGAAGAGGCGGCTCAGGGTGCGTTCGCCCGCTCCCGCCGCGGCTGCCAGCTCGGCCAGGCCGCGCGGGTCCGCGGGGTCGTCGTGCAGCCGGTCGCAGACGGCGGCGAGGCGGGGGTCCGTCGGCGTGGGCAGCTGCATGGGCTGCTGGGGCGACACGCGCAGCTGGTCGAGGAGCACGGCGCGCAGCCGTCGGCGTTCCGGGGAGTCGTCCTCCGGGTCCCGGGTGTGGGCGACGATCAGTTCGCGCAGGAGCGGGCCGACCGAGAGCACGGTCGGGGCGTCGAGGCCGAGCGGGTTCGTGCCGGCGGGCAGACCGACCAGGTGCAGGGCCAGGTGGCCGTGGGCGCGGTGGGCGTGGACGCAGCCCGCGGGGACCCAGATGGCCCGGGTGCCGGGCGCGAACCAAGTGCCCGCGTCGGTGGTGACGGCGACGACACCGGAACCCGCGTAGACGATCTGGTGGTCGTCGTGCCGGTGCGCGTCGATGCGCTCGCCGGGGGACAGTTCTCGGACGGCGGTCGGCGCCTCAGGGGTGTGACGGATCGCGTGGCGGACTGCGTGGCGGACTGCGTGGCGGGTTTTCGGCACAGATCGGCACTTTATCGGAAGCGGGCCAGGGCGGTGCGTGACGACGATGAGTCGGTGTCCATCCGAACGAAAGCCCTGTCAGCTGCCGACGCGCCCTCGACCCCGCACCCGGCCCCGCGCCGTCCCCTCACCCTCCTCGCCCTGAGCCACGCCTGCGTGGACGTCCATCAGGGTGCCGTCGCCGCCCTCGTGCCGTTCTTCGTGGCCGAGCGCGCCTATACCTACGCCGCCGCGTCCGGCATCGTGCTCGCCGCCTCTTTGCTCTCCTCCGTCGTCCAGCCCCTGTTCGGGGCGCTCACCGACAAGTGGGCCATGCCGTGGCTGCTGCCGGTGAGCACCCTCGTGGGCGGTGGCGGAGTGGCGCTCGCGGGGGTCGGCGGGAGCTACGCGGTGACGCTGCTGGTCGTCGCCGTGTCCGGCGTCGGCGTGGCCGCCTACCATCCGGAGGCCGCTCGCGTGGCCCGGCAGGCGAGCCGGGGGAGCCACACCGCGATGAGCTGGTTCTCGCTCGGCGGCAACGTCGGCTTCGCGACCGCACCCCTGCTGGTCTCCGCCGTCGTCGCCACCGGCGGCCTGCGCGCGTCGCCGCTCCTGGTGCTGCCCGCCCTCGCGGGGGCGGTGCTGTGTGTCGCGGCGCTGCGGGACCTCAAGGTGCGGGACGTGGCGGCCCCGGAGACGGCGACCCGGCGTGGGGGCCCGGTCGCCGCCGAGGACGACTGGCCGTCGTTCCTCAAGCTGTCGGGCGCCGTCATCTGCCGCTCGATCGTCTTCACGGGGCTGAGCACGTTCATCGCGTTGTACGTCCGCGAGCGCACCGGTGCGGGCGAAGTCGCGGGCACCGCGGCCCTGTTCGTCCTCTACGTCGGGGGCGCGGTCGGGACCGTCGCCGGTGGACGGCTCGCCGCACGCCACGGTCGTCTCCCGGTCGTGCGGTGGTCGTACGCCCTGACGGTCCTCGCGGTGGCCGGGGTCGTCCTCGTCCCCGGGCCTGCGCTCTACGTCTTCGTCGCGCTCACCTCGGCCGGCCTCTACGTGCCGTTCTCCCTGCACATCACCCTCGGGCAGGACTACCTGCCGCGGCGCATGGGCACCGCGAGCGGCGTCACCCTGGGGCTGACCGTGAGCATCGGAGGCCTCGCGAGCCCGGTGCTCGGGGCCGTCGCGGACGCCGCCTCCCTGCGGACGGCTCTCGCGCCGCTGATCGTGCTGCCCGCGCTCGGGTGGCTCCTCCTGCGGACACTGCGCGAGCCGGACCCAGCCGTCGGCAACAGCGCCTGAACTCGCGCGAGTTGGTGGCTCCTGAGGGGTTGTCAGTGCAATATCACATTACTACGTTACGCATCACATGACGCAGTGGCAGCACCTCACGCCCCCACCTCCCACACAGGAGCCATCGGTGTCCCAGTCCCAGGTACGTCTACGCACCCTGCGCAGATCCGTGCTCGCCGGCGCGATAGCGGCGACCCTCTGCGCCTCGGCCGTCCAGCTCGGACACGCCGCCGAGTCCACCCCCGCCACGGGGAAAGCCCGCACCATCGCGGCGCCGGCCGCCCCGAACCCGCACGACGTGGTCGACCGCCGCGCGAAGGCCCCGAAGCCGGGCGCCCACCAGCTCCCGGCGCCCGGCGGCCTCAAGGACGGCCGCATCCCCGGCCCCCGCACGCCCGAGCCGAAAGCGGAGCCCGACACGGGCTCCGCGAAGGCCGTGCCCTGCACCCTCGACGGCGTCACCGGACTCTCGCCCGACCGGTTCGCCGACTTCCTCGCCGACCCCGCCGTCACCGCGGACGGCTGTCTCCGCACCCTCGTCTGGACGTGGGACGCGCGGCTCGCCCCTCTCATGTCGGACGCGCACGTCCAGACCGTCTCCCGCCGCATCGCCGGACTCGCGGCCGCACACGACGGCAAGAACAGCAGCAACATCCTGGAGATGCTCACGTACCTCCACGCCGTCGCCTACCAGGACTTCTCGCACGACGAGATCGACGTCACCGACGCGCCGACCGTGGACGCCATGCGGCGCGCCGTCGACGCCTTCGGCTCCGCGCCCCGCACCTTCGACGTGACCCGCAGCAACGCCGAGTCGCTGCGCGAGGCGCTCTACGCCGCGAGCGCGCCCGGCCTGCGGCAGCACCAACTCCCGTTGATCAAGCGCGTGCTGGCCACCATGGACGCCAAGCACCCCGGCACCGCGAAGGACACCGCGTGGGCGGGCTCCGCGCTCGCCGCGCTCTCCCTGAGCTACCTCGGCGTGTACCCCGGCAACCGGGACGCCGCCTTCCACGCCGCGGTGAAGGCCGACCCGTCCTACCGCGCCGCCTTCAAGGCCTTCGCCGGGTACACCCACCTCAAGGGCACCGCCAACGCGTGGGTGGTGCGCGACGCG
The DNA here is from genome assembly GCF_008642355.1 of Streptomyces venezuelae. NCBI lineage: Bacteria > Bacillati > Actinomycetota > Actinomycetes > Kitasatosporales > Streptomycetaceae > Streptomyces > Streptomyces venezuelae. The sequence continues at coordinate 7,087,873 of NZ_CP029193.1, forward strand.
CTGAGCGAGTACGGCCGGTTCGGGCAGATCGACGGGCTCAGGAATGAGATCGTCTCCGGGCTCGGTGGCCTCGTGGACGTCGTCGTCCGCAACTTCGGCGAGGGAAGCGCCCCTTGGGCGAAGGTCGCGACCTGGCTGAACGAGTTCGACGCCTGCGCGCCGTACAAGGTGTGCAAGGCCGACATCGAGCGCCGCGTCTTTCCGCAGACCTATACGTACGACAAGGGCGCCATGAAGGTCCGCACGGCGCTCGACCGGGGCACCGTCGACCAGCTCTACTACGCGAGCAAGCAGGTGAAGGCACAGTTCCACCGGGTCGTCGGCACCGAGGAGCCGCTCAAGGGCGACCCCAACACCACCCTGACGACGGTCCTCTACGCCTCGCGCGCCGACTACGAGAACTACCACCCGCTGCTCACCGGAATGGACACGAACAACGGCGGCGTCTACATCGAGCGCGGCGCGACCTTCTACACCTACCAGCGGCGCGTCCCCCAGGACTCCACGCTGACGCTGGAGGAGCTCTTCCGGCACGAGTACACGCACTACCTCAACGGCCGCTGGGCCGTCCCCGGCTTCTTCGGCGAGGGGCCGTGGTACCAGGGCGACCGGACCACCGCCATGGACGAGGGCACCGCCGAGTTCTTCGACGGCGCCACCCGCGACGACGGCATCAAGGTCCGCAAGTCACTGGTCCAGGGCATCATCGACGACACCGCCGACGGCGGCCCGCGGATGACCGTCGACCAGCTCCTGCACGCCACGTACGACGGCGACGGCTTCCGGTTCTACGACTACGCGGGCACGTTCTTCGAGTTCCTGTGGACCGAACGCCCCGCGCTGATCAAGGAGATGTACGGCCACCTGCGGTCCGACGACCCGGCGCGCTTCGACGCCTGGCGCGACCGGCTCGGCAAGGACAGCGGTCTGCAGAGCCAGTACGACGCCTTCCTCGACAAGCAGATCGCGCACGTCGACGACCTCTTCGTGCCCGACACGACGTACGTACCGGTCGCCGAGCTCCGCGACACCACCGCCGAGCAGGTCCGTGCCTCGATCAAGGCGACCACCGGCATCACGCCCGACTGCCGCTCCAACGGCGCGCCGGAGCGGCCCAGGTACACCTGCACGGGCCGCATCACCGCGAACCTCGGTGCGTCCGGGAACCCCGACGCCGTGTTCAAGGACATGTCGGAGACCGTGGACTACTTCCTGCTCGAACGGTCCACGGCGGGCGACAACAACCTGGCCGACATGAACTGCTCGTTCGGCGAGGTCGACATCTGGTCCGACGGGCGCGCCGGCAGCGCGGACTTCAGCTGCGAGGGGCCGCTGAAGGGGTGAGACCCCCGCCCGCGAGCAGTTCCGCCGCCGCGATGCCCGACACACGGGTCGCGCCGTGGGTGATCAGGCGGGTGGCGCCGAGCGCGTCACCCCCCGGAACACCCATCTCCACGACCAGGGCGTCGGGGCGGCACCGCAGGATGCGGTTGAGGGTGTCGGTCATCCAGCGGTGCCGGGCCGCGTCACGGACCACGACCACCAGGGCACGGCCCGTCGCCGGGGACAGCACCTCGCGGTCCAGGAGGTCGCCCGCGTGGGTGAGGTCGGGCTCCGTGAGGCGTACGGACGTCGTGCCGGGGCGAAGGTCCCGCAGCGGTTCGGCGACGCCCCACGGAGTGTGGCCGTCGATGGCCAGGTTCATCGTGGGGGACAGCTCCACGACGTGCGGTACGCCGACGACGGGAAGCGACGCGTTCGCCGTGCCGGTGCGGTGGTGCACGCGCACGGCACGGCGGGCGGCGACCAGGCCGATGTCCGTGGGACCCGACGCACGGTCCACGGCACGGGACCGTGCGCCTGACCAGGCCGCGAACTCCCGTACGCGCGTGCTCGCTTCGACGAGGCGCGCCTCGGGCAGCGTGCCGTCGAGGACCGCCTTCACCAGCGCCGTCGACAGCAGGTCGAACGTGGCCTCGTCGGCACTCTCGCCGCCCACGCACACCGCGTCCACACCGCCCGCCACGGCCTTGACGGTCGCGCCGTCGATGCCGTACCGGTCGGTGACCGCACCCATCTCGATGCCGTCGGTGACCAGGAGGCCGTCGAAATGCAGCTCCCCGCGCAGCAGTTCCACCAGGATGCGGTGGCTGAGGGTCGCGGGCAGGTCCGGGTCGTAGGCGGGGGCCAGGAGGTGGGCGGTCATGACGGCGCGTACGCCCGCCTCCATCGCCGCGATGAACGGCGGCAGCGCGGTCAGCGCGATCTCCTCGGCGGAGCCCTTCACCTGGGGGAGGCCGTAGTGCGAGTCGACGACCGTGTCGCCGTGGCCGGGAAAGTGCTTGGCGCAGGCGGCGACGCCCGCCTCCTGGAGGCCGCGGATCCAGGCGGCCGTGTGGCGGGAGACGACATCGGTGCGCGAGCCGAAGGAGCGTACGCCGATCACCGGGTTGAGCGGGTTGGAGTTCACGTCGGCGCTCGGCGCGAAGTTGAGCGTGACGCCGGCGGCGTGCAGATCGCGGCCGATGTCGTGCGCCACCCGCTCGGTCAGGTCGATGTCGTCGACGGCGCCGAGGGCGAGATTGCCGGGGCGGGACGAGCCGGTCCACGCCTCCAGGCGGGTCACGTCGCCCGCCTCCTCGTCGATGGCGACGATGAGGTCCGGGTTCTCCGCGCGCAGGTCCGCGGTGAGCCGGGCGACCTGCTCGGGCGTCTCGATGTTCCGCGCGAACAGGACGACGGAGCCCAGACCCTCGGCGATCCTGCGGCGCAGCCATGCGGGGGCCGTGGTGCCTTCGAAGCCGGGCTGCAGCACGGAGTGTGCGAGGTGCTCCAGAGTCGGGTCACTGCTCGGTGCCATGGCGCGACCTCCGAAGTTGCGGGTACATACGGTGGGTACATATGAGGGACGTGCGGTGCACGAGGTGCGCGTGTGCACAGGGTGTGCGGCGGGGCTCCTGCTGATTGGTCCAGGCCAATCGGATAGTGGATATTGGCTCGTACCAAACCGGGCTGTCAAGGAGGCGGAACCGGTCGAGCCGGGCGAATCCACCATGAGGACGCGCGAGTTGGGGAATCCTTGGGACTTCCGCAGGTCGCATCCGCTGAGAGGAGCACGTCATGCGCAGGTACGAACTCGTCGGCAGGCGCGACATCCGGCTGGTCACCGACGTGGCGGTGCCGGAACCCGGACCTTCGGAGGTCCTGGTCCGCGTGCGGGCCTGCACGGTCTGCAACCGCAGCGACCTCGCCTATTTCCACTACTACGGGCTGCGCGAGCACTGCTCCCAAAGCTGTTTCGGCCACGAGATCGCCGGGGTGGTCGAGGCGACAGGGGCAGGAGTGCAGCGTGTGGTGCCCGGACAGCGCGTGTTCGTGCGCACCCCGCTCACCACCGGATACGCCGAGTTCGCGCTGGCCCGCGAGATCTCCGTGGGCGCCCTGCCCGACGCCGTGCCGTTCGAGCAGGGCGCGCTCCTGCAACTCCTTCCGCTCGCGGTCCACGCCACGCGCGGCGTGCGGCTCGGCGACCGCGTCGTGATCGTCGGACAGGGTCCCGTCGGGCAGATGGCGCTCCGGGTCGCGGTGGCGCGCGGCGCGGCCGAGGTCGTCGCCGTCGACCTCGACGACTGGCGGCTCGAACGGTCCTCGGCGGCGGGCGCGGACGCGGTGCGACGCGTGGACGGCAGCGCCGGACAACTCGCCGCCGTCGGCGCCGACTTCGACGTCGCCGTCGACGCCGTCGGCACACCCACGACCCTCAACGCCTGCGTGGGACTCGTACGCCAGAACGGCCTCGTCGTCCTCCTCGGCACGCACCATGTCGACACGCACGTCACCGTCGACCTCGTCACCTGGGAACGCAAAGGTCTGCGGGTGCACAGCTCCGCGGAACCCCTCGACACGGCGCGCGCCGAAGCCCTCGCCGTCGCCGAACGCCTCGCCCACCGCCGCACCGACGCCCTGCGCCTGCCCGACCTCCACACGCACACGTACCCCCTCGACGAGCTGCCCAAGGCCATGGAGCAGCTCTCCGCCAGCCGCGCCCTCTACCCCGACGCCGAACAGGCCCCCTACGACGGCCCGCCGCCCGAGACCCTCAAGGTCGCGATCGTGCCCTGAGAGCGGGAGAGCCGTCGTGACGTGGGGGACACCGTCGTGAAGTGGGGACCACCATCGTGAAATGGGGCATCGCCGGATACGGCGACATCGTGACCCGCCGCGTCCTGCCCGCCCTGCACGCCCTCGGCGAGCAACCCGCGGCCCTCTGGGGCCGCGACCCGCACCGCGCCGCACGCACCGCCGAGCGCCACGGCGTCGCCAGATCCGGCGCCGACGTCGACGTACTGCTGACCGGCGTCGACGCCGTCTACATCGCCACGCCCGTCGTACGCCATGTGCCGCTCGCCCGTGCCGTCCTGGACGCGGGCCTGCCCGTCCTGATCGAGAAGCCGCTCGCGGGCGGCCTCGACACCGGGGGCGCGCTCGACACGGCGGGGCGGTGCGCGGGAGTCGCCTACTACCGCAGGCTCGCGCCCGCCGTACGACGGCTGCGCGAGGAGCTCGACGGCTGGACGCCCGACCTGGTCGATGTGCACTTCCGGTGCGCCTTCGCGCCGGGCCCCGACGACCCGATGCGCTGGCGCACCGACCCCGCCCTGTCCGGCGGCGGGGTCCTCGCGGACGCGGGAAGCCACCGGATCGACCTGCTGCTCCATCTGTTCGGGCGGCCGTACGAGCTGACGGCCCGGCTCGGCGACCGCTTTCCGCGCGGCGCGGAACGACGCGCCGAACTCACCTTGAATTGGCGCTCCGGACTGCGGGCGCACTGCCTCGTGGAGTGGGGCAGCGGCCCACCCGTGGACCGCTTCCGGCTCACGGGCGGTGAACGGACCCTGACGTTGGCACCGCTCGACGCGGGCCGTATCGACGCACCCCCGCACCCTCCGCTCCTGCTGCCACCGCCCGCCAACCCTCACCAGCCCCTGCTCGCCGACTTCGCGGCCGCCGTGGCGGCGGGGCGGGAGCCGGTGTGCCCGGTGGCGGAGGGGCGCCTCGTCGACGACGTGATCGTGGCGGCGGAGCGGTCGGACGCGGCGGGCGGACGCCCGGTGCGGACAGGGGGGTGAGGAAAGCGTGCGGGGTGCGGCGGATCACGCCCCGTCATCGGCCGACCAGGGGCGGAGCCAGCGCGGGTCCGGGCTGTCGTCGGAGCGCACGAAACGCGTGTCCACGGAGAGCCGCATCGTGTCCGTCGTCGTGTCCAGGGACGCGTGGATGATGCGCGGCAGGTGCACCATCACGTCGCCCGCCGCGAAGTCCGCGTACAGCCAGCGGCGACCGAGCGTGCGGGCGGTCAGCTCCAGGTCGTGGCAGATCTGCCGCCGGTCGCCCGGCCGGTCGGTGATGTCGCGCAGCGGGGCGTACTCCGCGGACGGCAGCCGGTGGGAGCCCTCCAGATAGACCAGGGCGCCGGTGGGCGGAGGGCAGTCGCCGACCGGGATCCAGAAGGTGACGACGCGTGGCGACCCCTCGTCCATGTAGTCGAGGTCGACGTGGGCGCGGGAGGCGCGGCGGGTGCCGCGGTGGAAGTGGCGCAGGATGCGACGCGGCAGCATCTCCGCCTTGGCGTCGAGGAGTTGACCGGCCAGCTCGGACAGGACCGGGTTCGCCACGAACTGGGCGAAGGGCTCCGAGCGGACGAACGCGTACGCCGGATGCCCCACCACGCCGTACTCCGGCACGCCCTCGGGCACGCGGCCCGAGAACACGCCGTCCTCGGGCGGACTGCCCGGCGCCAGAAGGCCCGGCGGGAAGAGCGAGAAGTACCGGCCGCGGAGCCGCAGCACCTCCGCGCGGTCGAGCAGCCCCGGCAGGTACAGGTAGCCGTCCGCGTGCAGCCGCTCCCGCAGCGCGCCGGCGTCCCTCGTCCCGAGCAGGTCCGCACTGCCGCGCAGCGGGCCGAAGAGCTCCGGCGTGAAAGGTATCGGTACGCCGTTCGACGACAGGTTCACGATGCGTGTCCCTCGATCCTTCGGGTCGGTGGACCGGCCTGCGGCCCGGTCAGTAGACGCCTTCCACCGCCTCGTCGGCGGTCCCGGGCTCCACGAAGGGCCGCACGGCGGCCACCCCGTCCCAGGGGAACCACGGATGCGGCCCGGTCCTGACCGCGCTGTCCCGCTCCAGGAGGTTCGGCAGGAACAGGTCCTCCAGGAGTGTCGTGGCGCGCACCCGGCCCCGCTGCCCGACCTCGACCTCGCGCCACGGGTCGGAGTCGTCGACGACCTTCAGGACCGCGAAGGGCGGCGGCAGGTGATAGGAGTGCCCGGTGCCGCCCGCCCCGGTGGGGGCGCCCGCCACGGGATCGGCTTGCAGGGCATGGCCGACCAGTGTGTTCCCGTACGTGTCGATCCACTCGACGTCCACCAGATGTTCCTCGCGCAGGAACGCGGCCTCGGCGGCGGTGCACGAGGTGCCGCCGGTGCAGACCGCGCGGATGCCGTACGTGTGCAGGGGCCGGGGCAGCCGCATCGCGAGCTCGACGAGGAGCCGGGAGGTCGTGAAGAGCAGCGACGGGCGCTCTGCGGCGAGCAGCGCGAGGGTCTGGTCGACCAGGTGCGCGGTGTAGCCGTCGGCCTCGCCCCCCGCGCGCAGCGCCGCCTTCACCCAGCGCGGATCGAAGTCGATGGCGTGGACGGCGCCGCGCCAGCTGTCCGCGAGGCCCTCCACGAAGTGCCCGTACGCGTGCGGACCGCTCGGCGTCATCGCGAGGATGTCGCCGCCCGCCACCCCGCGCGCCTCTAGCACGGTGCGGTAGATCTCCACGTCGTACGCGAGGCGGGTGACGTTGACGATCCGGCAGGGCGGGCCCGTGGTGCCGCCCGTCTCGAAGACCCGGAAGGGCCGGTCGCGGTAGCCGCGCGGGAGCAGGTCGCGGGCGTTCGCGGCGCGCAGCTCGGCCTTGTCGAAGAGGCCGAAGCGGTCCAGGTCGGCGAAGCCGCCGATGTCCTCGACCGGATCGAAGCCGAGCTTTCCGCGTCGCGCGACCCAGAAGGGGCTGCCGGTCTCCGCGTCGAAGTGCCAGCGCATCATGCGGCGCGTCCATGTGTCGAGGCCGATGCCGAGCTCCGGGACGCGCTCGCGCAGCCTGTCGGGCAGGGCGGCGAAGGCGGTGTTCATGCGGGGGGCCTCACTTCGCTGGGCGGTACACGAACAGGGAGTCGGCGGCGATGGCGTCCGCGGCACCGGGGGAGGCGCTCAGGACGGCGGCGAAGGGGAAGGGGGTTTCATGGCCGATCAGCGGATGGGACGCCGGGGTGTCGGTGTCGCGCGCGTACGACGTCACCGGGCCGTCCAGGAGGACGAGGTGGGGCAGCGCGTACACGTCGTCGGCCGCGGTGCGGAGCACGGGCGGCCTGCGGGTCAGGATGCGGTCGCCGGGGCGGAGGCGGTCACGGACGCCGTGCGTCGCGCGCTGTGCCGCGCCCGGCTCGCGGAAGGCGGTCAGCGGCATCGGCCCGTCCGGGGGCAGCGCGTCGAGGGCGGCGGCGAGGCGCTGCGCCAGGGCCGCGGCGGCGTCGGGCTTCTCGCAGACGACGGTCCGTACGTTGCTGCAGAAGCGCCCGGAGTCCGCCGCGATCAGCGGCAGCAGCCAGGCCACGGCGTCGTCCGTCGGCATGTCGGGCGGCACGAGCGCGCAGCCGCGCCCCGGGCCGTGCAGGGTGAGCGCGGGGGAGGAGCGGACGGAGGTGGCGAGTCCGGTGCCGCCGAAGACGACGTGCCGGTCGGTGAGCCGTAACAGGCCGTGCAGGAAACGCTGTTCGCCGGGGTAGAAGCCGAGGCGGGCCCGGGGCCAGCCGGCCGCGAGGAGGGCGGCGACGAGGCGGGCCGCGGAGAGCGGTTCGCGGCGGCTCGGGCGCAGCCACACCCCCGCCGAGCGCTCGGCCTGGTCGCAGACCGCGTCCAGACAGGTGAAGGTGTTGCCGGGCAGCGCGACCAGGGCGAGCGCGTCGTCGGGCTCGGGGGCGTCGTCCTTCTTCAGGACGCCGTCCCGCAGCATCGCGCACCACCGGTCCACCAGAGGACCCGGCAGCCCCGCGCTCTCCCACAGCGCCGAGCGGAACGCCTCGCCGCTCTGTTCACCGAGGCCCCCGACGGTGAGGGTGCCGCTGTCGAACAACTCCAGAGCGGTGAGCAGGAGTTCACGGCGCCCGGTGAGGAGGGGCAGGGCGGGCAGAGCACGGTCCCACCAGCGCCGGTCGGCGTGGGCGACGATCTCCGGCACCAGCGCGAGCTCCCGTCCTGCCGGGCCGGGCAGGTGCGTCCGGTCGAGGGAGGTGTGCCATTCCCCTCTGCGGAAGGCGGAGATCGTCTCTGTCGCGGAGTCTCCTGCCGTCACGGCAGCTCGCTGCGGAGTGCGGTGACCACCCGGACCTGTTCGGTCTCCGTGAGGGACGGATACAGCGGCAGGGCGACGTGGTGCCGCGCGAACCATCGGGCACGCTCGAACGGCCCGTCCGCAGAGTCGAGGTGTCGCCGGGACGCGAACTGCGGGTGGTCGCACAGCAAGTGGTCGTAGACCTCTCCGGCCAGCGCCACACCGTGCCGCTCCCGCAGGAGCTTCTTCAGGAGCGGCCGGTCCAGCGGCCCTTCGGGGTCCAGGTAGGCCAGGTACTTGTAGTAGTTGCTGTCGGCTGCCGCGGGCACGGCGTGCGGGCGGATGCCCGGGACGTCCGCGAGCAGCACGTCGTAGCGGGCGGCGAGCGCCCGGCGCGCGGCCAGCGTGCCGGAGAAACGCTCCAGGTCCACCGTGCCGACGGCCGCGTGCAGTTCGCTCAGCCGCCAGTTGCCGCCTGGCCGGTCGTGCAGTGTGGAGCCCTGGGCGCTCTTGCCGTGGTCGCGCCACCGCCGCACCTGTTCCAGGTCGTCCGCCGACCCGGCCGACAGCAGACCTCCCTCGCCGCTCACCGCGACCTTCGTGGGGTAGAACGAGAACGCGCCGAACCGCCCGAAGCTCCCCGCGGGGCGCCCGTCGAGCGTGGCACCGAAGGCGTGCGCCGCGTCCTCCACGACGGGGATGCCCCGCCGACGGCAGAGGTCGAGCGCCGGGTCGAGGGAGGGCGAGACGATGCCGCCGATGTGGACGGGCAGCACGGCGGCGGTGTCGGGGTGCCGTTCGAGGGCGGCGCGCAGGGCGTCCGGGTCCATGCCGAGACCGTCGAGCTCGATGTCGACGAAGCGCACGGACGCCCCGGCGCGCACGGCCGAGGCAGCCGTCGCGAAGAACGTGTTGACCGGTACGAGCACCGTGCGGCCCGCCACGCCGATGATGCGCAGCGCGATCTCCAGCGCCGCCGAGCCCGACGCGACCGCGGCGGTTCCCGTGCCGGTCCACGGACGGGCCAGCTCCTCGAAGCGGGCCACTTGCGGGCCCTGCGTGAGGACGCCGGAGGAGAGCGCGGCGTCGACGCGGTCCAGCACGGTGCGGCGCTCGTCGACCTCGAAGTGGATGCGCTGGGCGGGCACTTGGGGGTCGGTGTGTTGCCGGTGGCGGGTCACGGTGAGCGTGCGGGTGAAGAAGTCCGCCGCGTGGCCGACGTGGGTGCCGTGTCCCATGTCCAGCGCGTGGACCTCGGCCTCGGCGCCGGTGCTCGCGTACGTCTCGCGGACCGCGTCGGCGGCGGCGCGCGCGTCGTCGGGGTCCAAGTAGGAGTCAGCGGTGCCGTATTGCAGCTGGAGCGGGGCCGGGGCGAGGCCGCCGTACAGGTCGGGCAGGTCGGCGTACTCCAGGATGCCGGGGAGCACCGCGCCCTCGTGGCCGGTCAGCAGCCGCTCGAACAGGGCCGGGTACGTGCCGATGTGGCCGGCCGCGCAGAGCGGGAGGTCCCGGCGTCCGGAGAGCAGCGCCGTGTGCAGGGCGACGGCCGCGCCGAGACTGTGGCCGAAGAGGCCGATGCGGAGCGGGTCGACGCGCGGGTGGGCGGCGAGAACGTCGAGGGCGCCCAGGGCGTCGCCGGTGAGGGCGCCGAGCAGGGAGCGGCCGGTGAGCGCGAACGCGTGGGCCAGCAGTGTCCCCTCGTCCCGCCCCGCCCTGCGTCCGGCGTCCAGGCCGCCGCCGATGCCGTGGTCGAAGGCGAGCGTGACGAAACCGGCCCGCGCCAGCTGTTCGGCGACGTTGCGGTCGGGGTGGTCCGGCGGGACGTCTCCGGTGAGCTGGTCCAGGCGGGCGTTCCTGCCGCCGAGGACGAGGACGGCGGGTCGGGGCGTCGCATTCGGTCCGGGTGCCGCGTCGGACGGGGCGAGGAGTGTGCCGTCGAAGGAGCCGCGTACGGGGGAGCGGAGCACGAGACGCTCGTGGTGCAGTCCTTCGCGTACCGACGCCGTGCTGTCGGCGACGGCGAGCGGGGCCCGTTCGACACGGGCCAGCCGCTCGACGACGGCACGCACGCCGATCCTGGTGTGCCGCAGGGTCGGCTCGGTGGCGAGGAGCCGACGTAGGTGGCGTAGTTGCATGTGCGGCTCAGACGAAGTCGCCGTGCAGGGTGCTCGGCACTTCCAGCGCGTAGGCGTCCAGCGCGTCGTCGAGTTTGACCTGACCGCGTTTGAGGAGTTCGAGGAGCTCGTTCTGGGGGCGGTAGAAGCACGACTTGCACAGGTCGGTCCTGCGCGGGTTGGACGCCTCCCATTCGGCGCGCGGCCCGCCCTCCAGGACGTCCGCGTACCCCTGTTCGACGACATTGCCGATCAGGTAGCGGCTGTTGAGGTGGACCTGCGGGCACGGGTAGAGATTCCCGTCGGCGCCGACGGCCGTCACGAACCGGCTGTAGTGGCAGTGCTCGAAGTCGCCCTCTACCTCTTCCACCTGGTCCATCGGCCCACGGTCGAGTTTCGGGACCGACACCTCGAAGTCTTCCGTGGAGAGGGCGGCGGCGCGGGTGAGGGAATCGGAGATCTCCGGCATCACGGATTCGATGGTTTCGTGGCCGAGGGCGCTGTAGAACTCGGGTTCGAAACGCACGTAATGCGCGCCGGACTCGCGGGCGATGTGGGCCGCCTCCATGATCTCCCGGTAGTTCTGCAGGGTGATCACGTAGTTGAAGCCGATGCGGAAGTCCGGGTCGACGGCGTTCTCGCGGAGCCTGCCGACCGAGCCGATGAACTTCGAGAACGTCTGCTCGCGGTCGCGTGTGATGTCGTCGAAGGTGGCTTCGGTGCCGGCGTTCAGGCCGATGCGGACCCAGGTGTGCGTCTCCGCGACGCAGTCGGCGACCTTGGGGCGGCCGAGGCGCGATCCGTTGGTGATCAGCCCGATCCGCAGCCCCGCCGCGTGGCCGGCCCGGCAGATGTCCGCGTAGCCGGGGTGGATGGTGCATTCGCCGCTGCCGCAGAACGTGACGGCGCGGCCGTCGTTGGCGGCGAACTCGCGGAGCAGTGTCACCGCCTTGTCGGTCGCGATCGAATCCTTGAACGAGAACAGGTCGTAGAACTGCTCCTCGTTCGGAGAGTGGAAGTTGCAGAAATTGCAACGCATATTGCAGGCGCCCATGATGCCGATCCGCATGTGGACGGGCTTGATCTCCTCGCCCGCCACGAAACGCCGCAGCAATTCGCCGTGCGCCAGGACCTTCTGCGGTGAGTGGGCCTGATCGAGACTGACGATGGGCAGGCCTTCACGATTCTGGGGGGCTGCCATTTTGATGTCGCCGGAACCGGGTGTGCTGTTCACGAACCCCCCACGCGAGATCGAGGTGCGGTGTCGTTCTTCTGGCGGTTCTCGGGACATTAGGGAGCGCCACAAAGGCTGTCAATGGGTCTAGACAACCCGGGAATTGTTGGCGGAATCAGGGACGCCGGTCTGTTGGAAGAGCCGCTCGACGTGGTAATCGAGGGCCGCTCGTACGTCGTCCGGCGTGCGTCCGCTGCGGACGACGTCCATGCCGAGGCCCGTGGCGCCCGACACCAGGAGACCCGCCTCGTGACGCGGATCGAGGCCGGTGGCCGCGGCACCCGCCGCCGCGCCCGTGGCGATGAGCCCCGCGACGAGTCGCTCCAGGGGCTGCCCGGCGTGGCGGAAGGCCGCCGCGAACGCGGGCTCAGTGAGACTGCGGGCGTCATAGGCGGCGAACACCCGCAGCGCGACGGCCCGTTGGGCGTCAAGAGGCAGAAATTCGTCAAGTACGGCGCGGAGCAGCGCGCGGGGGTCCGTGAGGCCTTCGGGGATGCGGGAGCGTGCGCTGCGTTCGTTCTCCTCGCGGAGCAGACGCAGTGCGGAGATCAGCAGCTGGTGTTTGCTGTCGAAGTGGTACTGCACGACGCGCAGGGAAACCCCCGCCTCGGCCGCGATCTCCCGCATGCTCGCCGCCTCCAGACCTCGCTCGGCGGCGATCCGCCGGACCGCCCCGGCGAGGCGGCGGCGCCTGCGGGCTCGCGTGTCCGTCGCCTCCGGCCGCGCCTCGGGCGGGGGGGCAGCGGAAGGCGGGTGGCGGGTGGCGGCTCGGCGCCGGGGGCGCGGGCGGTCAGAGCGCGGCGAGCGCCTCGGTGATCCACGTGGTCGCCGCGGTCTTGTCGAGACCGAGGGCCGTGAGCGGGCCCGTGTCGTCCTCGTGCTCCATGAGGGCCAGCAACAGGTGCTCCGTACCGATGTAGTTGTGCCCGAGGCGCAGGGCCTCCCGGAACGTCAGCTCCAGGACCTTGCGGGAATCGACGGAGTAGGGAACGAGCGCCGGGACCTCAGAGGCCGTCGCGGGCAGTGACGCGACGGCCGTGTGGCGGACGTCCTCCAGGGAGATGCCCTGCGCGACGATCGCCCGTGCGGCCAGGGCGTCCGGCTCGCTGAGCAGGCCCAGGACCAGATGCCCGGTGTGGACCTCGTCGTGCCCGGCACCCTTCGCCTCGTTGTGCGCGGCCATCAGTGTGCTCTTCGCCCGCTCCGTGAAGCGGCTGAAGCCCTGGCTCGGATCCAGGTCCGACGGCTCGCCGGCCTGCTTCTTCGGCACGAACCGCTTCTGGGCGGCCTGCCGGGTCACGCCCATGCTCCGGCCGATGTCGGTCCAGGAGGCGCCGGAGCGGCGCGCCTGGTCCACGAAGTGGCCGATGAGGTGGTCGGCGATGTCCCCGAGGTGGTCGGCGGCGATCACCGCGTCGGAGAGCTGGTCGAGAGCGTCTGTGTGGACCTTCTTGATGGCCTCGATGAGGTCGTCGAGGCGGACGGGGGGAGGCGTCATGTGCCAACCGTAGGTTGACAGTTGGGGGGCGTCAACCCGCGGTTGTCACTTCGGTGTCACAGGACCACAGTCGGTCGGATGCCGTTGGCGAACCGCTTGAACGCGGCCTGGAACGTGGGGCCGACGACCCCGTCGAACGGGCCGGTGAGTCCCCAGTTCGCTTGCAGCATCCTGTGCAGCGACCTCAACGTGGCCGTGTCCAGGACCCCGTTGATCGGGCCCGAGTAGTTCCAGTTCGCCCTGAGGCAGCGCTGGAACGCCGCCCAACTGCTGGTTCCGAGCACGCCGTCGACCGGGCCCGTGTACTGCCAGTGTGCCGCGAGCCAGACCTGCACCTTCTTGGCCTCCGCGGTGGTGAGGCCGAGGTTGTTCTGCGGGAGCGGGAGCGGGACGGCTGAGGCGCCGGTTCCGGGCGCGGCGGGCTTCGGCCCCTGCCCGTCCGCCGCAGCACCCGGCGAGACATCCGCTGCGGCACACGCCGTCGCGCCCGCCAGGCTCCCGGCGGCGAGGCCGGCCGCGACGCCGAGACCGAGGAGGGCTCTGGTCGCGGTACGGCGCGGTATCCGAGTTCCGTCGTGCGGTCGCATGTATGTCCCCCTGTTCTCGGCGCCCCCTCCGGTCGGAACGCTCGGGCAGAACGTACTTCTCGGGCGGGCTCGCCCTCGTCAACCCGTGAGTTGACCTTTCGCTCCATCGACCGCGGTAGTCACGGCGGACGGGCAAACTCCCGCGGTACGCGATGAAGGGGCCTGCCCGATGGGTGGCGTACGGCCCGTACGGCGCCCGCCCACACCCCGCGTCCCCGCACTGTGGTGCCCGCGACCATGGGAGGACCCGCCCCCGCCTCCTTAGCGTTCCGGGCATGACGAGCGAAGACTTCACCGGCCGGTCCGTCCTGGTGACCGGCGGCGGGAGCGGCATCGGGCGGGCCTGCGCCGAGGCGTTCGCCGCGGGCGGCGCCCTGGTCCATGTCGTCGACGTGGACGCGGAATCGGCCAAGGCGGTGGCCGACGCGGTCGGCGGGGTGCCGCACGTGGTGGACCTCACCGACGCGGCCGCGATCCCCGCTCTCCCGACGGCCGTCGACATCCTGGTCAACAGCGCGGGCACCCAACACGTGGCCTCCATCGAGGAGTTCGACCCCGGCCGGTTCGAGAAGCTTCAGCGGCTCATGGTCACGGCGCCCTTCCTGCTGCTCCGGAACTGTCTGCCGCACATGTACGGGCAGGGCTGGGGCCGCGTCGTGAACATCTCCAGCGTGCACGGACTGCGGGCGAGCCCGTTCAAATCGGCGTACGTCGCCGCCAAGCACGGTCTGGAGGGGCTCAGCAAGGTGGCCGCCCTGGAAGGCGCCCCGCACGGGGTAACCAGCAACTGCGTCAACCCCGGTTACGTCCGCACGCCCCTGGTCGAGGGGCAGATCGCGGACCAGGCCGCCGTGCACGGGATCGCGCCGCGGGACGTCGTCTCGGACGTCCTGCTCGACCGCTCCGCGATCAAACGCCTCATCGAACCGGCGGAGGTGGCGGAGGTCGCGCTCTGGCTGTGCGGTCCGCACACGGGTTACGTCACGGGAGCCTCGCTCCCGGTGGACGGGGGATGGGGAGCGAGCTGACACGTCTCGTCGGAGCTCGCCGGACGTCTCCGCGTCCCCCCGAGGAAAACCCTGGGTTCGCCGACGGGGCCAAGTGGTTGAACGGCGGAACCACCGGCTCGATGTGGCGGTGACGTGGCCGACCGTGTGGGCGTACGCCCCATCCGCCCCGCCCGTCCCGCCGGGCCCGGTCGCCCACCCCGGCCCCCGTACCCGGACTCCAGGGTTTTCACGGTCGCCCTCGCCCGCGCGCGGGGCCAAGGTGTACCCACGGCCGCGGAACCGCGGCGGACCTGAAAACACCGATGGGGGACAAGAGATCCGGTGACCGGACGTACTACGGGGGTGTACGAACGGGTGGTCCGCTCAGGATCGGGGGAGCGACCGTCGCGAGGGCGGGGGACGGGGGTGCCCGACGGCACCCCCGCTCGGGTGCGGAACGTCTCCGTGACCGGGCGAGCTCCACTGCCGCCGTCGAGGCTGTGGGTCGCCGGACGACGGCGTGTGGCGAGCCCGCGACGCGGGCGGGACGGCCCCGGCGGTTCGGTCGCGTGCCGAACCGCCCACGCCCTTGTCGCCCACGGCTCGCGTCCGCGTCGCGAACCGAGCCCCCCGCCCCTTGGCGGCGGCCGGGGCCCGCCCCGCGCCCCCGCCGCACCATCCAGGCCCCGCCGCCACCTTCGGCACTGCCGGTCCGCCTGCGGACGTACCAGAACTTCTCCCGCCAACACCCCGCAGGACACCCCGTGCCCCCCCACTCCCGCCCCGACTCGGCCCGTTCTCTGCCGGCCGGTGTCGATGTCGTCTACACGTCCCGGTGCGGAGCCCCAGGAACCGCAGTGAACGACGCCGCGTGGCGTGAACGGTTCCGGGCCTTCCACGTCGACGAGGAGTTCATGACGCGCCGCCCCTGCGTCCTGCTCCTGCACGACCCGCCGGCCCGCCGCGGCGACGAGGTCTCCGGCACGGTCCTCGACGGCCCGAGGTCGGTGGCCTGGACACGGTCCGCCATGAAGTTCAGCGGCGCCACGGCCGTCCTCGTACGGTTCGTCGGCTCTCAGGCCCCGGAGACGCCCGCACCCCCCGAGACCCCCGCGGTCTCGGGCCCCTCCGACGCCTGAGCGAGCAGGCGGACGAGCTGCGTCCTGCGGTGCACCCCGTCGAGCTTGCGGTAGATGTTGCTCAGGTGGAACTCGACGGTCTTGACGCTCAGGAAGAGGCGTTCCGCGACCTCGTGGTTGGTCAGGCCCCTGCCGACCACCAGGGCGACCTGCAGTTCCTGCGGGGTGAGCCGTTCCAGGGGGGCCCGCTCGGGCCGCACCTCGGTGCCGCCCGCCGCGTGCAGTTCGGCCGCCACCCGCGCCGCCCAACCCGTCGCCCCGAGTCGCTCGAACGTGGCGAGGGCCCGTTCCAGGAGGCGCCGCGCCTCACTGCGCCTGCCCTGCCTGCGCAGTTGCTCGCCCCACGCGAACTCGGTCCGCCCCCGCTCGAACGGCACCGGACGCTCCGAGAGCAGCGCGAGCGAGCGCCGCATGTGCCGCGACGCCGCCTCCGGGTCCCCGGGTTCCAGGAGTCCGCGGCAGCGCGCCGCCGCGCCCGCGGTGACCGGTCGGTGACCGCGCCCCGCCTCGTACTCCAGGACCTCGAGGACGTCCCGCGCCTCGTCGGTCCTGCGCAGATGGACGTACGCGTCCGCGAGGTCCGCCGCCCACGTCAGATACAGGCCGTCGCCCCGCCCGTGCCGCTGCGAGAACGCCCGTACCTCCTCCAGGTGGTGCACCGCCTCCTCGAAACGGCCGAGGCCGAGCTCCAGGAGGCCGAGGCCGCCGAGCGCCCGCGCCGCGTCCATCGCCAGCTCCGTTGAGCCCGCCCACTCCATCGCCTTCGCCGCGTGCCGCCGGCAGTCCTCCTCACGGTTCAGCGCGGCTTCGGTCTTGACCAGGGCCGCGAGCCCGCGCGACACCTCGATCAGCTGTCCGCTGGCCTCCGCGAGCCGCACCGCCTCGTCGGCGTGGGCGAGCGACGGCGTCCAGCGACCCCGCCAGAACTCGACGACGGAGAGGGTGCACAAGAGGTGCGAGAGGAGACCCACCGCGCTCGAACCGCGCGCCGTGTACGCGGCGCGGTCCAGCATGCCGTGTGCCTCGTCGAGTTCCTCGGCGGCGAGGTGGCACAGGCCGCCCACCCCGGCGAGCGGGTAGGGAAAGGCCGGGTCGGGGGAGGCGAGGGGCTCGGCCAGCTCGCGCAGGAGTGCGCGGCCCGCCTCGGCGTCGCCGCCCAGCAGCAGCACCAGGGTGCGCAGCAGACGTACGGGAAGCAGCGTCTCGTGCGCGGAGTCGGCGAGCTCCATCGCCGCGGCGGAGGTGCCGCGGGCCGCGGTGAGGTCGCCGACCGCCAGCTCGGTGAGCGCGATCCCGCCGAGCATGACGGCGGCGAGCGACGGGTCGACCTTCTCCGCCTCGTCGACGGCCGACCTGAGCAGCTCGCGCGAGCGCGTCGGACGGCCCCGCTGTACGTCCAGGTAGCAACGGAGCTGACGGATGTCGAGTCGGGTGCCGAGCTGTTCGGCGTGTTCCAGGGCGCGGTCGAGGATCGCGGCCGCCTCGTTCAGCGAGCCCGCGGCCTGTGAGGCGCGGGCCGCGCACAGCAGCCGCTCCGCCTTGCGCTGCCCCTCCGGGGTGAACCGCGCGGCCCGCTCGTACAGCCGCGAGGCCAGTGGATAGGCGAGGGTGTCGGGGGCACCGGAAGCGGCGTTCTCCAGGAGGGACGCCACATGCTCGTCGGGTTCGGCGCCCGAGGCCGCGAGATGCCACGCGTACTGCTCCAGGGCAGGGGCCGTCGCGCCTTGCAGGGAGCGGGCGATGGCGTGGTGCGCCCGACGCCTGCGCACGGGCGTCGCCCCGTGGTAGACCGCCGAGCGCACGAGCGGGTGCCGGAACGCGTACCCGTCACGTTCCTCGACGACGAGTCCCGCGTCCTCCGCGGCCTCCAGCGACTCGTAACTGAGGCCGTGCGCGCGCAGTGCCGCCTCCGTGCCCGCCAGGGGGCGCGTGCCGAGGACGGCGAGGAGCAGCATCGCGTCCTGCGCCTCGGCGGGCAGCCGGGCCACCGCGCTGCCGAAGGTGTGGGCGAGCATCTCGCCGATGGGCAGGGGCGCCCCGGACCCGTCGCCCGCGTCGTCGCCGGCGCCGCTGCCCGCGAGGAGCGCGGGGAGTTCGATCAGGGCGAGGGGGTTGCCGCGGGCCTCGGCGAGCAGCCGGTCCGCCTCCTGCGCGGTGAGTTCGGCGGTGCCCTTCTCGGCGATCAGCCGGTGCGCGGACTCCGCGTCGAGCCCGGTGAGGGTGAACGTCTCGACGGAGGCGAGGCGCGACAAGGCCTCCTCCTGTTCGTCGCGGGCGGTGAACAGGATGACGACGCCCTCGCGGCTGAGCCTGCGGGTGGCGAAGGCGAGCGCGTCCAGGGAGTACGGGTCGAGCCACTGCGCGTCGTCGACGGTGACCAGGACCGGGCCCTCCTCGGCGAGCGCGCCGAGCAGGCTGAGCGTGCCCGCGGCCACCGCGAAGCGGTCCTGGGCGACGGCGGGCCCGAGCGCGAGCGCGCCGGTCAGCGCGGCGCCCTGCCGCTCCGGTATGCGGTCGAGGAAGTGCAGGACGGGGCGGAGCAGATCGGCGAGGCCCACGTACGGCAGGTCGGACTCGACCTCGACGCCGCGCGTGCCGAGCCGCAGCAGGTCGTCGGCCTGCTCGGCGACGTAACCCACGAGGCTGGTCTTGCCGATCCCGGCTTCCCCGCGGATGAGCAGGGCGCCGCTCTCGCCCCCGCGTGCCTTGTCGATGAGGGCGAGAAGACGAGCGCATTCCGCGGAACGCCCCAGGAGCATGCATAAAGCGTACCGGCGGTACGCGACTTCGGAGCGGTGCGGAAGGGAACGTATCTCTTCTTGTCGGGCCGCGACTCTGTCAACCGTCGACGCCCCTCGCT
Source organism: Streptomyces venezuelae (assembly GCF_008642355.1). Classification (NCBI taxonomy): domain Bacteria; kingdom Bacillati; phylum Actinomycetota; class Actinomycetes; order Kitasatosporales; family Streptomycetaceae; genus Streptomyces; species Streptomyces venezuelae. The sequence continues at coordinate 7,106,671 of NZ_CP029193.1, forward strand.
ACCCTCCGCGCATGATTCCCACGGTGGTCTGGGGCACCGGCAACGTCGGCCGTGCGGCCGTGCGCGCCGTCGAGGCCCATCCGGAGCTGTCACTCGCGGCCGTGCTGGTGCACAGCCCGGAGAAAGTGGGCCGTGACGCCGGTCAACTCGCGGACATGCCCAGGGCGTTGGGTGTGGCCGCCACCGACGATGTCGACGCGGTGCTCGCCGCCCGGCCGCAGGCCGTCGTGTACGCGGCCTCAGGCGACCTGCGCCCCGACGAGGCACTCGCCGACGTCGTCAGGGCGGTGCGGACCGGGGCCGTCGTGGTGACGCCCGCGCTGTACCCGCTCTACGACCAGCGCGGCGCGCCCCCGGAGTTCAGGGACCCGGTCCTCGCGGCCGTCGCGGAGGGCGGGGGCTCGCTGTTCGTCTCCGGTGTGGACCCCGGCTGGGGCAACGACGTCCTGCCGCTGCTGGTCAGCGGCCTCGGCTCCACCGTCGACGCGATCCGCTGCCAGGAGATCTTCGACTACTCGACGTATGACCAGGAGGACTCGGTCCGCCATCTGATCGGTATGGGGCACCCCATGGAGTACGAGCCGCCGATGCTCGCGCCGTCCGTGCCGACCATGGTGTGGGGCGGGCAGATCCGGCTGATGGCGCGCGCCCTCGGCGTACAACTCGACGCCATACGCGAGACGTTGCACCGTCGGGCGCTCGACGCCACGGTGCGGACGCGGACGATGGGGGAGTTCGCCGCGGGCACGCAGGGCGCGGTGCGCTTCGAGGTGCAGGGCATCGTCGGGGGCGAGCCGCGCATCGTCGTCGAGCACATCACCCGCATCCACCCGTCCTGCGCCCCGGACTGGCCGGTCCCGCCCGACGGCGGCGACGGCGCCCACCGCGTGATCGTCGAGGGCCGCCCGCGCATCGAGGTCACGGTCGAGGCCACCGACGAGGACGAGAACCGTTCCGCGGGCGGCAACGCGACGGCCGTGGGCCGCCTGGTGAACGCCGTCGACTGGCTCGTGGACGCCGACCCCGGCCTCTACGACGCGCTCGACGTCCCGCTGCGACCGGCAGCCGGCCGATTGGGAAGGAAGTGACCCGTGAGTGGTTCCCTGCGCATCGACATCCCCGAGGGCGAGGACGCCATCCCGTACGTGTGGGGCGACATGGTCCCCGGGATCGGCGCGGCGGCGTCCAACTTCTCCCTCGCGGTGTACGCCCACACGACCCTGGGCCTGCGTGAGTTCGAGGCCGCGCGGCTGCGGGTCGCGCAGATCAACGGCTGCGTGTTCTGCCTGGACTGGCGCACCGAGCGCGACGGCGAGAAGGTCGAGGAGGGGTTCGAGGACGCCGTGACCCAGTGGCGCACCACCGACTCCTTCGACGACCGCACGAGGCTGGCCGCGGAGTACGCCGAGCGGTACGCCCTGGACCATCACAACCTGGACGACGCGTTCTGGGCGCGGATGACCGCGCACTACAGCCAGGCCGAGATCGTCGAACTGAGCATGAGCATCGGGTCGTGGCTCGCGTTCGGCCGGCTCAATCACGTGCTCGGCCTCGACACGGTGTGCGTGCTGCCCAAACCCTGACCGCGTGCGGAACGGCGCTCACGAAGGGCGGGAGTGTTCACAGGTCGGTCGCGATGATCTTGTCGATGTTGCGTTCGGCGAGCGCCGCGATCGTGACGAACGGGTTGACGCTGGTGTTGCCGGGGATCAGCGCGCCGTCGATGACGTAGAGACCCGAATAGCCTTGCAGGCGGCCGTAGTTGTCGGTGGCCTTGCCGAGCACCGCGCCGCCGAGCGGGTGGTACGTGAGGTGGTCGCCCCAGATCTTGTAGGTGCCGAAGAGGTCGGTCCGGTAGATCGTGCCCTCCTTCGCGTTGATCCTGTCGAAGATCGTCTTCGCGGCGTCGATCGACGGCTGCTTCCAGGCGGTCTGCCAGTTCAGTTCGGCCCGCTGTGCCGCCGCGTTCCAGGTGAACTCGGCGCGGTGCGGGTTCTTGGTGATCGACAGGTAGAACGAGGCGTACGTCTCGATGCCGGTGGGCAGGGGAGCGACCTCCGCGAAGGCGCCGCCCGCCGCCCAGTTGTCGATGCCGGCCGTGGGGATGGACGACTGGAGCTTGCCGGTCGCGTCCCACATGTGGTTCGCGCGGCCGCACATGACGTTGCCGTTGTCGCCCCACCCCTTGCCGATCTCGCCGTTGAGGCGGGGGAGCGCGCCGGTGGCCTTCAGCGCGACCAGGAGCTTGCTGGTGCCGACGCTGCCCGCGGCGAAGAAGACCTTGTCGGCGGTGACGGACTTGGTGGTGGTGGTGGTGCCCTCGGTGTCGATCCGGTCGATGGTGACCGTGTAGCCGCCGCCTGCCGCCGGGATGACCGAAGTGGCCCTGTGCAGCGGTGAGACGGTGACCCGCCCGGTCGCCCTGGCGCGGGCGAGGTAGGTCTGCTGCAGGGAATTCTTGCCGTGGTTGTTGCCGTAGAGGATCTCGCCCGCGAGCGCGGACTTGGGGACGGTGCCGGCCTGCTCCTTCTCCATGTAATCCCAGTCGTAAACGTCGGGCACGAAGACGAACCCGAAGCCGGAGCGCTGGGCGTGCTTGCGGCCGACGCGGGCGTACTGGTAGCACTCGGCGGTCTCGAACCAGTCGGGGTCGATGGTCGCCACGCCCAGGCCGGCGTTGGCGCGCGGGTAGTAGGTGCCGTACATCTCGCCCGCGTCGACCGTGGGCAGCACCGCGCCGAAGTTCTCGCGTCTCGGCGTGACCGCCATGCCGCCGTTGACGAGGGAGCCGCCGCCGACACCGCGGCCCTGGTAGACGATGATGCCGCCGAACTCCTCGGCGTCCAGGATGCCGGTGTGGCGCGGGACGTTCTTGTCGAGCGGGAAGCCCAGGAAGTTGCTGATGGGCTGCTTGGTCCTGGTGCGGAGCCAGTAGGAACGGACGTCGGGGCTCGTGGTGTTGGCGAAGATCTTGCCGTCGGGGCCCGGGGTGTCCCAGGCCTTGCCCATCTCGATCATGTGGACGTCGACGCCCGCCTCGGCGAGGCGCAGGGCGGCGACGGAGCCGCCGTAACCGGAGCCGATCACGAGGGCGGGGACGGTGGCGCCGTCGGCGATCAGGGCGGACGCGGTGGGCGCGGTCGTCCTGGCCCGAGCCTCAGTGGCGGCGTGCCCCGCGAGGGCCGCGGCGCCAAGAATAGAACCTGTTCCCGCGACGAATCTTCGCCGTGACAGACCGTCAGAAGGGGCGCCACGCTTGGGTGTATGGCTCATGTGACCTTCCTCACTTTTGGCTGAATCGAAACGAGTTCTACTGCTGGCCGCGCAGGAAGTCACGCCATACCAAAAAGTAACTTCTGTCCGATCTTGCACCCCCCGTGGTGGCCGGTCACACCGCCGGGCGCACAACCATGGTGCTCCGCCATATACGCCACTGATCTGCGGTTTCCTACCTTGTGCCGGTACGGAAGCATCCCCGCAGAACTCCTGGAAGTGGTGCACATGGCCTCGCACGGAACCGCGCAAGGAACCGCCCCGCCCGCCCGCGCCGGCATCGTCCGCATCGTGGCCGCGAGCCTCGTCGGCACCACCATCGAGTGGTACGACTTCTTCCTCTACGGCTCGGCGGCCGCGCTGGTCTTCAACAGCCTCTTCTTCCCGTCCAGCGACCCCCTGGTCGGCACGCTGCTCTCCTTCCTCACGTACGCGGTCGGCTTCGCGGCACGTCCCCTGGGCGGCGTCGTCTTCGGTCACTACGGCGACCGCATGGGCCGCAAGAAACTCCTCGTCATCAGCCTGCTGATGATGGGCGGCGCCACGTTCGCGATGGGCCTCCTGCCCACCCACGCGACCATCGGCGTCGGCGCGCCCGTCCTGCTCACCGTGCTGCGCCTCGTCCAGGGCTTCGCCCTCGGCGGCGAATGGGGCGGCGCCGTCCTGCTCGTCTCCGAGCACGGCGGCGACAAGCGCCGCGGCTTCTGGGCGTCCTGGCCGCAGGCAGGCGCCCCCGGCGGCAACCTCCTCGCCACCGGCGTCCTCGCGCTGCTGGCCGCCGTCCAGTCCGAGGAGGCCTTCCTCGCGTGGGGCTGGCGCGTGCCGTTCCTGCTCTCCGGGGTGCTCGTCATGATCGGCCTGTGGATACGGATCTCCGTCACCGAGTCACCGGTCTTCCTGGAAGCACAGCGCAAGGCGGAGGCGGCCGCCGCCGCGGGGGCACAGGAGAAGCCGCCCGTTGTCGAGGTGTTCCGCACAAGCCGGCGCGAAGTGCTCACCGCGATCGGCACGCGGTTCGGCGAGAACATCTCGTACTACATCCTCACGGCCTTCGTCCTCGTCTACGTCACCGTCCACCTCGACCTGCCGAAGAGCGACGCACTGAACGCGGTGCTCATCGGCTCCGCGTTCCACTTCGTCACCATCCCGCTGTGGGGCGCGCTCTCCGACCGCGTCGGGCGCCGCCCGGTGACCCTCATCGGCGCGCTCGGCATGGCCGGCTGGGCCTTCGCGTTCTTCGCCCTGATCGACTCGCGCTCGTTCCCCGTCATCGCGCTCGCCGTCACCGTCGGGCTGCTCTTCCACGGCGCGATGTACGGACCCCAGGCCGCGTTCATCTCCGAGCTCTTCGACACCAAGGTCCGCTACTCGGGCGCCTCGATGGGCTCCCAGCTCGCCTCGATCATCGGCGGCGCACTCGCCCCGATCATCGCCGTGGAACTGCTCAAGGACTACGACTCGGCACTCCCCGTCGCCCTCTACCTGAGCGCGGCAGCGCTCGTCACCGCTGTCACCGTGCACTTCGCGAGGGAGACGAGGGGCCGCGACCTGGCGACGGACGAAACCACCGACCCCGCACCCGCCCCGGCACCGAAGCACGAGGGCACCGTCCCCCTCAACAGCTGACCCCACCCGCCTGCGCCGGATCCGGACCGGTCCATCGACCGCACCCACTCCGCCGGGAGACCATCGCCCCATGCTCCCCACCACCCAGGGCGCGGGCCACGCCGAACCCCAGGCGGGCCTGCGCCGGCTGCTCGAACTGCTCGACCGGGGCGCGCCCGCCGAGGAGTTCGCGCGGCCCGCCGCCCGCGCCCGCGAAGCCGGGGCCTCCCTCGAGGACCTCGCCGCCCTCGACGAGGCCACCGACATCGCGCTGCGCATCCACCGCACCCTCGGTGCGCACCGCCGTCGCGAGGCCGAGCTCACCGCGCTGTTCGACACCGCGAGCGACCTCGCCGCGCTCCGCGACCCGGACGCCGTGCTCCGCGCCATCGTGCGGCGCGCCAAACTGCTTCTCGGCACCGACGTCACGTACCTCTCGCTCAACGACGAGACCGCGGGCGACACCTACATGCGGGTGACCGACGGGAGCATCGCGGCCGCCTTCCAGCAGCTGCGGCTCGGCATGGGCGAAGGGCTCGGTGGGCTCGTCGCGCAGACCGCCCGTCCCTATGTCACCCACGACTACCAGCATGACCCCCGCTTCCATCACACCGACGCCATCGACAGCGCCGTACTCCAGGAAGGGCTGCGGGCCATCCTCGGCGTGCCGCTGCGGCTCGGGTCGCGCGTCATCGGCGTGCTGTACGCCGCCGACCGCGCCGCCCGCGAATTCGCGACCGAGGAGATCGTGCTGCTCTCCTCCCTCGCCGACCACGCCGCCATCGCCATCGACGGCGCCCGCCTCCTGGAGGAGACCCGGGCCGCGCTCGTCGACCTCAACGCCGCCACCGAGACCATCCGGGCGCACAGCAGGGCCATGCGCCGCGCCGAGCAGGCCCACGACCAGCTCACCGATCTGGTGCTGCGCGGCGGCGGCGCCGACGAGGTCGCCGACGGCATCGCCGCACTCCTCGACGGCGGCGCCCTCATCCACGACGCGGACGGTGTCGAACTGGCCCGCACCGGCAGCGACCCCCTGCCGCCGCCCGCCGCCGCCGTCGCGGCGTCGCGCGCCAGCGGGCGCGCCGTACCGCAGGACGGCACCTGGGTGTGCGCGGTCCTCGCGGGACCCGAACTGCTCGGCAGCATCGCCCTCACCGGGCGACCCGAACTCGCCGACACCGACCGGCGGCTCTTCGAGCGGGCGAGCGTCGTCACTGCGCTCCTGCTGCTCCTTCGCCGGTCCGTCGCCGAGACCGAGGACCGCGTACGCGGCGAACTCCTCGGCGACCTGCTCGCCCCCTCCGGCGATCCCGCGGGGCTGGCCGGCCGCGCCCGCCGACTCGGCGTCCGGCTCGACCGCCCGCACGGCGTGTTCGTCGCCCACGGCGAGAGCGCGCCCCGGCCCCGGCTGCTCGCCGCCGCACACCGCGCCGCGCGCACCCACAGCGGCCTCGCCGGACTCCACCACGACAACGTGGTCATCGTGACCCCCGCCCTCACCCCCGGCGCCGACGCCCGGCAACTCGCCGCGGCCCTCGGCCGGACCATCGGCGCCCCGGTCACCGTCGGCGCGGCGGGCCCCGCCACCGGGCCCGCCGGACTGCCCGCGGCACACGCCGAGGCCCTGCGCTGCCTCTCCGCGCTGCGCGCCCTCGGCCACACCGGACACGGCGCGGCCCTCGCCGACCTCGGCTTCGTCGGACTGCTCATCGGCGAACAGGCCGACCTCGGCGGCTACGTCAGAGCGACACTCGGCCCCCTCCTCGACTACGACGCCGAACGCGGCACGGAGCTCGTGCGCACCCTGCAGGCGTACTTCGGGCAGGACCGCAGCCTCACCAGGGCCAAGGCGGCGCTGCACGTCCACGTGAACACGGTGGTGCAGCGCCTGGAACGCGTGGCACGGCTCCTCGGCGACGACTGGAACACCCCCGCCCGCACCCTGGAGATCCAACTCGCCCTCAGGCTGCACAGGTTGACGCCACCGGGGTGAGTTGTCACATTCCCGGCTGTTGGATCCGTCACGTGTGCGACCTACCCTGGAACCGCCTGAAAGGGAGTCGCATGAGCGGACGCAGCGAGCGCACCGGGACGACTGCACGACCTCCACGGCCCGGCAAAGGGGAACGGATCGCCGACTGGGCGGACGGGCGACTGGGCATCAACACCCTGGCCAAGAGCCAGATGCGCAAGATCTTCCCCGACCACTGGTCGTTCATGTTCGGGGAGATCTGCCTCTACAGCTTCATCATCCTCATCCTCACCGGCACCTATCTGACCCTCTTCTTCGACCCGAGCATGTCCGAAGTGACGTACGACGGGGCGTACGTACCGCTCAAGGGCATCCAGATGAGCCGGGCGTACGAATCCACGGTGGACCTCAGCATGGAGGTGCGCGGCGGCCTCCTCATCCGGCAGATCCACCACTGGGCCGCGCTCGTCTTCGTCGCCGGAATGCTCGTGCACATGATGCGGGTGTTCTTCACCGGCGCGTTCCGCAAACCGCGCGAACTCAACTGGCTGTTCGGCTGGACACTGCTATTCCTCGGCATCATCACCGGCCTGACCGGCTACTCGCTGCCCGACGACATGCTCTCCGGCACCGGCATCCGCTTCGCGCAGGGCGCCATCCTCGCCACCCCCGTCATCGGGACGTACCTCTCCTTCTTCCTCTTCGGCGGAGAGTTCCCGGGGGAAGACATCATCCCGCGGCTCTACGCGATCCACATCCTGCTGCTCCCGGGCATCATGCTGGGGCTCGTCGTCGTCCACCTGATCCTGGTCTTCTACCACAAGCACACCCAGTTCGCCGGGCCCGGCAAGACCGAGAAGAACGTGGTCGGAGCGCCGCTCCTGCCCGTCTACGTCGCCAAGGCCGGTGGCTTCTTCTTCCTCGTCTTCGGCGTCCTGGCGATCATGGGTGCGGTGGCCTCGATCAACCCGGTGTGGCAGATCGGCCCCTACCGGCCCGATCTGGTCTCCACCGGCGCCCAACCCGACTGGTACCTCGGATTCTCCGAGGGACTGATCCGGGTGATGCCCAGCTGGGAGATCAACGCCTGGGGCCACACGCTCAACCTGGGCGTCTTCATTCCCTTCGCGCTCTTCCCGATCATCCTCCTCGCCATCGGCGTCTATCCGTTCATCGAGTCCTGGGTCAAGGGCGACCGGCGGGAACACCACATCGCCGACCGGCCGCGCAACGCGCCGGTGCGCACCGGCCTCGGCGTCGCCTGGCTCGCACTGTTCGGCGTGCTGATGGTCGGCGGCGGCAATGACCTGTGGGCCACCCACTTCCATCTCTCCATCAACGCCATCACGTGGTTCGTGCGGGTCGGCTTCTTCGTCGTACCCGTCCTCGCCTTCGTCGTCACGCACCGCATCTGCCTCGGACTGCAGCGCAGGGACCACGACAAGGTCCTGCACGGCAGGGAGACCGGCACCATCAAACGCCTCCCGCACGGCGAGTACGTCGAGATCCACGAGCGCCTCCCGCAGGCCGAGCTGTACCGCCTCACCGCCCACGAACAGCCCCGCCCCTACGAGATCGGACCCGTCGTCGACGCCAACGGCGTCACCCGCAAGGTCCGCCCCTCCGAACGCCTCCGCGCCCGCCTGGCCCGCGCCATGTACGGCCCCGGGGCACAGGTCCCGAAGGCGACACCGGAGGAGTACCTGGCGATCCAGCGGGGGGAGGGCGATCACCACTGACGGCACCGCCGCGCCACCTCGGTTAGCCTCGCAGCGTGATGGCATCCGAGAACACTCCGAAGCTGCTCGCCACCAGCGACCTGCATGTGGCGTACGCGGAGAACAGGACGTACGTCGAGACGATACGGCCGCAGTCGGACGGGGACTGGCTGATCGTCGCGGGCGACGTCGCCGAGCGCATGGCCGACATCGAGTGGGCGCTGCGCACGCTCGCCGGGCGCTTCGCCAAGGTGGTGTGGTCGCCGGGCAACCATGAACTGTGGACGCCGAAGGACGACCCGGTCCAGCTGCGCGGCGAGGAACGGTACCAGCACATCGTCGCGCTCTGCCGGGAGTCGGGCATCGCGACGCCCGAGGACCCCTACCCCGTATGGCGCGGAGCCGGTGGTCCCGTCGTGGTCGCCCCGCTCTTCCTCCTCTACGACTACACCTTCCGCCCCGAGGGCACGCACACGAAGGAGCAGGCGCTGGAGGTCGCCCACGAGGCGGGCGTCGTCTGCACGGACGAGTACTTCCTGCACCCCGACCCGTACGCGACCCGCGACGACTGGTCCCGCGCCCGCGTCAAGCACACCGAGGACCTCCTCGCCGCGCGCCCCGCGGGCCTGCCGACCGTCCTGGTCAACCACTGGCCGCTGCTGCGCGAACCCACCCGCATCCTGCGCTACCCCGAGTTCGCCCTGTGGTGCGGCACCGAGAGCTCCGCAGACTGGCACGTGAAGTACGAGGCGGCCGCGGTCGTCTACGGCCACCTGCACATCCCGCGCACCACCGTGCACGACGGCGTGCCGCACATCGAGGCGTCCGTCGGCTACCCCCGCGAGTGGCGCAGGGACTTCCACCCCGACCCGCACCTGCGCCAGGTACTTCCGGTGCCGCCGGCGACGGACTGAACCGGCTCAGGGCTGCGCGGGCAGCGGTCTGCGGGCGAGGAGTTCGGCCAGACCCTGGCGGGTGGCGGCCAGGACGACACGGTCCTCGGGGCGCAGGACGTACTCCGGGTCGAGCTCCCACTCCAGGCCCGAGGACAGGCCCGACTCCTGGTCCGACGCGCGTTCCAGGGCGACGACGCGCCACGCGCCCGGCCGGAACACCTCGGAGATCTTGCGGCCCGTCAGCTGCGGCTGGAGCGACACGTCGAGCGCCGCGAAGAGCAGCACCGAACGCTCGACGGGCAGCGCGCCCAGAATCTGGCGGCCCATCATCGCCCCGGCGAAGGCGGGCGCGGCCAGCGCCGACACGCTGCGGCTGCGGGTGAGGGCTCCGGGGTGCGCGGCGCGCAGGGTGCGGTAGACGGCGGTCGCGAACTCGTCGTCGTACAGCCGCAGCGCCACCCGCAGGTCGGGCTTCACCGACCGTGCGTACAGGGCCGCTTCGAGGTTTATCGTGTCCGCGCTGGTCAGCGCGAGCAGCGCGTGTGCGCGGTGCACCTTCGCCGCCTCCAGGACGCCTTCCTCCGTCACGTCCCCGATCACGGTGGGCACGCGCAGCCGTCGCGCCAGGGAGATGCCGCGGGCCTCCGGGTCGGCCTCCACGCACACCACGGGGATGTCCAGCTCACGGAGCCGGGCGAGGACCCGCGTGCCGATCTTGCCGAGGCCGAGCAGGACGACGTGGCCCGACAGGCCGCGCGGCGGGCGGCGCAGCGAGGACGCGGTGCGGAAGGTGCCGAGGGCCTCCAGGACGGCGGCGAAGAGGATGGGGAGGAGGAGCAGTCCGACCAGGCCGGCCAGGAGCTGGAGGATCTGGCGGCTCATCGGTCCGTCGGTCGCCGGATCGTTGATCGAGAACAGGTCGAGGAGCGTCAGGTACGTGGCGTGCAGCGGCGTCGTGTCCTCGGTGGTGACGATCGACGCGATGGCCATGCCGACGACGGCCGCCGCGAACCCCGCCACCGACCAGCGCAGGCGACGCGAGAACAGTTCGCGCAACGGCACGCCGCGCCCCGCGAGGAACCCGGGCGGCGGCGCGGACCCCGAGTACGAGACGGTCTCGAGGACCAGCGCGCCCCGGCCGGGAGCGGCGGCGACGGCGTCGTCGTCCGGCAGCAGCCGCGGCCCCGCCCCGGCACCCGCGTCGTCCGAACCCTCCGCGCCCGCCGGGTCGTTGGCGGTGGACGAGAGCAGCGCGAGAGTGGCGAGCCCGCGCGGCGCCACCTGGCCCGGCGCCGGGGGAGTGCGCTCCACGGCGCGCAGCAGCAGCCCGTCGGCGTGCACGACCTTGCTGGTTCCGGCGACCGCGGTGGCCGCGAGGGCGGGCGCCGCCGTGTCGGCGTCGGACAGGACGGTGACGCTGGCGTCCGTCGTCGCCAGGCCGGCCACGGCCGCGGCCTGGTCGAGCAGTTCCTCCACGTGCTGGCCGAGCTTGCGGTTGTACAGCCGGATCACCAGACGGAGACGGGGGTTGAGCCGCCGCGCGGCGAGCGCCGCACGGATGTTGGTCTCGTCGTCGTCATGCATCAGCGCGAGCGCGGCGGCCTGCGGGACGCCCGCGTCGGCGAGGACGTCGTCGGTGAGCTCGGGGGCTTCCACGGTCCGCGGCAGGTCGGCCGCGCCGCTGCCCTCACCGGTGCCGTGCCCGTTTCCGTTCCCGTGCGCGGAGCCGTTGCCGTTCATGTTCCCGGTGGTCCGGGACACCGCCGCGGTGATACGTCCGATCAGTGCGGTCGTCAGGGCTCGCCCCGTCGGGCGGCTCGGCTCGCCGCCCCCGGACGGCACGACGAGGACGACCTGTTCGCCGTAGACGCCGCGGAGTTCGGCGGCGAGCCGGTGGGCCAGGACGTTGTCACCGCCGCACACGACCATGTGGCCGGGGGCGGGCAGTTGCGGGCGCGGTGAGGGAAGCGACGATGCGTGCGACACAGGAGGAAGAGTGCCGCATGGGGCCGTACGGTTCCGCGTGTCGCACAATGGTTCTGTTCTGACTGATCCATCAGTCAGAACCGCAATTCTCCCCTGAAGGTCTTTGGGGACGCGGAAAGAATCGGAGAAACCGAGTCCCGCGCGTTGCGGTTGTCGCAACGCGCGGGTAGGGTCGCCGACCATGGTGTACGACCCCGAGGTGGCGGACCGCGTCCGCAAGGTGATCGCCGATGCCGGAGTGACCCAGCGCGAGTTCGCCCGCCGCATCGTCATGGACCCCTCCAAGCTGTCCCGGTCGCTCGGCGGCACCCGGCGCTTCACCGCGGCGGAGCTCGCCCGCATCGCGGACACCGGCGGGGTCGACGCGGGCTGGCTGCTCGGCGCCGCCGGTGTCCGCGACGATGCCGCCGGGACCGCGGAGCCCGCCGCGCGGCGGGAGCGCGCCGTGGCACCCGAGGGCGGCCGTCCCCTGCAGATCGTCCGCGAGACCGTCCGCCTCATCGCGGAGCGCGGCTTCCACGCCGTCCGCGTCCAGGACATCGCCGCGGCCTGCGACACCAGCACCGCCGCGATCCACTACCACTTCCCGGGCCGCGACGACCTCCTCGAGGCCGCGGTGCGCTGGTGCATGGACGAGGACACGGCACGCCGCGCGGCCAGGGTCGCGGACGCCGCCGACACCGCCGACGAACTGCGTCAGCTCATCGAGCTGCAGATCCCCCGCACCCCGCAGCAGCGCTGGCAGTGGCTCGTCTGGCTCGACCTGTGGGCGGAGGCCGCCCGCTCCACCGCCATGGGCCGACTGCACGCCGACTACTACCGGCAGTGGCGCACCACCGTCGCCGACGTCATCCGCCGCGGCATCGCCGAAGGCGTCTTCCGGCTCGCCGACCCCGAGGCGGCGGCGCTGCGCCTGACCGCGCTGATCGACGGCCTCGCCACGCAGGTCCTCGCCTCCGCGCCCGACGCTCCCGGCGCGGGCCCCGACGACATGCACGAGTCCCTCATCGCCTACGTGGACGCGACGCTGACCGCGCACTGACACCTCGTACGCAGACATCCCCTGTACGCGACACCCCACCCCCGAGGGAGAGTTCCGCATGCCCGTGAACGACAACGTCATCATCACCGCCGCCCTGACCGGCGCCGGTGACACCGTCCGCAAGAGCCCGCACGTGCCCGTCACGCCCGAGCAGATAGCCACCTCCGCGGTCGAGGCCGCCGACGCGGGCGCCGCCGTCGTCCACATCCACGTACGCAACCCCGAGACCGGCGAGCCCTCCCGCGACCCGCGCCTGTACCGCGAGGTCGTCGAGCGCATCAAGGAGACCGGCACCGACGTCGTCATCAACCTCACCGCGGGCATGGGCGGCGACCTCGTCGTCGACCCCATCGTGCCGCTGCAGGACCTCGGCGAGCTGCCCGGCACCGACCTCGTCGGCGGCCTCGACCGGCTCCCGCACGTCGAGGACCTGCTGCCCGACATCTGCACCCTCGACTGCGGCTCCCTCAACTTCGGCGACAACCTCTACGTCTCCACGCCCGACATGCTCCGCCAGGGCGCCAAGCGCATCCAGGGGCTCGGCGTCCGCCCCGAGCTGGAGATCTTCGACACCGGCCAGCTGTGGTTCGCCAAGCAGCTCCTCGCCGAGGGACTGCTCGACAACCCCACCGTCTTCCAGCTCTGCATGGGCATCCCGTGGGGCGCGCCCGCCGACCCGGGCGTCCTCCAGTCCATGGTCAACATGCTGCCCGAAGGCGCCCAGTGGGCCAGCTTCGCGCTCGGCCGCATGCAGATGCCGTGGGTCGCGCAGTCCATCCTGCTCGGCGGTCAGGTACGCGTCGGCCTGGAGGACAACCTCTACCTCGGCAAGGGCAACAAGGCGACCAACGCGCAGCTCGTCGAGCGCGCCGTGCAGATCACGGAGAACTTCGGCTCGCGCGTCGCGACACCGGACGAGGCCCGCCAGAAGCTCGGCCTGAAGCCCCGCTCCTGACGCGCCGACACTTCCCCACGTCTCCTTCCCCCCCCCCACAGAGGACACCACCATGAGCAGCACCACCACCCCTGAAGACGTACGCCGCGTCGCGTGCGTGGGCGCCGGAGTCATCGGCGGCGGCTGGGTCGCCCACTTCCTGGCCCGCGGCTACGACGTCACCGCCTGGGACCCCGCCCCCGACGCCGAGCAGAAGCTGCGCCGCCTCGTCGAGGCCGCCTGGCCCGCCCTCACCCAGCTCGGACTCGCCGAAGGCGCCTCGCAGGACCGCCTCACCGTCACCGCCACCCTCGAAGAGGCCGTCGCGGACGCCCAGTTCGTGCAGGAGAGCGCACCCGAGAACCTCGACCTCAAGCGCGACCTGCTCGCACGCCTCGACGCCGCCGCCCCCGCGGGCGTCGTCATCGCCTCCTCCACGTCCGGCTACCCGATGACCGACATGCAGACCGAGGCCGTGACCCCGGGCCGCCTCGTCGTCGGACACCCCTTCAACCCGCCGTACCTCATACCCCTCGTCGAGGTCGTCGGCGGCGAGCGGACCGACGCCGAAGCCGTGGCGTGGGCGTCCCGCTTCTACGAGGTCGCGGGCAAGTCCGTGATCACCATGAGGAGCGAAGTCCCCGGCTTCATCGCCAACCGCCTCCAGGAAGCCCTGTGGCGCGAGGCCCTGCACATGGTCGCCAACGGCGAGGCCACCGTACGGGAGATCGACGACTCCATCACCGAGGGCCCCGGCCTGCGCTGGGCGTTCATGGGCCCGATGCTCACCTTCGCGCTCGCGGGCGGCGAGGGCGGCATGGCCCACATGCTCGACCACTTCGGCCCGTCCCTGAAGTCCCCGTGGACGCGGCTCGAAGCGCCCGAGCTCGACAAGAAGCTGTACGACGCCGTGGTCGCCGGATGCGACGACGCGGCGGACGGCCGCACCATCGCGGACCTCGTCGCCGAGCGCGACCAGGGCGTCATCGACGTCCTGCGCGCCACGGGCCGCCTGAACGGGGGCAAGAAGTGACCGCGTCCACGCATCGAGCACAGCCCCTGCCCCTGGCCCGGCACCGCGTCCGCCCCGAGTGGATCGACTACAACGGCCACATGAGCGAGGCGTTCTACGTCCTCGTCTTCGGCTACGCCACGGACGCCATGATGATCGAGACGGGCCTGCACGCCGGCTACCGCGAGTCCACCGGCTGCTCCCTCTACACGGTCGAGGCGCACGTGCGGTACCTGAACGACGTCTCCGAAGGCGCCCGTCTCGCCGTCCGCACCCGCCTGCTGGGCGCGGACGCGAAGAGGGCGCGCTTCACGCACGAGATGTACGTCGTGGAGGACGAGGGGGACGAACCGGCCCCGGACGCCGCCCCCGTGGCCACGACGGAGCTGCTCGCGCTCCACGTCGACCAGAACGCGGGCCGCGCGGTGCCGTTCCCGGCGGAGATCCGTGAGCGCCTGGAGGCCCTCACGGAACCGGCCCCGGAGTGGGCAGGACGTTCCATCGCCGAGGTGCCCCGGAGCGGTTAGGGGCGCGGAACCGCGCGATCAGCAAGGACAGACGGTCAGCCGGTCGTCGGCTTGTACGCGTAGACCGTCGTCGTCACCAGGCACGGCGCGGGCGGCACGACCTCGACGCGCAGGGTGCGGCGCGCGGGGTCGTAGTCGACTCCCTCGGTCTCGAACGAGCCGGAGCAGACGCTGCGCTGCGGGACGGCGAAGAGGCTCGCCACGCGGCCGGTCACCGGCTTCCCGTCGAGCGGCCGTTCCAGGTCGACCTGGAGCACCGGCCTGTCCTCGGGCCACAGCTGCTTCGACGCGTCGTTGGAGGCGCACACCAGGCGCGTGTCGGAGACGAAGTCACAGCCCTGGATGTCGCGGACCGGCTTGTCGAGCGCGATCTGACCGGCCTGGGGGAGCGCACCGCCCGCGGGCGGGGTCGAGGAGTTGAGCAGGGGCGCGGGGAACACCTGGAGGCGGTTCTGGTCGCCCCACTCGCCGGACACCAGCCACTGGTTGTCGGGCGAGACGGCCGCGAAGGAGTTGTTGAGCTTCTCGCCCGCGTCGAGCTTGTGCTCGTACAGGTGCCGCTTACCGTCGGGCGCGGTGACGGCGAACATCTTCGACCGCGCGTCGTCGCCGCCCTGGTAGGCGTCGAAGGTGTGGCCCTCGGCGATGTCGGGGTCGCCTATGTGCCCCCAGCCCTTGATGCGCAGGTCGAGGGGGATCGAGCCCAGACCTCTGTGGAGCAGGCTGCCGTCCGCGCGGCTTGCGAGCCCCTGACTGCCGGTCAGGGAGTTGACGCGCGAGGTGCCCGACTCCTGCCAGCCACCGGGTGCCGCGGGCGCGGCCGACGCGCCGCCGCCCGTCATCACCGCCAGTGCGACGGCGCCGAACAGGGCGGTTGATGCCTTCCAGACGGTCATCTGGCGCTACCTCCGTGGGGGTCGTACGCGGATACGTACGTGGGATCGAGTCGCTGCGGCGTCATCGTACGTAACGTGAGCCCCGGTGATAACGGTCCGACGGAAGGCGGTTCGACGACATGCAGCTGACAATCCTGGGCGGGGGCGGGTTCCGCGTACCGCTCGTGTACGGGGCCCTTCTCGGCGACCGCGCCGAGGGCCGCGTCACCCACGTCGTCCTGCACGACCTGGACGCGGCACGGCTCGGCGCCGTCACCCGCGTACTCGCCGAGCAGGCCGCCGGCATCCCGGACGCGCCCACCGTCACCGCCACCACCGACCTCGACGAGGCGCTGCGCGGCGCCGACTTCGTGTTCTCCGCGATCCGTGTGGGCGGCCTCGAAGGACGTGCCGCCGACGAGCACGTCGCGCTCGCCGAGGGCGTACTCGGCCAGGAGACGGTCGGTGCGGGCGGCATCGCGTACGGTCTGCGCACCGTGCCCGTCGCCCTCGACATCGCCCGCCGCGTCGCCCGGCTCGCCCCCGACGCGTGGGTCATCAACTTCACCAACCCGGCGGGCCTGGTGACCGAGGCGATGTCCCGTCACCTCGGCAACCGCGTCATCGGCATCTGCGACTCGCCCGTCGGCCTCGGCCGCAGGGTGGCGCGCGTGCTCGGCGGCAACCCGGACGAGGCGTTCATCGACTACGTCGGCCTCAACCACCTCGGCTGGCTGCGCGGCCTGCACCTCGGCGGCCGCGACGAACTGCCGCGCCTGCTCGCCGACCCGGCGCTCCTCGGCTCCTTCGAGGAGGGCAGGCTCTTCGGCACGGACTGGCTCCAGTCGCTCGGCGCGATTCCCAACGAATACCTGCACTACTACTACTTCAACCGCGAGGCCGTACGCGCCTACCAGGAGGCCGAACAGACCCGCGGCGCCTTCCTCCGCGACCAACAGGCCCGGTTCTACGCGGAGATGGAGCGCGCGGACGCCCCCGCGCTCAAGACGTGGGACGCCACCCGTGCCGAGCGCGAGGCGACGTACATGGCGGAGAACAGGGAGGCGGCCGGGGCGGGGGAGCGGGCTGAACAGGACCTGGAGTCCGGCGGGTACGAACAGGTCGCCCTCGCCCTCATGCGAGCCGTCGCACGCGACGAACGGGCGACCCTGATCCTCAACGTCCGCAACGGCACGACCCTCGCCGCGCTCGACGCGGACGCCGTCATCGAGGTGCCGTGCTCCGTCGACGCCAACGGCGCGCACCCCATGGCGGTGTCCCCGCTCCCCGGGCACGCGACGGGGCTGGTGTGCGCGGTCAAGGCGGTCGAGCGGGAGGTGCTCGCGGCGGCGGACAGCGGTGCGTCGGCCACCGCCGTCAAGGCGTTCGCGCTGCACCCGCTGGTCGACTCCGTGGCGGTGGCACGACGCCTGGTGGACGGCTACCGGGCGGTGCACCCCGGATTGGCCTACCTGAGATGATCACCCTATGAGTCCCGTCGTCTCCATCGGTGCCGCAGCCCGCCGCCCCTGCACGCTCGTCGTGTGCCGGGGCTGCTGCTGCGGCGACGCGCGCAAGAACCCCGGCATCGACCACGACTGGCAGCTGGAGCGGCTGCGCTCCGCGGCCGCGGCGTCGCGGGGCCGGTTCACGGTGCGCACGAGCGACTGTCTGGGCCCGTGCGGCCAGGCCAATCTGGTCGTCGTCCAGCCGTCGTCCGAGGGACGCAGGCGGGGCGGCCGCGCGGCCTGGGTCGGTTTCGTCACGGACGACGAGTCGCTCGACGGGATACTCGCCTGGGCGGAGGCGGGCGGCCCGGGTATGGCGCAGCCGTCGGCGACGCTGGCGCTGCAGATGGTGGACCCGCGCGCGGTCTGATGCGGGGCCTGCCGGCTACTCGCCGACGATCTGGTCGAGGAACCCGTCGAGGTTCCGCAGCGTGCGGGCGTTCTGCTCCTCCAGCGTGAGGCTCTCCTCCATGCGGCGGGTGAGCACCGTGGTCTTCTTTCCGCGCACGTAGAGGGAGCAGGCCAGGTCCGCGCAGATGTACATGCCGACCGAGTTGCCCTGGCGGCCCGCCGCACCCGCCTTCGGGGCGACGAGCAGCGCGATGCCGGAGCCGGACTGCGGGGTCACGCAGACCGAGCAGATGCTGGACTTGAGCAGGCTCTTGCGCGCCCCCGTGGAGGCGCGCAGGGCGAAGCCCACGGGCTCGCCGTCCCGCCACGTGACCACGTAGCCGCGGTCGGGCGCCTTGGGGTCGCGCCACCCGAGGAAGTCCAGGTCGGACCAGGGAGTGTCGGCGAGGCCCGCGGGGAGAGTGAGCCGACGGGCCTCGCCCTTCGAACAGTTCACAAAGGACGCGCGGATCTCGTTCTCACTCACGGGCTGCATGGCCCGGAAGCTATCAACGACAAGCGGAACAGTCCTCTCATTTTCCGCCGGGCGCGGCCTGTCCTGGCACGGGAGCCCGCCCCGGCACGAGCGCCCCGCGGAACGACGTCGTCCGCCGGAACCGGAAGCCGAGGGACTCGTAGAGGCGGATGGCGTTCGTGTTCTGCGCCGACGTGTGCAGGAACGGCTGGTCGCCGCGCGCCTTGATGCCGTGCGCGACAGCGAGGACCAGGCGGGTCCCGAGGCCCTGCCCGCGGTGCGCGGGGTCCGTGCAGACCGCGCTGATCTCCGTCCAGCCCGGCGGGCGCAGCCGCTCCCCGGCCATCGCGACGAGGGCGCCCCCGCGCCGTATCCCGAGGTACGTGCCGAGCTCGACGGTGCGGGGCGCGAAGGGGCCCGGCTCCGTGCGGCCGACCAGGTCCAGCATCTCGGGCACGTCGTCGGGGCCGAGCCGCACGGCCTCCGGTTCCGGCGCGGTGGTGACGCCGTCGTCCACGAGCTGCACGCCGGGCACGTCGAACGTCCGCTCCCACCCGTCCGGTATCCGCACGGTCGTCGCGAGCAACGGCACCTCGGCGCCGGGCCCGGCGAGCGCGGCCAGATCGGCCCAGTCCGCGGCCGTCACGTCATCGGGCAGCGCGAGAAACGGCGACACGTCGACCGGATACCGCACGATGCGCCCCCGCCCCTCCGCGAAGTGCGCGTGCGGCCCGGTGAGGGAGGCGAGGGCGGGGTTGTCGAGGGGGTGGAGGGCGGGAGCTCCCGCGACCGCGGCGGGGCGTCCGGCCTGCTCCGGGAAGGAGGGCGTGGCCGTGCGGGCGGTTTGCGCCGTGCCCGCGGCTGTGGCTGTGCCCGCGGCACCGGCGGAGCCCGCCGCCTGCGCCGGGCGCGCTGTCTCCGCCGTGCCCCCCTCTTCCAGCAGCGTCGTCACGCCGTCACCTCGATCACCGTCTTGCCGCGTGCGTGGCCCTCCTCCACCGCGCGCAGCGCGTCGCCCGCGCGGGCGAGGGGGTACGCCGCCGTCACCTGCGGACGCAGTACGCCCGCCACGGCGAGGAGGGCGATCTCGTCCAGGACCGCCGACGTGCGGGCCCGCGCCACCGGGGCACCGCCCAGTTCGGCCACCGTCTCCTTCGCCGCCGCTGTGATCAGCTTCCGCCGGTCGGAGAGCAGCTCCGCGACCTCCGCCAGGTCCGCGCCGCCCACCAGGTCGAAGACGGCGTCGACGCGGCCGTCGGGGGCCGCCTCGCGTATGCGCTCCGCGAGGCGGGGGCCCGGCGCCACGTGCACGGCGCCGAAGGACTCGACGTACTCCTTCTTGCCCTCGCTCGCCGTGCCGACCACGCGCAGTCCGAAGTGGACGGCGATCTGGGTCGCGGCGACCCCCACGCCGCCTCCGGCACCCGTGATCAGCAGGGTCGAGCCCGCGGGCAGGTCAAGCTGGCGCAGTCCGTCGTACGCGGTCGCCGCGGCCACCGGCAGCACGGCCGCCTCGGCGAACGACAGCGCGTCCGGCTTGTGGGCGGCGATGTCGGCGGGGACCAGTGTGAACTCCGCGTATCCGCCGGTGACCGGATTGCCGAAGACCGCGTCACCGACGGCGAAGCCCTCGACACCGGCCCCGACCGCCCGTACGACCCCCGCGACCTCGCTGCCCAGCACCTCGTGACCGGCGAGCGGCGCCTGCCCCGGACGCCGCTTGCCCGCCCGCAGCTTCCAGTCGACCGGGTTGACGCCGGCCGCGCGCACCGCGACGAGCAGCTGCCCGGGCCCCGGTTCCGGTACCGGAAGGTCGAGGAAGGTCTCCACCTCCGGCCCTCCGTGCCGGGTGAACGCGTACACCTTGGGCATCTGCTTCCCTCACATCCCGCTCATCGATATGCCACCAGGGATGACCGACAAGATCCCCCGGCTATTCCCGAGGGACGGGGGACGACGGGATTGCGAGTGCTGAGAAGCGATCTCGGGGGCAGGCTGTCCGGTGAGGGCACGGACGGACAGGGAGAGGGAGAGGGCCGCGCGGTGGAGCCGACCGGTAAAAAGGAAGACGATCTGCTCGAGGGTCTCTCCGTGGACGAGGCGCGCCCGGAGCGCCCCGTGCTCCTCGACGAGGAAGGGCAGCCCCTGCAGACGTGGCGGGAGAACTACCCGTACGCGAAGAAGCTGAGCCGCGGTGTGTACGAACGGCGCAAGCGGATCCTGCAGATCGAGCTGCTCAAGCTGCAGAAGACGGTGCGCGAGAAGGGGCTGCGCATCGCGGTGCTGTGCGAGGGGCGCGACGCGGCGGGCAAGGGCGGCACGATCAAACGGTTCACCGAACGGCTGAACCCGCGCGGCGCCCGCACGGTGGCGCTGGACAAGCCCACCGAGCACGAGGCGGGCCAGTGGTACTTCCAGCGGTACGTCGCCCAGCTGCCGTCGGCCGGCGAGATCGTCTTCTTCGACCGGTCCTGGTACAACCGCGCGGGCGTCGAGCCGGTGATGGGCTTCTGCACCCCGAAAGAACACCAGCACTTCCTGGAACAGGCTCCGCAGTTCGAGAAGATGATCACCGAGGACGGGATCATCCTCATCAAGTTCTGGTTCTCCGTCTCCCGCGCGGAGCAGCGGACCCGGTTCGCGATCCGCCAGGTCGACCCGGTGCGCCAGTGGAAACTGTCCCCCACCGACATCGCCTCGCTGGACCTGTGGGACGCCTACACCTACGCGAAGGTCCAGATGTTCCGGGCCACGGACGCCCCGCACGCCCCGTGGACCGTCGTGAAGACGAACGACAAGCGGCGCGGCCGCCTCGAAGCCATGCGCCACCTCCTGCTCCAGCTCGACTACGAAGCGAAGGACACGGAGGCCGTCGGCAAGGCCGACCCCCTGATCATCGGCCCCGCCAACACGCTCCTCGAACCGGGCGAGGACCCCACGGACCTGTCGCCGAGCAAGCTCGCGGACAAGGACCGGGGGCCCGGCCAGCACCCTGGCACGTGACCTCGCGGCGTGGCCGCCCCAGGTCGTTAAAGCCCCACGGCCCCGTCGATCCGCTCCCGCAGCAGATCGGCGTGGCCGTTGTGGCGGGCGTACTCCTGGACCAGGTGCAGCAGCACCCAGCGCAGCGACACCGTGCCGAACAGCGGGCTTCGCCCCTCGACGTCGAGGTCGGGCGCCTGGGCCACGAACTTCTCGGCGAACTCCACCTCGGCCCGCCACGCCTCCCAGGCCGCGGCGATCGCGCCCGGCTCCGCCACCGCTCCGTCGAAGTCCTCGTCGGCGTTCTCGGGGGTGGGGTAGAGGGGCGTCACGTCCTGACCGGCGAGGGCCATCCGGAACCAGCGGCGCTCCACGTCGGTGAGATGCCGGACCAGGCCGAGCAGCGACAGTGCGGAGGGTGCGACGGCCCGGTCGGCCAACTCGGCTTCAAGACCGCGGCACTTGACCTCCAGGGTCTCGCGCTGGGACCGCACGAAGTAGATGAGCATGGCCCGTTCGTCGCCGGTGGTGACCGATCCGAAGCGAGGGTCCGGCTTTTCGCCCGTGAAGAAGACGGCTCGTCTGCGTGTAGTCATGCCCCCATCATCGGCCTTGCACGGGGCCGCGTTCACGCAGCCCCTGGTACAGCGCGCCGACCAGGTGGACGCTGCGCAGGTCCTCGCCCGATGTGCCCGCGCCCATGCGGTTCATCGTGTACGCGTACGACACACCGTTCTCCGGGTCGGCGAAGGCGTACGACCCGCCGGCGCCGCCGTGCCCGAACGCCCGCGGGTTGGGGCCCGCCTGCCCGTACTGGTTGAGCATGTAGCCGAGGCCCCACGGCCACGTCTCGGCGAGCGGGGTGCCCACCCGCAGGACGAGGTCCGGTTCGTCGCCGTCGCCCTGGCAGGTGCGCAACCGCTCCACGGCGCCCGGCGAGAGAAGTCGGCCGCACGCCAACTCCGCGTACACCGCGGCGATTCCGCGCGCGGTGGCGTGGCCGTTGGCGGCGGGGATCTCCGCACACCGGTAGGCCGCGGCGTTCACGTCGCCGAGCGGCAGGTACTGGAGCGCGAGGGTGGCCGGTGCCATCGGGTGGTCCGACAGGCCGGCGACGGGCGGCTTCGGCACGTCGCCGAACACCGTGCGCGAGGACGAGGACGAGTGCGACGGGGAGGCGGGCGGGGCCTCACGGGCCCCCGGCGCCTCACGAGCCCGCGCCGCCTCACGGGTCCCCGGCGCCTCACGGGAGACCGGCGGCGCCATGTCCGCGCACCGCCCGTGTTCGCTCTCCGGCGTGCCCACATGGACATCGGCGCCCAGCGGTCCGGTCACCTCGGTGCGCAGGAACGTCCCGAGCGAGACCCCCGTGATCCGCCGGACGACCTCGCCGACCAGGAACCCGAACGTCACCGCGTGGTAGCCCTGCGCGGTGCCGGGCCGCCACCACGGCCGCGTCGCCGCCAGCGCCTCCGTCACCTCCTCCCAGTCGTACACCGCCCCCGGCGCCATCGGCTCGCCCGGCGCGATGAGCCCGGCCCGGTGGCTGAGCAGCCAGCGCACCGGGATGTCGGCCTTCCCGGCCGCGGCGAACTCGGGCCAGTAGCGTGCGACCGGCGCGTCCAGGTCCAACTCGCCGCGGTCCACCAGGAGGTGGGCGCAGAGCGCCGTCATCCCCTTGGTCGTGGAGTAGACGTTGACCAGGGTGTCCCGCTCCCAGGGGCGGGTGCCGTCCCGGTCCGCGTCACCGCCCCACAGGTCGACGACGAGCTCACCGCCGACGGTGGCCGCGACGGCCGCCCCGAGCTCGCCGCGCTCGGCGAAGCTCCGTTCGAGCTCCGCCCGCACGCCTTCGAAGCCGGGGGCGCAGGTGCCGTGGACGCGCACAGTCATGCCGTGCATGGTTGCCCACGGCACCTAACTCCGCAAGGTGCCCGCGGCTGCGCCCGGCGGAAATCCCCCCGGGGCGCCCCTACAGCCACTCGTGGTATCGCCGGATGTACCAGCCCTTCACCGCCTGCGTGAGCGCGCAGTACGCGAGCAGCGTTCCGGCCAGCCACGGGAAGTAGCTCATCGGCAGCGGCTCCATCGACAGCGCGCCGGCCAGCGGTGAGAACGGCAGCCAGAGACCGAAGAGCATCACCGCGCCGGTCATCACCAGGACCGGCAGCGACGCGCGGGACCGGACGAACGGGATCTTCCGGGTGCGGATCATGTGCACGATGAGGGTCTGGGACAGCAGGCCCTCCACGAACCAGCCCGTCTGGAACAGCGTCTGTTCCGCGGGGGAGTCGGCCCCGAAGACGTGCCACAGAACGAGGAACGTGGTGATGTCGAAGACCGAGCTGACCGGGCCGACCCGGACCATGAACCGGCCGATGCCCCCCGCGTCCCAGGCCCGCGGCTTCTTCAGGTACTCCTTGTCCATGCGGTCCCACGGGATCGCGAGCTGGCTGATGTCATAGCAGAGGTTCTGCACCAGGAGGTGGATGGCGAGCATCGGCTGGAAGGGGATGAAGGCCGAGGCGACCAGGACCGAGAAGACGTTCCCGAAGTTCGACGACGCCGTCATCTTGATGTACTTGATGGTGTTGCCGAACGTCTGACGGCCCATCAACACGCCCTGCTCCAGGACCATCAGGTCCTTCTTCAGGAGGATGATGTCGGCGGACTCCTTCGCGATGTCCACCGCTGTGTCGACGGAGACGCCCACGTCCGCCTCGCGCAGCGCCGCCGCGTCGTTGATGCCGTCCCCGAGGAAGCCGACCGTGTGCCCGTCGGCCTTCAGGGCGCGCACGATCCGCGCCTTCTGGACCGGGTTGACCTTCGCGAACACCGTGGTCGTACGGGCCAGTCGGATCAGCTCGACGTCGTCGACCAGGTCGACCGTGGCGCCCGTGACCAGCTCCCCGGTGTCCAGGCCGACGTCGGCGCAGACGCGCCCGGCGACCAGTTCGTTGTCGCCGGTGACGACCTTGACGGCGACGCCGTTCTCGGCGAGCGCGCGCAGGGCGGCCGCCGCGTCCTTCTTCGGCGGGTCGAGGAAGGCCAGGAACCCGACGAGCGTCAGCTCCGTCTCGTCGGCCACCGAGTAGGTCTCGCGCTCGGCGGCGTCGGGGTCGACGGGGAAGGTGCGGGTGGCGACCGCGAGGACCCGCAGGCCCTCCCGGTTGTGGCGGTCGGTGAGGTCCGTGACGTGGGCCCGCAGCTCAGGAGTGAGCTCGACGCGCTCACCGCGGTCCATGACGTGGCAGCACCGGTCGAGGACCTCCTCGACCGCGCCCTTGGTGATGAGGGTGTGCTCGAAGACGGGTCCCGCGAGTTCGTTGCGGCGCAGGACGACGGACATGCGGCGGCGTGCGAAGTCGAAGGGGATCTCGTCGATCATCGTGAAGAGACGGTCGACGACAACCTCCTCGGCCTCGTCGACCCGGTCGACGACCGCCTGGTCCATGAGGTTGCGCAGCCCCGTCTGGAAGTGGGAGTTCAGATACGCGTACTCCAGCACCTCGCGGTCCTCCTCGCCGCGCGGTCCGAGGCAGCGGTCCAGGACGATGCGGTCCTCGGTGAGCGTGCCCGTCTTGTCGGTGCACAGGACGTCCATCGCGCCGAGGTTCTGGATCGCGTTGAGCTGCTTGACGACGACTTGGTGCCGGGACATCGCGACGGCGCCGCGCGCCAGGTTCGCCGAGACGACCATCGGCAGCATCTCGGGCGTGAGACCGACCGCCACGGAGATCGAGAACAACAGCGCCTGGTCCCAGTCGCCCTTGGTGAAGCCGTTGATCGCGAAGACGACCGGGACCATCACCAGCATGAAGCGGATGAGCAGGAAGCTGACCCGGCGTACGCCGACGTCGAACGCGGTCTGCGGGCGGTCGCCGGTCAGCGCGCCCGCCATGGAACCGAAGTAGGTGTGCGCGCCGGTCGCGACGGCCACGCCGGTCGCCGTGCCGGACGTCACCGACGTGCCCATCAGGCAGAGGTTGTCGGCCTCCACGGGGTCGGTGGTGGTCCGCTGGCCCAGGTCGTGGGCGCGCGTGTCGGCCTTCGCGACGGGCAGCGACTCGCCGGACAGCGCGGCCTGGCTCACCATCAGGTCCTTGGCGGTGAGCAGCCGAAGGTCGGCGGGGACCAGGTCGCCGGCGGCGAGCCGCACGAGATCGCCGGGGACGACCTGCGCCATCGGGATCTCTTCGGTGTCCGCGGTCTCGCTCCGGCGCCGCTGGACGGCGCAGGACGTCGTGACCAGCTTCTTCAGCGCCTCGGCCGACCGGGAGGAGCGGAACTCCTGCCAGAACCGGAGCAGC
This sequence comes from Streptomyces venezuelae, assembly GCF_008642355.1. Taxonomy (NCBI): domain Bacteria; kingdom Bacillati; phylum Actinomycetota; class Actinomycetes; order Kitasatosporales; family Streptomycetaceae; genus Streptomyces; species Streptomyces venezuelae. The sequence continues at coordinate 7,132,179 of NZ_CP029193.1, forward strand.
GCGCTGATCAGCACCATGGAAGTGAGGATGTAGACGCCGGGGTCGGCGGGGTCCTGCCAGTACATGACGGCCGCGAGCACGACGAGCACCCCGATGAAGGGGTTCCGGAAGGATTTGGCGAGCTGCACGGTCCAGTGCGGTGCGCGCTCGTGCGCGACGGTGTTCTCGCCGTACCGCTGGATGCGCTCGAGGACCTGGTCCTGACGCAGGCCGCGGGACGTGGTGTTGAGCTCGCGCAGGACGTCGCGGGCGGGGAGCGCGCTGAGTTCGGCGAGCCGGGCGCCGGCCTCGCGGGTGCGGGCGTCCAGTTCGGCGGCCTTGCGGGTACGGGGAGCGGGACGGGGGTTCTCGCCTGGCGGGGCCAGGCGTACCTGGGGAATCAGCTTGTTCATGGCAGACCTCCCTCCGTGCGGGGCATGACGAGGCAGACCCGGGCACGAGGACGTGGGTGTGTGTGAATACGGGGTGAAGAAATTTCCCGGCCGTCGCGGGCGCGGCGCGACGTGGACATGAGGCGTCGCCGTCATGGCCGCGGCGCGGCGGAGCAGGAATGATGCACGGGAAACGGCGGCGGGAACGCCTCGGAGGCGGCGGCGCAGAGTGGCCGAAACCTACGGGAAACGAACAGCGGCCACGGGAGGGCGGCTGTCAGCTGCGGAGCGCAGCCTCAGAGAAGATCACCGTCGACGCAAGGACTTCCTTCGGGACTCATCCCGAACACCTCCTTGCGATCGCGGGACGAAGTGGAACGCACCGCCGGACGGTGCACGGCCAAGTGAGTCACGCGCATTCCCCTATGTCAAATATGGGACCTTCGCCCTGAATGCCCGGGACTTGTGTCCTGCCCACCAAGGGTTGGACTTCTCTTCACACGCCCGTCACAGCCCCTTCCGCAGCGCTTGCTCCCCTTGGCACACTTCACCCCGCTCGCGTCCCCCACAAAACACGAGGTCGGAATAGTCATGCCTGAACTCAATCGGCGCCGCTTCATGCAGCTGGCCGGCGGCACCGCGACGTTCGCCATGCTCAACCAGAGCATCGCCCGCGCCGCGTCCCTCCCCGCCAGGCGCGCCACCGGCACCATCAAGGACGTCGAGCACGTCGTGGTGCTCATGCAGGAGAACCGCTCCTTCGACCACTACTTCGGCAAGCTGAAGGGCGTCCGCGGCTTCGGCGACCCGCGCCCGGTGACCCTGCCCAGCGGCAAGCCGGTCTGGCACCAGGCGAACGGCGGCAGGGAAGTGCTGCCGTTCCACCCGGACGCCGACAACCTCGGCATGCAGTTCATCGCGGGCCTCGACCACGACTGGGCCGGCGGCCACAAGGCGTTCAACAACGGCGCGTACGACCAGTGGATCCCCGCCAAGTCCGAGCGCACGATGGCCTACCTGGAGCGGAACGACATCCCGTTCCACTACGCGCTCGCCGACGCCTTCACGGTCTGCGACGACTACCACTGTTCGTTCATGGGCGCGACCGACCCCAACCGCTACTACATGCTCACCGGGCACGTCGGAAACGACGGCAAGGGCGGCGGCCCGGTCCTCGGCAACCAGGAGGCGGGGTACGACTGGACGACGTACGCCGAGCGCCTGGAGCAGGCGGGCGTGAGCTGGAAGGTCTACCAGGACATCGGTGACGGTCTGGACGCGGCCGGACACTGGGGCTGGATCAACGACGCCTACCGCGGCAACTACGGCGACAACTCGCTCCTCTACTTCAACAAGTACCGCAACGCCAAGCCCGGCGACCCGCTCCACGACAAGGCCCGCACGGGCACCAACGCCAAGGCGGGCGACGGGTACTTCGACATCCTCACGGCCGACGTGAAGGCGGACAGGCTCCCGCAGGTCTCCTACATCGCCTGCCCGGAGGCCTTCACCGAGCACCCCAACTGGCCCGTGAACTACGGCGCCTGGTACATCGCCCAGGTCCTGGACGCGCTCACCTCCAACCCGGCGGTGTGGGCGAAGACGGCACTGTTCATCACCTACGACGAGAACGACGGCTACTTCGACCACATCGTCCCGCCGTACGTGCCGAAGGACGCCAACCAGGGCAAGTCCACCGTCGACACCACCCTCGACTACTTCCCGGGCAACGCCTCCTACGCGGCCGGGCACTACGGACTCGGCCAGCGCGTCCCGATGATCGTCGTCTCACCGTGGAGCACCGGCGGCTTCGTGAACTCCGAGGTCTTCGACCACACGTCGATCATCCGCTTCATGGAGAGGCGCTTCGGCGTCAAGGAGCCCAACATCTCGCCGTGGCGCCGCGCGATCTGCGGCGACCTGACGTCCGCGTTCGACTTCAGCGGCAAGGACACCGACCCGGCCGAGCTCCCCGACACCGCCGGCTACGAGCCGCCGGACAACAAGCGCCACCCCGACTACGTGCCCAAGGCACCCGCCAATCCGGCCCTGCCCAAGCAGGAGCGCGGCTCCCGGCCCGCCCGCCCGCTGCCGTACGCGCCACTCGTGGACGGCGCCGCGGACCCCGTCGCCGGAAAGTTCACGCTCACGTTCAGCGGCGGCGCCAAGGCCGGTGTCTGCTTCCACGTGCGGTCCGCCAACCGCACCGACGGCCCCTGGACGTACACCACGGAGGCGGGCAAGTCGCTCTCCGACACCTGGAACTCGAAGTACTCCAAGGACACCTACGACCTCTCCGTCTTCGGCCCCAACGGCTTCCTGCGCACCTTCAAGGGCCCCGGCAAGAAGGCGGGCCCCGAGGTCGTCGCCCGCCACGACGGCACCACGGGCAACATCAAACTGACCCTGAAGAACGCGGGCAGCACGGATGTGAACCTCACGGTGACCAACGCCTACGGCGGCGCGGGGCAGACCTTCAAGGTCAAGGCAGGATCCTCCGTCCAGCACACCGTCGACCTGCGGGCCACCAAGCGCTGGTACGACCTGACGGTGAAGTCCGACGCGGACGCGGGATTCCTGCGGCGCCTCGCCGGTCACGTGGAGACCGGCGCGGCGGGCGTCAGCGACCCGGCGATCCGCACTGTCTGAGGCCGGACCACCGTCTGACATCTGACATCGAGAAAAAGGGGGCGCCTGCACTCGGCGCGCCTGGATAGCATCCAGAGGCATGGCAGACACCCATCGCCGTGCAGGCGTCCCCGAGAAGCCCGTCCTCGACGGGCTCGAAGAGAAGTGGTCTCGGCGATGGGACGAGTCGGGCGTATTCGCCTTCGACCGCTCGAAGACCCGGGACGAGATCTTCTCCATCGACACGCCGCCGCCCACCATCAGCGGCTCGCTCCACGTCGGCCACGTCTTCTCGTACACGCACACCGACACGATCGCCCGCTACCAGCGCATGCGCGGCAAGGAAGTCTTCTATCCCATGGGATGGGACGACAACGGTCTGCCGACGGAACGCCGGGTCCAGAACCACTTCGGCGTCCGCTGCGACCTCGCCCTGCCGCACGACCCGGACTTCACCCCGCCCGAGAAGCCGGGCCGACATCAAACGCCCGTCTCCCGCCGGAACTTCATCGAGCTGTGCGAGCGGCTCACCGGCGAGGACGAGAAGGTCTTCGAGGAACTGTGGCGGCGCCTCGGGCTCTCCGTCGACTGGTCGCACGGCTACCGGACCATCGACGCGGACGCGCGCGCCGCCTCGCAGCACGCGTTCCTGGAGGGCCTGGAGCGCGGTGACGCCTACCTCGCGCAGGCGCCCACCCTCTGGGACGTCACCTTCCGCACGGCGGTCGCGCAGGCCGAACTGGAGGACAGGGAACGGACCGCCGCGTACCACAAGCTCCGCTTCCGGGCCGCGGACGGCCACGCCGTCCTCATCGAGACGACACGACCCGAACTCCTGCCCGCCTGCGTCGCTTTGGTCGCCCACCCCGACGACGAGCGCCACCAGGACCTGTTCGGCACGACCGTCCGCTCCCCGCTCCTCGACGTCGAGGTCCCCGTCCTCTCCCACCCCCTCGCGATGCCCGGCAAGGGCACGGGGCTCGCGATGGTCTGCACGTTCGGCGACACGACCGACGTGACCTGGTGGCGCGAACTGCGGCTCGACACGCGGCCGGTCATCGGCTGGGACGGCCGCTTCCTCGCCGATCCGCCGGCCGGCGTCGAGTCCCCGGCCGCCGTCGCCGCGTACGCGCGGCTCGCGGGCGCCACCGCGCACACCGCCCGGGAACGGATCGTCGGGATGCTGCGCGAGAGCGGTGACCTGCTCGGCGAGCCGCGCCCCGTCACCCACGCGGTCAAGTTCTTCGAGAAGGGCGACAAGCCCCTGGAGATCGTCACGACCCGCCAGTGGTACGTCCGCAACGGCGGCCGCGACGCCGCCCTGCGCGACCGGCTCCTGGCCCGCGGCGCCGAACTCGCCTGGCATCCGCCGCACATGCGGGTCCGGTACGAGAACTGGGTCGGCGGCCTCAACGGCGACTGGCTGATCAGCCGCCAGCGGTTCTTCGGCGTCCCGATCCCCGTCTGGTACCCGCTGGACGCGTCCGGGCAGCCCGACCACAACCGCCCCCTCGTCCCCGACCGGTCCGCCCTGCCCGTCGACCCGAGCACCGACACCCCGCCCGGATACGAAGCGGCACAGCGCGGCGTCCCGCACGGCTTCGCCGGCGACCCGGACGTCATGGACACCTGGGCCACGTCGTCCCTCACCCCGCAGATCGCCGGGAAGTGGCGCTCCGACCCCGACCTGTTCGCGCGGGTCTTCCCGATGGACCTGCGGCCCCAGTCCCACGAGATCATCCGCACCTGGCTGTTCGCCGCGGTCCTGCGCGCCCACACCGGGCACGACACGCTGCCCTGGAGGCACGCGGCGATCTCCGGCTGGATCCTGGACCCCGACCGCAAGAAGATGTCCAAGACCAAGGGCAACGTGGTCACTCCCGGCCATCTCCTGAAGCAGTACGGCTCGGACGCGGTCCGCTACTGGGCGGCGAGCGGGCGGCCCGGCACGGACACGGCGTTCGACACCGGCCAGATGAAGATCGGCCGCAGGCTCGCGACGAAGCTCCTGAACGTCGGCAGGTTCGTCCTGAGCCTCGGCGAAGCCGGGGCGGGGGACGGGGCCGCCGTCACGGAGCCGCTCGACCGGGCGCTGCTCGCCGTCCTCGCGTCGACCGTCGACGAGGCCACCGCGGCCTTCGAGAGCTTCGACTACGCCCGCGCCCTGGAGCGCACGGAGCAGCTCTTCTGGCACTTCTGCGACGACTACGTCGAACTGGTCAAGGCCCGCGCGTACGGCGACCACGGCGACGCCGCCGCGGCGGACTCCGCACGGGCCGCGCTCCGTACGGCGCTCGACGTCCTCCTCCGCCTCTTCGCGCCGGTCCTGCCGTTCGTCACGGAGGAGGTCCGGTCGTGGTGGAAGGAGGGCTCGGTCCACCGCGCGCCGTGGCCGGACGGCGCGGAGCTGCGACGGCACGCGGGCGACGCGGCGGTCCTCACGACGGCGTCGGAAGCCATCGCCGCGATGCGCAGGGCGAAGTCGCAGGCGCGCCTGTCGATGCGCACGGAGGTCGCGGGGGCGACGGTGACGGCACCGCGCGCGACGCTGGACCACTTCGCGGCGGCGGAGGGCGACGTGCGGGCGGCGGGGCGGATCGGCGCGGTGGAGCTGCGGGAGGGGGAGGGCTCGTTGCGGGTGGAGGTCACGTGGTGACGTCGGACGCGAATCGGCGGATACCGGCCGACGCCGGTCCGGGTTGAGTCGGACATAACAACTCGGCAAGGGGCTGGCGGGGCGCCCGTGCACGGAGGGTAGGGTCACCCGGGTGACAACGCATTCGAACACACCTGCAGGCTGGTACCCGGACCCGCACGGCGCGCCCCAGCTGCTGCGCTGGTGGGACGGCTCCCAGTGGACGGACCACACCAATCCGGCCCCACAGGGCGGCCAGCAGCAGGCTCCGGCCCAGCAGGCCCAGCAGGCCCAGCAGGCCCAGCCCGCGTCGGCGCCGCAGGACCAGCCCGCCCAGCCCGCGCAGGCGCCGCAGGGCCAGTTCGGGCAGCCGCAGACCGCCGCGCTGCAGGGCCAGTTCGGCGGCCAGTCCCAGGCGGCGCCCCAGGCCCCGCCCATGGCCGACCCGGCCAAGGTGCAGCGCCAGGTGCAGAAGCAGGCCGGTGTCGCGCCGTCCGCGCAGGGCGGCGGCACGCTGTTCACCGAGCCGGTCCTGGTCGTGAACCAGAAGGCGAAGCTCATCGAGCTGACGAACGAGTACAGCGTGATGGACCAGTCGGGCAACACGCTCGGTTCGGTCGTCCAGGTCGGCCAGAGCGCGCTGAAGAAGGTCGCGCGATTCGTCGCCAGCATCGACCAGTTCATGACGCACAAGCTGGAGATCCGCGACGCGTACGGCCAGCCGCAGATGATGCTGACCCGCCCCCGCAAGTTCATGAAGTCGCGGGTCATCGTCGAGCGCGCGGACGGTCAGCCGGTCGGCGAGATCGTCCAGCAGAACATGATCGGCAAGATCAACTTCGCCATGATGGTGAACGGCCAGCAGGTCGGCGCGATCAAGGCGGAGAACTGGCGTGCCTGGAACTTCTCGATCGTCGACCACGCGGACAACGAGGTCGCCCGGATCACGAAGACGTGGGAGGGCCTCGCCAAGACGATGTTCACCACCGCGGACAACTACGTCCTGCAGATCCACTACCAGCTGCCCGAGCCGCTCCTGAGCCTCGTCGTGGCGACGGCGCTCACCGTCGACACGGCGCTCAAGCAGGACGCCCGCGGATTCGGGTGACCGGACCCGCCGGGCGTGACAGCGGCGCCGGTCGCCCCCTTCCGCAAGGGGGCGACCGGCGCCGCTTCGTCTTGCTGCCTCAGGCGTTCTGCAGGCCGGATGCGGCAGATCGCGCGGTTCCCCGCGCCCCTTCAGGTGCCACGGGCTGACCGGGGATGGCCACCGCAAGACTGGGGCCCGGCCCGAGCTCGCCCAGCGCGACCGCCGGATCGCGCGGCGACCGCGTGAGCACGACCACTCCGTACGCCGCCACCGCCGCGCCCGCCACGGCGAGCAGGATGCCGCCGATGCCGCCCTGGAGGCGCTCGCCGAGCAGCGCCACGCCGATGACGGAGGCCGCCACGGGGTTGGCGAGCGTCACCACGGCGAGTGGGGCGCCCAGGCCGCCGCGGTAGGCGGTCTGCGAGAGCAGCAGGCCGCCCGCGGCGAACGCCGCGACCAGCACCGCCACGATCACCACCTGCGGGCTCAGGAGTGGTCCCGACCGGTCCGTGACGGCGACCGTCACGGTCTGCGTGAGCGCCGACGCGACGCCCGAGGCGAAGCCGGACGCGGTCGCGTGCCGCAGGCCGGGCCGCGTGCCGGGCCGGGAGAGGACCCCGATGACCGCCATCGTCGCCGCGGCCACGACCAGGGCCTCCGGCACCGTCAGCGTGTCGTCCGGCGCCGGTCCGGAGGCCGTCAGGAGGAGCGCGCCGAGGCCGATGAGCGTGAGCCCCGTGCCGCGCCACTCCAGGCGCGTGACCCGGCGTCCCGCGAGGCGCGCGCCGAGCGGCACCGCGGCGACCAGGGTGAGGGCACCCAGCGGCTGGACCAGGGTGAGCGGACCGTACTTGAGCGCCGCCACGTGCAGCAGCGCCGCGGACGCGTTGAGTCCGACGGAGGACCACCAGACGCCGCTGCCGAGCATCCGCAGGACCCCGCTCTCGCCGTCGTGGACGCGCGAGGCCAACCGCTCCTGGGCCACCGCCGCCGCGGCGTACGCGGCCGCGGAGACCAGCGAGAGGGCGACGGCGAGCAGTGTGGCGCTCATCGGCCGGCCCCCGAGGAGACCAGCCCGTGCGACGGCGCGGGCACCGA